>NZ_MDEQ02000007.1 GCF_001883705.2 Burkholderia catarinensis
GAACAAGGCGGAAGCGGCGCAGAAGGCCGGTCGCTTCAACGACGAGATCGTGCCGGTGTCGATTCCGCAACGCAAGGGCGAGCCGCTGCAGTTCGCGACGGATGAATTCGTGCGTCACGGCGTGACGGCGGAATCGCTGGCGGGGCTGAAGCCGGCGTTCTCCAAGGAAGGCACGGTGACGGCGGCGAATGCGTCGGGTCTGAACGACGGCGCGGCGGCGGTGCTGGTGATGTCGGCGCAGAAGGCGGCGGCGCTGGGCCTGACGCCGCTGGCGCGGATCAAGGCGTACGCGAACGCGGGCGTGGATCCGAGCGTGATGGGGATGGGCCCGGTGCCGGCATCGCGGCGGTGCCTGGAGCGCGCGGGCTGGACGCCGGGCGACCTGGACCTGATGGAGATCAACGAGGCGTTCGCGGCGCAGGCACTGGCGGTGCACAAGCAGATGGGCTGGGACACGTCGAAGGTGAACGTGAACGGCGGTGCGATCGCGATCGGTCACCCGATCGGCGCGTCGGGCTGCCGGATCCTGGTGACGCTGCTGCACGAGATGGCCAAGCGCGATGCGAAGCGCGGGCTGGCGTCGCTGTGCATCGGCGGCGGGATGGGCGTCGCGCTCGCGGTCGAGCGTCCGTGACCGGCCGTCCGTAACCGGCCGTTAGCGACCAGCGAACCGAATCCGTGCACCGGCCGATTGCGGCTTCGACCGGTGTCACGTGAAGTCAGAGGGGGCTCCGGCAGCTCTCGAAACCAAAAAATGGAGTGAGATTTATGTCTCAGCGAATTGCGTACGTAACGGGCGGGATGGGCGGCATCGGCACCAGCATCTGCCAGCGCCTGTTGAAAGACGGCTTCAAGGTGGTCGCAGGCTGCGGCCCGAACTCGCCGCGCCGTGTGAAATGGCTCGAGGAGCAGAAGGCGCTCGGGTACGATTTCATCGCGTCGGAAGGCAACGTCGGCGACTGGGACTCGACCAAGGAAGCGTTCGACAAGGTCAAGGCCGAAGTCGGCGAGATCGACGTGCTGGTCAACAACGCGGGCATCACGCGCGACGTCGTGTTCCGCAAGATGACGCATGAAGACTGGACCGCCGTGATCGACACCAACCTGACGAGCCTGTTCAACGTGACGAAGCAGGTGATCGACGGGATGGTCGAGCGTGGCTGGGGCCGGATCATCAACATTTCGTCGGTGAACGGCCAGAAGGGGCAATTCGGCCAGACCAACTACTCGACCGCGAAGGCCGGCATCCACGGTTTCTCGATGTCGCTCGCACAGGAAGTCGCGACGAAGGGCGTGACGGTCAACACCGTGTCGCCGGGCTACATCGGCACCGACATGGTGAAGGCGATCCGTCCCGACGTGCTCGAGAAGATCGTTGCGACGATCCCGGTGCGGCGTCTCGGCGGGCCGGAGGAAATCGGTTCGATCGTCGCGTGGCTCGCGTCGAACGATTCCGGCTTCGCGACGGGCGCCGACTTCTCGCTGAACGGCGGCCTGCACATGGGCTGAGCGTCCGGGTTGCGCGGGCCGGGTGGCCGCGCAACCGGATGTTTTCCGAAGGCCCCCGCCTCCCGGATTCGGGCGGCGGGGATTCGTCACTTGCGCTACGCTGCACTCAAAGGCGTTACATGACTACTACAAAGAAGACGGCCGAACGGCTCATCAAGAAGTATCCGAACCGCCGGCTCTACGATACAGAGACAAGCACGTACATTACGCTCACCGACGTGAAGCAACTCGTGCTGGAGCAAGAGGACTTCAAGGTCGTCGATGCGAAATCCAACGAAGACCTGACGCGCAGCATCCTCCTGCAGATCATCCTCGAGGAGGAAAGCGGTGGCGTGCCGATGTTCTCGTCGTCGATGCTGTCGCAGATCATCCGTTTCTACGGTCATGCGATGCAGGGCATGATGGGCACGTACCTGGAAAAGAACATCCAGGCGTTCATCGACATCCAGAACAAGCTCACGGATCAGTCGAAGAACATGTACGACACCAATGCGATGAATCCGGAAGTCTGGTCGCAGTTCATGAACATGCAGGCGCCGATGATGCAGGGGATGATGACCAGCTACATCGAGCAGTCGAAGAACATGTTCGTGCAGATGCAGGAGCAGATGCAGAACCAGGCGAAGTCGATGTTCAGCACGTTCCCGTTCAAGCAGCCGGGCGAGTCGGAGCCGGAGAAGAAGTAGCGATTTCGCGGCAGGCCGGCCGCGGCGGTGCAAGCCGTCGGGTGTCGGTGCCGCGAAGCAAGGCGGTGCGGGTCGGCCGATCGTGTATTCGGGCACGACGATGCGCGCCCACCGCGTGCCGGAAGATGTCGCCGACGGTCGTTCATGATCGTCGGCACCGAATGCTCGCGCCGGGTATGGGCGGGCATGACCGTTGTCCAGTCGATCGAGATCCACTCACATACGAATGAAAGCCCGGACGCGCCGCGCCTGCCGGTGTGCGTTTGTGTCGGCGCGTGGGTTTGCCCGTCGTACCATAAGCGGCGCTGCGCGGTGAAATGCCGTATCCGTTCCCGGGCGGGACCGGATGTGATGTGCGATGCCGCGTCGATGCGGTGCGGTCCAGAAAAAACAAATTGACTGAGAGAGAGCATGCGAGGGATTCGAACGGCATCGACCGGCAGGCTGGCCGGACTTGCTTCGATGTTCATGATGGGCGTCGGCATGGCCATACCGGGCTTTGCGATGGACTGCGCGAAGGCCGTACAACCGATCGAGAAGCGCATCTGCGCGAGCCCCGCGCTGCGCGCGGCCGATGCACGGATGAATTCGGCCTATGCGGGTGCGCTGAAGGCTGCGCCGGACGCTGCCATCCGCGACATGCTGGTGCGTAGCCAGCGCCGCTGGATCGGTGCGCGCAACAAGCGTCTCGACACCGATTACGATGGCCGTCCGCTGGCCGTCGACGAAGTGCGCAAGGCCATCGATCGGCGCACTGCCGTGCTGGCCGATCGGTCGGGTGAAGCGCTGATCGCGCGAGCGCTGGCCGAGCGCCAATGGCTCGAGAAATACACCGGCGGCCCGTTGACCGGCTTCGATGCAAACTGCGATTTCATTCCCGACGATGCGAGCGGCAAGCACGTTTCCTATGCGTGTTTCGGCGCGATCCATGTGCAGCATCATGCGCGTGTGTGCAGCCAGAGCGAGGACTGGGCGACCGGCGCGGTTTATCAGTACCGCTCGGTGAGTGCGGCCGATGACGGGAAGGTGCATCCGGTGGCGTTCTGCGAAGCGCAAGGGACGCATGCGTGTGACAGCGGCAGCGCGCAGGCGGGATGGGTGCGCGCCGCGGCGTCCGGCGGCGAGAACCGCACGCCTGCGCCGGCGGCCGGCCTGCCGCAACTCGATGCGGAATTGTGGCCGCTCGGCGATGGCAATGATGCAGCGTGGTTCGATCGGTGCCTGAAGGCGCCGGTGTTTCCGGACGTGCGGTGACGCGTTGAGGTCGGCGACAACGGCGATCCGGCGGCGTGACGGCGCGAGAAGGCATCAGAGCGTCGTCGTCGACAGCTTCACGCTTGGCTAGGTGCCGATCGTGCTTGGAAAGGGGATTCCGCGGTTCGATAATGACCTGCCGCAAACGCCACTGCGGCTCGACGATACGAGGCGGTTACCGGGCGGGCTGATGCAGGCCATGTATGTGCCCGTCAGGCGGGATTGACGCGCGTTGCGGCGCGACGCACGCAGCGCCGGGGCCGGCGCTGCATGATCGTCGGTTCGGACTGGTGAGACGCGTTTCGCGTCGCTCAGTGCGCCGGATCGAAATCCTGATCGCCGTCCGGCGGAGGAAGGTCGAGCACGAGCTTGACGGCACTGTAGTTCGCCCTGAGCGAAAACACGCGGCCGATCACGAAAAAGGTCTGCCGCGAATTTTCGAGCTCGACGAAGTCGCCCGGTTGCGGCACGTGTGCGCCCTGGTCGTACGAGAAGCTGGTGCTGGTTTGTTCGCCGATGGCTTCAGCGGCGTGTTCGGTGAATTCGATCGTGATGTGGGTAGTCATGCGAGCCCCGTTGGGTCGATTGGAGAGAACGGATGCTCCAATTTTCGCATAGTGGCTGTTCGCATCTGTGACGATTCTTATGCGACGCGTTTTACGGGTGGCGCGTCGAGGCGCTTCTGAAATTCGGATGTGCGTGACGGGGCTCTGCCTCTCGGTGGCGGTTGCGCCTTTCAGGGAGATGGTTCGAGTCGTCCATCCTTTTGCCTCTCCCCGATATTCCTTTCCCGACAGTGCGGCTGCGCCCGGAAAGAAGATCTCGCCGATCGCGACCGCGGCCGGAATGACGACAGTTGCGGCTGCACGGCGACTCAGGCATGTGTTATTGCCGAAGATGCGCACATCTTGCATCGACCCCGGTCGCCGGGATTCTATCAACATGTGGCCCGATAGGGACGGATCAAGTTCCCGATCGCGATCACTCCCTGCCGGGCAGCGCACCCAAGCATGGCGGCCCATGCAGCCGCCGACCGTTCATTTTGGCTCGCCGCCCCTAAATCGCTGTAAACTCACGCTTTTGCTGCCACGCCCCCACATTCCAGATGTCCCAATCCCCCAAAGTAGGGTTCGTATCCCTCGGGTGCCCGAAAGCGCTCGTCGACTCCGAACAAATCATCACTCAGCTGCGTGCCGAAGGTTATGAAATCTCCGGCACCTACGATGGCGCCGACCTCGTCGTCGTGAACACCTGCGGCTTCATCGACGAAGCCGTGCAGGAAAGCCTCGACGCGATCGGCGAAGCGCTGACCGAGAACGGCAAGGTGATCGTCACCGGCTGCCTGGGTGCAAAGTCGAGCGCCAGCGGCTCGAACCTGATCGAGGAAGTCCATCCGAAGGTGCTCGCCGTCACCGGCCCGCACGCGGTGGGCGAAGTGATGCAGGCCGTGCATTCGCACCTGCCGAAGCCGCACGACCCGTTCGTCGACCTCGTGCCCGCGGCCGGCATCAAGCTCACGCCGCGTCACTACGCATACCTGAAGATTTCCGAAGGCTGCAACCACCGCTGCACGTTCTGCATCATCCCGTCGATGCGCGGCGATCTCGTGTCGCGCCCGGTCGCCGAAGTGATGCTGGAAGCCGAGAATCTGTTCAAGTCCGGCGTGAAGGAACTGCTCGTGATCTCGCAGGACACGAGCGCGTACGGCGTCGACGTGAAGTACCGCACGGGCTTCTGGAACGGCAAGCCGATCAAGACGCGCATGACCGACCTGGTCGCCGCGCTCGGCGAACTCGCCGCGCAGTACGGCGCGTGGGTGCGCCTGCACTACGTGTATCCGTATCCGAGCGTCGACGAAGTCATTCCGCTGATGGCCGAAGGTCCGTTCAAGGGCCACGTGCTGCCGTATCTCGACGTGCCGTTCCAGCACGCGCACCCCGAAGTGCTGAAGCGCATGAAGCGTCCGGCGAATGCCGAGAAGGTGC
This sequence comes from Burkholderia catarinensis, assembly GCF_001883705.2. Taxonomy (GTDB): domain Bacteria; phylum Pseudomonadota; class Gammaproteobacteria; order Burkholderiales; family Burkholderiaceae; genus Burkholderia; species Burkholderia catarinensis. Next base: position 5,435 of record NZ_MDEQ02000007.1, read on the forward strand.
TCGAGCGCGTGCAGAAGTGGCGCGAGATCTGCCCGGACCTGACGATCCGCAGCACGTTCATCGCGGGCTTCCCCGGCGAGACGGAGGAGCAGTTCGAAACGCTGCTTGACTTCATCCGCGAGGCGGAGCTCGATCGCGTCGGCTGCTTCGCCTATTCGCCGGTCGAAGGCGCGACTGCAAACGAACTCGACGGCGCGCTGCCGGACGGCGTCCGCGAGGAGCGTCGCGCGCGCTTCATGGAAGTCGCCGAGGAGGTGTCGGCGAACCGCATGCAGCGCAAGGTCGGCAAGACCCTCAAGGTGCTGATCGACGAAGTCAGCGCAGAAGGCGGCATCGGCCGCACGGCGGCGGATGCGCCGGAGATCGACGGCGTCGTCTATGTCGAGCCGGCGACGAAGGCGTCGAAGCGCTACAAGGTCGGCGATTTCGTGTCCGTGACGATCACGGGCGCCGACGGCCACGATCTGTGGGGCGAGGTGTAAGCGATGGCCGCCGCATTTCCCGAGATCCTCGCGCTCGGCGAGGCGATGATCGAATTCAACCAGTCGCAGCCCGGCCGGCCTGAATTCCTGCAGGGCTTCGGCGGCGACACGTCGAACTTCTGTATCGCCGCGGCGCGCCAGGGCGCGTCGACGGGCTTCGTGTCGGCGATCGGCGACGATCCGTTCGGCCGCCTGCTGGCCGACATGTGGCGCGCGGAACGCGTCGACACGACGTACGTGCGGATCGACCGCACGGCGCCGACCGGCGTGTATTTCGTCACACACGGCGCCGACGGCCACCAGTTCGACTATCTGCGCGCGGGTTCCGCGGCGAGCCGCTATGCGGCGGGCGACCTGCCGCTCGACGCGCTGGCGGCCGCGAAGGCCGTGCACCTGTCGGGCATCAGCCTCGCGATCAGCACGGCCGCGTGCGACGCCGCGTTCACGGCGATCGACCACGCACGCCGCCACGGCGCGCAGGTCAGCTTCGACACGAACCTGCGACTGAAGCTGTGGCCGCTGCCGCGCGCCCGCGCGGTGATGCGCGAGGCGCTGTGCCAGACGGACATCTGCCTGCCCAGCTGGGACGACGTCACGGCGCTCACGGGCGCGAACGACCGCGACGCGATCGTCGATGCGATGCTCGAACACGGGCCGCAGGTCGTCGCGCTGAAGCTCGGCAAGGAAGGCGCGTATGTGGCGACGCCGAACGAGCGGCGCATCGTGCCGGGCTTCGCGGTCGAGGCCCTTGACGCGACGGGCGCGGGCGACTGCTTCGGCGGCGCCTTCGTCGCGCGGATCGTCGCGGGCGACGATCCGTTCACGGCGGCGCGTTATGCGAACGCGGCGGCGGCGCTGTCGACGACCGGTTACGGTGCGGTCGCGCCGATTCCGCACCGCGCTGCGGTGGAGCGCCTGATGCAGGGCTGACGCGGAACACGCGCGCCGGCCACGGCCCCGCACGAACGATTCATTCGATGAGAAGGATGAGGCGGCAACGCGGCGGCCGTTACGCGCTCGTGACGATGTGCATCGGCGGCGGGCAGGGCATCGCCGCGATTTTCTAGCGAATCTGAAGCAAGGAGCAACACAAGGTGGGTCGATATTCGGAATGGCAACGGGCGCTCGTCGTCGCAGGCGCGCTGGCGGCAGGCTTCGCGATGCCGCGCGTGGTCGCGGCACAGGCCGTCGCGCCGGGCGTGCAGCAGGATGAACCGGCACCGGCGCGGCCGCTGCGGCCGAATCCCGAGTTCGCCCGCCTGCCGCGCTACGAAGGCACGCTCGGGGACCGGCCGATCGTCGTGCATCTCGGCCCGAAGACGGACGAGGAAGGCGTGCACGGCGAATACCAGTTCGCCGATACGGGCGAGGTCGTCCTGCTCGCGGGCGATCGCGATGGCGATAAGCTTGAAATCGAGGAATCGAACGACGGCACGAACATCACGGGCGTCTGGGTCGGCCGCTTCGACGGCACGGGCGACCTGAAGGCCGACCGGATGAACTCGGACGAATCGGACCCGCAGCCCGTCGTGCTGCGTCTGGCGCCGGGCAAGCGCGCGGCGCTGCAGGTGCGCGACGGCCGCGTGCAGGAAATCGAGACGGTGGGCGGCGTCGTCAATCTGCGCACCGACGACTGAGCGCGCTGGCTCGGTGTGCGCGGCGCGCATTGTACCGGGCCAACCTCGCCGATTTTGGCTAATCTAGCGACACATTCCGCAACCGAACGGCTCCGTGCCCGGCTCCCTGTCATGACTGCATCCACTCCCAAGCGCGCGCTGCAAACCCGCATCGTTCAACCCGACGACGTCATTCCGGAAGGCTTCCGTTCGTTCGTGCCGCCGGTCGCGCGCGCGTCGACGGTCGTGTTCCCCGATCTCGCGACGATGCGCTCGCTCGTCTGGCACAACGACAACCAGTGGCGCTACGGGCTGCATGCGACGCCGACGTCGCTCGCGCTCGCGCAGCGGCTCGCCGAGATCGAGGGCGGCACGCATGCGCTGCTGCAGCCGTCGGGCCTCGCGGCGATCATGAACGTCTACTTCGGGATCGTGAAAGCGGGCGACGACGTGTTGATTCCGCACAACGTGTACGGGCCGAACGCCGATTTCGGCAGCTGGCTCGCGAAGGATTTCGGCATCGCCGTGCGCTTCTACGATCCGCTGATCGGCGCCGGCATCGCCGACCTGATCCAGCCGAACACGCGGCTGATCTGGATCGAGGCGCCCGGCTCGGTGACGATGGAGGTACCCGACGTGCAGGCGATCACGGCGGCCGCGAAGGCGCGCGGCATCGTCACCGCGATCGACAACACCTTTTCGGCCGGGCTCGCGTTCAAGCCGTTCGAACACGGCGTCGACATCTCGGTGCAGGCGCTGACCAAATACCAGTCGGGCGGCAGCGATGTGCTGATGGGCGCGACGATCACGGCCGACGCGGAATTGCACGCGAAGCTGAAGCTCGCGCGGATGCGCTGCGGAATCGGCGTGTCGGTCGACGATTGCTCGCTCGTGCTGCGCAGCCTGCCGAGCATGCAGGTGCGCTTCGACGCGCACAGCAAGAGCGCACTCGCGCTCGCGCAATGGCTGAAGGCGCGGCCGGAGATCGCATCGGTGCTGCACCCGCAGATCGCCGACTGCCCGGGGCATGCGTCGTTCATGCGCGACTTCACGGGCGCGGGCGGGCTGTTCTCGGTGGTGTTCGACGAGCGCTACAGCGCGGAGCAGGTCGATCGCTTCGTCGAATCGCTGGAACTGTTCGCGATCGGCTGGAGCTGGGGCGGCGCGTGCAGCCTCGCGATGCCTTACGACGTCGCATCGATGCGTCCGGACTGGCCGCATCGCGGCACGCTGGTGCGTTTCTATGTCGGTCTGGAAGACGAAGGCGACCTGCGTGCGGACATCGAGCGCGCGATGCAGGCCGCACTCGGCTGATCGCAGGCCGATAACGTCCATTGGAAAAACGAAACGCCGGCGCGATGCAATATCGCGCCGGCGTTTTTCATTTGAGGTGCCGCGGGATCAGAACAGCCGCAGCAGCCCGTCGAGGCCGACGTGATCGAATGCGACCGTCGCCGCATCGCGCACGACGGGCTTCGCGTGGAACGCGACCGACAGCCCGGCTTCGGCCATCATCTTCAGGTCGTTCGACCCGTCGCCCATCGCGATCGCGCGGCTCGGCGCGAAGCCGAGCGACGCGCACGTGTCGCGCAGCAGGCGCGCCTTCACGTCGGCATTGACGATCTCGCCGAGCACCTTGCCGGTCAGCTTGCCGTCGACGATCTCGAGCGTGTTCGCATGCGCGTAGTCGAGGCCGAGGCGCGCCTTCAGCCGCTCGGTGAAGAACGTGAAGCCGCCCGATACGAGCAGCGTCTTCATGCCGGCGGCCTTCACGCCGGCGAGCATCGTCTCGGCGCCCGGCGACAGTTGCAGCCGCTCCTCGTACACGCGTTCGAGCGCCTGCGCGTCGAGTCCGGCCAGCAGCGCGACGCGGCGCGTGAGGCTTTCGTTGAAGTCGCGGATCTCGCCGCGCATCGACGCTTCGGTGATCTCGGCGACCTGCGTTTTCAGCCCGCAGAAATCGGCGATCTCGTCGATGCATTCGATCGTGATCAGCGTCGAATCCATGTCCATCACGGCGAGCCCGAAATCGCCGAGCGTGTGGCCGGCCTCGACGAACCCGAAGTCGAGCGCGTGCGTGCCGCAGTACGCGTCGATGTCGAGACGCTGCGCCGGGTTCGCGTTTTCGATGCGCAGCGCGTGATCGTCGGTCTGCACGATGCGGGTGCCGCGCGACAGCGCGAGCAGCGGTTTGTGATGGGCGTCCGACAGCGGCGCAAGACTCTGGATGACGAGATTGTGGGTCATGACGAGATCGTTGGGAGGCGAATGAAATGCGTGCGCGGCCAACGGGCGGCCGCCTGCGGACGCGGGCCCCGTCCGGCTGCGGGCCATTGCGTCGCGAACGCGCCATTGTAGCCGGTTGGCCGCGCCCGGCGAGCAGGGCCGGGGCGAAACCGTGCGCGGCGCCGCGGTTATTGCCCGTCCGCGCGATCCCAGTACGGCGGATCGCCGAAATGCTCGGCCAGGAACGCGATGAACGCGAGCGTCTTCAGCGGCACATGCGCGCGGCTCGGATAAACGGCCCAGATCGCGACGTCGTCCGCGAACGGATAGTCGTCGAGCACCGTGACGAGCGCGCCGCTCGCGAGCAGCGGGCCGACGTCCCAGGTCGACTTGATCGCGATGCCGAAACCGTCGGCGAGCGCCTCGCGGATCGCCTCGCCGTTGCTCGCGACGAGCCGGCCGCCGACCCGCACGGTGAGTGGGCCTTGCGGCGTGGCGAACGACCAGTCGCGCTGGTCGCCGAGGATCACGCATTCGTGTTGCGCAAGGTCGGCCGGGTGGCGCGGCGTGCCGTGCTCGGCGAGATACGCGGGCGAGCAGCACAGCACGCGGCGGTTCACGGCGAGCTTGCGCGCGACGAGCGTCGAATCCTTCAGCGCGCCGACGCGGATCGCGACGTCGTAGCCGTCGTCGACGAGATCGACGATCTCGTCGGACAGCCGCAGGTCGAGCGAGACGGAGGGATAGCGGCGCAGGAACGTGGGAATCACCGGCGCGACATGCTGGCGGCCGAACGACGACGACATCGACACCTTCAGCCGCCCGTACGGCTCGCTGCGGCCACGGCCGACCGATGCGCGCGCGGCGTCGGCGGCCGACAGCAGCGCGTCGGCGTGCGCCATGAAGACCTCGCCGTCCTGTGTGAGGCTGATGCGGCGCGTGGTGCGGTGCAGCAGCCGCGCGCCGAGCTGGCGTTCGAGCTGCGCGATGCGCGCGCTCGCGACCGCGGCCGACACGCCGAACTCGCGCCCGGCCGCGGTGACGTTCGCGAGCAGCGCCGCGCGCACGAACAGCGCGACGTCGAGCAGGTCGAGCGGCTTGTCGGGGGCTGGAATCGGATCGGGCGCCATTGTTCTGAAATTCCTGAAAATGTTTCAGGAAATATAGCGGTTTTCTAGAAGGATCGGGTTGCCTACGATGGCGTTCATGAGGCTGCGCCGCAGCCCGCTCGGTTTCCCTGCAAGGAGTTTCGTGATGAAAGCCGTTGGATTGACCCGCTATCTGCCGATCGACGACCCGCAAGCCCTGCTCGACGTGGAGCTGCCGCAGCCCGTGCCGGGCCCGCGCGACCTGCTCGTGAAGGTCGAGGCCATTTCCGTGAATCCGGTGGACACCAAGGTGCGCGCGCCGAAGCCGCAGGTCGAGGACACGCCGCGCGTGCTCGGCTGGGATGCCGCCGGCACGGTCGTCGCGGTCGGCGCGGACGTCACGCTGTTCCGGCCCGGCGACGAGGTGTTCTACGCGGGCAGCATCACGCGGCCGGGTGCGAACAGCGAATTTCATGCGGTCGACGAGCGGATCGCCGCGCTGAAGCCGCGCACGCTCGATTTCGCCGCGGCGGCCGCGCTGCCGCTGACCGCGCTGACCGCGTGGGAGGCGCTGTTCGACCGGCTGCGCGTGTCGCCGCAGGGCGCGGACGCCGGCAAGTCGGTGTTGATCATCGGCGGCGCGGGTGGCGTGGGTTCGATCGCGATCCAGCTCGCGAAGACGCTCGGCAAACTGCACGTGATCGCGACCGCGTCGCGGCCGGCGTCGGCCGAATGGGTGCGCTCGCTCGGTGCGGATGCGGTGGTCGACCATTTCGGCGACCTGCCTGCGCAGTTGCGCGAGGCCGGGCATCTGAACGTCGACTACGTGCTGATATTCAACGACACGGACGGCCATTTCCCTGCCGCTGCGGAAATCATCCGGCCGCAGGGCGGCATTTGCACGATCGTCGAGAACGGGAAGCCGGTGCCGGTCGAACTGCTGAAGGCGAAGAGCGCCGCGTTTCACTGGGAATTCATGTTCACGCGCGCCATGTTCGAGACGCCGGACATGATCGAGCAGCACCGGATTCTCGGCGAAGTCGCGCGGCTCGTCGACAGCGGCACGCTGCGCACGACGCTCGGCGAGCAACTCGGCGCGATCAATGCCGCGAACCTGCGGCGCGCGCACCAGTTGCTCGAGGCCGGGCGCTCGATCGGCAAGCTCGTGCTGAGCGGCTTCTGAACCGGCAGCACGCGTAGGGTCGCGGCGCCGCGAACGCAAGCGGGGTAACACCCGATGCGTTTGCGGCGCACTGCATGCCGCTTGGCGGTAGACTGGCAACGCATCATGCATCGAAAACCGCGCGGCACGCGCGTGCCGCCGCATTACAAGGAGGTCAGCATGAGCCAACGCAGCTTGTCAGTCGCCGCATCGTGGCCGGTCGTGTTCGCGGCGGCGTGCGTCAGCGCGAGCGTATTCGCGGCGCCGCCGGTCAAGGGCAGCCTGAAGGGCGGCGGTACGGGACAGCTCGAATACACCGTCAAGGTCGACTCGAAGACCTTCGGCAATACGCAGGAGACCCGCAAGATCCGCTCGGGCGAAACGGACGACTTCAACTGGAAGTCGGTGCCGCCGAGCGGCGCGGTCGCGATGCCGAGCGGCTGCCCGAACGCCGACAACCTGCCGCGCGACGAGAACGGCGCGATGGTGCGCCAGACCCAGGTGCGGCTCGCGCCGTCGGTCGACGCGAAGGGGACCGCGAACGTGCAGCTGAGCTTCCAGGCGGCCGCGCCGAAGGGCACGCGCAACGTGACGGCCGGCGGCAAGTCGCTGCAGTGTCCGGACGTCGTGTCGGTGAGCCAGGTGAAGTGGGTGTCGATCCCGACCAACGGCGGTTCGAAGTCCGTCACGATGAGCGACGGCACGAAGGTGACGGTGTCGATCAAGCGCTGAGCGGCACGCGCGGGCCGGCGGCGCGGCCGGTGCGCGCGCAACGGATTCGACCGGCGGGACGAGCAGGGCGGCACGTGACCGTTTCGTGTCGCCGTCACGTTCTTTCCTGCGACCTTCTTCGCGGTACATTCGCGGTACAGTGCCGCGGTAACGGCGTGACGTCATGCGGATGTCACGCTATGCTCGGCCCATCTCTACTTTCCCGTCATGACATCCCGATGAAATTCCGACTGCGCGTGTTGCTGTCCGCCATTGCATTCGTCGCCGCACACGCGCAGGCGGCCGACGATTGCAGTTTCGTGAAGAAGGTCGAGCTGCCGTCGCGGCAGCAGATGGCTGTCGTGTCGAGCGGCGCACTCGAACCGTGCTCGACCGGCAGCTACGCGGTGCGCGTGTATTCGACCGCGCATGCCGCGCCCGGCTTCGATACCGACGATTACGTGACGGGTGCGCTGCATGCGCGCGACGGGACGCTCACCGATGCGTTCACGGCCGACCTCGGCGTGCGGGCGCCGCAGGCGCTCGTCGTGACGACACGCTCGGCCGGCAGCGGCGGCTATGTCGGCGCGCAGGCCTATGTGACGACGCCGCGCGCGGTGCGGCTCGTCGCGTCCGTCGACGGGCTCGCGCCCGGCGCGGACCTCGCAGCCGCGCTGCGGCAGGCGATCGGCAAGCGCCGCGGCGCACGCTGAGCGCACACCGCGCGAATGCATCGCGCGCCGCCGCGTGTCAGTGCGCCGCGCGCTCTTCGAGCCGCGACGCGAGAAAGCGGTGGTCGGCCGAGAACAGCCGGCGATAGGTCATCAGCACGGCGCCAACGGTGCCGAGCGCGGAGGCCGCGGCAATCAGGAACATGATCACGATCTGGTAGCGCACGGCCTGCAGCGGCGACTGGCCGGCCAGCACCTGGCCCGTCATCATCCCCGGCAGGCTGACGACGCCGACGACGGCCATCTGGTTCAGCGTCGGCAGCATGCCCGCGCGCACGGCCTGGCGCGCGGCGTCCTGCGCGGCTTCCCAGCGCGTCGCGCCCAGCGCGAGCGCGGTCTCGACGCGGTCGCGGCGGGCCGTGAGCTCTTCCATCATCCGCTCGACGCCGAGCGACACGCCCGTCAGCGTATTGCCGAGAATCATCCCGAGGATCGGGATCGCGTATTGCGGCGCGTACCACGGATGGATGCGGATCACGACGAACAGGCCGACGGCCGCGACGAACCAGCTGCTGAACCAGATCGACGCGATGCTGTCGATGCGCTGGCCGCGGTACGTGCGCTTGCCGCGTCCCGCACCGGCGAAACCGGCGATCAGCGTCATCAGCGCGGTGAGCGGCAGCACGACGTACCAGTGCGGATGGCCGAATACCCAGCCGAGCACGTAGCCGATCGCAAGCAACTGGACGACGGTGCGCGTTGCCGCGAGCGCGAGCTTGCGGCCGAGGCCGAGCGACAGCGCTGCCGAGATCGCGCCGTTGACGGCGACGAGCGCGGCGGCGATGCCGACGTCGACGAGGCTCAGGTCCTGCAGGGACGGGCTCATTGCGCAGCCTCCGTCGGGTTCGCGACATGCATGACGCCGGCCTGCATCACGAGCCGCGTCGTGCCGATTCGCGCTGCCTGGGCCGGATCGTGCGAGATCCACATGGTCGCGCGTGCGTCGGGCGCCGCGTCGAACCACGCACCGACGAGCGCCTCGATCGCGCGCGCCGATTCGGGATCGAGCGCGGAGGTCGGCTCGTCGAGCAGCAGCACGTCGGGATCGAGCTGCAGCACGCGCAGCAGCGCGGCGATCTGCGCTTCGCCGCCCGACAGGTCGCTTGCGCGCTTGTCGAGAAAGTCGGAGCCGCGGCCGGCACGCGCGGCGAGTGCTTCGGCGCGCGCGCGGTCGAACGCGACGTCGCGATAGATCGCGAGCGAATACGGATAGCGCAATTGCGATTCGACGGTGCCGTCCATCTGCGCGGGGCGCTGGCGCACATACGCGACGCTGCGCCGGTAGTGCGGAATCTCGCTGCGCCGGATCCGGCTGCCGCGCCACAGGATATGGCCGCCGTCGAGCGGATCGAGCAGCGCGAGCGCGCGCAGCAGCACACTCTTGCCCGACCCGGACGGGCCCGTGATAGCAACTCGCGATCCCGCTGCGAGGCTGAAATCGGTCGGAGCCAGCAGCGTCTTGCCGCTGCTGGCGTCGCGCCGCGTGATGCGCTGCGCATCGATGAGGCCGGTGGGGGCAGTCATGTCACAAATGAAAAAAAGCGTTAATGGCGGCGAAGGGGCGGCACGGCGTGCGTCATAATACCGGTCGAAAAGCCGCGGGTGTCGTGCGCCGTTCGTCCACGCAAGCGGCCCGACATGGTGCGGCAACATTTCATTCAGAACAACAACGGAACCGCCATGACGCTAACCCGAGCCATCGGCAAATCGGCTGCATGGGTCGTCGGTATCGTCGCGGTGCTCATCGCGGCGGCCGGCGTCTTTCTCTTCACGTTCGACTGGAACCGCGCGAAGCCGTGGGTCAACGAACAGGCGAGTGCCGCGCTCGGCCGCCCGTTCGCGATCAACGGCGATCTCAAGGTCGGCTGGCGTCGCCCCGACGGCGAGACCGGCTGGCGCGCATGGGTGCCCTGGCCGAGCTTTTCGGCCACGCAGCTCGAGATCGGCAACCCCGACTGGGCGAAGGCGCCCAAGTTCGTCACGCTCGATGCCGCGCACTTCGATCTCGCGATCCTGCCGCTGCTCGCGCACGAGATCGTCATCCCGTCGATCGACGTCGTGAATCCGGCCGTCGACCTCGAACGGCTCGCCGACGGCCGCAACACGTGGACCTTCCAGTTCAAGCAATCGTCGCAGCCGTCGCCGTGGAAGGTGCGGCTCGACAGCTTCGGCTTCGCGAAGGGCACCGTCACGTATCGCGACGCGATCACGAAGGCCGACCTGACCGTCGCGATCGATACGCTCGGGCAGCCGATTCCGCTCGGCGACGTGCTGAAGGAACAGGAGCAGACGTCGCGTGCGGCATCGGCGCAGCGTGTCGGCAAGCGCGGCGCCGCGCAGTTGAGCGCGAAGGTCAACGAGGAGGCCGCGTCGAGTGCTTCCGCGGCGCAGGCTGCGAGCGCGGCGCCGTCCGCGGGCGCTTCGGCTGCGTCTTCCGTCGCTTCGGCTTCCTCGTCTACTTCTTCCGCATCGGCGGCGTCCGGCGCAAGCGGCGCCGCGGCGCCCGCGAAGCCGTCGGGCCCGACGTACGCGTTCGGGCTGAAGGTCGACGGCCGCTACAAGAACGTGCCGATCAGTGGCACCGGCAAGGTGGGCGGCGTGCTGGCGGTCGAGGACACGACACGGCCGTTCCCGCTGCAGGCCGACGTGAAGGCCGGCGACACGCGGCTCGCGATCGTCGGCACGCTGACCGATCCGATGCATCTCGCGGCGATCGACATGCGGCTGTGGCTGCAGGGCACGTCGATGTCGCACCTTTACCAGCTCACCGGCATCACGTTGCCCGACACGCCGCCGTATGCGACCGAAGGGCGGCTGATCGGCAACTTCAAGCGGAACGCGAGCACGTTCCGCTATGAGAATTTCAACGGCCGCGTCGGCGGCAGCGATCTCGAAGGCACGCTCACCTATGCGCAGCGCGAGCCGCGACCGAAGCTGTCGGGCGAGCTCGTGTCGAACCTGCTGCAGTTCTCCGATCTCGCCCCGGTGATCGGCGCGGATACGGCCGCGAGCAAGGCCAAGCGCGGCGACACGACGCGCCAGCCGCCGGACCGGGTGCTCCCGGTCGAGACGTTCCGCACCGACCGCTGGCGCGCGATCGACACGGACGTGAAGTTCACCGGCCGCAAGCTGATCAAGAGCGCGAACCTGCCGATCACCAACCTGTACACGCACATCCTGCTGCAGGACGGCGTGCTGACGCTCGAACCGCTGCAGTTCGGCGTCGCGGGCGGCACGCTCGCGACGACCGCGCATCTCGACGGTAGCCGCACGCCGCTGAAGGGCCGCTTCACGGTGGCTGCGCGCCACCTGAAGCTCAAGCAGCTGTTCCCGACGCAGAAGGTCATGCAGTCGGCGTTCGGCGAGATCAACGGCGACGCGTCGCTGTCGGCGACCGGCAACTCGCCCGCGGCACTCGCGGCGACGTCGACCGGCGAAGTGAAGGCGCTCATCACGGACGGCCGCATCAGCCGCCTGCTGATGGAAGCGGCGGGGCTGAACGTCGCGAACGTCGTCTACGAGAAGCTATTCGGCAACCGCGACGTGAACATCAATTGCGCGGCGATCGACTTCGTTGCGACCGACGGCATTCTCGACCCGAAGGTGTTCGCGCTCGATACCGACGACGCGCTGATCAACGTCGACGGCCCGGTCAACCTGCGCGACGAATCGATCGACCTGAAGATCCATCCGCATACGAAGGGCTTCCGGATCTTCTCGCTGCGCTCGCCGCTGTACGCGAAGGGCACGTTCAAGAACCCGAAGGTCGGCGTCGACGCGGGTGCGCTCGCGCTGCGCGCCGGCGCGATGATCGGGCTCGGGCTGATCAACCCGTTCGCGGCGCTGATCCCGCTGATCGCGCCGAGCAACAACCGGGATGTGCCGTGTTCGGAGCTGTTCGGGCAGATGAAGGCCAAGGCGGCGCAGAAGGCGGCCGCGAAGGCCGGCAAGTGACGCGCGTCAGCGGCCCGCGCGCGCCCAGAGCAGTACGGCGTCGACTTCCCGGCCGTCGATCCGCATCGGAGCGACGGTGCCGAGCTGGAGGCGATCGCCGTCGAGCATGACGGCGCGCTGCTGGACGTTGCCGATCCAGTTCGGGTACAGGCTGACGTCCATTTCGTGGGTCAGCGTGCCGTCGTCGGCGACGCAAAAGGGGCCGGAATAGGCGATGTAGCCACGGGCGGCGGCCGCGCGCTCGTCGTCGGTGCCGCCGTGCAGGCTGCTGTCCGCATAGGGCGGCCGACCGGCGGCCATCAACTGGGCGGACATGTAGCCGTCCGGCGTGTAGAGGATCCAGCCGCGCACGTCGCGGCCGAGCGGATAGGTGACCGTGCCGCCGTCGCGCGGGCGGATTTCGTAGGACACGAGGCGCCATGCGCCGACGAGTTGTTCGCGAAGCTGGCTGGCGAGCATGCGGGATTCCGATAAGACGGCGGTGGGGCGCGTGCCGTCGTGTTGGCGGGCCGCCGGGCGGCGGGCCAGGGGCCCGGAACGCGCGACCGGAACGGCGTGGTCGGCAGTTTCTCCGACACCTGCTAAAATACACGGTTTTCCGTCGATTTCTCTCTTAACGGGACCTGCTGTGCTTTCTACTGCCAACATCACGATGCAATTCGGGCCGAAGCCCTTGTTCGAGAATATCTCGGTCAAATTCGGCGAGGGCAACCGCTATGGTCTGATCGGCGCGAACGGCTGCGGCAAGTCGACGTTCATGAAGATCCTCGGCGGCGACCTCGAGCCGAGCGGCGGCAATGTCGCGCTGGAGCCGAACGTCCGTCTCGGCAAGCTGCGCCAGGACCAGTTCGCGTATGAAGACGTGCGCGTGCTCGACGTCGTGATGATGGGCCACACCGAGATGTGGGCCGCGATGACCGAGCGTGACGCGATCTACGCGAACCCCGAAGCCACCGACGACGACTACATGCACGCGGCCGAGCTCGAGGGCAAGTTCGCCGAATACGGCGGCTACGACGCCGAGGCGCGCGCGGGCGCGCTGCTGCTCGGCATCGGCATCGAGGAGAAGTTCCACAGCGGCACGATGAGCGACGTCGCGCCGGGCTGGAAGCTGCGCGTGCTGCTCGCGCAGGCGCTGTTCTCGAAGCCGGATGTGCTGCTGCTCGACGAGCCGACCAACAACCTCGACATCAACTCGATCCGTTGGCTTGAGCAAACGCTCAACGAGTACAACTCGACGATGATCATCATCTCGCACGATCGTCACTTCCTGAACTCGGTATGCACGCACATGGCCGACATGGACTTCGGCACGCTGAAGGTCTGGCCGGGCAACTACGACGACTACATGCTGGCATCGGCACAGGCGCGCGAGCGCCAGGCCGCGGCGAACACGCGGGCGAAGGAACGCGTGGCCGAACTGCAGGACTTCGTGCGCCGCTTTTCGGCGAACAAGTCGAAGGCCCGCCAGGCGACGAGCCGCGCGAAGCAGATCGACAAGATCAAGATCGAGGAATTCAAGCCGTCGTCGCGCCAGAACCCGTTCATCCGCTTCGAGTTCGAGAAGAAGCTGCACAACGTCGCGGTGGTCGCCGAAGAGATCACGAAGAAGTACGAGCGCACGATCTTCCAGAACTTCAACCTGTCGGTGCAGCCGGGTGAGCGTATCGCGATCATCGGCGAGAACGGCGCAGGCAAGACGACGCTGCTGCGTTCGCTGCTCGGCGCGCTCGTGCTCGAGCACGGTACGGTGAAGTGGTCCGAGAACGCGAATGTCGGCTACATGCCGCAGGACACGTACGAGGAGTTCCCGAACGACATCACGCTGATGGACTGGATCGACCAGTACCGCAAGGACGGTGACGACGAGACGATGGTGCGCGGCACGCTCGGCCGCCTGCTGTTCTCGTCGGACGACATCAGGAAGTCGGTGAAGGTGCTGTCGGGCGGCGAGAAGGGCCGCATGATCTGGGGCAAGCTGATGCTCGGCCGCCACAACGTGCTGCTGATGGACGAGCCGACCAACCACATGGACATGGAATCGATCGAGTCGCTGCAGATCGCGCTCGAGCAGTTCGAAGGCACGCTGATCTTCGTGTCGCACGACCGCGAGTTCGTGAGCGGGCTGGCGAACCGGATCATCGAAGTGCGCACGGATGGTACGTTGTTCGACTTCGGCGGCAATTACGAGGAATTCCTGACGAGCCAGGGGCAGGAGTAATTGCGCTGACGATTCTGCTCATGTGTCACGGCCGGGCAACACGAAGCCGGACATAAAGAGCGAAGCCGCCGGAAACGCATCGGGCCCGCATCGACAGCATTGTCGATGCGGGCTTTTTCATTTCCGCTTGCGGCGCAGCCCGGCACCGTCACGCATTCCAGTTTCCTCCCGTCAATCGACTTCGGGTAAATTACCCACCGAACGCCACTCATCATTCCCCATTTCGATCCGGAGCCGCCCCTCGATGCAGGACCATCCTCTTCCGCTCGACCTGTCCGGCCTTGCGCAAAGCCTGTACGCGCAGGGCACCGAGGAAGGCATCCTGTCGCGGCTGATGGAGCGGATCGCGCCCGCCAACCGCTTCTGCGTCGATATCGGCGCGAGCGACGGCCTGCGCAACAGCAATACCGCGCGGCTGCTGCGCGAACAGGATTGGGCCGGCGTGCTGGTGGAGGGCAGTGCGTACCGGTTCGGCAAGCTGGCCGCCCACTACGCGGGCGCCGACCGTGTCCGCCTGCACCATGGCCGCGTCCAGCCCGACACGGTCGACCAGCTGCTCGCCGATGCGAACACGCCGGCCGACTTCGACCTGCTGTCGATCGACATCGACGGCAACGACTACTGGGTGTGGCGCGGCCTGCAGGCATTCGAGCCGCGCATCGTCGTGATCGAATACAACCCGTACTACACGCCGCCCGAGCGCTGGGTCATGTGCTTCAATCCGGACCACGAATGGGATGGCTCGACCTACTACGGCGCGAGCCTCGAATCGCTCGTTCATCTCGGCAGGCAGAAGGGCTATGAACTCGTCTGCTGCGACGACATGGGCAACAACGCGTTCTTCGTACGGCAGGACCTGTACCCGCTGCTCGGCATCGCGAACAACGATCCGTCGGTGCTGTTCCGGCCGGCGATGTACAAGCTGCGCTACATCGGGCACAACACGTTCCTGACCGGTCATCCGTATCGCCACGGGCCGGCGGAGCACATCTGAATGGACCAGCCCGCCGTCATCTTCGACGAGATCCGCGCTGCCTATGCACTCGTCCAGAACGGGCCGCCGCGCCAGGTCGGCGAACGCGTGTGGCATCTGCCGACCGATGACGGCGGCGTGGCGGTCAAGCTCTATGCGCTCGATCATCATGCGCGCGCGGCCAAGGAAGCCGCCGTTCTCGCGCATTTCGACACAGACGGCGATGCGCGCTTTCGCGTGCAGACGCTGAAACGCACGACGGCCGGCGCACCGCTGTGGACGGGCCCGGGCGCGCACGCGATGCTGACGCGCTGGGAAGCCGGGCAGTTCAGAACCTACGATACGTTTTCTCCGGCCGAATGGGATGCGCTCGGCGCGAGCCTGGCTGCATTGCACCTGAGCCTCGAGCGGCTGCATCTGCCGTCGCTCGACACGATCCGCGCGCGGCTGTCCGCGATCGATGCGGACGCAGTGCGCCGCAGCCTGCTCGACGCACTGGATCGCGCACGCTCGAACGACGGTGCCGCGAACCTGCGCCGCTATGTCGATCTCGCGCTGCGCATGCTCGACCGCTACTATCCGGGCAGCATCGACGCGTTTCCCGCCGCCGATCCGCAGCACCCGATCCACAACGACTACAACCAGTTCAACTATCTGTTCACGGGCACGCCGCCACCGCTGATCCTCGACTGGGAAGCGGCGATCGGCGCGCCGCGCGAATACGAGCTGGTGCGTTGCCTGAATCATCTGCCGCTGGAGGCGCCGCACCTGGCTGAAGCCTTCGTGCGCGCGTATCGACGGGTCCGGCCGGTGGATCCCGCGCGCATCGCATGGGCGGTCGATGCCGCGTGTCTGCAGCACGCGCTCAAGCTCTGGATCGTGCAAGGCTGGCTCGACGATCCGTCGCGCTTTGCCGCACACCTGAACGGTGCGGTGACGATGGCGTCGGCGATGGTGGATGCGCGCGGCCGTCTCGTCGATTTCTTTTCCCGTTGCGTGGAAGCAGGAAACTGAAGTGAATGCGAATCCGAACAAGATCCCGAATCCGACGCCGTCCGGCGAGCGGCAGCATGTCTTTCCGCCGCCGCTGGATCGCGATTACCGCGTCGAGGGCGGGCGTGTGCGGACGCGCTCGCTGGAAGCGCATATCGTCGATCACTGCAACCTGACCTGCGCGGAATGCTGCTCGCTGTCGCCGCTGCTGCCCGAGTGGCATGCGAGCCCCGAATCGATCGAAGCCGATCTGCGCAAGGCCGCGAAGGTGCTGAGCCCGCGCATGTTCAAGCTGGTCGGCGGCGAACCGCTGCTGCATCCGGCGCTCGTCGAACTCATCGAACGCGTGCGCAGCACGGGCATCGCACCGGTGATCTCCGTCACGACGAACGGCCTGAAGCTCGGCGAGATGCCGGACGCGTTCTGGCAAGCGGTGGATGCGCTGACGATCTCGCGCTATCCGAAGCCGTCGCTATCGCGCGATCTGGTCGCGCATGTCGAGCACCAGGCCGCGCGCTTCGACGTGCGCCTGAACTGGAAGGTGCAGGACGTGTTCACGACGATGAATCGCGCGCAGCCCGGCACGGACCGCGACGACGCGCAACGCCTCTACCACGATTGCTGGATCCGCGAGCGCTGCCATATGATTCGCGACGGCATGTTCTACACGTGCACGCGTCCGGCGCATTTCCATACGCTCTACAAGGGCGAGAAGGATTTCCGGTCCGATGGCCTGCCGCTGCGCGACGACGCGGGCATGCTCGACGCGATGCTCGCCTATCTGCAACGCGAGGCGCCGCTCGAAGCATGCCTGCATTGCCAGGGCGGCAGCGCGCCGGTGGCGCCGCATCGCATCCTGAAACGCATTGAAGTGGACACCTTGAAGGCTCGTTATCCATGATCGTCGGCACGCGCGACCTGTTCGGTTTCGATCGTCTGCACTACCATCCGCGCAGCGGCGTGTCGGCGTCCGGCATCCGGGCCGTACTGCATGCGTCGGGGCAACCGGCCGGCGCGCCGGACACGGCCGCCATCGCGGGCTACCTGAGCGGTGAGCGCCCCGTCAGCCGCACGGTGCTGCGCGACGTGCTCGCGGTGCCGCCCGGCCATGCGCTAATCCGTTCAGCGCAAGGGCTGGCGGTGCAGCCGGCGCCCGAACGGCCGCGGCATGCCGATCTGGAAACCGTGCTGCGCGCGTCGCTGCAACGCGCGCTCGACAGCGGCAAACGCGTCGCACTGGCGCTGAGCGGCGGGCTCGATTCGGCGCTGCTGCTCGCGTTGCTGCGCGAACTCGGCGCACAGCGGCACGTGACGTCCTACATCCTCGCGACTGACATGCCGGACTATTGCGAACGCGATGCCGCACTCGAACTGGCCGCGCAGATGCAGGCGACGGTGAAGATCGTGCACGCGAACGAGGCCGATTTCGTGGCGGCGCTGCCGAGAACGACCCATGCGGTCGAGGAACCGATGTTCAACCTGCATCCGGTCGCCAAGCTGCTGCTGGCCGAGGAGATGGCCGCGGACGGCATCGAGCTGGCCATCACCGGCGACGGCGCGGACCAGGTTCTGCGCCGCGACCAGTCGGCCAACTACCTGCCGCTGTGCCATGCGTTGTTCGATGCGGCGTCGGTCGAGCTGCATCCGCCGTTTGTCGACGCCGCCGTCGTCGCGCATCTGACGAGCATCGCGCCCGACCCGAACAAGCAATGCCTGCGCGATCTCGGCGCACGCCTGAACCTGCCTGAGCGTCTCGTGCACGGCCCCAAGCGCGGGCGGCTCGCGCCGGCGATGGACCTCGCTGCGCTGCTCGATCGCGACCGCACGCGTGCGCTGGCCGACACGCTCGGTCTGGCCGCGCCCGCGTTGCAGGCGGATACCGAACGCGTGCTGTGGACGACGCTTATGCTGCTCCTCGATCATCTCGATCACTTCGATGCCGCGCATCGCCCAACTTGAGTCGTTCATGAGACGCATCCTGTTCTGCGTGGTGCCCGAAAAAGGTCACGTCAATCCCTGCATCGGCCCGGCCCAGCATCTGCGTGCCGCCGGCTGCGACGTCGCGTTCTACGCGCCGGCCGACATCAGCGCGCAACTCGACGGTGCCGGCGACTTCGCGTTCGTCGGGCCGCGCGAGACGCCCGAACGCCACGACCTGTCGCGCGGCGCGAGCTTCGCCGCGAACATCCGCGACGCCGACTGGCTGCGGCACTGGATCCGCACGCTGCTGATCGACCTCGCGCCCGCGCAGGTGGACGGCATTCGTGCGGTGCTGCGCGAATGGCAGCCCGACGTGGTCGTGATCGATCCGCTGCTGTATGCGGCGGCGATTGCCTCCGAGCTGGAAGGGCTGCCGTGGGTCGCGATGTCCAATTCGCTGAATCCGGTGCTGCCGGACGAGCTCGATTCGGAACTGCTGCGTACGGTGCGATGGCTCGCGCCGGAACGCACGCGCCTGTTCGCGCGCTACGGGCTCGACGCGCATTTTCGCGGTTGCGACATCCTGTCGCCGCATCTGACGCTCGCGTTCACGACCGACGCGCTGGTCGGCACGCCGCCGCCGGGTGTCGAACTGGTCGGCCCGGCGCTGCCGTCCGGCCCGCGCGGCGACGAGACGCCGTTCCCGTGGGAGCGCCTCGACGCGGATCGCCCGCTCGTCTACATGTCGCTCGGCAGCCAGCTTTATTACCACCCCGATCTGTTCGCGAAGGTCGTCGATGCGATGCGCGCGACGTCGGCGCAACTGGTGCTGTCGGTGGGCGAACTGGTCGATTCGGATCTGCTGCCGGCCGACGACGAGCGCGTCGTCGCGGTGCGGTATGTGCCGCAACTGGCGCTGCTGCGGCGCACGCACGCGTTCGTCAGCCACGGCGGCGCGAATTCGGTGATGGAGTCGCTCGCGTGCGGCGTGCCGATGCTGCTGTCGCCGTTCTGCAACGACCAGTTCCATTCGGCGCACTTCGTCGAGCGGGCCGGCGCGGGATGCGTGCTGGATCTGCAGCAAGCCGGCGTGGCGGACATTGCCGACGCGCTCGAACGCCTGTTGCGTCCCGGTTCGTTGCGCGAGCAGGCGGCGCGGATCCGCGCGAGCTACGCGCGCGACGGCTCGGCGCAGGCGGCCCGCCTGATCAGCGCACTCGCTTCAGGAAGCCGCCTGGCGACAGCGTCATGAGCACGCGGTCTTCGATATCCTCGTCGACCTCGAACCGGTCGTCGCGGGCGAGAAATTCACGCACGGCCGTGGCCGGATTGTTGCCTTTGCCGTACGGCTTGCCGTCGAACATCGACTCGGGCAGGTACTCCATGATGGTGTCCATCACGATCGCGTAGCTGCCGGGCGTCACCAGTGCCGCATAGCATTCGAGTTCGCGCAGCACGTGCGCGTGCGTATGCGTGAGATCGAGGATCGCCATCACGCGCGCGCCGTCGTCGATCTGCGCGCGCACCGACGCGAGCGTGCCGGCCGCGCACGATTCGCCCTCGATCAACACCATGCGATGGGCGAGCCGGTGCGATTGCAGGCGCTGCCTGACCTCGTCGCGCAGGCGCGGTTCGATCGCAACGACGCGGCCGTGGCCACCCGTCAATTCCAGCATCGACGCGGAGAACACGACGCCGCCGCCCGCCGCGATGCCGGTCTGCACGATGCAGTCGGGGCGCTCGCGCCAGATCAGTTCCTGGAGCGCGAGCATGTCGCCGGGCAGATGGAAGAAGCGCTCGCCGAGCCAGCGCGTCTGGAACAGATGGTCGAATTCGGCGGCTCGCGTCAGCCATTCGATGTTGATGTCCCGCATGCGGGCCGAAGGACGCTCTGACATGGTCAATGCAACGAGTAGGAGTGACGTGAAAACGCTGGAACCGTGGCTTCACCGGTACTGGAACATCGCGCCGGCGCGCCTGCAGGCGCTGGCATCGGGCCATACTAACAAAACGTATCTCGTCGAGTGCGATGCGGGACGCGCGGTGCTGCGCGTGTCGTGGTCCGGCAAGCCGGTCGGGCAGGTGCATCGCGAGGCGTCGATACTTGGGCGTCTCGGCCATTCGCGCACGGCGCCGATGCTGCCCGCGCTGCCGCGGCTGCGGCCAACCGTCGACGCGCAGTCCGGTGTGCAGGCCCCCGATGGAAGCTGGCTGCACCTGTTCGAGCATATCGACGGCAATCCCGGCCTGCCCGGCGATGCGCAGGCGGGCGCGATCGATGCGATGCGTACGCTGGCGCATCTGCATGCGGCACTGGCGGCGATACCCGTGAGCGAATCGGCGCCGCTGACGTGGCTGTCGGCACGTCATGCGCGCGTGTCGGCACGTGCGATGCCGTCGTTGCCGGGCGACTTGAACAGTCGCTACGAGACGATGATCCGGCGGATCGGCGCGCATCTCGACGCCGCCGCACGCTGGCTGACGGGGCCGGTGCATTGGCTGCACGGCGACTATCACGCGGGCAACCTGCTTTATGTAGGCAGCGCGGTGAGCGGCGTGCTGGATTTCGACGATGTCGGGCAGGGCGCGCAGTGGCTCGAGGCGGCCTTTGCGCTGTTCGCGCTGTCGCGCGATGCGGGCAGGGACGATCGCTTCGTATTCGATGCGCGGCGATGGGAAGCCGGCCTGCACGCGTATGCAGCGACGCGGCGCGATGCCGCGCCGGGCTGGATGCGCGAGCACCGCGAAGCGCTGACGGGCCTGTTCTGCGCGGACCAGACGTTGATCCATCTCGAAGCCGCGCAGCGCGGCCTGTGGATGCCGGGGCCCGGCATCGGCTTTCTCGGTGGCTGGCGGCAGTTGCTGGACAGTGCGGCGCCCGGCGGCTAGGCGGCCGTTGCGTCAGTGCTTCCGGTTCAGGAACAGGCGCACGGCTTCGACCGTGTTGGGCCGCGCTTCGCCGCGCCGCGATCCGTCGTGCATGCAGAACAGCACGTCGCGATGCCGCGCCGCGCCGGCGTCGGCATGCGCGCACATCGCGTCGAACAGCGCCTGCGGCGACGGCGCGGGCCGCTGCCAGTCGTCCAGTATCGCGGTCCAGCCCGTATGTTCGCGCTGCAGGCGCGCAAGCACGGCGGCGCGATTGTCCTGCGGCATCAGCCCGTACGGAAGGCGCAGCGGGATCGCGTCCGGCGCGGGAATGCCGGCTGCGCGATAGGCGTCGCGAATCAGCGCGTCGGTTGCATCGATCTCGTCGATCAGCGCGTCGTCCGCCAGCGTGCCCGGCCTCGCGTGCGAATGGGTGTGATTGCCGAGCCGGTGGCCGTCGCGCGCCATTCTCGCCGCGACGTCGAGCGCGCCCGCCAGGTTCTTGCCGAGCAGGAAGAAGGTCGCTTGGCACGACGCGGCGTGCAGGACGTCGAGCAAGGAGGGCGTCGACGGGCCGGGGCCGTCGTCGAAACTGAAGTGGATTGACATCGCGGTTGGGCGCGCCGTGAAGGAGTACCGGAACGATAGCGCAAGTCGCGCCGGGCAGCGGCCGGCGCATCGATCGGGCCGGTTATCGGGCAGGCTATCGGACCGGCTACTGGAGCGGCTCGATGGCCAGCGGACAGGTGCCGAGCGGATGCAGCCGCGTGCCGGTCCATTCGTAGAAGAACCGGGCCGCCTTCGCGTTGTTGTCGTCGCAATCGTCGTTGAGGCAGCCCGCGACGATCAGCAGCGCACTGCCGGCGCGAAAATCGACGCGCTCGTCGTCGTTGCCCATCACGCCCGAGATGGCCTTCACGCCGGGCATCGTGTACGTCGCGCCCGTGTATTTGTCGACGATCGCGAAATTCCGGCAATCCGTTCCGCAACCCCAGATCGCGACGCGATAGTGGCCGGCAAAATTGGCCGGTTGCGTGAATTCGTCGCGAATGACGGTGCGGTAGAGGCGCGCTTCCTTGCCGGCCAGCCGGGGCGATGCGGCCGGCTTGCGCGGCGCGCTTGCGGCGGGTGCCGGATAGCGGTCGAACGAAGGCGACGGGCATGCTGCGGGCGCCGCTCGGGCGACGCCGGAACCGGCGATCAGCGCGGCCGACGCGCTCGCGATCAACAGGAATCGACAGGCGAGCGCCATGTGAGTGTTTTTCATGTTCGGGGGGAGATCGGGCGGCGGGTCCGCATGGCCGGCGACGACGATTCTATGACGCTTCGCGAGTGGGCGTATCCGATTGCAGGTCGAACCGGCCATGCCGGACATGGCACGCCGTCAAGCATTGTCAAATCGCGGCGATATCACGATGCCTGACGTTTCAGGCGGCGCACCAAGGCTGTCATGTACCGGTCGATTGAGTATCCTTGGATTCGATTCGCGGTACTCACTCAGGCACAACCGGGAGGCTTCACATGAATGCACGTCTATACCGCGCGACCGTTGCCGGCGCGCTGATCGGATTGCTCGCACCGTTTTCGGTGGCCCATGCACAGCTTGGCGACGTCCTGAAGCAGGTCGGCGGTGGTGGCGATTCGGGCGACAGCGCGGGCGGTGCGCTCGGCAACCTTGGCGGCCTCGGCGGCGCACTGACGGGCGGCGGCGGTTCGTCGCTGATGCCGGGCAGTACCGGCAACGTCGCGGGCCTGCTGCAGTTCTGCATCCAGAACAACTATCTCGGCGGGGCGTCCGGCGGCGGCGCGTCGTCGGTGAAGGACGCGCTGATGGGCAAACTCGGCGGCAATGCGTCGTCCGACAGCAGCT
Source organism: Burkholderia catarinensis (assembly GCF_001883705.2). Classification (GTDB taxonomy): domain Bacteria; phylum Pseudomonadota; class Gammaproteobacteria; order Burkholderiales; family Burkholderiaceae; genus Burkholderia; species Burkholderia catarinensis. Next base: position 28,250 of record NZ_MDEQ02000007.1, read on the forward strand.
ACACCAGCGGCGCGAGCGGGATCCTCGACGCCGGCAACGGCAGCAAGCTCGACCTGAGCGGCGGCGGCCTGAAGCAGCAGGTGACCAAGCAGATCTGCGACAAGGTGCTGACGCAGGCGAAGTCGCTGTTGTAAGCGCCACGGCGCGCATCGCGCGCGCCGGCGCAGGGGGCGGTGCCCGCGCACCGTACCCCGCCAGCCATTCCGGCTGCTACGTCCGCAGCGACGAAAAGACCGTCGCGCATAGCGGTTATGCCGCCTGCGCGCACACGGCTCGAGATGCGGCTCAATCGGCCAGGCGCTTGTCCGCGAGTGCCTTGCAGCAGTCTTCGTACACCCATTGCACGAGTTTCGCCCGATAGTCGAGATCGTCGGTGTCGACGATTTCCTCGACCGCGTCGCGCGCCCACGACGCGTCGACGAACCCGGCGTGCCGCTTCGCGATGTCCTGCGCGAGCGCCGCGAGCCTGGCGACCGCGAGCCAGTCGGCCTGGCGGTGATGGCGGTCGAGCCAGCGGTGCGCGGCCTGGACCTGGAACGTGGCGTCCGGCCACGATTCGTTGAGGTAAAACGCACCGAGATTGCCGCAGGTGAGCCAGCAAAGCAGCTCCAGGCGGTCTTGCGAGCCGAGGGTATGGGGTGCGTCGGTCATGGCAGCGCTCACGAAATGCGTCGATTCCGGGCGGCGCCGGTTGCAATGGGCCGGCGCCGATAATAAAAACATAGCACGATGCGAGCCCGGCCGCGCACCCGGGCGGATGCTGACGCGGCGGCGGTTACGCGAATGCCGTGACGGCATGCGTAACCGGCGGCGGAGCAAGGGCGCGATAGCGCCCGGGTCCTTTCGAATGGCTGTCAATCGTCACGCCAGATGACTGAAACGCTCGCTAGAATGTCGGCTTCCCTGGAGGCGCAAAACGATGAAAATCTACGACCAGTTCTACATCGACGGCGCATGGCGCAAACCGGCCGGAACCGGCACGATCGACGTGATTGACTCGGGCACCGAGGCCGTGATCGGCCGGATTCCGGAGGGCGTCGCGTCCGACGCGCAGGCGGCGATCCGTGCGGCGCGCGCGGCCTTCGACGCGTGGGCGGCCACGCCGGCCGTGACGCGTGCGGGCTACCTGCGCAAGATCGTCGAGCATCTGCAGGCGCGCAGCGAGGAACTCGCGCAGTCGATCACCGGCGAAGTCGGGATGCCGATCAAGCTGTCGCGCGCGATCCAGGTCGGCGGTCCGATCTATAACTGGAAGGCGTACGCGAAGCTCGCCGAGTCGTTCGAATTCGAGGCGCAGGTCGGCAACTCGCTCGTGGTGCGCGAGCCGGTCGGCGTCGTTGCGGCGATCACGCCGTGGAACTACCCGCTCAACCAGGTCACGCTGAAGGTCGCGCCGGCGCTCGCGGCCGGCTGCACGGTCGTCCTGAAGCCGTCCGAAGTCGCGCCGCTCAACGCGTTCATGCTTGCCGAAGCGATTCACGAAGCCGGCCTGCCTGCCGGCGTGTTCAACCTCGTGTGCGGCTACGGTCCGGTCGTCGGCGAGGTGCTGGCTACCGATCCGGAGGTCGACATGGTGTCGTTCACGGGCTCGACGCGCGCCGGCAAGCGCGTGGCCGAGCTGGCGGCCGCGGGCGTCAAGCGCGTCGCGCTTGAACTGGGCGGCAAGTCGGCGTCGCTGATCCTCGACGACGCCGATTTCGCGACGGCGGTGAAGGGCACGGTCAACGCGTGCTACCTGAACGCGGGGCAGACCTGCTCGGCGCATACGCGCATGCTGGTGCCGGAAGCGCGTTACGACGAGGCGCGCGCGATCGCGAAGGCGGCAGCCGAAACGTACGTCGCGGGCGACCCGCGGCAGGATGCGACGCGCCTCGGCGCGCTTGCGTCCGCCGCGCAGCAGCAGCGCGTGCAGGCGTATATCCAGCGCGGAATCGACGAAGGCGCGGAACTGGTGACGGGCGGCACCGGTTTGCCGGAAGGGCTCGCGAAGGGCTTCTTCGTGAAGCCGACCGTGTTCGGCCGCGTCGATCCGAAATCGACGATCGCGCAGGAAGAGATCTTCGGGCCGGTGCTGTCGATCATCACGTATCGCGACGAAGACGAGGCCGTGCGGATCGCGAACGATTCGCCGTACGGGCTCGGCGGCGCGGTGTGGGCCGGCAGCGACGAACGCGCGATGGGCGTCGCGCGCCGCATCCGCACGGGGCAGGTCGACATCAACGGCGGCACGTGGAACGGTGCCGCGCCGTTCGGCGGCTTCAAGCAGTCGGGGCACGGCCGCGAGAACGGCGTGTACGGGCTCGAAGAGTATCTCGAGTACAAGTCGATGCAGTTGAGGCCAGTCAAGCCGGCCTGAGCGCTTCTCGCTGCATGAACCGGAAACGGCACGCTCGCGTGCCGTTTTTTATTGACGGCCGTCAAGGTGCGCGTCTGTGGATCGTCGATCATCGCGGTTCCGATGTTCCGACGAGGTTTCAGATGACCGTACGCACTTCCTTTCCGCCGCTGACGATTCGCGGCCGCACCTTGCTGCCTGTCGTGCAGGGCGGCATGGGCGTCGGCATCTCCGCGCACCGGCTCGCGGGCAGCGTCGCGCGCGAAGGCGCGGTCGGCACGATCGCGAGCATCGATCTGCGTCACCATCATGCGGACCTGCTCGCGCGTTGCCGCGCGCAGCCCGATCGCGCCACGCTCGAGGCCGCGAACCTCGACGCGCTCGCACGCGAGATCCGTCTCGCGAAGACCTACAGCGAAGGGCGCGGGATGATCGCGGTCAACGTGATGAAGGCGGTGAGCGCGCATGCGGACTACGTGCGTGTCGCGTGCGACGAGGGCGCCGATGCGATCGTGATGGGCGCGGGCCTGCCGCTCGATCTGCCCGATCTCACGCAAGGCCACGACATCGCGCTGATCCCGATCCTGTCGGACAGCCGCGGGATCGCGCTCGTGCTGAAGAAGTGGATGAAGAAGGGGCGCTTGCCCGACGCGATCGTGATCGAGCATCCGGCGCATGCGGGCGGCCACCTCGGCGTCACGCAGATCGACGACATGCACGACCATCGTTTCGATTTCGCACGCGTGCTCGACGAGACCGCCCAGGTGATGGCGACGCTCGGCCTCGCGCGCGAGACCGTCCCGCTGATCGTTGCGGGCGGGATCAACAGTCACGACACGGTGCGCGCGGCGTTCGCGGCCGGCGCGAACGGCGTGCAGGTCGGGACGCCGTTCGCGGTGACGGAAGAAGGCGACGCGCATCCGCACTTCAAGCGCGTGCTGGCCGACGCGACGCCCGACGACATCGTCGAGTTCGTCAGCGTGACGGGGCTGCCCGCGCGCGCGGTGAAAACGCCTTGGCTCGATCGTTACCTGCGCAACGAGACGCGCATCCGCGCCAAGCTCGGTGCGTTCAAGCAGCGCTGCCCGACGGCGCTCGAATGCCTGAGCGTATGCGGCTTGCGCGACGGCATCGAGAAGTTCGGCCATTTCTGCATCGACACGCGGCTGGCGGCCGCGCTGCGCGGCGACGTTGCGAACGGGCTGTTCTTTCGCGGCCGCGAAGCGCTGCCGTTCGGCCGTGCGATCCGCAGCGTGCGCGATTTGCTCGACCTGCTGCTGACGGGCAGTGCGACGGAGCCTGCGACAAACCGCCCCACGTTTACGCTGGCTTGACGGATATCAAGATGCCGAAAAGACCCTGCTGGGAGAATGGAAACCATTCTTTGGGGGTCCGTAGCATGCATAAAACGATTCAAACTTGTGTCACCGTTGCCGCCGTCGCGGCAAGCCTCGTCGCGATGCCTTCGCTGTCGCACGCGGCCTCACCGGGCGACGGCATCAACCAGGGTGACGTACTGGTTCGGCTTCGCGCGATCAGCATCCAGCCGAACGAGCGCGCGAGCGACACGCTCGGCGCGCTCAACGTCGGCGTGAACAACGCGATCGTGCCCGAGCTCGACTTCACGTACATGATCCGCGATTACCTCGGCGTCGAGCTGATCCTCGGCACGTCGCGGCATCAACTGACGTCGAGCCTCGGCAATCTCGGCGGCGTGGGCGTGCTGCCGCCGACGCTGCTGCTGCAGTATCACTTCAACCATGCCGGCAAGGTGCGTCCGTACGTCGGCGCGGGGTTGAACTACACGTACTTCTACAACAACGGGCTCAACGTCGGCGGGCAGGGCGTATCGATCAACAAGAGCAGCTTCGGCCCTGCGCTGCAGTTCGGCGTGGACGTGCAGGTGACGAAGAAGGTGTTCATGAACGTCGACGTGAAGAAGATCTGGATGAGCACCGATGCGACGCTCGGCGACAAGGGCATCGGCACGCTGCACATCGATCCGCTGATCGTCGGCGTGGGCGTCGGGATGAAGTTCTAGACGCGGCGGGAAAAGAACAGAGTTGGGGTTGGCGGCATGGCGGTCGGCATGCCGCTTTTTTTTTGCGCGACGGATTTACAGCTTGTCGTACTGGAAGCGCATCGCCGTGCCTTCGCGCGTGATGCGCTCCCACACCGCGCGCTTTTCGTCGTCGCTCAGGAACACCCAGTTCGACACTTCGGTGGCCGTGCGGCCGCAGCCCTTGCAGACTTCGTCGAAGAGGGTCGAGCACACGCCGATGCAGGGGCTGTCGGGCAGGTCGTGGAGATTGGAGGCCATCGAAAGGGTTCGCGCAGTTGAATCGTCAGCCGCCATTTTAATGCATCGCGGCCCGCCGGTCGGACGGAGGCCGCCGGCATGCCGTGCCGGTGCGGGGTCGTGACGGTACGGCGGTGTGTCCGGCACGCGAACGCGGTTTCGCCGCCGCCTGTTTTTCCCGGTGGACAGCCGCCGATTACCCGATAGAATTCCCTCGGAACACCCCGTCGCACGGGCGGCCTGACTGGCCGTCGGCGGGAATCTGTTCCGTTTGCGCGACACCGGCATGATTTTTTTGTGACGGGGCGCGAATGATGGTAGTTTTCGGGGTTTTCGAGGGGCGGAGCACCAGAATGCGCCGCCATGACGAGGCAGACGGCAGCCGGGCAACGCGTCCGGCCGGAGGGAGAACGGGATGAAAGCAAAGGTAGTGGGCCGGTTCGCAGCGCTCGCGCTGTGCGTGGGTGCATCGGCGGCAGCGGCGAAGGATACGCAGCTCAATGTCTATAACTGGTCGGACTACATTGCGAAGGACACGATCCCGAACTTCGAGAAGCAGGCGGGCGTCAAGGTCCGCTACGACAACTACGACAGCGACGACACGCTGCAGGCGAAGCTGCTGACGGGCAGCTCGGGCTACGACATCGTCGTGCCGACCAGCAACTACGCGGGCAAGCAGATCGCCGCCGGCATCTTCGCGCCGCTCGACAAGTCGAAGCTCCCGAACCTCAAGTACCTCGATCCGCAGCTGATGGCGCTCGTCGCCGGCGCGGACCCGGGCAACAAGTTCTCGGTGCCCTGGGCGTACGGCACGACGGGTCTCGCGTACAACCTGACGAAGGCGCAGCAGGCGCTCGGCAAGGTGCCGCTCGACAACTGGGACATCCTGTTCAAGCCGGAAAACCTGTCGAAGCTGAAGACCTGCGGCGTGTCGGTGCTCGACGCACCCGACCAGATGTTCGCGGCGGCGCTGCACTACATCGGCAAGGATCCGATGAGCACGAATCCGGCCGACTACAAGGCCGCGATGGAAGTGCTGAAGAAGATCCGCCCGTACATCACGCAATTCAACTCGTCGGGCTACATCAACGACCTGGTCGGCGGCGACATCTGCTTCGCGTTCGGCTGGTCGGGCGACGTCGTGATCGCGAAGCATCGCGCGATCGAAGCGAAGAAGGCCTACAAGATCGAGTACTACATCCCGAAGGGCGGCGCGCCGGTCTGGTTCGACGTGATGGCGATCCCGAAGGACGCGAAGAACAAGGATGCCGCGCTGCAGTGGATCAACTACATCGAGGATCCGAAGGTGCACGCGGCGATCACGAACGCGGTGTACTACCCGAGCGCCAACGCCGAGGCACGCAAGTACGTGCGGCCCGACGTCGCGAACGATCCGGCCGTCTACCCGCCGGCCGACGTCGTGAAGACGCTGTTCCTGCTCAAGCCGCTGCCGCCTGAAATCCAGCGCCTGCAGACGCGTCTGTGGACCGAGCTGAAGTCGGGCCGCTGACGCGAGCCGGCGTTCCCCAGCAGTCATGAAGCCCCTGGTGCCCCCGGGGGCTTTGTTCGTCAAACGCAGGAGAGAAGCAGCACATCATGAATAGCCAGTCGGGTGCGCCGGTCGCGGGCGCACCGTCCACCGTTTCCTTCTCCGGCGCCGATGCGCGCGCCGAGAACTTTGTCCAGATCGTCGACGTCGTCAAGAAATTCGGCGATACCGAAGCCGTGCGCAGCGTCAACCTGACCGTGCGCCAGGGCGAACTGTTCGCGCTGCTCGGCAGCTCGGGCTGCGGCAAGTCGACGTTGCTGCGGATGCTCGCGGGCCTCGAGACGGTCACGTCGGGCAAGATCCTGATCGACGGCGAGGATCTCGCGCAGATGCCGCCGTACAAGCGGCCCGTGAACATGATGTTCCAGTCGTATGCGCTGTTCCCGCACATGTCGGTCGAGTCGAACGTCGCGTTCGGGCTCAAACAGGAAGGCGTGCCGCGCGCCGAGATGAAGGAGCGCGTGCACGCGGCGCTCGAACTCGTGCAGATGAGCAAGTACGCGAAGCGCAAGCCGCACCAGCTGTCGGGCGGCCAGCAGCAGCGCGTCGCGCTCGCGCGTTCGCTCGTCAAGCGCCCGAAGCTGCTGCTGCTCGACGAGCCGATGTCCGCGCTCGACAAGCAGATCCGCCAGCGCACGCAGATCGAGCTCGTCAACATCCTGAACAGGGTCGGCGTCACCTGCATCATGGTCACGCACGACCAGGAAGAAGCGATGACGATGGCGAACCGCCTCGCGGTGATGAGCGAAGGGCAGATCGTCCAGATCGGCTCGCCGAATGAAGTGTACGAGTATCCGAACAGCCGCTTCTCGGCCGAGTTCATCGGTTCGACGAACCTGTTCGACGGCGTGACCGTCGAGGATGAACCCGACCACGTGTACATCGAATCGCCGGAACTGCCGAGCCGGCTGTACGTGAGCCACGGGATCTCGGGCCCGCTCGGGATGCCGGTCACGGTATCGGTGCGCCCCGAACGGATCGCGCTCACGCGCAAGCCGCCCGAAGGCGCGTTCAACTGGGCGCGCGGCAGGATCGGCAACGTCGCGTACATGGGCGGCTATTCGCTGTATCACGTGAGGCTCGACGCGGGCAAGACGGTGATCGCGAACGTGTCGAGCCTCGCGATTTCCGAGCTCGACACGCCGGCGCTCGGCGACGAGATCTACGTGCGCTGGAGCGCGACCGCGGGCGTGGTGCTGACGTCATGACCCCGTTCAAGTCCATGCTCTCGTGGCCGGTGCGGCGCTTCAACCTGACGGGCGCCACGGCGGTCGTCGCGGGGCCGTTCACGTGGCTCGTGCTGTTCTTCCTCGTGCCGTTCGTGCTGGTCGTCAAGATCAGCTTCGCGGAGCTGCAGCTCGGCATCCCGCCGTACACGGAACTCGCGTCGTACGCCGACGGCGTCGTGCACGTCGCGCTGAACCTGTCGCACTACGCGTTCCTGTTCACGGACAGCCTGTATTTCGCGACCTACGTGAACTCGGTGTGGGTGGCCGCGATCACGACGCTGCTGTGCCTGCTGATCGGCTATCCGATGGCGTACTACATCGCGCGCTCGAACCCGGCGACGCGCAACCTGCTGATGATGGGCGTGATGCTGCCGTTCTGGACGTCGTTCCTGATCCGCGTGTACGCATGGATCGGCATCCTGAAGAACAACGGCCTGCTGAACAACTTCCTGATGTGGATCGGGCTGACCCATACGCCGATCGAGCTGTACCGCACGAACTACGCGGTGTACATCGGGATGGTGTATTCGTACCTGCCGTTCCTCGTGATGCCGCTCTACGCGCACCTCGTGAAGATGGACCTGCGCCTGCTCGAAGCCGCGTACGACCTAGGAGCTAAGCCGTGGAAGGCGTTCGTGCAGATCACGTTGCCGCTGTCGAGGAACGGGATCATCGCGGGCTGCCTGCTCGTGTTCATCCCGGCGGTGGGCGAGTACGTGATTCCGGAGCTGCTCGGCGGCGCGAACACGCTGATGATCGGCCGCGTGATGTGGAATGAGTTCTTCAACAACGCAGACTGGCCGATGGCATCGGCGGTGACCTGTGCGATGGTGCTGCTGCTGCTCGTGCCGATGGCGATGTTCCAGCGTTCCCAGGCAAAGGAGCAGGAGGGCCGTCGATGAAGCCGAATCGTTACCTGCAGTTCGCGGCGCTGTTTGCCGGCTTCGCGTTCCTGTACATCCCGATCATCAGCCTGATCGTCTATTCGTTCAACGAGTCGAAGCTCGTCACCGTGTGGTCGGGCTTCTCGTTGCGCTGGTACACGGCGCTCGTCCAGGACGACGAGCTGCTGACGGCCGCGTGGCTGTCGCTGAAGATCGGCGTGCTGACCGCGTTCGCGTCGGTGTTCATCGGCACGTGGGCCGGCTTCGTGCTCGCGCGGATGGGGCGCTTTCGCGGCTTCGCGCTGTTCAGCGGGATGATCAATGCGCCGCTCGTGATTCCCGAGGTGATCCAGGGGATCTCGCTGCTGCTGCTGTTCATCGAGCTGGCGAAGTGGATCGGCTGGCCGGCCGAACGCGGGGTCTTCACGATCTGGCTCGGCCACGTGATGCTGTGCATCTCGTACGTCGCGATCATCGTGCAGTCGCGCGTGCGCGAGCTGAACCCGTCGCTGGAGGAAGCCGCGCTCGATCTTGGCGCGACGCCGCTGAAGGTGTTCTTCACGATCACGCTGCCGTTGATCTCGCAGGCGCTGGTCGCGGGCTGGCTGCTGTCGTTCACGCTGTCGATCGACGATCTCGTGCTGTCGGCGTTCCTGTCGGGCCCCGGCTCGACGACGCTGCCGCTCGTCGTGTTCTCGCGCGTGCGCCTCGGGCTGAACCCGGAAATGAACGCGCTCGCGACGCTGTTCATCGTCGCGGTGACGGCGGGTGTCGTGATCGCGAACTTCGTGATGCTGCGTCAAGAGCGCAAGCGGATGGCGGGGTTCGCGGCCTGACACGCAGGTTGCGGCCGCAACGAAAAACGCCCGGCACCGACGACGAGTCGGGCCGGGCGTTTTGCTTGGGCGCGTTGCGTACCGCTCGACGCCGGTCAGTACGCGAAGCTCTTGCCGGGCGTCGTCCAGACCGCCGTGGCTGCCGTGCACGGCTGGAGGCTCAACGTGCCACTCGCGGCCGGTGCGAGGCAGCGGCCCGTCGGCTGCGACACGAGTTGCGCCGAACCCGGCGCCGTGCCGGTCTTCACGAGCCACTGCTGATCGGCCGCGCCGGCGATGCAGGTGCGCAGCAGCGCGCCGTTGCCCGCGCTTGCTGCCTGCGCGGTGAGGCAGTAGCTGTACTTGGTTTGCAGCGTGCCGTCGCTCGCGGCGACCCACAGTTGCGGATTGAAGTGCGTGCCGCCGGACGTGCGCACCGACGCGAGCGTCGGGCAGGCACCGAGCACCACGGGATGGCCGTCGGCTAGGCCGCCCGACGCGGTCAGGCAGGCGCCGTTCGCTTTCACGAGGCCGGCCGCCGATTGCTGCGGGCCGCCGATCAGCGTCGCGACGCCGTTCGACACGGACGCGTTCGCATCACTGGCGGGGCAGGTCTTGTTGACCGTGACCGACGGTGCCGGCACCGTCACCGCGTTGCCGATCGCGTCGTATGCGCGAACGCTGAACTGCGCGTCCGTGTAGGCGACCGACGTGCAGCTCGTGCGGCTCGAGTTCCAGTCGAAATATTCGACCCACTGGCTGATCGACGAGACCGGTACCTGCGTCTGCGTCGTGCCGACATAGATGCTGCCGATGTCGAAGCTGTCGCCGGCCGAGCCGGGCGTTACGTCGGTGACATTGCTCTTGAACCAGCCGGGCCCCTGGTTCGTGTCCGGCGTGATGCGGAACCGGTAGGTGTGCCCGGCTTGCCAGTCGTAGCGGTAGCGGCACTGTGCCCCTGCGCTGCCGTCCGTCGCCGAGCCGCTGACCGTGCAATAGCTGCCCGCACCGATGCCGGCGCTCGCGGGCGTACCGGGCTTCGCGGCCGTCGCGCCCCACAGGCTGAACAGGAATTGCCGGCCGACGCCTTCGCTTGCCGACACCAGCTCGGTCGACTGCAGGCCGGTGTAGCCGTGCAGCGAATTGACCTGGTTCGACCAGAACACGTTCGAGTTCGGGCCCGGGTCGGTCTGCGGCGTGATGAACAGGTCGAGCGTGCCGACACTGCGTACCGTCGACGGAAACCACGTGTTGCTGTAAAGGCCGGGCGTCGAACCGAGGAAGCCGGACAGCGTCGGTGCGGTGCTGGACGACAGCGTCGCGAGACCGGGCGCAGGATTACCCGTGACGGTGAAACTGCGCGCGCCCGCCGGCGGCAGCGCCGCAACGGGCGGTACGTCGAGCGTGAAGCCGAACGTGCAAGTGCCGCCGGCCGGTATGGTCGCGCCCGACAGCGTGACCTGCGCCGCGCCATCGCTGGCCAGTGTGCCGCCGCATGCGTTCGTGAAGCCGCTGGCGGCAAAGCCGGCCGGCATGCCGATGAAGAGGCCGGCGGCGGCGGGATCGGTGCCGGTGTTGGTGAGCTTAAGCGTCGCCTTGTCGGTCCCGCCGACCGACGGCGAGAGACTGGCGAGCGTCAACGCTGCCGTGTAGGCGGGCGTGGCGAGCGCAGGGAGCGGGGCGAGTATCAGTGCGGCGATTGCCGCACGATTGACGGAGATGACGAGCATGACCGGACTCCTGAATAATTATTCGTTGTCGACACGCGACGTACGGGCGCGCGGCGGCGAGTCTAGCATGCGGTCCTGACAAATTCGTGATGGACGGGTGCGTCGCGGGCCGGACGCGGGTTCGATTCCCGCGTCCGGCCGTACTGTCGCTTACGCGCCGAATGCCGCCTTGGCCAGCAGCCCAAGCGCGACGCACACGAGCACAGCCGCGAAACCGGCCTGCACGTGCCGCGCGGCGAGGTGCCGCGACGCACCGCGGCCGGCGGCCATGCCGAGCGCGGTCGCGACGGTGAACCACAGCGTCACGTCGAGCGGCGCGCGCGTGCCCGACACGAGCGTCGCGAATACACCGCCGGTGCCGACCAGCGCGATCACCATCAGCGACGTCGCGACGACACCGTGCATCGACACGTTCGTGAACTTGCGCAGCATCGGCACGATCACGAAACCGCCGCCTACGCCGAGCAATCCCGTCATCAAACCCGTCACCGCGCCGGTCGACGCAAGCGCGACGCCCACGGGCCAGGACCACACGAGCCGGCCTGTGTCGGGATTCACGCGGCCGACGCACAGCGGCGACGCGTCCGCATCGATGGGCGTTTGCCGCAGCGCCTGCCGCAGCAGGCGGCCGGCGATAACCAGCATCGTCAGCGCGAACAGCGCGAGCAGCATGCGTTGCGGCAGCACGTGCGCGAGCCGCACGCCGAGCGTGGTCAACGGTACGCCGGCCACGGCCATCAACAGCGCCGCGCGATAGCGCACGAGCCCGCGGCGGAAGCCTTCGAGCGCGCCGAGCGCGGCGCTGCCGGCCACCGCGACGAGTGCGACGGGCGTGGCCTGCTGCATCGGCCAGCTCATCCCGACGACGAGCGCGGGCACCGCGAGAATGCCGCCGCCGGCGCCGGTCAGGCCGAGCACGGCGCCGACGAAGCCGCCCAGTACGAGGGAAATCAGCATGACGTCATCGCGCTCCGGTCAACCTGCGATCGCGGGCTTCGCGAGCCATTCGCGGCCCTTGAGCATCGCCTTCCAGTAGAGCGGCGGCAGCACGCGTTCCTTGAGCAGCCACGCGAGCCGCGACGGGCGGCGGCCGTCGATCAGCCACGCGGGGAAGGTCGGCGCGACCTTGCCGCCGTACAGGAATTCGGCGAGCACGATCTTGCCGCGCTCGACGGTGAGCGGGCACGAGCCGTAGCCGTCGTACGCAGCGTCGCCGTGCGCACGGCCGAGCGACGCGAGCAGGTTGTGCGCGACGACGGGCGCCTGCTTGCGGGCGGCCGCGGCCGTTTTCGCATTGGTCGTGTTGGTGGCGTCGCCGAGTGCGTAGATGTCCGGAAACTGCCGGTGCCGCAGCGTCGCCGGATCGACGTCGATCCAGCCGGCCGCGTCGGCGAGCGGGCTCGAGCGCACGAAGTCGGGCGCCTTCTGCGGCGGCACCACATGGATCATGTCGAACGAACGCTCGACGGTTTCCTTGCCGCCGTCCGGCAGCGCGCGCGCGAACGTCGCACGGCGCGCGGGCCCGTCGATCGCGACGAGGTTGTGGCCGAACGACAATGCGATGTCGTAGCTTTTCACGTACTCCATCAGCGCGGGCACGTAGTCGGCGACGCCGAACAGTGCGCCGCCCGCATTCAGGAACTCGACGTTCGCGGCCTCGAGGCGGCCCGCGCGCCGCCAGTGGTCGCACGACAGGTACATCGCCTTCTGCGGCGCGCCCGCGCACTTGATCGGCATCGGCGGCTGCGCGAAGAGCGCGTTGCCGCCGCGGAATTCACGGACGAGCTCCCATGTGTACGGCGCGAGATCGTAGCGGTAGTTCGACGTGACGCCGTTGCGGCCGAGCGTGTCGGCAAGGCCCTCGATCGCGTGCCAGTCGAGCTTGAGCCCCGGGCACACGACGAGCTTGCGGTAGCCGATGCGGCGGCAGCCGTCGAGCACGACCGTATGCGCGTCGGGCTCGAAGCCCGCGACGGCGGCCTGAATCCGGTGCACGCCGCGCGGCAGCACGTCGGTCATCCGGCGCGCGGTGGTCTCGGGCCGGAATACGCCCGCGCCGACCATCGTCCAGCCCGGCTGGTAGTAGTGGACATCGGCCGGATCGATCACCGCGATGTCGAGTGACGCGTCGCGTGCGAGCAGGCTCGACGCGACCGCGATGCCGGCCGCGCCCGCGCCGACGATCACGATGTCGTGCCGCGCGTCGACGGCCGGCGCCGCCTGCCGGCCGCCTTGCGCGACACGCGAAGCGAGCGCGCGCAGGTCGTAGCCGGCCGCATCGGCCGTCGCGACGATGTCGTTCAGCGGGCGCAGGCCGGCTTGCGACAGCGCCCACAGCGTGGCCGAACGCGTGCCGCTGCGGCAGTAAGCGAGCACCGGGCCTTCGAGCGACGCGACGAGCGCGCCGAATTGCGCGGCCTGCTCGTCGGTCACCTTGCCCGTATTGACCGGCAGGTAATGCACGTCGATGCCGAGCGGCGCGGCGGCCGCGCGGATCTCGGTGACGGTCGGCTGGTCGGGGCCTTCGCCGTCGGGCCGGTTGCAGATGATCGCGCGGACGCCCGCCGCATGAAGCGCGGGCAGGTCGGCCGCCGTGATCTGCGGCGAGACCGACAGCGCGTCGGTCAGCTTGCGGATGGTCATGTCGGGGTTCTCCGGTTGCGGTGCACGGCTCAGATCGCGTCGAGCGGGATCTTCAGGTAGCGCACGCCATTGTTTTCTGGCTCGGGCAGATGGCCGGCGCGCATGTTGACCTGCACGGACGGCAGCATCAGCACGGGCATGTCGAGCGTCGCATCGCGCGCGGTGCGCATCGCCACGAAATCGTCCTCGGTCACGCCGTCCTTCACGTGGACGTTCGCGCGCCGCTGCTCGGCGACGGTCGTCACGAACTGCACGTCGCGGCCGCCCGGCTGGTAGTCGTGGCACAGGTACAGGCGCGTGTCGGGCGGCAGGCCGAGCACGCGTGCGATCGAGCGGTACAGCGTGCGTGCATCGCCGCCGGGGAAGTCGCAGCGGGCCGTGCCGTAGTCGGGCATGAACAGCGTGTCGCCGACGAACGCCGCGCGCTGCGCCGCGTCGTCGACGCAGTAGGTCATGCACGCGGGCGTGTGGCCCGGCGTGTGCAGCGCGCGGATCGTCAGCGCGCCGAGCGCGAGCGTGTCGCCGTCGTCGACGAGCCGGTCGAACTGGCGGCCGTCCTCCGCAAAGCCGGGGCCGGCGTTGAACAGCGTGCCGAAGACATGCTGCACGCGTCGCACGTGCGAACCGATCGCGATCCGGCCGCCGACCTGCGCTTTCAGGTACGGCGCGGCCGACAGGTGATCGGCGTGCACGTGGGTCTCCAGCAGCCAGTGCACGGTCGCGCCGAGTTCGGCGACGCGGGCGATCAGCCGGTCGGCGCTGGCGGTGCGCGTGCGGCCGGATTTCGGGTCGTAGTCGAGCACGCTGTCGATCAGCGCGCACGCGCGGCTCGCCGTATCGAGCAGGAGATAGCTGACGGTGTGGGTCGCCGGGTCGAAAAAGCCTTCGACCGACAGTGCGGGGGCGTTGCTCACGGGGGTGTCCTCGATCGGGTTCTGCATCTGCAATCGGGCACTTTGACTCAAGAAGCATGCCAGCCTGCGCCGCGGCACCGGCCGATGTGCCAGGGACTTGATTCGACTCGGGTTTTCGGCGCACCTGCGGCGACGCGCGGGCATCGGCGGCCTCCGGCACGTGGATCGGGACTGCCATATCTGGCAGTGTCGTGGCAGAATTGGCAGCCAGCCTGGCAGTCCGTCCGGCAGCATCCTCACCGAGCCTCCGCATGAATCCGCACGACACCATCCCGATCGTCCCCGCGCCGCGCCACGACGCGATGCCCGACGTGCGCGCGCTCGTCGCGTATCTCGAGCAGGACCCGCAGCCGATGATCGTCGTCGATCCCGACTACCGCATCCTCGCGGCGAACGATGCGTACCGGCGCCAGTTCGGCGTGGCGGGCGTCGAGCACGTGGGCCGGCACTGCTTCCAGGTCTCGCATCACTACGACGTGCCGTGCGACCAGGCCGGCGAGCATTGCCCGATGAAGCAGGCGCTCGAATCGCGCGGGCTGAACCGCGTGCTGCACATCCATCACACGCCGCGCGGCCCCGAGCATGTCGACGTCGAGCTGCGGCCGATCTTCGATGCGGCCGGCAACGTGATCGCGTATGTCGAACGGCTGACGACGGTGCGCAGCGCGTCCGCGCAGCCGAGCGCCGAAGGGCTTGTCGGCGGCGCCGACGCGTTCAATGCGGCGCTCGGCGCGTTGCAGCGCGTCGCTCCGTCGACGCTGCCGGTGCTGCTGCTCGGCGAATCGGGCACCGGGAAGGAACTGTTCGCCCGCGCGCTGCACGAGGCGAGCGATCGCGCGATGGGGCCGTTCGTCGTCGTCGATTGCTCGGGGATCGCCGAGACGCTGTTCGAGAGCGAACTGTTCGGTTACGAGAAGGGCGCGTTCACGGGCGCGAACCAGCGCAAGCCGGGCCTCGTCGAGACCGCGCAGGGCGGCACGCTGTTTCTCGACGAGATCGGTGACGTGCCGCTGCCGATGCAGGTGAAGCTGCTGCGGCTGATCGAGTCGGGCACGTTCCGGCGCGTCGGCGGCGTCGAGGCGCTGCGCGCCGATTTCCGGCTGGTCGCGGCCACGCACAAGCCGCTGCGCGAGATGATCGACGACGGCCGGTTCCGGCAGGACCTCTACTACCGGATCAACGCGTTTCCGATTCCATTGCCGGCGCTGCGCGAACGGCAGGGCGACGTCGCGCTGCTGGCCGAATCGATCCTGCGGCGGATCGCGAATGCGCGCGCCAACGCGGGCGACGCGAACGCGCGGCCGTTCGTGCTGACCGAACGCGCGCGTGCGTGTCTCGACGCGTATGCGTGGCCGGGCAATATCCGCGAGCTGCGCAACGTACTCGAACGCGCGTGCCTGTTCGCGGACGACGGGACGATCCGGGTCGAGCACCTGCCGGTTGAGCTGGTCGCGGCAGCGGCGGCGCCGCAGGAGCGCGCGGCGGATGCGCGCGGCGTGCCGGATGCGGAACTCGTGCGCCTCGCGCGCACGTTCGACGGCACGCGCAAGGCGCTCGCCGAGCAGGTCGGGATGAGCGAGCGGACGTTGTACCGGCGGATGAAGGCGCTCGGGATCGGGGCGCGCGGCCGGTGAGCGGGGGCGTCGTGCGCGGCTGGCGGCGGCAGGCGGCTTTGCCGATAATGGCGCGTCCGATTCCAACGCCATCATCGATGAAAAGACGTTTCCTTGCGCGTTGCCTGTTGCTTGCCGTCGCGGCGCTGGCCAATCCGGCGCAGGCCGCCGAATACACGTGGACCGATGCGGCCGGCGCGCATGCGGTGACGCTTGTGAGAACCGCGTCCGGCGACGACGTCGAGCTCAAGGTGTCGGCGACGCTCGACGGCCGGCCCGACTGGACCGTGCGCGACTATGTGAAGGAGTGTCCGGTCGATGTGATCCTCGACGTCGTGCCCGCGTCGATCGAAATGCGCGACCTGCTCGGCAACGGCCGCAAGCAGTTCCTGTTCGCCTACAGGATCGGCTGCCGCGGCGACGTCAGCGCCGACCAGGTCAAGTACTTCCTGATCGACGCCGGCTCGAAATACGTGCTGCGCGGCGAGGAGACCGTCACGGTCAAGGGCAAGTTCATGGACGGCGGCGCGGCGCCCGTGCCGAATGCGGACCTGAAGGCCCATCCCGCGTTTCTGCGCTACATGACGAAGCGCTGGCGCGGGATCAGCGTGCGCGACTACGACTAGGCGGCCGTTCGTCAGTTGCGTGCGAGACAGGCAGGTCGACACTGCTGAGCCTGCCGCGCAATAAAAAATCATAACAAGACGACGATTTATTATCGTTTTACGATAATTATCGGCGTACAATCGACGCTCGTTCATTCATCGTCGAGGACGCCTCATGCATACCGATCGCATCGCCCGTATCAGCCAGCAGATGGCCACCGTCACACTGTGGTTCATCGTCGGTATGCTGGTGCTCAACGCTGCGTGCTGGGCGTTTCCGTCACTGAATGCGGCCTCCGGCCCCGGCCTCGTATTTGGCCTCACCGATTCGGTGATCTCGAACCTGCGCGTGGACGTCGCCGCATTCCCGTGGTGGCAGAAGGCGGTCGGCATCCTGCTGTCGAGTGTGCCGCTGATCGCGCTCGCGAACGGCCTGCGTCATCTGCGCGCGCTGTTCCGCACCTACGCGCGCCGCGACTATTTCTCCGCGCAGGCGGCCGGCCACCTCGGCAAGACGGGGCGTGCGATCGGCCTGTGGGTATTGCTGAGCCTGTTGTGCGAGCCGCTTCTGAGCGTGTGGGCGACGCTGCGCGAACCGGTCGGCCATCGTGTGGTCAGCATCGGCTTCAGCCTGCCGTACGTGGTCGCGCTGTTCACCGCGGCCTGCATTGCGGTCATCGCGCACATTCTCCGGCAGGCGAGCGAGCTCGATGCCGAGCATCGGCAATTCGTCTGAGGCGCGCGATGACGATCGTGGTCAAGCTCGACGTGATGCTCGCGACCCGCAAGGTCCGCTCGAAGGATCTTGCGGCCGCCGTCGGCATCACCGAACAGAATCTGTCGCTGCTCAAGCAGGGGAAGGTGAAGGGCATTCGCTTCGCGACGCTCGAGGCGATCTGCCGCTATCTCGACTGCCAGCCCGGGGACTTGCTTGCGTTCAGCGATGACGGTGGCGGCGAGCCCGGCTGACGCATCGCGACCGCGACGTGTCGAGGCGACGGGGCGGCGTCGGTCGCGCATCGTCGCGCTGGCCGTCGCAGCCTCCGTATCGATTCACCTGCTCGGATGGTTCGTGCTGCAACGGGCATCGACGACAGCCGGCCCGAAATCCGGGGCGCTGCCCCGGATCGCGCTGCGTGTCGAGCTGATTCCCGCGCGGCCGGCACCTGCGGCGAGCGTGCGTGACACCGGGCGAACCGGGCCGGCAGCTCGCGGGTTCGGCTCCGTGGGCGCCGTGCAATCGACGAAACGATCCGCTGCAGTTGCAGCGCCGCGCATGACGACGCGTTCGTCTTCGGATACAGAGAGCGTTTCGCATCGGCAACGCGAAACACCTGCCGGCGCAATCGCGGACCGACCTGGAACCCATCCTGGGACCGCATCAAGCCCCGATCTCGACTGGCGCCGCGATCTGGACGCAATCGGCTCGCGGCCTGCGGCGGCGCGCACTCCGGCGCAGGCGGCGGTCGGTGCATTGGGCGCGTCGTCCGGCGGTGTGGCCGCGCGCCGCGACACCGTCGATGCGAGGCTGGCCGACGGCATGTCGGATGCCCGTCGTGCCGATTGCCGGCATGCGTATTCGGGCGCGGGCCTCCTCGCATTGCCGATGCTCGCACTGGATGCGGTTCGCGACACGGGCTGCCAATGGTGAAGCGGGCGGCACGCGGGAGTCCCGCCTGCCGCCCGCACCGTCATGGGCTCAACGCGCTCAGCGCGCAGGCGCAAGCTGCGCCATCGCCTCCCGCACGAAGCCGATCAACGTGTCGTCGATCCACGAATCCTTCGTCAGTGACGGCTCGTTCATCATCGCCTGGCGGAATTTCGCATGCGTGGCAGGATCGTGGCCCGCATAGCTGCAGAACAGCTCGAGCCAGCGCTGCGCGAGCGCGCGGCCTTCCGGTGAAGCGGGTTTGGCGCCCGCTTCGATCGCGTCGCGCACGTCGCCCATCAGTTGCGGCCATGCCATCGCGCTTTCACCGTAATGCGCCCGCATGAAGCGGATCTCGTCCGGCGAGAGATACTTCTCGAAGATCCGCATCTTCGTTTCTGACGACGCGCGCAGCACATAGTCGCGCAGCGCGGTCGAAATGCCGATCTTCGACTGCATTGCCGGTTCGTGTTCGTGCATCAGGTTCAGTTTCGCCAGCAGCCGCGGGTCGTTGTTCGTGTCCCGCACGAGCAGCGTCATCCAGCGGCCGGCGAGCGCACGGGGGCGCTCGTCCTCGGGTGGCACGCCCGCGTCCTGCAGCGCACGAACCTCGCCGACGAGCGCGATCCATTCGGCGTCGCCCGTCTGGCTCTTGCGGTACATCGGCATGCGCGCGAGTTCTTCCTCGGAGAAATATTTGTCGTACACGGTCATCAACTCCAGTGTGGTGAGCCAATCGGCCAGTTCCGGCTGTGTGCCCGCGGCGAGCTGCGCATGCAGGCTCACGAGCCGATCGCGCAGCTGCGCGGTCTGCGCGAGCTGACGGTCGAGCAGCGCGATCTGCTTCGCGACGAGATCGACGAGCGGGGTGCCGGGCTGGTTCAGGTGGTCGCCGATTTCGGTGAGCGACAGGCCGAAGCGACGCAACGCCTGGATCTGGTGGAGCCGGGCGATATCGTCGCGGTCGTACAGCCGGTAACCGTTGTCGGCGCGTGCCGAAGGCGTCAGCAGACCGATCGCGTGATAGTGATGAAGCGTGCGGACGGTCAGCCCGCTGCGTTTCGCCAGTTCTCCCACTTTCAGTCGCATTCGTTGCTCCGTTCGGTACGCACGCTGGAGTCTCGAACGTTACGCTACGTGAGGGTCAAGCGGAAGATCGGGAATCGGGCGCGCGGGGTGTCCCGCGCGCCCGATCGAAGGGCCGGCCTACTGCGGCGAAGGCGGGGTGTCGGGCGTGGCGGCGCGCGCTTCGTTGCCGGTTGCGCTGTCACCGGCTGCCTGGCCGGTTTTGCCGGCTTTATCTTGGTTGTCGCCCTTGTCGCCCTTGTCGCCCTTGTCGGCCGGCGGTGTGCCCATCGCCTGGTAAAGCCGTGCGGTATCGGCGAACCGCGCGCCGGTCGCGCGGATCTCGTCGAGCCGCGCATTGCGGTACTGCAGCTCGCTGGCACGCGCGGCCGACGGCGGCAGCGCGCCGAGCCGTACGCGGGCGGCTGCGTCGTCGTACGCGCCGCGCGCGGAAAGCGCGGCGCGGGATGACGCATCGAGCGCCTCCGCGTCGTGCTCGAGCGCCGCGAGCGAATCGGCGACGTTCTGGAACGCGCCGAGCACGGCCTGCTTGTACTGGTCGACCGCGGCCTCGTAGGTCGCCTTTGCCGCGCGGCGCTGCGCGAGCAGCGCGCCGCCGCGGAAGATCGGCTGGCTCAGCGACGCGCCGACGCTCCAGATCGCACCGGCGCCCGACAGCATCGTCGGCCAGCTGAATCCGCCCTGGCCCATCGACGCCGACAGCGACAGCTGCGGGAACATCTGCGCGGTCGCGAGGCCCACTTCGGCCGCGGCCGCCTTCAGCCCCGCGTCGGCCGCCTGGATGTCCGGGCGGCTTTGCAGCAGGTCCGACGGCACGACGACGGGCACCTGCTCGGGCAGGTGCAGATCGGCGAGCGCGAGATCGGCCGGCGGCCGGTCGGGCGTGCGGCCGACCAGCACCGCGAGTGCATGGCGCGCCGAGTCGCGCTGCTGGCGCAGCGCGGGCAGGCCGGCCGCGAACGTGTCGGCGCTTTGCCGCGCGTTCAGCGCGTCGCTGCGCGACGCCGAACCGAGCGCATGGCGGCGTTCGGCGTCGTGCGCCTGGTCGTTCGCGAGCGCGACGAGCCGCTCGGTCGTATTGATCTGCGCATTGAGCACCGACACCGTGATCGACGCGGTGACGATGTTCGCGGCCAGCGCGCGCCGCGCGGATTCGAGCTGGAATGCGCTGACGTCGACGCGTTTCGCGAGCGCGCGGTTCGCAAAGCGCGAGACGCCGAACAGGTCGATCGTGTAGCTCGCCTGCAGTTGCCCGACGAACGTGTCGTACAGCAGCGTCGGCGCGCCGAGCGCGGGAATCGGCACGCCGAGCGCGCGCTGGCGCGTGGCCTGGCCGCCCGCGTCGATCGACGGCAGCATCGAGCTGCCGATCTGCCCGCGCAGCTGTTCGCGCGCGGCATCCAGCGAATGCGACGCGGCACTGAGCGTCGGGCTGTTGCGCAGCCCTTCGTCGACGAGCGCGTTCAGCGCATCGGAGCGGTACTGCTTCCACCAGTCGGGCACCGGCTGCGCGCCGACTTCGAACTGCTGCGCGACGCCTTGCGCGGACACGGTCTGCTGGACTTGCGGCGCGGCGCCGTAGTGCGCGGGCGACGGCATCGCGGGCGGCTCGCCGCTCGGCGCGAACCACGCGCAGCCGGCGAGCGGGCCGGCGAGGCTCGCGGCCGCGAGCGCACGCACGGCTTTCGTTTTCAGGTTCATCGATCGATCCATGGTCAGGCTCCCGACGGCGCGGCCGGCGTGCTGCCGCCCTGCGGCGGGCCATCCTGCGGGTCGCGTTCGTCGCGCTTCACGCGGAACCACGTCGCATACAGCGCGGGCAGGTAGAACAGCGTCAGCACGGTAGCGCTCGTGATGCCGCCCATCAGCGCGGTCGCCATCGGCCCGAAGAAGTTCGAGCGCAAGAGCGGGATCAGCGCGAGCACGGCGGCCGCGGCCGTCAGCGTGATCGGGCGGAAGCGCCGCACGGTCGCGCCGATGATCGCGTCGATCCGGCCGTGGCCGACCGCGATGTCCTGCTCGATCTGGTCGACGAGGATCACCGAGTTGCGCATGATGATCCCGAACATCGCGATCACGCCGAGCATCGCGACGAAGCCGAACGGCTGGCCGAACAGCAGCAGCGTGGCGACCACGCCGATCAGCCCGAGCGGCGCGGTCAGCACGACCATCAGCACGCGCGAGAAGCTCTGCAGCTGGATCATCAGCAGCGTGAACACGGCGATCGCCATCAGCGGCATCTGCGCATTGATCGATTTCTGCGCCTTCGCGCTTTCCTCGACCGAGCCGCCGATGTTGATCTGATAGCCGACCGGCAACTGCGCGCGCAGCGCGTTCAGCTTCGCGTCGACCGCATGCGTGACGTCGATGCCCTGCGCGCCGGCGCGCACGTCCGATTGCACGGTGATGGTCGGCTGGCGGTTGCGTTCCCACACGACGCCGTATTCGAGCGTCGGCTTGAAGCGGCCGAGCGAGCCGAGCGGCACGGGGCCGTTCGGGGTCGGCAGCGCGAGGCCCGCCAGCTCCGCGGGGTCGACGCGATCGGCCCGCGGCGCGCGCAGGTCGACCGCGATCAGCTTGTCGCGTTCGCGGTACTGCGTGACGGTCGTGCCGGACAGCGTCATCGCGAGGAAGCTCGACACGTCCTGCGACGTGACGTTCAGCTCGCGCGCCTTCTTCTGGTCGATCTCGAAGCGCACCGAGCGCTCGGCCGGCTCGTCCCAGTCGAACTGCACGTTCACCGTGCGCGTGTCATCGCGCATCGTCGCCGCGACTTTCTCGGCGATCGAGCGGACCGTCGCGATGCTGTCGCCGCTCACGCGGAACTGCACCGGATAGCCGACCGGCGGGCCGTTCTCGAGCCGCGACAGCCGCCAGCGCACGGCCGGGAACCGGTCGCGCAGCGTGGTTTCGAGCCAGGTCGCGAGCTTTTCGCGATCCTCGACCGATTTCGCGGTGATCACGAACTGCGCGAAGTTCGGCAGTTGCAACTGCTGGTCGAGCGGCAGGTAGAAGCGCGGCGCGCCGCTGCCGACGAAGTTCACCGAATGATCGATCTCGGGGCGCTTGTCGATCACCTTCTCGAAGCGTTCGGTCTCGCGCAGCGTCGCCGCGAACGATGCGCCCTCGGGCAGCCGCAGGTCGACCAGCAGTTCGGGCCGGTCGGAACTCGGGAAGAACTGCTGCGGGACCAGCGAGAAGCCCATCAGCGACACGACGAACAGGGCACCCGTGATCAGCAGCACGACGAAGCGCCGCTCGATGCACCAGTCGATCCAGCCGCGCAGCCGCCGGTAGAAGCGCGTGTCGTAGATGTCGTGCTCGTGGTCGTCGGGCAGGTGCGCCTCGTGCGCGTGCCGCTTGCGCTCGGGCAGCAGGTGGTAGCCGAGCAGCGGGATCAGCACGACGGCCGCGAACCACGACGCGATCAGCGCGATCGCCGACACCTCGAAGATCGAGCGCGTGTATTCGCCGGTGCTCGATTTGGCGAGCGCGATCGGCAGGAAGCCCGACACGGTGACGAGCGTGCCCGTCAGCATCGGGAACGCGGTGCTCGTATAGGCGAACGCGGCGGCGCGCGCGCGGCTGTAGCCCTGTTCGAGCTTCACGGCCATCATCTCTACCGCGATGATCGCATCGTCGACGAGCAGCCCGAGCGCGAGCACGAGCGTGCCGAGCGACACCTTGTGCAGCCCGATGTCGAACAGGTACATGAAGAGGGCGGTGACCGCGAGCACGACGGGGATCGAGATCACGACGACCATCCCGGTGCGCAGGCCGAGCGACACGAGGCTCACGACCAGCACGATCGCGATGGCCTCGGCGACGGCTTCGAGGAAATCGTCGACCGAATGCGCGACCGCGTGCGGCATGCTCGACACCAGGGTCAGCTTGAGACCGGCCGGCAGTTGCGCCTGCAGGCCCTTCGATTCCGCATCGAGCGCGTTGCCGAGCCGGATCACGTCGCCGCCCGGCTGCATCGTGACGCCGATGCCGAGCACCGCCCGGCCGTTCGCACGCATTTGCGTAACGGCCGGATCGTCGTAGCCGCGCTTTACCGTCGCGAGATCGCCGAGCCGGAACGTGCGGCCGTTGATGCGGATCAGCGTATCGGCGATCGCGTCGACGTTGTCGAACTGGCCGCTCGGCCGCACGAACACGCGATCGTCGGCGGTGGTCAGCACGCCGGCCGACGAGATGTCGTTCTGCGCGTTGATCGCCTGCCCGAGCTGCTGCGGCGAGATGCCGAGGCGTGTGAGCTGCGCGTTGTTCACCTCGATGAAGATCCGCTGGTCGGGGTCGCCGAAGTAGTCGACCTTGCCGACGCCCGGCACGCGCAGCAGCACGGTACGCAACTGGTCGGCGTAGTCGTGGAGCTGCGCAGGCGTGAAGCCGTCGCCTTCGAGCGTCCAGATGTTGGTGTAGACGTCGCCGAATTCGTCGTTGAAGAACGGACCCTGCACGCCGGGCGGCAGCGTATAGCCGATGTCGCCGACCTTCTTGCGGATCTGGTACCAGGTCTCGGGCACGTCCTTCACGGGCGCCGAATCCTTCATCGTGAAAAAGATCAGCGATTCGCCGGGGCGCGAATAGCTGCGCAGGAAGTCGATGGCCGGCGTTTCCTGCAGTTTGCGGCCGATCCGGTCGGTCACCTGTTCCTGCACCTGGCGCGCACTCGCGCCGGGCCAGAACGTGCGGATCACCATCACGCGGAACGTGAACGGCGGGTCCTCGGACTGCGCGAGCCGCGTGTACGCGAGCATGCCCGCGAGCGTCGCGAGCGCGATCAGGTAGACGACGAGCGCCTGGTGGCGCAGCGCCCACGCCGACAGGTTGAACCGGCCTTCTTCGCGGGGGGCGCTCACGATGCGAAGTCCTCCGGATGCAGCGGCGCGATCGGGCGTACCTTCTCGCCCGCGCTGACCGTATGCACGCCCTGCAGCACGACGCGTTCGCCGGGCTGCAACCCGTGCGACACCGTCACGGTGCGCTCGTTGAAGCGCGCGACGTCGACGCGGCGCAGTTCGAGCGTGTCGTCCTTCGTGCGCACGACCCATACGGCCGGTTGCGCGCCGTCGTGGAACAGCGCGGTCGCGGGCAGCGTGATCGGCTGCGCGTCGCCGGCGGCCGGCGTGCCGTCGAACGCAACGCTGGCCGTCATCCCGAGGCGGATCGCCGGATCGGGTGCGGCGAGCGTGAGCTTCACGCGATACGTGCGGCTCTGCGGATCGGCGGCCGGCGCGATTTCGCGCACCTTCGCGGCGAACTGGCGGCCCGGCAGCGACGGCATCGTGACGGTCGCCGCGTGGCCGGACGCGAGCGACGCGAGCGCGGCCTCGGGCACGTCGCTGACGACATCGACGTCGCCGGACCATGCGAGCTGGTAGACGGGCTGGCCGGCCGACACGTTCTGGCCGGTGTCGGCCTGTTCGGCGGTGATATAGCCCGCGTGATCGGCGACGAGCGTCGCGTAGCGGAGCTGGTTCTTCGCAAGCGCGAGCTGCTGCTGCGCCTGGTCGCGCTGTGCGAGCGCCGACGTGTAGCTGTTCTCGGTCTGTTCGAGCTGCGCGGTCGCGATCAGGTTTTCGCGCGCCTGCGCGCGGTCGCGGTCGAGCTGCTGCTTCGCGAACGCGAGGCTGTGCGTTGCGGCATCGAGCTGCGCCTGCGCGCTCGCGGCGTTTTTCTCGACGTCGGACGGATCGAGCAGCGCGACGACCTGGCCGACCTTGACCGTATCGCCGAGGCGCACCTTGCGCTCGATGAGCTTGCCGGCGATGCGGAACGACAGCGGTGTTGCGTAGCGCGGCTGGATTTCGCCGGGGAGCGTGCGCGCGGCCGCGGCGGCGTCGGCATGCGCGGGCAGCGCGACGACGGGGCGCGGCGCGGGCGGCGCGGATTCTTTTGGATGACAGGCGGCAAGGACAAACGCGGCGCCGATCAGCAGCGCGGCGCGGGAACCGGAGCGATTCACGAAACCCCCAGGTGAGGTGGAGCGGAACGAAGCCGGCAAGCGCGGCGGGCGCTTGCCCCAAGCGGCGCCGGGATGGGCGCGCGGACGATATCTTTGGGAAACTGTGGTGAATTCTAATACACACATGTATCCGAATGCAAAGATGAATCCGAAAGGTAAAGGGTGCTAGACTGCGCGGCATGAAACCACAGCGCTTAACTCGCGAGCAGAGCAGGGACCAGACGCGCGAACGTCTGCTGAAAGCCGCGCATCGAATTTTTCTGAAGAAGGGCTATGTGGCCGCGAGCGTCGAAGACATCGCGGCGGCGGCAGGCTATACGCGCGGCGCGTTCTATTCGAATTTCCACAGCAAGTCCGACCTGCTGCTGGCGTTGCTGGAGCGGGATCACGCGGAGGTGCGGGCCGATTTCGAGGCGATTTTCGACAGTGGCGGATCACGCGAGCAGATGGAGTCGCTGTCGCTCGCGTATTACCGGACGCTGTTTCGCGACGACGAATACTCGCTGCTGTGGGGCGAGGCGAAGCTGCAGGCGGCGCGCGACGCGAAGTTCCGCGTGCACTTCAACCAGTTCCTGCACGGCAAGCGCGTGCAGATGGCCGAATTCATCCAGCGCTTCGCCGAGCGGGCGGGCACGCCGCTGCTGCTGCCGGCCGATACGCTCGCGTTCGGGCTGATGTGCCTGTGCGATGGCGTGCAGTCGTACTACACGGCCGATCCGCAGCACGTATCGGCCGACGCGGCCGAGGCCGTGCTCGCGGGGTTCTTCGCGCGGGTCGTGCTGGGGCGCGCGCCGGACTGAATGCGCGGAAGTATGGCGGGCGGCGAGCCGCGCGTCAGCGCTCGCCGGTCATCCGCCGGTACGCATCGAGCAGCGACGTCTTGTAGACCACCCCCGCGAGCGTCGGCTCGGCTTCGCTCTCGATCACCGGCAGCCGTTCGCCCTGGAACGCCATGAAGCGTTCGAGCGCGGTGGCGAGCGGCATGTCGGGCGTGAGAAGCGGAAACGGCGTATGCGCGTAGTGTGCGGCCGTCTTGTCGGCCGTGTCGCGCTTGTCGAGCAGGTCCGACGTGATGTCCTTCAGCGCGACCGCGCCGCGGAAGCGCCCGGCGTCGTCGGTCACGTACAGGTACTTCACCGGATATTCGAGAAACACGCGCGTCATGTCGGCGACGCTCGCCGTGAGCGGCACGACCGTCTGCGCGGGCTGGATCAGCTCGCGCATCTGCGTGGTGCGCAGCCGCAGCCGTTCCTGCGCGTCCTGGTAGTGGTGCTGCGTGATGTCGTACATCGACGTCGTGCCCGTCGCGCGCGCGACGAAATACGCGAACACGCACGACACCAGCAGCGGCAGCACGACCTGGTAGCTGAGCGTCATCTCGAAGATCATCAGGATCGCCATCAGCGGCGCCTGCGTGGCGCCCGCCATGAACGCACCCATCCCGACGATCGCGTACGCGAAGTACGCCGACGTATGGCCGGGCCACAGGGCTTCCATCGCGAGCCCGAACAGCGAACCGAACACCGCGCCGACGAACAGCGTCGGCGTGAACACGCCGCCGATCGCGCCCGAGCCGGCCGTCGCGGCGGTCGCGATCACCTTGAACACGAGCACCGCGACGAGCGCCTGCCAGGTCCACGGCGAATGGAGGATGTGGTTCACCACGCTGTAGCCGTTTCCCCATACGTCCGGAATCCACACCGAGATCACGCCGACGACGAGGCCGCCGATCGCGAGCCTCGCGGGCAGCGGCACGGGCAGCCGCTTGAACTGGTTCTTCGACGCGTCGAGCAGGTGCAGGAACTGCGGCGCGAGCACGCCGCACAGCGCGCCGAGCACGACGAACAGCAGCACCTCGGGGCCCGTGACGGCCGGAAACACCGGCATCTCGTACGGCGGCCGGTAGCCGGCGAATTCGCGCATCACGATGTTGGCGACGACCGACGCGACGACCATCGGCCCGAAGCTCTCCATCGCGATCGTGCCGAGCACGATCTCCGACACGAAGAACGCGCCGGCGATCGGCGCGTTGTACGCGGACGTGATGCCGGCCGCGGCGCCGCAGGCGACCAGCAGGCGCAGGCGCGGCGGGTCGAAGTGCACGAAGCGGCCGACGAGCGACGCGGCGAGCGCCGCGAGCTGCACCATCGGGCCTTCGCGGCCGATCGAGCCGCCGCTGCCGATCGTCAGCAGTGACGACACGCTGCGCCACAGGCTCTGCCGCACGGGCACGATGCCGTTGCCGAGCGCGACGGATTCCATGTAGTCGGTCTTGCCGGACGGCTTGTCGCCGCGCGTCGCGAGCAGCAGCACGCAGCCGGCGAGGAAGCCGCCCGCGGCCGGCATCCAGAACCGCACGTACCACGGCAGGCTCTTCGCCATCTGGACGAAGCTGCCGCTGCGCCCGGAGATCAGGTGCTGCATCAGGTCGATGCCTTCGCGGAACGCCATGGTGGCAAAGGCGCCGCCGACGCCGACGATCGCCGACCAGATCAGCATCGTATGGGCGT
Source organism: Burkholderia catarinensis (assembly GCF_001883705.2). GTDB lineage: Bacteria > Pseudomonadota > Gammaproteobacteria > Burkholderiales > Burkholderiaceae > Burkholderia > Burkholderia catarinensis. The sequence continues at coordinate 56,081 of NZ_MDEQ02000007.1, forward strand.
CCGACAGGCGGAACAGCGTTTGGGCGCGAGTGCGCAGCTTCAGCAGGAACGAGAGCACGGCTGAAAGAGGGCGATGGAAAACGACGCGAAGCATAGCACTGCGCCGCGCCGGCGGGACCCTCCCGTCGGGCGCGGCGCGCGAAGTGTCACGGACGGGCGGCTCAGCCAAGCCAGTACTGCACGGCCCAGGTGATCCCGTAGCCGCCGGCGATCAGCCACACGTACAGGATCAGGCCGGTCATCAGCGCGCGGGGGCCGGCCGCGCGGATCTGCGCCACGCGTGTTTCGATGCCGAGCGCGGTCATCGCCATCGTCAGCGCGAAGGTGTCGAGCACGTTCAGCGTGTGCGTGACGTCGGCGGGCAGCACATTCAGCGAATTGACGATCACGAAGCCCAGGAAGCCGAGCGCGAACCAGGGCACGGCCACCTTGCGCTTGCCTTGCGCGCCGCCGGCCGCGGCGTGAACCGAGCGCGCCGAGCGGGCGAGCCACCAGCCGAGCGCCAGCAGCACCGGGACCAGCAGCATCACGCGCGTCATCTTGACGATCGTCGCGATGTGCGCGACCTGCGGGCTGATGTCGCTGGCCGCGCCGACCACCTGCGCGACCTCGTGGATCGTGCCGCCGAAGAACAGGCCGAGGCCGGCCGGATCGAGGTTCAGCAGCCCGGCGTGATACGCGATCGGATACAGGAACATCGACAGCGTGCCGAACAGCACGACGCTGCCCACGGCCATCGCGCTCTGGTGCGGTTTCGACTGCAGCGTCGACTCGAACGCGAGCACGGCGGCCGCGCCGCAGATCGCGCTGCCGGCGGCGGTCAGCAGCGCCGCGTCGCGGTCGAGCTTCATCAGCTTCATGCCGGCCCACGTGCCGATCACGAGCGTGCTGACGACGACCAGCACCGACACCGTCAGGCCCGGCAGCCCGACCTGCGCGATTTCCTGCAGGCTCACGCGCAACCCGAAGAACGCGACCGCGATGCGCAGCAGCTTGCGCGCGGAGAAGTTGACGCCGGCCGCCCAGCTCGCCGGCATGCCGTCGCGCAGCGCGTTGCCGTACAGCGCACCGGCGACGATGCCGACGATCAGCGGCGACAGGCCGAGCCCCGCGATCGCGGGGAGCTGGGACAGGCTCGTGACGGCGGCCGCGAACAGCGCGACGAACAGGACGCCGTTCAACTGGCCGCGCATCGACGGCGCGGTGTGGCTGAGATGGGGAGTCGGGGCAGTGGACATGAAAGCACCGTGATGGAGCGTGTTGCGATGCTGTAATCCTAATTTCGTTATATCGATATGAAAAATTGTGATTTGTGACGTAAACTATCCGGAAAGCTGATAATTCACCCCCATGACCCCGGATCAACTGATAACGTTCGCCGCCGTTGCCGAACACCTGAACATCAGCCGCGCCGCCGTGGCGCTGCATCTGTCACAGCCGGCCGTGTCGGGCCAGTTGCGGCTGCTGCAGGACGAATTCGGCGAGCCGCTGTACCAGCGCGACGGCCGCGGCATCCGCCTGACGCCGGTTGGCGAGCAGCTCGCGCAGTACGCGAAGGCGCAGCGCGATACGTTCGCGCAGGCGCGCGCGTTTCGCGACGCGGTGCGCGGCCTCGAGGCCGGCACGTTGCGCATCGGCGCGAGCACGACGCCCGCGAGCTACCTGCTGCCGTACCTGATCGCGGCGTTCCAGCCGAGCGCGCCGCGCGTGACGATCCAGACGATGAGCGGCAACACGGCCGACGTGGTCGCCGCGCTGGCGTCGCTCGATATCGCGATGATCGAAGGCCCGCCCGGCGAGGCGCTGCCGCCCGGTACCGCGGTGCATGCGTGGCACGAGGACGAGATCGTCGCGATCGTGCCGGCCGGCCATCCGCTGGCCGCGCCCGAACATGCGTCGGGCGTCACGCTGGGTGCACTGACCGCGCACCCACTCGTGTTGCGCGAGGAGGGCTCCGCCGTGCGGCAGCTCGTCGAGCGCGCGTTCGCGCAGGAGACGGCGCCGATGCGCGTCGCGTTCGAGATCGCGGGCGTCGAGGCGGTGAAGGAGGCCGTGCGCGCGGGGATGGGGGTGGGATTCGTGTCCGCGATGTCGTTGCGTCACGACGACGCGGCGCTCGTGATGCGCTCGCTCGCGCCGGCGCCGCTCACGCGCCATTTCTCGATCCTCGTGCCGCATGGCGGTGCGCCGTCGCGGGTCGCCGCGCAATTCCTCGAAATGAGCCTCGCGAAGAACGTCGGGTAAGCGACCGAAGCCGCCGGCCCGGGAACGCGACATGCGTGCCGGCGGGCGCGCATTCGTGCGACGCACGGCCCTAGGGATTTCCTCTATGGCGTGCGCCTGACGTGAAGCGCACCATCCGTCTCAAGCAAATGGAACCGGTTCCATGCCGGTAAAAAAAGGGCAAAATGGCAGACATCGTGATCGTGGCGAGCGCATTCGGGATGGACCGCGTGCGTGAGGAGGGCCACAGCGCATTCGTCGCGACCGCGGCGGCGTCCGGTGCGACCGGTTTCGAAGTGCGGCGCGAACTGTTCGCGTCGGACGACGACGCGGCGCCCGGTGCGCTGGCCGCGCTCGGCGCGCAACTGGCCGGCCACGGGATGTGGCCGGTCTATTCGACGCCCGCCACGCTGTACACGGAAACGGGTGCGCTCAATGCCGATGCATTGCGCGACGCGCTCGCGGAAGCCGACGCGCTCGGCGCGCGCTTCGTGAAATTCCAACTCGGCGGCTTCGCCGGCGACGCGCACGCGGCCGACATCGTCGCGCTGTCGCGCGGCTCGCGGGCCCGCGTGGTGGTCGAGAACGGCCAGCTTCCGGTCGGCGGCGCGCTCGCGCAGTTCCGCGGGCTGTTCGATGCGCTGGCCGAGGCGGGCATGCCCGATGCGCTCGGGATGACGTTCGACATCGGCAACTGGCAGTGGCCGGGCGAAGCGCCGCTCGATTGCGCGCAGTTGCTCGCGCCGCATGTGGAATACATTCATTGCAAGGCCGTCGTTGGCGAGGGCGCGCGCCGTTTCGCCGCTGCGCCGGCGCCGAACGATCCGCTCGTGACCGGCGTGCTTGCGGTGTTGCCGCAGCATGTGCCGCGCGGCATCGAGTTTCCGTTCGACGCGGCCGACCTCGCGGGCGATGCCTGCCGGCGCGTCGCGTGGCTCGCAACCGCGTGACGGCGGAAGGATCCTGGGGAGTTCATTCATGAAAGCAGCACTCGATGTCGTGACCTACGGCGAAGCGATGGCGATGTTCGTCGCGACCGAGCCCGGCCATCTCACGCATGCGACGCAATTCGCGAAGCGGATCGCGGGCGCCGACCTGAACGTCGCGATCGGCCTGTCGCGGCTCGGCTTCCGGGTCGGCTGGATGAGCCGCGTCGGCCGCGATTCGTTCGGCGGCTACGTGCTCGACACGCTGGCGCGCGAAGGCATCGACGCGTCGTGCGTGACCGTCGATCCGCGTTACCCGACCGGCTTCCAGCTGAAGTCGCGCAACGACGACGGCAGCGACCCGAGCGTCGAATATTTCCGCAAGGGCTCGGCGGCGAGCTACTTGTCGTGCGACGACTACGTGGCCGACTACGTGCTCGGCGCACGCCACCTGCACTTGACGGGTGTCGCGCCGGCGATCTCCGCGACGTCGTGCGAACTCGCGTTCCGGCTCGCGCGCGAGATGCGCGCGGCCGGCAAGACGATCTCGTTCGACCCGAACCTGCGCCCGACGCTGTGGCCGTCCGCCGACGTGATGGCGAAGACGCTGAACGCGCTCGCGACGCTCGCCGACTGGGTGCTGCCGGGCCTGGCAGAAGGGCGGCAGCTCACCGGGCACGACACGCCGGCCGATATCGCGGGCTTCTATCTCGCGCAGGGCGCGCGTGGCGTCGTGATCAAGCTCGGCGCGGAAGGCGCGTACTTCCGGACGGCCGACGGCCGCGAGGGCAAGGTCGCGGGTGAGCGCGTGGAAAAGGTCGTCGACACGGTCGGCGCCGGCGACGGCTTCGCGGTCGGCGTGGTCAGCGCGCTGCTGGAAGGCCGGAGCGTCGAGCAGGCCGTCGCGCGGGGCAACCGGATCGGCGCGCTCGCAATCCAGGTGATCGGCGATTCGGAAGGCTTGCCGACGCGCGCCGCACTCGATCGACTCGAAAATGTCAGCAATCGCGCCGATCGCTTAGAGGAAACCGTCACCGCGCAATGAGAGGCCGGACACGGCACAATCCGCGGATTCGTTTCGTGCGTGATGCACGGTTTTGCATGGGACGGGAGTTGGCGCGATAGTGCGGATTCTCGTCGACCACGGCATGGGACGGGAGTAAGCGCTGAAGCGCCAACTCTCGCCAACAGCGGCATGGGACGGGAGTAAGCGCTAAAGCGCCAACTCCCATCGACCGCCGCAGGGCAAGAGTAGGCGCTGAAGCGCCAACTCTTGCCAACTGCGGCATGGGACGTGAGTAAGCGCTAAAGCGCTAACTCACGTCGACAACGGAGACACTTTCATGGCAGCCAATCTCGCAGCACGACGCTGGTGGACGATCATGCCGATCGTCTTCATCACGTATAGCCTCGCCTACCTTGACCGCGCGAACTACGGGTTCGCGGCGGCGGCGGGCATCAACCAGGACCTCGGGATCAGCAAGGGCCTGTCGTCGCTGATCGGCGCGCTGTTCTTCCTCGGCTATTTCTTCTTCCAGATCCCCGGTGCGATCTACGCGGAGCGCCGCAGCGTGAAGAAGCTCGTGTTCGTCAGCCTCGTGCTGTGGGGCGGCTGCGCGGCGCTCACGGGCGTGGTCAGCAACATCCCGTCGCTGATGGCGATCCGCTTCGTGCTCGGCATCGTCGAGGCGGCCGTGATGCCGGCGATGCTGATCTACATCAGCAACTGGTTCACGAAGAACGAACGCTCCCGCGCGAACACGTTCCTGATCCTCGGCAACCCGGTCACCGTGCTGTGGATGTCGATCGTGTCGGGCTATCTCGTGCACGAATTCGGTTGGCGCCACATGTTCATCGCCGAAGGCGTGCCGGCCATCATCTGGGCCGTGTGCTGGTGGTTCCTCGTGCAGGACAAGCCGGCCGATTCGCCGTGGCTCACCGCGCAGGAAAAGCGCGACCTCGACGCCGCGCTGGTGGCCGAGCAGGCAGCGATCAAGCCCGTGCGCAACTATGGCGAGGCGTTCCGCTCGCCGGCCGTGATCAAGCTGTGCGCGCAGTATTTCTGCTGGAGCATCGGCGTGTACGGCTTCGTGCTGTGGCTGCCGTCGATCGTCAAGAACGGCTCCGACCTGGGGATGGTCGCGACCGGCTGGCTGTCCGCACTGCCGTATCTCGCGGCGACGATCGCGATGCTCGCCGCATCGTGGGCATCCGACAAGGTCGGCTCGCGGCGCGGCTTCGTGTGGCCGTTCCTGCTGGTCGGCGCGGCCGCGTTCGCCGCATCGTATGCGCTCGGCTCGTCGCATTTCTGGATCTCGTATGCGTTGCTGGTCGTGGCAGGCGCCGCGATGTACGCGCCGTACGGCCCGTTCTTTGCGATCGTGCCGGAGCTGCTGCCGAGGAACGTCGCCGGCGGCGCGATGGCGCTGATCAACAGCATGGGCGCGCTCGGCTCGTTCGTCGGCTCGTACTTCGTCGGCTACCTGAACGGCGCGACCGGGTCGCCCGTCGCGTCGTACGCCTTCATGAGCGTGGCGCTCGTCGCTGCGGTGATCCTCACGCTGTCCGTCAAACCCCAGGCGCGCGATGCGCATTCGCTCGCAGCGCCCTTGCAAGGAAAATGAAACCGATGAAGCCTCGTATCGTCGCGTACAAGCCGCTGCCCGATGACGTTCTCGCGTACCTGCGCGAGCATGCGGACGTCGTGCAGGCCGACGGCGCCGAAACGCTCGCCGATGCGCTCGGCGACGCGGACGGCGCGATAGGCGCGAGCCTGAAGGTCACGCCGCAGATGCTCGACCTCGCCCCGCGGCTGAAGGCGTGGTCGACGATCTCGGTCGGCTACGACAACTTCGACGTCGCGGATCTCACGCGGCGCGGCATCGTGCTTGCGCATACGCCCGACGTGCTGACCGAGTCGACCGCCGATACGGTGTTTTCGCTGATCCTCGCGTCCGCGCGACGCGTGGTCGAGTTGGCCGAGTGGGTGAAGGCCGGCCACTGGCATCGCAGCATCGGCCCCGACCTGTACGGCACCGACGTGCAGGGCAAGACGCTCGGTATCGTGGGGCTCGGGCGGATCGGCGGCGCGGTCGCGCGCCGCGCGGCGCTCGGCTTCCGGATGCAGGTGCTGTACGCGAACCGGTCCGCGCATGCGGAAGCCGAGACGCAGTACGGCGCACGGCGCGTGACGCTCGACGAGCTGCTCGCGCAAGCGGATTTCGTGTGCGTGCAGGTGCCGCTGTCGCCGGAAACGCGCCACCTGATCGGCGCGCCCGAATTCGCGAAGATGAAGCGCGGCGTGATCCTGATCAACGCGTCGCGCGGGCCCGTGGTCGACGAAGCCGCGCTGGTCGACGCGCTGCGCGCGGGCACGATCCGCGGCGCGGGGCTCGACGTGTTCGAGAAGGAGCCGCTGCCGGCGGATTCGCCGCTGCTGCAGATGAAGAATGTCGTCGCGCTGCCGCATATCGGCTCGGCGACGCACGAGACGCGCCACGCGATGGCGCGCTGCGCTGCGGAAAACCTGGTCGGCGCGCTGGCCGGCACGCTGCGCACGAATCTCGTCAATCCGGACGCGCTCGCGCGGGCCTGAGCCGCGGCGGGTAACGGGTCGGCAATCGGGTCGGCAATCGGCCGGCGGGGTTAGAGGCGAGGGTCTTGGTGCCGGAGGGCTGGCTGCGTTATGATCGCCCGCTTGTCGCATCGACGGCACGGCACCGCTGCCGGCGGCGTCCGGCGACGGGCATTCGCGCCAGGTCCGGTGCGGCCGACTGCTGTTGCACGTGACCGGAACGGGCGCCGACGCGCCGGTGCCGATCGACCGCGAAGCATGGGATCAGCGCAGGCGCTGAAGCGCGAACGTTGTTCGACCGCGAAGCATGGGACCAGCGCAGGCGCTGAAGCGCGAACGCTGTTCGACCGCGAAGCATGGGACCCGCGTAAGCGCTGAAGCGCTAACGCTGGTCGACCGCGAAGCATGGGATCAGCGTAAGCGCTAAAGCGCTAACGCTGATCGACAGGAGAGTCCGCCGGGTGGCTTACTTTTCCAACAACAAAGGTCCGTCTGCTCACAAAGCGGCGCGGATCGTACGCCGCGAGGCACGACAGTGACCGATTCGCAACCTACCCCGACGCGTCCGGCGACGATCAGCGATGTCGCGCGCGAGGCCGGCACGGGCAAGACCAGCGTGTCGCGCTACCTGAACGGCGAGACGCACGTGCTGTCCGCCGATCTGCGCCAGCGGATCGAGGTGGCCATCGCGCGGCTCAATTACCGGCCGAACCAGATGGCGCGCGGGCTCAAGCGCGGCCGCAACCGGCTGCTCGGCATGCTCGCGGCCGACCTGACCAATCCATACACCATCGAAGTGCTGCAAGGCGTCGAGGCCGCGTGCCATGCGCTTGGCTACATGCCGCTCATCTGTCACGCGGCGAACGAGGTCGAGATGGAGCGCCGCTTCCTGCAGCTGCTCACGACCTACCGTGTCGAAGGCCTGATCGTCAACGCGCTTGGCGCAGACGAAGACGTGCTGCGCCCGCTGCGCGGCGCCGGCATCCCGGCCGTGCTCGTCGACCGGACCGTCGAGGGCTTCGAGGCTGACCTGATCGGCCTCGACAACGCCGACGCGATCGAGACGGCGCTCGCGCACCTGGTCGAACACGGCTTCGACGCGATCCATTTCGTCGTGCAACCGTTCGAGCGCGTCAGCTCGCGGCGCGTGCGCGAGGCTGCATTCCGCGCGGCGCTGGACGCGCGCGGGCTGCCGGTGCCGCCGACGGTCGTGCTCGACCTGAACGAGCCCGACGCGGCCGCGGCGGCGCTCGCCGACGTCGATGCCCGTATCGACGACGCGGCGCGGCGCGGCGTGCGCGCGGCGCTGTTTGCCGCGAACGCGCCGGTCGCGCTCGCGATCGCGCGCCACCTGCGCGCGCGTTTCGGCGCGGCATGGCAGCAGAAGGCGGCGCTGCTGTCGATCGACGATCCGGAATGGGCCGAGCTGATCGGCATCACGACGATCCGTCAGCCGACCTACGAAATCGGCTACAAGGCCGTCGAATTCGTGCACGAACGGATCGACGGTGTGGCGGGCGACGTGCGCGTCGCGATGCTGCCGGGCGAGCTGATTGCGCGCGCGTCGACTGCAAGCTGAGTATCATGCGGGGCACGCAGCGCGTCAGGTGCGCTGCCCCGAACAAGGAAATACATGACTGTCGCTCCCGTCACGCTGGCGGTGCTGATTGCCGCCACGCTGATCATCGCGCTGCTGCCGCTCGTCCTCTATCGCATCCTGCGCAAGCCGCTTGCGCTCAACCGCCGCGACACGATCGTCGGCGTCGCCGTCTTCACGCTGTTCGCGATGATCGTCGAACGCGCGTTCCACGGGCTCGTGCTGAGCCGGACGCCGCCGGATGGCTGGCTGACGCAGCCGCTCGCGTTCGTCGCGTACAGCGCGCTCGCGACCGCCGTGTTCGAGGAAGTCGGCCGCTATCTCGGGATGCGTTTCCTGAATCGCCGCTACGGCGCGTCGACCGGCGACGGCCGCGGAATCGGCTACGGGATTGGCCACGGCGGCGCCGAAGCGTGGTTCGTCGGCGTGCTCGTGTGGGGCCAGTGGTCGTATCTCGCGTGGCTCGCGAGCCGCGGCCAGCTCGAGACGCAGCTCTCCGACCTGCCGGGCGATACCGTCGTGCGGCTGCACGTGATGCTCGCGACGCTGTCGGCGCAGTCGATCCTGCTGCTGCTGCTCGAACGTTGCTCGGCGTTCGTGCTGCAGCTTGCGCTGTCGGTGCTGGTCTGGCGCGGCGTGCGCGCCGGCCGCGCGGGCGTGTTGCCGCTCGCGATCGTGCTGCATGCGCTCGCGGCGGCACCGGCGCTGCTGTATCAGGTGCGCGTGCTGCCGCCCGCCTGGGTCGAGGCCGGGTATTTCGTGCTGGCCGCGATCCTGGTCGTCGTGCTGGTGAAGGCGTGCCGGCCGTCGCGTACGGCTGCCTGACGGGAGAGACGGGATGGACGACTATCTGATCGAATGCCAGAGCGCGGAATTCGACGCGCTCGCGCGCGTGATCTGCGATCTCTTTCCGGAGCAGACGCGCTTCGCCGAAAGCAGCGACGCGCGCGGACGGTTCCTGTCCGTGCACTGGCTCGCGATGCGTTTCGGCGCGACGCCGAAGCGGATGACGCTCGATATCCGCATCGTGCCGGCCGCGCTCGCGCGCTACCTGGCGCTCAAGCCGATGCAGCGTGCGCGCAGCCAGGCGGTACTGCATGCGTATACGGAAGCGATGCTCGGGTCGCTCGAGGAGCGGCATGCGGCAGGCGAAGCCGTCGAGCGCGACGCGGAACTCGAACTCGACGAAGACTTTGCGTGAACGTTCGCGCCGGCGCGCTGCCGGTGCGCCGCATTACGCGTCGCGGTAGACCTGCGCGAAGCGCTGCGCCTGCACGACGCCGTAGTCGCCGGGCGCGTACTGCATCACCCAGTCGCCGGCAACGCCGCGCAGCGTGTCGCCGTTTTCCGAGCGGGCGATCGTAAACGGTTCGTCCATCCGGCGGGCGAGCACGACGGCAGGCCGGTTCCGGTAGGCGCCCGGTGTGCCGTGCGCGAGTGCCGGATCGGCGGGCAGGTATTTGGCGTCGAAGCGTGCGCGCGACACGACCCAGCGGTCGCCGGTCGAGCCGGTGATCAGCGCGTCGCCCGCGGCATAGCGGTTCGGGCCTTCGAGGCTCATCAGTTCGCCGTCGGCATCCGCGAAGGAAACGGCGACGGTTTCGTCCTTGACGACGCGACGAGCCTGCGGATCGGTGCGCAGATCGATGTGCTTGAGTTCGAGCATGGCGGGGGAAGTGCGGGAAAAGCCGGAGCTTATCCCGAATTCGGCGCGCCGTGTGACGCGCCGATCGCCTGGAGCGGGCGCGGCGCCGTTCGGCCCGGACGGGCAGCGCGGCGCCGGCGGGGAGAGGGTCAGGGCTGCGCCGGTGCGCTTGCGGCCGGCGCGGCTGCCGCCTTGCCTTCCTTGCCCTTCGTCTTGCCCTTGCCGCGATGCTCGCCGTCGTGGTGCAGCCAGCTGCGGAACGTCGTGTCGGCCAGCGCCTTCTGCTCGGCAGGGAATTTCTCGTAGAGCGGCGCGAATGCGTCGGCGAGCTTCTTCGCACCGTCGGCGTTCGCCTGCGACAGTTCCGCATACTGCTTGATGTCGTCGAGCGCGGAGACGTCGTGCTTGGCCATCCGTTCGCTATAGAGGCGGCCCATCGTGTCGCCGTTGTCGCGCATCGTATCGGCGAACGTCTTCCATTGCGGTTCCTGCGCCGACGTGATCTTCAACTGGTCGTGCAGGTACTTGATGCGCTGCTCGACGCGCGCTTCGTGGCGTGCCGCACGCTGCTCGGCGGTCGGTGCCGACGCCGCGGCCGCGGCCGGCGTGGCCTGAGCGGGCGCTTGCGGCTGCGCCGGGGTTTGCGCGAACGCGCTGGCTGCAACGACGAGCGTAGCGAGGGTGAGCGAGATTTTCTTCATGGTTGGCTCTCCGGGGTGGTGTCTTGCGAGCGGGCACGGCGGCAACTGCCGCAAGCGCGCATCTCGCGTCGCCCACTATTAGTAGCATGTTGCGTGCGGCGCGGCAGAGAATGCGACACTTGCTTACATCCGATACGAATCGAAATTGAAAGGTTGATATCGGATTCGGGCGATGCCGTTTGGGCGTGCCGGCGTTCGGCGCTATCATCGCGTCAACTTCCACTTAGCCGGCGCGTCGCGCGCCGGTCCGGCCTCATGCGTCCACCCCGTCTCGACCAACTCGACGATCTCGACCGGCAGCTCGTTGCGCTGCTGCAAGCCGATGCGCGCGCCAGCGTCGCGGATCTCGCGCGCCAGCTCGACGTCGCGCGCACGACGGTCGTCGCACGCATCGCACGGCTCGAACGCACCAACGTGATCGCCGGCTACAGCGTCCGGCTCGGGCAGGACGTGCTCGACGCGAGCATCTACGCGTATGTCGGCATCATCCTCACGCCGAAGTTCGGCAAGGACGTATTGCGCAAGCTCGACCGGATGCCCGAAGTGCAGCTGCTGTGCGCGGTGAGCGGCGAGTACGATTACGTCGCGTGGCTGCGCGCCGATTCGCCCGAACGGCTCAACGACCTGCTCGACCAGATCGGCACGCTCGAAGGCGTCGAGCGCACGACGACGTCGATCATTCTTTCGCGCAAGATCGATCGCGGGACGATCGGCGGCTGACGCTCAGGTGCGGTGTACGTCGCGCGGCGCGTCTTGCGCTGGCGCATCGGCCCGGTTGTCGGGCTGCATCGTGCCGGGCGGCCGCGCGAGCGGAATCCGCACCGATACGCGCAACCCGCGCGAGGCCCGTTCGTCCGCATACGCGAGCGTGATGCCGGCACCCATCCGGTCCGCGAGGATCTTCACGATCGACAGGCCGAGCCCCGAGCCGATCTGCGCGTTGCCGGGCACCCGGTAGAACGGATCGAACACACGCTCGAGTTCATGCGGCGCGATGCCCGGCCCGGTGTCGGCGATCGTCACGCACGCGTGCGTGTCCGTGCGTTGCGCCGACAGATCCACGCGTCCGCCGGGCGGCGTGTAGCGGATCGCGTTGTCGACGAGATTCATGACCAGCGACGCGAGTTCGAGCTCGTCGACGGGCACGCGGGTGTCCGGGCCGTCTTCGACGCCGATGTCGATCGCTTTCGCCTCGGCGAGCGGCATCAGGTCTTCCAGTACGCGGCGATAGATCGCATGCACCGACACGGCGCCGGGCGGTGCGGCCGGTGCGCTTTGCGCACGCGCGAGCGCGAGGAGCTGCCCGATCAGGTGGCGGCTGCGGTCGAGCCCGCCGCGCAGCGCGGCGAGCCGCGCGCGCGCATCGTCGGGCAGGTCGGTGTCGGCGAGGCGCTCGGCCTGCAGCGACATCGCGGTGAGCGGCGAGCGCAGCTCGTGCGCGGCATCGGCGACGAAGCGGCGCTGCGCGTCGACCGATTGCGCGACGCGCGCGAGCATCCGGTTGATCGCGACGACGAACGGCCGCACCTCGACCGGCACGCGATCGGCCGCCACGGGGCGCAGGTCGTGCTCGTCGCGCGCGTCGATGCCGGCGGACAGCGCGGCCACCGGGCGGAACAGCTTGCGCACGAGATCGGCGACGAGCAGCAGCAGGATCGGCACGAGGATCAAGAGCGGCAGCGCGGTGCGCCACGCGCTTTCGCGCGCCACGTCGTCGCGCATGCCGGCTTCCTGCGCGACCGCGATGCGCTCGCCGTTCGCGAATGTATGGACCATCACGCGATATACGTTGCCGCCGACATCGACGGTATGCAGCCCGTCGGCGAGCGTCGGCGGCAGCGCAAGCCGCGGCGCGCCGTCGGCGGCCGGCTGCGGAGCGCCGCCGAGCGGCTGCACGATCACGCGCGACAGTTCGTCGCTTTCGCGTGCGGGCCCGGCGCCGGCGGCACGGGGCGAAGGCGCACGCTCGCGGTCGAGCAGCGTCGCGACCTCGCGCAGCACGTCGTCCTGCAATTCGTGCGCTTCGTCGAATGCCGATGAAAACGAGAACGCGGCCGCGGCCGTCGCGACGACCAGGATCGCGGCCGACAGCGCGACCGACAGGCGGAACCCGATCGACTCGCTCAGGCGTTTCTTGAAACCATCCATCCCGCCCCCCTGACGTTCTTGATCACGGTGCTGCCGAGCTTGCGGCGCAGCGAATGGATCAGGAACTCGACCGCGTTGCTTTCGACTTCCTCTCCCCAGCCGTACAGGCGATCCTCGAGCTCGCGACGCGACAGGATTGCGCCGGGGCGTACCAGCAGCGCGCGCAGCAGCGAGAACTCGCGATTCGACAGCGGCACCGGCGCGTGCCCGTCGACGGTGGCTTCGCGCGTCGCCGGGTCGAGCGACACGACCCCGTTGCTCAGCAGCGGCGCGGCCGAACCGGCCCGGCGCCGGATCGCGACGCGAATCCGCGCGAGCAGCTCGGCCATCTCGAACGGCTTCACGATGTAGTCGTCGGCGCCGCCGTCGAGGCCGCGCAGGCGATCGTCGAGGCCGTCGCGCGCGGTGACGATCAGCAGCGGCGCGCTGGCGTCCTTCGCGCGTATGCCGGCCAGCACGTCGAACCCGTCGCGGCCGGGCAGGCCGAGGTCGAGCAGGACCAGGTCGTAGGGCTGCGCGGCGAACGCGGTCAACGCGTGCACGCCGTCGGTGACCCAGTCGGTGGCGTACGAAGCGTCCTTCAGCGCGGCATGGACTGCCTCGCCGATCATCGGGTCGTCTTCGACGAGCAGTATTCGCATGCGTGTTCTCCGTGCCGCTCAAACGCCGCCAGCGTATGCGATTCCCGGGCGCGCGTCACGTGCCGCGCGCCCGCTGCGACGCCTATTTGCCGCTGAACCGGTCGAAGGCCGCGAGCAGGTTCTTCATCGCGGCGGCCGAATCGGCCTGGGTCGGATGGTCGGCGCGCAGCGCGCCGAGCGCACGGTCGATCTCTTGGTCGACCATGTGCCAGTCGGCGGCCGCGCGGGGCTTGAGGCCGGCCTCGGCCGAGTCCCACGCGATCTCGAGATCCTTGATGCGCGTTTTCGCGCCGGCCAGGTCGCCCTTGCCGACGAGCGTGTTGACGTCGGCGGCGATCGTACGGAACTGCGACAGGTCGCCGAGCTTCGATGCGCGGGCAGCCGAGGGCGATGCTGCAGCCGACGCGGGTACCGATGTCGATGCGTTCGCATCCTGCTGCTTCGAGCAGCCGGCGGCGGCGCTCAACAGGGCAATCGCGGCCGCGGCAACGGCGAGACGGGAAACGGAATACGGGATGCGCATGGGGTGTCCTCGATTCGATGAACGGAAAGAACGGAAGGGAAAGGGCGTCATTCGGCGGCGCCGGCACGCGAGCGCGGGCCGCTGCCGAACTGCGCGACGGCGACGAGCAGCACGATCACGGTCAGGAACAGCAGGCTCGTCCAGGCGGCGCCGAAGCCGAGCCCGCCGTATGCACGGTCCTGCGTGAGCAGGTCGCCGAGCGATGCGCCGAACGGGCGCGTCAGGATGTACGCGATCCAGAACGCCAGCACCGCATTGACGCCGAGCCGCCACATCGCGAACACGGCCGCGATCAATGCGCCGAAGGAAAGCGCGCCGAGCGTGAAGCCGAGCCCGAGCGCTTCGGTCGCGAGATCGCCCGCGGCGGTGCCGAGCGCGAACGTGCAGAGGATCGCGGCCCAGTAGAACAGCTCGCGCCGCGGCGTGACGATCGTGTCGATCGACAGCGTGCCTTCGACGCGATGCCACACGAAGAAGATCGCGGCGAGCGCGACGGCGAACGCGGCGGTACTCGCATACAGGCTGACGTTCAGGCCGTCGGTGAGCAGATCGGTGATCTGCGTGCCGACGATGCTGACCAGCACCACCGTGAGCCAGTAGATCCACGGCACGTATCGGCGCGTGCGCAACTGCAGCCACAGCGCGATCGCGAGCAGCGAGGCCATCCCGATGCGCGTGACGGTCTGGCCGAGGCCCGCGTTGACCGCGAGAAAGTCCGCGCCGGTTTCGCCGACCGTGGTCGACATGATCTTGACGATCCAGAACGACAGTGCGACGTCGGGCACCTTGTTCAGCCAGTGCGACGCGCGATTGACGGGCAGGGATTGCATGCGATGCCTCCTTGGAAATGGGGTGGTCGGCATGCAGTCTGAAACGGGAGACTTAGGCCAGCCATAGCGAGGCGGGCAGCAGGGAAAAAGCGTCGTTTCGACATTTCGACGAAATGCCTAGTCATAACGTCGAAATTCTAGGTCGTTTCGCATCATTCTTCGTCTTGGAACTGATTTTGCGCGTCCCTAAACTGTGTTCATGGCTCGACGCCGTACACAACACCAACCCATCTTCAGGAGATAAGCGCATGAAAATCGCCATCGTCGGCGCAGGTCTGATCGGCCACACCATTGCCCATATGCTGCGTGAAACGGGCGACTACGAAGTCGTGGCGTTCGACCGCGATGCGGACGCGCTCGCGAAGCTGTCGCGCGAAGGCATTGCGACGCAGCGGGTGGATTCGGCCGACGCGAACGCGATTCGCGAAGCGGTGAAGGGCTTCGATGCGCTCGTCAACGCGCTGCCTTACTACCTCGCGGTCAACGTCGCCGCCGCCGCGAAGGCTGCCGGCGTCCATTACTTCGACCTGACCGAAGACGTGCGCGCAACCCACGCGATCCGCGAACTGGCCGACGGCTCCGACCGTGCGTTCATGCCGCAGTGCGGCCTCGCGCCGGGCTTCATCGGCATCGCCGCGCACGAGCTGGTGAACGGCTTCAGCGAAGTGCGCGACGTGAAGATGCGCGTCGGCGCGCTGCCGGAGTATCCGACCAACGCGCTGAAGTACAACCTGACGTGGAGCGTCGACGGCCTGATCAACGAATACTGCCAGCCGTGCGAGGCGATCCGCGACGGCCGCAAGCAGTGGGTGCAGCCGCTCGAAGGCCTCGAGCACTTCTCGCTCGACGGTACCGAATACGAAGCGTTCAACACGTCGGGCGGCCTCGGCACGCTGTGCGAGACGCTGTCGGGCAAGGTCGAGACGCTCGACTACAAGTCGGTGCGCTACCCGGGCCACCGCGAGCTCGTCCAGTTCCTGCTCGAGGACCTGCGCCTGTCGACCGACCGCGACACGCTGAAGTCGATCATGCGCCGCGCGGTGCCGTCGACGAAGCAGGACGTCGTGCTCGTGTTCGTCACGGTGACGGGCGTGAAGGACGGCCAGCTCGTGCAGGACGTGTTCACGCGCAAGATCTTCGCGAAGGACGTGTGCGGGATGCACATGAGCGCGATCCAGATCACGACGGCCGGCGCGATGTGCGCGGTGCTGGATCTGTTCCGCGAGAAGAAGCTGCCGCAGAGCGGTTTCATCCCGCAGGAAAAGGTGTCGCTGAAGGCGTTCCTGTCGAACCGCTTCGGCAAGCTGTACGAAGGCGGCACGATGGAGCGTGTGCACGCGGTCGCCTGACCACCCGCCAGCCTTTGGCACGAGGGCCGTACGACGCCGGGAGCGCAGCAGCGCTTCCGGCGTTGTTTTTTTGCGGGGAGAGAAGGGGGGCGGTCAGGCCGGCAGCGGCGGGACGATCGTTGCCGGTGGTGGAGGCGGCGCGATGCGGTAGAGCAGGGCGTCGACGTCCGCGTCGGATGGCGCGGTGTTGTCGAACATCACGATGTCGTCGCATTCGTGGCCGGTCGGCACGAAGCGGCGCTGCCGGTATTCGTCCCAGTGCGCGAGCTTGTACGCATCGTTCGGGTTGCCGCGTGCGACGATCCGCTCGTGCGCGACGTCTTCCGACGTGTGGACCCAGACGACCGTCAGCGTGACGTCGGGCGAGATGCCGAGCCATGCGCGGTCGAGGATGCGCCGGTCGCGCACTTCGCGCGACAGCGGGCCGACGACGATCGTGCCGATGCCGAGCGCGAGATTTTCACGGGCCGTGTCGAGCAGGCCTTGGTATTCGGGATCGCGCAGGTGCTTCAGGTAGAGTGGGCTGTCGCGGTCGTTGGGATCCTCGGTGAGCGCGCCCATCGCGGCCGAGCTGTAGCGGCCGTACAGCGTGTCCTTGTCGAGCAGGCAGAACGCCTCGCCGGTCGCGCGCATCAGCGGCCCGATGAGCCGCTTCGCGAGCGTGGTCTTGCCGGTGCCGGCGTGACCGCAGAAGAACACCAGGTGCGTCACGAATACTGGCTCCCCGACCCCTGGCTCGACGTGTCGTTACGCTTGTCGCCGCGCGAGAACACTTCCGCTTCCAGCCACATCACGTTGATGATGCCGAAGCCGAGCGCCACGCCGATGCCGAGTATCCACGAGAAATACCACATAGATCTGTCTCCTTGACGGTGGGGCCGCACGGCCATTGCGCTTCGCGCAACGCGGGTCACGCGGGCCTGTCGAAGCGCCCCGGTGCGCGTGCTGCGGCGTACGCAGCACGATCATGACCAATATCGCCGTGCCGCGCAAGCCGGGCCGCCCGCGCGACAAACCGGTAAACTGATGCGCAAACCGCAACATCACGGACACTATGCTGATCAATTGTGCTGCATACCAGGACGGCCGCAAGCTGGCCGACATCGATATCGATGCCATCAGCGACTACGTGTCGAAGCCCGAATGCTTCGTGTGGGTCGCGCTGAAGGATCCGACGCCCGAGGAAATCGACCTGATGGGCGAGGAGTTCGCGCTGCACGAGCTGGCGCTCGAGGACGCCCGCAAGGGACATCAGCGGCCGAAGATCGAGGAGTATGGCGATTCGCTGTTCGCAGTGCTGCATATGGTCGAGCTCGACGAAGACGGCGAACTCAAGGTGGGCGAACTGAACGTGTTCGTTGGCCCGAACTACGTGCTGTCGATCCGCAACCATACCGAGCAGGACTTCCGCGACGTGCGCAAGCGCTGCGAGCGCGAGCCGCATCTGCTGCAGGAAGGCTCGGCGTTCGTGTTCTATGCGCTGATGGACCAGGTCGTCGACCGCTATTTCCCGATCCTCGAAACGCTCGGCGCCGAGCTCGAGGAACTCGAGGACCGCATCTTCACGAAGGCCACGCCTGCGTCGTCGCGCGCGATCATCGAGGATCTCTATTCGCTGAAGCGCCGGCTCGTGATGCTGCACCAGCACACGGCGCCGCTGGTCGAACCGCTCGCGAAGCTCACCGGCGGGCGCATCCCGCAGGTCTGCAGCGGGATGGAGCATTACTTTCGCGATGTGTACGACCATCTGCAGCGGATCGTGAAGACGATCGAAGGGCGGCGCGAGATGGTCGTGACGGCGATCCAGGTCAACCTCGGGATGATCTCGCTCGCGGAGAACGAGGTGACCAAACGGCTCGGCTCGTTCGCCGCGCTGTTCGCGATTCCGACGATGATCGCCGGCATCTACGGGATGAACTTCGCGAACATGCCCGAACTGCACCTGAAATACGGTTTCTACGGCTGCATCGCGGTGATGCTCGCGGCCGACCTCGGGCTGTGGTTGCGCTTCAAGCGGGCAGGGTGGCTGTAGTCCTTCCTCGCGCCTAGCGCGGCGCGTGCGTGCCGATCACGACGCGCCACGGACGCACGCGCCACGATTTCACGAGGCCGTTCTGCACGTACGGATCGGCACGCGCGAACGACTCGGCCGCTTCCGGCGAATCGCCTTCGAACACGAGCACGGCCTGGTCGGCCGGGTCCGCCAGCGCGCCGGCGAGCAGGAGTTCGCCGCGCTCGGTCGCGGCCTGCGCGAGTGCGAGGTGCTGGGCGCGGAACGGTTCGCGCCGCGACAGGTAATCGTCGACGAGGTCGTAAATCAGCTGGTAATGCATGCGTTGCTCCGGGAAGAGTCGGCGGCAGCGGCCGGTGCGTCGGGTCGGCCGTCGGTCAGTCTGCTGCGGCCAGTATAGGACAGCCGGGCGGTCGCGGCGCGAGCGGAAGCGTATCCCCGTTCTCTTGAATGCAACTAACGGTCAGATTTCCGTGCGCCCTGAAATTCCGGCCGCGAACGCGCCTTTGACGCACAGGCCTTTGCGGCTTATAGAACGAGGCGGCGGCACATCGGCCGGGCATCCCGCGCCGCACCCGGCGGCGAGTCACGGTCAAGCCGCGGCGTCTCCCGCATGAACCGGCCGCAGCCGGGGGGCATGCGCCGGCGCCGGATCGGGGCGGCCCGCGTCTACGCCTTGTATCCGATCGTGCGCAGCAGGTCCTTGCGCCAGCGCTCGTCGTCGTCGTTTTCGATGCCGAGCGGCGGAAAGCCGTCGACGACGCCGACGATGCCGCGTCCTTGTGCGGTTTCCGCGACGATCACGTCGGTCGGGTTCGCGGTCGCGCAGTAGATCCGGCAGACCTCCGGCACGGCCTTGATCGCATTGAGCACGTTGACCGGATAGAAACCGTCGCCGAGGAATACGATGAACGCGTGACCGGCGCCGATCGCGCGGGCGTTGCGGCACGCGAGTTCGACGAGCTCCGCATCGGTGCCGGAACGGCGCACAAGCCGCTTGCCCGATGCCTCGCAGAACGCGAGCCCGAAACGGATGCCGGGCACGGTGCCGACCAGCGCCTCGTGAATGTCCTCGACGGACTTGATGAAATGCGACTGGCCGAGGATGAAATTCACGGCCTCGGGCTTGTCGACGGCGACGGTTTGCAATTGCAGCATGGCGGACCTCGTCTGGCGATGCGGCGCGCGCGCCGCAATGGGCTCTCCAAGCTTAGTACGCGGCGACCGGCGCCGAAAGCGGCGGGCGCGTCCTATCCTTCGTTGTGTATGGCGCGCGAGCGCGAATGCCGAGGAGGGGAACATGGACGTGCGACAAGGCTTCGTCGACTGCGTGGGGCGCACACCGCTGATCCGGCTGGCGAAGCTCAGCGCGGAAACGGGCTGCGAGATCCTGGGCAAGGCTGAATTCATGAATCCGGGCGGATCGGTGAAGGATCGCGCGGCGCTCTACATCATCCGCGACGCCGAGCAGCGCGGCGCGCTGAAACCGGGCGGCACCGTCGTCGAGGGCACGGCGGGCAACACGGGAATCGGTCTTGCGCATATCTGCGCGGCGCGCGGTTATCGCTGCGTGATCGTGATTCCCGACACGCAATCGCCAGACAAGATGGCAATCCTGCGCACGCTCGGCGCCGATGTACGACCTGTGCCGGCGGCGCCGTACCGCGACCCGAACAACTATCAGAAGATTGCCGGGCGGCTTGCCGACGAACTCGACAACGCGGTGTGGGCCAACCAGTTCGACAACGTCGTCAACCGGCAGGCGCACTACGAGACGACCGGGCCGGAAATCTGGCACGACACGGCGGGCACGGTCGATGCGTTCGTCTGCGCGACCGGCACGGGCGGCACGCTGGCGGGGGTGAGTCGCTACCTGAAGGAGCAGAATCCGGAGGTCCGGATCGTGCTGGCCGATCCCCACGGCAGCGGGCTCTACGGTTACGTGAAAACGGGCGACCTCAGCGCCGAAGGCAACTCGATCACCGAAGGCATCGGCTCGACGCGCGTCACCGCGAATCTCGCCGGCGCGCCGATCGACGACGCCGTGCGGATCGATGATCCGCTGTGCGTGAAGATGGTCTACCGGCTGCTGCGCGAGGAAGGGCTGTACGTGGGCGGATCGAGCGGCATCAACGTCGCGGCGGCGGTCTGGCTTGCCCGCCAGATGGGCTCGGGGCACACGATCGTGACCTTGCTGTGCGATCGCGGCGACATCTATCGAGCGCGGCTGTTCAACCGCGAATGGCTGCGCGAAAAGGGGTTGGATCCTGAATGAGGAAGGGGCGATGCGGCGATTTCCATCAGCCCGAATGCGAACTATGCTGAACTAATCCGGAGCGAACTCCGTTCGCCCGATTCGCCCAGACGAGGTGAGCCATGCCTGTATCAGCCACCCTGCAGGATTGCCTGCGCCAGAAGTCATCGCGGTACGAAGTCGTGTACCACCCCTATAGCCATACGAGCATGGAGACGGCCGCCGCCGCGCATATTCCCGGCGACCGCCTTGCAAAAACCGTGCTGCTCGAGGACGACGAGGGCTACGTCGCCGCTGTATTGCCGACGACGCACGCCGTGCGCCTGTCGGATCTCTGGGTGAAGACGGGGCGCCATCTCGTGCTCGCCCGGGAGATCGAACTGCGCGAACTCTTCAAGGATTGCGACATGGGCGCGTTGCCGCCGGTCTGCATGGCGTACGGGATGAAGACGTTCCTCGAGGAACGCCTTGCGCAGCAGCCGGAAGTCTATTTCGAGGCCGGCGACCACGAAGCGCTGATCCACATGATGCAGGATGAATTCCTGGCGCTGATGGAGACGGCCGAGCGCGCGCATTTCTCGCACAAGATGCAGGGGATGCAGTCCTGAATGCTCGGCGCATGCTCGCGTGTCGACGCGTGAGCGGCATGGTCGTGCGCGTGGGTAGGTGGGTATTGTGTGCGGTGGTTGATTCGATGTGCGAAATTATTGTGCAAGGAATGTTGGTCGGTGATTTGGATCGGAATCCAGATTAAAATTTTTGGATATCAGTCATGCGTCGGGCGCGTGCGGAAGCGGTGTCGGCCGACTCGAGGCAGGTGACCGAGGGCATTGGACGATCGATGCCGGCGGTGGCATGGCGAAGGGATACATCCTGCCAGTTGCTTCCGGGGCGGATCAGTGTGGTGTGTCAAGGGAGATAAGCAGACGTATATGTTTGATATTGCTCAATATCCGGTTTGGCATATATCAATACAAATAAATTACAACTCAATAACAAAAGTTTGACTTGTCCTTGCGGGAATGTTTTCTCGAAGAAGCCCTCCAAACTTTGTATTCAGGCATCAAATAAAGTTTGACGTCAAAATTTTTTCCTTGCTATCTTCTACACCCAAGTGAACAGCGCCTTTGACACCACCGTGTAACGAACGGTGAATCGTCATCCGAAACACGAGGTGGCGCCAGCTCAACTGACAATTTCCATAGCCTGCGGGCACGTGGTTTTCCGGTGTGACACCGGGCCGCGCCGGCCGGAACGATTCCTTGAAAACGAATGAATTGAAATTCGAATTCATTCTTTCAATTCGGATTGCAAGTCGAATTTGAAATGAAATTTTCGGGTTGATGCGGCGGAGATTCCGATCTGGTTCCGCCGCAATCCTCGCTATTTCACGATATTAACTCGGGTTGTCCATATATTGAGGGGGTTCATCAGCTACCTTCATTCGGCGGAACTGCGTACGCGTCATGTTGACGATCCGAGGCATTTCAGCCGGCGCCGCAAGCTGGACTTCGCCACACTGATCAGCTGGTCTATCGGCTGCAACCGGGCCTGCGTTCAGACTGAGCTCGACCGCTTCTTCGTGGTGGTGCATAACCAGGCCGAACTGGTGCAAGGCGCATATCGCTGATAATGTCATCCGCTTCATGCCCGAGCGTAGTCGACCTCGACCGCTGCAACCCAAACCACACAAGGCATTCGCCTCCAAATCCGTCATGTAGCTCTCCTTAAGTTGCGAGGATTGCCGCCCACTGATCATCCGTTTTTTAGCTTCATACGCCACGGCACATGAAAACTTGTTTGCTTATATCAAACAAATTTTGACGGAGCGATTCTGTCTTGCTATGTTTCCGCCACCCGATAACAAGAAACGAGCCGCGGCAACAACGCGGACGATAAGGCATTTCCCGAGGAGCCGGTGAGGCAGTCGCCGAAGATGTCGACTGTCCTGGCTCGCACCTCGAGGTTGTCCCAGTCGGGCCAGCACAGCAAAAGTTCTAGAGCAATCAAGAAATAAACATTTAGGTATCCGAAAAATGCGTCTTGTGATTACGCAGGATATCGCTCGCGGAAAAAACATTATTCTGCTGGGCGACCGCGTTTTTGGCGATCGAAATGAATTGGAAAGTAATTTGTTTACTGTTCTGTAAGAAATAACGATTGCGATTTTAAGAAAGCTCAAGTGCCTATGTATTGCTGAATCATTTATGTGCATTTACGCGTTTTAGTGCATTGCACAGATTCGGGGCAACTTTTGCAAAAAGTGGTGCGTCGTCGCTGTAACTCAAGCGGAGAAGTTCACAAGACTTTTCTTTGCACAACAGGGTGTGGTCTTACTGACGAGTGAGAAGGGGAAAATGAAACAAAGGGCATTGGCGTTGGCCATCAAAAGAATCCTTTGGGCTGAACTCGCGTTGTCGGCGGCTATCGCCGCTCCCGCGTTCGCGCAAAGCCAGCCGGCCACGACCGGTGGCACCGCTGCAACGACGACATCGGAAGCCGCACCGGCCGCGACGGACGCGGGCAACGTGACCAGAATGGAACGCGTGGAAGTCACCGGGTCGCTGATCCGCACGTCGGACAAGGTCGGCAACACGGAAGTGCAGACCATCACGCCGAAGGAGATCGAGCAGAGCGGCTACACGACGGTGGCGGACTTTCTGCGCGGCACGTCCGCGAACTCCGGCAGCAGCTGGGGACAAACGACGATGAACAGCTCCGCGCAGGGCGGCGGCGGCATCGCGTTGCGCGGGCTCAGCGAGAAATACACGCTGGTGCTGGTGGACGGTCAGCGGGTGGCGAACTACGGCAAGGCGGTGAACTTCACCGACACGTTCTTCGACGTCAACTCGATTCCGCTCAACATGGTCGACCACATCGACATCGTGAAGACCGGCGCGGTTTCGGTGTACGGCTCCGATGCGATCGCAGGTGTGGTCAACATCATCACGAAGAAGAACTTTCAGGGCTTGCAGATCGACGGCCAGCTCGGCAAGGCGCAGCATCCCGGCGACGCGCAAGGGAGTTTCAGCGTGCTCGGCGGCATCGGCGATCTGAACTCGGACCGTTTCAACGTGACAGCCGCGGCCAGCTACTACCGCGACAGCGGCTCGTCGCTCGCCGATCGCTCGCTTACCGCCAATCAGGACTTCAGCCAGTTCCCCGGCGGCCTCGCCGGCCCGCTCGGTCCGAACCAGCAGTCGTACTGGACGGCGCCCGACGGCACCAGGGTCGCGCTCAGCCCGTGCCCGCCCGGCAGCGTGTCGGCGAACGGCGGCTCGACGTGTAAATCGAATCCTGCCAGCACCACCTCGCTGGTTCCGGGCATCACGCGCTTGAACGCGAAAGTGCGCGGCACCTTCAAGATCAACGACGACGTGCAGGCCTACGCCGACTTGTGGGTGAGCCGCAACGAAACGGTGCAGAACGAAGGTCCGGCCGCGCTCTCCAGCACGACCAACGCGTTCAATCCAGCGACCGGTTCGGCGTTGCCGCTCTCGCGCACCGTCTCGGCGGGCAACCCGTACAACCCCTTCGGCGTCGCGACGCCGATCAGCTACACGTTCCCGAATACGGTTTCGGCCGATACGGTATCGACTTTCTGGCGTGCCTCGACCGGCGTGAAGGGCTCGTTCACCACGAAGAAGTTCGGCGACTGGGACTGGTCCGCGGATTACGGCCACTCGCAAAGCACGGTCGACACCACCTACCAGAACATGCTGAACGTGGCGGGCGTGGAGAGCATCCTGCAGAACGGCAGCTTCAATTTCTCGAATCCGTCGGCCACGCCGAATGGCTTGAACGGCGTGTTCCAGAACGACTACGAGCAGGCGATCTCCAAGCTCGACAGCGTGACCGCCAAGACCTCGACCGGCAACCTGTTCAATCTGCCGGGCGGCCCGGTCGGCGTCGGCTTCGGCACGGAGTTCCGTCACGAGAGTTCGCTGATCAACTCGCGCACCTATACCTCGCAGGGCATCACCGCGCCGGCCAACATTCAGACGGTCAACGGTTCGCGCAACGTGGCCGCCGTTTACTACCAGGTCGACATTCCGATCATCCGCAACCTGACGTTCACGCAAGCGGGCCGTTACGACCACTACAGCGATTTTGGCGGTGCGTTCTCGCCGAGCTTCGCGCTGCGTTTCCAGCCGGTGCAGGCGCTCACGACCTACGCGTCGTACAGTCGCGGCTTCCGTGCGCCGACGCTGGTTGAAAACTCGCAGGCGGTGTATCTCGGCCACCAGAACCTGGTCGATCCCAACGATCCGAGTGGCGTGCCGACCAAGCACTTCACGACCGAGCAGACCAACGGCAATCCGAATCTGCAGCCTGAGCACACCAAGAACTACAACATCGGCTTCCAGCTCTCACCGGACTCGTCCACGGATATCGGCGCGGCGTTCTACAAGATTCACATCGACGGCGTGATCGGCGTCAACGATCCGAACGCGGTGATGGATGCGAACAACCCGGCCACGGTAATCCGCAATCCCGACGGCACGGTGGCCTACATCAAGCAACAGTTCGTCAACCTCGGCTCGCTCGACACCGACGGCTTCGACATGAATTTCCGCAAGTCGGTCGGCACGAAGTACGGCACCTTCACCCTGGCGGGCGACTGGGCGTACGTGTGGCACTTCAAGCTGAACAGCCCGGGCGCGCCGACCCAGGACTTCGCCGGCAACAACCTCGCGCTGCTGCAACCGTTCGGCGCCAGCAATCCGCGCTGGAAGGGCAATACGAGCTTGAGCTGGGACTACCGTAAGTTCACCACCACGCTGACCTGGCAATACACCGGCCCGTACACCAATGCGGTGGCGGCCGAGTTCGGCGACGGCGGCACGTTGTCGGTCGCCTCGTATAGCCAGTTCAACCTGATGGCGACGTATCGCGGCTTCAAGCATTGGACGATCTACGGCGGCATCAACAACATTTTCGACCGCAAGCCGCCGTTCGACGTGGAGTGGCAGGCCACCCCGGATATCACCGGTTACGACCAGTCGCTTTACACCAACATCGGCCGCTTCTTCCAGGTCGGCGCGACGTACCGCTTCTGATGCACCAGCAGTCCGTTTAGTCAGTCGGCCGCTCCGGCTCCGTCATCGAGACCGGAGCGGCTTGCCTTTGTTAGACACGTAATAAGGAGTTCCCCGTGATCAATACCCTTATCAACTATTCCGTTCAATCGATGGGCCTGATTCCCTTGCTGGCCTTCATCTTCCTGCTGGGCATCTCGATTATCGTCGAGCGCTTCATATTCTTCTCGCGAGCGGTCAAGGCGGGCAAGACGCTCGAACATGATCTGAAGATGGTCGAGCCGGCCAATCTGGGCGACGCGCAGAAGGTCGCCGAACACTATAAGCAAACCGTGCAGGGCGAACTCGTCAAGAGCGCGCTGAAGGTGCAGGGCAAGCCGGAAGCGGTGGTGGAGCGCGAACTGGAGGAAACCATCATGTTCCAGATGCCGCGCCTCGACCGCAATCTGTGGATTCTCGATACGGCGGTGACGCTCGGCCCGCTGCTCGGCCTGCTCGGCACGATCATCGGCATGGTCGAGTCGTTCAACGTGCTCGGCGCGAGCGGCACCTCGAACCCGAACGGCGTGACGGGCGGCATCGGCCACGCGCTGACGGCTACCGCGTGCGGGCTGACCATTGCGATCATCTGCGTGATCTTCCTGAACTACTTCAACAAGCGCATCCGCATGACGGTCAATCAGTTCGACCTGATCAAGTCGCTGCTCGTGTCGCGCTTCGCCGCCTGAAGAACCGTCAAGGAGAAGGATCATGCGTAACCATCGCAGCCATTACCTGGGCGCGGAAGAGAAGGCGCGCATCGAGATCATTCCGATGATCGACATCATGATGTTCCTGCTGGTGTTCTTCATGCTCGCCACGCTGAAGATGATTCAGGGCGCGGGCATCAAGCTCGATCTGCCGCAATCGAGCACGGCGGAGCAGTTGCAGCAGACGGTGAAGGTGTCGATCGGCGTCACCAAAAGCGACGAGATTTATCTGGATGCGAAGCCCGTCACGCCGAACGAGTTGACCGCGCATCTGGAAGGGCTCGTCCACGATTCGAAGAAGGTCGACGTGGCGATCGCCGGCGACGAAGGCACGAGCTACAAGAACATCGTCAAGGTCATGGACCTGGTGCGCGCGGCGGGCATCAGCTCGGTAGCACTGGCGACCAATCCGACGACATGAACTCTCCGGTACTCGACATGAAAGACCCGCGAAGTCGCCTGAACGGCGCACTCTGGGCAGAGTCCACGCCGGCGCATCATGGCCGCATGTCCATGAAGACGGCCGTGGGAGTGGCGCTCGTGGTCGAGCTGCTGATCGTCGCCGGACTTTCGCAGGTGAGCTTCAAGCAGGAGCCGCCGCCCGCGCGCAAGGTGATGCAAGTGGAGATGGCCCCGCCGCCACCGCCGCCGCCGCCGGAAGTGAAGAAGATCGAGCCGCCGCCCGCGCCCACGCCGGTCAAGCCCGTGCCCAAGCAGGTGCAGCCGAAGCCGCTGCCGACGCCCAAGCCGCCGCCGGCGATGCCGTCGCCCACGCCGAAGCCCGCCAACATCGCACCGGCTGCCAATCCGAACGCGAATGCGCCCGCCCTCGCGACGGCGAACGCCACGCCCGGACCGGCCACGGCTCCGGCCGCGCCGCCCGTGCCCGCGGCGCCGCCAGCGCTGCATGGCGTGGTCGACGGCCGCGGCCATTGTCAGGCCGTGCAGCCGCAGATTCCGCGCCGCGCGTTGCAGGAGGGCATCTCGGCGACCGTGATCGCGCATCTGTCGATCAGCCCGGACGGCAGCGTGAACGACGTGAAGATCGTGCGCGTCACGCCACCCACCTCGGTGTTCAACGAGGCGGTCATCAGCGCGGCGAAGTCGTATCGATGCGAGAAGAACGCGGAGGCTTACGTCGGTGAAGTGGCGTTCTCGTTCAAGACCGCCGCGAGCGACGACGACCAGTAAGCACGGCGCGCGGGCGGCAACGCGCGTCTGTGAAGGGAGCGCGAGCGACGGCCGCAAGCCGTCCTTGCGCCGGTTCGGTGTAGTGCACGACGTACCAAGCCGGCCTGTGAGCCGGCGCCTATCCACACGCAATCACACGCATCCACACGCATTCCGAAGATGAGACTTGTGAAGTTTCGCTGGCCGCGCGTCGTGCCCCCGCTAACGCGCGTGCCCCCACTAACGCGCGTGCCACTGCCGAGCCTGAGCGCGGCATGGATGATGGCGCTAGCCGCGACTCTGGCTTTGAGCGCGGCGCCCGCGCAGGCGAGGCCGTCGATTGCTCAATACGACGAGCCCAAATACCCGGCCGATTTCGCGCACTTCGACTACGCCGATCCCGGCGCGCCCGCCGACGGCGCGCTCAGCTTCCAGAACTACGACGAGCTGCAAACCTACGATTCGCTGAATCCATTCCTCGTGCGCGGCGCGCCGGCTCCCGATATCCGGCACTTGATGTTCGACACGCTGATGCAGCGCAGTTGGGACGAACTGGCCTCCGAGTACCCGCTGATCGCGGATGACGTGGAAGTTGCCGCCGACCTGGGTTCGGCGACCTTCCACATCAACCCGGCCGCGCGCTTTTCGAACGGCGACCCGATCACCGCGGCGGATATCAAATACTCGTTCGATACGTTGACGAGTCCGCAGGCTTCGCCGATGTTCAACGCGGAGTTCGCGGCGATCAAACGCGCGGTCGTGGTGGACAACGCAACCGTCCGCTTCGACTTCAAGCATGCGGAACGCTCGGCGCCGCTGATTGCCGGCGACTTGCCGATCTTCTCGCGCAAGTGGGGTATGCGCGCCGACGGCACGCGCCCGCCGTTCGATCAGATCGCCTCGGAGGCGCCGATCGCGAGCGGCCCGTATCTGGTCGAGTCGCGCAAGAACGACAAGCAGATTACCTTCCGCCGCAATCCGAACTATTGGGCCGCGAATCTGCCGTCGCGGCGCGGCATGTACCGTTTCGCGAGTATCACGTTCAAGCTGTACCGCGATCACTACACGCAACTCGAAGCCTTCAAGGCCGGCGACGCCGACGTGGTCGTCGAATACAGCGCGACGCAGTGGGCCCGCAAGTACGTCGGCAAGAACTTCACGAACGGCATGCTGAAAAAGGGCGAATTCGCTGACGGCCCCGCGCAGATGCAGGGCATGCTGATCAATCAGCGCAAGCCGATGTTCCGGGACGTGCGCGTGCGCCACGCGCTGAGCATGGCCTTCGATTACGACTGGATGAACCGCATGATGTTTCACGGGCAATACCGGCGCACGCATAGCTATTTCGATGCGAGCCCGTTCGGCGCGACCGGCCTGCCCGGATACAAGGAACTCGCGCTGCTCGAACCGTATCGCGACAGCGTGCCGCCCGAGGTATTCGGGCCGATGACGAAGCAGCCCGACACCATCGCGCCGAATTCATTGCGCGGCAATCTGCGCGTCGCGCGCGATCTGCTTGCGCAAGCCGGCTGGCACTACCGCGACGGCGCGCTGCGCGACGCGAAGGGCACGCCGATGACCATCGAGATCATGGACGATCAGCCCGGTATGGATCGCCTGATCCTGCCGTACATGCAGGCGCTCGGCGTGCTCGGCATAGAGGCGCACATGCGCGAGATCGACAGCGCGTTGTACCAGAAGCGCCTCGACAACTTCGAATTCGACATGACGACCTTCATCTATCCGCCGGTGACGATTCCCGGCGCGGAGCTGCAACGCCGTTTCGGCAGCGCGGCGGCTTCGCAGATCGGTTCGGAAAACTATTCGGGCATCCGCTCGAAGGCGGTCGACGCGCTGATTCGCGCCGCGCTTGCCGCCACCACGATCGAAGACCTGCAAGCGGCGACTCGCGCGCTCGATCGCGTGCTCATCAACTCGTATTACCTCGTGCCCGAGTACTACGCGCCGGGCGCACGCATCGGCTACAAGGCCAGGATGGGATTTCCAAAGATCGTGCCGGCGACCTACCAGTACGAGGATTGGGTCATCAGCTACTGGTACGCGAAGCCGCAAGCGGCGCAGACCCCAGCGGCCAAGGCGCATTGAGCGACAGAGGAACAGCATGCTTGCCTACATTCTCAGACGATTGCTGTTGATGGTGCCCACGCTGCTCGGCGTGGTCACGCTGACCTTCGTCGTCACGCAGTTCGTGCCGGGTGGGCCGGTCGAGCAGGTGGTGACGCAACTCCGCCACGGCACTGGCCGTGGCGGAGAGGCCGGGGCGGGCGGCGGCGGTTATCACGGCAGCCAGGGCGTCGATCCGCAGCAACTCGAGCAGATCAAGAAACAGTTCGGTTTCGACAAGCCGCCGCTCGAACGCTATCTGCTGATGCTCAGGCACTACGCGACGTTCGACCTCGGCCAGTCCTACTACCAGCACGACAGCGTGTGGCAGGTGATTCGCTCGAAGCTGCCGGTCTCGGTCACGCTCGGCCTGTGGACCGTGTTGCTCACGTATCTGATCTCGGTGCCGTTGGGGATCGCCAAAGCGGTGCGCAACGGCTCGCGCTTCGATACCGTGACGAGTGTGCTGGTGCTGGCCGGTTACGCGATTCCGGGCTTCGTGCTGGGCGTCTTGCTGCTGATGCTGTTCGGCGGCGGCACGTTCTGGCAGGTGTTTCCGATGCGCGGCCTCACGTCGGATAACTTCGGCGAGTTGAGCGCATTGGGCAAGGCGCTGGATTATCTGTGGCACATCGTGATGCCGGTCACGGCCTCGGTGGTCGGCAACTTCGCGATCGTCACGATTCTGACCAAGAACACTTTTCTGGAAGAAATCGGCCGGCAGTATGTGCTGACCGCGCGCGCGAAGGGCGCGCCGCAGCGCGACGTGCTGTGGAAACACGTGCTGCGCAACGCCGCGATTCCGTTGCTGACCGGCTTGCCGGCGGCCTTCGTCGGCGCGTTCCTGAACGGCAATCTGCTGATCGAAACACTGTTCTCGCTCGACGGCATGGGACAACTCTCCTACGACTCGGTGATTCGCCGCGATTACCCCGTGGTGCTCGGTTCGCTGTTTCTGTTCACGCTGATCGCCCTCATCACCAAACTCATTGCTGACGTCTGCTATGTCCTCGTCGACCCCCGCATCCAATTCAACCGCCTGGACCGCTGACGCGTCCGGCGCGGCGCACGCGGCATCGCCGTCTCCGTGGCGGCGCACGTGGCTGCGCTTCAGGCGGCAGCGTCTGGGCTACTGGAGCCTCGTGATCTTCGTGTCGCTGTTCGTGCTCAGCCTGCTTGGCGAGGTGCTGTCCAACGATCGCCCGCTCGTCGTGCGCTACGACGGCCACTACTATTTTCCGATCGTGAAGGACTATTCGGAGACCCTGTTCGGCGGCGATTTTCCGGCGCGCGCGAATTACCTCGATCCGTATATCCGTTCGCGGCTCGAATCGAACGGCAACTTCGCGATCTATCCGCCGAATCATTTTCACTACGACACCATCGACTACTTCGCCGCGCATCCGTATCCGGCGCCGCCCACGTCGAGCAACTGGCTCGGCACCGATCAGTACGGCCGCGATGTGCTCGCCCGTTTGCTGTATGGCTTCCGCTTGTCGGTACTGATGGCGCTGGCGTTGACCGTGTCCGGCGTGGTGATCGGCGTGACGGCGGGCGCCGTGCAGGGCTTTTACGGCGGACGCACCGATCTGATCGGCCAGCGTCTGATCGAAATCTGGAGTTCGATGCCCGACCTGTACCTGCTGATCATTTTCGGGTCGATCTTCGAGCCGACCTTATGGCTGCTGTTCATCCTGCTTTCGTTGTTCGGCTGGCTCGTGCTGTCGGACTACGTGCGCGCCGAATTCCTGCGCAACCGCTCGCTCGATTACGTGAAAGCGGCGCGCACGATGGGTCTCGGCAACTGGCAGATCATGTGGCGTCATGTGTTGCCGAACAGTCTCACGCCGGTGATTACGTTTCTGCCGTTTCGCATGAGCGCGGCGATTCTCTCGCTGACGAGCCTCGACTTTCTCGGCCTGGGCGTGCCGCCGCCGACGCCGAGCCTCGGCGAGTTGCTGCAGGAAGGCAAGAACAATCTGGACGCGTGGTGGATTTCGATGTCCGCGTTCGCCGCGCTGGTGATCACGTTGCTGCTGCTGACCTTCATGGGCGACGCGTTGCGCAATGCGCTCGACACGCGCTCGCGCGGTTCGGCGTTCGGCGGAGGTCCGCGATGAGCGATGCAGTGCCGAGCCGCCCCTTGCTGGAAATCGACCGTTTCTCCGTGCGTTTCGGCGACACGATCGCGGTGCATGAATTGAGCCTCTCGATCGCGCGCGGCGAGCGCGTGGCCCTGGTCGGCGAGTCGGGTTCGGGCAAGAGCGTGACCGCGTTATCCATCTTGCGTCTCGTGGAGCAAGCCGAATTGAGCGGCCGCATATTGCTCGACGGCGACGACCTGCTGCAAAAAACCGAGCAGCAGATGCGCGGCATTCGCGGCGCCGATGTGGCGATGGTGTTTCAGGAGCCGATGACGGCGCTCAATCCGCTCTTCACGATCGGCAAGCAGATCGCCGAGAGTCTGCGCCTGCACGAAGGCTTGCGGCCGAACGAGGCGCGCGAACGCGGGATCGAGTTGCTCAGGCGCACCGGCATTCCCGAGCCGGAACGACGCATCGACAGTTTTCCGCATCAACTGTCGGGCGGCCAGCGGCAGCGCGCGATGATCGCGATGGCGCTCGCGTGCCGTCCGCGTTTGCTGCTCGCCGACGAGCCGACCACCGCGCTCGACGTCACCGTGCGCCAGCAAATCGTCGATCTGTTGCTCGCGTTGCAGGAACAGGAAGCCGCCGACCGCGGCATGGCCGTACTGCTGATCACGCATGATCTGAACCTGGTGAAGCGCTTCGCGCAGCGCGTGGCCGTGATGGAAAAGGGCGTGCTGGTGGAGACCAACACGACCGGCGCGTTGTTCGCCGCGCCGCAGCATGCGTATACGCGCCGGCTGCTCGACAGCGCGCCGCAACGGGCCGTCGAGCCGGTCGCCGCCGGCGCGCAGACGATCCTCGATGTGCAGGATCTCGCGGTCGATTACCGCATTGCGGGGAAGGGCTGGCGCGCGGCGCTCGGCAAGACGACGTTCCGGGCTGTACACGGCGTGAAGCTGAACCTGAAGCGCGGCGAAACACTCGGGATCGTCGGCGAGTCGGGCTCGGGGAAATCGACGCTGGCGGCGACCGTGCTCGGCCTGCAGCGGCCGGCGGCCGGCTCGATCGAGATCGACGGCATGCCGCTCGACGCGCTGCGGACGACGGGCGGCCGGCGCGCGCTGTACGGCAGGATGCAGGTCGTGTTCCAGGACCCGTTCGGCTCGCTGTCGCCGCGGATGACGGTCGAGCAGATCGTCGGCGAGGGACTCGCGGTGCACCAGCCGCAGATGGCCGGAGACGCGCGGCGTGCGCGGATCGCCGCGTTGCTTCAGGAGGTCGGCCTGCCGGCCGAGTCGATGCTGCGTTATCCGCATGAATTCTCCGGCGGCCAGCGGCAGCGGATCGCGATCGCGCGCGCGCTGGCGGTGGAGCCGGAACTGCTGGTGCTGGACGAACCGACGAGCGCGCTCGACGTGTCGATCCAGAAGCAGGTGCTGAATCTGCTGACGAATCTGCAAAAGAAGTACAAACTCAGCTACCTGTTCATCACGCACGATCTGGCGGTGATGCGCGCGATGGCCCACCGGGTCGTCGTGATGAAAGCGGGGCGCGTGGTCGAGGAGGGCGATACGCTCGACGTACTGCATGCGCCGTCCCATCCTTATACACGCGCGCTGCTTGCATCGTCGATGCCGGCTCCGGTGCGCGGCTCGCAAGAGAGAACCGATGATTGACGTGAATCGGGCGCAGCGCGCCCAGGCCGCCCGCGCGCCGTGCGGCGGTGCCGATGCCCTCGTGCGGTCCCGCGCCGGAACGCTGGCGGTTCGCTGACGCATGTCGATGCCGTCATTCTTCATCGATCGTCCCGTCTTTGCGTGGATCGTCGCGCTCGCGATCGTCGTCGCGGGCGTGCTCGCGATTCCGCAGCTTCCGATCGCACAATATCCGCGCCTTGCGCCGCCGCGGGTCGTGATCACGGCCGCGTATCCGGGCGCGTCGACCGAGACGGTCGACGGCGACGTCGGCAGCATCATCGAGGAAAGTCTCGACGGCGCCGACGGGCTCCTGTACTACGAGACGAGCAGCGACGGTCACGGCAACCTCGAGATCGACGTGACGTTTTCGCCCGGCACCGATCCGGACATCGCGCTCGTCGACGTGAACAACCGGCTGAAGCAGGTCGAGTCGCGGTTGCCGCAGCAGGTCGTCCAGCAGGGGATCGGCGTGTTCAAGGCCGCGAACACGTTCCTGATGCTCGTCACGCTGACGTCGACCGACGGCACGCGCGATTCCGCGCAGCTCGGCGATTACCTGAACCGCTACGTGCTGCGCGAGCTGAAGCGTGCGCCGGGCGTCGGCGCGGCCGAGCTGTGGGACGCCGACCAGGCGCTGCGGGTCTGGCTCGATCCGCACAAGCTGCGCGAATACGGTGTCGGCGCCGACGACGTGATCGCGGCGATCGGTACGCAGAACGCGACGGTGACGGCCGGTGCGATCGGCGACGCGCCGTTCCCGGGCGGCCAGCAGCTCACCGCGTCGATCGTCGTCAAGGGACAGCTCGCGTCGCCGGACGAGTTCGGCCGGATCGTGCTGAAGTCGAAGACGGACGGTTCGGCGGTGCGCGTCGCCGACGTCGCGCGTGTCGAAATCGGTCGCGACGACTACTCGTTCTATTCGCGGCTGAACGGCCGGCCGGCGGCGACCGTCGGCATCCAGCTCGGCCCGCGCGGCAACGCGCTCGAAACGTCGAACGCGATTCGTGCGCGGCTCGCCGAACTGTCGAGGGTGTTGCCGCCGGGCGTGGCGATCGAGATTCCGTTCGATGGTGCGCATTTCGTGAAGATCGCGATCCGGGAGGTCGTGCTGACGCTCGTCGAGGCGGTCGTGCTGGTGTTCTGCGTGATGTGGCTGTTCCTGCGCGACCTGCGTTACACGCTGGTGCCGACCGTCGTGATTCCCGTCACGCTGATGGGCGCGTTCGTCGCGATGTGGGCGTTCGGACTGTCGATCAACGTGTTCACGATGTTCGGTCTCGTGCTGGCGATCGGCATCCTCGTCGACGACGCGATCGTCGTCGTCGAGAGCGTGCACCGGGTGATGGAGGAGGGCGTGTCGCCGCGAGACGCCACGCGCCAGGCAATGAAGCGGATCGGCGGGGCGATCGTCGGCGTGACCGCGGTGCTGACCGCCGTATTCGTGCCGATGGCGTTCTTTCCGGGCACCGTAGGCGGCATCTACCGGCAGTTCGCGGTGGCGATGATCGCGTCGATGCTGGTGTCGTCGTTCATGGCGCTGTCGCTCACGCCCGCGCTGTGCGCGAACCTGCTGAAGCCGGTCGCGCGACACGACGGCGGAACCGGCCGCGCGCGACGACGCGGCATCGGCGCGCGTCTGGCCGACCGGTTCGGCGCGGCCTTCGCACGCGTCGAAACCGGTTATCGCCGCATCGCCGTGTTCGCCGTGCGCCGCACCGGCCTGGTCGTGGCGGTCTATGCGGCGCTCGTGATCGCATGCGGGCTGCTGTACTGGATGATGCCGGGCGGCTTCCTGCCGACCGAGGACCAGGGGCAACTGCAGGTGATGATCCAGTTGCCGGCGGGCGCCACGCAGGCGCGCACGCTCGCGGTCGCCGAGCGTGTCGAGGCGATCCTGCACGCGGAGCCGGCGATCGCGAACGTGACGAGCGTGATCGGCTGGAGTTTCGCGGGCAGCGGGCAGAACGTCGGGATGGCGTTCGTGGAGCTGAAGGACTGGGCGCAGCGCGACGTCGACGCGATGGCGTTGCGCGACCGGCTCAACGGGCGTTTCGGCACGATCCTCGACGGCGATGTCGAGGCGTCGCTGCCGCCGTCGGTGCGCGGCATCGGGCATTCCGACGGATTCACGTTCCGGCTCGAGGATCGGGGCGGCGTCGGGCTCGACGCGTTGAAGGCGGCTCGCGAGCAGCTATCCGAACGCGCGAAGGCGGATTCGTTGCTCGCCGCCGTGCATTTCGAAGACCTGCCGGACGCGCCGCGTATCGAACTCGATGTCGATCGCGCGAAGGCGTATGCGCTCGGCGTACCGTTCGAACGGATCGCGGGGTTGCTGGGCGGCACGTTCGGCTCGAACTACATCAACGATTTTCCGGCGTCGGGCCGGATGCGGAGGGTGATCATCGAGGCCGACCCGGCCGCACGCGCGACCGATGCGCAACTGATGGCGCTGACGGTGCCGAACCGCACCGGCGACATGGTTCCGCTGTCGGCCATCGCAGCGCCGCACTGGACGATCGGCCCGGTGATGTTGAATCGTTACAACGGCTATCCGTCGCTCGACATCAGCGGCCGGGCGGCGCCCGGCACGAGTTCGGGCGCGGCGATGGCGGAGATGGAGCGGCTTGCCGGTGCGCTGCCGGCCGGGATCGGCTTCGACTGGGTCGACGCGGCGCGCGAGGAGCAGGTTGCCGCGCGGCAAACGCCGTTGCTCGTCGGGCTGTCCGTGCTCGCGGTTTTCATGGCGCTTGCCGCCCTGTACGAAAGCTGGTCGATTCCGCTGTCCGTGCTGACGATCGTGCCGCTCGGCATGATCGGCGCGATCGCGGCGGCGCTCGCGCGCGGCATGCCGAACGACGTGTACTTCAAGGTCGGGATGATCACGGTGGTCGGGCTGGCAGCGAAGAACGCGATCCTGATCGTGCAGTACGCGCGCGATCTGGCCGGGCGCGGCGCGCCACTGCGGCAGGCGGTGATCGACGCGGCCGCCGCGCGGTTCCGGCCGATCGTGATGACGTCGATGGCATTCCTGCTCGGGGTCGTGCCGCTCGTGCTGGCGACGGGCGCGGGTGCGGAAAGCCGGCGTTCGATCGGCACGGGCGCGTTCGGAGGCGTGCTCGCGGCGACGATGTTCGGGCTCGTGTTCGCGCCGGTGGCGTTTCGGGTGGTGGTGTCCGTCGGCCGGCGCGGCCGGCACGCCGCGGTGACGAGGCGCGAGACGCGGCGGGCGGGAACGGTTGGGGATCTGGAGACTGATTGACGGTCGCGACGGGTTGTTGGCGGCGGGATCAGGGGTTTGGGGACGTGATTATTATATTTGACATAATCATAATTATCGATAATTTTAACGGGGTCGATGTTATAATTGAAGTGACTCTACACCGGCCGTGCTTGTCGGTTGCCGGCTCCGCCGAGATAATTTCCTTTCGGGCGCGACAGCCGATGCCCGCCAACGAAACACATGACCAAAGATCTGCGCAAGCCCGCGTGGGCTGAAGATTATCGTCACTGGTTCACCGAGCTCAAGCAGCGCGTCGAGCGCGCGCGGCAGCGCGCCGTGGCCAGCGCGAATCGCGAACTGGTCTCACTGTACTGGCAGATCGGTCGCGACATTCTCGACCGGCAGCAAAAACAAGGCTGGGGTGCCGGCGTCGTCGACCAGCTCGCGCGTGATCTCAAGGCCGCGTTTCCTGACATGCGTGGGTTTTCGCCGCGCAACCTCAAGTACATGCGCGCCCTCGCCCAAGCTTTTCCGCAGCCGGAATTTGTGCAACAGCCCGTTGCACAATTACCGTGGTCGCACGTTGTGACACTGCTCGACAAGCTTGACGACGCCCCGCAGCGGCTTTGGTATGCGGAAAAGTCGCTCGAGCACGGTTGGTCGCGCAGTGTGCTGACCATGCAGATCGAGACGGCCGCCCATGCGCGCGCCGGCAACGCCGTGACAAATTTCGCCGACCGGCTGCCGCCTCCACAGTCGGATCTCGCCCACGACGCACTCAAGGACCCCTATATCTTCGACTTCCTCGGCCTGACCGAGAATGCCCAGGAGCGCGACATCGAACGTGCGCTCACGCAGCACATCACACGTTTCCTTCTCGAACTAGGTGCCGGGTTCGCATTCGTCGGGCGTCAGTACCGGCTGGAGGTAGGTGGCGACGAGTTTTTCATCGATCTGCTCTTCTACCATCTCAAGCTTCGCTGTTACGTCGTTGTCGAACTGAAAACGACGCCGTTCAGACCCGAATACGCGGGGCAACTGAACTTCTACCTTTCCGCGCTCGATGCGCAGGTCAAGGCGCCGGAGGATCAACCAACTATCGGTCTGCTGCTGTGCAAGGAGAAAAATCGGCTTGTCGCGGAGTATGCGCTGCGCGGCGCGGCCAAACCGATGGGAGTGGCCGAGTACCAGCTTATGCGCGAGGTACCACCGTCGCTGGAGACAGGTCTCCCGACTATCGATCAGATCGAGGCCGAACTGCGTCCCGATCTTCCGGATCGCGCGGAATGATTCGTTGGCCGGCGGCCTGCCTGCCGGTCGAGTTGAACTAGGCATTGGCTTCGACAAAAAGGCAGATACCAATGAATTATTCCTACCACGCCAAGGTTTTTTGTTATCTCGAGATAGGCAACATTAAACTGCACACCAACATGCCGCTCCCCGTCCGGCTTGCTCGAGTGGCCACTCAAGTCGCGACGATCAACAGGTCGCTGCGCCTCCAGCGAGCTTCGCGGACGGCATCGTCGATCGCATTTGAGAGATCACGTAGTGCCTCATCGGCTACCGTAGAAATCTTGAGTCCAGCTGCGAACGCTAGTAGCAAGTCGAAATCCGCTCTGGCCACGAGAGTCGCGCGTTCAGGCGCGTTGGCGTCACCGGCCAACGCCGATATCGGTGATGCGGCTAGCACGCCATACACATCTCCGACCTTGCTCGAATTGATCGAGATGACGGCGACTTGCACGGCTCCAGCGGCATTGGCTGCTGCGTGGGCGTCAACGCGCAATGGCGTCGCGAGCGAATTGGGTCCAACCGACAGAAATTCTATGATCACGCCCATCCCGCCCCCGCCATCCACCGGTGATCAAGAAAATGAGTATCGAGCAGCCGTGCTCGAACTGCTCGGGCGACGCGAGCGTTCGCGATCGCGGCCAGTGCGGCGCCGGGCAGATCAATCAGATCGTTTGCTGTGATGGCGGTCGAGCCGCCCTGCTGCATACGTACCAATTCCGGTTCAACAAGTGCGCATCGGGCGGCATCCATCTTCTCCAGACAGGCGGGCAGGCGTTCGACGTCAGCAGTGTTGACTCGCAATACCGTCACGGCGAATGTTGCCAGCACGCGGGTGTCCCGACGTGGATATTGGCGATCGAGGCAGGCATGCAGCAGGCGAGTCGCCTCGCGAGTGGCGAGCGAGTTGTCGAGATTGCTGGTGGCTGCGAGGATACGCGCCAAAATGCCTGACGTGTCGTCGTCAGCGATAGTGCCGCCATGGGTGAGAATCGCCGCGACAAGCATGCGACGTGTCGGCGCGGGACCATGGATCAGCGACAGGCATAGATCGGCCAGCAGATTGCCAGGCGGCGGATCGAAGCGACGTACGATCCAGCCGACAAGCCGCTGGTGCGCCGTGACGGCGTTGCGGAATGCCACCGCGTCACGCAAGTAGTAGGCGCCTGCGAGATAACACTCCAGTCCACCATACAGTTCCATGATCGGACCCAGGTCATCGAGCGACAATGCCGTCGCACGTGCTTCGTCGACACGATCGATGAGATCGGCGTACATCGCCATGTCCTCGCTGCTCACCCGGCGGGCCAATGCATCGAGCGGTGGATCGAGAATCACTGGCACTCGAGATAATCCCTCTGGATGATGGGGATGGCGGTCGTCGCAAGATCACCTCGAGCCGCGACGAACGTGAGCCGATTGTCGACCGCCGCGCTTTCGATCATGTCACCGGCCTGCTTTCGGGCCAACTGATAAGCCTTCGTGCCGGTTTCCCGTCGCATGTAGGCCGCTCTCGTTCTCGCATACAACAGCGATCGCTGCGATACCGGGGGTTTGACCTTCAACGCATTGAGGAGGGACGCAGGGCCTTTGACCGTACCATAGGTGCTGTTGCCCCCTTTCGCCTCGCCGGCCATGACGAGTGGCCCCTTACCGCCTGGAATGTCGACGCTTATCACGATGTTGACATTGTAGGACGCTCCGGTTTCGAGATAGTCGAGTTTCGTGTTGATCGGAGGATTCATATAGTGTGCGGCCCAGTTGGCGTGCATTGTGTTCGCGTTGCCAGCGGCGCCGGCCGAAAGATCGGCACCGAGCAGCGCAGACGCCTCGTAAAGCCATGCGACCAACCCGATCTCCTCCTTGAAGCCGCGCAGCTGGGTAGCTGTCGTGGCTGCATTGGCGCCATTGAAGGCAGCCGTTGCGCGTGCGACGAAGCCGGTATTGGCAAACGGCGTCGTGATGCGGAACGCATCAGCGCAGATGGTCATGGCCCGAGAATGATGTTGATGCGTCAGGTGACCGTGTGAACGAGCGGCGAACAACGCATCGCGTACCTCGACCGCAACCGAAATAATCGCTGCGTGCGTACCCTGCTTCGTCTGGTCACTGGCGAACGACTCGAGCGCCGTGATCAGTTGCGCTGCGTAGCGATTGTTGGCGCTCGGCGTGCTCGAATTCAGGCGTGCTATTAGCCGCCGAATCGTCGCTAACTGCGAGCCACCGCCACCGCTCGTACGCGGATATGAGGCAAGACCGCCGCTCAATCACCCGGCTCCACGTCTGTCTTGCGTCCGGGCGCGTGACGCGATTCGTTCGCCGCCGGCGTGATGAGAGCGCCTGGTCGCGTTATCGCAGGTGGGCGCATCGCGCTTTCGAGTTCTGCCAGTGTGTTCCAGATTCTCGGCTCGATTTCGCGCATGGCTTTTCGCGACATGAAGCAGGCACCTAGCCATGCAAGTACGTCGGACGGTCGAGCCTGACCGTGCTCGATCTCGTCCAGACGATCCGCGAGCATCGCTGTGAATCCCGGATCCGACAGTTCGTCGGCCGA
The DNA here is from genome assembly GCF_001883705.2 of Burkholderia catarinensis. Lineage (GTDB taxonomy): Bacteria > Pseudomonadota > Gammaproteobacteria > Burkholderiales > Burkholderiaceae > Burkholderia > Burkholderia catarinensis. The sequence continues at coordinate 96,436 of NZ_MDEQ02000007.1, forward strand.
CAACTCCTCGCGCCTCTCCTCCAGCGTCAGTGCTGCCTGCACGCCACTTACGGTCAGGCAGACCGAGCCGCCAGCCACCGGCATCTTGATCAGTTGTCTTTCCGCAAGGCTCTGCAGTGAGCGCGCGAGCGTTGAGGGGCGGCCGATCCCGGCAAATTCGAGATCGAGTAGCAAGCGATCGACCGGCATGTTCCACAATGTTGCAGCTTCCAGTGACCACTGCGGCACGATAGTGTCGAACGCATTGGCTTGCCAAGCATCTAGCAACGCATCGACGGAGTTAATTTGGGCGTCCTCGCCCAGCAGTAGCTCGGCGACGTACGGTACGACCTCGCGATCCTGCACCGTGCCCGACGCCGAGTTACACGACGTTGCCTGGATCCGTAGACGCACTTTCGCAGCACGAGCGGATTCGAACGGCAGGTCGAGCGAGGCATGTCGAACCAGATATGGTCCCTGCTCTGCAGCGATAAAGTGTTCCCAGACGAGCGTATAGACATCGCGATAATCTGGATGTGCGAATACGCCAGCAAGCGTCTCTGGCGATGCGCTGCGATCGAGAGGGGTGACGGGAGGATGACCTTCGCGGGAGCCCGGATCGATCGGCTCGAGCGGATCGAAGGCTCGTCCCGTGACCCCGTTGTTCGACCAGGTGCCGTCGTAAAGCGCCTGCAGCGCGTCCATCGTCCGCCACGGTAACAAACCGAAGCGACGCCACGCTTGCGCCATCAGCAAGATGGTGCCGGCCGCTGGCAGGTCAGCTGTTTCGTGTGTTACCACGGGCGGTTCGTCGGGCATCAGACGCAGTGTCTGCAGCGTGCGAAGCACTTTGGGGGCGTCGGCAGCGGGCGTCGTCGCCCGGTTCTGCTGCACCTGTACGACTTCACCTCGCAGCGTGATGCCGTCCACCTCGAGGCGAGCGACGATTCTCTGCGAGTCGGCCATTGAGCGTGTTTGGCGTGCCGTATCCAGTAGCATGCGTAGCACCGCGCCCTGCACACGGCCGATCATGATGCTGCGTGCTGCGGGCATGTGCTCCAGATCCACAGCGCCCAGCGGGGCGAGCTCCTCACACACCGCCAAGCATGCGTCGTCAGCCACCGGCTGTTGCATCACGGCGTGGAACCGTGCGGTGATGAGGTTGTCGGCGATCTCGCGGACGATTTCGGCCATCACCTTGTTTTCGTCGAGCGCGCCGGGCGAGGCCAGCGCCGCCTCGACGGCTGGGTGCGTGATCGCACCCAGCCGCGCGCGCACGACCCGCTTGCTCGCGAGCGGCTCGCGCAACAGCCGCAGGATCTGCCATCCGATGTATTCGCCCATCCGGTCGTCGTCGGTCGCTATTACGATATCGTCGACCGATTCGACGAGGGGCGTTGCGTTAGCGACGAACGCCGCGGCATGGTCCTGGGGTACGGGGCGCGGCACGAAGCCGGCATTGATGTCGACGCCACCTTCGAGCGGCAGCGTGGTCAGGGCGCCTGCCGTCGCTATCACCCCCGAAGCCTTGCCGAGTAGCTCGCCAAGGCTTGTCTGTTTGTTCGGCGCTTCAATCAACACGGCACGCTGCGGGTAGAGCGGCCGCGCGGTGGTGCGATGGCGCAGATGCACGCCAAGTTGCTCTACGGGCGACATCGAGACGAGCGCTTCGCGATCGGCGATCTCGTTGCGTGGCACAAATCGGTCTACGTTGCCAGAGAACAGGCGGGTAGGATGCGCGAACACGATGAATGAGCGTTTCGCGCGCGAGACGGCGACATTCAACAGACTGGCATCAGCGTCAATGAAGCTGCCGCCGCCCTGCTCCGGCCCCTCCACGAGACTGAAACAGACGATTGGCCGCTCGGCCCCCTGCAGCTTATGGACGGTGCCCACCACCACTTTGGCCACGTCGTCCGGCGCGGGCCATGTTCCAGCGCGCGACTCGCGGGCGTCGTCGAACGCTTGCTGGATTCTCTCCTTCAACAGGTCGGCCTGGGGACGATATGGCGTGATCAGCGCGACGATCTCCCGCAACGGCTTGCCCGCCGTGGCGGCGTTGGCTTGCCATGCTGGCCAACGCTCGACGACCCAGGCAACGATCTCTTCAACCTCGCGAGGATTGCGCCACGAGCCGCCTGCCGGCAACGGCTCGGCATTCACCGATACCCAGGCAATCGTAGGCTCCGGCCCCTTGTCGTCTTCCTCGGTTGTGATCTTGAGCCGATTTCCGTAAGCAAGCGTGTTGCAGTAACGGATGATGTCGGGCTTGCAGCGATAGTGGTATTTCAGCGTGACGCCGAGGTCGTCCGCTTCGCGCCAGCGTGACAGCAGTCGCGCGATGTCGAGCATGCTGCCCGATGCCACCGAACGGTGCGACCGAACGATATCATCGAGATACGGCAGCGTGTCGGTTTGAGCCGCAATGCCGAATTCTGTCAGCGGTGTGTTATTCCAGATTGGCGCCAGCTGTTTCCGATCGCCGACAACGGCGGCGCGGCGCGCAAGCGCGAAGATCGCAGCGGTGAGTTCCGGTGGCGCTTGCCCGGCCTCATCGACGACCAGCAAATCGACCTTCCCGAGCACATGTGTGACCGGGCTTGCCGGGTTGACGAGTGTCGGCTCGATGGCAAACAAGCGCGGTGCGCTGTGCAGCGTAGAGACAATGCAGGGCGTCAGCATGCAGAGGCGCCGCAGCGCATCCTCGACGTTCGCCGGGTGGCGCGTCACGAGCCGTTCGCGTTGCGCGAGCAAGAAGCGCCCTTCCCAGTAGCGCGCCGCCCAATGGAAGGCATCGGCGCGCCACAACAGATCGGCGATGTCTTCGGCTGCCCAGGCGTCGTGCTCCCGATTGAGTCTATCGATACGATCCTGCAGGACTTCGATCCGCTTCTCTGTCCACTGATCGCGTGCAGCTTCGAACGCCCTCTCGACACGGTGATGCCAAGGACCACCTTCGCGCCACTCCCGCTCGAAGCTGGCTTGGGCATCCATCACGAGATCGAGTCGGTGCCAGACATGCTCAATCGCAGCTTCAAGCGTCGTCAGCTCGGGATCGTTCAGAGCATGCCGCGCATGGATGAGATAGGCTTCTTCATATTCGATTGCACGAAGCGGATCGAGTACATCCTGCCGGTTCCAGTAGCGGTAAAGAAAGCCACCTTTGGTCTCCTGGAGGCAGACGAATCGCTCCGCTTCCGCGCGCGTGGAAGCGTCGGTGAGGCGTGAGCTGGCCGGCAGGTAAGCGCCGTAGCTGCTTGCATCTGCAATCCAACGCTGGGCGTGGGTGAGCGTCGCGTCCGGATGTGGTGCGTTGCCGAACGCCTCAATCACGTTGGTGACGGACTGGTTGGTCGCGCCGCAAGCAAGCGTGATAGGACACGGCGCCTGCTGCAGTGCCGCGTTGATCCACTGGCTAGCGACGACGGCACGCAGCATCGACGTCTTACCGCTTCCCGGCGGTCCGTTGACCGCCTGTAGTTCGCCCTCCTTGAGCGACAGGATCGCACCGACTGCCGTGCGCTGTGTGGCATCGAGAGGGAATAACCCGCGTCGCGCAACGCCGCCGTCATATTCATCGATGTGGCCCGTCATGGCCTGATTGATCGAAGGTGGAGCTTGTTCGATCCACGCCGCGTTTTCGCCGCCGCCCAGTCGCTCGAATAGCGGCAGCCGTCCATTCTCGCGTTGTAGCTCGGTGAGCGCAGCCGCGTACGTGGCATTCAGCTGACCGCGTCCGCTGCCCTCGGCGGGTAACGTTACGGCGTAAAGTTGCCAAGAGCGGCGTTGGCCAGAACCGCGGCGGGTGCTCGTCTTCCGATCTCTGGGTAATCTCGCGATCAGTTCCGTCAGCAACGCAACGTCATCGTCGACTCCAAGCAAGCCGCGCAACACGGCCATCGAGGTACGCCACCAGGTGTCCCACCCCGGTGCCACGGTTGGATCGGTCACCATGGCGCTGAGCTGTTGCGTCATCGCCGCATTCGCCTCGTCTCGATGCGCGATCCGGAAACCGTAAGACTCGACGTCGGGATCGAGATACTTACCGTTGAAGATCGGCGGTGCGTCGGTACGAGGAGCCAGCAGATTGTCCTCGGTAAGGATGGCCGGCACTGCCAACAACATGTGCATCCGGTTCTTCAACTGTGGCACGTGGTTCGCGTCGGCCTCCCAAAGCGCCAGGACCACCTGTACATTGTTGCCGGTCGATGTTTGCCCCTCTGCGTCGGGGCTGGCGCCGTGCCGATGCGCATCTGCAGCGAGCAACGTGAGCTCCGGCAGCTTCCCACTCTTGCGAAGCCGATCGCGCAAGTCGTCGAACGACACGTAATCGAGTGCCGAACACCAGTATTGCGCAAGCGCCTCGACGGGGATTTCTGGCACCCGGATGGTTACAGCGGTCCGACGGTAGATACGATGCGGTCCAGAGACGGGTTCCGGTGCTATCGGGATGGCAGGCGGAGCGGCTGTGGAAGCGCGCGGGACACTTGATTGAGCGTCGATTGCACCGTGCGTGGGAGATAGTGTGACGTCACCGCTAACGGCCTTCGCAAGCGAGACTAGGAATTTACTGAGCCAGGGCCGAATCATCGTCGAGTGTGTTGGAAAGGTGGGGCATGGCACGATGCAGGTGCGACGCGCTCCAGTACTGGCCTCTCGATACGAGACGCACAATGATCGGGACGCCAGGGGCAAGCCCTGCGCTCCTCGATACCGATTCGGCAACGAAAGCGCGGCTCGTGCCGCGGCCAAGTCGTTCGTCGCTGAACTGGAGGGTGACCATCATGAATGGCTCGGTATGCTTGGCGGCGTCGGCCGTATCCGACGAGAGGGTGAGCGACGTCATCGGCTCAGACTGCGGATCGCCCCCCGGTCCCGAAGCCTGAAAGGCGGGCCCGGCTTGCTGACGCGGCACGTGAACTTTGATCGAATCAACAGTCGCGGCAACCCAGTCGATCACCTCACCGTCGGCGGTCGGTACGCGGAACATGCCGGGCGCCAGCAATCGCAGGAAATTCCATCGAGTCTCCTCGCCTGCCGACTCGATCCACATAAGCACGCGATCTATCGACAGTGCCTCGGCATCCTCACGTGGGCCACGCAATATTGCCGACCACGAATCGATTAACGCACGACTTTGCTCGTCGGTGTCGGATTCCGGCAACGAGGCGCGATGTACCGCCTGGATGCCAAGCGCGCGCAACGCGCTCGATTTCACCCAAATCCTCGCTGAAACCGGTGCTCCCTCTTCGTGCGTGGCGAACGGAACGGCTTTTGCGCCCGATGCGGACCACGTATTCAGTGCGAATGCCACGACAGGCTGCTGCGCTGCGCCGGCATGGCGTCCACCGGGAAATGCCTGACCGGCGTGCGGCGCATGCAATACCGTGGCTTCGAAACGCGAGCCGTTTCGTTGCGCATCGACGAGCACCTCGGTGCCTGTACGAATGAACGCAATGCTGGCACTTTCTACGATCGATTGCGGTAGCACCAGAGCCGCGCCATCTAAGTCGAGATCAGGGTCCAGCGGTGTCAGCAAATATTCACGCACGCCTTTCGTGGGCCCCACCAGCACGCTTGCTCTCACCGACTGCAGCGTGGATGGCAGATGGTCCATTAGCACCGACACGACGCTCCATCGATTGTTTACGATGGCGATTTCACAATGAAAGCGTTTGCCCGCCACCGGCTGGATCCCGAGCCTCTTGACGCTGAAGGTCGCCTCCGTGGCGGGCGCCTGAGTGACGATGACTGCGTTCGCCCAAGTGCCATAACGGCCCTCTTTCCACTCATGGACGACCGCTTCGACCTGGATCGATCCGATTGGCTGATTGTTCATCGAGGGAATCGAACTCGACCCAATTGGGCACTCCCCTCATGCCTGTCCCTGCCAACTCGCGTCATCGTGAGTACGGTTCGAACTGTTGGTTGGTCGAATTGCACTCCCATTCGCGGGTTCAGCGCAGAAGCACGCCGTGCGGTGAAAAGACAAGCAGACGCTCCGATCTTGTACATGTATCTGGTCCTGAATCTGTCAGTCTGCCTCTGGGTTGCACGTATCGACCGCCCAGGTGATCGACAGTCGAAATTATCAAATTCCAACTGGGTAATCAGTTGCCAAAATCTAAACGGTTTTCCGAGATCACAGCTAGCATCCCGGAGTTAGCAGCTTGTGCTGCCGGGGGCGAAAGCGCGCCCAGAGCACCTTCCGTCCTATACGGAACTTTACATTACGCCTCCCAAGCGGAGACTGACTCGCTTTGCATCAGTCATCGCGTAAACTCGGCGGCAGAAGTTCATCTACTACGTCGGAATGTCCAGGACGAATTGGTTGCCCAGGCTCGGTCGACAGTGCGCCGAGCCGGGGGGCAGTTATTTCAGGTTTCTAAGCTTCTTGATCGCATCTGTCAGCAGCGAAGGTACAGAAAGGCCATGATGATCTACAAGCTTCTGAATTTGAACTACCGAAAGATCCCTGAAGTGAATCGCCTCGAAAGTCTTAAATAATTCGTTCAACTGTTTCGTTAATCGTTTGATTTCAACCTTCCGCATTGCCTCGACTTCGTGTGTGAACGAAGCTGTTCTGGCCGCAACGTTGCTCGGATGAATGATGATACGTTTGACCTCCATTCCCCTATAGTGTTTTTTTGAACCTCGCACTTAAACGGTTCATCTGCTCAGCTTCTCGCTTGTTGATCTCGGCAGGATCAATTTCGACTTCGTTCTTGCACTCCCACAAGATGTACTGGGTATCCTTTTCCTCGCTTAGGTTCCTACGCCACAATGCTTGCGGAGCAGCATGGCTTCCGATTCATGGACCTCGACTGGCATGATCACGGCACCAGCATATTGGAGATACCTCGCGCGATGCCGGCCGTTTGTAAAGCCGGCTACGGGCACCTTCTCGATTTCAGGCTTCAATATCCCCCAGAGCCTGCGACGCTTGACGGCCCGGAGCGAAAATCCAACGACCGGCATATCACACGCGCCTCCCTCAGGGTTCAGAAAATCGCGAATGCCTTCGAGCTTCCCCTGCTTCCACTCGATTGGACATGGAATTACGAGCTTGTCGCGTTCAAAGCAAGTCATGAACCGATCGACGTCGACCGTAACGACAGTGTAGCCATCTACGTGGTCATGGCTACGCTTGAAATCGACATGAGCATAAGGTGTATGGTCGAGGCCAAGTCGCACCTGCCAGATCTTTCCTGTCATTTGAGTATCTATCTCGTGTGATGCTTTCCTGTTTATCGGCCTGTACCGACTTTTCTTGAGCAACGGCTTCTCGGCGACCTTCGAGGCCGTTGCGTCGAAAGTAGCTATGTACTCGCACTCGAATGCATGGCCAAAACGCCCAATTGGGTACTTGGCGGACTCAGTCACACGCATACCGCATGTGATGCCGAGCCACAGGATTAGTGTCGCGTGTTGGAACGCGACTGCTCGATTCTGTGACACGCAGGACATGGCGAAATCGCGTCGGGGTGAGGATTTTGCGTGCTGGGCTTCATGCTTCCAGATCTCATAACGCGCTCGATAATCGAGTCTGTTCCGAGAGGGGGAGCGATTGATGCTCCTTTCCAGTGTAAGCCGTGGAGAGGCTCCCCTCATCGGGAAAGCCGGCGCCCCTTGCCACCGCAAAATGTGACCCCGCGGCATTTTCATTGCCACGCCGGCTGTTCTCAGTTTCGACCGGCGCAAGCCTTGCCCAATGCAATGGCGGTGGAACGTACAGACGACGTGCGTGGGATGTAGACCGAAGCCACTAACGTTCTCAGCTACCACGCCGCACATGCCAACTTATCGGCCTGGAAATACTCACCGTCCGGATGGCAGGACGGGCTGATCACGCTGGCGGACTATCGCCGCACCGGCCTACGCCGAATTCGGACACGCTTGTTGTGCAAGCCGATCACCCTGCTCGGGCGGCGGTTTCTAGTCAGGCGAACATTCTGAACAGTGAGTTTTGCATGGAAATAAATCTATTGTGATAAGAAAAGTTATCTTTCTAGAACGCCACAGTAGCCACGACTTCGCAGCGTCCAGTCCGTCATAGGTCCGCGGGCCACGCACGCAGTCTTCCGGAAGGTTCGCCCGGCGTCATGAGCGACCTCCTCGGCGTCCGCCATCACGCGCGATCCACCCTCATCGAGTCAGGTTCGTCCGGATGACCGATGCGATATCGCGGCTCACCGACGCCAGCGCGCGGTCGTGCGCCGTGACGAGCGCGTCGTAGCCCTGCCCCTGCACTAGCTCATGCACGACGGAGCGCCCCCTCACCACGTCCGGCTTCCCCGGCGGCCGAATCGTCCACTGCGCGTCGATCGTGACCGAATCACCCGGCATCGAATCGAAGCGCATCACGTCCACACGCACGCGCCACGCCGGTGCAGTACCCGCTCCGGAATCGAACACGTTCACCTGTGCCGAACCCAGCAGCGTGCCGAGATCGGCCGCGATTACACGTGCGATATCCGTCTTCAGCGGCTCGGCCCAGCGCGCGAATTCGTCGATTTCCACGCGGCTGCCGGCCGCGCGCGTGACGATCTGCGGACGGTCGATCAGATCCGGAACCGTGACCGGGCCGATCACGACACGGACCGGCGTGGTGTTGTCGGTGCTCGCGAGCGTCGCATCCGGGGCCAGCGTGTAGAAGCTGGCCTTCGGCGAACTGCCGCAGCCGCCCAGCGATCCGGCGGCCACGATGGCGACGACGATTACGTCAATGCGTCTCACTGCGTGCCCTCCGTCTTGCCGCGCACCAGCGCTTCCGGATGCCGCTCCAGGTAATCGGCGAGCGTCCGGAACGCGGCGGCCGTGCGCGCGATCTCGCGCATCGCGTCGCCCGTGTTTTGCTGCAGTTCCGTGCCCGGCTGCAGCGCACTGTTCGCGGAATCGAGTGCGGAATGGGCCGACGCCAGCGTATCGCGCGCCTGCGGCACCACGTCGGAATCGAGCTGCTTGAGCAGCAGGTTGGCGCTGGCGAGCGTCTGCTGCGCGTTCTTGCCGATCGCGTCGAGCGGAACGCCGTTGAGCTTCGCCATGACGCGCGTCACCGAATCCTGCAACGATTGCAACGTCCCGGGAATCGCCGGTATCTCGGGCGGATTGGCCGCCCAGTTGATGGTCGCCTTCTGCGCATCGGGAAAGAAATCGAGCGCGACATAGAGTTGTCCGGACAGCAGGTTGCCGGTCCTCAGTTGCGCGCGCAATCCGTGCTCCACGAGCGTGTTCGCCAGTTGTTCGGGGTGCTGGGACAGTCGCCCGCCCTTCGCGCCCGTTCGGTATCGCGACGTGAAGCGCTCCGGATACAGGTTGATTTCGACGGGAATGCTGAACTTGCGGGTTTCGCGATCGAAGCGCGTATAGATGCCGGTCACTTCGCCGACCGTCACGCCGCGGAAATCGACCGGGGCGCCGACCGCCAGCCCGCGCACCGAATCGGTAAAGTTCACCAGGAACTTCTCGACGATGGTGTCGTGGCGCTTCATCGCCTCCGCGCGATCGTGGTACAGCGTGAACGTCATGTCGATCGGCGCCGCTGCCTGTTCGAGCGGCTCGCCGGGCGTCTCGAACGCGATGCCGCCGATCATGATCGACACCAGCGACTGCGTCTCGACGCGCACGCCCGTGGCATCCAGCGCGACATCGATGCCGCTCGCATGCCAGAACCGCGAATCCGTATTCACGAACCGGTCGTAGGGCGTGTTGACGAACGCATGCACCGTCACGCCCTTGCCGTCCGAATCGAGCGTGTAGGAAATGATCTGCCCGACCTGGAGCCGCCGGAAAAAGACCGGCGTGCCGACGTCGATCGATCCCATGTCCGCGCCTTTCAGCACGAACGTCCGGCCCGGCTCGTCGCTCGTGAATACCGGCGGCGTCTCGAGGCCGGTGAAGTCGCGGCGCGCCGGCTTCGCGTCGCCGACGTCCGTGCCGATGAACGAGCCTGACAACAACGTGTTGAGGCCCGACACCGTCCCGCCGGAAATGCGCGGGCGCACGACCCAGAAACGGGTGTTGTCGACCAGCAGCGACGTGGCGTCCTTGGTGATGTCCGCGGTCGCCAGCACGCGCTTGTGATCGGCGGACAGCACCACCGACTTGACCACGCCGATATCGACGTTCTTGAACTTGATCTTCGTCTTGCCGGCTTCGAGCCCTTCGCCGGTCTTGAAGCTGATCGTGATCGTCGGACCCTGCTCGATCACCGCCTTCACGGCCAGCCACCCGCCGATCAGCACGGCGACGATCGGCACGAGCCACACGACCTGCAAGCGCCAGCGCGAACGCGCGGTGACAACGGCGTCCGGAACGTCGGGGACGTCAGGCTTCTGTTCGGGGCCGGCCATGATCGTGCTCCGCTGTGTCCCAGATCAGGCGTGGGTCGAACGTCATCGCCGCGAACATCGTCAGGACGACCACCGCGCCGAAGGCAATCGCCGCCGGGCCGGCCTTGATCGTCGCGAGCGCCTGGAACTGCACCAGCGCGACGAGCATCGTGATTACGTAGATGTCGAGCATCGACCAGCGCCCGACGAATTCGACCATGCGATAGATGCGCGTACGCTGCTCCGGCAGCCATCGCGAACGCCGCTGCGCCGTGAACGCGAGGTACGCGAGCGCCAGGATCTTGAGCATCGGCACCGCGACGCTCGCGACGAACACCACGACCGCGAGCGGCCACGATCCGGAGATCCAAAGATAGACGACACCGCTCATGATCGTGTCCGTCTGCGCGCCGAACAGCGAACTCGTGTACATCACCGGCAGCACGTTCGCGGGCAGGTACAGCACGATCGCGGCAATCAGCAGCGCCCAGGTGCGCGAAACGCTCGCGGGCTTGCGTACATGCAGCGCGGCGCCGCAACGCGGACACGCGAGATCGTGTGCATGGCCCGGCACCTTTGCGAGCAGTCCGCAATCGTGGCAAAGCACGAGGCCGCATTCGGCCGCGGTGACGATGCCGGACGGGTAACGCATGTGCGTCTCGCCCTCGCCCTCGCCCTCGCCCTCGCCCTCGCCCGCGCCCTCGCCTTCACGTTCGCCCATGCCCTCACCCGCCACGCCGCGCATCGCGCCGATGCGTGACCACAGTTCGCGCGCGTCGAATGCCGCGCGGGCGGCCGCGAGCACCAGCATCAGCGCGCCGAACGAATACAGCGCGACACCGATCACGATGCTCGCGATATGCGCGAGCTTGACCAGCGCCACCAGCAGGCCGAGGATCAGCACTTCCGTCATCCCCCACGGCTCGGCGAGATGGCATAGGCGAAACACGAGCGCCGCGCGCGCGGGCACGCGCTTCGCCCGCAGCGGCAACAGCAGCCACAGCATGCCCGCGATCTGCACGAGCGGCATCAGGATCGTCGTCGCGAACACGAGCCCGGCAAGCGGCCACATGCCGTCCTCGTACAGCACGCGCACGGCGCCTGCCAGCGTCGTCTCGACGAGCGTCCCGCTGACCGACAGGCCAACGATCGGATAGAGGTTGGAAATCACGAACAGCACGATCGATGCAACCGTGAACGCGAGCGCGCGTTCGAGGCTGTCGGTGCGGTTGCGGTAAAGCTGCCCGTGGCAGCGACGGCAGCGCAGCGTGCCGCCGGGCGGCACCGGCACGTCGCGCTGGAGCAGGTCGCATTCGTGGCAGGCGACGAGACGGACGCGGCTCATTGCGGCACCCCAGCGCCTGGCGCGGCGGCGACAGGCCCGCCGGCGGCGGGCTGCGGCACGGTCATTCGTTCGGCCGTGACGACCCAGCCCCCGCCCATCGCCATGTAGAGGTTGACGAGCGACGTGAGCGTCGCGCCGCGCGTCTGCGTGTAGGACAGCTCCGCATTGAACAGCGTGCGCTCCGCGTCGAGCACTTCGATATAGCTCGTATAGCCCTCCTCGTAACGCATCCGCGCGAGGTGCTCGTATGTGCGCAGTGCTTCGATCTGCCGGCCCTGCGTGTCCAGCTGCTCGCGCGATTTCTGCAGCGTGATGAGCGCGTCCTCGACCTGCTGGAACGCGACCTCGATCGCCTTCCGGTAGCTGTAGAGCGCTTGCTGCTGCCGCGCATTCGCTTGGCGCACCTGTCCCGCGATGTTGCCGCCAGTGAAGATCGGCACCGTCACCGAGCCGGCGAACGACCATACGCGCGCGGGCCCGGTGAAGAGATTCGAGAACCGCGAGCTGACCGAGCCGAACAGCCCGGTGAGCGAAATCGACGGGAAGTACAGCGCGCGCGCCGCGCCGATCAGCGCGTTCTGCGCGACCAGGTTCTGCTCGGCCTGAAGCAGGTCCGGCCGGCGTTCGAGCAGGTCCGACGGCAGGCCCGCGGGCACCGCCGGCGTCGCAAGCTCGGCCAGCTCGCGGCCGCGCACGATCGCGCCGGGATTGCGCCCGAGCAGCACGGACAGCGCGTCCTCCTGCTGCGCGATCTGCGATTCGAGCTGCGGGATGGACGCCTGTGTCGCCTCATACTCGGACTGGCTCTGCGCCAGCTCCATCTGCGACACCTCGCCGCCCTTGAAGCGAGCGGTGAACACGCGGACGGATTCGGCACGGCTCGCGGTCGTGGCTTTCGCGATCTCGAGCTGGTGATCGAGGCTGCGCAGCGTGATGTAGGACGATGCGACCGACGCCACCAGCGTGAGGATCGTCGCGCGGCGCGCGTCCTCGCTCGCGCGCAGGTTCGCGCGCGCGGCCTCGGTCTCACGCCGGACCTTGCCGAACAGGTCGATGTCCCACGACGCGGACAGGCTCGCCTGGAACTGGTTGGAGACCGGCGAAACGGTCGACGGCAGCGGGACCGGACCGCTTTGCGACGAACGCTGGCGCGTCGCGTCGAAGCCCGCGCTGACCTGCGGGAACAATGCCGAGCGGGTCGACTCGAACTGGCCGAGGAACTCGTCGACGCGCGCGGCCGCGACCTTGACGTCGAGGTTTTCCGCGAGCGCGGCCGCGATCAGCGCGTTCAGCGCCGGATCCTGGAACTGCTCCCACCACGCGGCATTGGCGACGTCCGCCGGCTCGGCGGGCTGGAAGCGGAACGTCGCCGGCACCTCCACTTTCGGCCGCACGTAGTCCGGGCCGAGCAGGCAGCCACTCAACCCCGCCAGCAGGATCGGCGCACCGAGGCGCCACAGTGCAGCGCGGCGCATGTCAGTCGTCCTTGCGCCGCGCCGACGGCGCGGCGTGCGGCGAACCCGGCCCCGACTCGGACGGAGGCGGCGCGGCGTGGTCGCGCGAACGCGACGACATCGCTTCGAGCAGGTAGTAGAACATCGGGATGAAGAACACGGCGATGGCCGTCGCCCCGAGCATCCCGCCGATGACGCCCGTGCCGATCGAGTGGCGGCTGTTCGCCGACGCGCCCAGTGCGATCGCGAGCGGTACGACGCCGAGGATGAACGCCAGCGAGGTCATGATGATTGGCCGCAGGCGTTCCTCCGACGCCACGAGCGCCGCGTCGAAGGGCGACGCGCCCGCTTCCCGGTTGATCACGGCGAACTCGAAGATCAGGATTGCGTTCTTGGCGGCCAGCGCCACCAGCATCGTCAGCCCGATCTGGAAGTAGACGTCGTTGTTGAGCCCACGCAGCATGATGGCGATCAGCGCGCCGAAAATCGCGAACGGCACGGCCATCAGCACGCCGAACGGCAGCGTCCACTTCTCGTATTGCGCCGCCAGGATCAGGAACACCATGATCAAGCCGAACACGAACACGAGCCCGGACGTGCCGCCCGACTTGCGCGCCTCGTACGCTTCGCCGCTCCACGCGACGTCGTAGCCGGGCGGCATCTGCGCGGCAATCTCGTCCAGCGTGGCGATCACCTGGCCCGAGCTGTAGCCGGGCGCCGCGTTGGCGGTGATCTTGACCGCGGGGAAATTGTTGAAGCGCGTAATCAGGTCGGGACCGGTGACGTACTTGTAGGTCACCACGGACTTGAGCGGCACCATCTTGCCATTGGTGCTGCGCACGAAAATCTGGTCGAGGTCCTGCGGCTTGAGCCGGTATGACGGTTCGGCCTGCAGGATGACCTGCCAGAGCCGGCTCGCGCGGTTGAACTGCGACACATAGAGCGAGCCGAACATCGTCTGCATTGAACTGTATACGTCCTGGACCGGCACGCCGAGCGTCTCGGACTTGTCGCGATCCACGTCCACCAGCAACTGCTGCGACGATGCATTGAAGGTCGACGTCACGCCGGCCAGCTCGGGCCGCGCCTTCGCCTTGCGCACGAAATCGTCCACGACGCCGGCAAGCTGCGCGATCGACGCATCGCCCTTGCTCTGCACCCATACCTCGGTGCCGCCCGTCGTGCCCAGCCCCGGAATGGACGGCGGATTCACCGGAATGATGATTCCCTCCCGGACCCGCGACAGCGTCTCGTATGCGTCGATCAGCACCGCACGCGCATTCTGTGTCTTGATGTTCGCGAACTTGTAGCGCTCGTCGAACCCCTTCAGGCCGACGAAGAAGGTGCCGGCGTTGTTCTTGTTCTGGCTGTCGAGCAGGCTGAAGCCGTCCACCGTCGTGATGCTGCTCACCGCGGGCTGCTTCATGAAGTAGTCCGCGACGCGTGCCGACACGTCGCCCGTGCGATCGAGGCTCGCCGCATCCGGCATGATGACCGCGCCGAGCAGGTAGCCCTGGTCCTCCGGCGGCAGGAACGCGCCCGGGACCGTCCTGAACATCACCACCGTCAGCGCGATCATGCCGCCGAACAGGATGAGCGCAATCACGAAACGCTTGAGGATGAACCTGACCGCGCGCGTATAACCGGCCGTCATCCTCGTGAACACGCGCTCGAACCACCGGAAGAACCCCTTCTTCTCATGGTGCCCGCTTTTGAGCAACAGCGCGGCGAGCGCCGGCGACAGCGTCAGCGCGACGATGCCCGAGATCACGACCGATATCGCGATCGTGATCGCGAACTGCTTGTAAAGCTGCCCTGTGATGCCGCCGAGAAACGCCACCGGCACGAACACCGCACACAGCACCAGCACGATCGCCACCACCGGCCCGGCCACCTCGTCCATTGCGCGCTTCGCGGCCGCCTTCGGGGCGAGCTTGTGCACCGTCATGTTGCGCTCGACGTTCTCGATCACCACGATCGCGTCGTCAACCACGATGCCGATCGCGAGCACCATGCCGAACAGCGTCAGCATGTTGATCGAGAAGCCGAGCACGGCCATGCCCATCGCCGTGCCGAGGATCGACACCGGCACGGCCAGCACCGGGATGATGGTCGCGCGCAGGCTTTGCAGGAACACGAACACGACGATCACCACCAGCACCAGCGCTTCGAAGAAAGTGTGCACGACGTCGGTAATCGACGCGCGCGTGAACTCCGTCGTGTCCATCGCGATCCGGTAGTCGAGCCCTTCCGGGAACGACTTCTTCATCTCCGCGAGCGCCGCGCGCACATCGCGCGACACGTTGAGCGCATTCGCACCCGGCTGCTGGTACACCGCGATGATCGTGGCCGGCTTGCCCTGGAAGCGGCTGCGGATCGAATAATCCTTCTGTCCGAGCTCGGCGCGCCCGACGTCCTTCAGGCGGACGATCGCCGCGCCCTGGCTCGCGGCGCGGATGATGATGTTGTCGAAGTCGGCAGGCTCCGCCAGGCGCCCCGGCGTCGTCACCGCGAACGATTGCTCGACCGGGTTGCCCGTCGGCGCCTGGCCGAGTCGCCCGACCGCGAACTGCTGGTTCTGGTTGGCCACCGCCCGCTGGATGTCCGAGGCCGTGATGCCCAGTTGCGCCATGCGGTCCGGCTTCAGCCAGATCCGCATCGCGTAGTCCGGCGTGCCGAAGATCGACGACTGGTTGGCGCCGCCAATGCGCTTGATCGCATCGAGCACGTAGATGTTCGCGTAGTTCGCGATGTAGGTCGCGTCATACCGCTGCTCCGGCGAGTAGATCGCGATCACCATCATGAACGCGGACGATTTCTTCTGGATCTGCACGCCCTGCGACTGGACCGACTGCGGCAGTTGCGGCAGCGCCAGGTTCACGCGGTTCTGCACGTCGACCTGCGCGAGTTCCGGGTTGGTGCCGATCTCGAAGTACGCATTGATCGTCAGCGCGCCCGTCGACGAGCTCGACGAGTTCATGTAGATCATGTTGTCCGCGCCGTTGACCTGCTGCTCGATCGGCGCGGCCACGTTGTTGGCCACGACGTCGGCGCTGGCGCCCGGGTACGACGCGGCGATCGTGATTTGCGGCGGCGTGACGTCAGGGTACTGCGCAACCGGCAGTGCGAGCATCGTCAGCGCGCCGCCGAGCGTGATGACGATCGAGATGACGGACGCGAAGATCGGCCGGTCGATGCAGTAGTGGGAGATGCTCATGTGGCCGTCCCGTCATTGCGTCGCCGCGCTGCCCGACCCGTTCGAGGATGACGACTGCGCCGCCGGCGCCGACACGATCTTCAGCAGCGTGTCGGGCGCGACGCGTATCGCGCCGTCCACGACGACACGCTCGCCCGCCTTGAGCCCGTCGGTGATGAACCAGTCGTCGCCATGCCACTCGCCGACTTCGACGACGCGCTGGTGCGCCTTCGATTCGTTATCGACGACCCACACGAAATGGCTCCTCGCGCCCTGCAGCACCGCGCGTTGCGGCACGAGCACCGCCGCGGGACGCGTCGCGCCCGACACGCGCGCGCGCACGAACTGCCCGGGCCGCAGCGTACCCTTCGGGTTGTCGAACACCGCGCGCACGAGGAACGTGCCGGTTTCGGTGCTGAATGCCGGGTTCGCGAAGTTGATCCGCCCGCGCTCCGGGAACTCGGAGCCGTCCGCGAGCACGAGCGTCACCACGAACTCGTCATTCGGCGGAAAGCGCAGCTTCCCGCGCGTGATCTCGTCCCGGTACTTCAGCAACTCGTTTTCCGAAATGCTGAAATTCACCCACATCGGATCGAGCTGATACACATAGGTCAGCAGCCCGGTGGCCGCGGCCGTCACGTAGCTGCCGTCTTGCTGCCGGGCGAAGCTCGACAGCCCGGTGATCGGCGACTTGATCGTCGTGTAGCCAAGATTGAGCTGCGCGGTCTGCACCTGCCCCTGCACGGCGATCACCGCGGCTTCCGCCTGCTGCATGTTGCCGACCGCGTCGTCGAGATCCTTCTTGCTCAATGCGTTCTGCGCGGCGAGCGGCCTGACCCTGGCGAGGTTTTCCTTCGCGACGTTGAGCCTCGCCTGCTGCTGCGCCAACTGGCCTTTCGCCGTCTGGAGCGCGGCCTCGAACGGTTTGTGGTCCATCTGGAACAGCGTTTCGCCGGCCTTCACCATCTGGCCTTCCACATAGGTGCGCTTGTCGAGAAAGCCGTCCACGCGCGCGCGGATCTCGACTTCGTGCGAGCTCTGCGTCTGCGCGGTGAATGCGAAATCGACCGGCGTGTCGCGCTGCGCGACCGTGACGATCGTCACCTGGGGCGCGCCGGGCGCCGGGATGCCAGCCTGCTTCTTGCATCCCGCGCAGAACGCGAGCGCCACGACCAGCGGCAGTGAACAGAGGATGGATACGGGCTTCATGGGTTGATCGCCGATCGCTACTTCGCCATGCAGTTGCCGAATACCACCACGGCATCGTCGCGATTGACGAGCGTCGCGGTCATCGTCCCGTCGCGCGTATCGAGCACGAGCGTCCACGCGTAGCCGAGTTCGGTGCCTTGCATGGCAATCTGGGTTGGATTCTTCTCCATGAACTGAATCGGCGAGCTTCGGGCGGGCCCGGCAATCGTCTTCTTCGCGAAGTCGATCGACACGAATCTCGGCGCGCCGAGCTCTGCTGGCAACGCACGCGCACACAGGAGGCCCGGGTCGCATGCGTGCGCGTCGATCGTCGCGCACAGCAACGGCCTGCTTCCATCGAAATCGCCTGCCGAGGCGCCCGCGCAAACCAGCAAGGAGAGCGCCGCCAGCGCTGCAAACCGAAGCTTCTTCATGGCTGCCTCATCCACTCGGCTCCGATGCTATTGGCTCGTGTAACCGCGCCCGTTCATGCAGGCGGTCACCGCTCGGGTAAACGTCGACAGCTGGGTCGCTGTGCTGCCCTGCGTGGCCTGCTGCTGATAGGCCGCCGCCTCTTCCCGGCGATGCCGGCGCATCATGCCGCCCGCCGTGCCGGTGATCGCGCCGATCGCCGCGCCCTTGCCCGCGTCGCCGGCGATCGCGCCGATCGCGGCACCCGCCGCGGCGCCGCCCGCGGCGCCTCGGAGCGTGCCGCCCTGCGGCGGCGGAGCGGGCGCGTACGCGCTGCGCTGCGCGAGCGCCACCGGGTCGACGCCCGTGGTCTGCTTCGCCCACACCTGGCATTCCGCCGTGTCGGTCTGCTGCGTCTGAGCGCTCTGGCCCTTGGCGGGGTAGTAGATCGGCTGCTGCTGCGCGGATACCGCACTGATGATCGTCAGTGCGACGACGCCGGCCACGACGCGCGTGAACCGCCAGGTGCGCACGACGCTCGCATGCGCACCCTGCCGCGTCCCTTTCGCTCGCTGTCGTGCGGATGCCATGTCCGGCCTCGCTTCCGTCCGATCATTCCGTCGACCTGCCAGTCGTCGCGTGCGCGTGGATCGCGGCATCACGACAAATGACATGCCGTTATCGCCGATTGAGGCGGGTAATCTTCGATCCCCTGAGGCCGATCCCGGCCATCAGCCCTTTCTGATCGAAGATGAACGCATAAATGTCGGATTGAAGCGTCGCCGTCGTCAGGTTCTTCGCGGCGCCCGCGTCCCCGATCACCACCGTCGGCGCCATGCCGACCTCGAAGCCGGAACTCGTCTTCAGGTTGTCGAGCGCCTTGTCCGACATGAACATCATCACGTAGCCATAGGTCTGCACCCCGGCCTGGAGACCGTAGGTTACCGAGGTGGTTGCGTAGTAGCCCGTAACCTTGCCGTTCTCGATCAACTCGCCGGTGCCGTGTGACGCGCCGGCAATGAATCCGGCTCGTACCACACTCGGAAACACCAGGATGCCCTTGGCCTTTTGCGCGACGTCCTTGGCCTGCTGCGTACCGGCATAGAGATTCGCCAGCGCGGCCTGCACGTCCTGGTCGAGCACGGCATCCTCCGACGACGAACCGGATGACGATTGCCCGGTCGAGCAGGCGGCCATCACGGCGAACAGGGAAACCATCGCCAGCTTGCGAACACAATCGAACATGATGCGTACTCCCGTTGATATCCGACCCTCGATCGAGCGCGTGCGACGCGTTCGCCGACCATGCGCGCGTTGTCGCAATTCAGTGTGGTTGCCGTGCCGGTTGAAGACAATCGGACTTTGGTCCGATATCACATCGCCGCACCGAAAAGCACTCAAGGCGGCGAAGGGATGCCCAGCGCCGCCTGCACGGTTCTGATCAGCAGCGCGTCGTTGAATGGCTTGCGCAGATAGGCGGCCGCGCCGGACGCGAGCCCCTGTTCGCGCACGGCGACGTCGTCGTAGGCCGTGATCAGGATGACGGGCATGCCGCTCCCGGCGAGGCGCCGCTGCACCTCGAGGCCGTTGAGGCCGGGCATCTGGATGTCGAGAATCACGCAGGACGGTCGGTATGCCGGCATGGCCGCCAGCGCGTCGAGAAAATCGTCGCCGCTCAAGAACGTGTCCGAGCCGATACCGACGGAGCGCAACAGGCGCTTGATCGCCCGGCCAACCGATTCATCGTCGTCGACCACCGCAACGAATGGCTTGACGTTACCCATTGTGATCTTTCCGGATTCGGCAATTGACCGCGTCACTGCGATCCCGCAGATTGAGGCTATCAGCCGCGGGGCGAAACCGGTATAGGACTTTGGTCCACCGTTGCGATGGGCGTGTGCCGCACCTGTGCTCAGCGAAGTGCGCGGGCGTTCCGTGTCGCGCCGACACCGGCCTTGTCGGCGAGTCGCACCAGGTCCGCCAGCGACGCCGCCTCCATTTTTTCCATCACGCGTGCGCGGTGGATCTTGATCGTCTTCTCGGCGATGCCGAGATCGTCCGCGACCTGCTTGTTCAGGCGTCCGCTCACCACGAGCGCCATCACTTCCCGCTCGCGCGGCGTCAGGCGGTCCACGCGGGCCTGGATGGTCTCGAGTTCCCGGCGGTGCGCACCCATCTGCGTCGACCGTTCGAGCGCGCGCGCGATCGCGTCGAGGAGCACCGTGTCGCCGACCGGCTTCGGCAGGAAGTCGGTCGCGCCGGCTCTCATCGCGTCCACCGTCTTGCCGATGTCGCCGTGCCCCGTGACGAAGACGATCGGCAGCACCGCGTTCAGTACACGCTGCAGTTCGAGCCCGCTCACGTCGGGCAGTTCGAGGTCCAGCAGCAAGCACGCGGGGCAACCTGTCAGGTCGGCGCCGGTCAGGAACGCGCGCGCCGACTGGAACGACTCGGCACGATAACCGGCCGAACGCGCGAGCCGCGTCAGCGCGCGACACACCGATGGGTCGTCATCCACGACAAACACGATTCCGGCGGTGTCGTTCATGGTTCGCGACCCGCGCGGTCCGCGGCCGCGGCGTCCTCCGACGGCAATGCAACGTAGAACGATGCACCGCGTTCCGCATGGTTTTCCGCCCAGAGACGGCCGCCGTGCGCGCTGACGATCGTGCGGCTGATCGACAGGCCAAGCCCCAGTCCTTGCGGCTTCGACGTATAGAACGGCTTGAAGATCCGGTCGATCTGATCGACCGTCAGCCCGTGTCCCCGATCCCGTACGCCAATGCGCACCGTTGCGTCCGGCTCGGCCCACACGCGCACCGCGACGATCCGATCCGATGCGAACCCGTCGTGCACCGCATCGAACGCATTGAGCAGGAGATTGAGCACGACCTGTTGCAACTGCACCTTGTCGCCGCGCACGGCCGGCAGGTCGTCGTCGACTTCGAACGTCGTCCGCACGCCGCGCAGCATCGCATCGCTGTGCACGAGCAGCATGACGTCGCGGACGACGCCGCCGAGGTCGAGCGGCTGAAGGTCCACGTCGCCCTTGCGGACGAGCGCGCGCATCTTGCGGATGATTTCGCCTGCGCGACAGTTGTCCGCCACGATGTCTTTCAGCGTCTCGCGAATCTCGGACAGGTTGATCGGGTCCGCGTCCATGAAACGCTGCGCGGCCTGGGCATTGCTCAGGATCGCGGTGAGCGGCTGATTCAGTTCGTGCGCGAGCGATCCCGCCAGTTCGCCCAATGCCGAGATGCGGGTGAGATGCGCGAGCTCGCGCCGGTTGCGGTTCAGTTCGACCCGCTCGCTGCAATCGACGATCACCGCGAGCCGCGTCGGCATGCCATCGACGCGGCTCATGCTCGTCGTGACCTCGGCCGGGAATTCGCCGCCGTCGCGGCGCTTCGCGACGACCGTCTGCGTCATTTGACCGGCTGACGCCAGCGCATGCGGCATGACGGGCTCCCGTGCGTCGGGTGCCGTGTCCGCAAGCGATCCGGGAAACAGGTCGCGCTCCGATCTGCCGATCAGCTCGTCGGCGCGGTAGCCGAACATCGCCCTCGCCTGCGCATTCGCGAAACCGATCCCTGCCCGCACGTCGAAGCCGACAATGGCCACCGGCACGAGTTCGAGCGCATCGCGCACGGAAGCCGCCGTCTCCCGGCTGCCGCCCCCCGGCCTGAAGCGTTTGCCGAGCCACGGAATGTAGCCCGCCGCGCGGGTCGCGCGAAGCAGCGTTGGCGCGATGTGCCGACCGGACACCGACAGGATCCTGTCGCTGCGCCGTTTCCGGTGCGGCGCGGCGCAAGGCAGCGTGACGATCGCGCCGCATGCATCGGGTACCGGCGACGTCGGGACCGCCGGATCGGTTGCCGCGTCGCGCGATGAGGAACCTGGGCGGTGCCAGTTAAGTAACCGCCACACTAATGACGGCAGCCGATCCGCCAGAACGAGCCCGGTACGCAGCGTGGACAAAGCCATAGCCATGTTTCTCCGTGGCGACGCACGGGCAATCCGGCACCTGTCGAGCGTTCCTCGGTGCGCAACGGCGATGGCTGCGCGCGTGATCGATGCGACGAACCGGCAGCCTTAATGGCCTCAGCATGCCGGAATCCGGATCGACGTATTGATGATTTGGTCTCGCGCGACAGACCGCCTGGACATCGGCGTCAGGGGCCGCTATTCACGGCGCACCCGGAATCAATTCTAGGTATACGCGTGCATTGCATGCCAGTCCAACCAGAATAATTTGACGTTGACACGCGCACGATGCGCGGATTTTGTCTATGTAATCACTTCGACAGGATTCCTGCTAACGCATCAGTCGCGACACCGCCATCACATAAAGCGCCGACGCGGCCAGTTGACAAAGCGTGACAGGCAGCCCGAAGCGCAGGAACCGCGCGAACGTCACCGGCGTGCCGTTGCGCGCGCACACGCCAGCCGCGACGATGTTTGCGGACGCACCGATCAGCGTGGCGTTGCCGCCGAGCGTCGCGCCGAACATCATCGCGATGAACACCGGAATCGTCGCGGACGGCCATTGCGTGAAGTGCGCGGACAGCGCAGTCTCGGGCACGACCTCGGCCGCCACCAGATAGCCCTTGATCATCACGACGGACGCGGCGGCCACCGGCACGTTGGCGAGCAGGCTCGACAGGAAGCCGACCCCCGCGATCACCGTCAGCGCGACGAGCATCAACTGCGTGCCGAACAGGTCATGCAGCCGCAACGCCATCATCTGAAGCATGCCCGTCTTGACCGTCGCCTGAACGAGACAGAAGATGCTCGCCAGAAAGACGAGCGTCTTCCAGTCGACATCGCGCAACACGTTGTCGGTCGGCTCGATATGGGCCGCGAACCCGACGAGCAGCGCCAGCGCGCTGGCGATCAGCGCGGCGGCCGGCGGAACGATTGGCGCGGGCAAATGCTCGCCGAAGATGAACAGCATCACCATCGCGGCCAGCACGGCGAGCGTGATGCCCGCATAGATCGGCCGCGCAACGCGCGTCACCGTCTCGCGCGGCGGCAACGCGCGCCGCAGGTTCCATACGCGCGGCATCAGGCGGGGCAGCAGCGGCACGATGATCGCAAGCGCCATCATGCCACCGAGGCTCACGTGACGCAGATACGACGCGAACGTCATGCCGATCGAGCTGCCGACGAGGTAGGTCGCCGGATCGCCGACGAGCGTCAGCAGGCCGGCGGAATTGCTGACGATCGCAGTCAGGATCATCGGCTCGGCGATGTCCACGTCGAGCGCCTTCGCGACGCGAATGATGACAGGCGCGAGCAGTACGACCGTGGTCGCATTCGGCAGGACGGCGCACAAGGGCGCGACGATCGCGATCAGGAGCAGCAGGAAGCGCCGGCCGCTCCCGCCCGTCGCGTGCAGGTAGTAGTCGCCGAGCAGATCGAACACGCCCGTCGTGCCGAGGATGCGAGCGACGACCATGCCGCCGAACAACAGGCTCAGCGGCCCGTTCGAACTGCCGAACGCGGCGGCGATGTCCTGCGCGGTCAGGATGCCGAGCGCGACGAGCAGGCACGTGCCGACCAGCGCGGCGACCGCCATGTCGATCAGATTGAACGCGATGGCGAGAATGACCGCCGCGAAGACGGCCAGCGCGATGACGATCTGTACTTCGCTCATGCGTTGCCCCCTTCGCCTATCGCACCGGTGGCGCGACCATCAGGCCGCCAACGGACTCGAGCGCATTGAGCCCGCGCTCGAGTCCGAGCGGGCTGTGCTGCCCGAGATTGCGGTCGAACATTTCGCCGTAGTTGCCGGCGGCCTGCACGGCGCGCAGCATCCACCCGGATGTGACGCCGAGGTTGCGGTTGACCGCGTCGTCGGCGAGCAGCGCGGCCTGCACGGCGGCTTCGTGCGAACGCTGCGCCACGTTTGCCCGCGTGACGCCGAGCTGTTCGGCGCGCACCAGTGCGATCAGCACCCAGCGCACGAGCACGAACCACTTCGGGTCGTCGTCGCGTACGACGGGCCCGAGCGGCTCCTGCGAAATGCGTTCCGGCATGATCAGCCAGGATGACGCACCGCCGGGCGCGGTCAGGCGCGCGGCGCCGAGCTGCGACGCATCGCTCGTCCATGCGCGGCATCGTCCGGAGAACAAGGCAGTGCTCGCTTCGCCTGTCGATGCGACGACGACTGGCCGCAGGTTCAGGCCATGCGCCGCCGAATAAGCGGTCAGATGATCCCGGCTCGTCGTATCCTGCTTCACGCACACGAGCGCATCCTTGAGGTCGCCGGCTGTCCGCAGTCCGCCCTGCGTCCTGACCATGAACGCCTGACCGTCGTAGAAGAGCACACCGGCGAATTGCACACCGAGCGCGCCCTCGCGCAGCAGCGTCCAGGTCGTGTTGCGGGCAAGCAGGTCGATCGCGCCTTCGCGCAGTGCCGGGAAGCGCTCCGACGCGCGCAGCGGCACGAAGTCGACCTTGTTCGGGCTTCCGAGTGCCGCGGCCGCGACCGCACGGCAGAAATCGACGTCGATCCCGGTCCACGTGCCGGCCGCATCGCGCGCGGAAAACCCCCCGATGCCTTCGCTGACGCCACAGCGCAGCACGCCGCGCGCGCTTGCCTGCGCAAGCGTGGCACCATCCGCCGCACGCGCGCCGGGGAGCGCGACGATCAGCAGCGCGCAGGTCGCGACGATCCGTCCGAGCAATCGATCCACGCGCGTCATGTTTCTGCCCTTCTTCAAGTCGGCTGTCGGGCAACCGGGCCGTGCCCCTGTCAAAGCATCAACAGCGCCGCCGACGCCACGCATGTCGGGGCGATAGCGGCCAGAAGCAGCGCCCCCATGCTGACCGATTCGTCCGCAAAGCCGGCGCGGACGATGGCAATCCCTGCCGGGTTCGGCGCATTCGCGATGACGGTCAGACCGCCGCCGGCTACCGCGCCCGCGACGAGCAAGTATTTCGCCTGATCGGACATGCCCGTGATCAGCGATCCAAGGTACGTGATGGCTGCGTTGTCCATCACCGCCGTCAGGCCCAGCGCACCGACATACAGGACGTGGGCGTTCATCGATTCGACGATCGGTTGTAGCCACCACTGCTGCAGGCCACCCAGCACGACAAGGCCGCCCAGGAAGAACGCGACCAGCAGGCTCTCGCGCAACATCAAAGGCGACTGATACCGCTCGTAGGCCAGCGTGAAACCCAGAAAGAAGAGAAGCAGCCCCGCGAACAGCACCGGATGATGCGCGCAAAGCACGACCGCCGCCAGGAAACCGAAATGTATCAGCGTGACGCCCCAGGGTAGCGGCGCGGTATCGCGAACGTCGACATCACCGTCCGCGGCACTGGCCACCGGCAGCACGTGGCGCATCGCGACAAGCAGGCCCGTCGCGTTCACCAGCACGGCGATGGCCGCCTTCCAGCCGAACTGCATGGCCATGAAGGTGCTGTCCCAACTCCACGCCGAGGCGACCATCAGCACCGGCGGCGCCGCATAGGCGGTCAGTGTGCCGCCCACCGACACGTTGACGAGCAGCACGCCCAGCGCCAGATACTTCCAGCGCTCGCCGATCCGCGTGCAAAACAGGCGCGGCTTCAGAATCAGCGCCGCGAGCGTCATGGCAGCCGGTTCCGTGACAAGCGAGCCCAGCAGCGGAATCAGCGTCAGCGACAGCCAGATGACGGCGAGATCGGCCTCGACCGGCAGCACGCGCGCGATCCGCTGCACGAGCGACGTCATCACCTCGAGAATCGGCCGGCTCGCCGCGATCACCATGATGGCGAACACGAACATCGGCTCGGTGTACTCGCGCGATTCGGCATAGGTCACCGCGTGTTTCCATCCGGCCAGCATGCCGATCGCGAGCACCAGCACCATCGCCCAGAAGCCGAACACGACTTCCACTTCGCCGAGCAGATGGAACAAGCCTCCATGGTGCTCATGCCGGTGCGCGAGCCGCTCGAAGCGTTTCGCAAGGAACGTATGCAACAGCGCGCAAGCGAAGATGAACGCACCGGCAATCTCGATCGAATGTGGCATGGTCGCCCTCCCCGGGCGCTGCTAGCCGTAGAGCGGAAGCAGCAGGAACAGCTTGATGACGATTGCATTGGCGATGTCGATAAAGAACGCGCCAACCATCGGGACGACCAGAAAGGCCAGATGCGACGGCCCGAAGCGCGCGGTGATTGCCTGCATGTTGGCGATCGCCGTGGGCGTCGCGCCCAGTCCGAATCCGCAATGCCCGGCCGCCAGGACAGCCGCGTCGTAGTTGCGCCCCATCACGCGAAATGTGACGAAGATCGCGTACGCGGCAATGGCGAGCGCCTGTGCCGCCAGAATGACCACAACCGGCAGCGCGAGCGCGGCCATTTCCCACAAGCGCAGGCTCATCAGCGCCATCGCCAGGAATAGCGCGAGACTGACATTGCCGACCAGTTCGGCAGCACGCGCGAAGACCTGATACCAGCCGAAAAAAGACAGCAGGTTGCGCAGGACGACGCCGACAAACAGCACACACACGAACGCGGGCAATTCGAGTGCCGTTCCGTTGAGCCACGCACCGAGCGCCGAGCCCGCGGTGATGCAGATCGCCACGAGCGCAAGCGTCTCGATGAAGGTGTCGGGGGTGATCAGCCGCACCGCCTTGGGTTGCTCGAAGCCGATGGCATCCTCGGCAGCGGGCGCGGCGGCATGGCCGGCAAGCTTGTGACGGCTGATCAGCAGCCGGGCAACGGGCCCGCCGACCAGACCGCCGAGGACCAGGCCGAATGTCGCACACGCGATCGCGATTTCCGTGGCCGACTCGAGTCCATGACGCTCCGCGAACACGCGGCTCCACGCCGCGCCGGTCCCATGACCGCCTGACAGCGTGATCGAGCCACCCAGCAGGCCGATCAGTGGATCGAGGCCGAGCGTCTTCGCCAATGCGATGCCCAGCGCATCCTGCATGACCAGTTGCCCGACAACGACTGCCAGAAAGATGGCCAGCGAGCGTCCGCCGGCCTTCAGACTGGCAAGGTCGGCGCCGAGGCCGATCGTCGCGAAGAACGCGAGCATCAACGGGGTCTGTTGAACGGTATCGAAACGGATTTCGACATCTGCCGCGATTCGCAGCACGAAAACCAGCAGCGCGACGATCAGGCCGCCGACAACCGGCTCCGGGATGGTGTAGGCCTGAAGCACCGGCGCGCGGAGGATGATCCGGCGGCCGGCAAGCAGGACAAGGGACGCGGCGACCAGGGTTTCCAGCGAGTTCAGGTTGACCATGTTCTTGCCCCGGGATGACGTCGGCCGGCGGTCCGGCGCGATGGCGCATGGGCCCGGCACCCGGCCCGCCACGCGCGGCCGACCGGGGATCGACGGTTGGATTCCCTCGCGAATATAGTATCGAATCGCCGATCGCCAAATGACAATAGGCCCTTGGTCCCATGCCCGGCGGTCGTTCCGGCGACACGCATCCGACAGGACTTTTACCTCGGAAGAATGCGGCGGCTTGCGGTCGTCCGATCGCGGCGTAGAATCGGGATGCATCGCGCCGTGCTGCCCGAACGTTGCTCATGCCCGCGCTTGCGGTGGCCGCGTCGAGCCGCGGCCGAACCGGACGCCGCGTCGGCGAATGGCTCCCTCCCCGGCCGGTCTTCCGAAAGGACCGTCACGATCATGCAGAACGCACCGATGCATGTGCTGTTGCCCGACGCGCTGGTCGTGCTCGCCATCGTGATCGCCTCCCGGGTCGGGGACTTCAGTTCCGAAGCAACGAACCGGCGCCTGACTTACCTCATCGCGCTCCTGTCATCGACCGCGTCGGGCGTGTGGTTCGCGGTGCAGGCGCTCGACCCGCAGCAGTACTACTTCTTCTCGCGGATGATCGTCGTCGATCCGTTCGCCAGTGTGATGAAGGCAGTCGTATCGCTCGGTTTCGCCGTCACGCTCGTCTATTCGCGCCGATACCTCGAAGAGCACGACCTGTTTCGCGATCACGTGTTCCTGCTCGCCATGTTCTCGCTGCTCGGCCAGTTGATCATGATCTCGGGCAACCACTTCCTGATGCTGTACCTCGGTCTCGAACTGATGTCGTTGCCGCTGTACGCGATGGTCGCGTTGCGCCAGGACGTCGCGAAATCGAGCGAAGCAGCGATGAAGTACTACGTGCTGGGTGCGCTGGCGACGGGTTTCTTGCTGTACGGCATCTCGATGCTCTACGGCGCGACCGGTTCGCTCGAACTGAACGACGTGCTGAAGATAGCGGCGTCAGGCCACGTCAACCGCGCGGTGCTGCTGCTCGGTGTCGTATTCATCGTCGCGGGCGTGGCATTCAAGATGGGCGCGGCGCCATTCCACATGTGGGTGCCGGACGTCTACCACGGTGCACCGACCGCGATGACGCTGTTCGTCGGTGGCGGTCCGAAGGTTGCCGCGTTCGCGTGGGGCCTGCGCTTCCTGGTGATGGGCCTGCTGCCGCTCGCGACCCACTGGCAGGCGATGCTGGTGATCCTCGCAGTGCTGTCGCTGATCGTCGGCAACATCACGGGTATCGTCCAGCGCAACATCAAGCGGATGCTCGCGTACTCGGCGATCTCGAACATGGGCTTCGTGCTGCTCGGCCTGCTGGCGGGCGTCGTCAACGGGGATCCAGCCGGCGCGGCGAACGCTTACAGTTCGGCGATGTTCTATACGATCGTTTACTTGATCACGACGCTAGGTTCGTTCGGTGTGGTGATGCTGCTGGCACGCCGCGACTTCGAAGCGGAAATGATTGATGACTTCAAGGGCCTCAACAAGCGCAGCCCGGTGTTCGCGTTCGTGATGATGGTGACGATGTTCTCGTTCGCGGGCATCCCGCCGACCGTCGGCTTCTACGCGAAGCTCGCAGTGCTCGAGGCGACGGTCAACGCGGGCCTCACGTGGCTCGCCGTGCTGGCCGTGATCACGTCGTTGTTCGGCGCGTTCTTCTATGTGCGTATCGTCAAGCTGATCTACTTCGACGTGCCGCCGGACATGGCGCCGATCCCGGACGGTGCGCTCAACCGCACGGTGCTTGCGCTGAACGGCGTGGCGGTGCTGGTGCTCGGCATTATTCCGGGGCCGCTGATGGGGGGCTGCCTGAAAGCGATCTCGCACACGCTGACGCTCTGATTCGATCATGAACAGGATTTGACTGACATGACTATCACCATCCGAAAACGCCACCGCTCACGGCCGCACCAGATCGCCTCGCTTGCCCCGCGTCTCGACCGGCCAGTCTGACAGGAGACAGCCGCCCCTCCCCGCATTTGTTCCCGCGACGCAAGACTGTTGCTCCACGGTGGGTGTTCGAAATCGTGATCGGCGCGCCTACAGTTTGCCCATCGGATTCATCGATCCGGTCGGCGCTGAAGCCGAACACCATTCACCTATCGAGGCACATCATGAGCGCATCCAAAGTCATCATCGTCACCGGCGCATCGCAAGGCATCGGCGCGGAAGCGGTCAACGCATTCCGGGCCCGCGGCCATCGCGTCGTCGCGACTTCCCGTTCGATCGGACCGTCGAACGACCCCGATCTCGTCACCGTCGCGGGCGACATTGGCGATCCGGCCGTCGCGCGACGCGTGATCGATGCCGCGATCGAACGCTTCGGCCGCGTCGACACGCTCGTCAACAACGCAGGCGTGTTCATCGCGAAGCCGTTCACGCAGTACACCGCGGACGACTATGCGCAGATCACGAGCGTCAACCTGAACGGGTTCTTCCACATCACGCAGCGCGCGGTCGACGCAATGCAAAAGCATGGCGGCGGCCACGTGGTCAGCATCACGACCAGCCTCATCGATCACGCAAACAGCAACGTGCCGTCGGTGCTTGCGTCGCTGACGAAGGGCGGCCTGAATGCGGCAACGAAGTCGCTCGCGATCGAGTATGCGAAGGCCGGTATTCGCGTGAATGCGGTGTCGCCCGGCATCATCAAGTCGCCGATGCACGTGCCTGAAACGCATGCGACGCTCGCGTCGCTGCACCCGGTCGGCCGCATGGGCGAGATGAGCGACATCGTCGACGCGATCCTTTATCTGGACTCGGCGCCGTTCGTCACGGGCGAGATCCTGCATGTCGACGGCGGCCAGAGCGCCGGGCATTGAGCATGGGCATCGAAAGAGCGAGCCGGCGTGCCTATCGCGAAGCGGCGGCTCGTTTGGCGCGTGTGCCGCCCGCCTGCTTGCCGGGCGTACGCGCCAGATGCTCGATGAGAAAATCGACAAACACGCGCACGCGCGACGACAGGAAGCGTGCATGCGGGTACAGCAGCATGAACGGCCGCGACCGGCCGCCCAGGCCGGGCAACAGCTCCACGAGCGTGCCGGCGTGCAGATCCTGCTCGACGATGAAGCGGTAGGTCTGGAACAGGCCCGCGCCGCTGCGCGCAAGCGTCACGCCGGCGAGGACGTCGCCCGATACGCCGTAGCTGCCGGTCGTCGCGACCTCGATCTCGCCCGACCCGTCGTCGAACAGCCACGGAACCGGCCGTCCGTTGCTCGGCAGCTCGAACTGGATGCATTCGTGCTCATTCAAGTCGTCGATGGCGGTCGGCATGCCCGCGCGCTCCAGATAGCCGGGCGTCGCGACGACCACGAGTTCCGCGTCTTCCAGCTTGCGCGCGACCAGGTTCGAATCGGCCGGCGCGCGTCCGCGGATCGCGAGATCGAAGCCTTCCTCGGCGAAGTCGATGTTGCGGTTGCTCAGGTGGGTGTCGACGCGTACGTCCGGATACTGCTCGCGAAACGCGGGCAGTAGCGGCAGCACGCGATAGTGCCCGTACGGCGTCGGCATGCTGATCCGGAGCACGCCGGCGGGCGTCGCCTGCTGGCCGGTCGCTTCGCGTTCCGCGTCGACGAGCTGCGACAGCGCATCGCGACATTGCTCGAAATAGCGCCGGCCGGAATCGGTCAGGCGGATCTGCCGTGTCGTGCGCACGAACAGCCGCACGCCGAGCCGCTCCTCGAGCCGCGCGACCGACCGGCTGACCGCGGCCGGCGTGACGCTTGCCGCGGTTGCAGCAAGCGTGAAGCTGCCGAGTTCGGCGGCGAGACAGAACAGCTCGATGCTGCCCAGCAGCAGATCGTCGAATTTTCGTTGCATGGGGCGGCTCCTGCCGTCTTCGGCGTGTGGCGCGCGATGGAGCAACGAGTGTGCATGAATATCGCGCGGGAAACCAGTGAGCGAGCGTGGGCGGACGCGGCCCGCTCAGGAGCGTTGCGCGCGATGCGCGATTCGTTACACCGCGTCGTGAATCAATTGCGCCGCCGACATTTACCGGCCGCGGCCGCATGACTAGAGTGACTGACAGGCAATACCGATCGCCCGATCCATTTTCCAGCCAGGAGAACGACATGACCATCGAACGGAAGCTGGCCGAACTCGGCCTCGCGTTACCCGAACCGCCGAATCCGCTCGGCAGCTATACGGCCGTCAGCGAAGCCGGCAACCTGCTGTTCGTCTCGGGACAACTGCCGCTCGTCGACGGCAGCGTCGCCTATACCGGCCGTGTCGGCGAGCAGTTGAGCGTCGACGAAGGCCGGCATGCCGCCCGGCTTGCGGCGCTGAACGTGCTCGCCCAGATCCGCCGGCATCTGGGCGGCTTCGAGCGCCTGCGCAAGATCGTGCGCATCGAAGGGCACGTGAGCTCGGCCGACGGTTTTTACGGGCAGCCGGCCGTGATCGATGGCGCGTCGGACCTGTTCGCCGCCGTGCTGGGCAGCAAGGCGGGACACGCGCGCTCGGCGTTCTCCCAGCGCCAGTTGCCGGCCGACGCGGCCGTCATCCTCGTCGCGATCGCCGAGATCGACCCGGCGTGACGTATCGGCCGCCCCGCGGGGCGGCAATTCATCCCGGCGGGCGTTTCCGCCCGCCCTGCCCGGGATTCGGTGCCTTCCCCGACATCTCGAATATCAGGGTTCGATCGTCCGTCAGCCTTGCCCGGCAACGCCGGACACGTTCCAGATACATTGAAATACAAAATATCGGATGCGATTTAATCGAATGCGCTTGACGTAAGCGATCGCCAGGAAGAAACTGCATCGCATGCGATCGAATCGCATCTGAGACAAACCAGCTAACCGACGGAGCAAATGATGAGCAAGATCGAAAAAGTGCTGTACACGGGCAAGACGCATACGACTTCGGGCGGCCGCGACGGCGCGGCTCGCAGTGCCGACGGCCGCCTCGACATCCAGTTGTCGTCGCCGGGCAGCGCCGGCACCGGCACCAACCCGGAACAACTGTTCGCGGCCGGCTGGTCGGCCTGCTTCATCGGCGCGATGCAGCTCGCGGCGCGCGCGGCGAAGGTGACGCTGCCGGCCGATCTCGCCGTCGACGCCGAAGTGGATCTCGGCACGGCCGGCAACGCGTACTTCCTGCGGGCCCGGCTGAACGTGAGCGTGCCGGGGCTCGATCGCGACGTCGCGCAGCACATCGTCGATGCCGCGCACCAGACCTGCCCGTATTCGAAGGCGACGCGCGGCAACATCGACGTCGAAATCCGTATCGCGTGAACGTTGCATCGGGCGGCCGATCGCCGCCCTTACGAATTCCCGACTTCCTGTCTTTCTTTTCGAGGTGAATGATGAAAACCCAATTGATCGCTGCCCTTCTCGTGGCCGTTTCCGCTTCCGCTGCAGCCCCGGCATTTGCCGACGAAGCTGTCGTGTCCCGCGCGCAAGTGCGTGCCGAGCTCGTTCAGCTCGCACAAGCCGGTTATCAACCGGGCCGCGCGAACGATCCGCACTACCTGGACGACCTGCAGGCCGCATTGACGCGCGTTCACGCAAACGACGCCGTGGCGGCCGATACGGCGGCATCCGGTTATGGCCGCGATGCCGACGCCGCCGCGCAGTCGGGTAGCCGGCCCGCGATGCGGATCGCCGAGCGCTCGATCTACTTCGGTCATTGAATGAAACCGCGAACGGCGCCGATGGTCGGCGTGCGGTACGCAACCCCTGAATTCGTGAATCCTTGGTCGAGGTGAAAGATGAAGACCCAACTGATTGCAGCCCTCCTTGTTGCCGTATCGGCCTCCGTTGCCGCACCGGCGTTCGCCGGCGAAAGCAGCGTCACGCGTGCGCAGGTGCGTGCGGAACTGGCCGCGCTGCAGAAAGCCGGCTACCTGCCGAACCGCCCCAATGACCCGAACTACCCGGACAATCTCCAGGCGGCGCTGAGCCGGATTCGCGATAACGGTGCCACCGCGGTCGATACGCAGGCATCCGGTTACGGCAGCGACGCCGGCGGCGCAACGCAGTCCGGCAACAGCAACGCGGTTCGCGTCGCCGAGCGCTCGATCTATTTCGGTCATTGAGCGTCGCGCGATGAAAGCGTCGGGCAAATTAAAAATGCCAACGCGAGATGAGCGCTGCACAAAACTCTTGACGCTCGAGTTGACGAATTCATCGACAATCTCGCCGAAATATTGGCGTCGATTTGCACGAGTCGGAATGAAATTCGTCAACTCACGTTCAGGACTTCGAATCCAAAACATAAAATCCTGATCTTATGGAGGATTCTGCATCCAATGCTCAGGTGGCGGTTGTCCGCCCGCATGGTGCCCATCGATTCGAGGCGTTTGGCCCCGAGACTCGCTCGGCGCGCCACATGTTGGCTGCTGCAGGTCAAGCAATGCCGTGCTTTGCCGCTCATGCAGCCGTCAATAGACGCTTGCCTCGCCTGCCGGGCGGTGCTTGAACCGTCGGTGCACCCAGTAGTACTGCTCGGGAAACCGAAGGATCTGTTCTTCGAGAAAGGAATTCATCCTGCTCGCGTCGAGCGACTCGCTGCTTGTCGGATAGCTGTCGAGCGGCTCGAAGATGGTCAGCTTGTAGCCACGGAAATCCGGCAGCACTTCGGTAACGAACGGTACGACCCGCGCACCGCTCAGCTTCGCTAGCCGCGATACAGACGTCAACGTGCAGGCCTGCACGCCGAACAGCGGTGCAAACACCGAGCCCGTCGTGCCATGATCCATGTCCGCAGCAAGCATCACCGGAGTGCCCGCGCGCAGAAGCCTGACGAGGTGTTTCGCGCTCGCACTGCGTTCGATCATCTCGGCCCCGAAGCGTCCGCGCTGACGTTTGGCGAGATCGCACAAGCGACGGTTCGACATGCGCGTGTAGAGTGCCGCCACGGGCAGCGCCGACGAATAGAGCATGCAGCCCACCTCGATGCCGACGAAATGAAAACCCATGAAGATCGTCGGAGGTGCATCCGGGGCGTGGAGATCGATGCGGCTGTCCATCTCGACCAGGCGATTGAGCGACCGCGCGCTGCCGAACCACTGGAATCCGCGTTCCAGGTAGCTCCGTACGACGTGTTCGAAATGGGCACGCGCGAGAACGTTGCGCTCCTCGTCGGTCTTCAGCGGAAAGCAGAGTTGCAGGTTGACATGCACCACGTGTTTGCGTCGGCTCGGTACTCGGTAGAGCGCAGCGCCGATGCTGCTGCCGGCTCTCGCGACCAGCGAGTATGGAAGAAGAGACAGGAGCCGTAGCAAGCCAACCAGCAACCAATACCCGAGAATGTTCATGATGATGGACGTCCGTCTGTTGATTGCCCGGCGCCGCTCGAGTCGAGTGATGGAGTACGGGGGAATCGGGTTGTGTCGAGACTGTGCAAAGCAGTTGCTTTCGCAACCACATCAAACAGCGGCCGCGTGCCATGCCACTGATGGCAGGCCGCTTCGATCCGCGTTCGAAGCGATACACGATGGCGGGTGGGAAGTTCATCCACGCGATGCCGACCCGGACGGCGCGAATGCGCATGGCCTCCAGATAGCGCGCCGGGATCGGGCAGCGTGGCACATACGTGAACTGATGGAACGCACCCCCGGTAGCCAGGTGGCGCGCGAAGGCGCAGTGACCGATCGCGACGGCCGGTTCGACCGACATCGCGACGAGCGCCAACCCGCACACAATAGCATGCGCGCGATCCCCGCCGAAGAAGTCACGGCTGAGCGAGGCCGTCGACACCGAGCGCCGTTTCATCGGCGATGCGGCGCACGCGTTGCGCATTCCGCTGGCGGCGTTGTCAGCTCAGGCGGAAGTGGCGTTGCGGGCGGACAGTCTGGCGGACAAGGGCGAAGCGCTGCGTCGGCTGGCAACGGGCGTCGAGCGTAGCACGCGGCTATCCGGGCAATTGCTCGCACTGGCGCGGCTGGATGCAGGATCGCACTCCGAACAGCATGGGCCGGTAGAACTGTCGCGGCTCGTTGCGCTGATCGCGAGCGACTTCGACGCGGCGGCGCGGGTCGCGGTCGGGCTGGCGCGCGTTTGGGGTGATCTGGAGTGCCGCGCATGCGCGCCGTGCACATGACGCGATCGATGTTGCCACGACGCTACCTGTCCGGCCGATCCCGGTCTATGCTGTGCGACACGAAATCTTCAATCGAGGAGCAGCCGATGCCGGATGCCACGACCGGAAACACGACAGGCGATGCGCACGCGCTCGACCGGGTTGTCTGGAATGCGCTCACGGGCAAGCAGCGCCGCTTTGCGCTCGGCAATGAACGTGCGTGGCGGTTTCCGGCGGACATTGCACCGTTCGCCGCGATCGAGGACACGAGCGCGGCATCGTTCGACGCGTTGTGCGAGCTGATCGCCGCGCACGGGCCGGCGGCACTGGTCACGCCGGATGAGATCGAGCCGCCAGCGGGATTGTCGGTGATCCGGCGCGCGACCTTGCTTCAAATGGTTTGGCAAGGGACGCTCGACCCGGCGTATGAATCGGAGCATGTCACGCTCGCCGAAGCCGATGTGCCGGAGATGCTCGCGCTGACCACGGCCGCGCAGCCCGGCCCGTTCGGCCCGCGCACGTTCGAGCTCGGCAACTACATCGGCATACGCGGCGAAGGCCGGCTGGCCGCGATGGCCGGCGAGCGGATGCAGCTCGACGGGTATACGGAGATCAGCGCTGTTTGCGTGGATGCCGCGTTTCGGCGGCAAGGGCTTGCGGCGCGGCTGATCCGGTCGTTGATCGCGGCGATCGGTGCGCGCGCGCAAACGCCTTTCCTGCACGTCCTCACGACGAACCAGGTAGCGATCGAGCGCTACGTCGCGCTCGATTTTGTGGTCCGCCGCGAAATGCACCTGCTGGTGCTGGGCGATGCGCACGCATGACAACGCGGCCGACGCGATGCACGTGTCGGCCGCCTGTTGCCCGAGCGTGTTTATTCTTCGGTCGACCGGATCAGGTTGCCGCGCAGCGTGACGATCGCCTTCTGCACCTTCGCGAATTCGTCCGGCTTCAACCCGGTGGCCTCGACCAGATTCATGTCGAGCCCCTTCTCGCGTACCCGGCGGCCGCTTTTGGTCAGGCTGACGAGCACCTGGCGTTCGTCCGACGGATCGCGGTGCCGTTCCAGGTAACCCATCGCCTCGAGCTTCTTCAGGATCGGCGTCAGCGTATTGGATTCGAGGAACAGCTTCTCGCCGAGCTGGCCGACGGTCTGGTTGTCCTGCTCCCACAGCGCAATGATCGTGATGTATTGCGTGTACGTGAGGCCGAGTTCTTCGAGGATCGGCTTGTAGGCCTTGCCGAACGCGAGGTTCGCCGAGTAGATCGCAAAGCACAGGAACTCGGACAGCTTCGGCGCGTTGGGCGATGGGGCTTCGGTCGGTTTCATGGGCTTCCTCCAGCGACGCGAACGGTCGCAGACAACCGCATTATATATCGCATGCGATCTTATCGGAGGCATGATAATCGTTCTCGATGAACCGACGTGATGCGCGGTCAGCCCTGTTTGCGGCGCTTGCCGGTTTGCTGACGGCTCACCGACAGCAACGAGCATTGCACCGGATGCGCGATTTCGGTCGCGAGCCCGCCCGCGGCAAACATCAGGATCATCAGCCAGCGTTTCATGCGTCCTCCACGACCGAGAGGCTCGCGCCGTCGGCGACCGTCGCGTCGAGCGCATACGGATCGATGCCGTCGAGGCAGCCGAGATTGACGCGCCAGCATGCCGGGTCCATGCGGGTCTGATGGAACGGATAGACGCCGCAACGGCTGCAGAAATAGTGACGGGCCGTGTGCGTGTTGAAGCGGTAGCACGTCAGCGCGTCCTCGCCTTCGACGATCGTCAGGTCGGCGGCGGCGAACATCGGGCTCATCAGCGCGCCGCGCCGGCGGCACAGGCTGCAGTTGCAGCGGACCGCCGGCAAGACGGCCGCTCTGACTTCGAATTTGACGGCCCCGCAATGGCAGGACCCTTTGAACCAGGTTGCAGACATGACGGATTCCTTGAGAGGTCATGCCTGCTTTATAGCGGACGCCAGAACCTGCGTTGTATCGCACTGTATCCGCGGTCCGTGCAGATACAGAACATTGCAAATCGGCGGCTGGCTGCGCGCGGTGGGCCCGGCGATCGGCCATCGGTTCGCCGATCGCCGGCACGTGCGTGCGGCCTGCGGATCGTGCGATCAGTCCAGCGCGTGCTGCAGCCGCTCGATCGCGGCGCGCGTTTCGCGTTCGAGTGCGGCGAACAGTTCGGCGGCCGGCAGCGACCGGACGAGCGGCGCCGCCTGCCCGGCCCACTGTGCGCCGTAGCCGAATTCGCCCTTCGCCTTCGCGGCCGCATGCAGCGCCTTGCCCGCGTCGTACGCGATCGGATACGCGGGCGTGGCCGGCGCATGCGGATCGTCGCCGAGCGCAGTCAGCCGGTTCGCGATGCCGCGCGCGATCCGGCCCGAGATCGCGGACGTCAACGTCGTGCGGCGCGCCGCGTCGCCGAGGATGGCACGGCGATAGCCGTCGTCGATCGACGTTTCCGGGCAGGCGACGAACGCGGTGCCGAGTTGCGCGGCCTGTGCGCCGAGTGCGAGTGCGGCGGCAATGCCTTCGCCGTCCATGATGCCGCCGGCGGCGATCACGGGCAGCGCGCATTCGCGCACGATCAGGCGCGTCAGTGCGAACGTGCCGAGGCGATCGTCGTGTGCGGTCGAATCGAACACGCCGCGATGCCCGCCGGCTTCGATGCCCTGCGCGACGATCGCGTCGATGCCGGCGGCGGCGATCTGGCGTGCCTCGTCGAGATTCGTCGCGGACGCGAACAGCGTGATGCCCGCGCGCTTCAGCGCGGCGATCACGTCGGCGGACGGCAGCCCGAAATGGAAGCTGACGACGGCCGGCCTTTCTTCGACGAACATCGCCTGCATCGCGTCGTCCGCGACGAAACTCGTATAGATCTCCGACAGCGACGCGGGTGGCGTCGCGCCGTACTCGCCGAACGCGGGCGCGAGCCAGTCGAGCCATGCGCGTTCGACGGCCGCGTTGGCCCGGGCCGGACGGTGGCAGAACACGTTGATGTTGAACGGCCGGTCGGTGAGCGCGCGCGTGTCGCGGATCATCTTGCGCGCGCCGTCGGCGTCGGTTGCGCCGACGCCGAGCGAGCCGAGCCCGCCCGCGTTCGACACGGCTGCCGCCAGCGCCGGCGTGCTGACGCCGGCCATCGGCGCCTGGACGATCGGGGCGCGGATGCCGAGCGTGCGCAACAGTGAACGGTGGTCGGTCGGTTGATTCATGTCGCTTGTCTCCTGTTGGCGACCGAAGCGCGAACGCACCGCGTTGGCAGCACGTATCGCATTTCCGGTTTCACACCTAGAATAGCGGACGGTGAAACCGCATCCAAGGCCGTCAGCGCGCAGCGTTCATCGAACGCAGCGTCCGACATTCAAGCGGTTCCGCTGAATAACGAACAACATCATTACAACATTCATGAAAAGAAGAACATTTCTCGCGCTGCCCGCCGTGGCGGCGTCCGGCATGCTTGCCGGTTGCTCCAACGCCGACTTGGGTCCCGTCACCAATCGCATGATGAAGGACCCTGAATACCGGGAAACGCTGTCGGCGTTCCTGATCAGCGCAGACGGGAAGAAACTCGTCGTGATCGGCAAGCAGTATCACTACATTTTCGATGTGCCGCCGGGCCTCGCCGTTAACCTCACGGCGCCCTATCGCCCCAAGCTGTATACCGATTTCGACGATTTCGAGACGCACGGCGACAAGATCAGCGGACGCTACGTGTTGCAACTCTCGCACGAGGACGCACCGTCCGGTTCCGAACTCCGCGAGCGCGCACTCGCTGACGGTTTCAAGGACCGGGGCTATAGGCTGATGGAAAGCGGCACGATCAGCGGAAAGCGTTACCAGCCGAACGACGTTACGCCCTCGTCGATCCCGCAGGCGTTCAATCACGCCTACAACGTCAAGGTGATCGAGCGGCCGTCGGTGCTCGGCCAGGGCGCCAAGCTCGCGCTGTCGCCGATCACGATGGCGGCCGATGGTGCGGTGGGCCTGCTTGGCTTGGCACTGTTCCCGATCGCGCTCACCGCATTCATCATCGTCGCGCATTAACACCGGAATCGACGATGAAATTTCCTGCACGAAACCTGTTCCGGATCGGCTGCGTGGCCGGTTGCCTGGCATTCGCACAACACGCCGTCGCCGACGGCGACTGGGACGCCGCGCGCCAGGTCCGTACCGACTGGGTGTTTGCGTCGATGAAGGAAAGCGATGTGCGGCCGACGCTCGATCGCGCGCTGAAGGACCAGGTGCGCTGGGCCGACCTGCCCGGCAACGCGCCCGATGCAGGCGCGTTCCGCTGCACGAAGCTCGCGCTGCCGCCGCCGTCGGCCGAAGCTCAGGCCGCGTTCGACGCGGCGCCGTCGTCGCGCGGCCGCGATGCCGACAAGGCTTACGCGAAGGCCGCGTCGCTCGGCTCGTGGCGCGCGGCGGCGCGCCTCGTCAACAGTTCACTCGAAGACGAGGATTGGGAAGGCGCACAGCCGGCGATCGCGTGGCTGCTCGTCCATCACGTGCCGGCCGGATACAACAAGCTCGCGGACGTGCTGCAGGCCATGTCGGGCTACGACGGCGAAACGCCGGGCGAGCGCATGCGCGGCATGATCGCATCGTTGCGCTGGCGCGCGGCGCGCGAAGGTGATCCCGTCGCGCAGATGGAGATGGCCGATCTGTTCGAGAAGCTGGGCAAGAACGACCTGGTCACAGCATTGCGTGCGTGCGCGACGCAGCAGAATCCGGAACTGAAGTGAAGTGCGTCGCCGGTACGCCACTCGTGAAATTCGGCGTACCGGCGCGAGCAACGACATTGCCGCATCAGACTTCGTACCGCACCGCATGTGCGTCGGTCGGCAGCGGCGGATCCCAGCGCAGCAGCATCGCCTCGAGTGCGCGGTTCGTCAGCGACGTGTCGCGTCGCGCATTGCGGCGAAACAGTTCCACGCGCGGCTGTTCGAGGTAGACGAGCGTCACGTCGGCGTCGTACGCATACAGCAGGTCGAGCGTCTTCTTGCGCATCAGCGGCGACAGGTTCGTCGCATTCCATACGAACGGCCGCTGCGCGCGCAGCAACACCTTTGCTGCGTCGACCGCATGGTGCGCGACCGCGCCCTCGTTCTGGCCGTGACGCAGCCCCAATGCATCGCGCGCATCGTCGAACGACACGACCGGCAGATCCGGATGATGCCGTGCAACCCACGTGTTCTTGCCCGATGCCGGCAGGCCCGACATCACGACGACCGGCGAGCCCGGCGTGCGGAACAGCGGATAGTCGGGATGCACGTCCGCGCCGCGGAAGTAGCTGAGCGCCGTGTGTGCGTCGGCGAACGCACGCGGCTGGCCGTAACACCCCTCTTCCCGTGCCAGTTCGCGCAACAGCTCGATGTTGTCGAGTACGCGCTGCGTGTCGTCGCAGATGCGCCCGCGGATGTCGGCTTCGGCAAGCAGGCACAGCAGCGGAAGGCTGACCTGCCACGACAGTTCGCGCGCGATGAACTCGGGCGTGCCGCGGCGCGACCCGCTCATCGCGAAGAACGGCACCTGGTGCACGGCGATCATCCGGCAGATCGCCTCGCGGACCGCGAACGGCACGCCGGCATCCCACAGCGCGATGCGGGCGTCGATCGCCCCCTTGCGCGAGTGGCCGGGATGGCCGATCGCACCGGTGACGGGATCGACGACCGTCGTGCTGTACTTGGCGATGTCGTGCAGCAGCGCGGCCAGGAACACGATTTCCTGGTCGGCGCGCGACGCGGCCTGATAACCGGGCAGCGCGAGCAGCGCATCGATCACCATCGTCGTATGCGTCCACACGTCGCCTTCGCCGTGATGCGCAGGCTCCTGCGGTGTCGTTTTCGCGTGCTCGAGCGCGGGAAACGCCGCAAGACACGCGCGATAGTCCGGCTGCCGGCCGGGCGCAGGCACGAGTGCCTGCAGATGTTCGTATTTCATGATCGAGACTCCTGTCGAAGCGGCACGCGGCCGCTTCGCATTCATGGGTTCGGATGCGCAGCGGGGATCGATGTCCACGTCACCGTCGGGCGCGGCGCGTACAGGTCGACATCGGGCGCGAGCAGGTTCGGGATGAACGGCTGCTCCGAGTGATGGCGCGCCGAATCGAGAATCGCCTGCACGAAATCGTGGCGCACCCACTTCAGGCGTGCCGTCGTCGTGTCGTCGGTCTCGACCTTCACGTAGAGCCCCTCGGAGCGTTCCGACTTGTCGCACTGCTGCCATGCGCGCGCGAGGTCGAGCCCCTGCCGCCGCACGGTTTCCTCGAACGCGCGGCGCCAGTCCGGCGTCTTCGCGAGCGACGGGCCGAGCAGCGCCTTGAGGTCCGCGAGCCGCGTCGGCGCGACACCCTCGTACAGCACCGGTACCGACAGCACGGGCCCGTCGGCGAGCAGCGCGCGACGCGCGGGTGTCGACAGGAAGCGGCCCGTCGTGCGGTCGAACACGTCGAATTCGAAGAAGTGATGCGGCAGCGCGTCGTAGAACACCGCGTGCTTCTTGCTCATCGTTTCGCCGTACATCACGTAGCGATCGCCGAGGCGATCGAGCAGCCAGCCGGCATGGGCCGCCGCCCAGGTCTTCACGAAACCGAACTGCCGCTCGCGGCCGCCGCCGGCCAGATAGTGGCCGCGCGACTGCAGCAGCAGTTCGCCGGCCGGGCCGAAGCTGATGCCCGTGTTCGCGCCGTCGAGCTTTTCCTCGACGACGATGTGCGCGCCAGCGAGGGTGCGATAGGGAACGTGGTCGTGACCTTCGTCGCCGTCCTGCAGGCGCGAGCCTTCAAGGTGCGGCGTGCGCGGGTAGCGGGCGAGGTCGAGCGATTGCGCGTAGGCGCGAAAATCCAGCGTCATGGTCTTTCTCCGGAAACAGGGAAAAGGCCGACGACGTGAACGAACGGATTGGCGTGCGTTGCGGTGTCAGTGCGAGTCCGGGCGCGGCCCTGCGCTCATTGTTCCGGCGCTACGGCGCAAACGGAAACGGGCAGGACGACACGCGGCCGGGACGGCAGTCGTCGGCGTATCAGGCGAAGGGACGAATGTTTGCGGGCACTTGGATCACCGG
This sequence comes from Burkholderia catarinensis, assembly GCF_001883705.2. Classification (GTDB taxonomy): domain Bacteria; phylum Pseudomonadota; class Gammaproteobacteria; order Burkholderiales; family Burkholderiaceae; genus Burkholderia; species Burkholderia catarinensis. Next base: position 138,710 of record NZ_MDEQ02000007.1, read on the forward strand.
TTCGATGAGGGTTCAGAGATGAAGCAGGCGGATGCTACGAAACGGCTTTTGCGCTGTCAAGCGCGGCCGGGCACATCCGTTGCGGTTGCCTGCATGCACCGAGCGCTTGCCGCGGCGTGCCGCGCGTGCAATCGATGCGCGAATGATCTGGAATCCTATGTGTATGTTTTTCGCCACATCGCACCCTGAATCGATCGACAGCGTACCGCCAGCCGCTTGCTGCGCCCGTCGCATGCATGCTAGAGTCGCCGCCATTCCGATCAACCCCTCACTCGCAAGGAGAAGAAAATCATGACGTCACGCCAACGCTCCTCCCGTCGCGGGTCGTAGTTCGGGTTTTTCGCGTCCGTCCGTTTCATCGTTCACGCTACGCAGCACACCGCATCGCCATCACGGCGATGAGCCGGATCGTTCCGGTCCGGTCGTGCCGCCCTTCTCCCGACTTCCGATGTCGGGCAGCGCATGCGTGCGCTGCCCGCGCCATGGCCCGCCGTTCTTCCTTTTCATCGAACGGAAACCTCCATGGGCAATTCCATGCAATACCTGGCCGAGCGCATCACGCTGTGCGCTTGCGCCAATACCTGGATCGAAGGTGAGGCCATCCGGCAGCTCGAACAGGCTGCCACCCTCCCCGGCATGCGGCGCGTCGCAGGCATGCCTGATCTGCACCCGGGACGCGGCTACCCGGTCGGCGCAGCGTTTTTTTCGACAGGCCGGCTATATCCGGCGCTGATCGGCGGCGACATCGGCTGCGGGATGGCGCTGTGGCAAACCGCGCTCGATGCGCGGCGCGTCAGCGCGTCGAAGCTCGCGAGCCGGCTCGGCTCGATCGACGCCGCGCCTGACGCAAGCTGGCAGCCGCTGATCGCGGCCGCCGGGTTCGCGGATCATGTGTTCGCGACGTCGCTCGGCACGATCGGCAGCGGCAATCATTTCGCGGAGGCGCAGCGGATCGACGCGGTGTACGACGCCGATGCGATCCAGGCGCTCGGTCTCGACCGAGACCACCTGCTGCTGCTCGTGCACAGCGGGTCGCGCGGCTTCGGCCAGTCGATACTCGAGCAGCACATGCGCGAGCATGGCTACAACGGCCTCGACGAGTCGGATGCCGCGTGTACGGCGTACCTCGCGCGTCACGATGCGGCGTTGCGCTACGCGATCGCGAATCGCGACCTGATCGCGCGGCGCATGCTGGCGCGCTGGCGCAGCGACGGCCGGTGCGTGCTCGACGTCAACCACAACCTGGTGAGCCGCGCGAGCGTCGACGGCGAGCCGGGCTGGCTGCATCGCAAAGGCGCGACGCCGGCCGACGCGGGGCCCGTCGTCATTCCCGGGTCGCGCGGCGATTACAGCTATCTCGTTGCGCCGGTGCGGCCCAACGATGTGGCGAGCCTCGCGTCGCTCGCGCACGGCGCGGGCCGCAAGTGGGCGCGCGGCGATTGCAAGGGCCGCCTCGAGCGGCGTTTCACGCCGTCGCAGCTCACGCGCACGCCGCTCGGCAGTCACGTCGTCTGCGAAGACCGCGAACTGCTGTACGAGGAGGCGCCGCAGGCATACAAGCCGATCGACAGCGTCGTCGACGCGCTCGAGGCGGCCAGCCTGCTGCGCAGGCTGGCGCGGCTCGCGCCGGTGCTGACCTACAAGACCTCCGGGGAGGGCTGCCGATGCTGATGCAGATTTCTTCGGCGCACGGCCCGCTGGAGTGCCAGCTCGCCGCGGCCAACGCGTTGCGGCGCCTGCAGGCGGAAGCCGATGCGCAACGCGTGGTCGTGACGGTGCTCGATGCGCAGCCCGGCGAACGGCCCGGCACGCTGCGCTCGGCGCTGTTCGATCTCAACGGCGACGCTGCGCCGGCGCTCGCGGACCGGTGGACGGGCACACTGCAATGGATTTGCGCGAGCCCGTACCGGTTGCGCCATCCGCGCAAGAACTGGTTTATCGGCGTCACGCGCTGTGCGGATGCGCAGCCGTTGCCGGACGGCGACGTGCGGTTCGAAGCGATGCGCGCACGCGGCCCGGGTGGCCAGCACGTGAACAAGACGAGCTCGGCCATCCGCGCGACCCATGTCGCAACCGGCCTGTCGGTGCGCGTGGAAAGCGAGCGCAGCCAGCATGCGAACAAGCGTCTGGCGCTGCAGTTGCTGCAGGTGCGACTGCAGCAGGAAGCCGACCATCACGCGTCGGATGCGCGCCGGCAGCGGCGGATGCAGCATTTTGCGCTGGAGCGCGGGAACCCCGTGCGCGTGTTCCATGGGGCGGCATTCGTGCCCGCCGATTGAGCACGGCCGGGTGGCCGTCGGCGGCGGTTGCGCCGGCGGCCGCGCATCGGGCCTCATGGTTTTCCCGATCCACCCGGCTGCGCGGGAGCGCGTCGGTTCCGGTGCGCCACCGCGCGCCGCGCAGGCTGCAACGGCCTGTCGCGCGAATCCGAGCCGCCGCGCGGTCCCTACCCTTTCTGCGCGGGAAAGGACGCTTGAAACATCCGCAATTATCACGTGCCGCCGATTTGCCCACCATGTGTCGGACGATCGGCGCAGCCCGCATGTCCGGCCCTTTCACGGGCGTGGCGGTGCCTGCCGCCGCGTCGTGCGGCCGGACGCGTTACGCCGGCCGCGAACGGCCGGCCCCGCGCCACGGCATATCGATAATCAGGAGACTTGATGAACAGCCAATCCCTCGATCTCGGCGGCAACGCGGGCGGACCCGCGTCCGCCCGACCGCCGGCCGCTCCCGCAGGCGTCGGCGCCGATGCGGCGGCCCTTCCCGGCCGCCGCGTCACGCTCGGCGATTTCATGGACGACCTGCCGGTCGGTGCGTTGCACCGGTTCGTCGTGTGGGTGATCGGCATCGGGCTATTCTTCGACATGTACGAGATCTTTCTCGTCAGTACGATCGGCTCCGCGTTGCAGAACGAATACGGGCTGAGCCGGCAAAGCGCCGATTTCAAGCTGCTGCTGGCATCCGCATTTATCGGCATGTTCGTCGGCGCGATGTGCCTCGGCAGCCTGGCCGACCGTATCGGCCGGCGCAAGGCGTTCCTGCTGACGCTCGTGTGGTACAGCGCGTTCTCGCTGGTCGGCGCGTTTTCGGTGAACGCCGACATGCTCGTCGCGTGCCGGTTCCTGACGGGCATCGGCGTCGGCGCGATCTATCCGGTCGCCGACAGCTTCCTGTCCGAAATCCTGCCGAAGGAAAAGCGCGGGCGGCTCGCCGCATGGGCCTATACGACTTCGTATGTCGCGGTGCCGCTCGTCGGCTTCCTCGCGCTATGGTTGAACCCGTTGCATGTGGTCGGCGTGGCCGGCTGGCGCATCATCCTTGCGATCGGCAGCCTCGGCGCCGTGTACGTGCTGCTCGTCCAGCACCGGTTGCCGGAGAGCCCGCGCTGGCTGCTCGCGCAAGGTCGCGCCGCCGAAGCGCACGCGGCGCTGCGGCGCTTCGCGGACGGCACTGGTGTAAGCGTGCCCGAGCAATTCGCGGCACCGGCCGAGCCGCAACGGCCGCTCGGGCTCGGCGAGCGCATCGCGCTGCTGCGCCGCGAACCTTACGGCACGCGCTACCTGATGCTCGCGATCTTTCACCTGTTCCAGGGCTTCGGCTACTACGGCTTCGGCACGCTGGCCGGCACGGTCGTGAAGAGCCGCGGCTTCGACGTGACGGACAGCACGCTGTTCATCGCGCTGTCGTTCATCGGTTACCCGATCGGTTCGCTGTTGTCGATTCCGCTGCTCAACTGGATCGAGCGCCGAACGCTCGTGATCGTGTCGATCCTGTCGATCGCCGTATTCGGGCTGTGCTTCGCCTATTCGGGCAATACCGCGCTGATCGTCGGCTTCGGGTTCCTGACGACCTGCGCGTCGAACGTGTTCAGCAACGCGTATCACGTGTACCAGGCCGAGATCTTTCCGGCGCGCGTGCGCTCGACGGCGATCGGCAGTACCTATTCGCTGTCGCGCATCGTCAGCGGGGCGCTGCCGTTCGTGTTGCTGCCGGTGCTCGGCAGCTACGGCGCGGGTGCGATGTTCGGCGTGATCTCGATCGCGCTCGGCACCGTCGCCGTCACGCTGCGCGTGCTCGGGCCGTTGACCACGCGGCGCAGCCAGGACGAAATCAATCCGGTGTGACCGTGGTTGATAGACCTTCGGCGGCCGTTGTCGGCGCGGAATCCACAAACCAGCTTCTGTCATCAGCTTCCTGACCGTCTCCTTAGCCATCCGAATGCCGTGACATTCCCAGAGCTTCTCGCAGGCCAGCGTCGGTCCGAAATCGGCGTAGCGATCGCGAATGATCGACAGTGCCCGGTCGGCTGCTCCTGGGTCCAGGCGACGATTGCCAGGCTTCGATCGGTGTCCCGACACCAAACCCGCCGGGCCATGTTCACGCAGCCGGGCGACCAGCCGGCGAATCTGCCGCGTCGTCAATTCCAGTCGTTCCGCCGCACGCCATGGCTTGAGCGTGCCGTCCGCCACGTCCTGAATGACCTTGAATCGGTCCAGCTCGCGCATCGTCATCGTGATCCGCTCCGTTGCAGCCATCGCAGCCTCCGGCGCCGGACACCCGGCGGCCGGTCAGCTTACGCGGCACGAAAGCGGACATTTCCATGTAGCCAAAAGCGGACATTTCTATCTAGCCACTACACGCCGACAACGACGATGACCTCTTTCATGGAATGCTCCTTTCAGTTCGTTCACGCTAGACTCCAGGCCCGGAGGTTTCAATCGAATAACCCTGCCAGATCTATCAACGTCTCGTGCAGCCGCTCCCGGCCGAACAGTACCGTACAAGCGAGGCCGGCGGTCGCCTCGGGGCGTCATAAGCCGGCCTTCCAACTTTCCGAAGCCGGTAATCCCGCCAAGCGGGACCGCTGACGTCAAGCTGATCAACCGATGTTCGGGGAATCCAAAGCTCCTTCACCGGGTTATAGAGTGGGCGGAGATCACTGCCCAGTTATCACTGATGCCATGCGAAAGCAACGACTCGATTTCGTTTTTCTCGAAGCGCTCATTTTCGCGTGCTGGTCACGTCGAAGTTTCCGAGCAAACCGAACATCTTTTCGTGGCGTACTGCCTTCCCCAGCAGTTCGGTAACCTCATTCTTGCCCACGGCTCGACCAGGTGCGCTCATGAAAGAGCTGACGTCGTTTGGCCCAGACTCGTACTGGGTTTTTATCCCCCAGTACGGGTTGACATAAACGGGCATGGTCGGTTCACTGCGCCAGCTTTCGGAAAGTGGCCCCATATCGACGACGTCGTAACCAATCCTGTCAAGGAATTCGATCACCGCTGCCTTTGCATTTGCATGATCGCTGGCAACAGGAAGTGCGCTGCGGTCTTCGGAACCCGCAGGACGAGCCCTGCTTAGCAATCGGATGAAATCCATATTGTTGATTGCGCGAACGACATAGGAACGTGACAGATGGGCTTGTACGAGCTCACTCGTGGAAATTGTGTCGGTCTTGACTTCCTGCATCACACCGTCGCGTTCGGGGTAGTAGTTCAAGGTATCGACGAGAATCTTGCCGGCCAGTAGATCCGCAGGCAGCTTCGCATAGACTGCAAAGGGCACGGCCAGCACGAGGAGATCGGTCGACTCGGCCACTTCCGGCAGGGAGGCAGCGCGGACGCCCGGCCCCAGTTCCGCGACAATATCCGCAAGGGTTTCTGGGCCACGGGAATTGCAAATCGTCACATTGAGGCCAGCGGCGACCGCGAGACGTGCAACCTGGCTCCCAATCATCCCACTGCCGATAATTCCAACTGTATTGTTCATCTAACACTCCTATTTCGGGGCTCGATCACCCGAAGTAACCTGAAAATCGGTGCACAGCGCCTACTGGCGCCGGTGTATGACACCGATCGAAAGCCAATCTTCAGCGTAGCGAAAATCCCACCGCTAGCAGGGCTGCTGCCGCGATGTCCTGGTCCTGGGCGTAGCTACCCCCGGAGATTCCGATTCCACCAACCAATCTGCCTTCAGCAAACAGCGGATAGCCGCCGCCGACCGGCAACATCCTAGGTAGGTTGGACAGAGGAGCCAACTTCGGGTCCGACATATATTCATTCCACGTATGAGTCGGATACCCAAAGGAAGCTGCACTCCACGCTTTATTGACGGCTGCATCGACGGTCAGGAACGCAGCTCCGTCAGTGCGGCTGAAAGCCTTGGTTGCGCCGCCGGCGTCGACGATAGCGACGGAAATGTCGATGCCGAGGTCCGAAGCGGACTTGATCGCCGCCTGGATCAATGCGTCTGCCGCGGATCGCGAAACAGCAGCGGTCGGTACATAGAGAGAAGGTGTCTGTAACATGGCAGGTCCGTAAATGGGATGAGTGGCTGCCATCGTAGCCGCAAGCAAGGGCGGTGATTAGAGGTTAGAATGGAATCGAACTTATAAGCATGGGTTATTTATGCTGCGCCAAAACGTCGAGGGTCTGATTGCTTTTGTTGCTGTGGCGAAGCAGCGAAGTTTCACTAGAGCGGCCGCTCAGATGGGAGTCTCCCAGCCCGCGCTCAGCCAGACTATTCGAGACATTGAACGGCGACTCGGGGTACGCCTGTTGACGCGTACAACCCGAAGTGTTTCGTTAACCGAAGCGGGGGAACTATTACTGCGGACGATAGAGCCGCGCTTTAACGAAATTGAAACCGCGTTGGATTCATTGAATGCAATGCGGGAGCGACCCGCAGGTACGATCCGAATCTCTGCGGGGGAGCATCCCGCTATCACCATTCTTCAACCGGCGTTGGCCAGACTTCTGCCCAGCTACCCGGAGATTAATGTCGAGGTGGTTGTCGACTATCGTCTGATCGACATCGTCGATGAAGGCTACGACGCTGGCGTTCGCCTCGGGCAGAACATTGCGAAGGACATGATTGCCGTACGAATTGGTGCGGACTGGCGCATGGCGGTTGCCGGGTCTCCTTCGTACTTTGCCAAACGCCCGCCTCCCAAGACTCCGGAAGACCTGTCGGATCATAGCTGTATCAACTTGAGACTGCCGACCATGTGGTCGATTCGTCCATGGGAGTTTGAAAAGGATGGGCGAAAAGTAAAAATTTCTACCGAAGGGCAACTGGTATTCAACAATATTGCTCTCCGGCTAAAGAGTGCGCTCGACGGGTTGGGATTGGTCTACCTGCCGGAAGACCAAGTTGACGAGCATGTTTCTGAGGGGAGGCTGGTCCGTGTGCTGGACGATTGGTGTCCGGCGTACTCGGGGTACCACCTGTACTATCCGAGCCGCCGACATCACTCGGCGGCTTTTGCCCTCCTTGTCGATACCCTGCGGTACCGGGATTGAATCAACGTCAAGCCACAGCAATAGTGTCTTGTAGCTCCTTTGGCTCTGGCTAATTGATAAGCCAGTGTTATAAGCTCATTCAAAAAAAACGACTAGCCGAAGCCCGAGAACCGGCGTAAGTTGCGGGCGTCTTGATATGTCTCCGCTGGATGCTTTGCGGCTCAGAGCCGAATGAAGTACTCCGTTCTGTTCGCTCACGAACTTCGGAGAGCGTCGGGGCCCCAACGAGGCAAGGCGGCCCCTAACTATATTTCTTCGCAGCCCGACCTTTAAAGGAGGAATAATTTAAGTGTACGCAATAATTCTTCGTTACAAAGCACCCGTGGTGGTAGTTGATGCACATGCCGAGGCGCACGTTGCATGGCTCAATGAAAATTATGCCGCAGGTCATTTCCTGCTCTCCGGGCAGCAGCGTCCCCGTGTCGGAGGATTTATTCTCGCCGATGCGATAGAGCGCGCCGCGCTTGACGCCGTTCTCAATGCTGATCCGTATGTCCGGATGAACGTCGCCGAGTACGAAGTCCTTGAATTTGGCGTACGGTTTGCCGGTCCGAAGCTCGAATCTCTGATTGAAAGTCTATAGACAGGGAAGCGTATCCACGCGTTCGCTCGTCGATTGTCGACAATCCACTTTCCCGTGTCGACCGACCGCTCCTGGCCGCACGCAGACAAATGATCGAGCTCCCCGGGATCCGCACTGAGCGATTTTGACCGTTTGCAGCCCCGCCTCACCGCGCCGACATGAAATCGAACAGCTTCGCGACGTCGGTGGTCAGCACGGTGCCGGCCTTCACGCCGACCCACAGCGTGCGCGTCGCCCACGCATCGTCGAGCGTCACGACACCGAGCCGAGCCGCCCGCTCGCCGGTCACCGCTTCGCGCGGCAGCACGCCGATGCCGAGCCCGGCCTCGATCATCCGGCTCACGCCGTCGAAATTCGATACCTGGATCCGCAGCTTCAGCGAGCGCTCGGCCGCGAACGCGGCGTCGGTCATGCGCGCGAGCAGCGAACTGCCGTCGCTGAGGCCGACGTAATCCTCGTCGAGCGTATCCGCGAAGCGGATGCGCTCGCGCGCGGCGAACCGGTGCGTGCGTGGCACGAGCAGCACGAGCTCGTCGCGCCGGTACAGCCGCCGTTCGATGCCGGGCGCCGGCACGTTGTCGGCGAATACGCCGAGATCGGCCTTGCCCGACGCGAGCGCGTCGACGATCTCGTGGCTCAGCCGCTCCTCGAGACTCACCTTGATGCCGGGGTTGCCGGTGAGGAACGCAGCGAGATCGGCGGGCAGGAACTGGACGATCGCGGACGTATTGGTCCACACATGGATATGGCCGCGTACGCCGGCGACGTAGTCGCTCATCTCGTGCGCCATCCGGTTGACCTGCTCGATCACCTTCGCCGCATGATCGAGCAGCGCGCGGCCCGCAGGCGTCAGCTCGACGCCGCGCGCATGCCGGACGAACAGCGCGCTGCCGGTCACGCTTTCGAGTTCGGCGATACGCTTGCTGACCGCGGACAGCGTGAGCTGGCCGTGTTCGGCCGCCTTCGTCAGGCTGCCGTGCTCGGCGACGAGCGCGAACACGCGCAGCGACTGCAGATCGAAATGAAGCGGGTTCACCATGTCGTGGGTCCTGGGAAGGCCGTGCGGCGCGGCCGTTGCGGCCTGATGCCGATCATACGCGCGCACGCGCAGGGCCGGTACGGCCCGGCTAGCGCGGCGCGATCGCTTGCAACGTCGCGAGCATCGCGCCGTCCGGCCGGGCGAGATCGTCGAGCACCGCGAAATGCTGCATGTCGGGCAGCCCCACGTGGACGATCCGTTCGCCGGCCGCTTCGCACGCCGTCGCGTAGTCGTGCGCTTGCCGGACGAGTTCGGGCAGCTCTGCATCGCCGACCGCAACGACGGTCGGCGCGCCGGGGCCGATGCGGTGCAGCGGGCTGTACGCGTCGACCTCGCGCGCGGTGAGCTGAAGCTTGTCGTTCAGGCAGCACAGCGAGATCGGTTCGAGATCGACGAGCGGGCTGATCGCGAGCGCCGCGACGACGGCCGGATGCGCGCGATGCATCGCCGTCAGGTGCCCGCCCGCCGAATGGCCGCTCAGGTGGATCGGCCGGTGCGCGGTGCCGAGGCCGTCGGGGTCGGCTGCGAGATGGTCGAGCAGCGCGCCGATCTCGCCGACGATGTCGGTCATCGTCGCGACCGGCGCGAGCGTGTATTCGGCAAGGATGACGTCGAAGCCGCGCGCGAGCGGCCCGCTCGCCGCATACGCGAAATCCTCCTTCGTGCAGTGTTGCCAGTAGCCGCCGTGAATGAACACGAACAGCGGTGCGTCGGGCTGCCCGCACGACAGCCAGTCGAAGCGCTGCGCGGGTTGCGCGCCGTAACGCAGGTCGCGGCGCCCGGGCGTCGCTTCGTACAGCGCCGCGCTGCGCGCCTGGCATGACGCGAGCAATGCCGGGAAATCGGCAACAACCTTCGTGTTCAGGTACGCGGCGTCGAGCGCCGCGCGGTCCATGCCGCGATAGAGGATCGTCATTCGGGAAGCACCAGGGTCGGGTTGCGGATGCGCGGGGCACGTTTGCCGTGTCCGCTGCGAAGGCGGCGACCGGGCCGACGCCGTTGCGCCATTATCCGCAGCGCGGCCACGCGCGGCTATCCGGAATCGGCGGGCGCGGCGCCCGCCTGTCCGCTTTCGGCGAATGGCCGCGACGCCGCGTGCGCAGCATGCCGGTGCTCGCTTGGGCGATCGAGCGCCGCCGGTCAGATCAACTCGGAAATCTCGATCAGGTTCAGGTCGGGATCGCGCACGTAGACCGACCGGATCTTCTGCGTCGCGCCCGTGCGTTCGACGGGCCCTTCGACGATCGGCCATTCGACATGCTTCAGGTGTGCGATCACGTCGTCGAGCGGCACCGACGCGATGAAGCACAGGTCGAGCGCGCCGGGCACCGGCACATGCGCTTTCGGTTCGAACTCCGCGCCGCGCACGTGCAGGTTGATCTTCTGGTTGCCGAAACGGAATGCGAGCCGGCCGGCGCCGAAGGTTTCGAGCTGCATCTGCAGCACCTCGGTGTAGAAATGCTTGGTCCGGTCCGGATCGACGCAGGTCAGCACGAGATGGTCGAGGTGGTCGATCAGCGCCATGAAATTCGCTCCTGTTTCCTGTTCATGAGAAAGCGCGTTGCGCGGGCATGTCGCCGACGTCGGTGCGCGGCGGCAGATGTAGGTCCGAGCGGCGCCCGGCCTTCAGGATCTGGCTCGGCACGTCATGCCCGATCAGCGCGGGCAGCCGGGCCGACGCGGCCAGCACGGCCGCGAGATCGATGCCCGTATCGTAGCCGTCGAGTTCGAGCATGTGCACGAGTTCCTCGGTGCATGCGTTGCCGGTCGCGCCCGGCGCATACGGGCAGCCGCCGAGCCCGCCGAGCGACGCGTCGAAGCGGTCGATGCCGGCGTCGAGTGCCGCAAGCGTGTTTGCGAGCGCCATCCCGCGCGTGTTGTGGAAGTGCAGCGTGAGCTGCAGCGCGCCGAAGCGCTCGCGTGCGCGCCCGGCCAAATCGTGCACCTGCGACGGAAACGCCATGCCCGTCGTATCGCACAGCGTGAAGCCATGCACGCCGAGATCCGCGAAGCGCTGCATCCACGCGAGCACGCCCTCGGCCGCTACGTCGCCTTCCATCGGGCAGCCCATCGCGGTCGACAGCGACACGTTGATCGCGATACCCGTGCCGCGCACCGCATCGATCACGTCGCGCAACTGCGCGAACGACTGCTCGCGCGTCATCCGCAGGTTCGCGCGGTTGTGGCTCTCGCTCGTCGACATCACGAGGTTCACCTCGTCGACGCCGCACGACAGCGCACGCTCGGCGCCGCGCACGTTCGGCACGAGCACCGTATAGACGACGCCCGGCGCGCGCGCGATGCCGTGCATCACGGCCTCCGCGTCGCGCAGTGCGGGAATCGCCTTCGGCGACGTGAACGACGTGACCTCGATCTTCGCGTAGCCGCATGCGCTCAGCGCGTCGACGAGCGCGATCTTGTCGTCGGTGTCGACGAACGCCGCTTCGTTCTGGAAGCCGTCGCGCGTCGCCACTTCGTGGATATAGAGCCGTTTGCGTTGCATGCCCATGTCGCGTTCTCCTGTTTCCGGTTCAGATCACGCCGCGCGTGCGCCAGTCGCCGCGCGTCGCGGCATCGATGCCGAGCGATTCGAGTACCGCATCGGTATCCGCGCCCAGCGCGGGCGCCGGACGCTCGATACGCCCGGGCGTTGCGTCGAGTTTCGGCACGATGCCCGGCACGAGCACGGGCGTGCCGTCGGGCAGCGCGGCGTCGACGATCATGTCGCGCGCGCGGTAATGCGGATCGGCCGCGATGTCGGCCACGTCGTAGATGCGCCCGGACGGGATGCGCGCGTCGTTCAGCGCGGCCAACACGTCGTCGAGATCGTGGCACGCGCTCCATTCGCCGATCGCCGCGTCGATGCGTTCGACCTGCGCGACACGCCCGTCGTTGCGCGTGAGCGCGGGATCGTTGCCGAGATCGGGCCGGCCGATCAGCTCCATCAGGCGCCGGAAGATGCTGTCGCCGTTGCCGGCGATCAGCGCGTATTTGCCGTCGCGGCAGCGGTATGCGTTGGTCGGCGCGATCCCGGGCAGGCTGCTGCCGGCCGCCTCGCGCACCGCGCCGAACGCCGCGTACTCGGGCAGCAGGCTTTCCATCAGGTTGAACACCGATTCGTACAGCGCGACGTCGACGACCTGCCCCTTGCCGCCCTGCTGTTCGCGATGCCGCAGCGCGAGCAGCACGCCGATCACGCCGTGCAGCGCCGACAGCGAATCGCCGAGCGAGATGCCGACGCGCACCGGCGTGCGGCCGGGCTCGCCGGTCAGGTGACGCAGGCCGCCCATCGCTTCGGCGATCACGCCGAAGCCGGGACGGTCGCGATACGGGCCCGTCTGCCCGAAGCCCGACACGCGCAGCATCACGAGCCCCGGGTTGATCGCGGACAGCGCGGCCCAGCCGAGCCCCCAGCCTTCGAGCGTGCCGGGCCGGAAGTTCTCGATCAGCACGTCGGTCTCGGCGACGAGGCGACGCACGACGTCCTGCCCTTCGGGCGTGCGCAGGTCGAGCGTGAGCGAGGTCTTGTTGCGCGACTGCGCGGCCCACCAGACCGACGTGCCGTCGTGCAGCAGCCGCCATTTGCGCAGCGGGTCGCCGACGCCGGGCGGCTCGACCTTGATCACGTCCGCGCCGAATTCGGCGAGCATCCGGCCCGCGAACGGCCCGGCGATCAGTTGGCCGAGTTCCAGCACACGGATGCCGTCCAGCGGTCGTGTCATGACTGTCTCCGATGAAATCGTGTTGTCGATGACGGCGATCATGACGGCGTTCGCGCACGGCGAAAATCGATCGATGCTCAACCCGCCTTTCCGAAACGGAAAGGTGCGCGTTGGCATGAGCGCCGCCTCCGCTTTCGTGCGGCGGGCGTCAGCCTTTCCATACGGGAAAGCGCGCTCGCGCAACGGTCAAACGACGGCGCACGCGCCGCCGGCAGAATCGAACCCGTTCCGCGCCACCGGGCGCCTGTCAGCGAGACCCGCCATGTTTTCTGTTGCCTCTCCCGCGAAGAGTCGGCGGTACGCCGCGGCATGTGGTGTGACGCACGCGACGCATGGCGCTGCGGGAGAGCGTTTCAACCGCGCCAACAGAACGGCCCCGCTCGATTGCTCGAAGCGGGGCCGGCTGAATTCGGGGGCTGCTTACGCCAGCGACTCGGCACGTTACGGGTTCGTGCATCCGCCCTATCTTGCGGCCGGTTTCGAATTCCTGATGGGTTCTACTTTAAGGAATTCGGATCGCCAACGCTGTAGGGCGAGTCTGAAACTGGTCCGTTTCGATTGAGCGCACCGCGCGGCGCGCCGATCTCGACGCGAATGTCAGTAAGCGGACATCTCGACGCAAGGATCGACCTTGGACGGCGAGCAGATGACCGAATACTTGGCGCTCTCGCGCATCAGCGCTTCGCCTTCGTGCAGCGCGATCTTGATCTCGGGGTGACGCTCGTACGCGAGGAATGCCGAGCACACGACCGCGGACATCACGACGAGGGAAAACACAAATTTTTCAAGGGTTTGGAAATGTTCAGGCATGGTTCGACCTATCTCTTAGGCCGTGATTATATCTCGAAATAAGGGTTTTCCCTATAATCCGGCCCGCATACCGAGGATGCATTCAATCGCGCGCGGATCCGATGCTCGCGCCCTTTTTCTCCGTTAATCCGCGCTTAAGCGCCGATCGAACAAGATGGATCGACCGGTTGCGGTGTCCGTGCCGTGCCGGCCGCCCTGTCCTTTTCGGAGATACTGAAGATGAAAACCGCCCTTTCCCTGCTCGTCCTCGCCGCCGCGATCGCGGCGCCCGCCGTGTCGTTTGCGCAGACGGTCAATGGCCCCGTCACGCGCGCCGAAGTCGTCGCGCAGTTGCGGCAGCTCGAACAGGCCGGCTACAAGCCGCTGAAAGGCCAGTACCCGGACGATATCCAGGCGGCCGAAGCGCGCGTCGCGCAATCGTCGGGTATCGGCGCGGAAGCCGGTGCGTCGAGCACGTCCGGCCGTCCGGCGCTGCCGGCAACCGTGTCCGGCCAGGTCAGCCGCGGGCGCTGACCTGCCGCTGCACCCGCCTAGGTGCATGCGGCGAGGCTTTCGCGGGAAATCGGTCGATGGCGTGCCATCAGCAGAGTAGAAGGAACGGCGCGGCCCGCAGGAGCGACCAGCCGCGCATCACGGGAGGGAATCGACCAGGCCGCCGCCCGTGTGCTTCACTGCGGCGCCGACGCGCCGCTCGCCGCATTGCCGGGCCACGCCTTGCCGATCCGGTCGATCAGCGATTTCGCGGTGCCCGTCGCGATCGCCGCGTCGACGCCTGACGTCTGCCACGAGCCGTCGGCAGCCTTCACGAAGGTCAGGTTCGCGCGCGACGGCGTGTAATCGGCATTGCGCCACGTGACCACGACGTCGCACGAGTACGTGCGATCGCCGAGCTTCTTGCAGTCGCCGTCGGGCTTCGCCGACACGACATCGGCCGAGACGGGCAGCGGCTGGCCGAACAGCGCGTTCAGGCCGCCGTGGTTTTCCGCTTCGAGCGCGCGGCGCACGGCGGCGTCGACGTCGTTCGATCCGGGACCGTCGTGGAGCAGGTTGCAGGCGGCCAGCAGCGTCGATGCACAGCCGAGTGTCAGCAGCGTTTGAAACTTCATGGGTATCCGTCGATCGGGTCAATGCCGCGTAGTCTGCAACGTCCGCGCAGCGTTCGCGGTATCCATTTGTAACCAATTGCACGGATGCGCGGGGGCACCGCGCGACCGCGCCTACTGCCGTTCCTGCTTCACGCGGCTGACGAGTTGCGTCGGGCTCACGAACTGCAGCGCGATCACGACCCACACGAGCGTGATGGCCATGTAGATCATCGCCATCGCGTCGATCGACTGCGGCGCACGCACGCCGGTCGAGAACACCGCGTAATACAGCGCGACGACGAGCGTCTGCGTGCTCGGGCCCGCGGTGAAGAACGTCAGCTCGAACATCCCGATCGTGCGCACCAGCACGAGCAGCCCCGCCGCGAGCATGCCGGGCACCAGCAGCGGCAGCAGCACGTAGCGGAAATAGCGCCACGTGTTCGCGCCGAAGATGCGCGCGGCGGCTTCGAGATTCGGATCGATCTGCTCGATGAACGGCGTCATCACGAGGATCACGAACGGCAGCGCCGGCACGAGGTTCGCGAGGATCACGCCCGGCAGCGTGCCGGCGAGCCCGACCTTGTACATCACGGTCGCCATCGGAATCCCGTAGGTCACGGGCGGCACCATCAGCGGCAGCAGGAACACCAGCAGCGCGAAGCGCTTGCCGCGAAACTGCACGCGCGCAAGCGCGTAGGCGGCCGGCACGCCAAGCGCGATCGACAGCAGCACGACCGCGCCGACGACCTCGACGGTCACCCACAGCACGCTCGCGAGCTGGAAGTCCTGCCACGCCTTCGCATACCAGTGCAGCGTGAAGCCCTGCGGCAGCGGCGTGCCGAACCAGCGCGTCGCGATCGAGTTCACCGCGACGGTCGCGATCAGCAGCATCACGTTCAGCAGGAAGAACGCCATCAGCCCCCACACGAGTGCCTTCCATGCGCGGCCGGCGAGGCTGTTTCTCATCTTCTGCGGTTTCCTCGCGTCGACGGGCCGCGCATCGGGCGCGCCGTGCTTCGGCGGCCACGCTCGAGCGGCACGATTGTCGGTCGCCATCAGCCCTTGCCTCCCGTCACCGCGCCCGTATAGAAGAAGCGGCGCGCGCCGAGCATCGAGGCGACCACCAGCAACTGCACGAAACCCATCACGATCGCGATCGCCGACGCGAGCGAGTAGTCGTAGCTCTCGAACGCGGCCTCGGCCGCCGCGATCGAGATCACGCGCGTCGGCCCGGCCGGCGCGCCGAGCAGCACGGCCGACGGGAACACCGAGAACGCCTGCACGAACGACAGGCAGGCGGCCATCGTGAGCCCCGGCACGAGCAGCGGCAGGTAAATCTGCCGGAACTGCTGCCACGGGTTCGCGCCGAGCGTCGCCGCCGCGCGCGCGAGCGTCGGGTCGATGCCGCTGATGTACGACAGCATCAGCAGGAACGCGAACGGAAAGCCCGACACGATCAGCGACAGCAGCACGCCCCAGTAGTTGTGCGTGAGGCGCACTTCGTCCGTGTACAGGTGCAGGCCCTGCAGCGCCTGCGGGAACCAGCCGTTCGGCCCGAAGTACGTGAGCATCCCGTCGGCGACGAGCACCGTGCCGAGCGTGACGGGAATCACGAGCAGCGTCGTGACGAACTTCTGGTACGGCGAATTGCGGCGCAGCGCGAACGCGACGGGCACCGCGACGCCGACGTTGATCAGCGTCGCCGGCACCGCGAGCTTCAGCGTGACGAGCACGGTCGGCCACATCGCGGTGTCGGTGAAGAACAGCGCGTAGTTCGCGAGCGCGCCGCCGCCGTTCATCGGCTGGAACGACAGCACGAGACCGTACGCGAACGGATAGATGAACAGCGCGGCGATGAACGCGAGCGCGGGCGTGACGAGCCAGGCCTTCGCGTCGCGCGGTGCCGCGAGCGTGCTCATGCGGCTTCCCGGCGTGACGGCACTGCGCCCGGGCCGCTCATTTCGGCTCTCCTGCATAGACGAGCGTGCGCGACGGCGCGACGCGCAGCCGCAGCCGCTCGCCTTCCGTGAATTCGCCGGCCACGCGCGCCCAGATCGGGCCGAACGGCGTCATCGCGCGGATCAGCGAATCGCGGCCGCCGTACTCGACCGTGTCGACCGTCGCGTCGAACGTGTTGTCGCCGGCATCGTCCGCGCGCTCGATGTCGTCGGGACGCAGCGCGACCACGACATCCTTCGCGTCGAAGCCGGCCATCGGCACGCCCGCGAGCCGCACGCCGCCGGCCGCGACGTTCACGTAATCGCCGGCCATCCCTTCGAGCGTGAACGGCAGCACGTTGCGATAGCCCATGAAGCGCGCGACATGCAGGTTGTGCGGGCGCGTATAGACGCCCTTCGGCGTCGCGACCTGCTGCACGACACCCTCCTTCATCACGACGATGCGGTCGGCCATCGACAGCGCCTCGTCCTGGTCGTGCGTCACGTAGATCGTCGCGCGTTCGAGCTGCGTGTGGATGCGGCGGATCTCGGCGCGCATCTCGATGCGCAGCTTCGTGTCGAGGTTCGACAGCGGCTCGTCCATCAGCACGAGCGGCGGCTCGATGACGATCGCGCGCGCGATCGCGACGCGCTGCTGCTGGCCGCCCGACAGCTGCCCCGGCAGCTTGCGCTCGTGGCCGACGAGCTGTACGAGTTCGAGCGCCTGCTGCGCGCGCCGCCGTGTTTCCTGCTTCGGCATGCCGCGCATCTTGAGGCCGAAGCCGACGTTGTCGAGCACGGACATGTGCGG
Organism: Burkholderia catarinensis; assembly: GCF_001883705.2. Classification (GTDB taxonomy): domain Bacteria; phylum Pseudomonadota; class Gammaproteobacteria; order Burkholderiales; family Burkholderiaceae; genus Burkholderia; species Burkholderia catarinensis. The sequence continues at coordinate 155,998 of NZ_MDEQ02000007.1, forward strand.
AAACAGCGCGTAGTTCTGGAACACCATCCCGAAGCCGCGGCGCTCGGGCGGCAGCACGTCGATGCGCGTGTCGTCGAGCCAGATGCCGCCGCTCGTGAGCGGCTGCAGCCCCGCGATGCAGTTCAGCGCGGTCGACTTGCCGCAGCCCGACGGGCCGAGCAGCGCGATGAACTCGCCGCGCCGGATCTCGAGGTCGAGCCCGTTCAGCGCGGCGACCTGCGCGCCCTCCGCATTGGTGAAGCTGCGGCACACGCCGTCGAGCCGCAACCGTTCGAAACTGTGCTTCATCGCGCGAACTCCATCGACGCGGGCGCTGCGGCGCCCGCCGGTGCATGCGTCACTTCGACTTCTGCGAACCGATCTCGCGATCCCACTTCTGGAACGCGGCGACCATCGCCTGCGCGCTGAGCGGTTGCACGTGCGGGCGATCGGCGAGCAGTTTCGCGTACTCTGGGCGGCCGAACTTGCGGATCACCTCCTGGCTGTGCGCGGGCGCCATCTCGAGCGTCACGCCCTTCACCGCCGGGCCCGGATAGAAGTAGCCGTCGTCGTAGGTCATCGACTGCTGGGCCGGTTCAAGCAGGAAGTTCATCAGCTTGAACAGCACGTCGAGCTTTTCCTTCGGCACGCCCTTCGGGATCACCATGTAGTGCGCGTCGTTGACCCACGTCATGTTGTCGAACGCCTGGACCCTGAACTCCGCCGGCACGATGCCGAGCGCGCGCGGGTTGAGGTCCCAGCCGGTGACGGTGACGGTCATGTCGCGCGTGCCTTCGCCGAGTTCCTTCATCACCGCCGACGTGCCGCCCGGGTAGTACGGGACGCAGTCGTTCAACGCCTTGAGGAACGCCCAGGTCTTGTCCCAGCCGTTGATCGGATCCTGCGGATTCTTGTCGCCGAGCACGTACGGCAGCCCCATCAGGAACGTGCGGCCGGGGCCCGAGTTCGCCGGGCGCGCATAGATCAGCTTGTTCGGGTGCGCCTTGCACCACGCGAGCAACTGGTCCGGCGTCTTCGGCGGGTCGCTGACCTTCGCCGGGTTGTATTCGAGCAGCGGGCCGGCCGGCATGTAGGTGACTTCGAGGCCGAAGCCCTGCGCGAGATCCTGCATCTTGCGCGGGCCGGGCGCGTATTTGTCGAGCACGCCGGGGAACGCGGCCGAGTCGTCGGGCAGGAGTTTCATCCACAGATTCTGTTCGATGCCGGCGGCCAGCGCGTCGGTGCCCGTCAGCACGAGGTCGATGTCGGAGCGCCCGGCCGCCTGCATCGCCTTGATCTTGCCCGGCAACTGCGGCGCGGGCGCATTCGTGAACGTGACGTTCGAGACCAGGTTCGGGTTCTTGTCCCGGAATGCCTCGATGGCCTTCTGCGTGAGCTGCAGGTTGCCCGCGACGTCGACGATGTTCAGCGACACGGGGGCTGCAACCGCCGCGGCGGCCGACAGCGTGAAGCCCAGTGCGAGTGCGATCCGGCGGACACGGCGAGCGATCGTGGTGGTGTTCATGTCTCCTCACTTCGGTCGGTGGATGGGACCTTTCTTTTCAGGAAATCATGACGGCGTTATACGATGTCGGTCAACAAAAAACCATGACGCGCGGGGCGGGACTTTCCCTGACAAAAACCTTCCGTTAGTTGACGATTTGCGTGTTGACCGATTTTTGTGGAGCGTCGCGGCATCGACTGGATGGCGTGTTAGGACGTCGTATCTCGTCGGGTGGCGAAACGGAACCCGTTCGGGGCCACGCGCCGGCCCGACGGTGACGGGTGTTCGCGCCGGAACCCGGTTGGCCCGGCGCGTGGCGGAGGGATACTCAGGACGCGCCGAGCGCGGCCACCTCCCCGATCAGCCGTTCGGCGTCATGCCACTCGCCATACCCCGACGCCGGATTCAGGTGCCCGACCTCGCCGAGATCGACGAGCCGGCTGCCCCACCCGGCCGCCATCGCCTCGATGCGTTCGAAGCGCGCGAGCGGATCGTTGCGGCTCGCGGCGACGAGGCTCGGGAACGGCAGCCGCTGCGTCGGCACGGGCGTCCAGCCATGCGCGTCGATCGCATCGGGCGCCGGATAGCCGGCCGGCATCGGCGTATCGAGATCGGCCGGCGCCGCGAGCAGCGCGCCGTGGATCGCACGCGTGGCCTGCCGCGCCCAGTGCACGACGATCATCACGCCCGCGCTGTGCGCGACGAGGATGACCGGGCCGTCGATCGCGGCCAGTGCCGCATCGAGCGCCGCGACGCGCGCGGTGCGGCTCAGTTTGTCGGCTTCGAGCGGCGCGACGGAGCGCGCGTTCGGCAGCCGTCGTTCGAGGTGCGTCTGCCAGTGGTCTTCGACGTGATCGCGCAAGCCGGGCACGATCAGGATGGTGGGCGTGGTCGCCAGGGTCATGCAGCCTCCGGGAGGGTTCAGGAATCAGGAAAATTGAGCCGCGCGTCGTTCTCGTTCGACGCGCGCGAGATCGGCCGTGTAGCTCGCGCGTCCGATCGCGAACAGCACGGCGGCCATCAGCGGTACGACGGGAATCCATTGCAGTGCGCCGACGAGCCCGGCGCGATCGGCGACCCACCCCGTCAGCAGCGGGCCCGGCGCCATGCCGAGCAGGTTGTTCGCGAGCGTGAGCGTCGCGAATGCGGACGCGTGGATCGCGGCCGGCGTCAGGTTCGCGACCATCGCGCCCGACGCGCCGGACGCGCCCGCGCCGACCAGCATGCCCGCGCAGATCAGCGCGAGCTGCAGCGGCCCGGGCGGCAGCCGGAACGCGACCGCGAGGCAGACGCCCGTCAGCACGCAGTACGCGATCGCGGTCAGCCATTTGCGCTTGCCGTCGGCCTTGCCGACCCGGTCGGTGACGATCCCGCAGCCGACCATCCCGATGCCCGCGAGCAGCACGAAGCCGGCCGCGAGCACGGCCGCGCGGTCGGGCGCCATCGCGTAGTAGCGATTCAGGTAGCTCGGCAGCCACGCGAACAGCGCGCCCGGCACGAACAGGTGCAGGCCGCTGCCGAAATACGCGCAGATCACCGAGCGCGACGCGAACAGCCCCGACATCAGCGCGCGCACGCTTCCGCGCAGGTCGCGCGGCGCATCGGCATCGCGCCGGCACGGTTCGACGCGACAAGCCGTGAGCCGCCGTTCGGTCACCACGCAGCGATACGCAACCAGCAGCACGATGCCGAGCGCGGCCATCACGCCGAACGACCAGCGCCAGCCGAGATGCGCGCCGACCAGCCCGCCGAGCGCCATCCCGAACACGGAACCGAAGGCGCCGCCGGCCATGAACGCGCCGGTCAGCGTCGCGCGCAGGCGGGCCGGAAAGATGCTGAGGATCAGCGCGACGCCGACGCTGCCGTACGCGGCTTCGCCGAGCCCGACGAGGCCGCGCGCGACGAGCATCTCGGCGTAATTGGTGGACAGCGCGCAGCCGAGCGTCGCGACGCTCCACAACGCAGCCATCAGCACGATGCTGCGCACGCGCCCGAAGCGGTCGGCGAGCACCGACAGCGGAAACGTCAGCAGCCCGACCAGCAGCGCGACGACGCCGGAAAGCGAACCGAGCTGCGTGTCCGACAGCCGCCACGCGTGCTTGAGCAGCGGAAACACGGCGTTGAGCACCTGCCGCGACATGTAGTCCGACAGCAGCAGGCCGACGGTCAGCCCGAACACGAGCCACGCATAGGCGGGCGTGCGCCGGCCGGCGGCGGCGACGTCCTGCATCGACGGCTCGACATGATGGATCAGCATGCGTGTCTCCTCCGGCGCCGGGGCGGTCGTGCCCCGGCGCGGCTTGCGTGGCCCCGCTCCGTCGATCGGAGTCCGTCCCTGCGCCGCGCGCAGGGATGGGTGCCACGCCACAACGATCGGCGGGCGGCGGCAGCGCGGGCCGCCTGCCCGGATGCGCGGTGCGTCAGGCGGCCCGCAGCGGCACGTTCACCTGGCCCGGCCGGCGGTTCGGCGCCATCCCGAGTTGCGCGAGCGTCTCGTCGACGCCGTCGTACTGCACGCCGATCCTGTAGATCGCCTTCGCCTCCTTGCCGGTCGCGATGTCGCGGCCGAGTTCGCGCGCAATCCGCACGCACTGCTCGACCTGCTGCACCGAGGTCATCCGGTTGCCCTTCTGGTCGATGATCGTGTCCTCGATCCCGCAGCGCGGATGCAGGCCCAGCGCCATCGCGATCGTGTTGATCGGCAGCACGTTCTTCATCAGCGTTTCGAACGTAATGCACGCGCCGTCCGGGCAGCGCCGCACGAATTCCATGAAGTTCGCCGGATTCGGGCCGTCGAAACCGCCGCCGATGCCGACCCACGTGACGTTCAGCGGCCCGCGATAGACGCCGCGGCGGATGATCCGTTCGAGCGTTTCGAGCGCGTGCATGCCGGTGAGCTGGAAATGCGGCTGGATGCCGGCCGCCTGCAGGCGGCGCAGGTGCTCGTCGACCCAGCCGGGGCCGGCCGGCACCGTCATCTCGCGGTACGCATCCCACAGCGCGGGTTCGTTCAGCGACGTGCCGGCGATGTCGTTGCGGTTCATCAGCTCGGTGATGTTCATCTGCACGGTGTTGATCGCGACCGTCACCTGGTCGGGCTTCGGCGTCAGCTCGGCGAGCATGTGGCGCGTGTCGTCGGACAGCCATTTCGCGTCGGCGCCCTCGCCTTCCGGCGCGAACGAGATCGAGCCGCCAACCTGCAGGATCATGTCCGGCACGGCCTCGCGCAGCCGGCCGAGCAGTTCGTTGAACTTCGACAGCCGCTTGCTGCCCTTGCCGTCGAGTTCGCGCACATGCATGTGCAGCACCGTCGCGCCCGCGTTGTAGCAGTCGACGGCCTTCTGCACGTGCTCGTCCATCGTCACCGGAATGTCTTCCGGAAAATCGGCGGGCATCCATTCGGGGCCGTACGGTGCGACCGTGATGACTACCTTGTCCTGGTTTTCCGGGTGCAGCGAATCGTCGAGAAATTGCATGTCGTCCTCCAGTGGAAATCGTTGTGTTCGGGCGTACGGGCGTGCGTATCCCGCCACGCCGGGCGGCGAGCCCGGCGCGTGGTATCGGTTGCGGATCGGTTACGGTGCGCTCGTGCTCAGAACGGCACGTCGCCGACGATGCCCGCGCGCTCCATCCGGCGCACGCACGGCGGGTAGTCCATCACCGCGTAATGCTGGGTGCTGCGGTTGTCCCAGATCGCGACGCTGTTCTTCTTCCAGCGCCAGCGCACCTGGTATTCGGGGATCATGGCCTGGCTGACCAGGTACTGCAGCAACTGGCCGGCGCCGGGGTTCGCGTCCTGCCCGAAGCGCACGCGCTCCGGTGTGTGGAAGTTCGTGAAATGCGTCGCGAACGCGTTCACGTACAGCACTTTCTCGCCGGTTTCGGGATGCGTGCGCACGACCGGATGCTCGGCGTCCGGATACTGCGCCTTCAGCGCGAGGCGCTTGTCGATCGGCATCGCCGCGCCGAAGCTCGCCTCGATGCTGTGGCGCGCGCGCAAGTCCTCGATCTGCTGCTTCACATGCTCCGGCAGGCGTTCGTACGCGAGCACCATGTTCGCCCACATCGTGTCGCCGCCAACCGGCGGACCGTCGATGCAGCGCAGCACGCAGCCGAACGGCGGCGCCACGCGCCAGCTCGCATCGCTGTGCCACGCATTCTCGTAGCGGTCGTTCGGCTGGTCGGGCGACTTGTAGATCCGCACGAGCCCCGGGTGCTCGGGATCGCTGCCGGCGACCGGATGATCCTCGAGTTCGCCGAAGCGCCGCGCGAACGCGACGTGCTCGGCGCGCGTGATGTCCTGGTCGCGCAGGAACAGCACGCGATGCCGGAGCAGTTGCGCGCGAATCGCGGCGAACAGGCCGTCGTCGTGCACGGCGTCGGCGAGGCTCACGTCCAGCAGTTCCGCGCCGATCGCGCAGGTCAGGGGTTCGACTCGCATGCGCGTCTCCTCAGACGATGAACACCGACGAACCGGTCGTCTTGCGCGATTCGAGATCGCGGTGCGCCTGCGCGGCGTCCGACAGCGCGTAGCGCTGGTTGATTTCGATTCGGATGCGGCCGGCCGCGACGTGCGCGAACAGTTCGCCGGCCAGGTCGTTCTTTTCGGCGGGATCGGCGATGTAGTCGGCCAGCGCCGGGCGCGTCAGGTACAGCGAGCCCTTCATCGCGAGGCGCTGCGGATCGAACGGCGGGATCGGGCCCGACGCGGTGCCGACGCACACCATCAGCCCGCGCCGCTTCAACGAATCGAGCGAGCCTTCGAAGGTGTCCTTGCCGACGCTGTCGAACACGACGTCGACGCCCGCGCCGTCCGTCAGTTCGCGCACGCGCTTCGCGACATCCTCGCGGCTGTAGTCGATCGTATGGTCGCAGCCGTGCGCGCGGGCGATCCCGGCCTTGTGCTCGCTGGATACGGTGCCGATCACCGTGAGCCCGAGCAGCTTCGCCCATTGCGACACGATCAGCCCGACGCCGCCAGCGGCCGCGTGCAGCAGCAGCGTGTCGCCCGGCGCGAACGCGTGGATGCGGCGCAGCAGGTAGGCCGAGGTCAGGCCGCGCATCGTCATGGCAGCAGCCGTTTCGCACGAGATGCCGGCCGGCAGTCGCACGAGCGGCGCGGCCGCGATCAGCCGTTCGGTGCTGTACGCGCCGAGCGTGTTCAGGAAGCCCGTGTAGGTCACGCGGTCGCCCACGGCGACGTTCGTCACGCCGGGGCCGACGGCCTCGACCACGCCGGCCGCCTCGACGCCGATACCGGCCGGCAGCGGAACCGGATACAGGCCGCTGCGGAAATACGTGTCGGCGAAATTCAGGCCGACCGCCTCGTGCCGCAGGCGTACCCGGCCGGGGCCCGGATCGCCGACGTCGACTTCTTCCCAGCGCAGCACGTCGGGGCCGCCGGTTTCGTGGAATCGCACTGCATGTGCCATCGTGTTCTCCGTATGGTTTCAGTCCGATGCGCGTTGCGCATCGTCGGGTTCGTTCGTGCCCGGCGGCGGCGCGGCTGCGCTGCCCGCCGCGGGCTTGTCCAGTTCGGCCCAGTCCGCGTCGCCCAGGTAGCGCCGCGCGGCCGGGAAAATCACGCCTTCCATCCGCCCCATCTGCTCGAACGCGCCGTGTGCATAGCGGGCGAGCGCTATATCGAACGCGGCCGACGGCAGCCCGCCTTCGGCGACCCGGGCGAGCGCGTCGAGCGCTTGCGCGTCGCGCTGCCGCTGGCGGTCGAGTTCGTCCAGCTCGGCCGCGACGCACTCCGCACGGGCACGCAACACCGCGAAGAGCCGCGCTTCGGCGGCCGCGCCGAAACGTGCGTTTTGCAGCGCGGCGAGCGACGCCAGCGCGCCATGCGCATCGACCGCTGGCCGCCGCGGCCCGTTCGCGGCTTCGCCGCAGGCCATCAGCGTTTGCAGCAGCACGCCGACCATGCGATGCGCATCGAGGCAACGCGCGATCACGCGCGCCTCGGCAGGCGTTCGCTGCGCCGTACACACGAGCACCGGCACGCCGCTCGTCGCGAGCAGGTGCCGCCGCTGCGCGCAGGCCGCCGCATCGGCATCGTGCGGCAGCGCCGCGACGCCGATCAGGTCGCAGCCGAGCTCGCCGGCGATCGCGGCGGGCGATGCGTCGCCGGCCGCCGGGTGGCCGGCCCCCGGATGGCCGGCCCCCGCGATCGCATGGGACAGCCCCTGCGCCCGCGCGGCGGCTTCCACTTTTGCAACGTGTTCCGGCAGCCGCGCTCCGGACAAACGCGAGTCGGGCGCGGCGCCGGGCAGCACGAACGTGACCCGGGCGCCGACCGCGCGCGCCAGTTCGAGCGCATGGCCGATCGCGTCGATGCCGCCGGGCGTGCCGTCGACCGTCACGAGCAGATGGCGGTACATCGCGCCGCTCCGCTTATCCGGCGGTTGGCGCGCTGCGCCGCGCGCCGGTCGATACGATCTTCATGGTGCTCTCCTCAAGGTGTTCGTCATGCATCGGAACCCATGCTATCGGCGCGGTGCCGGCGCGGCCCCACTCGTCGCGGGGGGGATTGACGCGCGAACGCGGTTCGGCCGATCCTTCCCCCCACGCCCAGCCCCACCCCGGACGCTGGCCCGCACGGCCCCGCCGGACTCCGACTGCTGCCCCGATGGCTTACCCACCCGATCGCGCCGACGCGCCCCCCACCGAACTGGTCCTGAAGACGACCGCGCCGCGCGTGCCGGCGCAGTTGCTCGCCCGCGCGCGGCTGAGCCTCGCCGCGCCGGCCTTCGACGGCCGGCCGGTCACGCTCGTGCAGGCGCCGGCCGGTTACGGCAAGACGTCGCTGCTCGCGCAATGGCGCCGCGAAACCCTCGCGCTCGGCCGCGCGGTCGTGTGGCTGTCGGCCGACGAGCGCGACGACGCGCCGCGGCTGCTGCTAGGGCTCGTGCAGGCGGTGCGCACCGGCTGCGCGCGGCCCGGCTTCGGGCGCCTGATCCCGGGCGGCGCGGCGCGCGCGCTGGACGGCCTGACCGCGTGGCTGGCCGAGGTCGCGCAACTGTCGATCGACGCGCTGCTGATCGTCGACGACGCGGAGCGGCTGCCGCCCGCCGGCCTCGATGCGCTGATCTACGTGCTGCACAACGCGCCGCAAAACCTGCATGTCGTCGTCGCGGGGCGGCGCGGGCTCGATCACGCGGCCGGCGACCTGCTCGCGGGCGGCCAATGCACGCTCGCGGGCCCCGACTGGCTGCGCTTCACGCTCGACGAGACGATCGCGCTGGTTGGCGCGCGCTTCGCGCAGCGCGTCGACGCCGATGCATGCGCGCGGCTGTTCGAACGCGTCGACGGCTGGCCGCTCGGGCTGCAGCTCGCGATGGCCGCGATGGCGCGCTCGGCCGATCCGCGCCAGGCGGTCGATGCGCTTGCCGCACGCGTGGACGGCACGCGCGACCGGCTCGTCGAGCTGCTGCTCGCGAACCTGTCGGCCGACGACACCGCGTTCCTGACACGCACGAGCGTCGCCGATCGCCTGCATCCGTCGCTGTGCGCCGCGCTGCTCGACGATGCGCACGCACCCGACCGCCTCGCGCGGCTCGCGCGCGACACGCCGCTGTTCATTGCATCGGACGATTCGGACTGGTGCCGGCTGCATCCGCTCGTGCGCGACACGCTGCGCGACCGCCTGGCGGCGGGCCCCGACGCCGAGCGCAGTGCGCTGCATGCGCGCGCGGCCGCGTGGCTCGACGCGCACGGGATGACGGAGGAAGCCGCGCGCCACGCGTATGCGGCCGGCCAGTTCGAAGCCGCGTACGCGCTCGCGCAGCGCTGCCTGGAGGATGCGATCAAGCAGGGCCGCATCAACGACGTGCTCGACTGGCTCGCGCTGTTGCCCGACGCGGAGCTCGACAAGCGGCCGACGCTGCGGATCGCGGTCGCATGGGCGCTGGCGCTCGGCGAGCGCCATGTCGAGGCGCAGCGACAGATCGCGGGCATCCTGGCCGACCCCGGCACGCCGGCCGCGATGCGCTACGAATGCGCGCTGATCCTCAGCGCGGCCGCGTATTACGCCGATGAAATCGACCGCTTCGTCGAGCTGTTCGAACCGTGGGCCGACTTCACGCCGCCGGCGGCGACGTGGCTCGCGCAAATGCACGCGAACCGGCTGTCGGCGCGCGCGATCATCATCGGCGAACCGGCGCAGGCGCGCCGCTTCCAGCAGGCCGCGCCGCGTGGCGAGACGGCGGCCGGGTTCGGCTACGTCGCGCGCTGGGGCGAGCTGATCACGGGCCTGAGCTACCTGTGCGAAGGCCAGGTCCGGCTCGCGGAGGACGCGCTGTCGCCGGCGCTGGCACGCGCGGACGCCGATCTCGGGCGCCGCCATCCGCTGACCTGCATGCTCGCGGCGATGTGCGCGGCGCTCGCGTACGAGGCCGACCGCGTCGACCAGGCCGCCGCGTTGCTCGCGAACCGGCTCGACGTGCTCGAACACGCGGGTACGCCCGACACCGTGCTGCTCGGCTATCGCACCGCCGCACGGATCGCGCTGCTGCGCGGCGTCGAGCATCGCGCGATCGACCTGCTCGAGGCGCTCGACGCGATGGGCGTCGCGCGCCGGCTGCCGCGCCTGTCGGTCGCGAGTCTCGCCGAGCAGGTGCGGATTCACGCAGCGCGCTATCGCGAGGCGACCTGCCATGCGCTCGTCGAGCGGATCGATGCGATCGCCGCGGCCGAATTTCCGGTGCACGGGCCGCTGTGGCGGCGCCCTGTCGTGCTGCTGCAGGCGACCGCGCATGCGGGCGCGGCGCTCGCCGCGCGCCGCTGGGACGACGCGTGCGCGGCGCTCGACGAAGCGGCCGTGCTGGCCCGCGAAATGAGCATGGGGCGCGAGCGCATCGAGATCATGGCGCTCAGCGCATTCGCGCTCGAACAGTCGGGGCGCGGCGGCCGCGCGCTGCTCGACGAGGCGATGAACCTCGCGGACATGTTCGGGCTGACGCGCACGCTCGCCGACGCGCATCCGGCCGTCGCCGACTGGGCGCGCCGCGTCGGCGACGAGGCGGCCGCCGGCGACGGCCCCGCGCGGCACGCGCTGCCGCAGCCGCGCATCGTGCCGCCCGCGCCGCGCGGCGTGGCCAGCCCGCGCGCGGTGCCGAGCGTCGTGCTGACGCCGAAGGAGCGCGCGATTCTCGAACTGCTCGCGCGCAACCTGTCGAACAAGGAGATCGCGGTCGCGCTCGCCGTCGGCGAGGAAACCGTGAAGTGGCACCTGAAGAACCTGTTCGGCAAGCTCGACGCCAGCTCGCGCAAGCATGCGGTGCGCCGTGCGCTGGTGCTCGGCCTGCTCGAAAGCGCGCCTTGATGCTGCGTTGAGATTGCGTTGATGTTGCCTTGATGTCGACCTGAGGCGGCCGCCCGTCGCCGCATCGTCGCCTTTCCCCTTCGATTCTCCGCAACCCTGCCCCCCGTGCATGGGGGGGAGCGGCCGGCCGCCGTTGCGTAGTCTTTCCGCACGGCTCGCATCGGCGTCGCATGTCGCGCCTTCCCGCCTGCCTCGATGCTTCCCCGCTTCACCCGGGCGGGCTCGATCCCGTCCGGTCCATTACGATCCTGGAGACTTCGATGAAGACGAAACTGGCCGCGCTCGCGGCGTTTGCCGGCTGTTCGGCGCTCGCGCATGCGCAATCCTCCGTCACGCTCTACGGCGTGGTCGACACGGGCCTGCTGTACCAGAGCACGTCGGCCGCGTCGTTCAGCCCGACCGCGCCGAACACCGGCAAGGTGTTCCGCATGAAGGACGGCGGCATCTATTCGAGCTTCTGGGGGATCAAGGGCAGCGAGGATATCGGCGGCGGCTACAAGGTCAACTTCAAGCTGCAGGGTTCGTTCGACAGCGGCACTGGCAAGCTGCAGCTGAGCGATACGCCGGGCGCAATCGCGATCTTCAACCAGATCGCGTCGCTCGGCGTGTCGGGCCCGTTCGGCACGTTCACGGCCGGTCGCCAGATCGTGCCGATGATCTACGCGATGGCCGACACCGACGTGCGCAACGCGCAGTTCTTCGGCAGCGTGCTGATCGCGTGGCTCGGCCTGAACACGGCGGCCGGCTGGTCGGGGACGAGCACCAACGCAGCGATCGGCGCGCTGTACGACAGCAATGCGCTGGTCTACCAGTCGCCGACGTTCGCGGGCGCGTCGATCGCGCTCGAATACGCGCCGGGCGGCGTGGCCGGGCAGTTTCAGGGCGGCACGCGCGAATCCGTCGTGCTCAGGTATGCGAACTACGGGCTGAACGCATCGGCCGTCTACTACAACGGGCACGACACGAGTCCGGCGCCGGGCGTCGCGCCGACCGGTGTCGACAACAACCGCTTCGTCTACGTCGGCGCGAAATACACGATCCGCGATTTCTCGGTGTCGGCGTCGTACGGCAACGGCAGGAATCCCTCGCATGCGGACAAGGTGAACCTCGACATGCTGTCGGCCGGCGTCGGCTATCGTTTCACGCCCGCGCTGCAGGTCACCTCCGCCGTGTACTACCTGAAAGACCGCAACCGTTCGGAGAACCGGTCGACGGCGGTCGTGCTCGCGGCCGACTACAGCCTGTCGAAGCGGACGATGGTCTATGCGCAGGTCGGCCGCGTGAACAACCGCGGCACGATGGACCAGATGCTCGTGTACGGGCAGCCGGTCGCGCCGGGCGTCGGCACGACGGCCGCAATGGTCGGGCTGCGGCACAACTTCTGATCGATGGACGCGGCCGTGGATGGGCGGCCGGCAACGAACGGGGCCCTCGCGGCGTGCGGTGGCGGGCGTTGCGCGGCAACGTGTGCCGTCGCGATCGCGCGGTTTCCGGTGTGTGTGGGCCGACCCGGCCCGCCGTCTGCAGCGAATGCGCGGATCGGCTACAGTGGGCGTTTTTCGGCGCGCGCCGCCGTGCCCGCCGACGGGATCGCCTCCACTGCCGCACATGCGGGCCGGATGCGTCACCCGGCGGCACGGGCGGGGCGCGGATCATCCACTTCGACGAGCGAACCTTCATGCCCGATCTGTCCGCCTTCCCGATCACGCAAAAGTGGCCGGCCCAGCATCCCGACCGTCTCCAGCTCTACTCGCTGCCGACGCCGAACGGCGTCAAGGTGTCGATCATGCTCGAGGAAACCGGCCTGCCGTACGAGCCGCACCTCGTGCGCTTCGACACGAATGACCAGCTCTCGCCCGCGTTCCTGTCGCTGAACCCGAACAACAAGATCCCGGCGATCATCGATCCGAACGGCCCCGACGGCAAGCCGCTGCCGCTGTTCGAATCGGGCGCGATCCTGATCTATCTCGCCGACAAGACGGGCCAGTTGATCCCGAAGGATCTCGCGGGCCGCTACGAGACGATCCAGTGGGTGATGTTCCAGATGGGCGGCATCGGGCCGATGTTCGGCCAGGTCGGCTTCTTCCACAAGTTCGCCGGCCGCGACTACGAGGACAAGCGCCCGCGCGACCGCTACGTCGACGAATCGAAGCGCCTGCTCGGCGTGCTCGACGCGCATCTCGCGAACCGCCAGTGGGTGATGGGCGATAGCTACACGATCGCCGACATCGCGATCTTCCCGTGGGTGCGAAATCTCGTCGGCTTCTACGAAGCGGGCGACCTGGTCGGGTTCAGCGAATTCCGGAACGTCAAGCGGGTGCTCGACGCGTTCGTTGCGCGGCCGGCCGTCGCGCGCGGGCTCAATATCCCGGCGCGCGACTGAGCGACTGAGCGACTGAGCGGCAGTGCGGGCACGCGCGTGCGGCCCGCGGTTGCGCGTTGCGCAACGACAGTCTGCACAGCCCGCCGCATCGCGCGGCGGGCGTTTTTTTGCCTGCCTGGTGGTCGCGTCCGCATCCGGCGGCGCTACTTTCCGTCCGGCCCTTCCGGCGCGCCGCCTTCCAGCCCCGCCAGCAGCTTTCCCAGCAGTTGCGACAACTGCGCCTGTTCCGCATCCGACAGCGCGGCCAGCAACGCGCGCTGGTTGTCGATGTGCGCGACGACCGCGTCGTCGATCAGCGCGCGGCCGGTGTCCGTCAGCGCGACGAGCGTGCCGCGCCCGTCGGCCGGGTTCGGCCGGCGCTCGACCCAGCCGGCCTTCTGCAGCCGGTCGATGCGCGCGGTCATCCCGCCGGACGACATCATCAGCGCGTCGTACAGCGCCGTCGGCGTCAGCGCGAACGGCGCACCGCCGCGCCGCAGCGTCGCCAGCACGTCGAATTCGCCCGGCTGCATCCCGTAGCGCGCAAACAGCGGATTGAGACGGTCACGCGCGATCACGAGCGCGGCTTCCTGCAGCCGCCCCATCACGACCATCGACGACGCGTCGAGATCCGGACGCTCGGTGCTCCATTGCGCAAGCGCATGCGCGGCTCGATCCATTAACCCTCCTCGGCTCACCAGTTATCTTGACGTCGAGATAAATCGGCGTTTATCTTGATGTCGAGATACTTTACCTGAAAAACGCGCGGCGCCTCGACGGCGGCCGCGCATCGATATCGAGGGCCTCGCGATGAATCGCTTCACTTCCCCCGGATGGCGGCTCGCCGCCATCGTGCTCGTCGGGCTGAACCTGCGGCCGGCGCTCGCCGCGGTCGGCCCGCTGCTCGACTTGATCCAGCGCGCGACCGGCATCGGCGACGGCGCGGCGAGCCTGCTGACGACGATCCCGATCCTGCTGATGGGGCTCGGCGCGCTGAGTGCGCGGCGCCTGCAGCGCGTCACCGGTATCGCGGGCGGCGTCTGGCTCGGCGTCGTGCTGATCGGGCTGGCCTGCGTGTCGCGCGTCGGCGCGCAGCACGCGTGGCTGCTGCTCGCGAGCGCCTGCTGCGCGGGCGTCGGGATCGCGATGGTGCAGGCGCTGTTGCCCGGCTTCGTGAAGGCGCATTTCGCGACGCGCATCGGCGGCGCGATGGGCGTCTATTCGACGTCGATCATGGGCGGCGCGGTGCTCGCGAGCGTCTTCGCGCCGTTCGCCGCGGCCCGCTGGGGCTGGCTCGCCGCGCTCGCGGGTTGGGCGCTGCCGGCCGCGGTGGCCGCGCTGGCCTGGCCGCTGGCCAGCCGCGGCGGCGACGCGCTTGCCGCCGGGCCGGCATCGGCGTCGAACGCGCAGCCGTCGCGCTCGCCGCGCGCCTGGCGGCTCGCGCTGTTCTTCGGCATCGCGACGGGCGCGTACACGCTCGTGCTCGCGTGGCTGCCGCCGTATTACATGCGGCTCGGCTGGTCGCCGACGGCGGCCGGCAGCCTGCTCGGCGGGGTGACGCTCGCGGAAGTTGTCGCGGGGCTGACGATCTCGGCGACGATCGACCGCCTGCCCGATCGCCGGCCCGCGCTGCATGCGGCGATCGCGTCGCTGTTCGCCGGGTTGCTGGTGATGCTGGCCGCGCCCGAAGCGCTCGCGTTGCCGGCCGCGCTGCTGCTGGGGGCGGGGATCGGCGCGCTGTTTCCGCTGTCGCTGATCGTCACGGTCGACCATGCGGCGACGCCGGCCGATGCCGCGTCGCTGACGGGGTTCGTGCAGGGCGTCGGCTACCTGATCGCCGGGTTGTTTCCGTTCGCGGCCGGCGTCGTGCGCCAGCATCTCGCGGACCTGACGCCCGCGTGGGTGGCGATGGCCTGCCTGTGTGTCGCGCTGTTCGCGCTGGCGGCGGGGTTTGCGCCGAAGCGGGTGCTGAGCGCCGCGCGTGCGTAGCGTCGGCTGCCGCTCAGTTGACCGGCTCGCAAAACGGGATCTTGTCGCGCAGCGCGTTGCCTGCGGCGACAGGGTCTCGTCCTGCCGGCAACGTGACGGAAACCGACGTATGCCCGGTCTTGCTTTGCGGTTCCTGGCCCGGCCAATGACTCTCCTTCCAGGTGGCGATCCAGTCGAGATTGCCGGTGCTCGCGCCGGGCACGAAGCGCAGCCGCAGGGAACCGTCGAAGTCTTCGCTGCAATGCGGCGAGTGCTGATAGTCGTGCTCGGTGAAGCAGGCGCGAATCTGCTTGTTGCAGCTGAACGGAAGCTTCGATACGCGTGGCGGGCGGGCATGCCCGCCGTTCGGCCAGAGTTCGACGAAGTCGGCGTTTTCCCAGCTTCCGCCACCGCCTGAATAACTTTCGGACCAACCGGCCAGCACCGCGACCGCGAACCGCTCGCCGCCGAGCGGATACAGCGCCGGGTAGATCCCGAGCGGCGGAGGCTCGCCGTCGCCGTCGACCCGGCCGACGGGCTGGTAGTCGGAGAAGTCCCACTGCTGCACGACCTTCCAGCCGGACGCAGGCGCGAAACTCATTTTGAGCAGTTGCGGCCCCGGCAGGATCACGTAGTAGTTGCCCGACGTGTCGTTCCTGGCCCGATACAGCGACGGCGCCTTGTCCGCGTCGCCGGGCTGACCGGGGGCGCCGCACGATGCCGACGCCAACTCGCAAACCTTGCGCTGCCAGTCGCGATCGGGCACGGCGGTTTTCGCAACCTCGGCAAAAGGCACGGCGCGGGCTTCGTTGGCTTCACCGGCGGCGTTGACCGTGGATGCCGCCAGCAGAGCGGCCGTCAATCCCGCCAGGCCGCACATGCCTGATCGAATACGGATACCCATTCAACGTCGTCCTTGTAAGGTGGTTGGCGCGCCGCGATCCCGCGAAATGGCCCAGTCTGCCCGAAAGTGCCCGCCCCGCCCAGACACTGCATCCTCGGCGAATCGGCGTCGCCGATCGACTTCGTCGGCGGCGCGATCACGATCGGCGCGGCGCTCTACACGTACCTGCCCGAACGTCGTACCGAACGCGGGCCGGCCCGCGCGTGATCAACCGGCGCTCGCGTACAGCGTCGAATCCGCGAACCCTTCGGCGTCCAGCACGCGCCCGATCAGGATCAGCGCGGTGCGCTCGATCCGCGTGCCCTGCACCTTGCCGACGATGTCGGCGAGCGTGCCGGTCACGCGCGCCTCGTCGGGCCAACTCGCGCGATAGATCACCGCGACTGGGCAATCGGCGCCGTAATGCGGCAGCACTTCGTCGACGATGCGGGCGAGATGGCGCACGCCGAGATGGATCGCGAGCGTCGCGCGGTGCGCGGCAAGCGAGCCGAGCGCTTCGCCTTCCGGCATCGTCGTCTTGCCCGCGAAGCGCGTGAGGATCACCGTCTGCGCGACGCCGGGCAGCGTCAGCTCGACGCCGAGCGTTGCCGCGCATGCGGCCGTGGCCGTGACACCCGGCACGATTTCGTACGGAATCCCGAGCGCCTTCAGCCGGCGGATCTGCTCGCCGATCGCGCCGTACAGCGACGGGTCGCCCGAATGCACGCGCGCGACGTCCTGCCCTTTCGCGTGGGCGGCCGCGAGCAGCGCGACGATTTCGTCGAGGTCGAGCTCGGCCGTATTGACGACCTGCTCCGCGCAATGACCGTCGAGCACGGCCGCCGGCACCAGCGAGCCCGCATACAGGATCACCGGGCACGTGCGCACGAGGCGCTGGCCCTTCACCGTGATCAGCTCCGGGTCGCCGGGGCCCGCGCCGATGAAATACACCGTCATCGAAAATTCTCCGTCAATTCGTTGGATGATCGGCCGCGCGGCGTCAGGCGCGCGCGGCCGGATCGAGCGCGTCGATGAGCGCCGCGGCCGAGTCGAACGCGCGGTCGGCGTCGGGCAGCGGCGGCCGGCGCAGCATCACGACCGGCAGCCTGCGTTCGCGCGCGACGTCGAGCTTGGCCTCGGTGGCCGCGCCGCCGCTGTTCTTGCTGACGACGACGTCGATGCCCATCAGCGCGAACAGCGCGCGCTCGCCGTCGAGCGTGAACGGCCCGCGCGCGGCGACGATCTGCGCATGCGCGTTGCCGGGATGTGCGTCGAGGCAGCGCACGAGCCAGAACTGGTGCTCGGGAATCGCGTCGAGATGCGCGAGCGGTTCGCGGCCGAGCGTGAACAGCGGCCGCCTGAACGGCGCGAGCGCGGCCTCGATGCCGGCCCAGTCGTCGACCATCCGCCAGTCGTCGCCGGGTTGCGGCACCCACGGCGCGCGGCGCAGCGCCCACAGCGGCACGCCCGCTTCGCGCGTCGCGGCAGCCGCGTTCGCGCTGATTTGCGCGGCATACGGATGCGTTGCATCGATCACGAGACCGATACCGGCGCTGCGCAGATACGCGGCCAGTCCGGCGGCGCCGCCGAAGCCGCCGACGCGCACGTCGCAGCGCAGGTCGTCGGGCACCTTGCCGAGGCCGGCCAGGCTATAGACGTGACGGGGCCCAAGCGCGCGCGCGATTTTCAGCGCGTCGCCGGTGCCGCCGAGCAGCAGGATGCGCACGCTCATCGCGCTTCCCCGACGAAGCGGCCCTGCCGGTCGATCGCGAACATCTCGACGGCGACCGATGGCGGCACGATGTCGCGCGCGACGCGCAGCGCCTGCGCGCAGACGAGATCGCCGAGCGGCACGCCGTCGGCATGCGCGAGCTTCAGCGCCTCCTGGCTCGTGTTGGCGGCGCGCATCGCGGCCTGCAGCGCATCGCTCGCGCCGGCCTCGGCCGCCCACTGCGCAAGCAGCGGCAGGTCGATGCTGGAATGGCGGCTGTGCAGGTCGAGGTGGCCGGCCGCGAGCTTGCTCAGCTTGCCGAAACCGCCGCACATCGACAAGCGCGCGACCGGCGCGCGCCGCAGGTGCTTGAGCACCGCGCCCGCGAAATCGCCCATCTCGATCAGCGCCATGTCGGGCAGGCCGTAGTGCGCGCGCATCGCGTCCTCGCTCGCGTTGCCCGTGCACGCGGCGATATGCGCGATGCCGTTCGCGCGCGCGACATCGATACCCTGGTGGATCGACGCGATATAGGCCGAACACGAGAATGGCCGCACGATGCCGGTCGTGCCGAGGATCGACAGCCCGCCGACGATGCCCAGGCGCGGGTTCATCGTCTTCAGCGCGAGCGCCTCGCCGCCGTCGACGCCGATCGTCACGTCGAAGCCGCCCGCGTAGCCGTGCTCGGCAGCCAGCGCTTCCAGGTGCGTCGTCATCATCCGGCGCGGCACCGGGTTGATCGCCGGTTCGCCGACCGGCAGCGTCAGCCCCGCGCGCGTGACCGTGCCGACGCCCGGCCCCGCATGAAAACGCACGCCGGGCGCCGCCGCGAGCGCGACGCGCGCGAAGATCAGCGCGCCGTGTGTAACGTCCGGATCGTCGCCGGCATCCTTGATCGTGCCGGCTTCGGCGCCGTCGGCCGTGGTCCGGCAGAACTCGAGCCGCATCATCACGCGCTGCCCCTTCGGCAGCACGATCTCGACCGCGTCGTCCGCATGGCCCGCGAGCAGCAGCTGCGCGGCCGCGAGCGATGTCGCGGTCGCGCAGCTGCCGGTCGTATAGCCGAAGCGTAGCGGCGCGGGCTGTTCGGGGGTTTCGTCGCGCATCACGCGTCCGCTGTGTCCGTTGCGTTCGTCGTGCCCGACGGTCCGGTCGGGTCGGCCGCGTCGGGCTTGCGCACGTCGTACAGCGTGACCGGCAACGGCTGCCGCCACGTGTCGAAGCGGCCGAGCGGTTCGGCATGCGCGAGCGACACGCGCGTGAGCGTGCCCCCGTGCGCATCGCGCCATTCGGCGAGCGCCATCTCGCCCTGCAGCGTGACCGCGTTCGCGACCAGCCGGCCGCCGGGCTTCAGCGACGCCCAGCACGCGTCGAGCACGCCGGGCGCCGTCGCACCGCCGCCGATGAAGATCGCGTCGGGCGCGGCGAGCCCCGCGAGCGCATCGGGCGCGCGGCCCGCGACGAGTTGCAGGCCCGGCACGCCGAGCGCGTCGCGATTGTGCTCGATGAAGCGTTGCCGTTCCGCATGCGCTTCGATCGCGATCGCCTGGCACGACGGATGCGCGCGCATCCATTCGATGCCGACCGAGCCGCTGCCGGCGCCGACGTCCCACAGCAGTTCGCCGGGCGCGGGCGCGAGTCGCCCGAGCGTCATCGCGCGCAGGTCGCGCTTGGTGAGCTGGCCGTCGTGGCGGTACGCATCGTCGGGCAGGCCGGGCGTGAGCGCGCGGCGCGGCGCGTCGGGGCCGGCCTGGCAGTCGAGCGCGACGAGATTGAGTGCGGCTGCTTCGTCGACGTTCCAGTCCTGCGCGAGGCCGTCGACACGCCGCTCGAGCGGGCCGCCCAGGTGTTCGAAGACACTGATGCGCGTCGGCCCGAAGCCGCGTGCGACGAGTTCGGCCGCGACGGCGGCCGGCGTGCGGCCGTCGGCGCTCAGCACGAACAGGCGCCGGCCCGGCAGCAGGTGCCGTGCGAGTGTCGCGAGCGGACGGCCGACGAGCGATACCGCGCCGATATCCTGCAGCGCCCAGCCGAGGCGCGCGGCCGCCAGCGACAGTGACGACGGCGCGGGCAGCACGCGCCATTCGTCGGACGACAGCTGACGCGCGAGCGTCGCGCCGACGCCGAACAGCATCGGATCGCCGCTTGCGAGCACGCACACGGGCGACGGGCGCCGCGCGAGCACGCCCGCGAGATCGAACGGCGACGGCCATGCTTCGCGCGCGGCCGGCAGCCGTGCGGGCAGCATGTCGAGATGCCGTTTCGCGCCGACGACGAGCGTCGCGTCGAGCAGCGCGCGCCGCGCGCTGCGGCCGAGCCCCGAGTAACCGTCGTCGCCGATGCCCACTACCGTCAGCCACGCCGTCATGCACCCTTCCCCATCGTTCGATTTCATCGTGTCGCCGCGCGGCCGTGAAAGCGCCGGTGCAAAAAACGGCATGGTACCGTGTTCCATCCCGCGTTTCATCTGCCGGCCCGCCCGAACAGGGACGTCGTCCGCTTCGCACGCTGCGAGCGGCCTGGCGGTCGCGAACCGCGGTCGAAATCGGGTATCCTACGGCCGTTCGTTCGCCGGTGCCCTTCGGGGCCGAAGAGGGAACACAGGGCGCACCGCGCGCCGCTGTGGCTGCCCCCGCAACTGTAGACAGCGAGCCGATCTCCCCCCTCATGCCACTGGTTCCACCGGGAAGGCCGGGAGCCGGCGCCGACCTGTCAGCCAGGAGACCTGCCGGCCAGAAAGTGCGTGCGTGCCAATGGGCGTCGGGCGGGGTGTACCGATGCGTTGGCCGCGGCGCGACACTGCCCCGGTACCCCGTGAGTTCCGCCCCCGATTCGATTCCTGCGTCGCCTGTCGTGCGCCCGTCGGCCTGCCCGGGGCTCGTGCGCGTGGTCGCGGCCGCCGACGGCGGGCTGTGCCGGATCAAGCTGCCCGGCGGCCGCCTCGACGCGCGCCAGGCGCGTGCGATCGCCGCCGCCGCGCGTGCATACGGCTCCGGCGCGATCGACGCGACCAATCGCGCGAATCTCCAGTTGCGCGGCATTCGCGACGGCGCGGCCGACACGCTGACGCGCGCGTTGCTCGACGCGGGCCTTGGCCCGCCCGTCGGCGCAACCGCAGACGCCACCGCCGATGCGGCCGCGCTAGCCGCGAGCGACGACGTCCGCAATGTGATGCTCAGCCCGCTCGCCGGCCACGACCCCGCTGCGCTCGTCGACAGCCGTGCGCTTGCCGCGCCGCTCTTCGACATGCTGGCGCGCGAGTCGCGCCGCGGCGAGCTGTCGCCGAAATTCTCGATCCAGCTCGACGGCGGCGAAGCGGTCGCGGCGCTCGATCATCCGCACGACATCTGGCTGGCCGCGTGGCGCCGCACCGACGGCGCGGTACGCATCGCGGCCGGGCTGGCCGGCTGCCCGCCGGTCGCACCCGGCGACCGGCCCGCTTCGGTCGACGTGTCGCCCGATCAGTGTGTCGCGCTGGTCCGCGCCCTGCTGCTCGCGTTCCTCGATCTCGCGCCGGCCGACATCACGCGGATGCGCGCCCTGCTCGCGACGTGCGGCGAACGCACGCTGCTCGAGCGTGCTCAGCATTATTTACCCTTCCCGCTCGCGGCCGATCCGGCGCTGGCCGGCTGGCGGCGCACGCGCGCCGACCCGGCGCTGCGTTTCGGTGCGCACCCGTCGCTCGACGCGGCGCGCTGCAGCATCGGCGCGCAATTCGCGCTCGGGCGGCTCGACGCGATGCAACTGGAACGGCTCGCCGCGCTGGCCGAAGCCGACGGCGACGGCACGCTGTCGATGACGCCGTGGCAAGGCGTGTTTCTCCACAGCGTGTTGCACGAACGCGCATCGGCGACGCTCGAGGCACTCGCATCGCTCGGCCTCGTCTGCGCGTCGTCCGACCCGCTTGCGACGCTCGTCGCGTGCACCGGCAGCGCGGGCTGCGCGAAAGCGCGCGCCGATACGAAACACGACGCGCTTGCCCTTGCCGCGCGCATCGGCCATCCGGTCGACGTGCATCTGACCGGTTGCGAGCGCCACTGCGCGCTGCCGCATCCCGCGACGCACACGCTCGTCGCGGTTGCTCCCGGGCACTACGACCTTTACCGGCGCAACGCGACCGCGGGCCTTGGCGCCCCGCTCGCGCGCCATCTGACGATTGACCAGGCCGCGGCCCGACTGACGGACGCGCGGCACAGCCAGGAAATCACCGATGCTTGACTACATTCGCGACGGGCAGGAAATCTACCGCCAGTCGTTCGCGACGATCCGCACCGAGGCCGACCTGTCGCAGGTTCCGCCCGATCTCGAGAAACTCGCGGTGCGCGTGATCCATGCGAGCGGGATGGTCGACGTCGTCTACGACCTGCGCTTCTCGGCCGGCGCCGGCACGGCGGGCCGCACGGCGCTCGCGGCCGGTGCGCCGATCCTGTGCGACGCGAAGATGGTCGCCGAAGGCATCACGCGCGCGCGGCTGCCGGCGGCCAACCGCGTGATCTGCACGCTCGGCGAGCCGGAGGTGCCCGACCTCGCGCGGCACCTCGGCAACACGCGTTCGGCCGCCGCGCTCGAACTGTGGCGCCCGCATCTCGCGGGCAGCGTCGTCGTGATCGGCAATGCGCCGACCGCGCTGTTCCACCTGCTCGACATGATCGACGCCGGCGCGCCGCGCCCCGCGCTGATCCTCGGTTTCCCGGTCGGCTTCATCGGCGCGGCCGAATCGAAGGCGATGCTCGACGCCGACAGCCGTGGCGTGCCGTACGTCGCGCTGCTCGGCCGGCGCGGCGGCAGCGCGATGGCCGCTGCCGCGGTCAATGCGCTCGCGACGGAGGTCGAATGACGTCCGCGCGCGGACGCCTGTTCGGGGTCGGCGTCGGCCCCGGCGATCCCGAACTGATGACGATCAAGGCGCTGCGCGTGCTGCAGGCCGCGCCCGTGGTCGCGTACTTCGTCGCGAAGGGCAAGAAAGGCAATGCGTACGGCATCGTCGAAGCACACCTGCTCGATGGGCAGACGCAACTGCCGCTCGTCTACCCGGTGACGACCGAGGCGCTGCCGCCGCCGCTGTGCTACGAGACGGTGATCGCCGATTTCTACGATACGGCCGCTGAAATCGTCGCGGCGCACCTCGACGCGGGCCGCGACGTCGCGGTGATCTGCGAAGGCGACCCGTTCTTCTACGGCTCGTACATGTACCTGCACGACCGCCTCGCGCCGCGCTACGACACCGAGGTGATACCCGGCGTGTGCGCGATGCTCGGCGGCACGGCGGTGCTCGGCCAGCCGCTCGTCTATCGCAACCAGAGCCTGTCGGTGCTGTCGGGCGTGCTGCCCGAGCACGAACTGCGCGAGCGGCTCGCGCGGGCCGACGCGGCCGTCGTGATGAAGCTCGGCCGCAATTTCGACAAGGTACGGCGCGTGCTCGACGAACTGGGGCTCGCGAAGCGCGCGCTGTATGTCGAGCGCGCGACGATGGCGAGCCAGCGCATCGTGCCGCTCGACGAGGTCGATCCGATGGCGTCGCCGTATTTCTCGCTGCTCGTCGTGCCGGGGGAAAAATGGCAAGGATGACGACCCCGCCCGCGATCGTGATTCTGGGCGCCGGCGCGCTCGACACCGCGCGGCGCATCCAGGCGCGCTATCCGGGCGCCCGCGTGCACGGGCTCGCATCGCGCGTCGATGCCGACGTGCCGTTCGACGAACTCGGCACGCACCTTCGCGAACTCTATGCACGCGGTTTGCCGATCGTCGCGCTGTGCGCGGCCGGCATCGTGATCCGATGCCTCGCGCCCGCGCTCGCCGACAAGGGCGTCGAGCCGCCCGTGCTCGCGGTCGCGGAAGACGGCTCGGCCGTCGTGCCGCTGCTCGGCGGGCTGACGGGCGTCAACGTCATGGCGCGTGAAATCGCCGAATGCGTCGGCGTCGCGCCGTCGATCACGACCAGCGGCGAGCTGCGCTTCGGCGCATGCGTGCTCAATCCGCCCGAAGGCTATGCGCTCGCAGATCTCGCCCAGGGCAAGCGTTTCGTGTCCGATTTGCTCGCGGGCGCGGCGACGCGCGTCGACGGCGTGGCGCCGTGGCTCGACGACGTTGCGCTGCCGCGCGACGACGCGGCCGCGCATGCGATCCGCGTGACGCCCGACGCGTGGCGCGGCACGCGCGACGAACTCGTGATCCATCCGCGCAGCGTGGTGGTCGGCGTCGCTGCGCATGCCGTGCAGGTGGACGAAGCGCTCGCTGCGCGCATCGATGCCGCACTCGATGCGCAAGGTCTCGCACGGCTGGCGCTCGCGGCCATCGTGGCGCCCGCATCGGCGATCGGCGATGCCGCGCTGGAGCAAGCCGCGCAAACGCTCGGCGTGCCGCTGCGCTTCGTCGATGTCGATCCCCTCGCGCAAGCCGACGCGGCCGCGCTGCTCGGCCGTGCGCTGCGCGTCGCGCACACGCTGCGTGCAGCGACGAACGGCCTCGCGTGCGCGATCGCGTCGCATCCGGTCGACCCCGCCACGCTCGGCCGTGCACGCGGCCGCCTGACGGTGCTCGGCCTCGGCCCGGGCGCCGCCGCGTGGCTCACGCCGGCCGCGCGCGCCGCGCTCGCTGACGCGACCGACATCCTCGGCTACACGACCTACGTGAACATGGCCGGCCCGTTCCGCGACGACCAGCGCGTGCACGGCACCGACAATCGCGAGGAGATGCAGCGCGCGCGCCATGCGTTCGAACTCGCGGCCGAGGGCCGGCGCGTCGCGGTCGTGTCGTCGGGCGACCCGGGCGTGTTCGCGATGGCCGCGGCCGTGCTCGAAGCGCTCGACGAATTGCGCGACCCGCAGTGGGCCGCAGTCGACCTGCGCGTGGAGCCCGGCATCTCGGCGTCGCTCGCAACCGCCGCGCAGGCCGGCGCGCCGCTCGGCCACGACTTCTGCGCGATCTCGCTGTCGGACAACCTGAAGCCGTGGGACGTGATCGAGACGCGCCTGCGGCATGCGGCGCAGGCCGATCTCGTGATGGCGTTCTACAACCCGATCTCGCGTGCGCGGCCGTGGCAGCTCGATCGTGCGCTCGATGTCGTGCGTGCGCACCGCGCGGCCGATACGGTGGTCGTGCTGGGCCGCGACATCGGCCGGCCGGGCGCGGCGCTCGCGACGACGACGCTCGGCGCACTGCGCAGCGACCAGGTCGACATGCGCACGATGGTGATCGTCGGCTCGTCGACGACGCGGCGCTTCGCGATCGGCAACGCACGCGAGTGGGTCTATACGCCGCGCTGGTATCGCTGAACCCGGTTATCGCGTCAGCCCGATGCCGCGTGCGTCGGCATGCTCCATGCCGGTCGCGCTGCCGGTTCGCCAGAACCGGTACACGAGCACGCCGACGATCGCCTGCGCAACGACCACGAACGCGACGCAGCCGGCCCATCCCCACCGATGCCAGCCGGGCACCGGCAGGATCGAGCCGAGACTGCCGCCGAAGTAATAGCAGGACAGGTAGATGCCGATCGCCGTCGAGCGCGCGCTCGACGCCGCCTGCGAGATGAACGTGTTGGCCGACGCCTGTTCGACGAACACGGCGGTCGAACCGAGCGCGAGGCCGGCCAGAATCACCGGCACGCTGTCCGACAGCGTGAGCAGCGCCCCGCCGATCGCGAGCGTGGCCGCGGCGAGCGCCGGTGCGCGCGGGCCGCGATGCCGCGCGAGGCGCCCCGCCAGCGGCGTCACGACCACCGCCACCAGGAAGACCGCATAGATCGCGCCGATCCCGACCGTGCCGAAGCCGAACGGCGCGCGGGCAAGCCGCAGGCCGACGAACGTGAACGTCGCGACCTGCGACGCGAGCACGCATGCGCCGATCGCGAACGACGCGAGCAGCGGGCCGCGCGTGACGATGCGCCACGACGGCCCCGCGCCCGCTTCCGCATCGTTGCCGGAGCGCCGCGCGAGCGCGCCGGACGCCGGCAGGCTCGTGTAGATCGCGATGCCCGTCACGAGACACAGCGCCGCGACGACGTCGAGCGCATGCCGCCAGCCCCATATCGACGTCAGCAGGTTGGTCGCGAAGCGGCCGGCGAAACCGCCGAGCGTCGTGCCGGCGACGAATAGCGCGCTGATCTCGGCCGACGTGCCGCGATCGAAGCGTTCGGCGATAGATGCGATCGACAGTGCAAAGATGAACGGCATGACCAGGCCGGCCGCAAAGCGTGCGCCGAGAAACGACGCGAAGCCTGCCGCATGCGCGGACCACACGACCGGCAGCGCGACGGCCAACGCTGCCGACGAAATCGCGACGCGCCGCTCGATGCGCGCGGCCAGCATGCCGACGAACGGCGCGATAATGGCGACGGCCGTCGTGGTCGCGCTTACGCCTTGCCCCGCACGCTCCGCGCTGACGCCGAAGGCGGCCGCGAGTTCGTGCAGGATGCCCTGCGTCGAATAGAGATTGAGAAACGCGGCGAAGCCGCAGAGAAAGAACGCGATGCGTGTGGTCCTGTCGTTCATCGGGGCTGCCCTGTCGTCGATGCCGACAGTCTGACGAGCGCGCCGCGCGCACGCCAATACCGTTTTCACCGCCATTGATACCGGAACGACAACAATGCTCGACCTGCGCCGCCTCCGCTATTTCGTGGTCGTCGCCGACGAACTGCACTTCGGCCGCGCCGCGTTGCGCCTGCGGATCGCGCAGCCGCCGCTCACGCGCCATATCGCCGCGCTGGAAAGCGAGCTCGGCGTCCGGCTGTTCGAGCGTTCGACGCGCGCGGTGCGGCTGACGCCGGAAGGGACGCTGTTTCTCGAGCATGCGCGCCACGTCGTCAGCGCGGCCGCCGAGGCCGAAGCGAGCGCACGCAAGATCGCGCAAGGCATCGCCGGGCGGATCGTGATCGGCTACGCGAGTTCGATTCCGATGTCCGACACGTTCCCGGACGTGATCCGCGCCGCGAGCCGGACGATGCCCGACGTCGAACTCGCGTTCCGCGAAGCGGCGACCGCCAGCCAGCGCCAGCAGATCGCGGACGGCACGATGGACATCGGCTTCGGCTGGGCGTGGGACGGCGCGCCCGGCGTGCCGGTGGCGTCGCTAGTCGCGTCGCGCGAACCGATCGTCGCGGCCGTGCCGGCCGGGAATCCGTTCGCAAGCCGTGCGAGCGTCGACGTCGCGGAGCTGGCAGGCGAAACCTTCGTCACCTTTCCGCCCGGTTACGGTTCGGCGTTGACCGCCGCGCTGGACGACCTGTGCGCGCAAGCCGGATTCGCGCCGCGGATCGGGCCGACCGCGTCGCAGATCACGACGCTCGTGTCGCTGGTGGCCGCCGAACGCGGCATCGCGATCGTGCCGGGCTTCACGGCGACGCTGCAGCGCCCGGGCGTCGTCTACGTGCCGCTCGCCGACACGCGCGCGGTCGAGCAGATCGTGTCGTGGAGCGAGCCGTTTTCGTCGGCGTGCGTCGAGCGCTTCGTCGCACTCGCGCGTTCGCTTGCGCAGCCGGCATCGGCCTGATGCGACTCGAGCGACGCGCGTCGCGCTTGATACGACCGATCGGGAAAATCGCCCGCCCGACGTGTTGCGCAACGCTGTCGAATCGGCAAGATCATTACGTATCGGGAATCAAATAACAAAAAGAACACCTAAGCATTCACTAATCGGCGCGAATCCTCCAAGATGGGCACGCCGCCGGCCGGGCATGCCCGGTCTCGCCCGACCGGCGGCGATACGCGGGCCAGCGTATCCCTCTTCCACTTGGAGAACACAATGAACAACAATGTGTTGCCGCGTTTCATCCCGCGTGCGCTTGCCGCGGGTTGTCTGCTCGCGATGGCGAGCGTGTCCCAGGGCGCCGGCGTTTATGCGCCCTATGTCGACGTGACGCTCTACCCGACGCCACTGGTCGACCAGATCGGCGTCCGGCAAGGCATCCAGCAGTTCACGCTCGCGTTCGTGGTCGCGGGCAGCGGCTGCGCGCCGTCGTGGGGCGGCGTGCAGCCGATCGGCAACGGCGCGAGCGGCGGCCTGCTGACCGCGCTGTCGACGTCGATCGCGAGCTATCGCGCGAAAGGCGGCGAAGTCGCCGTGTCGTTCGGCGGCGCGAACGGCACACCGCTGATGCAGGCGTGCTCGACGGTCCCCGCGCTGAAGGCCGCGTACCAGACGGTGATCGACACGTACGGCCTCACGCATGTCGACTTCGACATCGAGGGCGCGTCGCAGCTGGACACGGCAGCGGTCGCCCGCAACTTCCAGGCCGTCGCGCAACTGCAGTCCGACTACGCGGCGAAGGGCAAGCCGCTGCACGTCACGCTGACGCTGCCGACGATGCCGACCGGGCTCACGCAGGACGGCCTGAACGTCGTCAACGCGGCGATCGCGAACCAGACCGTGTTCGATGCGGTGAACGTGATGGCGATGGATTACGGGCCCGCGAACATCGACATGGGCGCCGCCGCGATCAGTGCCGCACAGGCGCTGTACTCGCAGCTCGACACGGCGTTCAAGTCGGCCGGCAAGCCGCAGACCAATGCACAGCTCTGGCAGATGGTGGGCGTCACGCCGATGATCGGCGTGAACGACGTGCAGGGCGAAACCTTCACGCTCGCGAATGCGCAAAGCGTGCTGAGCGCGGCGGTCAACAACGGCTACGGCTTCTTCGGCAACTGGTCGGTCGGCCGCGATCAGGCGTGCCCGTCCGGCGGCACGTATGCGTCGCCGACCTGCTCGGGCGTCGCACAGCAGCCGTACGCGTTCGCGGCGATCTTCAGGGCGCTCGACGGCAAGTGGGGCGCGGGCGTCACGCAGGACCCGAACTACGGCGGCGGCTCGGACGGCGGCACGCCGCAGCCGGGCGCGCCCTGGGCGGCCGGCCAGGTCTATACGGCTGGCGCGACGGTTACCTACCAGGGCACGACGTATCAGGCGCAATGGTGGACGCAGGGCGACGTGCCCGGCCAGGCGGCCGTGTGGAAGCCGGTCGGCGGCGGCTCGCCCGTGTGGTCGGCCACGACCGCCTACCCGGGCGGCACGTGCGTGATGTACCAGGGCGCGAAGTACTGCGCGAAATGGTGGACGCAGGGCGACAACCCGGGTGCGGGCGGCGTGTGGGTGAAGTCGTGACGTCGCGGCGGCCGATGCACCGACTCATCGGCGCGTGACGCGCGGCGGGCCGTTTCCGGTGCGGCAGGATCGTGCGCCGGAACACGGCCCGCCGCCGGTCGTGGCGTACCGCCCTACCCGCGCACGTGCTCGGCCAGCAGCCGCGCCTTCGCGTCGACGAGCAGCGCCGCATGCGTGTCGCGATGCTGGCGGATCCGCTCGGTCGGCCCGACGACCGACAGCCCGTACCAGTCGCCGTCGAGCGTCAGCGCGACCGCGAGCGCCGACAGCTCGGGCGCGCTCTCGCCGAAGTTCTCGGCCCAGCCGAGTTCGCGAAACCGTGCGGTTTGCGCGACGAGCGCCGGCAGGTCCGCCACTGTCGCGTCGGTGAAGCGTTCGAACGGCAATTGCGCGCCGAGCGCCTGCTGCGCGTCGCCGGCGAGTTCCGCGAAGATCGCCTTGCCGATCGAGTTCGCGTGCAGCGGGCGCAGCTCGCCCGGCTGGCGCGTATAGCGGATCGCCTGCTCCGATTCGACGACGTCGAGGTACGTGACCGACGGGCCCTGGATCTTGCCGAGCACGGCCGTCTCGCGGCTCGCGTCGCGCAGCGCGACGAGATGCGGATGCACGATGTCGACGACGGGATCGGTCGCGTCGATCGCGGCGGCGAGCGTCTGCAGGCGGCGGGTCGGGTAATAGCCGCCGCGCTTGCGCACTTCGTACAGGTAGCCGCGGCTCACGAGCGTGCGCGCCATCGCGAGGCAGCTCGACGCCGGCACATTGAGCAGGCGCGCGAGTTCGGTGAGCGGCAGCGGCCGCCGTTCGGCGGCGAACAGCTCGAACAGGTCGAGCGTGCGGGCAACGAGTTTGACGTCCATGGCGAGCGCTTGAATCGGAACGGGATGTCGCGCACCGGGCCGGCCGCCAGGCCGGTACGGTCAGTACGACTTCGGCAGCCCGAGCACCTTCTCCGCGATGTAGCACAGGATCAGTTGCGGACTCACGGGCGCGAGCCTCGGAATCATACACTCGCGCAGGTAGCGCTCGACATGGTATTCCTTCGCATACCCCATCCCGCCGTGGGTCGCGACCGCCGTCTGGCATGCCTGGAACGCGGCTTCCGCGCCGAGGTATTTCGCCGCGTTCGCCTCCGCGCCGCACGACTGCCCCGCGTCGTAGCGCGTCGCGGCCTTCATCACCATCAGCCACGTGGCCTCGAGCTGCATCCATGCCTGCGCGAGCGGATGCTGGATCGACTGGTTCTGCCCGATCGGCCGGCCGAACACGACGCGCTCGCACGCGTACTGCGTCGCGCGGCGCAGCGCGGCCTGCCCGAGCCCGATCGCCTCCGCGGCGATCAGGATCCGCTCGGGATTCAGCCCGTGCAGCAGATAGCGGAAGCCGTCGCCCTCGTTGCCGATCAGGTCGCCCTCCGGCACGCGCAGGTTGTCGATGAACAGCATGTTCGAATCGACGGCCTTGCGGCCCATCTTCTCGATCTCGCGCACCTCGACATGCGAGCGGTCGAGGTCGGTATAGAACAGGCTCAGCCCGTCGGTCGGCTTCGCGACCTGGTCGAGCGGCGTCGTGCGCGCGATGATCAGCATCTTGTTCGCGACCTGCGCGGTCGAGATCCAGATCTTGCGCCCGCTCAGTACGTAGTGGTCGCCGTCGCGGCGCGCCTGGGTGGTCAGGTGTGTGGTGTCGAGGCCCGCGTCCGGTTCCGTCACCGCGAAGCACGCCTTGTCGCGCCCGGCGATCAGCGGCGGCAGGAAGCGCGCCTTCTGCGCGTCGTTGCCGAACACCTGCACCGGGTTCAGCCCGAAGATGTTCATGTGGACGGCCGACGCGCCGGACAGGCCGGCGCCCGACGCGCTGATCGTGCGCATCATCAGCGCGGCCTCGGTCATCCCGAGCCCGGCGCCGCCGTGGGCCGGGTCCATCGCGATGCCGAGCCAGCCGGCCTCGGCGAGCGCCGCGTGGAAATCGGCCGGAAATCCGCCCGCGCGATCGCGCTCGAGCCAGTAGTCGTCGCCGAAGCGCTCGCAGATTTTTTCGATCGCGCTTTCGATCGCGCGCTGGTCGTCGGTCAGGTCGAACTGCATGGACTGCTCTCCCGTAAAACGTGAACGGCCGCGCCGTTCTCAAGAAGCCGCCGGGTAATCCCCTCGGGGGGCCTGGCGCTCACAATGGAAACACGCCCGTCGCGACCGCGGCGAAGACCATCAGCACGGTGGCGGCGAACAGGAACGGAATCGTGAACTTCTGGTGCTCGGCAAGCTCGACGCCTGTCAGCCCGACGATCAGGAACGTCGCGGGCGTGAGCGGACTCACCGGGAAGCCGGTCGTCATCTGGCCGAGCAGCGCGGCCTGCGCCATCTGGATCGGCGGCACGCCCAGCAGCTTGCCGCTCTCCGCGAGCACCGGCAGCACGCCGAAGTAGAACGAATCGGGGTCGAACAGCAGGCTGAGCGGCATCGACAGCAGCCCGAGCACGAACGGCATGTGGCGCGCATGCTCGACGGGCACGTGCGCGACGACGACTTCGGCCATCGCCTTCAGCATCCCCGTGCCGGACATGATGCCGGTGAACGCGCCGGCCGCGAGCAGTACGCTCGCCATCATCAGCGCGGCCTTCGCATGCGCGTCGATCCGCTCGCGCTGGGCCTGCACGTCCGGGTAGTTGATCACGAGCGCGGCCACCGTGCCGAGCATGAACATCACCATCGGGTCGACGATGCCCGACACCAGCGTGGCGAGCACGACGAGCGTCAGCGCGAGGTTGATCCGGAAGCGGCCCGGCCGGCGCAACGCGCGTTCGGCGTCGCTCAGCTCGCGCGGCGCGATCGCGAGCGACGCCGCGCCGGCGCGGTCGAGCCCGAGCCGTTTGGCTTCGCGCACACCGAGCACGTACGCGGTGCCGAACACGAACACGAGCCCGACGATCTGGACCGGAATCATCGGCATGAAGATCGCCGAGCCGGGGATGTGCAGGGCCGCCGACGCGCGCAGCATCGGCCCGACCCACGGCAGGAAATTGACGCCGGCCGCCATCGACGCGACGCACGCGAGGATGCGGCGATCCATCCCGAGCCGCGTATAGAGCGGCATCATCGCGGGCAGCGTGACGAGAAACGTGACGGCGCCCGAGCCGTCCAGATGGATCAGCAGCGCGAGCAGCGCCGAGCCCATCACGATGCGCGGCGGATGGCAGCCGATCACGCGCAGCACGCCCGCGATGATCGGGTCGAGCATTCCCGCATCGGTGAGGATTCCGAAAAATAGAATCGCAAAAACGAACATCCCGGCGATCGGCCCGATGTTCTGTACGCCGTGCACGATGAACTTGCCGGTCGCGAGCCCGAAACCGGCCGCGAGCGACGCGGCCACCGGCACGACGATCAGCGCGACGAGCGGCGACAGCCGCTTCGTGATGATCAGGCCGAACAGCGCGACGATGGCGATCGCGCCGATCCATGCGAGCATGATGTGTCTCCTCTTCAGCCGGTTCGCGTTCGTGCGCGGGCCGGCGTGCTGTCCGAATGGTCGTGCGGCACGCGCGGCCGTGCGGCGCCGTCGGGCGCACGACACGGCCGGCGGCCGCGATGCCGCTCAGTCGCGGCGTTGGTCGTGATCGTTGTCGTCGGCAAACACCTGCGCCGCGTGCTCGTTCAGCGCGGGCGGCGGCCGCCGGTACGTGGCCGGCGTGCGGCCGAGCTTGATCGGCGACGCGATGCCGCGATGCCGGCCCAGCTCCACCTTCATCTCCCGATGCGCGACATGCGGATGGTCGAGCGCCGCATCGAGCCCGAGCACCGGCGCGCACGGCACGCCGCGACGCATCAGTTGCTCGGCGAGCGCCGCGCCGTCGTGTCCGGCCAGCGCCGTTTCGAGCAGCGTGCGCAGTGCCGCGCGGTTCGCGCTGCGCGCGCGGTTGTCCGCGAAACGCGGATCGGCGAGCCAGTCGCGCGTGCCGAGCACGTCGCACAACGCCGCGAACTGCCCGTTGTTGCCGACCGCCAGGAAGATGTCGACGCCCGCCGTCGGAAAGCTGTCGTACGGCGTGATGTTCGGATGCGCGTTGCCGGTCCGCACGGGCGCGTTGCCCGAATGGAAGAAGTTCGGCGTATGCGGATGCAGGATCGACAGCGCGCAGTCGAACAGCGTCGATTCGACGAACTGGCCGCGGCCGCTCGCGTCGCGCTCGCGCAGCGCCATCAGCACGCCGAGCGCCGCGTTCAGCCCCGTGACGAGATCGACGATCGGCACGCCGACGCGCAGCGGTGCGCCGCCGGCTTCGCCATTGACGCTCATCAGCCCCGCGAGCGCCTGCACGGCCGCGTCGTAGCCGGGCAGCCCGCCGAGCGGGCCGTCCGCGCCGAAGCCCGACACGCGGCAATGGACGAGGCGCGGAAACCGCGCATGCAGCGCGTCGAAGCCGAGCCCCCAGCGCTCCATCGTGCCGATCTTGAAGTTCTCGACGATGGCGTCCGCGTGTTCGAGCAGGCCGAGCAGCCGCTCGCGGTCGCCCGGTTGCGTCAGGTCGAGCGCGATGCCGAGCTTGTTGCGGTTCACGCCGAGGAAGTACGACGCGGTGTCGCCGTCGAACGGCGGGCCCCACGTGCGCGTCTCGTCGCCGGACGGCGGTTCGACCTTGATCACCTCCGCGCCGTGGTCGGCGAGGATCTGCGTCGCGTACGGGCCGCCCAGCACCCGCGACAGATCGATGATGCGCAATCCCGCCAGCGCGCCCTGCTGCTCGTGTTCCGCCATGCGTCTCGCTCCTGGTTCCGGTTGATCGGACTGCCGGTTCCGATGGCCCGGCGCCTGCGGCGCGACCTTCCGGATCCGGCGAATAATTCTTGTATGTGAATTTATATTCACACTCACGAATTATATTGTCAAGCCCGGCAACACCCGGCTGTCGCACGGATAACGTCGCCACCTGCCGGTGAGGACGACACCGAACCCGGGCCAGTTGCGGTGCGGCCCCGCCCTTCGTTAAGCTGGCGGAAAACGTTAATCTCAAAAATTGAGGCGGAATATTCATGAAACGGTTGTTGCTGGCGGCCTTCGTGCTGGCGTCGACGCTTGGCGTCGGACACGCGCAAACCCAGACTTTCCATTTCGGCGAAGGACAGACAGGGCCGGGCGCGGCGCCCCGGGCCGCCGCGCCGACCGCACGGCCCGCGCCCGCGCGCCGTCATGTGACGGCGCCGTCGCCCCACCACCGGCGCGCCGTTCACAAGCGCAGCCATCCGCGCCACGTGAACCCGACGCGCAACGGGATCTATACGCACGCGTGACGCGGCGTCCGTCGCGCGACGCCGTGCACGGAACTGTCACGAACGGCCGGTAAGATCGGTGCGGCTGCCTGCATGCCGTCGCGGTCCGCTGCCGGACGAGCGCTCCGCCGACGCGTATTTTCCCCACGATTCAGCACCTGCTTTGCCGAACATGAGTACCGTGCCGGACACCCTCTTCGTCATCAAGGAACGCGCCACGATCGTGTGCCGCCAGCGCAGCAGCGTGCTGCTGGTCGCCCGCGCCGCGTCGCGCTGGTCGCTGCCGGGCGGCACGATCCGGCGCGGCGAGACGCCGCTTCAGGCCGCGCAACGGGAGCTTGCCGAGGAAACGCGGCTGGAGGGGCTCGCGCTCGACTACGCGGTGCAGTTCGGTGGGCTGACGAAGCTGCATCACGTGTTCGTGGCCGACGTGCCGGCGCACCTGACGCCGCGCGCGAGCAATGAAATCGCCCGCTGCAAGTGGTTCACCGTCGACCGGCTCGAAACACTTCGCGCGAGCGTGCCCACGCGCAAGATCATCGAACTGCTGCGCCTCGACGGTTTTTCGGCGATCGTGAACGGCCCGCTTCGTTGACGCCGATGCGTCCCGCGCCGGTCAAGTGCGCAGGAACGGGCCGGCCTTGCGTTCGAGCAGCGCGACGAGTTCGGGCTGCATGAACGCGTAACGGTCGGGGATGTCGAGGCAGACGATCTTCTTGTGCTTCAGATGCGCGCCGAATTGCGCCGACAGCCTCGCCTTGTGCGCGCGCTCCATCACAAAAACGATGTCGGCCCAGTCGAGCTGCTCGGCCGAGAGGCGCGCGTGCGCATCGGGCGCGAGGCCCGCGGAGTCGGTTTCGACCCCCGGCCACGCGGCGAACACCGCTTCGGCCGTCGGGCTGCGCAGCCGGTTGCGGCTGCAGACGAACAGCGCCCGCGTCATGTCGCTGCTCCGTCCGCTTGCCCGCTCACCCTTGCGGAATCGTGCCCGGCCGCACGTACGCGAGCATGTGCGGCACGTAGTCGGCCTTGCCGAGCTCGACGCCGTGATGGCGCAGGATCGCGTACGCGGCGATCGCGTGGAAGTTGAACTGCGGCAGCGCCCAGTCGCGCGCGTACTGTTCGCCCGTCATGTCGAACGCGACTCCGTTCGGCAATTCGAGCGCGATCGGCAGCGCGGCACCGCCATCGAGCGCATCCGGCGCGAGTTCGCCGAGAAACGCGAGCGTGCCGGCGATGATCGCCTGCGCGTCGCTCAGCGAACCGGGCTGCGCATCCGCATTCCATCCTGCCTCGCGCAATGCCGTCAGCGCAGCGGGCAGCGGCTCGCCGCGCAGCCGGTAGACGGGCTCCATTGCCTGGAAGCAGGAAAAGCGCACCTGTGCGGCAAGCGGATACATGTCGGCCGCCAGCTTCAGCGTCATCGCTGCATCGGGCTCGGCGCCGGCCGCCTGCTGGTGCGCGATGGCCTTGTCGAGCCACGCGGTCTGCGCGCGCAGCATCTGGGTAAATGTCGGAACGAGAAGTTGGGTCGGTGACACGCGTGCTCTCCTGTGCAGTTGTTCGCGCCACGATATCAGCGTCGGCGAGAACGCGCATCGACGTACACGATCCGGCGCGGATCCGGCGATGGGTCGCGTGGCGCGAGCGTTCCGGCACGCGGGACGATCGACGGCGCGCGGCCGCCGAAACGCGGCTTCAGGGCTTGCCGTGTCGTGCCAGGAACCGGTCGAGCTGCGACGCAAACGCCTTGCCGTCGCGCGCGCTGAACGGCGCCGGCCCGCCCGTGTCGATGCCCGCGCTGCGCAACTGATCCATCATCGCGCGCGTCGACAGGCGCTCCTCGATGTTCTCGCGGCTGAACCAGTTGCCGCGCGGGTCGAGCGCCTGCGCGCCCTTGTCGAGGACGGCCGCGGCCAGCGGGATGTCGGCTGTGATCACGAGATCGCCGGCTTCGACCAGCTCGACGATGCGCGCATCGGCCACGTCGAAGCCGGCCGGCACCTGCACCGCCTTGATGAACGGCGACGGCGGCGTGCGCAGAAACTGGTTCGCGACCAGCGTCACGCAGATTTCGGCACGACGCGCGGCGCGAAACAGCATGTCCTTGATGACGGCGGGACACGCGTCGGCATCGACCAGTACTTGCATGGCGGGTTTTCCCAATGGGCAGAAGCAGAAGCGGCGATCATATCGCACCGCAGGCCGGCCATCAGCCAGCCGGGTCGGTGCAAAGCGCATCGGCCGTCACCCACTGCGCGCCCCACGCGGCGGCAAGCCTTGCGCCCTGCCCGATCCGCACGGCCGCATCGTCGAAGTCGACGAACACGACGTGATCGGCCGCCGCGGGCTTCGCCGGCGTCTCGTGCGTGCGCCCGTCGGACAGCACCCATAGCCAGCGCGCTTTGCCGGGCTCGCGCCGCGCATCGCGCGCGAGCAGGCTCGCGGCGGCGGCGATGCCGTCCGCGAGCGGCGTGCCGCCGCCGCCGTCGACGGGTTCGAGCCAGCGCGCATTCCACCAGCGCGGCACGGCCGGGCCGAAGCGCCGCGCGGCGCCGTTGCCGCCGAAGCAGATCAGCGCGGTTTCGACGCGGTCGCGCGCGGCGCGATCGAAATACGCGACGATCAGCCCCTTCGCGAGCGCGAGCCGTTCATGCGACAGCATCGACGCCGAACAGTCGAGCACGAAGCAATGCAGCGCGTGCGGCGTGCCGGCCCGTTTCCGGAAGCGCAGGTGGCCGTGATGCAGCGGGCCGCCGCGCTTGGCGGCAAGCGTCGCCGGCCATGCAACGGCCGTGCCGGCGCGCGCCGTGCCCGGCACGCGTGCGGCTGCGCCTGACTGCCATCGAGGACCGCGAACGGCTTTCGCGGCGGCGCCGGCTCGATGGCTCAGCGTTTTTTTAGCGGCAGCGGCACCACGCTTTTCACGTCGCGCAGCCCGGCCGGCTCGGGCGGCAGGTAGCCCCAGTCGCCCTGCGATGCCGCGGCATCGTTGTTCGTCGCGCCCGGTGGATCGTCGGGCCGCCGGCGTGCATCCGGCGGGGAACGATCGTCGCGTTCGCCGCGCTGCTGCGACGCGCCGGACGATGGCGGCGTACCCGCATGGCGCCGGTGCCGCAGCACCGCTTCGGCCACGCGCTCCACCTGCGACACCGTCACCGCATCGGCCTGCTCCAGCGCGGCGAGCGCGCGCGCGGCGCGCAGCATCACGAGATCGGCGCGCAGCCCGTCGACCGCCGCGTCGATGCACAGCGCGCTCACGCACGCATGGACCGCATCGTCGAAATCCAGCGTCGCCAGCCGTGCGCGCGCCGCGTGAATCCGGTCGCCGAGTTCGCGCTGCGCGGGTGCATGGCGCGCACGGAACGCGTCCGGATCGAGATCGAACGCGAGGCGCGCCTTCACGATCCGCTCGCGCTGCGCGGCATCGAAACAGTTCTCCAGCTCGACCATCAGCCCGAAGCGGTCGAGCAACTGCGGGCGCAGCTCGCCCTCCTCGGGATTCATCGTGCCGACCAGCACGAAACGCGCATCGTGCGCGTGCGACACGCCATCGCGCTCGACGATGTTCACGCCGCTCGCGGCGACATCGAGCAGCGTATCGACGAGCCCGTCGGCGAGCAGGTTCACTTCGTCGACATACAGCACGCCGAGATGCGCACGCGCGAGCAGGCCCGGCCGGAAGCGCACGCCGTTTTCGGCCAGCGCATGCGCGAGATCGAGCGTGCCGGTCACCTGCTCGTCGCTCGCCGACAGCGGCAGCGTGACGAACTGCCCTTCGGGCAGCAACTCGGCAAGGCCGCGCGCGGCGGTCGATTTCGCGGTGCCGCGCGGCCCGCTCACGAGCACGCCGCCGAGCGACGGGTCGATCGCGGCGAGCAGCAGCGCCTGCTGCAACGCATCCTGCGCGACGAGCGCAGCAAACGGAAAGACCGCGCGGGCGCGGTGCAGTGTCGGATCGGTCATCGCCGTCCCCCTTCCTGGAGTTGTTCGCTCGTGAGCCAGACCGATTCGATCCGTTCGCGATAGTCGCCCGGCTGCTGCCACAGGCCGCGCTGCATCGCTTCGACGAAGCGTTCGCAGATGCCGTGCAGCGCTTTCGGGTTGTGCCGTTCGAGGAACGCGCGGGTGGCATCGTCGAACAGGTACGCGTCGGCGACGAGCGCGTACTGGTGGTCGGACAGCACGCGCGCGGTCGCGTCATAGCCGTACAGGTAGTCGACGGTCGCGGCCAGCTCGGCCGCGCCCTTGTAGCCGTGGCGCTTCACGCCGTCGAGCCATTTCGGGTTGACGACGCGCGAGCGGATCACGCGCGCGATCTCCTCGCGCAGCGTGCGCATCTTCGGCGCGGCCGGGTTCGCATGATCGCCGTGATAGATGCTCGGCTGCTGCCCGGACAGGTGCCGCACGGCCGCCGTCATCCCGCCCTGGAACTGGTAATAGTCGTTCGAATCGAGGAGGTCGTGCTCGCGGCTGTCCTGGTTCTGCACGACGACGTCGATCGTCGCCAGCCGCTCGCCGAATACGTCGGGCGCGGCGTCGCCCGCGCTGTTCTGCGCGTACGCATGGCCGCCCCACTGGCGGTACGCATCCGCGAGATCGGCGTCGGTCTGCCAGCCGCGCTGGTCGATCAGGTCCTGCAGGCCCGCGCCGTAGCTGCCCGGCCGCGCGCCGAACACGCGCCAGCCGGCGCGGCGCCGCGCTTCGTCGGGGGCCACGCCCTGCGCAATCGATTGTGCGCATTCGCGCTCGATGCGCGCGCGGATCGGGTTCAGCGCCTCGGGCTCGTCAAGCGCGGCGACGGCCTGCACGGCCGCGTCGAACAGGTGCATCAGGTTCGGGAACGCGTCGCGGAAGAAGCCCGACACGCGCAGCGTCACGTCGATGCGCGGCCGGTCGAAGATCTCGATCGGCAGGATCTCGAAGTCGGTCACGCGATGGCTGCCGTGCGCCCATTTCGGCCGCACGCCGAGCAGCGCGAACGCCTGCGCGATGTCATCGCCGCCCGTGCGCATCGTCGCCGTGCCCCATACCGACAAGCCGATCGCGCGCGGATAGTCGCCATGATCCTGCAGGTGGCGCTCGATCAGTTGCTGCGCGGATTTCAGGCCGAGCGTCCACGCGGCCTGCGTCGGCACCGCGCGCGTATCGACCGAGTAGAAATTGCGGCCGGTCGGCAGCACGTCGGGCCGGCCGCGCGACGGCGAGCCGCTCGGCCCCGGCGGCACGAAACGGCCGTCGAGCCCGCGCAGCAGCTGGCGCATTTCCTCGCCGCCGCATGCGTCGAGCGCGGGCAGCAGCGTCGCGCGGACACGTTCGAGCACCGCGAGCGTGTGCGGCCATTCGCCGGGCGGCGTCGTGTCGGTGTCGATGTCGATGTTGCCGCCGGTCGCCGCGCACAGCCCGTCCAGCCATTGCTGCGCGAGCCGTTCGAGTCGCTCGCGCGTATCGCCCGCATGGCGCCACGGCGACGCATCGAGCGCCTGCAGGATCGCCGGCCGCGGGCCGGCCCACGGCGCGGCCCAGTCGGCCGCGAGCGGGTCGAACCCGTCACCGAGCGCGAGATCGCGTGCGAGCGCGCCGATCAACCCCGCCCGTGCGCCCTTGCCGTCGCCGACCGGAAAGCGCGCGAGCGCGAGCAGTGTGTCGCGCCGCTGGCGATCGGCCGGCGACAGGCCGAATACGTGCAGCCCGTCGCGAATCTGCGCTTCCTTCAATTCGCATAGCCATGCGTCGACGCGCGTGAGCAGCGCATCCTCGTCGCCCGCATCGCGCGGCGGCGACACGCTCAGTTCGTCATGCAGCCGATGCTCGGCGATCGTCGCGAGGATCGTCTTGCGCAGCAGCTTCGCGCGCCGCGCATCGACCATCAGCGCTTCGTAGTATTCGTCGACCTGCCGTTCGAGATCCTGCAGCGGGCCGTAGTTTTCCGCGCGGGTGAGCGGCGGCATCAGGTGATCGACGATCACGGCCTGCGCGCGGCGCTTCGCCTGGCTGCCCTCGCCCGGATCGTTGACGATGAACGGATACAGGTGCGGCAGCGGCCCGAGCGTCAGGTCGGGCCAGCACGCGTCGGACAGCGCGACGCTCTTGCCCGGCAGCCATTCGAGGTTGCCGTGCTTGCCGAGATGGATGACCGCGTCGACGCGATACGCATCGCGCAGCCAGAAATAGAACGCGAGATACGCATGCGGCGGCACCAGATCCGCGTCGTGGTAGCTCGCGTAGTCGTTCTCGCCGCGCGAGCGCGACGGCTGGATGCCGACGAACACGTTGCCCGCGCGCCAGCCGGCGATCGCGAAACGCCCTTGCCGCAGCGTCGGGTCGGCGTCGGGCGGCCCCCAGCGTTCGTTCAGCGCGTCGCGCACGGCCGCCGGCAGCCGCGCGAAATGCGCGACGTAGTCGGCCAGCGGGAAGCTCTGGAATGCCGGGCGCAGCGCATGCACGGCCGGGTCGTTGGTCACGCCTTCGGTGAGCCGCGCGATCAGCGCGTCGCCGTCGGGCGGCAGGTCGGCCAGCGCGTAGCCCGCATCGCGCAGCGCCGCGAGCACGCGCAGCGCGGACGCCGGCGTGTCGAGCCCGACGCCGTTGCCGATCCGCCCTTCGCTCTGCGGATAGTTCGCGAGAATCAGCGCGACGCGCTTGTCGGCGTTGTCGAGCGTGCGCAGCCGGCACCAGCCGCGCGCGAGCGCCGCGACGAACGCGATCCGCTCGGCGTCCGGCTGGTAGCGCACGACGTCGACCTCGGTGTGCGGGCAGCGATACGCGAGCCCCTTGAAACTCACCGCACGCGTGACGATGCGCCCGTCGACCTCGGGCAGCGCGATGTGCATCGCGATGTCGCGCGCGTGCAGGCCCTGGTTGTCGGCCACCCATGCGTCGCGATTGCCGCCGGACAGGATCACCTGCAATACCGGTGCGTCGCCGGCGAGCACGTCGTGCCCGGGGCTGTCGATCGCGCCGGCCGCGAACGCGGTCGTATTCAGCACGAGCGCGACGCCGTGCGTGTCGCAGAGCTGCGTGATGACCTCGCGGCTCACCGCGTCCTTCAGCGACGTCACCGCGATCGGCAGCGGATTCAGCCCCTCTTGCACGAGCGCGTCGGCCAGCGCGTCGAACACGGCCGTGTTCGCGGCCTGCCAGTGCGCGCGATAGAACAGGATCGCGACGACGGGCGCGCCGGGCGTCCAGCGCGGCCGCCAGTCGTCGGCGCTCGCGCGGTCGCGCGCCGGGTGATACAGCGCGGCGGCCGGCAGCGGGCGCGGCAGCTCGGGTTCGTCGCCGAAGCCGAGCGTGTGGAAGGCGATGCTGCGCAGCAGCGCCTCGGCGTTGTGCACGCCGCCTTCGCGCAGGTAGCGCCACCACAGCCGGCACAGGTCGGGCGCGACCGTGCTCTTCGCGACGAGGTTCGGGTCCTCCTGCAGGTCGCCCGAGAACATCGCGAGCTGCTGCCCGCGCTTCGACGCGAGCGACACGGCCTGCTCGATCCCGTACGGCCAATACGCTTCGCCGCCGAGATGATCGATCACGACCGTCTTCGCGTGGCGCAGCACGTCGTCGACATAGAAATCGACGGACGCCGGCTGCCGCAGGAACGTGACGTTCGCGAGCCGCACGCTCGGGAAGCCTTCGGGCAGCCGCGGCACGACGCTCGCGAGCAGCGACAGCGTCGTGTCGGCCGAACTCAGGATCACGATGTCGGCCGGCTGCTGGTCGATCCGGACGACCCCCTGCGTATCGTCGACGAAGCCGCCCGGCGTGGTGCGCAGCAGATGCATCGTGCGTTACGCCTGTTGCGGCTCGGCCGCGCACGCGGCGTCGAACGCGCGTTGCAGCGCGGCCGCGTCGAGATCCTCGCCGATCAGCACGAAGCGGCTCGCGCGCGTTTCGCCATCCTGCCAGCGGCGGTCGAAATAGCTGTCGAAGCGGCGGCCGACGCCCTGGATCACGAGCCGCATCGGCGCGCCGGGCAGCGCGGCGAAGCCTTTCGCGCGATAGATCGTGTGCGTCTCGACGACGCGCTGCAGCGCGGCGATCGTCGCTTCGCGCGTGCCGGCGTCGCCCGACACGACCACCGAGTCGAAATCGTCGTGATGGTGATCGTGA
The DNA here is from genome assembly GCF_001883705.2 of Burkholderia catarinensis. Classification (GTDB taxonomy): domain Bacteria; phylum Pseudomonadota; class Gammaproteobacteria; order Burkholderiales; family Burkholderiaceae; genus Burkholderia; species Burkholderia catarinensis. The sequence goes on from NZ_MDEQ02000007.1 coordinate 198,194, forward strand.
TCGCCGTCGTCGGCCGAGCCGTGATGGTCGTGACGCAGGTGGATCGTTTCTTCCGATGCCGATTCGAGGCCGAGCAGCATCGCGAGGTCGAGCTCGCCGCGCGTCGCGCGCACGATCTTCACCTGCGGCGGGATCTCGTCGCGGATCGCGGTTTCGATCTGCGCGAACTGCGCGTCGCCGACGAGATCGGCCTTGTTCACGATCACGAGATCGGCGGACGACAGTTGATCGGCGAACAGTTCGTGCAGCGGCGATTCGTGGTCGAGGTTCGGATCGGCGCGGCGCTGCGCGTCGACGGCCTGCGGGTTTTCCGCGAACTGGCCGCTCGCGGCGGCCGGCCCGTCGACGACGGTCACGACCGCGTCGACCGTGAAGCTGTTGCGGATCGTCGGCCAGTTGAACGCCTGCACGAGCGGCTTCGGCAGCGCGAGCCCGGACGTCTCGATCAGCACGTGGTCGATGTCCGCGCGCCGCTCGACGAGCGCTTCCATCACCGGATAGAACTCTTCCTGCACGGTGCAGCACAGGCAGCCGTTCGCGAGTTCGTAAAGCTGGCCCGACGCCTCGCCCTGCGCGCCCTCCGTATCGTCGCAGCCGATGCCGCAGCCCTTGAGGATTTCGCCGTCGATGCCGAGCTCGCCGAATTCATTGACGATCACCGCGATGCGGCGGCCTTCGGCGTGCTGCAGGATGTGGCGCATCAGCGTCGTCTTGCCGCTGCCGAGAAAGCCCGTGACGATCGTGACGGGAAGCTTGCGTAGGGTCATGGTAGGTTCTGTGTCGAAAAAGAAATCAGGCCGGGATCGTCGCGGCGGTGGCGGCGCGGTAATTCATCGGGCGGAGCGCGGGAGAGTCGCCGCGCGATCCGGACAGACGGCCGCAGGACGAGCGGAACAACGAATCGGACATGGTGCTTCCTTGCGAACGGTCGACATCGTGAATGCCAACACGGCTGCCGCCGGCCCTGCCCGCGCCGCCTGCCGTTCGCCGCACGGGCCCGGATGCGTGTGCGCAAGGGGCGGATCGGCGGAGGGAAGCGGGAAATGCCCGGGCGTCGGGCCTGCTGCGGCCGTGGACGATGCGCCGCCTCCCCGCGGCGCTGAACCCCAATGTTTAGGCCGGTATCCGGGCTGGCGAACACGCCGCTTCGCCTTCCCGGATGCGCGCGGCATCCAGTGGCGGTCGTCCGCATGCGTGCGGCATGCGGCGAAGCGGCGCTGCGTCGCGCTGCGCGCGACACGTTCGCTTACCGTTGCGGGGGCAGCACAGGTTGGCTCGACTGCGGCGCAGGCAGGCTCCCTGTTTCCCGTTTAACTGCGCGCGCCGGAGCGGCGCGCGCGAGCACCAAAACGCGTGCGAGTGTAGGCGGCGGTGCGGGGAGCGTCAAGGCGGCGCGGTGAGCAGCGAACGCGAATGATTGTCGTTTTCAACCAGTCAAGATAAACTTCGCCGATCAACAAAACGAACCACGACGCAACGGCAAAGCGAGGCAGTCATTCAGTGATCCTTAAATTTTCATGTCAAAACGACAGATCTCCGGGCGGCGTTTTCCTGCGCTGGCCCTGTCGCTGTGCTCGATCGCCGGCGTTGCCTCCTGCCCCGCAGCGGCGGCCGAGTTCGACGACGAACTGCCCGCGGTCGAGGTGCGCAGCCGTCGCCATCCGAACGACCCGCGTCCCGAACACGTAAGCACGGCGACCCGCACCGCAAGCGATCCGCGTGACGTACCGCAAACCATCGACAGCGTCTCGGTCGAGGAAACGCTGTCCTATGGCGGCCGCACGCTTGCCGACGCGTTGGCCGGCGTGCCGGGTATTTCCAACACGTCGGATACGCGCTTCGATTCATTCCGCATCCGCGGCTTTTCCGGCGCGGGCGACTTGCTGCTCGACGGCATGCGCGACGATGCCCAATACGTGCGCGGCCTCGGCAACGTCGAACGCGTCGAAGTGCTGAAGGGGCCGGCGGCGGTGTTGTACGGGCGCGGCAGCGGCGGCGGCGTCATCAACCGGATCACCAAGCAGCCGTTGCCGGAAAACTTCGGACACGTCTCGGTGGCAACCGGCAGTTACGGGCGTCTCGGCGCATCGGTCGATCTCAACCGCATGCTGTCGGGGGCATGGAGCGTGCGGCTCAACGCCGGACGCGAACACGCGGGCAGCTTCCGCGACCACGTCGACGGCACGCGCCAGTACGTCGCGCCGTCGATCAAATGGAAGGATGCGCAGCGAAGCTGGCTGCTGCAGTTCGAATACGAGACGTACGAGCGCGTGCCCGATCGCGGCATGCCGGCGCCGGTCGTCGCGGTCGACCCGGCCGGCAAGCCGTTCGCGTTCTCGCTGCCGTCCGCGTCACGCGCAACCTTCTTCGGCGCGGCGGGCCGCGATACCGTCCGCGACGCGAACATGAACTGGCGCTCGGTCTTCACGCACGCGCTCGGCGGCGACTGGCAGGTGCGGCACACGCTGGGCGTGCTGGATTTGCGCAGCACATTCGACAATACCTTCGTCACGCAGAGCTACGTCGCGAAACCCCGCGACTACGGGCACGTGCAACGTGCGCGCTATCTGCAGGACATGACGCACCTCAACGTGCAGACCGGCGTCGAACTGAGCGGCACGCTCGCGACCGGACCGGGGCTGCATCACCTGCTGTTCGGCATCGAATATGGCTGGCAGAGACGTGCCCCGAAGCTCTGGCAGGCCGACGCGGCGCCGGTCCCGATTACCGGGCCGGATCGTTCCGCGCTTGCCGGCCCGGCGCCGCGCCCGTTCGCGATGAACCGCCATCGCGTCAGCGACTACGCGGTGTTCGTGCAGGACCGGATCGACCTCGGGCGATCGTGGAAGCTCCTTGGCGGCCTGCGCTGGGAACGCTTCGACGTCGATTCGGCCAACGTGCTGAACGACTTGCGTTCGCGGCGCACGACAGCGGCATGGAGCCCGCGGCTCGGCGTCGTGTGGTCGCCGGTCGGCGCGCACAGCGTGTATGCGTCGTACAGCAAGAATTTTGCGCCGGTCGGCGGCGACCTGATCGGCATCACGCCGGGCGCGCGCGGCAATGCCAACGATCTCGGCCCGCAATACACCCGCCAATACGAGATCGGCGTGAAAAGCGACTGGCGCGACGGCGCGCTGAGCACGACGCTCGCGCTGTTTCAGCTCGATCTGTACAACCGCCGCGTCGCCGACCCGATCCGGCCGGGATTTTTCGACCTCACCGGCCTCGAGCGCAATCGCGGCCTGGAACTGGGCGTCGCCGGCCGGCTCACGGGCGACTGGTTCGTCCGCGGCGGAATCGGCTGGCAGCACGCGCGGGTGGTCGACGCCGAGCCGAAGTACGCGGGCAAGCGGTCGGCGGGCGTGTCGCCGTCGAACGGCAGCCTGTTCGTCAGCCATGCGCCGCTGCTCGGATTTTTCGCCGAACTCGGGTTGGTCTACGAAGGTGCGCGTTACGCCGATCGCGACAACCTGCTCATGCTGCCCGCGTATGTACGCTGGGACGGCAAGGCCGGATACCGCACGCGCGACCTGGAGGTGACGCTGGCGGCCATCAACCTGACCGATCGCGACCATTACGCCAATGCGACGAGCCTGGCGCAGATCATGCCCGGTTCGCCGCGGACGTTCACGCTGACGGCCGCGTACAAGTTCTGACGTCGAGGGCAAGCGCCGACGCCCGCGCAGCCGGTCCGCCGGGCGGTTGGTCCGATGCACGCTGTGCTATCGTATGCGCCGCGTTCGGTGCTCGCATGCGCAATCCGCGCATGCAGTTAAACGGGAAACAGGAGGCGGACGACCGCCCGGCCTGTGCTGTCCCCGCAACGGTACGCCGCCCGCGCAACGCGCTTCCCCGCGCATGCGCCCAGGCCGCCCGCGATGCCACTGCCCTTCAGCCGGGCGGGAAGGCTGCGGCCTGGCAAGCGGCCAGCCCGGATACCGGCCGACGCAAGGGGCGAGCCCGACGCTCGCCGAACGCCCGGTCCGCGGGGGACGGATGGGGTGCGCACTCCGCCCGCGTTCGCGCGGGCTTCGCCCGATCCGTCATGTCTTGCCTGTTCGCCGGCCGCCGATGTGCCGCCCGCCTTCCCCTTTTCACTGTTTCGACACGGTGCGCGCCGTGCCGCGTGCGATGAGCCGCGCGTGGCTGATCGGCGCCGGCCCCGGCGACGCCGACCTGCTGACGCTCCGGGCCGTGCGCGCGATCGGCGCGGCGGACGTGCTGCTCGTCGATGATCTCGTGAACCCCGACGTGCTGCGCCATGCGCGCGCCGACGCGCACATCGAGCACGTCGGCAAGCGTGGCGGCCATGCGTCGACGCCGCAGGAGGCGATCGTCGCCGCGATGCTCGCGCACCTGCGCGCGGGCCGCAGCGTCGCGCGGCTCAAGGGCGGCGATCCGTTCGTGTTCGGCCGCGGCGGCGAGGAGCTGGTCGCGCTCGGCGCGGCGGGTTTTCCGGTCGAGGTCGTGAACGGCATCACCGCGGGCATCGCCGCGCCGGCCGCGCTCGGCATTCCGGTCACGCAGCGCGGCGACGCGCAGGGCGTGATCTTCGTCACGGGCCACGGCGCGGGCGCCGACGAACCCGACTGGCGCGCGCTCGCGGCAACCCGCATGACGATCGTGATCTACATGGGCATCCGCCGGCTCGACGCGATCGCGGCAGCGCTGCGCGACGGCGGCCTGCCCGGCGATACGCCGTGCGCGGCGATCGAGAACGCGACGCGTCCCGAGCAGCGGCACGTGCTCGCGACGCTCGACACCCTCGTCGAACGCGTCGGCGCGACCGGCATCGGTTCGCCGGCGATCGTCGTGATCGGCCGCGTCGCGGCGCTCGCCGGCGATCCGGCGGTGCGTGCCGCGCTCGGCGGCGGCGCATGATGCGCGTCGCGCTCGGCATCGGTTTCCGCGCGGGCGTGACGGCTGCGCAACTCGATGCTGCGATCCGCGCGGCGCTGGCGCTCTACCCGGCCGCTGAACCGGCGCTCGTCGCGACGCTCGCCGACAAGGCACGTGCCCGCGCGCTGCGCACGCTGTGCGCGCGGCGCGGCTGGCCGCTCATCGCGTTCGACGCGGCGCGGCTGGCGAGCCGTCCCGAACTGGCCGCGAGCGGCCCGTCGGACGCCGCGCTGGCCCGCTTCGGCATCGCGGGCGTGGCGGAACCGTGCGCGCAGCTCGCGGCGCCGCACGGCCGGCTGCTGGGCCCCAAATCCATCCGGGACGGCGTGACGGTCGCACTCGCCGGCCCGCTCTGAACCCTTTGTTTCGCTTTCTTTCGACAGGACGAATCCGATGAAAACCGACGCCGAATCCCATCAACGGATGACCGAACGCCGCCGCGCGGGCCACGAGAAGAAGCAGGCCGCCGCCACCCACGAAAAGGGGCTGCTGATCGTCAATACCGGTAACGGCAAGGGCAAGAGCACGGCCGCGTTCGGCATGGCCGTGCGCGTGCTCGGCCACGGCATGCGGCTCGGCGTCGTGCAGTTCATCAAGGGGGCGCTGCACACGTCCGAGCGCGACTTCCTCGGCGCGGTCGCGGAATGCGATTTCGTGACGATGGGCGACGGCTATACGTGGAACACGCAGAACCGCGACGCCGACATCGCGACCGCGCGCAAGGGCTGGGACGAGGCGCGCCGGATGATCGAAAGCGGCGATTACCGGATGGTGATCCTCGACGAGCTGAACACCGTGCTGAAGTACGAATACCTGCCGCTCGACGAAGTGCTCGCGACGCTCGTCGCGCGTCCGGATTCGGTGCACGTCGTCGTTACCGGGCGCCACGCGCCCGATGCGCTGATCGATGCGGCCGATCTCGTCACCGAAATGCGGCTCGTCAAGCATCCGTACAAGGAGCAAGGCGTGAAGGCGCAGCCCGGCGTGGAGTTCTGAGCGTGCCGGCCTGCCCCGCGCTGTTCGTCAGCGCACCCGCGTCGGGCCAGGGCAAGACGGCGGTGACGGCCGGCCTCGCGCGGCTGCACCGCCGGCTCGGTCGTCGCGTGCGCGTGTTCAAGACCGGGCCCGATTTTCTCGATCCGATGCTGCTCGAACGCGCGAGCGGCGCGCCCGTGCATGCGCTCGACCTCGGGATGGTCGGCGAGGCCGGCTGCCGCGCGCTGCTCGCCGATGCGGCGCGCGACGCGGACCTGATCCTGATCGAAGGCGTGATGGGGCTGTTCGACGGTACGCCGAGCAGTGCCGATCTCGCGGCCGCGTTCGGCGTGCCGGTCGTCGCGGTGATTTCCGCGAAGGCGATGGCGCAGACGTTCGCGGCGATCGCGTTCGGGCTCGCGCGGTTCCGGCCGGGGCTGCCGTTTCACGGCGTGCTGGCCAACCGCGTCGGCTCGGCCCGGCACGCGGAACTGCTGCAACAGGCGCTGCCCGGCGACCTGCGCTGGCTCGGGCACGTGCCGGCCGATGCGGGCATCGCGCTGCCTGAGCGGCATCTCGGCCTGCACCAGCCGGCCGACATCGACGATCTCGATGCGCGGCTCGATCGCGCAGCCGACGTGCTCGCGCAGACGGCGCTCGCCGAACTGCCGCCCGCCGTTTCGTTCGCGGAACCGGATGCCTCGGCGGCGCTGCCGCGTGCGCTCGCCGGCAAGCGGATCGCGGTCGCGCGCGATGCGGCGTTCTCGTTCATCTATCCGGCGAATCTCGCGCTGCTCGATGCGCTCGGTGCGCAGGTACGGTTCTTCTCGCCGCTCGCCGACGAGCCCGTGCCCGACGATTGCGACGCGCTGTTCCTGCCGGGCGGCTATCCGGAACTGCATGCGGCAACGCTCGCGGCGAATGGCGAGACCGCGCGGACGATTCGCGCGCACGCGGCGGCCGGCCGGCCGATCGTCGCGGAATGCGGGGGGATGGTGTACCTGTGCGAATCGCTGACCGATGCGGACGGCTTGAAGACGGCGATGCTCGGCGTGCTGCCGGGCCATGCGACGATGCAGCGCCGGTTCGCGGCGCTCGGCATGCAGCAGCTCGACACGCGCACCGGACCGATGCGCGGTCATACGTTTCATTATTCGCGGCTCGACACGCCGCTGTTGCCGGCCGCGATCGCCGCGCGCCCCGACGGCGCGCCGGGCAGCGGCGAAGCCGTCTATCGCAGCGGTGCGGTGGTCGCGACGTACATGCACATGTACTGGCCGTCGAATCAGGATGCGGTCGTGGCGTTGTTCGGCGGGGAAGCGTTTCTGGATTGATCGATGCCATGCGGTGCCCGCATGCGTGCCGGGAAGGCCGCGCTGTCGAATGGCTTGGCCCCCCCTGATGCCTCACCGGCCTTCAACGCTTCTTGTAACGCACGCGCCTGCGTTTCGTGTAATTCGAGCCGCCGCAAACCGGCTCGCGCGACGTCGCTTGCGGAACCGTATCGCCCCGATTGCACTTGAGCGTCGACGAATTCGGCAAAGTGGTCGTCTTCCGTCACACCAGAAACGCCTCGGCCAGCTTGACCCAGTACGACGCGCCGGTCGGCAGCGCCGCGTCGTTGAAGTCGTAGCCGGGGTTGTGCACCATGCAGCCGCCCTCCCCGTCGCCGTTGCCGATGATCAGGTAGCAACCCGGCCGCTTCTCGAGCAGGAACGCGAAATCCTCGCTGCCGGTGAGCGGCACCATCCCGTCGATCAGGTTCGCATCGCCCACCCACTCGCGCGCGACGCCGCGTGCGAACGCGGTCATTTCCGCATCGTTGACGAGCACCGGGTAGCGGCGCTGGTAGTCGAGCGTCGCGGTCGCGCCGAACACGGCCGCCTGCGCATGCACGACTTCCTTGATGCGCGTCTCGAGCAGGTCGCGCACGTCAGGCTTCAGCGCGCGCACCGACAGGCGCATCTGCGCGCGATCGGGAATCACGTTCGGCGCCTCGCCCGCGTGGATCGCGCCGACCGTGACGATCGCCATGTCGAGCGGCGACACGTTGCGCGACACGATCGTCTGCAGCGCCAGCACGATCTGCGCGCACACGACGACCGGATCGATCGCCTTGTGCGGCACCGCGCCGTGGCCGCCGCGGCCCTGCACGTCGATGACGACGGTATCCGACGACGCCATGAACGGCCCCGGCAGGAAGCCGAACTTGCCAGTCGGGAAGCCCGGCATGTTGTGCATCGCGAAGATCGCGTCGCACGGGAACTGCTCGAACAACCCCTCGTCGAGCATCTTCTTCGCGCCGCCGAGCCCTTCCTCGGCCGGCTGGAAAATCAGGTTCAGCGTGCCCGAGAAGCGGCGCTCGCGCGCCAGATGCTTCGCGGCCGCGAGCAGCATCGCCGTGTGGCCGTCGTGGCCGCACGCGTGCATCTTGCCCGCGATCGTGCTCTGGTACGGCAGCCCCGTCGCCTCGTGGATCGGCAGCGCGTCCATGTCGGCGCGCAAGCCGAGGCGCTGCTGGCCGTCGCCCACCTTCAACTGCGCGACGACGCCTGTGCCGCCGAGCCCGCGATGCACCGTGTAGCCCCACGACTGCAGCTGCTGCGCGACGAGGTCGCTCGTCGCGAATTCCTCGAAGCCCAACTCGGGATGGGCGTGGATGCGGTGCCGGATCTCGATCATTTCGTCGGCAAGGCCTGCGGGGATCACGCTGTGCGTCACGGTGTCGTCTCCTGATGTTCGGTGGGGAATGTGCAGGCAAGGATAGTCCGTGGAGCAGCAACCGAACAGGCAGAAAGTCGTCACTGCGACAACCTGTGGTTGCTAGCCGATCATGGTGGCGCGCGGCGAATCGCACGGACGGTGGAAACCGGCCATCCGGACGACTGCCGCGCCTGATCGGGACCCTCGATACTGCATGTTCAGTCTCGATTTTTACTTGGGGGGGTAGCGTTGAGTGCCGTTCACCATTCCGGAATAATTACGGTACATCAAAGGGTTGAGCGTTCTTGTTCATTTTTTGACGGCTGTACATTTTTTGTGTACGCTGACAAAAAAGTGAACAAGCGAACCGCCCTGATGCCCGAGAACGCCACCTTGCCGATATCGGAACAGCACGTGCTCGACGACGCCTGTGCCGCGTTCGAACGCGTGACCCGACGCTTCGACGCACGGCCTGTCCGCGTGCCGGCCGCATACAGCGCGCATGCCGACGCGATGATCCGCTTCGGCATCGCCGGGCAAACCTTCGAGATGCCGGTGGCCGTGAGCAGCAGCGTCGAATCGCTGCAGGGCGCGCTCGCCGCGCTGCGTCGCCGCGGCGGCGCCCCGATGCCCGGCGAGCGACCGCTGATGCTGATCGTGCCGCATCTTTCGGCCGAACTGGCCGCTCGCCTGGCCGACCATGACATCCCGTTCCTCGATACCGCCGGCAACACATACCTGATTCAGCCGGAGGCGGCGGTGCTGATCTCCGGCCGGCCGAAACCCGCCCGCACGCCGCGCCGGCAGGCGTCGCGCGCGACCACGCCGAAGGGGCTCGCCGTGATGTTCGCACTCGCGACGCAGCCGGGCCTCGTCGCGCAGCCGTACCGGGCGATTGCCGCCGCGTCCGGCGTCGCGCTCGGCACGGTCAATCTCGCGATGGACGACCTGATCGCGCGCGGCCTCGTCGCGCAGCGCCGCAACGGCGAGCGCCTGATTCCCGACTGGCCGCGCTTCGTGCAGGAATGGGTCGCGCTGTACCCGAGCCGTTTGCGCGCGAAATTGCCGAGCCGCCGGTTTGCCGGCCTCGCGCCCGACTGGTGGCGCGATTTCGATTTCGCAGCATTCGATGCGCGGCTTGGCGGCGAACCGGCGGCCGACCTGCTGACGCACGATCTGAAGCCGGCCACGATCACCGTCTATACGCATGGCGCAGTGCCGAACCGCCTGCTGCTCCAGGCCCGCCTGCGTCCGGACGAACGCGGCGACGTCGAAATCCTCGAAGCGTTCTGGCCGCGCTCGCCGGCGCTCGACTGGCGCGAGCAGGACGTGCCGCTCGCGCCACCGCTCCTGATCTATGCGGATCTCGTCTCGTCCGGGGACAGCCGCAATCTTGCCGCCGCCGAACGGATCCATGACCGATACCTCGCCCACCCGCCCGCTTGAAGTCGACGCACGCCGGCCGCTCGAGCCGGCGGCGGTCGCGCTGCTGCAAGCGGTCGGCATGGCCTGCACGCGCGTCGATGCGGCCTTCGTCGTTGCCGGCGCAACCGCGCGCGACATCCTGATGTGGCACGTCCACGGCATCCGGCCGGTGCGCGCGACGCGCGATGTCGACGTCGCAGTGTGCGCGGTGAGCTGGCCGTTTCATGAGCAGCTCGTCGATGCGCTCGTCGCGACCGGCCAATTCACGCGCGCGCCGAAGCATCAGCAGAAACTGCTGTTTGACAGCGGAGCGCGGGGGTTTCGCACCGAACTCGATCTCGTGCCGTTCGGGCCGCTCGAAACGCCGCCCGGCGAAATCGCGTGGCCGCCGGGCGGCGATTTCGTACTGAACGTGCTGGGGTTCCAGGAAGCGGTAGACACAGCGCAGCCGGTGTCGATCGACGCGCGCACCGTCGTGCCGGTGGCCAGCCTGCCGGCACTCGCGCTGCTGAAGTTGCTCGCGTGGAAGGACCGGCGCGCGCGCCAGAACAGCGACGCATACGACCTGCTGTTCCTGCTGCGGAATTATCACGACGCCGGCAATCGTGAACGTATCTGGGATGCCGCACCGGACCTGATCGAGGCGCATGCGTTCCAGCCGGGCCTCGCCGCCGCCGCGCTGCTCGCGCGAGATGCGAAACGGATTGCTTCGCCGCAAACGCGCGACGCCATCCGCGCGCTGCTATCCGACGAAGCCACTTACGCTGTGCTCGGCCAGGATCTGCTGGCACGTGCGTTCGCGCTGTTGCCGGGTGAATTCAGCGATGACGCCGACCGGTATCTCGACGCGTTCCGCCACGCGTTTCTCGTCGATCAGCCCGCCCCGCGTGCGTAACTGCGTGACGCGCCGCTGCGGAACAGCAACGTCATCGCACTTGTGCCCCGCCGCGCTCAGGCCGCCCAGTCTTCGAGCGACAACGCGGCGACACGGCCGAATTCCCGGCCGTTGTTCGTGACGAGCACCGCGCCGGCCGCGATCGCATGCCCGGCGATCGACGCATCGTTCGCGCCGATCGGCGTGCCGCGCGCGGCGAGATCGGCGCGAATCGCGGCCGTTGCATCGACGGCCGCCGTATCCCACGACAGCACGCCATCCAGCCGCGAAACAAAGGCCGTCACGAGTTCCGCATGCTTCGGCGACGCCTTCCTGCCGATCGCGCCGAACCGCATTTCGGCATAGGTAATGGCCGACACGACGATCCGGTGCTGCGCGTTGACGCACGACTGCAACCGCGACAGCACCACGGGCGGCCGCTCGCGCATGATGAACGAACAAATGTTCGTATCGAGCATGTAGAGCGTGGTCACCGGCTGGACTCCGTCGGCGAGCCGGCATCGCCGGACAGGTCGAAACGGCCGGACTCGATGACGGCCGGGCGTTCGGCGAGGAAATCGGCGTCGGCCAGCGGTTCGTTCGAGAACGAGAGCCACGTGGGACGCACCGGCCGCAGCAGCAGCGTATCGCCCTCGCGGCGGATCTCGAGTTCGGTCACGCCCTCGAACTCCATGTCCTTCGGGATGCGGATTGCCTGGTTACGGGCGTTCTTGAAAATGGAAACGGTGCGCATGAGCCACTCCATGGGAGTACGATGCACCCATTCTAAACATATGCTGGCATATGTCAATTTCAGGGGGCGCGAATCGGACGTCGCGCCCCACGCTGTCATGGGTGTTTTTGTCATGCTGCCGCCTGTCGTCGATGAGGAGAGCAATCCATTCTTCATGACGCAGGCCGCGCGGTCCATATCCCGAACGGCCGATGCAGACGCGATGCACGAGCCGCGCGCAACGTCGTACCGACGCTGCGCCCCCACCCCGTCACGGCAACCGGAAAGTGTCGAAGAATGTATCGCGCTCGATCACGGTGAGCGCCGCGCGCTTGTGCGGGAAGTCGAACTCCTTCAGCGTGTAGAACCCGAGCCGGTGCATGTACGCGATGTGCCGCACGTGATCGACCCGCGGCTCGCCGACGAGCCGCTGCGTGCGCGGTTCGTCGACGAACATGTAGTGCAGCACCCCGCTCCACCACGCATGCAGCTTGCCGGCGCTCTGGAAGCGCGGGTCGCCGATCAGCAGGTGCAGCCCGCGATCGTAGTCGTGCGCGTCGTAGAACGGTGCGAGACGGTCCTCCTTCGCCCAGTAGAACTCGAAATAGCCGAACGGCGTGTCGTCGAAATAGCCGATCATCGGGTGCATGTGCGGATCGGCAAGCCGCTCGGCGAGATACGCCGCGTGCTCGTCGCGCGTGCCGCGCTGGTCCCAGAAATGCGCGACGCGATCGAGGTTCATCCAGCCGCTGAACAGTTCCGCGTGCGCGTCGATGTCGACGGTGCGCAGGCTGAACGTCATCCCGACCTGCGGCATATGGCGCGCATAAACCTCGCCGGCCGGCGACGGCGGCCGCACCGGGTGCCGGTGGCCGTTCGTGATCGCGTAGCGCAGCGGCATCCCGCCCGACGCGCTCGCCTTCAGCCACGGCCGCGGGTTCTGCCAGAACGTCGTGCGCGACACGGTGACGCGCAGCATATTGCCCACGACCTGTGCGCCGTCGATCACGCCCTCGCGCACCGCGCGCGCGACGTACGACGCCACGGCCGCCGCATCGGCGCCGCCGAGCGGCACCGAGATCGTCGCCGCGTCGTGTCGCGTGTCGGTGTTGAACAGCGCGACGAACGCCGCGAGCAGCGCGTCCGGCGAATCGTCGGGCCGCCACGCGTCGAGCGTGCGCTCGGCGACCGGCGCCGCCTGCCCGTGCGCGGCGCCGTCGAGCGCGGCGGCCACTTCACCTTCGACGGCGTCCGCGGCGCCGGCCGGTTTCGTCAGCGTGTCTTCCATCACAGTGCTCCCGCGTCGTGGCGGTCGGCGAGGACGTGAAGCCCCTGCTCGAGCGCCGGAAACAGGCTGCGCTGGAAGTTGTTCCAGCGCAGCTCGAGAATCGTGTCGTCCGGCGCGATCGGCGTGTCGAGCACGTCGCAGATCACCTCGCCGGAATCGATGCCGTTGTCGACGTAGTGGAACGATGCGCCCGTCATCGTCACGGGCTCGACGGACGACGTCGCGCCGCTCGCCCAGTCGACCCGTTCGCCGCGCGCGCCGTGCAGCGCGTCGAGCGTCGCCCACGCGCCGCGCCGCTGGTACGGCGAATCGTCGGCCGTGATGCCCGGGTGGATGTTGGCGATGCGCCGGTGAAAGCGCGCACCGGGCCGCACGAGCTCGTCGAGGATCACGAGCAGCCCGTCGAGCACGACGATGTCGGCATCGAGTTCGAGCAGGCGCTCGAGCAGGCGGCGCTCGAACGCCTGCTTGGCCGCAGCGCGCTCGCGCGCGTCGCGCGGCAGCCGCCGGTAAGTCGACGGAATCGAACAGAACAGTTCGTCGACCGGCCGGCCCTGCACCGTCAGAGCGTCGGGCAGGATCCACGGGCGGCCCGGCGTGCGCGCGAACCCGTAATCGGCGACTTTCGCGCGATCGGCCGGCGACCCGTCGTCGTCGTCGACGATCACGCCCCGGAGCGTGTAGCGTTCGCCGAGCGGCGCATCGTTCAGGCGCTCGACGAGGAATTCGAGCGGCGCCTTCATGTAGCGCGCGCCGCCCCGATAAGCGACCGGCTGGCCGGCACGATCGGCCGCGCCGTTGCGCAGCGACTGGATGTAGACGAGATTTTTCTTCGGCATGGATGCGTCGTGGAAAAGCGGACGAAGGCGCCGCGGCCGGCGGGCCGCGGCGCGCGTCGTCACCAGTTGTATTTCGCGGTCGCGATCACGGTGCGGTCGGTACCGAACACGCAGACGTTCATCGACTGGCAACCGCTGATGTAGTGGCGATTGAAGAGGTTCGTTCCGTTCACGGCGAAGCGCCAGTTACGCATGTCGTAATGCACGCCCGCGTCGAACAGCGTGACGCTCGACACCGTCAGCGAATTGTCGGCTGCACCGGCCGACGCGCTCTGGTAGCGAATGCCGCCGCCGAGGCCGAGGCCCGCGAGCGGCCCCGTGTGCCACGTCCAGTCGGTCCACAGCGACGCCATCTGGCGCGGCCGCGGAATGTCGACCGGCCAGTTGTTCAGCGAGATGTCGTTGGCCTTCACGTTCTTCACGTCCTGATAGACGTAAGACGCGATCAGCGACAAGTTCGGCGTGACCTTGCCGGTCGCACTCAGCTCGATCCCGCGCGAACGCACTTCGCCGGTCTGCACCGACTTCGTGCCCGTAATGTCCTGGCTCGGCAGCGCCGGCGTGAGCACGTTGGTCTGGTTGATCTGGTAGATCGCCGCGTTCAGCATCAGGTTCTTGCCGGGCGGCTGCCAGCGCAGGCCGGCCTCGATCTGCTTGCCGCGCGTCGGCTGCGGCAGCCCGCCGCCGAGCAGGTTCACGCCGATCAGCGGGTTGAACGACGTCGCGTAGCTGATGTACGGCGACAGCCCGTAGTCGCCCTGGTACGTGAGGCCGACGCGGCCGGTGAATGCCGTGACGTCCGCCTTCGTCGACGTGCCGGCCGCGCGGTCGTCCATCCGCATGTTGACCCAGTCCTCGCGGCCGCCGAGCGTCAGCGTCCAGCGGTTCCACTTGATCTGGTCCTGCGCGTACAGGCCGAACGTGTTCATCGTCGTGTACGTGTTGGTGCGGAACGTCGAGTCGGGCGTGAACACCGCGGTCGTGACGGGCAGGTAGACCGGGTTGTAGATGTTCAGCGGCGGCGCGGCAGCGAGCCATTCGCTGTCGGTCGCGGTCTGGCGGTTGTACTGGAAGCCGAGCAGCAGCGTGTGCTGGAGCGGGCCCGTCGCGAATCGGCCCTGCACGTTGTTGTCGATGTCGAAACGGCTGTAGTTCATCTGGAACACGCCGGCCCAGCGCGACACGTCGGTCGTGCTGCCTTCGACGAAGCCGTTGCCGAACACCGAACCGTTGTCGAGCGACAGGTGCATCAGGCGCACGTTCTGGCGGAACGTCCAGGCCGACGTCAGGTTCTGCTCGAACTGATAGCCGACCGACCACTGCTTCTTGCGGTAGTAGTTGAAGTTCGGATCGCCTTCGTACACGTCCTTGTTGATCTGACCGTTCGGGTTCGGCAGCACCGTGCCCGACGCGGGCAGGAAGTTCGACGAAATGTCGCCCCAGTCCTGCAGGTAGGTGGCCGACAGCGTCAGCGACGTATCCGCGTTCGGACGCCAGCGGAACGACGGCGCAAGCGCGACGCGCTGGTCGTTGTTCGGGCCGGTCAGCGCGTTGCCGTCGCGCGCGACGCCGACGAACCGGTACGCGTACTTGCCGTCCGGGTCGAGCTTGTCGCCGACGTCGATCATGAACTGCTTGCGCGCGTAGTTGCCGATCTGCACGCCGGCCTCGCGCACGCGCTCGCCGTCGGCGAGCTTGGTCTGCACGTCGACGATCGCGCCCGGGTCGCCCGCGCCGTACAGTACCGAGGTCGGCCCGCGCAGCACGCTGATGCTGTCGATCATGTACGGATCGACGCGCCAGCTCGCGAGGTTGATCGTGTTCGGCACCTGCAGCCCGTCCACGTACGCGGTCGGCGTGAAGCCGCGCAGCGCCGCGTACCAGTCCGAACGGTTGTCCGAGCCGTACGACGAGAAGCCCGGCACGTAGCGCAGCGCCGCGTTCACGTCGGTCGCGCCGGTCATCTCGATCTGCTGCGCGGTGACGACGTTGATCGTCTGCGGAATTTCATTGATCGACGTATCGGTCTTGGTGCCGGTCCTGCTGCGCTTCGCGACGAGCCCGACCGTGCCGTCTCCTGCCGAGGCCGCGTTGACGGTGATCGCCGGCAGCGTGCCGTTCTGCGCGCTGGTCGACGCACTGGCCGCCGCGCCGTTCTGCGCACTGCCGGCCGACGCCGCGGCGCCTGCGTTCACGGCCGGCGCCGTCTGGGCGAATGCGTGCCCTGCCGCCGCCATACCGAACGCCACGCTTGCCGCGGCTGCGATCGCACGCAAACGCGTGCCTGTTGCCCACTGCATCTTGTTCTGCTCCACTTTTTTCATGCGGTCTCCGACCGCGCCTTTGTCAAAGAGCGAAAGCCATCCGGCCCGCGCTCGCCCCGTTTTCCTGTCGTTTTTCATGCGTTGCCCGGGCCGCGCCTTCGTCATGGGCGGGCGCGATCCCGTCTTCGAGCGACGCGCAGATTTCGTCCGCGCGGCGCGCCAGTACCGACAGCAGCGTGTCGGACAAGCCGTGGCTGTCTTCGCAGCAGCCTTGCAGGTAGATGCGCGGCGCGAAGTGCTCGGGCGTCGCGAGCAGGTAGTCGCGCGTGACGTCGCCGCGCGTGAGCGCATCGCCCAGGTGCGGCGCGAGCCCTTCGAGCAAGGCTGAATGCGTGTCGCGGCGGTAGCCGGTCGCGAGCACGAGCGCGTCGAAGCGCTCGACGCGTGTGGCGCCGCTCATCCGGTCGCGCAGCGTCAGCTCGATGCGGCCGTCGGCGGTCCGTACCGCGGCCTCGATCGCGCTGTTCGCGAGCAGCGCATGACGCGGCGTGCCGTCGACGCGCTGCAGGTACAGCATTTCGTAGATCTGCTCGATCAGCGGCCGGTCGACCACCGCGTAGTTGGTGTCGCGATAGCGGTCGAGCAGCGCGCGGCGCGCATCGTGCGGCTGGGCATAAACGACATCGGTGAACTCGGGGCTGAAGATCTCGTTGACGAACGGGCTGTCGTCGGCCGGCTTCAGCGCGCCGGCGCGCATCACGAGGCTCGCGTCGACGTGCGGGAAGCGGCGCGCGAGGTCGATGAATACCTCGGCCGCGCTCTGCCCCGCGCCGATCACCGCGACGCGGCGGCGCTCGCCGTCGGGCGACGCGACGAGCCGGTCGATGTCGGTCAGATACGACGACGAATGGATCACGCGGTCGCGGCCGAGCGCGGCGAACGCGTCCGGAATCGCGGGCGTGCCGCCGACGCCGACCGACAGCGCGCGCGTGACGCGCTGGCGCTCGCGGCCGGCGGCGTCGCGCGACAGCACGCGCAGCGCATCGACCCGCGCGCCGTCGCCACGGATGGGTTCGATCGCCAGCACGGTCTCGCTGTAATGGACGCGATCGTCGAACGCGTCGGCGACCCAGCTCAGGTAGTCGTGGAATTCGACGCGGGTCGGATAGAAGTTCTTCAGGTTGACGAATTCGTTCAGCCGGCCGCGTTCGAACAGGTAGTTGATGAACGTGTAGCGGCTGGTCGGATCGCGCATCGTGACGAGATCCTTCAGAAACGAGATCTGCATCCGGCAGTCGTCGAGCAGCATCCCGCGATGCCAGCCGAATTCCGGCTGGCGCTCGACGAAGCAATGGGCGAGCGTGCGCGCGCCGCTGCGCTCCGCGAGGCGCACGGCCAGCGCCAGATTCGACGGCCCGAAGCCGACGCCGATCAGGTCGAATACGGTTTCTCTCTGCATGTCTCAGTTCCCTTGTCGGTGAATCCGGCCCGTCAGACGTGACGGCCGGAGAAGAACGTCTCGCGCAGCGTGCGCATCCACAGCGGCTGCGCGTCGGCGAGCGCAAGACGGCGCTGCCGCGCGAAGCCGTGCCGCGCGAGATGGTCGGCAACCCGCGCGTGGCCGGCCGGAACGGCACAGCCGACCGCTTCGGTACGCGGGTCGTCGAGAAACAGGTAATGAACGACGGACGGCAGCCAGCCCGCCACGCAATGCGGGCCGCGCCAGCGCGATTCGCCGACCAGCATCCGCAGCCCGCGGTCGTAGTCGCGCGCCGCGACGTGCGGCGCGAGCGCGTCTTCCTTCAGCCAGAACGCTTCGAAATACGCGAACGGTTCGCCGTCGAAACAGCCGACGAGCGGCGTGACGTGCGGATCGGCATCGGGTGCGGCGCCTGGCGCGCCATCCGGGCCGGGTTGCGCGGATGGCGCGGGTTGTGCGCCCGGCCAGCCGTCGCGCACGCGCGGCTCGTCGAACCAGCGCGCGAGCCGTTCGGCATCCTCCGCCGGCTCGCAGCCGCGCAGCGTGAAGCGCACGCCGAGCGCCGGCAGGTCGCGCACGTAGACGTCGCCGCGCGGCGCGGGCGGCCGGCGCGGATGACGCCGGCCGTCGGTGAGCATCGGCAGCGTCGCGCACGGCAGATGCGGGCCGACGAGCCACAGATCGGCCTGTTGCGCCCAGCCGTCGCGCATGCAGCGGCCGCCGTCGGCGAGCACGCCGCTCGCGCGCAGCGCATCGAGCGCCACCGCCGGCCACGCGGCCGGGTCGAGCCGGATCGCCGCGTGTTGCGCTGCGTCCGAAAACGCCGCGGCCAGCGCGGCCAGCAGTGCACGCCGCTGGTCGGCCGGCGCCGCGCGATGGTTGTATGCGACGAGGCGCAGTGCGCCGTCGTCGCCGAGTTGCGCGCGCAGCAACTGCGCGCCGATGCCGTCGCCCTGAGCGACCCGGATCTCCGTGCCGTCGCGCACGGCGAACAGGCCGTCCGCGAACGCGAGGCGGTACGTATCGAGCATCGTGAATCCGTCCGGACGCACTTCAGCCAGCATGGCGTTCCTCCTGCGCTGTTTCTGTTTCTGTTTCTGTTTCTGTTTCCGCTTTCGCATCGAGCCGCGCGCCGAGCGCCGCGAGCGTCGGCGACGCGAACACGTCGGCGACCGTCAGCGCATGACCGGCACGGCCGGCTGCGTCGACGAAGCGCACGACGTCGAACGACGTCGCGCCGGCTTCGAACAGATCCGCATCCGGCTCGGGCGCGGCCGTCGCGAACGTGTCCGACCACAGCGCCGCGAGCACGGCGGCCGCGTGCGGCGCCTGTGACGGCGCGGCGGCGGGCGCGTCGCCGCTTGCCTGCGCGATGCGTGACGCGTACGCAACGGCACGCATGTCGGGCGCGCCGAGCGCCGCCTCCGACGCGCCGGCGAAGCGCGCGACTTCGTCGTGATAGACATCGACGAGCGCATCGACGAAGCCGCGCTCGAGCAGTTCGTCCGCATACGAGAACGCGGCGCTCACCCGGCCGTCCGGATGCTCGACGACATCCAGCTCCAGCGTGAACACGACGCGATGGCGCACGTCGTCGAATCCAGTCAGCGTCAGGCCAGCCCAGTCGCGTGCGGCCGCACCGGTCGGGCGCAGGTAGTTGAACATCACCTGGAACAGCGGATTGGCCTGCGCGGCACGCGGCGCGCGCAGCGCGGCGACGACGTCCGCGAACGGCACGTCGGCATGCGCATACGCGGCAAGCGCCGTGTCGCGCACCTGCGCGAGCACGTCCGTGCGGCGGGCGGCCGGGTCGATCCGCGTGCGCACGACGACCGAATTGATGAAGAGACCGAGTGCATCGCGGGCCGCGTCGCCGGTCAGCTCGCGCGTGGACGCGAGCACGCCGACCGGCTGGTCGGCCGCGCCCGTCGCGCGGAACAGCGCGGTGTTGAGCGCCGCGTGCAGCAGCATCGGCAGCGTTGCGTGCGAGGCCGATGCGGCGTCGCGCGCCGCGCGAATCAGCTGCGCATCGAAGTCGAACGCGATGCGTGCCGCGCGCCATTGCGGCACGGCCGGCGCGTCCGCGCGCTGCGGCAGCACGCGCGACGGCAGATCGGCCAGCGCATCGCGCCAGTACGCGACACGCGCCGGATGGCACGGCGCGGGCAGCACGAGCGGCACGGCCGGTTGGGCGGCCAGTTGGACGACCGGTTGAGCGGCCAGTTGGACCGCTTGTCCGGCCGGCACGGCACTGCCCTGCACACGGGCGACGTAGCTCGCGCGCACCGCATCGAGCCACAACTCGATCGATTCGCCATCCGACACGATGTGATGAATCGTCACCGACAGCACGTGGTCGTCCGCGCCGAGCCGCAGCACGCGGGCGCGCCACAGCGGCGCATCGGCCGCGAGGTCGAACGGCGCGAGCGCGTCCTCGTCGGTCAGCGCCGCCGCGCGGGCAAGCGCATCGGCTTGCGCCGACAGGTCGACAACCGGCAGTTCGACAGAAACGTCTGCATCGATCCGCTGGCCCGGCAACGCGCCGTCGCGGACGACCAGCCGCGCGCGCAGCGCCGGATGCACGGCTGCCGCATCCGCGAACGCGGCGCGCAGCGCCTCGACATCGAGCGGGCCGCGCACGCGCAGCGCGACCGGAATGTTGTACGCGGCGCTGTCCGGCTGCGCGCGCCACAGGAACCACAGGCCGAGCTGTGCGGGCGACAGCGGCCACACGCCGTGTGCGTCGGGTTTGGCCACCGCGACGCCCGGCGCCGCAGCACCGGCATGCACCGCGCGCGGCGCATCGGCCACCTGAAGCGCGTACTGCGCGAGCACGGGCGCCTCGAACAGCGCGCGCACCGGCACGTCGCGGCCAAGCCGCTCGGCCACGCGCGTCGCGACGCGCACCGCGGCGAGCGAATGGCCGCCGAGATCGAAGAAGTGATCGCCGCGGCCGACGCGCTCCAGATTCAGCACGTCGCACCAGATCGCCGCGAGCGCGGCTTCGTCGCCGTCGTGCGGCGCTTCGTACGCGCGTTCGACACGCACCGGTGCCGGCAGCCGCGCGCGATCGACCTTGCTGTTCGCATTGCGCGGCAGCGCGTCGAGCACGATCAGTTGCGCGGGCACCATGTAATCGGGCAGCGTGCGGCGCAGGTGCGCATCGAGCGTCGCGGCTTCGACCGGCTGCGCGGCAGCCCGGGCATCGGCGGTCAGCTCGACATACGCGACGAGCTGCGCGAGCGCGCCCTGCCCGTGCACGACCGCACACGCTTCGCGCACCGCGTCGTGCGCGGCAAGCTGCGCCTCGATCTCGCCGAGTTCGATGCGCAATCCGCGCAGCTTCACCTGGTGATCGACGCGGCCGATGAAGTCGAACACGCCGTCCGCGCGGCGCCGGACGAGGTCGCCCGTACGGTACAGCCGCGCGCCCGGCGCGCCGTACGGATCGGGCACGAAGCGCTCGGCCGTCAGCGCCGGGCGGTCGAGATAGCCGCGCGCGACGCCGATCCCCTCGCCGCCCAGATACAGCTCGCCGATCACGCCGACCGGCAGCGGATGCAGCCGCTCGTCGAGCACGTGCGCGGTACGCGCGCCGACCAGCGTGCCGATCGGCAGATACGCGGCGTCGCCGAGCTTCGCGAGATCGTCGCCGGGCCCGAACATCCACAGTGTCGGCGTGATGACCGTCTCGGTCGGGCCGTAGCCGTTGACCACGCGCACGTCCGGCAGCGCGCGGCGCAGCATCGCGAACGCCTCGCGCGACGTCGCCTCGCCGCCGACGGTCAGCGAACGCAGCGTCGGCGGCGCGCCGTGCGCGAGCGCCCATTCGGCGAGCTGCGCCGCGCAGCCGGGCGGCACGTAGGTCATCGTCACGCCGTCGCGGACCATCATCGCGCAGGTCTGTGCGGGCGGCCACAGCACGTCGGCCGTCACCGATACGGCGGCGCCCGACATGTATTGCGAAAACCAGCCCTCGTGCGCGCCGTCGAAGTTGACCGACTGGAACAGCAGGAACACGTCCTGCTCGCCCGCGCCGTAGCGCGCGGCGATCGCCGCGCAATGCAGCGCGAACGACGCATGGTCGACGATCACGCCTTTCGGCTTGCCGGTCGAGCCCGACGTATAGATCGCGTAGGCTGCATGGCCCGGCAGCACGTCCGGCAGCGCGATATGTGCAGCTTCGTCGAGCGCATCGATTTCATCGGCGCGCCACACACGCAGCGCCGGCAGCTCGGGCAGTGATGCGGCGCTCGCGCCGTCGGTCAGCACGTGCGCGATGCCCGCATCGCCGACGATCTGTGCGAGCCGTTCGCGCGGGTGAGCCGGATCGAGCGGCACGAACGCCGCCCCCGACTTCAGCACCGCGATCAGCGCGACGAGCAGGTCGACCGAGCGCTGCAGCGCGACGCCGACGCGCATCTCGGGCCGCACGCCGGCCGCCGCCAGATGACGCGCCAGACGCGCCGCACGTGCGTCGACTTCGCCGCGCGTCAATGCGCGATCGATATCGGCGACGCCGCGTGCGTCGGGCCGTGCGTGCGCATGCGCGGCGATGCGCGCGTGCACGGGCACGAACGGTTCGGCTTCGGTCGCGCCGGCCGGCGCGTTCCAGGCGAAGAGCTGCGCGCGCTCGTCGGCGGGCAACCAGTCGAGATCGCCGACCGGCATGTCGGGGCGCGCGAGCGCATCGCCGAGCAGCGTGACAAAGCGCGCGGCCAACCGTGCGATCGCGTCGGCGTCGAACAGGTCGAGCGCGTAGATGAATGCGGCGTCGAACGTGCCGTCGGGCGTCGCCTCGACAGAAAGCGTCAGGTCGAATTTCGCGGACGGCGTGCCGGACGGCAGCAAAGCGGCCGACGCCGCGCCCAGCGCCGGCAGCGCACGGCGTTCGCCATATGCGGCCATCACCTGGAACAGCGGATGATGGCTCGCGCTGCGCGGCACGCCGAGCGCGTCGACCACCTGCTCGAACGGTACGTCCTGGTGCATCTGCGCGTCGACGAGCGCGCGCTGCGTGCGGGCGACCAGCGACAAGAAATCGCCATGCGCGGGCACGTCGACGTCAATCGCCAGCGTATTGACGAAAAAGCCGATCAGGCCGGCGACTTCCGCGCGTTCGCGGTTCGCGGCCGGCACGCCGACGCAGATCCGCGCATCGCCGGTCGCACGCGCCAGCAGCGCATCGAGCGCGGCCAGCAGCACCGCGAACGGCGTCGCACCCGACGCGGCCGCGAATGCGCGCAGTTGCGCGCCGACCCGCGCGTCGAGCGAAAACACATGGCATGCGCCGCGCGCACTGCGGCGTGCCGGCCGTGCGGTCGCGCCCGGCAGCGTCAGCACGCCGCGTTGCGGATCGAGCCGTTCGCGCCAGAACGCGAGCTGGCGATCGCGTTCGCCGGCGTCGAGCCAGCGGCGCTGCCACAGCGCGTAGTCGGCGTACTGGATCGGCAGCGGCGCGAGCGGCACCGGCCGGTCGGACGCATACGCGCAATAGAACGCCGCGAGCTCGTCGAGCATCACGCCCGACGACCAGCCGTCCGACACGATGTGGTGCACCGTCAGCGCGAGCCAGTGACGGGTCGCGTCGAAGCGCACCAGGTGCGCGCGCACGAGCGGCGCCGCGCCGAGGTCGAACGGTTCGGCTTCGTCAACTGCCGCGACGGCCTCCGCGCGTGCAACGCGCTGCGCGTCCGGCAGCGCTTCGAGATCGGTTTCGCGCCACGGGCAGCGCAGCGGCGCATGGATCGCTTGCGCGACGCCGTCCTGCGCTTCGTCGAAGGTCGTGCGCAGCGCTTCGTGGCGCGCGATCAGTGCATCGCATGCGAGACGCAGCGCATGCACGTCGAGCGGCCCTGTCAGCGCGAGACGCTCGGTGATGTGGTACGCGTCGGGTGCATCGATCAGCCGCGCATGCAGCCACAGCCGCGTCTGTGCGAACGACGCCGGCACGCGGTCGTGGCGCGCCGTGCGCGGCGGAATCGGCAGCACGCGAAAATCGATGCCGGCCGCGCCGAGCTTGTCGATGAAGACCGCGCGCTGCGCGTCGGGCAGTTGCGCGAAACGCGTCGCGAGCGCGAGCCAGTCGGGTTGAACCTTCGTCATCCGTCGTCCTTATTGGGTTTCCAGTTCGCCGAGCAGCGCGTCGATCGCGCTCGCCGCATCGGTCGCGCCGCGCGCCGCGCAGGCCGCGTCGATCGCTTCCGCGCAGCGCGCGAGCGTGCGCGTGTCGAACAGCGTGCGCAGCGGCATCGCAAGCCCCCAGTGCAGGTTCGCCTGCGCATGGGCCTGCGTCGCGAGCAGCGAATGGCCGCCGAGCAGGAAGAAATCGCCGTCGCGGCCGATCGCGTCCACGTGCAGCACGCGTTGCCAGATTTCCGCGAGCGCGCGTTCGGTGTCGGTCGCGAGTGCGACGGCGTCGGCCGCTTCGCGCACCGGCGCGGGCAGCGCATGGCGGTCGCACTTGCCGTTCGGCGTGACGGGCAACGCGTCGAGTTCGATCAGTTGCGTCGGCACCATGTACGCCGGCAGTTGCGCACGCAACGCATCGAGCAACGCCGCGCGGTCGAGCGGGCCCGCGTCGCCGCGGGCGACATAGCCGACCAGCTGCTCGTCGCGCACGATCACGACCGCATCGTTCACGCCGGGCGCCGCGCGCAGCAGCGCCTCGATCTCGCCCGGCTCGATCCGCTGGCCGCGCAGCTTCACCTGCGTGTCGACGCGGCCGAGGTAGTCGAGCGCACCGTCGGCGCGCCGGCGCGCGAGGTCGCCCGTGCGGTACATGCGCGCGCCCGGCACGAACGGATCGGGCACGAAGCGCTCGGCCGTCAGCGCCGGACGGCCGAGATAGCCGCGCGCGAGGCCCGCGCCCGCGAGGTACAACTCGCCGGTCGCGCCGGCCGGCACCGGCTGCCACGCGGCATCGAGCACGTGCAGTTGCAGGTTCGCGATCGGATGGCCGATCGGTACCGCGACCGCGTTCGCGTCGTCGGGGCCGCAGGTCCAGTGCGACACGTCGATCGCCGCTTCGGTCGGCCCATACAGGTTCACGAGCGTCGCGTCCGGCAGCAGCCGCGCCATCTTCGCGACGAGTTCGGGCGCGAGCGCCTCGCCGCTCGCGACGATCAGCCGCACGCTGTCGCATTGCGCGGCGGCCGGGAAATCGTCGAGATACGCGGCGAACGCGGCGAGCATCGACGGCACGAAGTGCAGCACCGTCACGCCGTGCGCAAGGATCGCGGCCGCCAGGCGCGCCGGATCGCGGTGGTCGCCGGGCGCGGCGATCGCGAGCTTCGCGCCGATGGCCAGCGGCCACACGAATTCCCAGACCGACACGTCGAAGCCGAACGGCGTCTTGTGCAGCACGACGTCGTCGCGCGTCAGCCGGTATGCGTGCTGCATCCACGCGATCCGGTTCGCGAGCGCGCCGTGCGTATTGCCGGCGCCCTTCGGCTTGCCGGTCGAACCCGACGTGTAGATCAGGTACGCGAGCTGCGCGTCGTCGATCGCGGCGGCTTCGCTTGCAGACGTGTCGTCTACTTCTTCGGCCAGCAGGTCCGCCACCGTCAGCAACTGCGTGTCGGAGCCCTCACCCAGCGCGGCCTCGACCTGCTCGCGCAAGTGGGCCTGCGTAATCGCGACGGCCGGCCGCGCGTCGCGCAGCAGGTACGCAATGCGCTCGGCTGGATAGTCGGGATCGACCGGCAGGTACGCGGCGCCGGCCTTCAGCACGCCGACGAGCGCCATCACCATGTCGAACGAACGCTCGACGCACAGCGCAACCGGCGTGTCGGGCCGCACGCCGCGCCGGCGCAGCGCGGCCGCGATGCGCGACGTGCCGGCGTCGAGTTCGCGATAGGTCGCTCGATGCACGCCGCCGTGAATATCCGCGTATTCGAGTGCGATCGCGTCGGGCGTCGCCCGTGCCGCATCAGCGAATTGCAGGTGCAGCGGCTGCCGTTGCGAAGCCGGCCACACACGCGCCGTGTCCTGCGCAAGCGCCAGTGCGTCGCGGGTTGCGTCGTCGGCGATCGACAGCGCGCCGAGCAGCGCGTCCGGCGTGCGGGCCAGCGCATCGAGCGCGCACGCGAACGCGCGGTGCCAGGTCTCGACCTGCCGCTGATCGATGCGCGCGGTGTCGTAGCCGTAGTCGATCGTCAGCTCCGTGCCGCTTTCGATCACGAGCGTCAGCGCGAAATCGGTGGCTTCGATGCTGCGCACGCCGCTCAATGCCAGCGCGCGCGGATCGGCGTCGCGCGCCGTGTCGTCGACCGGGTAGTTCTCGAACACGACCAGCGTGTCGAACAGTGCGCCGCCCGCGCCGCGCGCCCAGCGCTGGATATCGGCGAGCGGCGTGTGCGCATGCTCGGCGGCGGCCGCGTTGTCGCGTTGCAGCGTTTGCAGCCAGTCGGCCGCACGTTGCTGCGGTGCAGGCGCGGTGATGACCGGCAGCGTATTGATGAAGAGACCGAGCACCGAGTCGACGTCCGCGAGCGCATCGGGACGGCCCGCGACGGTCGCGCCGAACGCGACGGCCGGCTGGTGCGTCATCCGCTGCAGCGCGAGCGCCCACGCGCCCTGCACCAGCGTGTTGACGGTCAGCCTCAGTGCGCGTGCCGCCTGCGCGACGCGCGTCATCGCATCCGCATCGAGCGTCGCGCGCCACGTGACCATCTCGGCATCCGCACGGTCGGCCGCGCGCTCCGCGATCAGCGTCGGCGCATCGAGCCGCGCGAGGCGTGCGGTCCAGAAGCGTTCGTCGGCGTCGCGGTCGCGCGTGCCGAGCCACGCGATGAAATCGCGGTAACGCAGCGCCGGGCGGCTTGCGAACGGCGACACGGCGTCCGGGTCGCGATAGTCGCGCAGCACGTCCGCGAGCAGGCGCGCGGTGCTCCAGCCGTCGAGCAGCACGTGGTGACGCGTCCACACGACGCGCCATGCGTCGTCCGTCACGCGGATCAGCGTGAGCCGCATCAGCGGCGGTTCGCGCCAGTCGAAGCCGCGCGCGCGGTCGGCCGCGAGCCATGCGTCGAAATCGGCGTCGAGCGTGCCGCCGCGCGTGCGCCAGTCGAGCTGTTCGACCGGCATTTGCGCATGACGATGCACGCACTGCAGCGGCGCGGCTTCGTCCGGCATCACGCTCGTGCGCAGGATGTCGTGACGTGCGACCGACGCGTCGAACGCGGCCGCGAGCCGGTCCGCGTCAAGCGCAGTTGCAGTCGCGACGAGCTGGTTCACGTAGCTCGCATGACCGGGCGCGAACAGCGCATGGAACAGGATGCCCTGCTGCATCGGCGACAGCGGATACACATCGTCGATCGCGCGCCAGTCGAGCGGCGCGCGTTCGATCGCGGCCTGCGTGAGCCCGGCGGCCTGCGCGAGCGGGAAATCGCCCGGCGTCGCGCCTGCACCGCGATGCGTGATGCGCGACGCGCACGCTTCAACGATTTCGCGCAGCGCGGCCGCGAAACGTTCGGCGAACGCGTCGATCGTCGCGCGCTCGAACTGCGGTGCGCCGTAGACCCAGTGCACCTTCAGCGTGCGCGCGCCGTCGCGGTCCGTATCGAGGTACGCGTGGATCGCGAGCGTATTGCCGAGCGGCCCCTGGCGGTCGCGCTCGACGCCGGTGCCGCCGAAGCGCGGCACGAGCGTCGCGTCGCGCGGTGCGTCGAACTGGCCGAGATAGTTGAACGTGACGCGCGGGCGCGGCACGGCGGCCAGCGCCGCGCGCGTCGCCGCGTCGCCGTAGTGCGCGAGCACGCCGAAGCCGAGCCCCTTGTGCGGCACCGCGCGCAGCGTGTCCTTGATCGCGCACAGCGTGTCGCGCGCGGTGGCCGCGACCGGCAAGGTCACCGGGTAATGGCTCGTCAGCCAGCCGATCGTGCGGCTGGCGTCCGCGTCGTCGAACAGCGCCTCGCGACCATGCCCTTCCAGTTCGATCCGGCACGATGCGGCGCCGCGAGCACCGGCCAGCGCCAGCGCGAGCGCCGCGCCCAGCAGTTCGATCGTCTGCGTGCGATAGGCGGCATGCGCATCGGTCAGCGCCGCGCGGGTCAATGCCGCATCGATCGTCTGCACGACGACGGCCGCATCGGCGTTCGTCGCCGCTGCGTCGGGATGATCGGGCACGAGGTCGTCGCCCTGCGCCATGCCGGCCCAGTACGCGGCTGCGGCCGCGAACGGCGATGCCGGTTCCGTCGCGGCGCGCGCGAGCCGTGCGGTCCATGCGTCCGCGCGCAGGCCCGGCTGCGACAGCCGGACTGGCGTGCGTTCGCATGCGGCGCGGTAGGCCGTGTCCAGGTCGTCGAGCAGGATGCGCCACGACACGCCGTCGACGATCGCATGGTGAATCGCCAGATAGAGCCGAGTCGAACCGTCGGGCAGCCGTGCCGCGCACGCGCAGGCAAGCGGCCCGCGGCCGAGGTCGAGACGGCGCTGCAACGCGTCGAAGCGCGCAAGGGCATCGGCTTCGTCGCGGGCGGCGACTTCGACGAACGGCAGCGTGTCGTATGGCTTCGCGGCATCGCTCGCGTGCCATGTGCCGTCCGCGCCGCGCGTGAAGCGCTGGCGGAATGCGTCGTGATGCGTCAGCAACGCGTCGAATGCGCGCGCGAACGCGTCGGCATCGAACGGCCCGCGCACGTCGAACGCGACCGACTGGTTCCAGTGGCCGCGATGCGGGATGTCGAGCGCGAAGAAACGCTGCTGCGCGGGCGTCAGGATCGGCACCGCAGCCGGCGCCGCCATTGCCATTGCCGTGGCGGTCGCAACCGCGGGCTGTGCTGCGGCGGCGGCCACGTCCTCGGTCTTCGCGATGCGCGCGAGTTCGGCAACCGTCGGGCCGTCGAACAACTGCTTCGGCGTAAAGCGCACGCCGCGCTTGCGCGCACGGGCAATCACCTGCAGCACGAGGATCGAATCGCCGCCGAGCTCGAAGAAGTTGTCGTCGCGGCCGACCTGCGGTGCCTTCAACACGGCCTGCCAGACTTCGGCGAGCACCGTTTCGACCGCGCCCTGCGGCGCGTCCCCAACAGCGACCGCGACCGGCGCGGCCGCCAGTTCGCGCAACGCGGCGCGATCGATCTTGCCGTTCGCGGTGACCGGCAGGCGCGCGAGCGCGACGAACTGCGCGGGCACCATGTAATCGGGCAGCTTCGCGGCGAGCGCCGCGCGCATCGCGGCTTCGTCGAACGCCGCGCCGTCGCGCATCACGACGAACGTCGCGAGCCGCACGCGGCCGTCGTGCTCGATCGCGAGCGTTTCGGCCTGCGCGACCGGGCCGGCCGCGCGCACGGCTGCACTCACCTCGCCCGGTTCGACGCGGTAGCCGCGGATCTTCACCTGGTCGTCGATGCGGCCGAGGAACGCGAGGCGGCCGTCCGCGCACAGCCGCACGCGGTCGCCGGTGCGATACAGCCGCGCACCCGGCGTGAACGGATCGGGCACGAAGCGCTCGGCGGTTTGCGCCGGGCGTCCCAGGTAGCCGCGCGCGACGCCCGGCCCGCCCAGATACAGCTCGCCGGTCGCGCCGGCCGGCACGCACGCGCCGAACGCGTCGAGCACGAGCGCGCGCGCATTCGGCAGCGGCTGGCCGAGCGGCACGCCGCTCGCGGGATCGCGCGCGTCGGCGCCGATCGACGCCGTATCGCATGCAATCGCGCCGACCGTCGCTTCGGTCGGCCCGTAATGGTTGATCACGCGGCAGGCCGGCGCGAGCGCGCCTAAGCGCGCGACGAGCGCCCACGTGAGCGTTTCGCCGCCCGTCACGAGCGCATGACGCGGCAGCACGTCGGCCGGCACGCGCGCGTCGAGCAGCGCCTGCAGGTGGCTCGGCACGATCTTCAGCACGCCGACGTCGCGGCGGCGCATCTCGTCGGCGAACAGGTCCGGATCGAACGCGCATGCGGCCGGCAGCAGATGCAGCGTGCGGCCCGCGCACAGCGCGCCGAACAGCGTCGTGTGACCAAGGTCGGCCGCGACGGTCGACACCATCGCGAACGACGCGTCCGGTGCGAACGCGAGTTCGTCGAGCATCCCCTGCACATAGTCGGCCAGTGCGCCGTGCGACACGACCACGCCCTTTGGCGTGCCGGTCGAGCCCGACGTATAGATCAGGTACGCGCCCTGTTCCGGATGCGGCGCGACGCGCACGCCGGCCGCATGCGCAAGCGTCGCGTCCTGCGCGAGCGTGTCGGCGTCGAGCGGCTGCGTGCCGATGCCGGCCGGCCACGCGGCCGTATCCGCGACGAGCGCCCAGCGCGCGCCGCAGTCGGCCGCTGCCGCGGCCAGTCGCGCGGCAGGTTGCGCGGGATCGAGAAACACAGCGAGCGCGCCGGCCTTCAGCGCGCCGAGCAGGCCGACGACGAAGCGCGCCGAACGTTCGATGCAGACGATGACCGGCGCTTCGGCTGCCACGCCGCGCTGCGTCAGCGCGCGCGCGATGCGGTTCGATGCGTCGTCGAGTTCGGCGAACGTCAGCGATGCCGATGCATCGGCAAGCGCGACGCGATGCGGATACGCGGCCGCCTGCCGCGCGAACGCGGCGACGATGTCGGCATGTTCGACACGCAGCGCACGGCCGTCGCGCGGCTGGCGCGCGGCAGCCGATGCGTCGCACGGCAGCGCGGCCGTCGTGTGTTGCGGGTCGTGCGCGGCCGCGCCGACGAGCGCCGCATAGCTGTCGAGCCACACGCGTGCGGTATCGGCGTCGATGCAGTCGGTCGCGTAAGCCGCGACCAGTTCGATCCCGTTCGCATCGTCGGTGAAATCCAGCGCGAAATCGAAGCGCGCGGCGAGATCGGGCCCCGGCGTCGCGACCGCCGTTGCGCCCGGCAGCACGCTGTCGTGCCGCGCGTCGAACTGCTGCGCGAATTTCACGCGCAGCCATTCGTCGCCGCGCTTGACCGGCGGCTTCACCGCATCGACGACGCGCTCGAACGGCACGTCCTGGTGCGCGACCGCGTCGAGCGCCGCCGCGCGCGCCGCATCGACGAGCGCGCGGAACGGCAGCGTCGGCGCCACGCGCACGCGCAGCGCGACCGTATTCAGGAACAACCCGAGCAACGCGCGGGTTTCCGGGCGCTGGCGATGCGCGACCGGCACCGCGACGACGACATCCGTCTCGCCGGTCAGGCGCGACAGCCATGCGTCGAGCGCCGCCAGCAGCACCGTGAAGACGGTGGCCTGCGCGTCGCGCGCGAGTTGCCGCACGTCGGCCGCGACCGTGTCGGGCAGCCGCACCGACACGCGCGCGCCCTGCAGCGTGCGCGCGGCGCCCGGCTGGCGGTCGACCGGCAGTGCGATCGGGCCCGGCGCGTCGCGCAATGCACCGCGCCAGTAATCGAGCTGGCGCTCGCCCTCGCCGCCGGCCAGCATGTCGCGCTGCCAGTCCGCGTAGTCGGCGTACTGGATCGGCAAATCGGGCAGCGACGGTTCGCGGCCTTCGGCATACGCGCGGTACGCGGCCGACAGTTCGTCGAACGCGCAGCGCGAGCTCCAGCCGTCGGTGATCGCGTGATGCGCGGTCAGCAGCAGGCGGTGACGGTCGTCGGCGAGCGCGACGAGCGTCGCGCGCAGCAGCGGGCCGCGTGCGAGGTCGAACGGCTCGGCCGCGTCGCGCTCGGCGAGACGCGCGGCTTGCGCATCGCGCGCGGCCGGCGGCTGGTCGCGCAGGTCGACATCGGCGATCGACACCGGCAGATGCGCGTGAATCCGCTGCATCACGACGCCGTCGTCGTTGTCGACGAGCGTTGTGCGCCACGCTTCGTGCCGTCCGATCACGTGATCGAGCGCGCGCTGCAGCGCAGCGCGTTCGAGTGCGCCGTCGATCGTCCAGTGCGCGGCGATGTGATACGCGGCGCTCGCGTCACGCGTTTGCGCGAGCACCCAGAAACGCTGCTGCGCGAGCGATGCCGCACGGTCGACATACGGCGTGCCCGAGGCGGCCGCGTCGGCCGTCGCGCAGTATGTCGATCGTGCGGAAATGGCGGCCAGCGGCTCGCCGGTCTCGCGCTCCGCACGATCGACCGTTTCGGCCAGTTCGGCGAGCGCCGGATCGGCGAACAGCGTGTCGAGCCGCAGGTTCACGCGCCATGCGGCGCGGATCGCGGCCTGCAGCTGCATCGCGGTGAGCGAATCGGCGCCCAGCACGAAGAAATGCGCGTCGCGCGCCGGCGCGACATCGAGGCCGAGCAGCGTCTGCCAGAGCCCGGCGAGCTGCTGTTCGGTCGGCGTGCGCGGCGCGTCGCCGGAACCTTGCGCCGTGTCGCGCGCGGCGGCAATCTTCTCGCGCAGCGCGGCACGGTCGAGCTTGCCGTTCAGCGTATACGGCAGCGCATCGCAGCGCACGAACCGGTGCGGCTGCCATGCGGCCGGCAGTTGAGCGGCCACGTGCGCCTTCAGCGCCGCGTCGTCGGCTGCCGCGCGCAGCGCGATGCACGCGATCAGCCGCGTCGGCCCGTTGCCCGTTTCGGCGACCACGGCCGCGTCGGCCACGGCCGGATGCGAGCGCAGGCATGCGGCGATTTCCGCGGGTTCCACGCGCACGCCGCGCACCTGGACCTGGTCGTCGAGGCGGCCGAGATAGTCGAATGTGCCGTCGTCGCGCAGCCGGGCGAGATCGCCCGTGCGGTAGACCCGCGCGCCGGGTTCGCCGTCCGCATCGGGAATGAAACGTTCGGCCGTCAGTGCCGGGCGGCCGTGATAGCCGCGCGCGACGCACACGCCGCCGAGCAGCAGCTCGCCCACACCATCGGTCTCGCCGCCGTCGACGCGCGCGACGCGCGGGCCGATCACGCTGCCGATCGGCAGCGACGCATACGCGTCGTCCGCGGCCAGCACCGGCGTTTCGCCCGGCTCGACCGGCCACAGCATCGGCGAGATCACGGCCTCGGTCGGCCCGTAGCCGTTGATCAGGCGTACCGACGGGAATGTGCGGCGCACGAATTCGAACGCTTGCTGCGGCAGCGCTTCGCCGCCGAACGCGAGCACGCGCAAGGCCGGCGGCACGCCGGCGCGGGCGGCCACAGTCGCGAATTCGCGCAGGTAGGCAGGCGGGAATGCGGCGACATTGACCGCTTCGCGCACCATCAGCGCATGCGCGTCGTCCGGCGCGAACGGTTGCGGCGGCGCCACGACGATACCGGCGCCGATCGCGAGCGGCGCGAGCCAGCATTCGTGCGCGGCGTCGAAGTTGACCGACGCGAAATGCAGCAGGCGGTCGCCGGCCTCGATCGGCAGCGCGGCCGCGAGCGCGTCGCAGTGTGCGGCGAGCGGCCCGTGCTCGACGACGACCGCCTTCGGCGTGCCGGTCGAGCCCGACGTATAGATCATGTACGCGGCCGAACGCGGATGCACCGGCACCGCTTCGTCATCGGCAGCGAGGTCCTGCCCGCCCGCCGCTTCGGCGGCCGCGTCGAACGCGTGTTCGAACGGCGCGCCGAGCGCCGCACGGCCGGCCGCGTCGACGATGCCATGCCGCAGTTGCGCATCCTGCACGATCCAGTCGAGGCGCGCGGCCGGGTGACGCGGATCGAGCGGCACGAACACGCCGCCTGCCTTCAGCACGGCCAGCAGCGCGACAAACAGTTCGCACGAGCGCTCGACGCAAACGCCGACCCGCACTTCCGCGCCGACGCCGGCTGCGCGCAGTTGCCGGGCCAGTTGCGACGCACGGGCATCGAGCGCGCCGCGCGACAGGCGCAGGTCATTCTGGAAAGGTACCGCGATTGCAGGTGCGTCGGGCGCGATGTGCGCCAGTTCGCGGATTCGGTGATGCAGCGCAGTCGGGAAACTCGTCATGTGCGTGAAATCCTTCGGTCCGGCCGCTTCGGCCAAGTCTCGGGGCCGCTTGGGGCGGCTTCACTGGTGTGACGAACGGCGCGGCCGATTTTTTACCGTTTTGCGTTCAACGTGCGTGCGGACGGTTTTTTTGAAGGGGTTGTTAAATATTTGCGTGGCCCGTTCGTCTATCAGGGAGGAAAGCCGGAACGGGGCACGCCCCGTCCGCCGCTTCCACGTCAGTTTTGCCATTCCCGCGTTTTCGCTTGCCTTCCCTTTAACGACGTTGCCGATGACAGCCGCCCACGAGCCTTCTTCCCCGCCGTCCCTCGACGCTTCCCCCGGCCGCCCCGCGGCGCGCCTGATCCTTGCGCTGTTGCGCGAAAGCCGCGTGTCGCTCACGCTGGCGCTCACCGCATGCGTGCTGAACGGCGTCGCGAGCGTGCTGCTCATCGCGACGCTGAACCGCGCGCTCGCGCAACCGGGCGCGGCCGATGCGTCGCTCGCGTGGCGCTTCGCGCTGTGCGCGGTGATCGCGCTCGTCACGCGGATCGTGTCGGGCACGTTGTTCGCCCGCCTGTCGCAGGACACGATGGCGCGGCTGCGCGTGCATCTCGCGCGGCGCGTCGGCGCGGCCGAGCTGCGCGACATCGAGCGGATCGGCGCCGCGCCCGTGCAGTCGGTGCTGACCGACGACGCGACCAACGTGTCGATGCTGTTCTTCGCGCTGCCGAACCTGGTGATGCACGGCTCGATCGTGTTCGGCTGCCTCGGCTATCTCGCGTGGCTGTCGTGGCCCGTGTGCCTGCTGGCGCTGGCCGCGATCATCGCCGGTTCGCTCGGCTATCACACCGGCGACCGCCGTGCGATCGCGTCGCTCGAGGCGGCCGGCCAGGCTCAGGACCGCCTGTTCGGCTATCTCGGCTCGCTGTTTTCCGGCGCGAAGGAACTGAAGCTGCACGATGCGCGCGCACGCCAGTTCGTCGACGGCCAGCTCGGCGCCGCGATCGGCGAAGTGCGCGACCACCGCCGCCGCGCGTTCAGCGCGTACGCGGTCGGCGTCGGCTGGATCATCTTCCTGTTCTATGTGTTCCTCGGCGTCGCGTCGTTCTGGCCGCAGCTCGGCGTGCATGCCGATCCGAGCGCCGCAGCCGGCTACGTCGTCGTGTTCCTGTTCATGCTCGTGCCGCTCGACGGGCTCCTGAACAACCTGCCGACCGTCAACGCGGCGCGCGTGTCGCTCACGCGGATCGAAGGCGTGATGGCCGAATTCGGCGCGCTGCGCACGGTGCCGCCCGCGACCGACGCGCCCCACGTGCCGCCGGCCGGCGCAGTCACGCTGCGCGGCGTCACGCACGCTTATTTCCACGAACGCGACGAACGGATGTTCAGCATCGGGCCGATCGACCTGACCATCGAGCCGGGCGAGCTCGTGTTCATCGTCGGCGGCAACGGCAGCGGCAAGACGACGCTCGCGAAGGTGCTGACGGGGCTCTACGAACCCGAGGAAGGCACGATCGAGGTCGACGGCCGGCCGATCGGCTGGCGCGAGCGCGCCGCGTACCGGCAGCGCTTCAGCGCGGTGTTCAACGATTTCCACCTGTTCGATGCGCTGCTCGGCATCGTCGATCCCGACGCGCCGTCCCGTGCGCAGGCCGATGCGCGTGCCAACGCGCTGGTCGCGAAGCTCGCGCTCGACCACAAGGTGAAAGTGGTCGACGGCGCGTTCTCGACCCGTGCGCTGTCAACCGGGCAGCGCAAGCGGCTCGCGCTCGTCGTCGCGTACCTGGAGGACCGGCCGTTCTACCTGTTCGACGAATGGGCGGCCGACCAGGATCCGTCGTTCAAGGCCGTGTTCTACGAGCAACTGCTGCCCGAGCTGCGCGCGCGCGGCAAGGCCGTGATCGTGATTACGCACGACGACCGTTATTTCGATCTCGCCGACCGGCTGCTGAAGCTCGACAACGGGCGCATCGTCAGCGACACGCAACCCGCGCGCCTGCGTGCGCAGGATGACGTCGATGCGCTGAGCGCGTAAAACGGCAGTCGATGGAGATCGCCGACGCGCTGCAATGGCAGTGCGTCGGCGATTTTCGTTTCAGAGGGGAATGCGGTTGGCGCGATGGAAAGGCTTGGGTCATCCACCGTGAATCAAGCCGATAACAACGCCCTGCTCGCCAAAACGGCGTGATCCGCCGATCAACCTCCGCACGCTCAACGCGCGGCCGGCAGCTTCAGCATCGTATCGGTCATCACGTCGGCCAGCTTCAGCGCCGACATCGGCCCGCCGAACCCCCAGATATTGCGCTCGATCAGCGCGATCCGGTGCTCCTTCAGCGCGGGCACGAAACGCCACACCGGCGAATCGAGTTTCGCCGACAACGGCACGTCCATCCCCGATGCGGTCACGAACAGCACGGCCAGGTCGCGCTGCCTGAGCAGGTCGGCCGACGTCACGTACAGCGTGCCTTCCCGCGTCGGCTTGTTCGGCCACGGATCGAGCCCGAGCGCACGCGCGAGGCCCGCCGACGTGCTGTTGCCCGTATAGGCCCAATAACGGTCGGGCAAGCCGAGATCCTGCAGCAGCGCGATGCGCT
The DNA here is from genome assembly GCF_001883705.2 of Burkholderia catarinensis. Taxonomy (GTDB): domain Bacteria; phylum Pseudomonadota; class Gammaproteobacteria; order Burkholderiales; family Burkholderiaceae; genus Burkholderia; species Burkholderia catarinensis. Next base: position 234,048 of record NZ_MDEQ02000007.1, read on the forward strand.
CGCCCTTTCGCCCTGCGGCCGCGAGCCGCGCCGCGTTGTGTGCGATTCCTGCATCGAGTTGCGCATCGACCGCCTGCGTGCGCGCGTCGCGCCCCGTCACCACGCCGATCGTCCGGAAGATCCGCCGCATCCAGTCGAGCTGCGTGACGGGCACGCCGCCGTCGGACACGTTCGGGCTGAACTGGAACAGGACCGTCGGCGCGATCCGGTCGAGCGCGTCGAAGATCGGCGCATGCCGGAAACCGACGCCGATGATCAGGTCGGGCCTGACCGCCGCGATCGCCTCGAGCCCCGGCTCCTGCCGCGAGCCGATGTCGGTCACGTGCGCGAGCCGGTCGCTTTCGTAGCCTAGCCAGCCCGGATAGAACGCCGTATCGGCCATTCCGACCGGCACGATGTCGAGCGCGATCACGCTTTCCGCGAACATGAAGTCGAGCGCGACCACGCGCTGCGGCCGCACGGGCATCTTCGCGCTCGCCTGCGACACGACGGGATTGCCGGCCAGCGATACGGCGCCCGATGCACGAACGCCCTGCGCGCCGGGTGCATCGACGGCCGCGGCAACGGCACCGGCCGACGCGGCAAGCGCGCCGCAGCACGCAGCGCCAAGCGCGGCGAGCGCGCCGAGTGCGTGCCGGCGGCCGGCGTGCGTCACCGGATCGCGTCCTGCCCGGCCAGCGCCGCGTCGTCCATCGTCAGTAGCAGGGGGCAGCTTCCACACAGTTGTGTTTCTCCAGGAATTTCGTAGCGCAGGCAGCACACGCGGCGTGCTCGAAACGGCGTCGGCAGCAGCGGCGAGCGCGGCACGGCGTCGCGCACGGGCACGCGCAGCGGATTCGATTCGCCGTGGACGCAGGCCGGACCGAACAGCCAGTCCGCGTCCCGGACGGGATCGGCCGCGCACGGCAGCGAACGGCACGTGTCGAGCAGATAGTCGAGCAGGTTGCCCGCGTTGCTCCACAGCACGCGCGGCGTGACGCGGCCCATCGCCGCGAGCAGGTCGATCACCGCGCCGAGATGCGCGACGAGCCCCGCATAGCGCGGCGCGGGTTCGTCGCACGGCGCGCCGAGCGCGTCCGGCGCGAAATACAGCGCGGCGGGCATCCCGTGGTCGAGCGCAACCAGCGTGCGCTCGGGCGTCATGTCGAGCGGCCGGCCGAGCGTCAGCGCGGCGACGACGCCGGCCGGCGCCGCGCGGCCGAAGTAGTACTTGCTCCATTGCGACATCAGCGCGCGCGCATGCTGCGCCGGATCGCCGCCGTAATGGCGGACCATCGCGTCGAGCACGGCGTCGCGGTGCGCGGGCAACGCGCTCACGGGCACGACGATCCGCCCCGGCGCGTGTGCGTCGTCGGGCATGCCGAGCCAGACGACGTCGAGGTGTTCGGCGAACGGTTCGGGCGCGAACGCCGAGAAACGCGTGGCGCGCGCGCCGGCGGGCAACGGCGTCATCGTCCCGCGCGCCGGGCGCGGCGCCCCTCGAGGATCAGCAGCCCGAGCAGGTACGGCGCACCGATCAGCGCGGTCAGCACGCCGGCCGGCACTTCGCGCGGCGCGACGACCGTGCGCGCCGCGAGATCCGCGACGCCGAGGATCAGCGCGCCGCACGCTGCCGCGAGCCACAGCCGCGTGCGATGCCGGCGCGCGCCGAGCATCGTCGCGACGTGCGGCGCCATCAACCCGATGAACCCGACCGGCCCGACCGCCGCGACGGCCGCGCACGCGGCGAGCGTCGCGATCGTCAGCGCGAGCGGCCGCAGCGCGGCCACCGGCAGGCCGAGCGCGGCCGCCTGGTCGTCGCCGAGCGCGAGCATGTCGAGCGGTTTCGCGAGCCATGCGAACACGGGCACCGCGAGCACGCACCACGGCAGCAGCATCGACACCTCGCCCCAGCTGCGGCCGTAGGTGCCACCGACGAGCCACACGACGAAGCGCGCGGGCTGCACGCTTTCCTGCGTGATCAGCCATTGCGCGAGCGTCGTCCACAACGCGCCGATCGCGATGCCCGTCAGCGCGACCGCGAGCGGCGCATAGCGATGCCGGTGATTCAGCGCGAGCGTGATCGCGAGCGACAGTCCGCCGCCGATCAGCGCGGCCGCCGCGAGCGTCACGTGGCCCATCAGCGGCCACGTCGACAGCGCGAACAGCGTGACGAGCCCGGCGCCCTGCGTCACGCCGAGCACCTCGGGGCCCGCGAGCGGATTGCGCACGACGCTCTGCATCGCGACGCCGCTGATCGCCAGCAGCGCGCCCGCGAGGAGCGCGCACAGCAGGCGCGGCATGCGCAGGTCGATCAGCATCCGCGCGAGCGCATCGTGACCGGACAGCGCCGCTGACCAGCGTGCGGGCGACAGCCATTCGGGGCCGGCCGACACGCCGACAAAAATCGCGAGCGCGCCGGCCACGACGAACAACGCCATGCGCAGCGGCCAGCCGAGCTGCTCGAGCCAGCCGACGAGCCGCGTCGAGCCGCCGCCCGCCGCGCGTTCGGCATCCGCATGCAGCACGCCCGACCACGCGGCGCCGCGCCGGATCATCGCGAGCATCAGCGGCGTGCCGACCAGCGCGATCGCGACGCCGGTCGACAGCGTCGCGTCGAGGCCCGACGCGAGCACTGCGCTGTCGGTGACGAGCACGAGCGCGCCGCCCGCGAGCGCCGACAGCGGCACCAGCACGCCGAGCCGCGCCGCGCGCGCGCCGCGCACCTGGCGCAGCAGGTTCGGCGCGACGAGGCCGACATACGACAGCGGGCCCGCGATACTCACGGCCACACTCGTGAACGCGACCGCGACGATCGTCGCGGCGAGCCGCGTCGCGTCGACGCGCACGCCGGCCGCGGCGGCCGCATCGTCGCCGAGCGTGAGCGGATTCAGCGGCCGGATCACGAACGGCAGCGCGAGCAGCGGCACGACGAGCCAGCGCGCGGCGAGCGCGAGGCCCGTCGCGCCCGGCTGGTAAAGGCTGCCGTTGGTCCAGAGCGCGGCACCCGCGATGTTCTGCTCGAAGAACGCGAGCACGAGCGTCGACAGCGCGGCGAACAGCAGCATGCACACGCTGCCCGCGAGCACGAGCCGCAACGGCGTCGCACGCCAGCCGCCGGCCGCGACGATCGCGCACGCGGCGGCGGCCAGCCCGCAGACGAACAGCAGCGGCACCGACGCGACGCCGGCCAGCGCCGGCACGAGCATCGCCGCGAGCAGGCCGAGCTGGGCGCCGCCCGTCACGCCGAGCAGGTCGGGCGACGCGAGCGGGTTGCGCGTCAGCGACTGGAACAGCGCGCCCGCGATGCCGAGGCAGCCGCCCGCGACGAGCGCGGCCGCGACGCGCGGCAGGTTGAGGTCGAACAGGAACACGTGCGCGAGCGCGGCGGCGTCGCTGCCGGGCGTCGCGTCCCACCACACGCGCAGATCGGGCGCGATGCGCAGCGCCGCGAGTATCGCGATCAGCGTGACGAGACCGAGCGCGATCGCGCCGGCCCGGCCCGGGGCCGCGCCCTTCCCCGTCGCCGCGAGGCGCTTGCGCATCGCGAACGTCGTCATACGGCGAGATCCCGGTCGAACACACCGGCCGCCTGCGGCACGCCGTCGGTCGACGGCCCGTAGGCCGGCACGCACATCGGCGCGCCCGTCTGCGGATGCGCGAGCTTCAGCATCTCGACGCCGAACGCCGCGCGCAGCCGCGCCGGATCGAGCATCGCATCGGGCGAGCCCTGCGCGACGAGGCGGCCCGCACGCATCAGCACGATCTCGTCGCTGTACGCGGCCGCCTGGTTCAGGTCGTGCAGCACCCACACGATCGTCAGCCCGCGCGCGCGGTTCAGCGCGCGCAGCGCGTCGAGGATGTCGAGCTGGTGATGGATGTCGAGATAGGTCGTCGGTTCGTCGAGCAGCACGATCGGCGCCTGCTGCGCGAGCGCCATCGCGATCCACGCGCGCTGGCGTTCGCCGCCCGACAGCGCGCCGACGTCGCGATCCGCGTCGCCGGCGAGGCCGCTCGTCTCGAGCGCCTCGTCGATCGCCGCGTGGTCGGCCCGCGACAGCCCGCGCAGGAAGCCGCCGTACGCATAGCGCCCGTACGCGACGAGTTCGCGCACCGTGAGGCCCGACGGAATCTGGTTGAACTGTGCGAGCATCGTCAGCTCGCGCGCGAGCGCGCGGCGGCGAAACGACGCGAGCGGCCGGCCGTTCACGTCGACATGGCCGGCCCGCGCGGGCTGCAGGCCCGCGAGCGTGCGCAGCAGCGTGCTCTTGCCGCAGCCGTTCGGTCCGCACAGCGCGGTTACGCGGCCGGCCGCGATCGACAGGTCCAGCCCGTCGATCACGACATGGTCGCGATAACCCACCGTCAGCCCGCGCGCGGCAAGCGCGGCGGTACTACGCATCATCAATCCTCCGTTCGGTCGCGCGGGACCGTGTAGCTCTGCGCCATCGCGACGACGACCTTGCGCGGTCCCTCGAACGGGTCGCGCGCATGCGCGGTCAGCATGTTGTCGAGCATCAGCACGTCGCCCGTGCGCCACGGGAACACGATGCGCTGCTGATCGAGCACGCCGCGGATCTCCGCGAGCGCGTCGGCCTCGAGCGGTTCGCCGTCGCCGTAGTACACGTTGCGCGGCACGTTCTCGAGCCCGACCGCGTCGACGAGCGCTTCCTGCATCTCATCGTCGAGCGCCGACAGGTGGAACAGGTTCGCCTGGTTGAACCACACGCGCTCGCCGGTGCGCGGATGGCGCGCGACGGCCTGGCAGCGTTCGCGGGTGCGCAGCAGCAACTCGCCGTCATCGTCGGTGCGCCATGCGCATTCGATGCCGCGCGCCGCGCACATCCGCTCGACCTCGGCCGGCGCGTCGGTGCCGAACGACTGCTGCCACGGCAGGTCGAGCCCCTGTCCGAAATTGCGCACGTACAGCAACTCGCGCCGCTCGAAGCGCGCGACGAGCGCCGGATCGAGCGAGCGATGGACGGCACGGCTGTCCGCGATCGGCGTCGCGCCGCCCTTCGGCGCCGCGAGCGCGCAGTGGAACCAGATCCGCAGCGGCCATTCACGCGTATACGACTGCTCGTTGTGCAGCGGAATCGCGCGGTGCGGCGGGTATTCGGTCGACGTGTAGACAGCGCCTTCGACCTGGCTGCGCGGCGTCGACGCGTATTCATAGCCGATCAGCGGATCGCCGAACGACGCCGCGAACTGCTGGAACGCGTCGATCGACGGCACGTGAAAGCCCGTGAACAGCACGCCGCCCGCCCGTTCGAGCGTGTCGGCCGCGATCTCGCGCGCCAGCGGCGCGACGTCGTCGATCGACATGCCGTCGCCGCCGCGCGGCGACACGACGGTGGGCAGCCCCGGCTCGATACGCAGGTCATCGAGCGTCGGCAACGAAAGCTGGGTCATGCAACGTCCTCTTCAGGTAGCGCGCCGCAAACGCGGCGCAGCGGGTCACGATGCGCGCTCGTCCATCGCACGGCGCAGGCTCGCGGGGCGCATATCGGTCCAGACGGTCTCGATGTGCGCGAGACAGTCGGCCTTCGGGCCGCGCACGCCGACCTCGCGCCAGCCGGCCGGCACGGGCCGGAACGTCGGCCAGATCGAATACTGTTCTTCGTCGTTGATGACGACCGTATGGACGAGATCGTCGGTGTCGGCGGAAGGCGTCGGGGCTTGCGTCATGATCGGAAATCGCTGGGACGGTTGAAGGAGGCGAAGCGGCAGATTCGGCCGCTCCTGTCTGATAGACGATTGGCCGTCGCGATTTTTTACCGCCGCCGCGCGCGGCCGCCCAGGAAGACCGGGCACGCGACGCCGCGGTGGCACGCGTCGAGGCATTCCGCGCAGTGACGCTCCGCGTCGCGCACCATGAAATGCACGAGCGTCTGCGACACGTTCAGCGCGCGCGCCGCGGTCTGCAGCGTCTCCTCGCGCAGCCGCACCATCTCGAATGCCGCACGGCTGCGCGCCGGCAGGTCGTCGAGCGCGGCCCAGACGCGCCGCAGCGTGTCGCGCGTCATCAGCGCGGCTTCCGGCGTCGGCTCGGGCGACGGCACGTCGAAGCCGTCGTCCTCTTCCGTGTGATAGACGTTTTCGAGGCTTTGCCGGCGGCATGCGTCGATCGACGCATTGCGCACCATCCGCGCCACATACGCGACCGGCTGACGCACCGCGTCCTGGTTCGGGAATTCGACGAGCTTCACGAACACGTCGTGCACGACGTCCTCGGCGCGGCTCGCGCAGCCGACGAAGCCTCGTGCGACATTGACGAGCATCGCGCGATGCGAGATCAGCACGTCGAGCAGCGCGCCCTGCGCGCGGGGCTCCGCGGCACGGCGCGCACGCGGCGCGGCGCGCGGCGGCAGGTCCGGATAACTGCCGAGGAACGGGTTCGCCGTTGCCGCCGCCGGTCGGTCGAGCACTTCCGCCATGGCCATCGATCTGCTCCGTCAAATTCCGAGATAGGGAAATTTAACGTAAACGCAAATCATTCTCAATACTATTACCAGATAACCCTTTCAGTCGTCAGGATTTGTCTGAACAATTTCCGGAATCGTTGCCCGGGCAGGCGGGACGCGCACGCGGCGGGCGCGTACGGCTTGCACCCGGCCGACACAGGCTTTCACGTATCTGACGAAGTGCCTGCACCGGTCATGTGCGGTAGCAACTTATTACCACGTGAAATTTTGGGGGCTCGTACGATCGACTTGCCGTTTCCAAGGGAGAACAACATGAAATCCATCGTGTTATCCGCTGTCATGGTTGGCGCGCTGTCGAGCGTGATGCTGACCGGGTGCGTCGCCTATCCTGGCCCTGCCGAAGTCACGCTCGGCTGGCATGGCGATCGTTACTGGGACGGAAATCGCTACTGGGAGCGCCGCGACTGGGAAGCCCAGCATCGCGGCGGACGTGACGAACGCCGCGATGACCGCCGCGACGATCGCCGGGACGACCGTCACGACGATCAGCGGCCGCAGTGGTAATGCCCTGCCGCTCCCGTGACCCGCTAGTCAACGACAAGACCTCAACACGAAGACGATACTCAAAACCCTGACCGTCGCGGCGCTCGCTGCCGCCGTGCTCGTGCCGGCCATCGCCGAAGCGCATCCTCACCGCGTGTGTCACTTCGACCATCACCATCACAAGGTTTGCCGCTGGGTGCGGTAAACGAAACAAGGCGCCGGAGAACCGGCGCCTTGTTTCATCGCTTCACCTGCATGCGACCACGCTCGCTAGCGTGCGGCCGGCAGCAGCAGCCGGCATTGCGCGAGCCGCGCCGGGTTGACGGGCATGCGGCAGACGCCTCGCCGTACCGCTACGTTCGGCTTCGCCGCCAGCATGCGTGACGCCACCTTCGGTTGCACCGCCCGTACCCGCAATGCGTCGGCGCCCGGGCTCGCCGGCGGCAACGCGCGCAGCGTCGCCGCATCGATGTGCACTTGCCAGAACTGCGGCTTCGCGTCGAGGTCGCCTTCGCGATAGCCCTGCCCCGTGATGGTCTGCCCATCGGGGCTCATGCCGATCACACCGGACAGATTCAGCGTGCCGACCGACAGGCCGGCCGCTTCGAGCAACGCAACGAGGCTGCGCATGCCGCTTTGTGGCGTCCAGACGAAGACACGCGTGCCGTCTATCTGCCCGTTGCTCGATTCTCCGACCACGACCCGCCCGTCCGTGCTGATCGACGACACGTAGCTGCTGTTGTCGCCGTCGAGAAAACCGAGACGCTGGATGCTGTCGCCGCCGTTCGTCCACAGCACGGCCTCCGAGTCGACCCGTTGCCCATCCGGCGTGACCACCAGGGTGCCGAGCGAGCCGGCGATCGTTCGTTCGTCTTCGGTCACGCCACGGGCCATATCCATTCTGGCCTCGCCCACGCTGATCGTCGGCAACAGTCGCTCGCCGGATTTTTCGGTCCACAGGAGTGCACGCGAGCCATATACGCCGTCGACATTGCCAGCGAACCCGGTTGCCGCACTACCGGACGGGTTCATCGCCAGCAGGTGCACGAGATAGTCGCCTCCCGATGGCAACTCGCGGAAACCGGTCCGCTCGTCCCACAGGAACCGTGCATTCCGGCCGCCGGTCGCCGTGAAGCCGCCCGTCATCCTGGAGCCGTCGCGGTTCGCGACTTCGACTGATCCGCCCCGGCCCGCCGTACTCGGAACGAGTTCCTGTGTGCGACCGTCGCCGGGCCATCGCACCGCCCATCGATCGAGATTGCTGCTGTTCGGCTGGAGCGCGCTGATCGAGCCACCGATCACCCGGCCATCGGCCGACACCGTCTGTGCCAGCACGTCGTAGACATTCGCCGGTGCGGCCAGCCTCTGCCAACCCGCCGCGGCCGACCACGAGAAGGCCATTGAGCCACCGGGCTGTGCTTCGCTCCAGTAGGAGCCGATGATCGTCTTGCCGTCCGCGCTGACGGCATAGCCGTCGTACCGCGCATCGCGCGGCCCGCCCAGGTCGCCGAGCACGGTCAACGAATACCCGCCTGCCGATACCGTCTGTGCGTGAACCACGCTCATTGCCGACACGGCCAGCACGGCCGTGACGACGTTGCGTCTCAGATGCATCCCCTTCTCCTCCGTCAGTTCGTCAATGAAAGTCCGGTGCAAGCGACGTGTTTCTCGACACACCCCGCTCATGCCGCACAACGCTCAATACAGGAAAATCCGGATCGTCGCGGACGCGTCGAACGGCCCGATCTTCGGTGGTCCGAACGACTTGAGCACCGCGTCGAGCAACACGGTCTGATTCGCGACGTTGGCCGCAAACTGCGTGAGCGTGAACTGCTTGTTGAACTCGATCGCCTTGCCCTGGCTGTCCTCGAGGCCGATACCGAAGTTGCTGTCCTTCGCCGGTACCAGCAACCCGTTCTGCACGGTGCCCTTGGTCGCCTCGAAATAGCCGTCGACGCGGATCGGGATGCTGCACTTCTTCGTCAGCGACAGCGAGAACCGCCGGCGCGGCACGGCCGGAAGGAAACCGTTGCCGGACGCCTGCACCTGGCCGAAATTGACGATGCCGGGCTCGGGCGTCACGAGCACGTCGACGAGGCAGGGCGTCGGCTTCAGGCGCGACAACCCGCTCAGCCGGTATTGAAAACTCGATCGGGCCGCATTGAGGCCATCCCTCCCGTCGAACTGGAAGACCGCGTAGATATCGTTCGGCGGCTGCATCCATTGACCCTTCTTGCGCACCACCACCTGATAGGTAATGCTGAGCGGCACCTTCTCGCAGCGCCCCCGGTCAAAGTCCCGTTGCGAACACGTGCCCACGGTGGTGGTGGTTTCCACGCGCGCGCTCGGCCCGCTACCCAGGCCGAAATAGTCCTGGCCACCATAGCGAATACCGATCTCCAGCCCCCAGGCGGCAGGATCCTGCGACCTCGGGTTCGCATAGAAGTAAACCTTCTCGGCAAAGTTCAGTGCATTCCCGCCGTAGTCCTTGTAGCAGTACCCCGTCGTCGTGCGCGGCGACGATACCCAGATCACGTACCCATCCGGCGCGTCCGTCGGATACGATGCGACACCGCCGATCGGCTCGGTGAGCGAATCCGCGCCGCCGTCGCTCAGGCAGCGCAGCGCCCACGCCGGCTGCACCGCCGCGATCAGCATCGCGAGGACGACCCAGCGCAGCCACGTCGCGAGCGACGACACGCGTTGTCTCGCGCCCCCGCTCATTTCTTCACGCTCTTGCAAGCACCGGCCTCACACGCATACTCGACCGCCACCTGGCCGCCGTAATCGTCGACATGCGTGACGAACAGCGTCGTCGGCATCGCAGCCTTGAACGGTACGTCGGCCGTACTCATCGGGCTGACCATCACCGGGTCCAGCGGCACGGGCGTCTTCTGCGCACCCGAGCTCACGTCGACCACCGTCACGTGGTACGGCGTCGGGTTGTCGAACACCAGCTTGTGCGCGGTCGTATCGACCCGCAGCGTCATCGGCAGCGTCCAGTCCTCGTCGCGTACCGGCCGCACGGACTTCGGCCGGTAGAACAGCTTCATCTGCGTATGCAGCGCGATCTGCAACGAGTTAGGCGTATCGCTCTTCGGCGGCACTTCGCGGATGTTCAGGTAGAACACCGTTTCGCGATCGGCCGGCAGGTCGGCACCCGGCAGCTTCGCGATCCGCAGCACGTTGCGCTCGTTCGCCTCGACGCGTTGCAGCGGCGGCACGACCATCAGCGGCGACGTGACCTTGTTGTGTTTCGCGTCCTCGAGCCACGACTGCACGAGATACGGATAGGTCGTGCTCTTGTTGGTGATCGTGACGATCGCGGCCTGTTCGCCTTCGTTGAAGATCACGCGCGTGCGGTCCGGCACGATCGCCGCCTGCGCGGTGCCCGCGAGCAGCGCGCCGGCGGTCGCGAGCACGCACCATGCGCGCCGCGGGCAAGAAAGGGAGAAGGATTGGTTCATCGCTGGATCCGTGAAATCATCGTTCGACCCGCGCGGCCGCTGCATGCGACTCGCCGGGCGTCTGGCACGTCACCGGGATCGGCGTGCCTTCGAGTTGGAGCTGGTTCGGCAGTGCGTCGACCGTGCAGAGCGTGCGTTCGCCCGCCCGCACCGCGAGCGTGGATTTCGGCTGAACCTGGGTCAGGAACGCCGCCCCACCCTCGCCGACGATGCCGAGCTCCTTGCCGTTCGCCGCGTCCTGCACCGACGCGCCGAACGGCAGCGGCTTGCCGGCCGCGTCGGTCAGCGTCAGGTACAGGTTGCTGCCGCGCGCGGCGGTGAACTTCACGAAACCGATCGCGCCGTCGGTCAGCACCATGCGCTGGATCGGGTTCGTCACCTGCACTTCGAGCGGCAGCTTCTCGACGTTGACGGTCGCGTCGTACACGTTGTACGGCGAGATGCCGTCGAGCACCGCATAGCCGCGCGAATTGGTATGCGTGAGCGAGCCGGACAGCGGCACATCGGGCACGCCGTCGGTCGACACCAGCAGACGCGTATCGCCCGCATTGCCGTTCGCGTGCGCGGAGAGGCCGTACTGCGTCGCGACGAACGAGCCGTCGACTTCAAGCGACGCGGCCGCATACGAGTTGGCAAGCGTCGACGCCTGCGCGGTGAGCTGGTACGCCGACGTGCGCTGACGGAAGCTCGCGTTTGCCGATGCGCGGCCGTTGGTCGCACCCGTGTTGATCTGGTAGGTGCGGCCGTCCGAATCGTCGTAGATGTAGCCGGCGTTCACGCTCGTGCTGCCGCTGCCCGTCGTCACGTTCGACGTGACGGTGTGGTTGACGCCAATCGGCAGCGTCGCGGTGACGGAGAACTGGTTGCCGCTCGCGCCTGCACTCTGCGTGCGAAATGCCGACACGTTCACGCTCAGGTTACGCAGCGTGCCGACCGAGAACGAGCGCGTCAGCGTGATACCGACGCGCTGCTCGGACGCGCGCGCCCAGTAGGTCGTCTGGTCGTACGAGAAATAGGTCGACGTGTCGCCGAAGCGCTTCGACATCGATGCCGAATAGCGCTGCTTGCTGTTGGCAAGACCGTACGAGGTCGGGTCGCCCGTGAACTGCGCGAAGTTCGTGTATTCGCGCTCCGAAAAACGGTAGCCGAAGAAGCGTACGTCGGCATCGAGCGTGTCGAAGTGCTTCGAATAGTTGACGCGGTACGAGTTGCCGTTGCGCGTCGCGCCGTTCCACCACAGGCGCGCCCGCGCATGCGTGACGTCGGCCGACAGCGCGCCGAACGTACCGAAATCGCGGCCGACGCCGAGCGCGATCGACGTATAGCCCGACGCGGCGATGAAGCCGCCGTACACGGTTAAGTCCAGCGGCAGGCCATACGCGGCCTCGCCGAAGCCGAAGAACGGCGTGATGCCGGCGCCGCCGAACAGGCGCGGCTTGCCGAGCGCAGCCTTGTAGCGCAACTGCCCGGTACGCGCGAGGAACGGCACGGCGGCCGTCGTCACCTGGAAGCGCTGCACGCTGCCGTCCTCTTCCTCGACCGCGACGTCGAGCGTGCCCTGCACGCTCGTGTTGATGTTCTGCAGCGCGAAGGCGCCTGGCGACACGCGCGTCACGTACAGCACGCGGCCCGCCTGCGACACGGTCACGGTCGCATTGGTGCGCGCGACGCCCGAGATCAGCGGCGCATAGCCGCGCAACGCCGGCGGCAGCATACGGTCGTCGCTGCGGATCGACGCGCCCGTCAGCGCGAACGTGTCGAAAATGTCGGAGCTCAGGTAGTCGTCGCCGAACGTCGCCGTCGACTGGATCGACGGCAGCGCGCGAAATGCGTAAAGCCGGCTGAAGCGGAACGTGCGGTCCGCGTACGCCGTGTTACCCGCGTTCGATTGCGCCTGGTAGTCGCCGCGAAAGCGCCACGCATCCCAGTTCGCGCCGATCGTCCCGTAGGCCTGGATCGAATTGGTCTGTCCGCCTGTCGCACCGAAATTGCGATTCGTGTTCACGAGCACGCGATAGTCGAGCATCGCACCAGGAATGCCTGCAGACCAGTTCTCGGGCGGCAGGTAAGTCGAATCGGTGAACTCGAGCGCGGCCTGCGGAATCGTGATCCTGAGCCGCCCGTCGCTCTTCAGGTAACGCACGGTCGCCCCTTCGATCGCCGTCAGGTCGACGCAGCTTCCGCCCTGGAAGCGCGGCAGGTCCTTCGCAAGCGACGGCTTCAGGCCGAACCGCGCGACGAGTTCCGGACGCAGGCATGGCTTGCCCGCACCGGACGCGTCGACGGCCACGAACTCGATCGCCTGCAGCCCGAGGAACAGGTCGTTGACCTGCACGTCGAGCATGTACTCGCCCGGCAGCGTGAAGTCGGCCTGCGAGAACTGCGACAGGTCGACGTTGCCCGTTCCATCGATGTCGAGGAACGACGAATTGAATTCCGTCGCATGGCCCGGGCTGCCGACGACCAGCACGGAGACGCAAAGGAAGGAATGTCTGATTCGCACGCGGCGCTACCGGAAGTCCGAGGAGAAGAAAACGGGGAGGAAAGAAGAGGAAGGGATGCATGCACCCCTCCTCCGATACGGGCGCTTACTCGTAGCGAACCGTGAAGTTCGCGACGCTGTCGGCCGTACCCGGCGTCACGCCGGCTGCCGTCGCTTCGTAGCGCGCCGAGAACTTCACGACGTTGTTGCCGTTCGACAGCAACGTCGGCGCTGCTTGCTCGACGCCGTTGTCGACGTCTTCACCCGACGCGCCCTGCAGGCGGATGCCGACGTTGGTCGCGGAGCCGATCGTCGCGAGCAGCTTCGGCTGCGTTGCGCTCGACGAGCCCGTGAACGTGAACTTCGCCTGTTTCGAAACGCTGGTGTCGCAATCCGTCAGCTTGATCTCGAAGCCAACCGGCGCGGACTTGTCGCCAGCCTTCGTGAACGTGTGAGTCGGCACCTTGCCGAGCTGCACGGTCTGGTTGACCGAGCCCGAATCGATGCCGCATGCGCCCGCGACGATCTCGCCGGTGAAGTTGATCGTGCCGGCGCCCGCTGCGAAGGCCGAGGTCGACAGGGCCGCGAGTGCGACAGCGGTCAGGAGGGATTTTTTCATGACGTTTCCCGTAAGGAGTACAAATGGAATGGACGACGTGGCGGACACAAACGGCAGCGTGTGGTTGGCTCCCGTCCGTCACGAGGCAGCATTATCGAGATAATCTTGAAAGTTTTCTGTAAATCATTGTCAAATGCCTCTGACAATGTTCGATTTACCCCTCTAAACCCGCACTATTTCCTGTCGATTTTCAATCCCGCCATTTTTATCCGCAGTCCTTTTTTATTCGACGGAAGCAATTGAAGATTAAATATATTTCCGACAATCAACCAACACCACCCCGCCGATCCTTGCTGACATTGGCCCCCACAAGATCCATCTAAAAAAGACAAAACATTGTCCGGCGCCGCCATCGTTGTCAGTCGACAACGCCAATATCAAATCATTTTCAACAAACAGGAAATTAACCGGCGACTCAATCAATTCGATTTTTTCGCGCAAACGATTGCGACGTGAATACAAACGTTTTGCTGCGACACTTTGCCACCCTCATTAATTCCAATGCATGGATTAATTCGACCGTCAATTCCAGGTCGGAAATCGCGTGCGTGCACGGCCACCGGGACCCGACATCCGGGCCGCATCGCAGGGGAGGAAATGGGAAAAATGAACCGCACACGTTTGCGCCGGATTGCGACACGAGCGGTCGCCGGACGCGGGCCGTTCCGGAACGCGCACTTGCGCGTTGCTGCAGGATGAAAGACGTCCTGGCCGGCCTGTCGGTGGGGAAAGATAGCGCTGGAACAGCGATATCGGTCGAAGGAGGCGGCGACGGCACGTCGCATCGAACCGCCGCCGTCTTGCCGCCCGACGCGCTGTCGTGTCGGGCGACGGGTATTACGCGGAAGCCGCGGCCTCCACCGACGCCGGCGACCAGCCGCCGCCGAGCGCGCGGTACAGCGCGATCGCATTCGCGAGCCTGAGCTGCTTGAGCCGGATCAGCTCCTGCCCCGACTCGTATGTGCTGCGCTGCGCGTCGAGCAATTCGAGATACGTCGCGACGCCACCCGCGTAGCGACGCTCCGCGAGCTTCAGCCGCGCACCGTCCGCCGTATACACGTCCTGCTGCGCGGCAAGCTGGCGATCGATCCAGTCGCGCGCGGCGAACGCGTCGGCTACTTCGCGGAACGCGGTCTGCACCGCCTTCTCGTATTCGGCGACCGCGATGTGCTTGCGCGCGTTCGCGACATCGAGGTTCGCGCGATTGCGTCCGCCCGCGAAGATCGGCAGCGTGAGGCGCGGCGCGAACGTCCACACGCTCGTGCCGCCCGCGAACAGGCTCGAGAACGCGTCGCTGACCGAGCCGTAGTCGGTCGTCAGCGCGATGCGCGGGAAGAACGCCGCACGCGCGGCGCCGATCTGCGCGTTGGCGGCCCTCAGCCGCGCCTCGGCCTGCCGGACGTCCGGCCGCCGTTCGAGCAGCTCGCTCGGCGCGCCCGGCGCCACGGGCGCGATCGACAATGTGTCGAGCGCGGTCGCGTCGCCCGGCACGTTGCGCGCGAAATCGCCCGCGAGCAACTGCAGCGCCCGCACGGCCTGCGCATGCTCGCGCTGCAGCGCGGCCTGCGACGCACGCGCGGATGCCACCAGCATCTCGGCCGAACGCAGCTCGATCGCGTCGCTCGTGCCGGCCGCGTAGCGACGCTGCGTGAGCGCGGCCATCCGTACGCGCGCGTCCAGCGTGCGCTGTGCCAGCGCGAGCTGCTCGTACAGCGAGCGCTCCGATACATACGCGCCCGCCACTTCGGCGATCACGCCGATGCGGACCGTGCGCTGCGCGTCGGCCGTCGCGAAGTATTCGGCGAGCGCCGCATCGGACAGGCTGCGCACGCGGCCGAACAGGTCGAGCTCGTACGCGCTGACGCCGACGCCCGCGCGATACAGCCCGCTGATCGCGCTTTCGCGCACGACCGGATCGTACTGGCGCACGCGTTCATAGCCGAGATTCGCATCGACCGACGGCATCAGGTCCGCGCGCTGCACGCCGTACAGCGCACGCGCCTCCTCGAGCCGGCCGGCCGCGATCCGCAGGTCGCGGTTGTTCGCGAGCGCCGCATCGATCCATGCCTGCAGCGCCGGATCGGTGAAATACGCCTGCCAGTCGTCGAGCAGCGCGGCATCCTGCGCCGCGGCCGGTTCAGCGGCCGGCGCCGTGCTGCCGTCCACCGGCGCATAGGTCGCCGGCACCGGCGCCGCCGGCCGTTCGTAACGCGGCGCGAGCGAGCAGCCGGCGAGCGCCAGCGCGGCGGCCAGCGCGACCTGAACCCGCAGCGCGGCGCGTGCATTCAGCGCAAACATCATGGCGAACCCTCCATCGTCGCCGGCTGCGCCCCGCCGCGCCGGCGCGGGCCGACGTCGAACAGGCGGCCGACGATCACGAAAAACAGCGGAACGAGGAACACCGCGAGCACGGTCGCCGTGATCACGCCGCCCAGCACGCCGGTGCCGATCGCCATCTGCGCGCCGGACGCGGCGCCCGACGCGAACGCGAGCGGCAGCACGCCCACGCCGAACGCAAGCGACGTCATCACGATCGGCCGCAGCCGCAGGCGCGCGGCCTCGAGCGCGGCGTCGACGAGCGACATGCGCTGCGCGACCAGGTCCTTCGCGACTTCGACGATCAGGATCGCGTTCTTCGCGGACAGCCCGATCGTCGCGATCAGCCCCACCTTGAAATAGATGTCGTTCGGCATCATCCGCAGCGTGACGCCGAGCACCGCGCCGATCACGCCGAGCGGGACGACCAGCATCACCGCGAACGGGATCGACCAGCTCTCGTAGAGCGCCGCGAGCGCGAGGAACACGACGAGCACCGACAGCGCGAACAGCATCGGCGCCTGCGCGCCCGACAGCCGCTCCTCGAACGACTGCCCCGACCATGCGTAGCCGATGCCGGCCGGCAGCTTCGCCGCGATCCGCTCGATCGCGGTCATCGCCTCGCCGCTGCTGTGGCCTTCCGCGGCCGAGCCGTTGATCGTGAACGACGGATAGCCGTTGTAGCGCGTGAGCTGCGGCGGCCCGAGCGTCCAGTGCAGCGTCGTGAACGCCGCGAGCGGCACCATCTCGCCGCGCGCGTTGCGCACGCGCAGCTTCTTCACGTCGTCCGGATCGAGCCGGTGCAGCCCGTCGGCCTGCACGATCACGCGCCGCACCTGGGTGCCGTGCATGAAGTCGCCGATATAGTCCGAGCCGAACATCACCGCGAGCGTCGTGTTGATCTCGTCCATCGACACGCCGAGCGCGGAGGCCTTCGCACGATCGATATCGAGCTTCAGTTGCGGCGCGTCCTGCGTGCCGGCGAACATCAGGTCGGTGAGCGCCCGGTCCTTGCCGCCCGCCGCGAGCAGTTGCTCGCGCGCGGCGCTGAACGCCGCGTAGTCGAGACCGCCGCGGTTCTGCAGCCGGAAGTCGAAGCCGCTCGACGAACCGAGATCGGGCAGCGCCGGCGAGTTCATCGCGAACACCGTCGTGTTCGGCGTGCCCGCGAATCGCTCGTTGATGCGCGCGACGATCGCCTGCACGTGATCGCGCCCGGCCTTGCGCTCCTTCCAGTTCTTCAGCGTGACGAAGATCATCCCGCCGTTCGGCCCTTCGCCGTACAGGTTGAAGCCGCCGAGCGCGAACGTATACGCGGCCGGCTCGTCGTGGAGGATAGTCGACTCGACTTCGCGCACGCTCTGCATCGTTTCCGCGAGCGGCGTGCCTTGCGGCCGGATCACCATCACCATGAAGTTGCCCTGGTCCTCGTCCGGCAGGAACGCGGTCGGCAGTTGCGTGAGCATCAGCGCAGCGGCCGCGGTCAGCGCGCCGTACACGACGAGCCAGCGCACCGGCTTCTTCAGCATCGCGCCGACCCGCGTCGCGTAGCGCTGCGTCGCACGCGCGACGAAACGGTTGAACCAGCCGAAGAAGCCGCGCTTCTCGTGATGCTCGCCGGAGACGGGCTTGAGCAACGTTGCGCACAGCGCGGGCGTCAGCGACAGCGCGAGGAAGGCCGAGAAACCGATCGACACCGCGAGCGACAGCGCGAACTGCCGGTAGATGTTGCCCACCGCGCCGCCGAAGAACGCCATCGGCACGAACACCGACGTCAGCACCACGGTGATCCCGATGATCGCGCCGCTGATCTGCTTCATCGCCTTCACGGTCGCGTCGTAGGGCCCAAGCCCTTCCTCGACCATCAGCCGCTCGACGTTCTCGACGACGACGATCGCATCGTCGACGAGGATGCCGATCGCAAGCACCATCCCGAACATCGTCAGCACGTTGATCGAGAAGCCGGCCGCATACATCACGCCGAACGTGCCCGCGAGCGCGACCGGCACGACGAGCGTCGGGATCAGCGTCGCGCGCAGGTTCTGCATGAACAGGAACATCACGAGGAACACCAGCACGCCGGCCTCGATCAGCGTCGTGACGACCTTGTTCATCGACACGCGCACGAACGACGACGTCTCGTACGGGATCTGGTATTTCACGCCCGGCGGGAAGTACCTGGACAGCTCGTCCATCGTCGCGCGCACGCGCTTCTCGGTCGATACCGCGTTCGAGCCCGGCGCGAGCTTGATGCCCATCCCGGTCGCGACCTTGCCGTTCACGTACGACGGATAGTTGTAGTCGTTGCCGCCGAACTCGACGCGCGCGACGTCGCGCAGGTAGAGCGCGGAGCCGTCGGCCTGCGTACGCAGCGCGATCGCGCCGAAATCGGCCGGCGTCTTCAGCGGCGCATCGGCGAACACGGTCGCCGCGATCGGCGCGCTGGCCGGCACCGCGCTGCGGCCGATGTCGCCGATCGTCACGCGCGCGTTGTGCGCGCGCACGGCCGACGCGATCTCCGACGCGGTGAGGCCGTGCCCGGCCATCTTCACCGGGTCGGGCCAGATCCGCATCGCATATTCGGCGCCCCAGAACTGCACCTTGCCGACACCCTCGACGCGGCGCAGCGCCTGCACGACGTTCGCCGACGCATATTCGCCGAGCCTCACGCTGCTCATCCGCCCGTCGTCGGACGTCAGCGACACCACGAGCTGGATGTTGTCGGCGGCCTTCTCGACCTGGATGCCGTCGCGCCGCACGGGTTCGGGCAGCCGCGCCTCGACCGTCTTCAGCCGGTTCTGCACTTCGACGGCCGCGAGATCGGCGTTCACGCCCTGCTTGAACGTCAGGTACAGCGACGCCATCCCGGCGCTGCTCGTCGCCGACGTGTACATCAGCCCCGGCGCGCCGTTCATTTCGCGCTCGATCAGCGCGGTCACCGATTCCTCGACGACCTGCGCGGACGCGCCGGGGTACGTCGCATAGATGCTGACGACGGGCGGCGCGATGTCCGGGTACTGCGCAACGGGCAGCGTGCGGATCGCGAATGCGCCGCCCAGCATGATGAAGATTGCGATCACCCACGCGAAGACGGGGCGATCGATGAAGAAACGTGCCATGGTGGTTGGGTTTGAACCGGTCAGGTTTGACGGGCGGCCGCCTGCGAAGCGGCCGCGGCCGGCGCCGCCCGCGACGGCGATGCCTTCTCGACGGGCTTGACGGCCGTATCGGGCGCGAACTGCGCGGCGTTGTCGACGATCACGCGCTCGCCGCCCGCGAGGCCGCGCGTGATGCGCCAGTCATGGCCGCTCATCTGGTCGGCCGCGACCTCGACGTCCTTGACCTTGCCGTTCGCGCCGACGACGCGCACCGACGTGCGGTCGGTCGTGCGCAGCAGCGCGTCGCGCGGCACGAGGATCGCCCGCTGGTCGACCGCCGTGTCGAGCGCGATCCGCACATACGCGCCGGGCAGCAGCTCGCGCTCCGGATTCGGGAATAGCGCGCGCATCGCGACGGTGTCGGTGGTCGGGTCGACCGCGAGATCGCTGAACAGCAGCTTGCCCTTCAGCGGATACGCGGTGCCGTCCGCGCGCAGCAGCGTCACCGCGACGTCGTGCTGCGCGATGCCCGTCGCGCGCCCGCTCTTCACCGCGCGGCGCAGCGCGTCGACATCGGCGGCCGGCTGCGAGAAGTTCACGTAGATCGGATCGAGCTGCTCGACGGTCGTGAGCGGCGTCGCCTGGTCCTGGCCGACGAGCGCGCCTTCGGTCACGAGCGCGCGCCGCGCGCGGCCGGCGATCGGCGCGGTGACGGTCGCATAGTCGAGCTGCAGTTGCGCACGCGCGAGCTCGGCCTTCGCGGACGCGACCTCGGCCTTCGCCTGCGTGTCGCCGGCGACGGCCTCGGTGTGATCGCGCTCGCTCACCGCGCGGTCGCGCACGAGATCGTCATAACGGCGGCGCTTGTCGCTTGCCGCGAGCGCGGCGGCCTGCGCCTTCGCGAGCGCGCCCTGCGCGCCGTCGCGCGCGGCCTTCAGCGGCGCGGGATCGATGCGGAACAGCACCGCGCCCTGCTTGACTTCCTGGCCTTCCTCGTAGGTGCGCGCAGTGACGATGCCCGCGACCCGCGCGCGCACTTCCGCCTGCCGGTACGCGTCGAGCCGGCCCGGCAATTCGACGGTCATCGGCACGGCCGTCGGGCGCACCGTCACGACGGTCGCCTGTTTCGCGGCCTCCGGCGCGGCGTCCTTGTCGCCCTTTCCACATCCGGCCACGGCCAGCACGGCCGCCAGCGCGAACGGCGCCAGCCGGCGGCGCAACAGGGAGCGATTGTTATTCATGGTGACCTCGGATCGTTCGCCGCCGATAAAATGCGGCAGCTCAGGGTGGCCGATTATAATCAGTCACGACTGATTAATTACGAGCGGTTTCAATCTGACCGCCATACTGTCTCAATAAAACGACAGCGAATTGTAAGGAAATTCACGCCATGGCCCGCAAGACCCGGGAAGAATCGCTCGCCATCAAGCACCGGATCCTCGACGCCGCCGAGCTCGTGCTGCTCGAGAGAGGCGTCGCGCAAACCGCGATGGCGGACCTCGCCGAGGCCGCCGGGATGTCGCGGGGCGCCGTCTACGGCCACTACCGCAACAAGATGGAAGTGTGTCTCGCGATGTGCGACCGCGCGTTCGCGCACACGTCGGAAGGCTTCGACGCGGGCGACGGGCTGCCGCCGTTCGCCACGCTGCGGCGCGCCGCGTCGCACTACCTGCAGGAGTGCGGCGAGCCGGGCCCGATGCAGCGCGTGCTCGTGATCCTCTATACGAAGTGCGAGCAGAGCGAGGAAAACGGCGCGCTGCAGCGGCGCCGCATGCTGCTCGAACTGCAGATGCTGCGGATCACGAAGGCGCTGCTGCGCCGCGCGATCGCGGCCGGCGAAATCGCCGCCGATCTCGACGTGCATCTGGCCGCCGTCTATCTCGTGTCGCTGCTCGAAGGCGTGTTCGCGTCGATGATCTGGACCAACCGGCTGCGCGGCAACCTGTGGAACGACGCCGAAGCGATGCTCGACGCCGGCTTCGACGCCGTCCGCACCTCCGTCGCGCTGCGCGTCCGCGCGCAAAAATTGCCAGACGAGCGCCAATCGTCGTAATAAATGCTGATTTAACCCGATTTACCGCACTGCGAAACGAATGAGCTGACCCCCTTTAAAATTTTTAACGTTTCGCGGAACATCGGTAGACTGACGCTGTCATCTTTCTTTAGCGTCTTCGTGATAACCGGGTTCGACCCGGCATGCACGCCGCCGTTCGAAGCGGGCCCGTCCCGCGCGTTGGGTCGAACGGAAACGACACAGGCCCCTGGCGGGGCCTGTTTTGTTGCACGCCCGCCGCCCGCCCCGTCACCGTTCGACGGTTGTGCCGCCGACGGCCCCTGCCCACACCCCTTTGAACCGCTTTCCTGGATGTGGACACCCTTGGTCAAGCCTGCCGCAATTCCTGATGCTGTCGCGCCCGGCCGCGCGCAGCGCGTCGTGCGCGCGCTCGTGCCGGCCGCCGTGCTCGGCGCCCTCGCCGCATTCGGCCTCGCCGCCGCGCTGCCGGCCGTGTCGCAACTGCCGGGCGCCGTCGACTCGGGCACAGCCGCGCTGCCGCAGCGCGTGCTGTCCGACACGCCGTTTCCTACCGCGCAGCATTTCGTGTCGAGCGAGCTCGCCCGCACGATCGGCGAGCGCGATGAACACACCGACCGCAATGATCGCAGCCTGCAGCCGGGCCTGTTCGCGCCGCTCAGCGCACACCGCAACGACATGCTCGGCTATACGAGCCTGTTTCAGTTCGCGACGCCCGAAAACCAGCACGGGATGCGTGCGGGCAACATCGAGCTCACGCTGTCCGATACGCTGAACCGCCTCGACGTGCCGCCCGAGGTGCGCATCCAGCTCGGCGATCTCGTCAGCGGCAAGGTCGCGATGCGCGCGAGCGCGCAACGCGGCGACTATTACCGCGTCGCGTACGAGTCGAACGATGGCACGCCGCGCCTCACCGCGCTCGAGTTGCGCGTCGCCGGCCGCACGTTCGGCGCGATCTGGTTCCGCGCACCGGGCGCCGAGCACGGCGCGTACTACGCGCTCGACGGCTCGCCGCTCGAAGCCGCCGCATTCACGATGCCGGTCAAGTGGACGCGCATCAGCTCGTTCTTCGGCGAGCGCATCCATCCGCTGTCGCAAGCGATGGCGTTCCACACGGGCGTCGATCTCGCCGCGCCGACCGGCACGCCCGTCGACGCGGCGGCCGACGGCGTCGTGTCGTTCGTCGGCACCGATCCGGGCGGCTACGGCCACTACGTGATCGTCGATCACGCGGACGGCTACTCGACCTACTACGCGCACCTGTCCGCGTTCGCGCGCGGGCTCAAGACGGGCGAAACCGTGAAGCAGGGCCAACGGCTCGGCTCGGTCGGGATGACGGGCGCCGCAACGGGCCCGCACCTGCATTTCGAGGTGCGCGTGGCGAACGATCCGGTCGACCCGCTCGTCACGCTCGCGAGCGCGCAGACGGCGCTGTCCGACATGCAGCTCACTGCATTCCGCCAGGAAGCGGCGCAATGGCGCTTCCGCCTCGCGTCGATCAGCACGGCGCCGTTCGCGTTCGCGCAGAGCGACGGGCCGCTGTGGGGCGATTTCGCCATCGACAAATCGACGCTGCGCGCGGTCTTCAATGCGCACTACGCGGCATCGTGACGCACGTGCCGCCTGCTGCCGATCGAGCAGCGGCGGCACCACTGAAAGGCTGTCCGTCGTCCTTGCCCGCACTGCACGCCGGGCCCGACCGGCCCGCTGCGGATCTTCACTGACGCGCTGTCACCGACAGTTCGCCGCGGCCGCGAGCGCGGCGCGCCGTCATCGCGCGGGTTCCGTGCATTCGGCCGCCGCCTGCGCGGCGCGTTCCGCGCGCGGCCGGCGCGACAGCAGCCAGCGCGCTGCGCCATCCAGCGACGTGCACAGCACCAGATAGATCACCGCGACGAACAGGAAGATCGGCGCCGGATACACCATCAGCCGGTTGTTCACCTGCGTCGCGACGAACGACAGCTCCGGCACGCCGACGATATACGCGAGCGACGTGTCCTTCACGAGCGCGACCCACTGGTTCACGAACGACGGCGTCATGATCCGGATCGCCTGCGGCAGCAGCACATGGCGGATCGTCTGCCAGCGCGTGAGCCCGAGCGACAGCCCGGCCTGCCATTGCCCGTCGCCCGCCGCGACGATGCCCGCATGCACCGCATGCGCGAGATACGCGCCGCCGACGAGCGCCAGTGCGCACACGACCGTCGCGAGCCCCGGCACGTCCATGTGCAGCAGCACGGGCATCAGGAAATACGTCCAGAAAATCAGCATCAGCACCGGAATCGCACGGAAGAAGCCGATGAACGCGAGCAGCAGCACGCGCACCGGGCCGCGCGTGAGCGCCATCGCGACGCCGAGCGCCACGCCGAGCACTGCCGACGCAATCGCGGACGCGATCGCCAGCACCAGCGACAGCGCGGCACCGCCCAACGGGCCCTCCGGGAACGCGCCGACGAGCAGGTACGGCAGATTGGAAAGAAGCAGCGAAAGGTCCATCGTCAGCGCCCCGCTCCCAGCCTGTCACGCCATTGCGTGGCCGCGTAGGCGCCGGCCTCGATCGCGGCCACCGCCGCGACGTACAGCACGGTCGCGACGCCGAACGCGGCAAAGGTCTTGAACGTCTCGGTCTCGACCTGCCGCGATGCATACGACAGCTCGGCCACGCCGATCGCCATCGCGAGCGACGAGTTCTTCACGAGATTCATGTATTGGCCGAACAGCGGCGGCAGCGCGATGCGCACGGCCTGCGGCAGCACCACGTAGCGCAGCGACTGCATCGGCGTGAGGCCGAGCGCGGCTGCCGCGTCGTGTTGCGCACGGCGCACGCCGCGCAGCCCGGCTTCGCATTCCTCGGCGACGAACGCGGCCGTGTACGCGCTCAGCCCGACCCAGCCCGCGACGAATTCGAACGACGGCCACGCGAGCGTGAACGGGCCCGCGCTCACTTCATGGCGCGCGTTCAGCCATGCGATCCACGTGTCGGGCAGCAACGACGCGACACCGAAATACCAGAACAGCAACTGCACGAGCAGCGGCGTGTTGCGGAACGCGACGACGTAGGCGGCGGCGGCCGCGCGCGGCGCCAAGCCGCGCGCATGACGCATGACCGCGAGCAGCAGCCCGCCGGCGGTCGCGACGACGGCCGACGCGGCCGCGAGGCCGAGTGTCAGCAGGAAGCCCTGCCAGAGCCAGGACAGATATTTGGGAGCCAACCCGAGCATGCTGGGGTGCGGGCGCTAAGCGCGCGATCGAAAGAAAATGGAAAGCGCCGCGATGCCGATGTTCCGACCGATCGCGGCGCGCGTGCGGCACGGCTCAGGTCTTGTCGCCGATGCGGAAGATCCGCGTAAGCGGCGTCTTCGTCGTCGGCCCGAACCAGGCATCGTAGATCTGCACGGCGCGGCCGCTCGCCTCGAGCCCCTTCAGCGTGTCGTTGACGAAGCCGAGCAGGCGCGTCTCGCCCTTCGGCACGCCGACGCCCATGTAGTCGTTCGAGATCGTGAACGCCGGAATCTCGTAGTTCTGCTTGTCGGGCACGTTCGCGAGCAGGCCGATCAGCTTCGGGCCGTCCTGCGTGATCGCCTGCACGTTGCCGGCGCGCAGCGCGGCGAACGCGAACGGCGTATCGTCATACGCGACGATCGTCGCCTTCGGGAATTTCTCGCGCAGCGTGATCTCGTTCGTCGTCCCCTTGTCCGCGCCGACGCGCAGGCCGTTCAACTGGTCGGCCGATTTCAGCACGCCCTTCTTCGCGAGAAATTGCTGGCCCGACGAGAAATACGGAATGCTGAAGTCGACCTGCTTCGCGCGTTCGTCGGTGATCGTGAAGTTCGCGAGCACCAGATCGACCTTGCCGGACGTCAGGAACGGAATGCGGTTCGCGGGGTTCGTCGGCTGCAGTTGCAGCTTCACGCCGAGCTTGTCGGCGAGTGCCTTCGCATAGTCGGCGTCGAGGCCGACGATGTGATTGCTCTTGCCGTCGACATAGCCGAACGGCGGGTTGCTGTCGAACGTCGCGACGCGCAGCACGCCGGCCTTCCTGATGTCGTCGAGACGGTCCGCATGCGCGACGGTGCCTGCGGTGACGAGCGCGGCCCCGATGAGCCATATAGCGAGCGTGTGGATTTTCATGAGCACGGCCTGGTTTGTTATGAAGGCCGCCGCGGATCACGCGGCGGCCCGGTTCGAGGAATCTCGCGACGGAGTGTGTCGTCGCGAAGCCGCTAACGTATCAGCGCGTGCGGCGAATCCGAACCAACAAATGGTGCTTTGCTCTGCGGGTTTCGTGATGAGGTCGGCGCGCCCTCACCTCACGCATGCGGCGGTCATGGAAACGTGAACGTGAACTCCGCCGCGCCGCCGGCATAGCCCGCCTTGAGTTCGCCGTCGGCGCCGGTGCGGATGTACTGCGCGCGCAACGGCATGACGGCCGTATCGCCGACGCGCTTCATCGGATAAGGCGGTGCCGCGTTTGGCTCGTCGTATGCGATCCGCTCGCCGGTCAGCGTATTCGTCATCACGATGTTGAACCCGCGCGCGACCGCCTGGCCGCCCGGCGCGCTCAACTGCAGCAGCGTCTTGTCCGGGTTCGGTTGCGCCGCCTTGTCGCGAAAGCTGATGGTCGGCTTCGCCGCGGCCGCGCACTGGTTGAGCGTGATGCTGAAATCGACCGGCTGCGACGTGGCGTTCACGCTGGCGAAGCGGTTGAGCGCGATATTGCCGAGCGAGACCGGCACGATCATGCCCGACTGCACCTCGCAGGTGTTCGGCACGGGAATCGGGCCGCCGCCGCCGATCGTCAGGTTGCCGGCACCGGTATATCGGATCGCCTTGTTGCACAGATCGGGCGGGTTCGTGGCGCCGGGCACCGATACGGCGCCGCCCACCGATGCAACGCCGGCCGGAAAATCGATCGCGTACAGCGCGACGGTCGGATTGCCGGGCAGATTATTGACGACGAGCTCCCCCGGCGGCAACTGCGAGGGCGGCTTCTCGAGAATCAGATACTGCCGGAAGTTCGAAACGATGGTATTGGTCGTCGCGCCCCCAGGATTCAACACGGCGCTCTTGGCCA
Source organism: Burkholderia catarinensis (assembly GCF_001883705.2). Taxonomy (GTDB): domain Bacteria; phylum Pseudomonadota; class Gammaproteobacteria; order Burkholderiales; family Burkholderiaceae; genus Burkholderia; species Burkholderia catarinensis. The sequence continues at coordinate 260,083 of NZ_MDEQ02000007.1, forward strand.
GGGCGATCGGGTTCACGGCTTGCGGCACCGTGTGCTCGACGCCTTCGCTGGTGGCGCCGGCCCACTTGAATCCGATGCCGTCGACGTTCGTTGGCACCGTTTCGAGGCTACCGGACTGCCAGTGTCCAGCGGTCACCAGTTCGTGCGCCGTCTCAGACGAACCTCCGTACTTGTACGAGACGTACAGCGACACGCCGCGCCTATACAGCGTTGCACCCACCGGCGTCGCGTTCGTCAACGGCGTCACCACGGTCCAGGGCGAGGCCTGGATGTTGCTGAACGTGCAGTCGAGCGCCGATGCATTCTGATTCGCCGCATTCGCGCCACATGCGAACACCGCGCACCAGATTGCCGGCATCCAACGCACGGCCGAACGGCTTCGCCGTTGAGCCTGCTGCAAAAAACTTGTCATGCCACCTCCAGTCGGATCGGCGGCGGGCGCCCCGCAACCTGTCGCACGGACGCCCACCGCGCTCGCCGCGTTACTCGATCACACCGAGGTTGAGCCCTGCGAGCTGCTGCAGCGCTGCTTGGCCTGCCGTGCCGCTCTGCCGGAACACGCCGCGATTGACGCCGACGAGGCCGCCGAAGGTCTGCCGCCAGCTCGAGCTGCTGTTTCCGTTGACCTTGCCGCTCGCGACCGAGCGCAGCACCTCGCCGACGTTCTGGCCGATGAGGCCGCCGAGCGTCGCCGCGCATCCGCCGCCGACCGTGCCCGACGCCGACGTGTCGGCCACGTAGCCGAAGTTGTCGCCCACGAGGCCGCCGACCGAGCTCGACGCGCCGCCCTGCACGTTGCCCGATGCCGCGGCGATCTCGATCTTGCCGGACATCGTGTTGACGCCGACCAGCCCGCCGACCGAAGCCGACGAGCCGGCGGATACATCGCCGCTCGCATCGACGTCGGCCAGCTCGCTCGCGTTATTGCCTGCGAAGCCGCCCGTCTGGCTGTAGCTGCCGCCCGTCGTCTTGCCGCGTGCAACCGAGTGCGAGATCTTGCCGCCGAGATGGCTGCCGACGAAGCCGCCATTCGCGCCCGCCCCGCCCGATACCGTGCCGTGCGCCTCCGCCATGTCGATCCACGCATCGCGGCCCTCGTTAATACCGACGAAGCCGCCCGTCGAGCCCGACGACGAGCCCGAAACGGCACCGGTCGCCTTGCCGTCCCGCACGATGCCCAGGTTTCGCCCGACGAAGCCGCCGATCGCTTGCGCGTACCTGCCGTCAACGATGCCGGTCGCGATCGAATGAACGATCATGCCGCTGTTCAGCCCGACGAGCCCGCCTGCCGAGCCGCCCGTGCCGCCCGTCGTGCGGCCGGACGCCGTCGCACCGTCGATCGTGCCGAACAGGTTGGCGCCCACGAGGCCGCCCACGTTTACGCCGGAGAGGTAGTACCCGTTCGTCGCGCCGAGTGCCGACACGTTGATGAGCTTCCCGCCTCGATTCACGCCGATCAGACCGCCGATCGACGCGACGTTCGACGCGCCGCCGGATACCGTTGCGTTGGTCGAGCTATTGGTCACCCGGCCGTCGCCCAAATTCGCATCGTTCTCGCCGATCAGGCCGCCCACCGCATACGACATGGAATTACCGGTCACCGTCCCGGCAAACGACGCATTGTCGACGTTGCCGCGGTTGATGCCGATCACGCCGCCCAGCGCGTTGCTGCGGCTCGCGCCGGCGCTCACCTGCATGCCCGTCACGTTGATGTTCGAGACCGAGCCACGGTTTTCGCCCACCAGCGCGCCGATCGCCACCGGTCCGACGCCAGCACCGGCGCTGACCCTCAGCGATTTCAGGTTGAGGTTCGCGATGCTGCCGCTGTTGAAGCCGAACAAGCCGGCGTACGGGCCGCCGCTCGTGATGGTCAGGTTGCTGATCGTGTTGCCGAGACCGTCGAACTTGCCGCTGAACGCCGCGCTGCCGCCGATGGTCCTGAACGCGGTGCCGTAATACGAGCCCGCAATGCTGCTGCCGAGCACGTAGAGGCCGCCCAGGTTCGCGTCGATCCCCTGCAACTGGTTCAGGTTCTGAATCACGATATACCGGTAGCCGTTCGACTCGAAGCCCGCTCCGGAACCGGAAAGCGTGACGGCCGCGCCGTTGCCGAGCGAATAGGCGCCGCCGTAATTCAGCGTGAGCAGCCCGCTCACGCCGGTCAGCACGATCGGCGCCGCGATTCGCAGGTTCTTCGCCGCATCGAGCGTCACCGCCGCGTTCGCGCCGGACGCGCGCAGGTCGCCCTTGACCTCGACGTCGCCGTTCAGGCTCGCGAGCGTCAACCGGCTGCCGCTCGCCCACGTCACGGGGCCGCCGACCGACAGGTTGCCGCCCTCGGCGACCAGTTCGACGTGGGTCGTCCCGAGATTGCGCGACAGCGTGTCGGCGGCGATCGTGCCCGGCTGATTCGCCCCCGGCTTGACGGTCACGTCGGACGACGCGATGCGCCACGTACCCGTCCGGCCGTTGCTGGCGCGGGTATCGACCATCGCCCCGAGCGCGACCTTCACGTCGGCGCCGCGTGTGACGATCGTGCCGCCGTCGCCGGGCGTCGCGGCGCTGGCGTTCAGCATGCCCGCAACGTTGACGACACCCTTGTCCTGCCCGTCCAGCGAGATCCGCCCCGCGACATTATTGAGCGTCCTGGCCTCGATGCTGCCTTGATTGTTCACGACCGTTTCCAGCAGCGCATTGGCGGACCTCGCGCTCATCAGCACCTGGCCGCCATCGGCCTTCAGCAGCCGCTCGTTGCCGACGAAAGCATCGAGGATGCTCTTGTCGATCTGCACGCTGAGCAGCCTGCTGCCGTCGAAACTGAGCGTGACGTCGCTGCCGGCGCCCAGTGCGACCGTGCCCATTTGCGCCTGGACCACGCCGCGGTTCATCACTTGCGCGCCGAGCAGCGCGATCGCGCCGCGTTCGCTCGCGACGAGCTTGCCTTCGTTCATCACGACCCTCGGCGAATCGCCGGCGAACCGGTAGCGGCCGGCCGCGAAGTCCTCGTTGCTGATGTCGAGGGTCGACGCCACGAGCCCGCCGACGTTGATCTGCGCACTGGCGCCGAACAGGATCCCGTTCGGGTTGACGAGAAACACGCGGCCGTTCGCGTCGATGTTGCCGTAGATCGCGCTGGCGTCCTGGCCCTTGACCCGGTTGAGCGCGATCGAAGCCGTCGACGGTTGGTTGAACGTGACGCGTTGCCCCTTGTCGACGCTGAACGCCGTCCAGTCCGTCACCAGCTTGTCGGTGTGCTGGTTGATCGACATCTGCTGCCCGTTGTCGTAACGCAGGATGTCCGCCTGCCCCGCCACGATCTTCTCGCCGGTCGGCAATGCGTACGCGGACGTGAACGCGGCGCCCCCCAGCCAGACAAGCGCGATCGCGACACCTGCCCGTGCCGACGACTTGCCACGGCGACGCACCCCTTCGCCGGCCACCTGCCAGATGCGTTGCCCGCTGTTCCACACCAAAGCGTAAGTTTTATTCACTGTCGATTTTCCTTGTATTGGTTGGTCTTGAATCCCTGCCGATTCCCCCGGCAGGATGGGTGCTGCACGATTTGGCGCCGGGCTGGCGGAGGCAGTCGCCCGGCGCCACGCGGGACCGTCATGGCGGCTGGAGCGAAGTACGGTGCTCGCGCGAGGTGCCGTCGTCGCCGACCGCATCGAAGACGATCTCGCGTGACGCCGCGCCGTCGGGCGCATTCAGCGCCATGTCGACGCGGGCGAACGGCGCCACATCCAATGCACCGCCGGTTATCGGAACGGCGTTGCCGCTCAGCAGAAGCCGCGTCAGCGTCACGTAGTACGGCGTCGGGTTGGCAATGACCAGCGACTTGCGCTGCGGCGCATCCGTCAGCGTCCAGCGCAACTGTTTCGGTGCGTCGGTCTGGCCGCCGTTCAAGCCGGCCGGCCGATACAGCAGCTTCATCCGCAGGCGGTATGCGATGCGCAGCGCATTGCCCGCCGTCTCCTTGATCGACGGCACCTCGAGCAGGTTGATCCAGAAGCGCGACTCGCGATCCGTCGCCAGTTCATCGCCGATGGATCGCACGCTGATCGCCAGAGGCTGTTGCGGATCGACCCGCGCGATCGGCGGTGCGACGACGAACGGCACCCGCAACAGGCTCGGGTCGGCGCTCGCGTCGCCGTCGTCCAGCCACGTCTGCACGAGAATCGGCGCGTCGCCCAGGTTGCGCGCGGTGATCGTCAGCGTGCGCGCGTCTCCCGGATAGACGAAGCGCGTCCCGACGACGGCCAACGCCGCGTCGGCGCTGGCGGGCACGATGCACGCGGCCAGCATCGCGATCAGCACATGCGCGATGCGGCTTTCGCCGCGTTTCCCACGCGTTTCGCGCCGCCGGCCGCATGCCGACCGCCATGCGTGCATGTCAATGTCGAACACTTTCCCGAGGCTCCTTGACAACGCGCGTAGGCGTAGGCGTCAGCATCGACAGTGCCGCGGAACGGCACACGCGTGTCAGCATCACGTAGCCGCGCGACGATCGTTGCTCTGCCGGCACCGCGTAATCGACCACGCATTGCTGGTCCGGCTGCGGCCCCCATTCGACACGGATCTGCCCTTCGGCTTCCGCGCTGCGGACGAACAGACGGCTGCCCTGCCCAACCCCGCCAAGCTGCGCGCCCGTTTGCGCATCGACCGCGCGAGCGGCGAACGGCAGCGGCCGGCCGTCCTCGGTCTGTGCGTCGATCAGCAGCGGGCGCGCCTTCAGCGTGTCGTACGACAGCATGACGACCGCGCCGGCGCGCGGTGCGACGCTGCGCGAAACCGTCTTCAGTTCCACGTCGTCCGGAATGTCTTTCGGATCGAGGTCGATTTTGTTGAGCTGGTAAGGAACGAGGCTCGGCACCACGGCATAGCCGCGCCGGTTCAACCGCGCGCTGGAATTCGCCACCGCCGCACCCAGCGCGTCCGGGGCCTGCACGACGCCCACTGTCTCGCCGAGCGTCGGTCCGGCAGTCAGCCCGCCCGGGTGCAGCACCAGGCCGCCGATTGCACTGGCGGAGAACTGCTGATAGCCACGCCCGGCCCCCACGTTCGCGGCCAGCGCCGCGACCGGCAGCCGATAGCCGATGCCGGCGTTGCCCGATGTCGCGCGATTGTTGCTGTCGTAGCCCGACGACACCGAATAAGAGCCGTCGTTGCGCTCGCCGAAGCGGCCCGAGAGGCCGGCCGTCGTGCTGGTTCCCGCATCGCTGTCGTGCGTGGAGAGCAGGTTGAGCGTCGGCGCGCGACGCGAGTTGCGATCCAGCGGAATCGACAGGTTCAGGCTCGCGATCGTACTGCTCGCCCCACGCCCGAACGAGAATGCGTCGGCGGAACCGCTGCGGACCCGCTGCACCGACGCTGTCATCGTCACGTTGCGCCATTGCGTGCTGTAGCCGAGCGTGAAGCTCAACGTACGGCCTTGCTGAGCCCAGTAACTGAGCGCGGACCCGTTCAGATAGAGGTTGCCCGCGCGGCCGATCTGCTGGCTCACGTTGACGTCGACCCGATTGCGCAAGCGGGAGAACAGGTCGGGGGCAGTCCCGTCGCCGCTTCTGCCGTTCAGCAGCAGTGCGTCGCGCAGGCCGAGATACCCCTTGGTCGAATAGCGATAGGCGAGCAGCGAAAAGTTCGTGCCGCTGTTCGGCAGGTTCTTGCTGTAGGACAGGCGGAAGCTCGAGCCATTCTGATGTTCGCGACCGGAGGGCTCGGTGCGCGCAACCGTGATATCCGCCGCCAGGCCGCCGATCGCCGTATTGAGCGCGACACCCATCAGCACCGATTGATACCGGTCCGCGAACGCCGCGCCGCCGTAGGCCGTCACCCTGTTGCTGAGCCCGCGCTGCAGCGAGAACTGGGCGACGTACTGGTTGCCGACGGACGCGCCGAAATCGACCGCCCGGCCGATCATCGCGCTGTAGCGCGTGTTGCCCGGCCTCAGCAGTTGAACCGTCGTCGCGAACGGCACCACGAAACTGCGCGTGTCGCCGTTCGCCTCGGTCACCGTCACGGTCAGGTCGCCGCCGTAGCTCATCGCCTGCAGATCGTCGATCTCGAACGGTCCGGGCGCGACGGTCGTTTCATGAATCAGGTAGCCGCGCTGGAAGATCGCGACCTTCGCGTTCGACTGCGCGACACCTCGCACCACCGGCGCGTAATAGCGCTGCGTATCCGGCAGCATCCGGTCGTCGCTGGCGATCTGCACGCCGCGAAACGATACGGAATCGAAAAACTGGCCGCTCGTCGAACTCTCGCCGACCAGCAACTGCGCCTTCCACGCGGGCAGGTCCGTCTGCACATAGGCGTTCCCGCGTTGATAGCTGACGCCGCCGCGCTGCGACCAGGTCAGGTTGCCGGTGTGGCGAAAGCGGAACGCGCCGGCATTGGCCCCGAAGCTGAGCCCCGTATAGAGCTGCGAGAAATCGTTACCGCCGGACCGGGTCGAAAAGAGATTCGTGCTGTAGTTGAGTAGCGCTGCCGGCACGCCGTTCGTCCATTTCGACGGATCGACGTACGTATTCTGGCTCGACAGCCGCATATAGAACTGCGGTACGGTCAGATACAGCTTCTGCTCGGCCTGATCGAACGAGAATTCGGCGCCGGGCACGTATCGCGACGGGGCGTCGCAAATCAGCCCGTCGGGCATCGGGTTCGGCGCCGCGTCCGGGTCCTGGCCGCGCTCGCTCCTGTCGAGATCGACGCCGGCCCGTTGCAGCAGTGCCCGGTCGTAGCACGGCCGTGCACCCGCGCCGTCCTCACCCGCCAGACGGAACGTGACCTCCTCGACTCCGCGCCACTGCCCGTTGACGACGAAATCGACACGATGCACGCCCGGCGCGACGGTATTCGAGCGCTCGAACGGCCGCGTGTCGATCGGCGCGCTGTCCGCACCGCGCATCAGCATCGAGTCGTCGAATTGAACGGCCCCGGAATCCGCACGGCCCACCGGGCCGGCCAAAGCGTCTGCGCGCGCGCCTGCCGGCGCGATCCCGCTTTCCGCAAACGCGCTGGCGCTCGCTGCTGCCATCGCGACCGGCGCGAAGACCGATGCGACTGCGCGAAGACACGGGGTCTGTCTGGCTCGAAACATCGGACCGGGAATGCTCAAAGGATGGGTTCCTGAAAAACGCCGCATGCTGGATCACATTTGTTGGTATACCGAAACAAATTGCCTGCAATGCAGGCGTGTGCATCGGCATACCCGTTCGAGCCTCTTCGTGCGTTGCTTGATGGACGGGTCAGTCAGCCATTTTTTTCGTTATCGTGCTGCGTCCGCCGTAATCGTCGATGGTCATGTAACGGACCGTGGCCGGCCGGTGCGGCAATGCGGCGACGCCTCGCAGCGGAAACCGTTCGGTTGCGAATGGCGCGACCATCCCGCCGCCGGCCGACACGAACGTCCCGCCCACGTCGCTCTCGACACGACCGAACGATACGAAATACGGAGTGGGATTGTTCACTTCGAGTGCGACGCTCGTTTCGCCGGAGGCCCGGCTTCCATCCGACGACGTACTCTTGACCGCCTTCCAGGTCAAACGGTCCGGCGCACCGTCGGCGCCATCGGCCAGCGCCGCCGGCCGGTAAAACAGCTTGATGCGCGTCCGGAACGAGAAGCGAAGCTGATTTTCGTCGGCATCTTGCTGGACGGACGGCGCCTCGAGCACGTTGAGCCAGAACACGGATTCGCGATCGCCGGGCAGCGGTTGATCCTGCATATACGTGACGCGCAGCACCGCGCTCCTGCCCGGCTCGACGCGCAGCACGGCAGGCGCCACGACGAACGGCGTACGCAACTGTTCCGGCGGAACATCGACCCGGCCGTCGTCGATCCAGCTCTGGGCCAGGACCGGACGGCTCGAAACGTTCTCCATCCGGATCGTCACGTCGCGCGACTGTTCAGGAAAGATCACTCGCGTGCCGTTGAGCACGAGCGCCGCCTGCGCCGGCGCGGCGCAGGCAGCCCATGCCACGACGCAGGCGGTCGCGATCCATGCAGGTATGCGGGGTGACGGCATCATGACATGAGACGGTTCGAGCACGTTCAGTGGTACGCGAGCACGTATCGGATCGACGACAAACCGGAACCGGAACCGATCTGGGCCTTGGTCGACACGTAAGACGCCGTGTAGCTCAGCGTCGCCTTGTTCTTGTCGACGGTCGCGACCTGCGCGTCGGCGAGGTTCTCCGGCTTGCCGAGCGGGATCTTCCCGGTCTTGCCGTTGCCCGCGTTTTTGATCTCGATTTCGATGCCGTCTGCCGGCTTCGTGCCGACGAGCTTCAGGTTGCCGGTCACCGGATTGACGTTGACGGAGCTCGGATCGAAATCGACCACGACCTTGCTGCCATCGGTGCAGCCAGCGTTGCCGCCGATGTTCAACGCAAACGGAACCGGCGTCGACGTCTTGCCGATCGTGTCGAACGTGGACGGACTGATCGCCTCGCCGAGCGGCACTTCAAGCAGGTTGTTGACACCCGGCGCCTCGCCGTTGATGTTGCACGTGACATCCGTGATGCTGCCGTTGAACGAGATCGTGCCGTCGTACGCATAAGCCGCAGCAGGTGCCAGCGCGACGCACGCGATACCGATTGCAGTACTGAACAATGCTTTTTTCATTTCTGTATTCCTTTGAAAAAAAGATGTGTTGCCTCGCCACTACCCTTCGATGCACGTAACGCCTGTTCTTTGCTCAGGGCTTTCGTAACATCGGCAGACCGCCTTTTTTCGGCAATATGGCTCGTTCTCGACCGGCACCGAAAAAAGACAGCCCGGCAATTCTATTAACAAGCCGACCAATTTCATATCGTACGAGTATGAAATTATTTTGCAAATTTCAAATGCCAGGAAAATTACACATTCCGCCAATTATCTTGAAAATATAATGGCAGTTATCGATGGACTTGTTCGTCTCGACTATCTCTTGTCGATCGAGCGGGCCCTTTTCCGTTGGAGATAGCCCTGCGCGAACGTGCGTCGGACTGGCGGGCCGTATGACATCACTCTCGGCAGAGACTTCGGGTGGTTGATACTTTGCTGCTATCGCGTCCTGTGGGGCGCCCGACTATCAATGGACTTCGTTCTTGAATAGGACAAGTCCGCATCACATAGCGACAAAATTGCATTTCTCAACAAAAATCAACCGGCGAGGCCCATCACGCGATACGCCGATTCTCTAAATAAGAAATTTATTATGGTTTTTATCTGCGCGTCGCGCCCCATCCACTTTCGACAAATCGCAAAGCCTGCAATGTGTCAAAAAAAGTGAATCCGAACATCGACCGCGTTGCATGGCCCGGATTTTGAGCGCGATCTTTATCGACTCGCCGAGCGACTTCATCGCGCGATACCCGCGCCGGAGCGCGCAAAAAAAAACGCCCGTTGCAAGCAACGGGCGTGAATCCCAGTCAAGGAGGTGTCACACGAACTACGGGCTCAGGGTAAGCCGTTCGCCTTCCGCCGGCAACGAAGCGATTTCGATATCCTTATTGCTCGCGGTCCGATGAGCTTCCGATCACGGCTCGTGACGCAGATACCCTTCCTTGCTCGGATCGCGCATCCGCCACGACACGATCAGCGAGATCGCGCACAGCACGGTCACGTACCAGTAGAAGGTTTCCTCGCTGCCGATCGACTTGAACCACAGCGCGACGTACTCGGCCGAGCCGCCGAAAATCGCGTTCGCGACCGCGTACGACAGCCCGACGCCCATCGCGCGCACTTCCGGCGGGAACATCTCGGCCTTGATGAGGCCGCTGATCGACGTGTAGAAACTGACGATCGCCAGCGCGACCGTGATCAGCACGAACGCGGCCACGGGGCTCGTCACGTCCTTCAGCGCATGCATCAGCGGCACCGTGCCGATCACCGCGAACGAACCGAACAGGATCATCGACGTGCGGCGGCCGATCCTGTCGGACAGCGCGCCGAACACCGGCTGCATCAGCATGTAGACGAGCAGTGCGACGGTCATCACGTTGCTGGCCGTCTTCGCGTGCATGCCGGCCGTGTTCACGAGGTACTTCTGCATGTACGTCGTGAACGTGTAGAAGATCAGCGAGCCGCCGGCCGTGAAGCCGACCACCGTGAAGAACGCGCCCTTGTGCTCCCACACGCCGCGGATCGTGCCCGCGTTTTTCTTGTCGCGCGACGACGTCGTCGACGTCTCGTCGAGCGATTTGCGCAGGTACAGCGAAACCAGCGCGGCCGCCGCGCCGACCACGAACGGAATGCGCCAGCCCCACGCCTTCAGTTCGTCGGTCGACAGCGTCTGCTGCAGGATCACGAGCACCAGTAGCGCGCACAGCTGGCCGCCGATCAGCGTCACGTACTGGAACGACGCGAAGAAGCCGCGCCGCCCCTTCAGCGCGACCTCGCTCATGTAGGTCGCGCTCGTGCCGTATTCGCCGCCCACCGACAGCCCCTGGAACAGGCGAGCGACCAGCAGCAGCGCCGGCGCGAACGCGCCGATCTGCGCATAGGTCGGCAGCACCGCGATCACGAGCGAGCCGCCGCACATCATCAGCACCGAGATCATCATCGCGTTGCGGCGGCCGTGGCGATCCGCGATGCGGCCGAACAGCCAGCCGCCGATCGGGCGCATCAGGAAGCCGGCCGCGAACACGCCGGCCGTGTTCAGCAGCTGCGTCGTCGTGTTGCCGCTCGGGAAGAACGCCGGCGCGAAGTACAGCGCGCAGAACGAGTAGATGTAGAAGTCGAACCACTCGACGAGGTTGCCCGATGAGGCGCCGACAATGGCGAACACGCGCCGCCGGGTGTCATGCGCGGACAGCGCAGCTTGGTCGGTCTGGACGTCCATGGGTTGGTCTGTTCCTTTTAGTGCTTTCTGGGCGAGACGGCTCGGGCCGCCGCGTGCGGTCGCACGTGGCACCGGTTCCGGTGCACGGCGCTACGGGATTTTAGCGAAATGTAAAGTAACAGGCTTTCCGGGTTCGTCCGGATGTAGAAAAATTTTCTACCGCCACCCGTTCGTCATATGAAAACGCCAGCCTGCAGGCTGGCGTTCGATGCAAACTATTTGAAAGCGGCGTTCAAACGCGCACCTCCGGCGGCACGTAGCGGCACTCGTAGCGCTTGCGCACGGTGCCGCCCTCGTCGACGCTTTCCAGGTACACGTCGAACTGCCAGAGCCGCACCATGTGCTTGAGCACCTCGTCGCTGTCGCTCGACAGGTGGCGGTTGTCGGTCATGAAGTGACGCAGCGTGAGGCTGCGGTCGCCGCGCGTGTTGACGGCCCACACCTGGATGTTCGGCTCGCGGTGATGGATGTCGTACTGCCTCGACAGCGCCTGCCGCACGTACTGGTAGCCGGAATCGTCGTGGATCGCCGACACCTCGAGCGAATCGCGCATGTCGTCGTCGAGCACCGAGAAGAGCCGCATCTCGCGGATCAGGCTCGGCGACAGGTACTGCGCGATGAAGCTCTCGTCCTTGAAGTTGCGCATCGCGTAGTGCATCGCCGGCAGCCACGGGGTGCCCGCGATCTCCGGAAACCACTTGTAGTCCTCTTCCGTCGGCGCTTCGCAGATCCGCCGGATGTCGCTCATCATCGAGAAACCGAGCGCATACGGGTTGATCCCGCTGTAGTACGGCTTCGTGACGGGCGGCTGGTAGACCACGTTGCTGTGCGAATGCAGGAACTCCATCATGAAGCCGTCTTCCAGCTTCCCCTGGTTGTACAGCGTGTTCAGCAGCGTGTAGTGCCAGAACGTCGCCCAGCCTTCGTTCATCACCTGCGTCTGCCGCTGCGGGTAGAAATACTGGCCGATCTTGCGCACGATGCGGATCACTTCCCGCTCCCACGGCTCGAGCAGCGGCGCATTCTTCTCCGCGAAATACAGCAGGTTCTCCTGCGGCTCGGACGGATAGCGGCCTTCCTGCTCTTCCATCAGCTCGGGCTTCTTGCCCGGCAGCGTGCGCCACAGTTCATTCACCTGCGACTGCAGGTACGCCTCGCGCTCGCGCCGCAGCGCCGCTTCCTTCGACAGCGACGGCTTCTGCGGCCGCTTGTAGCGGTCGACACCGTAGTTCATCAGTGCATGGCACGAATCGAGCAGTTCCTCGACGCGATCGAGGCCGTAGCGCTCCTCGCATTCCGCGACGTAGTTCTTCGCGTACACGAGATAGTCGATGATCGCGTGCGCGTCGGTCCACAGCCGGAACAGGTAATTGCCCTTGAAGAACGAGTTGTGCCCGTACGCCGCGTGCGCGATGACGAGCGCCTGCATCGTCATCGTGTTCTCTTCCATCAGATACGCGATGCAGGGGTTCGAGTTGATGACGATTTCGTACGCGAGGCCCATCTGGCCGCGGCGGTAGCTCTTCTCGGTCGACAGGAAATGCTTGCCGAACGACCAGTGACGGTAGTTGACGGGCATCCCGACCGACGCATACGCGTCCATCATCTGTTCGGCGCTGATCAGTTCGAGCTGGATCGGGTAAATGTCGAGCTCGTATTGTTCGGCGACCTGCGAGATGTGCGTGTCGTATTCCTCGAGCAATTCGAACGTCCAGTCGGACGGGCACGGCAGCGGCTTGCGTTCGGCAACGTTCATACGCGCTTCCTTTTGCCCGGAACCGGGCAAGTCGGCGGCCGACGGCGGCGGTTCGGCCTGCGCGCGTTGCTGCGGTGCGGCAGGGCCGGCCGTTTCGTCGCCGGAGGGGCGCGGCTGGTAGCCGCGCGACTCGTTGTGCAGATGGCGGGTCGTCATGACATTTCCACCTGCTTTTCGAACAATTCGCGAAACACCGGGTAAATATCGGCAGCCGATTCCGCTTTTTTCATCGCGAGATGCGGCTGTGACAGGGCCAGTTGCGCGTATTCCAGCCACAGGTTCTGCTCTTCCGGCGCGACCTGGATATACGCGAAGTAACGCGTCTTCGTGAGGATATCCTCTTCCAGGATTTTGCGACACTTGGGCGAATCGTCGGTCCAGTTGTCGCCGTCGGACGCCTGCGCGCCGTAGATGTTCCACTCGGTCGGCGAGTAGCGCTCGTTCATCACCTTGCGCATCAGTTCGAGCGCGCTCGACACGACCGTGCCGCCGCTCTCGGTCGAATGGAAGAAGGTTTCCTCGTCGACTTCCTCGGCGCGCGTGTGGTGACGGATGAACACGACCTCGATGCGCTCGTAGTTGCGCTTGAGGAACAGGTAAAGCAGGATGAAGAAGCGCTTCGCGAGATCCTTGCGCTGCTCGTCCATCGAGCCCGACACGTCCATCAGGCAGAACATCACGGCCTGGCTGGACGGCTGCGGCTGCTTCACGCGGTTGATGTAGCGCAGGTCGAACGGGTCGATGAACGGGATCCGCCAGATGCGCCCCTTCAGGTGATGGATCTCGGCCTCGAGCGTCGCGATTTCCTCGCGGCGGTCTTCCGGATCGATCTTCATCGCTTCGAGCTGCGCCTCGAGTTCGCGCAGCTCGTTGACGAGCGGCGAGCCGAGCGCGATGCGCCGGCCGAGCGCGCTCCTCAGCGAACGCACGACGTCGATGTTGTTCGGCGTGCCTTCCGCCGACCAGCCCGCGCGCACGTTCTTCCAGCTCGGCACCGTCAGCAGGTGCGTCTTCACGAGGCGCGGCAGTTCGAGATCGTCGAAGAAGTACTGCATGAACTCGTCGCGCGACAGCTCGAACACGAAGTCGTCCTGCCCTTCGCCCTCGTTGCTCGCCTGACTGCCGCCGCCGCCCGAGCCGCCCTGCGGACGCGGGATCTTGTCGCCGCGCACGTAGTCCTCGTTGCCGGGGTGCACGTATTCGCGACGCCCGCCCGGCGCGTGCCGGAAATTCGGCTCCGCGATGTCCTTGCGAGGGATCGTGATGCTCTGCGTGCTCTGGATATCCTTGATGCTACGGTCGCGCACCGCGTCGGACACGGCACGACGAATGTAGTTCTTGACGCGACGCAAGAAGCGTTCGCGATTGGCGATGCTCTTGTTCTTGCCGGCCAGCCTGCGGTCGATGATTTGATGAAGCACTCCCGGTCTCCCGCTCGAAAGTCGATCTGCCGGGACGCTCGCCGCACATGCCGTCTGCCGTCATGCGGGCGGCGTCTCCGAAGGCGCCCGTACGGACTCGCCGCACGGGCGCGGTACCGCGCGCGTCATGACGACTTGCGCACGCGCAGGTACCAGTCGCAAAGCAGCCTCACCTGCTTCGGCGTATAGCCCTTCGCGACCATCCGATTCACAAAGTCCTCATGCTTGCGCTGCTCCTCCGCCGACCCCTTCGCGTTGAACGAAATCACCGGCAACAGTTCCTCGGTATTCGAGAACATCTTCTTCTCGATCACGACGCGCAACTTCTCGTAGCTCGTCCACACGGGATTCTTGCCGGCATTCGCCGCCCGCGCCCGCAACACGAAGTTCACGATCTCGTTACGGTAATCCTTCGGATTGCTGATGCCGGCCGGCTTCTCGATCTTCTCCAGCTCCGCGTTCAGCGCGGCGCGGTCGAAGCTCTCGCCCGTGTCGTGATCGCGGAATTCCTGGTCCTGGATCCAGAAGTCCGCATACGTGACGTAGCGGTCGAAGATGTTCTGGCCGTACTCCGAATACGACTCGAGGTAGGCCGTCTGGATCTCCTTGCCGATGAAATCCGCGTAACGCGACGCGAGCACGTCCTTCACGAAGGACAGGTACTTCTGCTCGATTTCCGGCGGGAACTGCTCGCGCTCGATCTGCTGTTCGAGCACGTACATCAGGTGCACGGGGTTGGCCGCGACCTCGCTCGAATCGAAGTTGAACACGCGCGACAGGATCTTGAACGCGAAGCGTGTCGACACGCCCGTCATCCCTTCGTCCACGCCCGCGTAGTCGCGATACTCCTGGTACGACTTCGCCTTTGGATCGGTGTCCTTCAGGTTTTCGCCGTCATACACCTGCATCTTCGAGAACAGGCTCGAATTCTCCGGCTCGTGCAGGCGCGACAGCACCGAGAACTGCGACATCATCTTCAGCGTGCCCGGCGCGCATACGGCCTCGGCAAGCGACGAGTTGCGGATCAGCTTCTCGTAGATCTTGGTCTCTTCCGACACGCGCAGGCAGTACGGCACCTTCACGACGAAGATCCGGTCGAGCAGTGCCTCGTTGTTGCGGTTGTTGCGGAACGCCTTCCACTCCGACTCGTTCGAGTGCGCGAGGATCACCCCGTCGAACGGAATCGCGCCGAAGCCCTCGGTGCCCTTGAAGTTGCCTTCCTGCGTGGCGGTGAGCAGCGGGTGCAGCACCTTGATCGGCGCCTTGAACATTTCGACGAACTCGAGCAGGCCCTGGTTCGCGAGGCACAGGCCGCCCGAGTAGCTGTACGCATCGGCGTCGTCCTGCGCGTACTGTTCGAGCTTGCGGATATCGACCTTGCCGACCAGCGACGAGATGTCCTGGTTGTTCTCGTCGCCCGGCTCCGTCTTCGCGATGCCGACCTGCCGCAGGATCGACGGATAGCGGCGTACCACGCGGAACTGGCGGATGTCGCCGTTGTATTCGTGCAGCCGCTTGACGGCCCACGGACTCAGGATGCTTTTCAGGTAGCGGCGCGGAATGCCGTACTGTTCCTCGAGGATCGGGCCGTCTTCGTCGTAGTCGAACAGCCCGAGCGGCGATTCGTTGACGGGCGAGCCCTTCAGCGAATAGAACGGCACGCGCTCCATCAGTTGCTTCAGACGCTCGGCGATCGACGACTTGCCGCCGCCCACCGGACCGAGCAGGTAGAGGATCTGCTTCTTCTCTTCGAGCCCTTGCGCAGCGTGGCGGAAATACGCGACCACCTGCTCGATCACTTCCTCCATTCCGTAGAACTCACGGAATGCGGGATAGACCTTGATGACCTTGTTCGCAAAGATCCGCGACAGGCGCGGCTCGTTGCGGGTATCGATGTGTTCAGGTTCCCCGATTGCTGCCAGCATGCGTTCACCAGCCGTCGCGTACGCGGATGGCTCGTTCTTGCAGAGCGCGAGATACTCCTCCAGCGAGAGCTCTTCCTCTCGCGTTTTTTCGAAGCGGTTCGCGAAGCTGCTGTAAATATCCATGCTACCTCCCTCGCCTGAGTCTGAAGACGTGCCTGCCTTCGTACGACTGCGCAGAAGCAAGCTCGTTCGAATTCATCCTAAACCCTTTCTTATTTTTTTTCACGAACTCTTCGTATGAAGTTCGTCATTCTCGACAACAGCGCTTGGACAACGCAATTCGTCGTTTTACAATCGATCTCCCGAGCCGCAGAAACTGCATCCGGCGCGTCTCGTCCAACAACGGAACGTCTTGTGCGTTGGACACATCCGACGTCGTCACTTCCCCCCTTCACCCTATACGTTCGAGCGGCCGTTTCCGACGACACGCCGCGCGCGCCGTTACAAATTTTTTTCGCAGTGCCCTTACGGAGATACCCGTACGACAGATGCGGGAACATGACGCATGACGCGCACGCGTGCGCGTATCCGTCGATGCGGGTCTCGCGACGCACGCGACGATGCGCGATCGTTCATGCGCACCGTCACATTTTGTCCAGCGCGGAAACGACAACGCCCGCTGGTCGCGGGCGTCGTTCGTCACCAAATGGGGATAGATGCGCGGCACGCGCGAATCAGAAGGTCTCCCAGTCATCGGCGCCGGCGGCGGCAGCCTGTGCCGGCGCAGCGGATGCAGCGACGGGCTTGCGTGCCGGCGTCGCTGCGGCCGCGTGTTTCGGCGGTGCATCGCGATCGTCGCGCGCAGCAGCCTGTACGGGCGCGGCTACCGCCACGGCGGGCGCACGCGATGCGCGACGTGCCGCAACCGGCGCCGCAGCGCCCGAGCGTGACGCGTCGTCGTCGAGCTGGAATACCGCCGCCGTTTCACGCAGGCGCCCAGCCTGTTCGTCCAGCGACTGCGCGGCGGCCGCGGCTTCCTCGACGAGCGCCGCATTCTGCTGCGTGACCTCGTCCATCTGCGCGACCGCGCGCGCCACCTGGTCGATCCCGCCGCTCTGCTCCTCGGACGCCGCCGCGATCTCGCCCATGATGTCCGTCACGCGCTGCACCGCACCGATCACGTCGCTCATCGTGCGCCCCGCTTCGTCGACCAGCGTCGAACCCGTCCGGATGCGCTCCACCGACGCGTCGATCAGCGCCTTGATTTCCTTGGCCGCGCTCGACGAGCGCTGCGCGAGGCTGCGCACCTCGCCCGCGACGACCGCGAAGCCGCGGCCTTCCTCGCCCGCACGCGCGGCTTCGACGGCCGCATTCAGCGCAAGAATGTTGGTCTGGAACGCGATTCCCTCGATGATCGCGATGATGTCCGCGATCTTCGCCGAGCTGTCGTTGATCTCGCCCATCGTGCCGACCACCTGGCCGACCACCGTATTGCCCTTGTTTGCAATCTCCGACGCGTTCGCGGCCAGCGAGCTTGCCTGACGTGCATTGTCGGCGTTCTGTTTCACGGTACCGGTCAACTGTTCCATGCTCGACGCGGTTTCCTGCAGCGCCGCGGCCTGCTCCTCGGTGCGCGACGACAGGTCGATGTTGCCGGCCGCGATCTGGCGAGCTGCGGTCGCGATCGACTCGCTGCCGCCGCGCACCGTGCGTACCGTGTCGACGAGCCCGCGCTGCATCTTCGCGAGCCCCTCGAGCAACTGGCCCATCTCGTCGCGCCGGTCCACGACGATCGGCCGGCGCAGGTCGCCCGCGGCGATCGCGTCGAAATACGACAGCGCGTCGGCGATCGGGCGGCCGATCGCGCGGCTCAGCGTCAGCCACGACAGCAGCGCGGCGCCGATGCCGGCCACGAGCGCGACGATCGACAACACGCGCAACGTGTCGAACAGCGATTCCGATTGATTGAATCCCGCCTGCGCATCGGTGAACTGGAAGTTGCGCAGCGCGTCGCTGGCCACCGAGAGGTCGTTGTAGAGCGCCTGGAGCTGCTTGGCGCCGTCGGCGATGCGATCTCGCTGGTCCGCCCCGAGCATGCCCGAGAACGCGTCACAGCCGTGCTGCAGCGCCTGACGCTTCGCGGCAACGTCCTGCGCGAGCCGATCTTCTTCCGGGCCGCGCGGCAGCGCGAGGTACTTCTGCCACCACGCGTCGGACTGCGTGCGCATCGCACGGCTGCGCTCGACGGCGGCCGCCGAGTCGGGCGTACCGGCCAGCAGCGCCGCGCGATCGAGTGCGAGGCGCTCGCGCGCGGCGAACAGTTCCGCGATCGACACGTCGACCGCGCTCGGCATCTGGTTCGTGAAAATCTCGCGCGTCGAGTCGTTCGAACGCGTCATCCCGTACAGCCCGAGCACGCCGGTTACACCCAGCAGCACCGCCAGAAACGCCATCGTCAAACCGATGCGCGCACGAATCGTCAGGTTCCTGAACACCATCATCCATCCTGTGTTGCGTCGTCATGAACGGGCCCGGCCCGTTGGCTCGAAGCATTGCTTCACCTGACGCATTTACGACCGTGCAGCGCACAACTTGATGGTTTTCTCTATTTTTTTCGAATTATTCGTCTGTTTATTACAAATGGCTGAAGAATTGACGCAAAGCCCGACAGGCTCGACAAGCCGGATGGGAGAAGGTCCGCCAAGGCTCCGGCGCGTTGCCGGAAACGCGACCGGCCGTCTCATATGACGGACCGGCCGCGATGCGGAATCGGGAATCGGAGATCAGGCCCTAATCGGCCAGCTCGGCGAGCGTCGGAATCGACGGCTGCGCGCCCGCTCGCGTGACCGACAGCGCCGCCGCGCGTTGCGCGAAGCGGATGGCCGTGTCGACGTCCGCGCCGGCCGCGAGCCGCGCGGAAAAGCCGCCGATGAACGTATCGCCGGCCGCCGTCGTGTCGACGGCCTGAACGGCCGGGGCCGGATAGTGCCGCGCGGTGCCGTCGGCCGTCAGCGCGAGCACGCCGCGGGCGCCAAGCGTGACCAGCACGTTGCGCGCACCGCCAGCCTGGAGCGCACGCGCGGCGGCTTCCGCGTCAGCCGGGTCGCGCACGGGCAGCGCGGTCAGCGCGGCCGCCTCGACCTCGTTGGGGATCAGGTAATCGACGAGCGGCAGCCAGCCGTGCGGCAGCGGCGCGACGGCCGGGGCCGGATTGAGCACCACCGTGCGGCCGAGCCGGCGCCCGGCCGACAGCGCCGCGAACACCGCGTCCGGCGGCGTCTCGAGCTGGCAGATCAGCACGTCGGCCGATGCCAGCGCGGCTTCATGCCGTGCGATCGTTTCGGTCGTGACCTCGCCGTTGCCGCCCGCGACGATCACGATCGCGTTCTGGCTCGCATCGTCGACGACGATCAGCGCGACGCCGGTCGACGCCGACGCGCTCGTCGCGAGCCCCGTGCAGTCGATGCCCTCGGCTTCGAGGCACGCTCGCAATGCCGCGCCGTGCGCATCCGCGCCGACGCAGCCGATCATCGCGACCTGCGCGCCAAGCCGTGCGGCGGCGACGGCCTGGTTGCCGCCCTTGCCGCCCGCCGCCTGCGCAAACGCGTGACCGGCGAGCGTTTCGCCCGGCAGCGGCAGCCGCGGCGCACGCACGACGAGATCCATGTTGAGGCTGCCGACCACCGTCACGCGGCCGGCGCCCGCTGCCGGCGCCGTCATGCGCGACCGCCGGAGGCAGGCGGTTCGCGGTAGATCGCCGTCGATTCGCGCAGCACGAGGCGCGGCGACACGACGCGGCGGCGGCTCGGCACGGCCGTCGAGCCGCCGCCGATCCGCTCGATCAGCGTCTGCGCGGCCATTTCGCCGAGCGCGCGCACCGACTGGCCGACCGTCGACAGTGCCGGATACGTGTAGCGGGAAAATTCGATGTCGTCGAAACCGATGATCGAGCAGTCGTCGGGCACGTGGATCCCACGCTCGGCCGCCGCGCGCAGCGCGCCGACGCCCATCAGGTCGTTGCCCGCGAAGATCGCGCTCGGCCGCACCGATTCGAACAGCCGCGACGCCGCGTGATAGCCGCCGAGGCACGAGAAGTCGCTTTCCGCGATCGCGCCCGGCACGATGTCGACACCGCGCTCGGCCATCGCGCGGATGAAGCCGTGCACGCGCATCGCGCTGACGGCCGTGTCGGTCGGCCCCGTGATGCAGCCGATCTTCGCGTGCCCGAGTTCGAGCAGGTGGCGCGTCGCCAGGTACGCACCGCGCTCGTGGTCGATCTGCACGAGGTCGGCCGCGAGCCCCTCGATGTTGCGGTCGACGACGACGAGCGGCGCATGCGTGTCCGCGAGCGTCTGCGCGAGCACCGCATCCTCGCCCGCCGACGCGACGATCAGCCCGTCGATGCGCTTTTCCTGCAGCACGCGCAGGTAATTGCGCTGTTTCACCGGATCGTCGTCCGAATTGCAGAAGAACACGCAATAGCCGTTGGCCGCGCATTGATCCTCGATACCGCGCGCAAGTTCCGCGAAATACGGATTCGTGCTGTTCGGCACGACTAGGCCGATGGTCGCCGTCGAACGCGCCTTCAGCGAGCGCGCCACGGCCGAAGGCACGTAGTTCAGCTCGCGAATTGCCCCCTCGACCTTCGCGCGCACATCCGCGGACACCGGACGCGAATTGTTCACCACATGCGAGACGGTCGTAAACGACACGCCCGCCATGGCTGCCACATCCTTGATCGTCGCCATTTCCCGTTTCTCTCTGGTCTGTTCTGTCTGTCTTTCTACCGCACGCGCGTGCGCCGGCTGCGATAAGTATCGAGCACGACCGCCACCACGATGACCGCGCCGGTGATGATCCGTTTCGTCGGCTCGTTCGCGCCGATCTGCGCGAGCCCCGCGGCCAGCACGGAGATGATCAATACGCCGAAGAACGTGCTGATCACCGAGCCGCGCCCGCCCATCAGGCTCGTGCCGCCGATCACGACGGCTGCGATTACCTGCAGTTCGAGACCCACGCCCGCGTTCGGGTCGGCCGCCTCGAGCCGTGAAATCTGGAACAGCGACGCCAGCCCCGCGAGCGCGCCCATCAGTGCGAATACGAGAATTTTATACGGCCTCGGGTTAACCCCCACAAGTCGGACGGCTTCCTCGTTCGTGCCGATCCCGACGAGATAGCGTCCGAACACGGTGCGTGTGAGCACGAACTGGGCCGCGATCATCACCGCGACCGCGATCAGGAACGCCGGCGAGATGCCCAGCGCGATCGGATTCGACAGGAAATCGAACGCATCGCCGATATAGGCCGTGCGCGAATTCGTCAGCTGGTACGCGAGGCCGCGCGCGGCCTCCAGCACGCCGAGCGACACGATGAACGACGGGATCCGCCAGCCGACCGTGACCGCGCCCGTCAGCGCCCCCGTGACCGTCGCGACCGCGATGCCGATCAGCGCGGCCGGCAGCGGCCCCCACTGCCATTTCAGCGCGGCGACGCTGACCATCGACGCGGCAAGCGCGAGCACCGAGCCGACCGACAGGTCGATGCCGGCGATGATCAGCACGAAGGTCATCCCGACCGACATCACGACCAGATCGGGAATCTGGTTCGCGATCGTGCTGAACGTGTCGTAGGTCAGGAAGTGCGAGCTCAGCACCGAAAACAGCGCGATCATCGCGGCGAGCGCGCCGGCCAGCCCGAGATAGTTCGACAGGCCGAGCCGCGTGCCGGACAGCGTGCGCGCGCGGCGCCCCGTCACGTCCTGCTGTGCGCCTGCGTCGGCCGGGGATACGGGAGGCTGGGTCATTGCTGTCGTCCTGTCGTCGAAGTGCCGGGAGCGGCGCCCAGCGCCGGCCCCGCGTCCGGATGCTGCGCGCCGCCCGGCAGCGCCTCGCGGCCGAAGCCGGCGAACGCCGCGGCCAGCAGCGCATCCTGGGTCCAGTTGCCGCGCTCGAACACGGCGGTCATGCGGCCGGCGGACATCACGCCGATCCGGTCGCAGATCAGCATCAGCTCGCGCAGGTCGCTCGACACGACGACGAGCGCGCGGCCTTCGCGCGCGAGCGCGCCCATCAAAGTGTAGATCTCGAACTTCGCGCCGACGTCGATCCCGCGCGTCGGCTCGTCGAACAGCAGCACGCCCATGTCGCGCGCGAGCCAGCGGCCGATCACGACCTTCTGCTGGTTGCCGCCCGACAGCTCGCCGACCGTCTGCGTCGCGCCATGCGTGCGGATCCGCAGCGCGTCGATCTGCTGCTCGGCGAGCGCCGTTTCGCGCGCAGAATCGACGATGCCGCCGCGCGCAAGCCGGTCGAGCTGGCCGAGCGACACGTTCGCGGTGATCGACTGCGACAGCAGCAGCCCTTCGCCCTTGCGATCCTCGGTGATCAGCGCGATGCCGTGCTTCACCGCATCGACGGGCGAACCGATCCGTGCCGGCTTCAGCGGCTGGCCGACCGCGATCATCCCTGCATCCGGTGTATCGGCGCCGTAGATCAGCCGCAGCAGTTCGGTACGCCCCGCGCCGATCAGCCCCGAGATGCCGAAGATCTCGCCCGCGCGCACCTCGAGCGACACGTCGCGCACGGCCGTCCCGCGGGTGAGGCCCGACACGACGAGCCGCGGCGCGCCGAGATGGCGTGCGCCGAGATCGATGTGCTCGCCGATCTCGCGCCCGACCATCAGCGTGACGAGCCCGTCGGACGTCGTCGCCGCCATGTCGCCCGCATGCACGAGCCGGCCGTCGCGCAGCACCGCGACGCGCTCGGCGACGCGAGCGAGTTCCTCGAGCCGGTGCGAGATGTAGACGATCGCGACGCCGCGCGCCTTCAGCCGGTCGATCTGCTCGAACAGCAGCTCGACCTCGCGCGCGGTCAGCATCGCGGTCGGCTCGTCGAGAATCAGCACGCGGCAGTCGCCGATCAGGTTGCGCGCGATCTCGACCATCTGCTGGTGGCCGATGCCGAGCGCGCCGACCGGCGTATCGGGATCGACCGCGTCGAGCCCGACCTGCGCCATCGCGGCCCGCGCGTCGTCGCGCAGCCGCGCGCGGTCGATGATCCCGAAGCGCCGCGGCAGGCGGTTCAGGAACAGGTTTTCGGCGACCGTCAGCGTCGGCAGCAGGTTCAGTTCCTGCATCACCATGCGCACGCCGAGCGCCTCGGCCTGCGTGCGGCTCGCCGGCACATACGCGCGACCGCCGAGCTGCATCGTGCCGGTGGTCGGTTCGACGAGTCCGCCGATGATCTTCGACAGCGTGCTCTTGCCGGCGCCGTTCTCGCCCGTCAGCGCGAGCGCCTGGCCCGGCGCGAGCGTCAGCGTGACGTCGGAGAGCACGGGTTCGGCATAGGTCTTGCCGATACCGGATACGGACAGCACGGGAACGGCTGAACGGGAGGGTTGGAAGGTCGATTCCATCGCGATCCTGGTTGCGGCCGCGCGCACGCGGCGCGCGGGTATGACGCTCACAAGTGCATGTGCATGCAGTGGCCGTGATCGCGCTCACCCAGAATAACGGCCGCCGCGCCGGATTCTTGAGGGCGGCGGCCGTATCGGGGCCGCGTCACTTCGTCACGAGATCCACCGGCGTCTCGACCACGCCGGACATGTCTGCCTGCTTGCGATGCTCGGCGATCGCCTTGAGCGCGGTGTCGATGCCGAACACGGCCTGCTTCGCCGCATATTGATCGGCGGTCGCGAGCACGCGACCGTCCTTCAGCATCGGCTTGATCGCGTTGATGTTGTCGTAGCCGACCACCGCCACCTTGCCCTGCTTGCCGGCCGCGCGCACCGCCGACACCGCGCCGATCGCCATGTTGTCGTTGCCGCACAGCAGCGCCTTCAGGTTCGGGTATTCGTTGAGCATCGCGGCAGCGACCGCATTGCCCTTGTCGATCTCCCATTCGCCCGACTGCACCGAGACGACCTTCATCCCGCCCGCCTTCATCGCGTCCTGGAAGCCGGCCGTGCGCTGCTGCGCGTTGGTCGTCGTCGACACGCCTTCGACGATGCCGACCTGGTCGCCCGCCTTCAGCCGCTTCGCGAGGTAATCGCCGATCTTGCGCGCGCCCTTGCGGTTGTCCGGGCCGACGAACGGCACGTTCAGGTTCTTCGCCTTCAGCACGTCGGGATCGAGCCGGTTGTCGATGTTCACGACGACGATGCCCGCGTCGACGGCCTTCTTCACGACCGGCACGAGCGCCTTCGAATCGGCCGGCGCGAGCACGATCGCGTCGACCTTCGACACGATCATCTGCTCGACGATGCGGATCTGGTTCGCGGTGTCGGT
The DNA here is from genome assembly GCF_001883705.2 of Burkholderia catarinensis. Lineage (GTDB taxonomy): Bacteria > Pseudomonadota > Gammaproteobacteria > Burkholderiales > Burkholderiaceae > Burkholderia > Burkholderia catarinensis. The sequence continues at coordinate 284,232 of NZ_MDEQ02000007.1, forward strand.
CTCGTCCTTGATGCCGTTGGTGATCAGGTCGAACTGGCTCGCGTTGTGTTTCTGGTATTCCTTCGCGCCGGTTTCCATCGTCAGGAAGAACTCGTTGGCGAGCGACTTCATCACGAGCGCGACCTTCGGCTTGGCCGCAGATTGCGCGTGGACGGCCGGTGCGGCGGCGACCGCGACGGCGGCGAGCGCGGCGGTCAGGAAGCGACGGCGAAAGCGGACATTCATACACATCTCCTGGCGACTGGCCCGAAGGGCCGGATTATTGTTTGGTTGTTGTTTTAATGTGAGCAAACGTTTGCGCCACACTACCCGGGCAATGGCCATCGATGCTGCTGTCGGTACCACGAAATGGAAGCGAGGCAGACGGCCGACTGCCTGGCGCGTGCTGTCGTTTACGCGCCGCCGCCGGCGGGACGCCGGCGGAGTGAAAGACATGCTGTACCGATTCGCTTCGACGCGCAACCTGTCTGAACAATATTTAAGGGTTTATTCGGAGTGCGCGATCGTGCGTCACGACGCGCAAATGCCACACTTGCGAAAGGCCGCCGCGCGTCACGCCGGGTCCTGCGGCGCCGGTTCGTCTTCATCGGCTGACGGCGGTTCGCCGAAACGGTTCGCATACGGCGTGCCGGCGATGAAGCCGTTCATCACGAGCAACGCGATCGCACCGACGATCGGCACGAAGAGCAGCAGCATCCACCATCCCGACCTGTCAATGTCGTGCAGCCGCTTCACGCCGACGGCAATCGACGACCACACCGCGACGGCCGCGATCGCGACGAAGACAAGCATCGCCAGCAGCGGTAGATCGTCATCCGACGCCCCGCGGGAACCCGCATCGAAAAACACGCTGATCAACGTGGAAACCAGCGCGTAGAGCCACCACGGCAGGCGCCCGATGCGGCCTTCGAAGGAAAAGAGAAACCACTTCAGATTCATTGTTCGCCTCTCCGTCGCGCGTGTTGCGGCCCGCGCAATATGTCGTCGAATGTGTCGGAACCGGTAATTCGCGTGCGTTGTTTTGTGAATGCGGACTGCCTGCCGGTTTCGCTTGCCGCGCTTCGCCCCGGCGTTGCGCCGCAGGTGCAGGTGCAGGTGCAGGTGCAGGTGCAGGTGCAGGTGCAGGTGCAGGTGCAGGTGCAGGTCCAAGCCGGTCGGTCGGGATGACAGCCGTGGGACAGCCTGAACGCCCGTCATCCGGCATTCACGCGCATTGAATCATATCTTCTGAAAAACAGCCCGTTCGGCAAGACGTCCGGCCGGAACCGCAACGAAGCGTTCGGACGTGCCCGTCTTGTTCTTCTGCCCGCAGGCGAACGCGTGTCGATCGCCGCTTGCGGCGAAGCACCGGACTGACAACCGCGATTGCGGTCGACGATTCGATGAGTCGGACAACCATCACGCCGGCCAATCCGTTGCCGTCTCGTGCATGGCGTCCTGCGCGCACGTCGCGCCGCCCGCGGCAACTGCCCGGACGGCGCGCGACGCACGGTGGTCAAACGGCTTCGCGCAACTGCCCCGCGATTTCCGCTTCGTTCAGGTGCGGCGCGAACATCTCGATCAGCCGGTACGCATACGCGCGCAGGAACGCGCCCTTGCGCAGCCCGACCCGCGTCGTGCTCGCCTCGAACAGGTGCTGCGTATCGAGCGCGACGAGCCCCGTGTCGCGCTGCGGATCGTAGGCCATCGCCGCGACGACGCCGATCCCCATCCCGAGTTCGACATAGGTCTTGATCACGTCCGCGTCGATCGCGGTCAGCACGACGTCGGGCACGGCGCCCGCCTGCGTGAACGCCTGGTCGATGTGCGAGCGGCCCGTGAAGTCCTGATCGTACGTGATGATCGGATACTCGGCGATTTCCTCGAGCGTCAGGTTCTCGCGGCCGACGAGCGGATGGCCCTTCGGCACGACGACCGTGTGGTGCCACGAATAGCACGGGAACGTGACGATGTCCGGATAGCGGTCGAGCGCCTCGGTCGAGATGCCAAGATCGGCCTCGCCGTTCAGGATCATCTGCGCGATCTGCTGCGGGCTGCCCTGGCGCAGCGCGAGATGCACCTTCGGGAACACGTCGGTGAACTGCCGGATCACCTTCGGCAGCGCGTAGCGCGCCTGCGTGTGCGTCGTCGCGACGACGAGGTGGCCGCTGTCCTGGTCGGCGAACTGGCGCGCGACGCGGCGCAGGTTCTCGGCATCGAGCAGCATCCGCTCGATCAACTGGTGCACGGCCTTGCCGGGCTCCGTGAGCCCCGTCAGCCGCTTGCCGCGCCGGATGAAGATGTCGACGCCCAGTTCATCCTCGAGATCCTTGATCTGCTTCGACACGCCCGACTGCGACGTGTACAGCACGTTCGCGACTTCCGTCAGGTTCATGTTCTGGCGCACCGCTTCGCGCACGAATCGCAATTGCTGAAAATTCATGGGTATGCCTCTTAGGCTGTCGTTGTTTGATTGTCGAATCGGAGCGAATTCCGCCCCCTGCCGCGCATTGTCTCGTCAACGCGCGGGAAATACGCGCACCGCGCGCGGCACGGCCGTCGCGCCGTCGCCGACCTGCAGCGAGAGCGCACGCCATGCGTCGCGGTCGAGTTCCGCTTCGAGGGCACCGCCCGCGCGCGCCTCGAGCTCCACACGCACCGAACCGCCGAGCGGGATCACGCGGCGCACGTCCACCGCGATGCCGTCGCGGTGCCCTTCGCCCGCCGGCCAGAGCTGCAGGTCGTGCGGCCGCACATACGCGTTCGCGGGGCCCGCGAAATCGGCGTCGACCTCGATCGGCGCGGCCGCCCCCTCGGCAACGAAGCCGCGCCCGGCGACCGTGCCCGGCAGCCGGTTGGCCGCGCCGAGGAATTCGTACACGAACGCGCTCTGCGGATGATCGTAGACGTCCTGCGGGCTGCCGACCTGCTCGACGTGGCCGCGATTCAGCACGACGATGCGGTCCGCGACTTCCAGCGCCTCCTCCTGGTCGTGCGTGACGAAGATCGTCGAGATGTGCAGATCGTCGTGCAGACGACGCAGCCAGCCGCGCAGCTCCTTGCGGACCTTCGCGTCGAGCGCGCCGAACGGCTCGTCGAGCAGCAGCACCTTCGGCTCGACCGCGAGCGCGCGGGCGAGCGCGATGCGCTGGCGCTGGCCGCCCGACAGCTCGGACGGATAGCGCTGCGCGAGCCAGTCGAGCTGCACGAGCTTCAGCAGTTCGTGCACCTTGTCGCGAATCGCGGCGTCCGACGGCCGCTCGCGGCGCGGCTTCACGCGCAGCCCGAACGCGACGTTCTCGAACACCGTCATGTGACGGAACAGCGCGTAGTGCTGGAACACGAAACCGACCTGGCGGTCGCGCGCGCCGACCGATGCGACATCGAGCCCCTGCAGCACGACCTGGCCGGCATCCGCGTGCTCGAGGCCCGCGATCACGCGCAGCAGCGTGGTCTTGCCGCAGCCGGACGGCCCGAGCAGCGCGACCAGTTCGCCGGGCGGGAAGTCGAGCGAGACGTTGTCGAGCGCCGTGAAATCGCCGAAGCGCTTCTGAAGGTTACGGACGGTGATACCCATTCTGGTTGCCTCTTTACGATTTCGACGAAACGGCGGCGACAGGGCCGGCATGTGCGGGAACGGCGTCGCGCGCGCCGGCCAGTTCGGCGGCGAGATGACGCTCGGCGAGCAGCTTCAGCGCGAGCGTGACGAGCGCGAGCAGCGCCAGCACCGACGCCACCGCGAATGCCGCCGCGAAGTTGTATTCGTTGTACAAGATCTCGACGTGCAGCGGCATCGTGTCGGTCTGGCCGCGGATGTGGCCCGACACGACCGACACCGCGCCGAACTCGCCCATCGCACGCGCATTGCACAGGATCACGCCGTACAGCAGGCCCCACTTCACGTTCGGCAGCGTCACGCGGCGGAAGATCTGCCAGCCCGACGCGCCGAGCACGCGCGCGGCTTCTTCCTCGTCGGTGCCTTGCGCCTGCATCAGCGGAATCAGCTCGCGCGCGACGAACGGGAACGTGACGAAGATCGTCGCGAGCACGATGCCCGGCACCGCGAAGATGATCTGCACGTCGTGATCCTGCAGCCATGGCCCGAACCAGCCCTGCGCGCCGAACAGCAGCACGTACACGAGGCCCGAGATCACCGGCGACACCGAGAACGGCAGGTCGATCAGCGTCGTCAGCAGCGCCTTGCCGCGGAATTCGAACTTCGCGATCGCCCACGATGCGCACACGCCGAACACCAGGTTCAGCGGCACGGCGATCGCGGCGACGGTCAGCGTCAGCTTGATCGCCGACCACGCGTCGGGATCGGCCAGCGATTCGAGATAGAAGCCGACGCCCTTTCGCAGCGCCTCGACGAACACCGCGGCGAGCGGCACGACGAGGAAGAACGCGAGGAACACCAGCGCGATGCCCGTGAGCAGCCAGCGCACGACGCGCGACTCGCTGACGGGGTCGAGCCGTTTCGCGGCGCGCGCGGCCGGAGACGGGGTTTTCAGCACGACGGTGGCCTCCTGGCTCATTGCTGGCCTCCTGCTGCGATTGCGGTGACGGTTGCGGGCGCCGGGCCGCTCGCGCCCTTGCTCGTGCGGCGCTGCAGATACCACTGCAGCGTGTTGATCAGCAGCAGCATCAGGAACGACACGACGAGCATCACGACCGCGAGCGCGGTCGCGCCCGCGTAGTCGTACTGTTCGAGCTTCGTGATGATGAGCAGCGACGTGATCTCGGATTTCATCGGCACGTTGCCGGCGATGAAGATCACCGACCCGTATTCGCCGAGCGCGCGCGCGAACGCCAGCGCGAAACCGGTGAGCAGCGCCGGCAGCACGGCCGGCAGCACGACGCGGCGGAACGTCAGCCAGCGCGACGCGCCGAGGCACGCGGCGGCCTCTTCCTGCTCGCGCTCGAAATCCTCGAGTACCGGCTGCACGGTGCGCACGACGAACGGCAGCCCGATGAAGGTCAGTGCGACCAGCACGCCGGCCGGCGTGAACGCGATCTTGATGCCGAGCGGCGCGAGATACTGGCCGACCCAGCCGTTGGTCGCGTAGACGGCCGCGAGCGAGATGCCGGCGACCGACGTCGGCAGCGCGAACGGCAGGTCGACGATCGCGTCGACGATCCGCTTGAACGGGAACGTGTAGCGCACGAGCACCCACGCGACGAGGAAGCCGAACACGGCGTTGATCAGCGCGCCGCCGAGCGCGGCCGAGAACGTCAGCCGGTACGACGCGAGCACGCGCGGCGACGTGACGGCGGTGACGAACTGGTCCCACGACAGCGTCGCGGTCTTCAGGAACGTGGCGGCGAGCGGAATCAGCACCACGAGGCTCAAATAGGCCACCGTGATGCCGAGCGTCACGCCGAAACCGGGCAGCGCGCTCGGCTTGCGAAAGGTGTACGTCGTCATCGGATGCTCTTGCTGGGTCGATGCTGCTCACGGGTCCGACGCAAACGCCGGCGCGATGAATTGCGCCGGCGGCCCGTCGGGAATGCGGCGCACTGTCGTGGCGCGCCGCTGTCGTTATGGCGTTACTGCGGCTTGTAGATCGAATCGAACACGCCGCCGTCCGCGAAATGCGTCTTCTGCGCATTCGTCCAGCCGCCGAACGTGTCGTCGACCGTGTACAGCTTCAGCTTCGGGAACTGCTTCGTCAGCTCCGCCGGCACGTTCTTCGAACGCGGCCGGTAGTAGTTGCGCGCCGCGATCTCCTGGCCCTGCGGGCTGTACAGGAAGTTCAGGTAGGCGTCGGCCAGCTTGCGCGTGCCCTTCTTGTCGACCACCTTGTCGACCACCGCGACGGGCGGCTCGGCCAGGATGCTCACCGACGGCACGACGATCTCGAACTTGTCGGTGCCGAACTCCTTGACCGACAGGAATGCCTCGTTTTCCCATGCGATCAGCACGTCGCCGATCCCGCGCTGCACGAAACTCGTCGTCGCGCCGCGCGCGCCCGAATCGAGCACGCCTGCGTTCTTGTAGAGCTTCGTGACGAATTCCTTCGCCGCCTGCTCGTTGCCGCCCGGCTTGTGCACCGCGTACGCCCACGCGGCCAGGTAGTTCCAGCGCGCGCCGCCCGACGTCTTCGGGTTCGGCGTGACGATCGAGATGCCCGGCTTGGTCAGGTCGTCCCAGTCCTTGATCCCCTTCGGATTGCCCTTGCGCACCAGGAACACGATCGTCGACGTGTACGGCGACGCGTTGTCGGGCAGGCGCTTCTGCCAGTCCTTGTTGACGAGCCCCTTGTTCGCGAGCGCGTCGATGTCGTATGCCAGCGCCAGCGTGACCACGTCGGCCTGCAGGCCGTCGAGCACCGAGCGCGCCTGCGCGCCCGAACCGCCGTGCGACTGCTTGAAGTTGACGGTCTCGCCCGTCTTCGCCTTCCACTCCTTGCCGAACGCCTGGTTGAAGTCCTGATAAAGCTCGCGCGTCGGGTCGTACGACACGTTCAGGAACGTCGTATCGGCCCGGGCATGCGTCACGACGCCCAGCGCCGCCGCCGCGCCCAGCGCGAGTGTTGCGATCAGGCGGCCCGCTCCGCCCACCAGCCCCGTATTGCGCTTCGCCATCCTTGGTTCTCCCGTGTTGTCGGTCTTGCGATGTCGGGCCAGTCTAGCGAACGGGCTACATGATTAAAAATAATCGTTCCTCATTTTTTAATACCCAAAAGTGCTAACGCATACGGGATGGACGGTTGCGGCAGATGAACCGGCGTCCGGACGTCGCGAAACCACGCCGGAACCGGCGTGATCGCGTCGAACCTCAAGTAACACTTGAAATTCGCGAAGTACTGTATAAAAATACAGCGTACTGTCTATCCATACAGTTAAGCCATGACCAAACTCACCGCCCGTCAGCAGCAAGTGTTCGACTTGATCCGTCGCGCGATCGAGCGCTCCGGATTCCCGCCCACCCGCGCCGAGATTGCGGCCGAACTGGGCTTCAGCTCGCCGAATGCGGCCGAGGAGCACCTGCGCGCACTGGCGCGCAAGGGTGTGATCGAGCTGGCCGCCGGTGCGTCGCGCGGCATCCGCCTGCTCGGCCTCGACGACGCCCCGCACCAGTTCACGCTGCCGCACGCCGGCCTGATGCAGTTGTCGCTGCCGCTCGTCGGCCGCGTCGCGGCCGGTAGCCCGATCCTCGCGCAGGAACACATCTCGCAGCACTACGCGTGCGATCCCGCGCTGTTCTCCAGCAAGCCCGACTACCTGCTGAAGGTGCGCGGCCTGTCGATGCGCGACGCCGGCATCCTCGATGGCGACCTGCTCGCCGTGCAGAAGCGCACGGAAGCAAAGGACGGCCAGATCATCGTCGCGCGTCTCGGCGACGACGTCACGGTCAAGCGCCTGATGCGCCGGCCGGGCGGCCTCGAGCTGATCGCGGAGAACCCGGATTACGAAAACATCTTCGTCAAGGCCGGCAGCGCGGAATTCGCGCTGGAAGGCATCGCCGTCGGGCTGATCCGCTCGGGCGAACTCTGACATTCCGTCTCGCTGAGGAGAACATCATGGAACGCCTTTCCCGTTTGCTGCCTTTCCGTCAATTCGGTCGCCTGCGCCATCTGCGCGGCCGCACGCCCTGCGCACCGCTGTCCGCGGCGGCGCCCGTGCAAGAAGAAGTCGCAGTCGAACGGCAGGCGTCCCTGCTGCCGTCGGCGCTCCCCGCTTTCGCGCGGGTGTCGCTGAACGCCGGCCTGAATCACGCGGAGCCAGCGCGCCGCGCGCCGGTGCGCATCTATCACGGTCGTTCGCGCCTGATCATGGTCGGCACGATCGACGCCGTGTGCCGGATGCTCGATCGCTGCATCGCGGAGGAACGATCGGCCGCGCAAAGCGGTCTCTGATTGCGGAGCATTCCCGCACCGGAGGCAACGTGACTGGATCTTCGGGCCGCGCATGGCGGCTCAAGCCCGTGCTGATCGTCGTGCTGGCGGTCGCCGCCATTGCGGCGATTTGCTATGCATACGCGTCACCGTACGTCGCGCTCGGTCGCCTGAAATCGGCGATCGATGCGCGCGATGCGCAGGCCATCAGTGAACATGTCGACTTTCCGTCGCTGCGCATCAGCCTGAAGCAGCAGGTCACGGAAGAATTGATGCGCCGGATCGACGCGGTGAAGAAGGACAATCCGCTCGCGGTGATCGGTGTGCTGATCGGGTCCGCGCTGGTCGGCCCGCTGGTCGATGCGTATGCGACCCCGGAGGGCGTGGCCGCGCTGATGAGCGGATTGCCGCCGCGCGGCAATCGGGGCGAGCGTCCGCCTGAATGGTCGAATCTGCCGCCTAGCGATGCGCGTGGCAACCCGCCGGCCGCACCGCCGGTCAATCCGGCTCCGGCGAGCGCAGCCGTTCCGGGCAGCAACGCGCCCGCCGCCGCGTCATCGCCGGCACCGGCCGCTGCCGCACCGGCCAGTCCGGGCAATGCAACCCATCCGCCGCACCAGCAGCAAACCAGCGCCGGCTACCGGAATGTCGACGAATTCGTCGTGACATACCAGCGCAGCGCCGACGGCACACGCTATGCGGCGATATTCCATCGCTTCGGGCTGTTTTCGTGGAAACTGTCTGCGATCGACCTGCATGCGTAGCCGGCCCGCTGTGCGGCGCAGCGCCTGACCGGCATTCATCGCTGGTCAGGCTGTCATTGCATCATTTGCCGTTCGCCGTGGCCGCTTCACGCTCGCGCGCGATTTCGGCCTTCTGCTCTTCCGCCGACGAACACGCAACCAGAATGCTGCAGTTCACGCGATCGAGCAGTTGCGTATTGCCCGACCCCATCCACCATCTCGACAGCCCGCTGCGGCACCGGTGGCCGACGACGACGAGGTCGACCTTCAGCTCCTTCGCGAGATTCGCGATTTCGTCGATCGGGTAGCCGAACGCGAAATGGCCTTCGGCCTGCACGCCGCGCTCGCGCAGCCAGTTCACACCTTCCTGCAGAATTTCGCGCGCGGTTTCCTCGAATCGGCCGCATGCGACGTCGGTCAGCAGCCCCGCGCTCTGTGCAATGCTCGAGCGCATGTCGACGACCGACAGCAAGTGCGTTTCGGCCTTCAGGTCCATTGCGAGATTGGCGCCGCAACGCAGTGCCTTGCGCCCTTCGAGCGAGCCGTCGTAACACAGCAAAATCTTGTTGTAGCTAGCCATGAAGCCTCCCTATCGCGACTACGAGCCTACGCATTCATCATGGTGCGCCGCAATCCAGGACGCAAGGGATGGAAAACGCTGATTCGCCCCGCTCGGCGCGTGCGCGATGATGCAGTGCACGATCGGTGTGCGCATGCATCGCACCGTGTGCAGGCAGGCCCTGAAGAGACGCAACCGATGCACTAGAATGGCCCGTTCGTACTCCAGCGGATCATCAGGCGCCGGCGTCGTGCGCTTCGGCCATGCCCATGTGACACGCAGTCGCCCGATCCGTTCGCAAACCGGCCACGCATCCGGCATGCGGAACGTTTCCGCGCCCGCTTACAACGACAACATGCCCATGTCCGTCGCACCGATCGATTTACGCAACGTCGAAAAGCGCTATGGCGACAAGCTCGTCGTCAACGGCCTGTCCTTCAACGTGCAGGCCGGCGAATGCTACGGCCTGCTCGGGCCGAACGGCGCCGGCAAGACCACGACGCTGAAAATGCTGCTCGGCCTCGCCCATCCCGATGCGGGCACCATTTCGCTGTGCGGCGAACCGGTCCCATCGCGTGCGCGGCATGCGCGCCGGCGTGTCGGCGTCGTCCCTCAGTTCGACAATCTCGACCCCGACTTCACCGTGCGCGAGAACCTGCTCGTGTTCAGCCGCTATTTCGGGATGTCGGCGCAGGCGGCCCGCACGCTCGTGCAGCCGCTGCTCGAATTCGCGAAGCTCGAGAACAAGGCCGATGCGAAGGTCGGCGAGTTGTCGGGCGGCATGAAACGCCGCCTCACGCTCGCCCGCGCGCTGGTCAACGATCCCGACGTGCTGGTGCTCGACGAGCCGACGACGGGCCTCGATCCGCAGGCGCGGCACCTGATGTGGGAGCGGCTGCGCTCGCTGCTCGCGCGCGGCAAGACGATCCTGATCACCACGCATTTCATGGAAGAAGCCGAACGCCTGTGCGACCGCCTGTGCGTGATCGAGGAAGGCCGCAAGATCGCTGAAGGCGCGCCGCACGTACTGATCGAATCGGAGATCGGCTGCGACGTGATCGAGATCTATGGGCCCGATCCGGTCGCGCTGCGCGACGAGCTGTCGGCATTCGCGAAGCACACCGAGATCAGCGGCGAGACGCTGTTCTGCTATGTGAGCGACGCGGAGCCGCTCAGCGCGCGGCTCAAGGGTCGCACGGGGTTGCGCTATCTGCATCGCCCGGCCAATCTGGAGGATGTGTTCCTGCGGCTCACGGGCCGCGAAATGCAAGACTGATCGATCATGGACGTCCGCAACTATTCCGCCGCCACACCCTCGGCACCGCTGCGCGAGTCACGCTTCGCGATCGCGATGCCCGCGAACGCGACCAACTGGGTCGCCGTCTGGCGGCGCAACTATCTCGTCTGGCGCAAGCTTGCGCTTGCGTCGATGTTCGGCAATCTTGCCGATCCGATGATCTATCTGTTCGGGCTCGGTTTCGGGCTCGGCCTGATGCTCGGCCATGTCGACGGCGTGTCGTATATCGCGTTCCTCGCGGCCGGCACGGTCGGGTCGAGCGTGATGATGTCCGCAAGCTTCGAGTCGATGTATTCGGGCTTCTCGCGGATGCACGTGCAGCGCACCTGGGAAGCGATCATGCACACGCCGCTCGCGCTCGGCGACATCGTGCTCGGCGAGATCGTCTGGGGAGCCAGCAAGGCGATGCTGTCGGGGGGCGCGATCATGCTCGTCGCGGGCGCGCTCGGCTATGCGCGGTTTCCGTCGATGCTCGCGGTGCTGCCCGTGATCGCGCTCGCGGGCCTCGCGTTTGCAAGCCTCGCGATGGTCGTCACGGCGCTCGCGCCGTCCTACGATTTCTTCATGTTCTATCAGACGCTCGTGCTGACGCCGATGCTGCTGCTGTCGGGCGTGTTCTTCCCGATCACGCAGTTGCCGCCGATCGCGCAGCACGCGGCACATGCGCTGCCGCTCGCGAACGCGGTCGAACTGATCCGGCCCGCGATGCTCGGCCGGCCGGCAACCGACATCGCGTTGCATATCGCGGTGCTCGCCGGTTACGCAGTCGGCGGATTCCTGCTGTCCGCGTGGCTGTTCCGGCGGCGGATGATGCGCTGACGGCCGGCGCACCGGGCGCCGGCTTCATGCAACGACGTTACTCGTCGTCGTCGCTCCACGGGATCTCGACGTCGGTCAGGAACGCGACGGTTGCGAGCGGGCCGCCTTCCTGGCGCCCGAGCTTGCCGTCCGCGCGATGCCATTCGACGCGGAACTGCGTGCCCGGATCGTCGGCTACCAGATAAACCGTGCGCAGTTCTTCCTTTTCGGCTTCATCCACCGGGCCGTCGAACGACACCAGCATCTTCTGCGGCCACAGGCCGTTGACGGGATCGTAAATGCGGTCGCCCTGCGGAATGTCGATGCTGGCGTCGACGCCGATCGTTGCGGAGGCCTCGATGATCATCGTGCCGAGTGCGTTCAGCACGGCAGTCGCCCGCGCGGAATTGGCCTGGCGGATCGCGAGATCGCCGCGCGTCAGCGCCTTTTCGAGTCGAGGATGGATCTTCGGTTGGGTCATGCGTTTTCCTGTTTGCTTCTTGTAAAGGGCGCCGCCCCCATGAAACGGCGGCGCCGGGTAAATATGACGATTGCTCCCGACTGGCGCGCCGCTCGGCGCGCGTCAGAACCCCAGCGCGACCGCGAGCAATCCGCTCGCGATCCCGAACACGACGACAAGGATCGCGACGATTGCCAGCATGTAAGGCTTGAACGAACGCGCGAGCATCGCGAGCGACGGCACGCTGATCGGCGGCAGCGTCATCAGCAGCGCGGCGGCCGGGCCGACGCCCATGCCGAGCGACAGCATCGCCTGGATGATCGGCACCTCGCCCGCCGTCGGGATCACGAACAGCATGCCCGCGACCGCGAATGCAACGATCCAGCCGAGATGATTGCCGATGTCCGGACCGATATGCGGGAACAGCCACGCGCGCGCGGCGCCGAGCAGCAGCACGAGCACGATGTATTCGGGCACGAGCCGCACGGCCATGCGCGCGAGCAACTTCACCCAGCGGACAAACGGATTGCCGGCCGCGGCCTGCCCGGCCGCCAGCGCGGCGAGCTGCGCATCGTCGATGCCGCGGTCTTCAGGACGCGCGATGCGGTTCAGCAGATAGCCGATCCCGAACACCATCGCGATGCCGAGCACGAGGCGCAGCGCGCTCCAGTGCCAGCCGAGCACGAAGCCCATGAAGACCAGCGCCGCCGGGTTCAGCACCGTGTTGCCGAGCCAGAACGCGACCGCGCCGCCCGGCGACGCGTGGCGCGCACGCAGGCCCGCGACGACCGGCGCCGCGCAGCACGTACACATCATGCCCGGCAGCGACAACAGGCCGCCCGCGGCGACGCTGCCGAACCCGGTGCGGCCGAGTACGCGCGCAACCCAGTGCGCGGGCAGCAGCGCCTGCACGGCCGAACCGAGCAGCAGGCCGAGCACCATCGCCTGCCAGATCGCCTTGCCGTACGCCCACGCGTAGTCGAGCGCGGCTTTCAGCGACGGCTCGGGTGCGGCCGCCGACGTGCCCATCAGGATCGACTGGCCGATCGAATGATGCTCGGCGGCAACGAACGCCTTGTTGTAGTACGGGAACCATTTCACATAGAACAGTCCCGCGACCGCGATCAGCAGGAAGGTCATCCAGCCGAGGGCGGGATTGGGTTGGGTGCGTGTCGTCGTCATCGTGTGGTCGTCGATTGGTCTTGATCGGTTTCGGATTTCGCGCCTGCGGCAAGCGCGGCCGAGGCGTGCAACCCGGCTTGCGCGAGTTGGGCCAGCAGCATGCGCGCCTGATCGCGCACATCGGCCGCATTGGGCCGGAAAGTGAACGTCAGCGCCCGGTTCGGCTTGTTGTACGTCGCGCGGTAAGTGCGCGCATAGGCGGGATCGTAATGCTTGTCGATCAGTTCGGTGAACAGGTCGGCCCGCGCGTTCGCATCGATCAGCGCATTCCAGTGCGTCACCTCCTCGCGGCTGTGCAGGCCGATCAGCCGATGAAGTTGCGCCTTGAACGCAGCGGGTTCGTCGAACAGGTGGGCGTAATCCTCGAGGAGGAACGCGATGCGCTCGTCGTGTGCGGCGTCGACCTGCACCCACGGTCCTGCGTGAAACGCGTCGATCAGCGCAATCGGCAACTGCACGAGCCCGATCCTGCGGCTTTCCGACTCGACGAACACCGGCCATTCGGGGTCGAAACACCCAAGCGTTTCGACGAGCCCCGAATCGAATCCCTTCTGCGTCGGCTGCGGCTTGCCCGGCAGCGCGCCGAGCAGCGAGCCGCGATGGCACGCGAGCGCTTCTAGATCGAGCGTCTGCGCACCCACGTCGCGCAGCGCGTTCAGCAGGCGCGTCTTGCCGCATCCCGTATGGCCGACGAGCGCGATGTAGCGAAAGCGCGTCGGCAGCGAGTCGAGCGTCGCGCACACCGAGCGCCGGTACGCCTTGTACCCGCCGTCGAGCTGGCGCGCCTTCCAGCCGATCAGGTTGAACCAGGTCGTCATCGAGCCCGAGCGCTTGCCGCCGCGCCAGCAGTAGATCAGCGGCCGCCAGTTGCGCGGCCGGTCGGCGAACGTCGTGTCGAGATGGCGCGCGATGTTGCGCGCGACGATCGCCGCGCCGACGCGCGTCGCGTCGTAGGCCGACACCTGACGGTACATCGTGCCGATGAGCACGCGCTCTTCGTTGCTGAGCACGGGCGCGTTCAGTGCGCCGGGAATATGGTCCTCGGCGAACTCGAGCGGCGTGCGCACGTCGATGATCTCGTCGAACTCGCCGGCGCGATCGAGGGTGACAATCAGGTTCTTCAATTTGGCGTCGAACAGGGGCGATGCGACTCGATGAGCCGCATGGGCACGGAAGGCGGATTGACGATTATCTCACGGGCCGGCGTCTCGGGCCGCGCACGGTAGTCGGCGGCGACGATGCGACCTGCATCGCGTCGATCAGGTGGTCGCGGAACGCCCGTACCGACGCGGGCAGATCGCGCCCCGCCATCGTCTGCACCTGGATGCTGCGTTCGCGCAATTGCGGGTTTGTCATAGGTACGACGACGAAGCCGTCCGCATCGAAGCGGTCGCGCACCGACAACAGCCCCGTGAACATCACCGCACCCGTGCGCCGCGCGTAGCCGTACATCGCCGCCGTGTTGTTGCTCGTCAGTTCGGGTTCGAGCAGCGGCCCGTCGAGCGCGCACGCGATGTCGATCAGTTGGCGCACCGTCGTGCCGGCCTCGGGCAGCACGTGCGCGTGCCGTGCGACATCGGCGAGCGACACCGCGTCGCGCGTCGCGAGCGGATGATCGTGCCGCACCAGCGCGAAAACCGGCGCGCGCTCGGTGTGCTCGACGCGCACGCCCTTCTCCGGCGCGAGGCTGAAGGTCAACGCGATATCCGCATCGCCGTCGCGCACGCGCCGCGTCGCATCCGCCGGCGACACGACCCATACGGTGAAATCGACGCCCGGGTGGCGCGCCTTGAAGGTCGCGAGCGCGCCCGGCAGGAAATCGATCGCGAACCCTTCCGAGCATGCGATCTTCAGCAGGCTGCCGTGCAGCGCGTCGAGCCCGCCGATGTCCTTCATCACGTGCTCGGCCTCCAGCAGGCTGCGCTGCGCAAAGGCCAGCAGCCGCTCGCCGGCCTCCGACAGCGCCATCCCGCGCGGCCGGCGCTCGAACAGCGGCGCGCCGAGCTCGCTTTCCAGTTTCGCGATCTGGCGGCTGATCGCCGATACGGCCACGTGCAACCGCGCGGACGCGTCGCTGATCGAGCCGGTCCGCGCCACCTCGACGAAATACCGCAACGCCAGGCCATGCAGGAAAGCCGCCATCGTTCTGTCTCCGCGCCGCATCCGGCCGTTCTGCTTTGCCTTTTCGGCAAAGAAAGATTCGAAATTCGATCATTGTGACAAAAAAAACGGCTTTCTAGAATCGATCGCACTTCACGTTGCATGCATGACCCGTGTGCACCGCGAACCCGACAGAGGAGACACGACTTGACCCGTACCGCCGCCATCCAGCACGCGCTGAACCAGTTCGAATCCGGCGCGTTCTTCACGACCCTGAGCCGCCGCGTGGGCCTGCGCACCGAAAGCCAGGAAAGCGGCACCGAAGCCGCGCTGCGCGCATACCTGACCGACGAGATCGCGCCCGAGGCCGCCCGCCTCGGCTTCACGTCGCGGATCGTCGACAATCCCGTCGACGGTGGCGGCCCGTTCCTGCTCGCATCGCGCCACGAAGACGACGCACTGCCGACCGTGCTGATCTACGGCCACGGCGACGTCGTGCGCGGCTACGACGCGCAGTGGCGCGCGCCGCTGTCGCCGTGGACGCTGACGGCCGACGGCGACCGCTGGTACGGTCGCGGCAGCGCCGACAACAAGGGCCAGCACACGATCAACCTGGCCGCGCTGGCAAGCGTGCTCGACGCACGCGGCGGCCGGCTCGGCTTCAATGCGAAGCTGCTGATCGAGATGGGCGAGGAAACGGGGTCGCCGGGCCTCGACGCGCTGTGCCGCCAGGAGCGCGACGCGCTCGCGGCCGACGTGCTGATCGCGTCCGACGGCCCGCGCATCGCCGCCGCGCGCCCAACGGTATTCCTCGGCTCGCGCGGCGCGGTCAATTTCAAGCTGAGCCTGCGCGCCCGCGACGGCGCGCACCATTCCGGCAACTGGGGCGGGCTGCTGCGCAATCCGGCGATCGTGCTCGCGCATGCGCTCGCGAGTCTCGTCGACGCGCGCGGCGCGATTCGCGTCGCGGGGCTGCGCCCGCCGCCGATCCCGGCCGCCGTGCGCGACGCGCTCGCTGATCTCTCCGTCGGCGGCGGCCCGGGCGACCCCGCGCTCGACGCCGACTGGGGCGAGCCCGGCCTGTCCGCGGCCGAGCGCGTGTTCGGCTGGAACACGTTCGAGATTCTCGCGTTCAAGGCCGGCAACCCCGAGCACCCCGTCAATGCGATTCCGCCCGCCGCCTTTGCGCACTGCCAGTTGCGCTTCGTCGTCGGCACCGACTGGAAAGCACTGCATGCGCATCTGCGCGCGCACCTCGATGCGCACGGCTTCACCGACATTGAAATCGACGTCGAACGCGGCGCACCGGCGACGCGCGTGCCGCCGGACGATCCGTGGGTCCGCTGGGCCGTCGCGTCGCTTGCGCGGACCACCGGCAAGAAGCCCGCGATCCTGCCGAATCTCGGCGGCACGCTGCCGAACGAAGTGTTCGCCGACACGCTCGGGCTGCCGACGCTGTGGGTGCCGCATTCGTACCCGGCGTGCTCGCAGCACGCGCCCGACGAGCACCTGCTCGCAAGCGTCGTCAGCGAGGGGCTGCAGATGATGGCCGGCCTCTTCTGGGATCTCGGCGACGACGCGCCGCCCGTTCGCCGCGCGGCGCACGCCGCGGCCGGCGCCGCCCTGTAACGCGCTTCGCCCCTTTCTCGGGACTCGCACACACAATGAATACGACCACCCTGACCTCGCAGGATGCTGCCCGCCCTAGCGCCGCGAAGATGCGACGCATCATTTTCGCGGCATCGATCGGCAACGCGCTCGAATGGTTCGACCTGATCGTCTACGGCTTCTTCGCCGTGACGATCGCCAAGCTGTTCTTCCCCGCGACGAGCGAAGCGACGTCGCTGATGCTCACGCTCGGCACGTTCGGGCTGTCCTACCTGATCCGGCCGATCGGCGGCTTCGTGCTCGGCGCGTACGCGGACCGCGCGGGCCGCAAGGCATCGCTGCTGCTGTCGATCGCGATGATGATGGCCGGCACGCTGCTGATCGCGCTGATGCCGACCTACGCGTCGATCGGCATACTCGCCCCGCTCGGGATCATGCTGTCTCGGCTCATGCAGGGGTTCTCCGCGGGCGGCGAATTCGCGAGCTCGACCGCGTTCCTCGTCGAGCACGCGCCGCAGCGGCGCGGCTTCATGTCGAGCTGGCAGTTCGCGAGCCAGGGCCTCGCGACGCTGCTCGCATCGGGCTTCGGCGCGCTGCTGACGTCCACGCTGACATCCGCGCAACTCGAAAGCTGGGGCTGGCGCGTGCCGTTCCTGTTCGGTCTCGCGATCGGCCCGATCGGGCTGTACATCCGCCGCTACGTCGACGAAGGCGTCGAGTTCAAGACGCAGGCGCGCTCCGAAGCACCCGTGCGCGAGCTGTTCGCGGACCAGAAGCTGCGGCTGCTGCTGTCGATCGGCGCGCTGGTGATCTCGACCGCGATCAACTACATGGTGCTGTACATGCCGACCTATGCGATCAAGCAGCTCGGGCTGCCCGCGTCGACGGGCTTCACGGCGACGCTCGCGACCGGCTTCGTGCTGACGCTCGTCACGCCGGTCGTCGGCCACCTGTCCGATCGCACCGGGAGGATCCGCATGATGGCGGTCGCGGCGGCCCTGATGCTCGTCACCGTCTGGCCGACGTTCGCGTGGCTCACGCGCCACGCATCGTTCGCGACGATGCTCGCCGCCCTGGTCTGGATCGGTGCGCTGAAGGCAATGTACTGCGGCGCACTGCCGGCGCTGATGGCCGAACTGTTCCCGCCGCAGACACGCGCAACGGGGCTCGCGGTCAGCTACAACACGGGCGTCACGCTGTTCGGCGGCTTCGCGCCGTTCGTCATCACCTGGCTGATCAGCACGACCGGCAACCGGCTGTCTCCGGCGCTCTATCTGATGGGCTGCGCGCTGCTGAGCCTTGCCGCGCTGTTCGTCGCGCGCACACGGCTCAAGATGCGATAGCAAAAAGCAACGACGGCGGAGCAGCGCCGACGCGGCCCGTAGCGGCATCGCTGCCGCACGGGCCGCCCGCCGTTTACGGCGCCGGGTTCGGCTGCAGTTCGTGCAGCGCGTCGATCTCGGCGAGGATCTCGTCGGACAGCTTCACGTCGATGCTGCCGATGTTCTCCTTCAACTGCTCGAGCGACGTCGCGCCGACCAGGTTGCTGCGCACGAACGGCCGGCTGTTGACGAACGCAAGCGCGAGCTGCGCGGGCGACAACCCGTGACGCTGCGCGAGCGCGACGTAGCGCGAGGTCGCGCCGACGGCCTGCGGCTTGCTGTAGCGCTGGAAACGCTCGAACAGCGTGATGCGCGCGCCGGCCGGACGCGCGCCGTTCTCGTACTTGCCGGACAGCCAGCCGAACGCGAGCGGCGAATACGCGAGCAGGCCGACGCCGTCGCGATGCGTGAATTCCGACAGCCCGTTCTCGAACGTGCGGTTCAGCAGGCTGTACGGATTCTGGATGCTCGCGATGCGTGGCAGCCCGAGCTTCTCGGCCGCGCGCAGGAACTGCGCGACGCCCCACGGCGTTTCGTTCGACACGCCGATCGCGCGCACCTTGCCGGCCTTGACGAATTCCGCGAGCACGCCGAGCGTTTCCTCGATCGGCACCGTGTACGCGTCGTCCACCCACGGATACGCGGGACGGCCGAACGTGGTCGTGCTGCGATCGGGCCAGTGCAACTGGTAGAGATCGACATAGTCGGTCTGCAAGCGCTTGAGGCTGCCGTCGAGCGCTTCGGTCAGGTTCTTGCGGTCGAACTGGTTGCCCTCGCCGCGAATATGGCGCGGATTGTGCGGCTGCCGCGCCGGCCCCGCGATTTTCGTCGCGAGCACGACGCGGTCGCGCTGCGCGCGATGCTGCGTGAGCCAGGTGCCGATGTATTGCTCGGTGCGCCCCTGCGTGTCGGGCTTCGGCGGCACCGGATACATTTCCGCGGCATCGATCAGCGTCACGCCCTGCGCGATCGCGTAGTCGATCTGCTCGTGCGCGTCGCGCTCCGAATTCTGCTCGCCCCACGTCATCGTGCCGAGACCGATCAGGCTGACCTCGATGCCAGAATCGCCGAGTGTGCGGTATTCCATGCTGTTCCTGTCGCGTCGGTGGAAAGCAGGAACGCTATCACATTGAAGCGGCCGCTTCAGACGTGCGCCGCGAACGCTTACAGGCGGCCTTCGACGCCGCCATCGATATTCGAGCCTGCGAGGATGACGGCCTGGCCGCCCTCCGTTACTGAGGCCGCTGGATGAAGCAGGTCGCCGATGCATGCGCGACGATCTTGTCGTCCGGCGTCTTCAGCGTGCCCTCCGCGACGCCCAGCGAACGGGACAGGTGAATCACCCGCCCTTCCGCGATCAGGTCGACGTCGCGCGGCACGGGCCGCAGCATCTTCACATGCAGATCGACCGTACCGTAGCCGACGCCCGCGTCGAGCATCGAATGCACCGCACAACCCGTGACCGAATCGAGCACCGTCGCGGCGAACCCGCCGTGCACGCCGCCAAGCGGATTCAGGTGCCGCCCGTCCGCACGCGCCGAAAACTTCACATAGCCGAGCTCGACGTCCAGCGGACGCATCGGGATCGTCTCGGAAATCGACGCGAGCGGCGCATCGCCCGATACGGCTGCGCGCAGCAGATCGAGACCAGACAGGGAAAGCGGATTCATCGGGTTGTCTCCGGGTTGAAAGCGCGTCGCCGCGCGAGTAAGTTCTAAATTGGAACTTATTATTGACAACGAAGCCGGCGTTTGTCAACGCAGCCGCACCCGTTGCAACCGAAGGCGGGTTCTATAATCGAACCCGCTATTTCGCTGAACCGCCGCCAGAGGCAAGAGACCCGACGATGAAATGGGATGACATCGGTACGCTGAACTGTTCGGTCGCACGCACGCTCGCCGTGCTCGGCGACCGCTGGACCATGCTGATCCTCCGCAACGCATTCCTCGGCTGCCGCCGCTTCGACGCGTTCCAGACACAGCTCGGCGTCACGCGCCATGTGCTGGCCGAACGACTCGCGCGGCTCGTGGACGAAGGTGTGCTGGTCAAGCGCGCGTATCAGGAGCGCCCGCCGCGCTTCGAATACCGGCTGACGGACAAAGGCCTCGACCTCTATCCGGCCCTGCTCGCGCTGATGGCGTGGGGCGACCGCTGGAAAGACGACGGCCAGGGGCCGCCGGTGCAATTGCGCCACCGTACCTGCGGCCAGCTGATGCATGCGGTCACCCTATGCTCGGCCTGCGGCGAACCGCTCGACGCACGCGACGTGCAGCCGGAGCCCGGCCCTGGATGGATCGCATCCGACGAAGCCGGGGCGCCAGCAGCCAGGGATTGACGTGTTGCGCGTGGCTCGCGGCCTGACGCACACGAATCGTTCTTGGCACTCGCGCTTCCGTCACGTGCCGCACCGAGCCCTCGACCGCGCACTGCTTGCCGCCGATATCCCGCCGCTGCAAGCGCAATCGCACGCCGTCAGCAACATCCGTTGATCAACCCGGTCGCACACACGGATGCCGCGCAACGCAACTTTGCGTCATGGTTTTCGCCGCCACGCATCATCGCGCATGCATTCCCTTCACATCCGCGCGTGACCGGGCCGCCGCGTCTGCGTTACACTCACGGCCCGCTGTCTCGAAATTATTCGCTGTCCAAGATGTTGTCGCGCAATCGCCTCGCCGCTGCCTGTCTCGCCACTTCCCTGCTCGCTACACCGTTCGCCGCCTTCGGCAAGACGCAAAGTGAATCGCTGCTCCAGCAGGCGATCGACTTCGTGTCGCAATGGTTGCCGGCGCCCACCCACGAAGCACCCGCGACACAGGTCGTCGAATCGGCGTTCTCGCCCGACGGCGGTGCCGAAGCGCTCGTGCTGAAAGCGATCGGCGCCGCGCGCAGCTCGATCCGCGTCGCCGCCTATTCGTTCACGTCGCCGCCCGTCACGCGCGCACTGCTCGCTGCCAAGCGACGCGGCGTCAATGTCGCGGTAGTCGTCGACGACAAGGGCAACCGCGCAAAGAGCAGCAAGCAGGCGCTGAACCTGCTCGTCAACGCCGGCATCCCGACGCGCACGATCGACGCCTATGCGATCCATCACGACAAGTACCTCGTGATCGACGCCGAGCATGTCGAAACGGGCTCGTTCAACTACAGCGCGTCGGCGGCCAGCCGCAATTCCGAGAACGTCGTCGTGGTCTGGAACAATCCGCAACTCGCGTCGCGCTACCTCACGCACTGGCAAAGCCGCTTCGACCAGGGCGCGCCGTACCGTTCCAGCTACTGACGCATACCGCGCGCGTTTGCCCGGCGCACTTTTGCCCGACGCTCGCCCCCTCACACGCGATCCGCAACGCTACAGATGATCGGCGAACGAGGCGCGAGACTCAATTCAGCCGAATGGCCAACGCGCCGCGTATCGAACGACCCGCGCGACGAACCGCCGCGCTCAATGGATTTCAGGCATCCGTCCAGTCGCGGCACCGGCCTGCGTGGTCGGCGCACAGCGATTCGCGTGCCCGTCGACGCCGCTTGCCGACGACGTCGACAAGCCACCGGCGCTTCCCGGCAGCGCACTGCGCACGCAATCGGTGCTGAATGCCAATGTGTTCTGGACCATCGGGTACAGGAGATACAGCGCAAACGCGAGATAGCCCGCGTACAGAATTCGAATCATGGTGCGATGGGATGCGATGAACGATTGGACTCGCCCTGTTTACGGCATTGCGCCGAGCACCTTGAGATATCGCGCATCCGATTCCGCATCGGGACGAAACGCGGAGCCATGGAGCCCGCTTCTCACCGCATCTGCATCGATCCGGACAGAGCCGAAAACGCCCGGCGCCGGACTCGCGGTTCAGCGTCTGGCACGTCGCCTACGATCCCGCACACCGTCACGCCGTGGCCGACCTGCTCGCATCGGCCGATCACCGGATGTACGAGCACAAGCAGCGCGGCAAGACGGCCGGCACGTGAGCGCGGGCGAACCGGGCGCGGGCGCATGCCGCCGCCCCGCCGTTCAACTCAGGTTGCGCGGCTGCGTCAGCTTCCGCACGGCGGCGCGCTGGCCATTGCCTCCGCGATCTGTTCGGGCGTCAGGTCGCGCTGATGCGTCGCGAGCGACCAGCGATGCCCGAACGGATCCTCGACCTGTCCGTAGCGATCGCCCCAGAACATGTCGGCGGCCGGTATCGTGACCGTCGCGCCGGCCGCGACAGCCTTCGCGATCGCCGCATCGGTGTCCGGCACGTACAGGTGCAGGCAGACCGCCGTGCCTTTCAGCGCCTTCGGCCCGAGCGCGCCGTGCTCGGGCATTTCATCCACCAGCATCAGTGTCGAATCGCCAATCGCGAGGCACGCGTGCGCGAGCCTGCCGTCAGGCATCGCCAGGCGAAACTGTTCGCTCGCATTGAATGCGCGCTTGTAGAAGTCGATGGCTGCTGCTGCGCCGGCGCAGATCAGGTGCGGTGTCAGCGTGCGCATCCCTTCCGGGATCGGTTTGACGGACGTGGACATGGGTGTCGCTCCTTCGGTCGGTTGTCGTATCGGGAAACGGGACGGACGCGCGATGCGCACGCCTCCGATGCTACGACGGACGGACCCGACGGAAATCGACACGGCACCCGACATTTTTTTGTTTTCTTGCGTGGCGGGTCGCGCGGGTCACCCGCATCGGGCGTCATCGGCCTGGTCGTCCGGCACACCGAACTGACGGCGGCAGGCCTCCAGCAACCCGGCCACCGCGTCGAGCGGCAGATCGGCAAACCGGGAGATCGGCAGCATCACGCCACCCGGCACCCTGGTGCGCGACGAATGCGCCGAGAACTGGTAGCCGATGTAGCGATTTCCGGCGACGCTGACGATCCGGAATTCGGCGACGTCGCGCCATGGCGTGACGGGCCTTTCCCGCACCGCCCCGATCAGCGTGAAGCCCGTCTCGTCGATATGCAGTGCCATGTTGCGCCGCGACGAGAAGAAGAAGGCAATGCCCGCCAGCGCCAGCAACACGGCCAGCGCCGCCACGGGCCAGAGCGTCGGGGCGGCCGCATAACCGCACACGCTCGCCGCGGCCAGCACCGCGCAGACGGCCGCCCTTCTTCGCAGGCTCCGGCTGTCGACCGCCAGCGTCACCGGCAACTGGCCGGTGAGCGTTCCCACAACGGGATCGGCCTGCCAGCCGGAATCGTTCGCTTCGCGTTCGCCGTTCATCGTTCAATGACTCGCATCGACAGCAATCGGCCCATCGAGGTCGAGCGCCATATCGCGGCTCCGGGAGTGAATCGGAAAACAGGGGTTGGCGACGGGAAATGTTCGCGGTCGAGGAAGGTTCGCGTCAACGCGCAGCCACGCTCTTTCATTCGTGCGTAACGGACGCTGCTCCGTCAACGTCGGTCAATTGCACACGTTGACGGTGCCGTTGGTCGTGCATTGGCCGGTGGCCCAGTGACTCTGCGCTGCCAGATGAGGCGCCAGGCCGATGCCGCGGATCGGCGCGGCCGGCGACGATGCCGGAACGGCCACCGACGCTGTCTCGGGCGACGGCTGCAGAGGCGGCTCGGACGCGGTCTGGCAGGCCGACAGCATCAGACAAAGTGCAGCTGCCAACGGGGCGAAGCGAGGTCTGGACATGGTCTCGTACGCGTTTGCGATATTCGCTTGGGGTACCGGCTCGCCGCAAATCGCGTGGCCCGTCAAACCATTCGGCGCGACCAGCAATGCAGCACGACGGTGATCCGATACTACTCCTCCCGATCGGCGTTGTGCGGGCGGCCATTCGGCCGGGTGCCGCCATCCATGCGGCGGCACGCGCTATCGCCGGCGCATGCCGCGCCGGTCAGATTTGCGGAAGATCCCGCAACGTGCGCGACTCGCTCGTTGCATCGATGTCGAGCTCGATGCCTTCCGACGCATCGCGATACAGCACGCGTTTCAGCCTCGGCCCGATCGCGGTGGCGTCCCACTCCGAGAAGATCGCACGGACATCGTTGCCGGACGCGAGCGCGCGCGCGACGTCCGCCACCGGCGCCTCGCTCGGCATCGCCGCCCACGACCGGTCGGCCGGATTCACGGCCGCCCAGCGCACATGCGTCACGCGCGCGCTGAGCGGATCGATTCGGACACCATTCACCGCAAACATCGACATCGGAACCTCCTTCCAATTTTTCGAGGCCCGCCATGCAAATGCGCGGGTTACGTGCAGCCCCAAATCTCGCATACGTTACCCACCGGGTCCGCCACGGAAATCGCCACCGTGCCGTCGCCATAGTCCCAGTCGTTCAGGATGCCGACGCGGTGCGATTCAAGTCGCGCAACGGCTTCCGAGACGTGCGCCTCTTCGATTGCCAGCGCGACTCCATGGCCGGTCGGACGAAACTCCGGATACGGAAGCTCGCCGCCCCTGCCCGTATGAACGGTCAGCGTCACGCCCTGCACGACAAAGCGATGCCACGGATTCCCCGCGGCCGACACACCCTCGGAATGCACCGGAAGCGCGAGCGCAAGACGATAGAAATCAATCACTGCCCGATAGCGATCGTATTCGACCGGCACCAGGATGCCCAGACTCGCGATCATGCGCGCTTCCCCGGCCAACGCGATTTTCGATGATACATTGGGACGCTTTGCAACCGTCAACAGACAA
The DNA here is from genome assembly GCF_001883705.2 of Burkholderia catarinensis. Lineage (GTDB taxonomy): Bacteria > Pseudomonadota > Gammaproteobacteria > Burkholderiales > Burkholderiaceae > Burkholderia > Burkholderia catarinensis. The sequence continues at coordinate 308,809 of NZ_MDEQ02000007.1, forward strand.
TCGTGTACGGGAGAAATACATGAGCGACGCCTGGGGAACCTTCCCTGCCAGAATGGGCGACCATCAGGCTTTCATCAGCTTCAACCAAGGCTTTGCGGAAATCGCGGAAGGCGATCCGCGCACGTCGCTGCTCAGCGTGCGCGTTCCCTTTGCGCATCCGACGCCGGAAGGCCTGCCGACCGGCGACGAATTCGCCGACCTCGCGAAGATCGAGGATCTGCTGGACGCCACGATCACCGCGAAAGGCGGCGTGCAGGTCGGCCGCGTCACAGTCGACGGCAACCGCGATTTCCTCTTCTACGTACCGTTCGACGAAGAGGCGGCGGCGGAAATCGTCGACTCGCTGGCCGAACAGACAACCTACGCGCTTCAATACGCACACCAGGACGATCCGGACAAGGAAGCGTACTGGCAGACGCTTTACCCGACCGACGACGACTGGCAGATCATGCGCGACATGCGTGTGCTGGATGCGCTGCGGCAGAAAGGCGATGCCAGCGACGTGAGCCGGCGCGTGATGCACTGGGCGTACTTCCCGGACCCGAGCGATGCGCACCAGTTCGCTGACTGGGCCGAAGCGAAAGGTTATCCGGTCGAATCGGTCGCACCGACCGAAGACGGCAAGTCGGCCGTACGGTTTTCGCACGAAGGCACGATGGCACTGGCCGACATCACGCGCCATACGATCGCGCTCAATCGCGAGGTACGTTCGCTCGGAGGGGAATACGACGGATGGGAAACCAGCGTCGAACCGGCTGGCTGAGCGGGTCGACATGTCCGCAGCGCACGACGTGATGCAACGCATTCGGCGCAAAAAATATCCCGGCAGCGTTGCTGCGCGCCGCCGGGACCAAGGCATCGCCGGCCGAAACCGGCAATGGGCCTGAGGGTTCGCTCAGGCACGAGGAAAGCGATTCGTGCGGATCAGGCAAACGGATGCCGGGGTGCGCAATGGGTGCCATTACGCAGCCTGCCGAACGCCTGTCCGGTTCCGCCGACGCAGCCTTCCGGCGTCGGACGGGCAAAAAGCCCCCGCTCCTGCGCGAGCGAGCGGGGAAACCGTTGACCGGGCCGGGGAAGAACGGTCAACCGGCAAATTGTGATCGCGGGCCGCGCGACGGTATGTGCGGCAACTCACCCTCTGGTGACAATGTCGCGGCAACCGGCGGGCTCGCGTGCCGCGCGGGTAGCGTCACGGCCCGAGCGGTGACGAATTTCTTGCCGCCCTCGGTGACGAGGAGCCGGTCGACGGGCTCTTCGTATCCGATGTCTTCGAACAGCGTCACAGGCCGGCAGCAGTCGTGATTGCGTCAGCCGTCAGCAGCGGCCTTCTTTTCATTTCCGGCGTTCCATTTTTATTTTAATTCAAGTGGATTTTTCAGCCCCGGGCGCAGTTTCAGGCAAGTCGCGCGCATTGTCAAAGCAGGATTATTCTATTTTTCGAGCGATGCAATTCCAGCTTCATTTTTCGTGCGGAATTTCGAAGATACAATGACCTGCGTCACGAAAAGCCGGTTTTTTCATTAAATCGAGCCACTGGAAAACCAGTCGGCGATCATATCGACCCAGTCGAGATCGCTGACGATTTCAATGACGGTTTCGCCCACGATTTCGGCAGTCGACGCGTCTGTCGCCACCACCCCGGAAGCAACCGCGCTCGCCTTCGCAATTTCAGCCGACGCGCCGGACCTCGGATCGGCAAGCCGCTCCAGCCAGTCGACGATATTTGCACGCGCATCCTCTTCATCGGCGAAATCATTCCGCTCGAGAAAACGGTCGAACACGATCCACGCAAGCGTCTTGCGTCGCGCATTGGATTCGAGCTGCCGGTCGACAACGGCGGTACGGCCGGACTCCCTGATTTCGAGCGTCGCGGTGAAACAGTAATCGAGATATTCGATCTCAAGTTTCGACGACATGGCTTTCTCCGGTCAATCTGCCCCCTCTGTTCTTATGATGATCCATGCCTGCCCGGTATCGTGACGCTGCGTGAAGCTTGCATGAATTTCGCGCGGCGCGTTATTCCCGCCGGCAGTATCGCGATATTCTCGCGACCTGTCGATATGGATCGCCGGCACATGACCGCATCCGTTTTTCCACCCAGCTCGTTTTGCGCTTTTGCTCCCGGTTCCTGTCTCGCTGCAAGTCGCTCCGTTTTCCCATTCCAGGTATCGACCTGCTCCGCGATTGCAACCGCGCTGCTAAACTCGAAACACTGAGACCGCTTGCGCTACCAGAGGAAATAATGACACTCGCCCACGCACAACAGAGCGGCGTAGATGTCTGGATTATCCAGCTTCCCGGGCATGTCCCCTATGCCTATACGCACCTCAAGCGGGTATTCTCGTCCGACGACTCGCGACATCGGGTCGTGACGGTCGACCTGAAGAAACTGCTGGCCTGCGCCGACCGCGACACGACGGACTACGTGCTGCCGTCGGTTCAGTACTGGGCCCCTGGAAAAGCCGCGGGTATTCGCGAATTCCTCGATCCGGACCAGGACAGGATTCCGGACATGCCGTTCATCACGTTTCGCGAGACGAGAACGCGAACGCTGCTCGGCATCCCCGGCCTGTCGAAAGTTGGCGTCGCGTCGTTCCGCAACGGCCAGCATCGCGCGCGCTATCTTGCCTATGCCGGAGTGACGACCTTGCCCGTCGAAGTGCACGAGACGGAGGCCGCTTTGCTCGTGCGATATTGCGGCGAGTAACGGCAGAGTACGCTCGGCTTTCGCCCGGCGTAGCGTCGTAGCTGCCACGAATGGCTGCATTCGCGCGCCGCCGTGCGCTCGGATGCCGGCAAGCTTTCATGCCTGTATCGCGTAGATCCGGTCGGTGACCTCCGTCTGGCCGATGCGGCACGTTTCGATACCCGCCAATTGCCAGCCGTTGTGCTCGTAGAAGCCGATCGCGCCTTCGTTGCCCTCCAGCACCTGCAGGTGGACCTTGTCCACGCCGAGCGTTCGTGCCCACGCGCGAACGGCTTCGATCATGCGCTTGCCCGTACCGCCTCCGTGATGCGACGGATGGACGTGCAGGCAGTCGAGCAACGCGCCGAGCGCCGGATCGACCGGGCGCTCGGCACTGACGAAGCCGACGGGCTCGCCATCCGACTCGGCGATCAGCACGAGGCCCCACTCTTTTTCATTGCGATCGAAATACTTTCGCCACCGGATCGCGTGCTCCGTCGGCACCTCGTCGAGCAGATAGGCGGCCGGAAGGATATGGCTGTATGCGGTTTGCCAGCTCAGGGTGTGCAGGCGAGCGATGTGGTTTGCGTCGTGCGTCGTCGCGGCACGCAGCGTGGTCCGGATTTCCGGTATCGGTGGCGGCTCCTTCTGCGTGTTCTCGTGATCGGAATGTCTCGTCGCAAAATATACCGTGCTTTGCGGTACGCGAAGGCCGCCACGGGTTCGGTGTCGTAGCGCGGCGTAGCTGTCAGTGCCATCGCATCAATGTGTCTCCGTCGAACTCCGCGACGATTTTGCATTCCGCGGCGGTTCGTCGCTGAAGCAGCGGGACGCTGGCAAAAAAAATCCCGACGCCTTCTCTGGTCGCCGGGATCGAACGGCCCTGGAAAACATGAGGGCACGAGGAAGACGATACATTACGCGAATGCAAGACTGTTGCGCTTTGTCGGTTTACGCCAAGCTCCTGCTCCATTCCGCCACATTGCCAGCCCATGGCCGCCGTAAACGAAAAAAGCCTGCTCGCGCGGAACGCGAGCAGGCAAGAAAACGGATCAGCATTCGAGGCACGAGGGCTGTCCAGGGTAGATAACGGCACGGCGCGCACGAACCTTAGCCGGGGAAGGAAGTTTCGTTTGCGAACTGGCGTGCGTGTCGTCGGTGGATCGCAAAAGAAAGGCGAAGCACATCTGGCCCGGGTCCGCTGACGTATTGCGATCTGCGCCAGCGACGTCGGAGACACGGGAAGAAGTGAAGCTATCGATTGATACCAAGCACGATGGCGCGCCCAATCTCGACGCCTGCACCCTTCGCCTCGTCCAAGGTGTCATACGAAGTGTCGAAGTCTTATCGCCTCGGCGATTCGACTCTGTCTTCGCAAACCCGAACGTTCGCAATCCAACTGCTACCCAGTGCTGGTTGCACGGACTCGACGATGATTTCGTGACCGTCGGATTCATCGGTATGGCGTTCGATTCTCTTGTGCATATGAGATCCCCGCGCATTCGTTTGACGTTGTTGGTACGGCAGCGGCTTTACGCTTCCCTATGCCGAAACCGCGCTACACGTGGCGCATTGGATATACGCCATACAACCCCTCGTCGAAATGCTTTGGCAAGAACTGGCTACGCGGACTACGGAGCCATAAAGCAAAAAGCCCGGTTCGAGGAACCGGGCTTTTTGCTTGAATTTTGGGGTGGCTGATGGGACTCGAACCCACGACGACAGGAATCAAAATTCTTATACATTTACCACATATTTCAATTACTTGGGATGATACCTTGGAATATGTGGCTCCAGGAAATCCTTGCCTTGTATAGCGTCCATCCCTCATCTTCCAGAATAAGCGTCCGTCAACTTCAGCACTACCTCGCCCAAGGTCACATCTTTCGCACTCGTAGCACTTGCTGAATAGACCGAGAAAGAAGCGCTTAATTAGGCATCGGTTTGCTCCCGACAATCAAAACGACCGTGCCCGGCGCTGGCAATACTGTTCGCATCGGTTCCTGATCACGAACAATTCCGTTATGTTGGAGCGTGCGAAAAAGAGCTGCCGCAGATGCTAAAGTTATTCCGCCATTGTAATTTCCAGGATTCACAATCATTCTAACCCCAGTTGGCGCATCTCCATTTACCAAAATTGGATTCAAAACAACATCCCACCCTGCCTCAGCCAATGCATCTGCAATTTCTCGCGCATATGTCTGACATTCAGCATCCCCAGCCAAACCTTTGACCGAAATATGTTGCCCAGGAAACCCTCTAACAGCCTCAATTAACGCTTGCCTTTGTTGTGGAGATACATCCCTCCACGCCAACTGTTGCTTCAAGCGCAAATTTTCAGCCTCAAGCTGCGCCGTTTGATTATTTAAATCAGCCGTTTTATTGTTTGCGTCCGCCGCACTCTTTTCAGCAAGAGCCGCCCTCTCATTTGCCCCTGAAATTTGCTTGCCGGCATTCGATTGATATTCACGTAACGCTCGATCTTTTTCGCCTTGAATTCTATTACTTGTTATATATTGCACAAGACCAGCACCAAAACTGATTCCAGCGGAGACAGCTGCAACGCCTACAGCCCAAAAATAAACATTAGATGCAACGCCATAAAGTCGCTCATCATCAATTCCGAACATAGATCCCCCGTTTGTTCAGCGTATATTAGTCACTTTTCGCAGCCGGTTCAGCCATCATCTCGTCAGCTGGGGTATAACTGCAACAGCGTGCGCGCGACGTCAGCGTTCGAAGTGTGTAACCACTCGTCATAATCGGACGGCCGCAGGATCACAACAGACCGTTTCTTGTCGCCCGGCCGATGCATGTGCTTCATGACCAGATGCTTATCGGCGTTCACGGTCCACATCGACATCGCCAGCGTCTCGACGCCGTCCGCGCCGCGCCACGCGCGCCAAATACCCGCGACGCAGCACGGCCGCCAGTCCCCGACACCGACCCGATACCGCACGTGCTTGCCGGTCTCCCAGTTCGGTTCTATCGGTGCGAGATAGTCGGGGTAGATCTCAAGTCGATCGCAACATCGTGCGGTTGGCCGATCCCAACATCGAGCATGTGCCGAAAATGCCCGAGTTCGAAGCGCTGACCGATTCCGAACTACGCGAACCATGGCGCACGCATCGCGACCCCGAAGTTCGAGTTCTCATCCTTGAAATCGTGACGCTCAGAAAGTCGCTCCAGAAGATGATGGACTGGTGAGTATTGGTCGACAAATCGACCAAGGATCATGGCAACCTCGGCGGCCCATTCGGACAGTTCCGGAAGTTGTATTTCCTACTACGCGAGGAAATGCGACGTGCAGGGATAGGGTGTTGACACGCCTGTGGCATCCTGATGTGCATCGAACAGGAGGCGACCATGTCTGCGATCGAGGAAGAGTTTCGAAAATCGACGGACGACTGGCACGGCACCGTGTACGCCCACGAGCGCGAGGGCCCAGGTTCGTTTCGGGCCTACCTGCATCGGATCGCACCGGAAATTCCGCCCCATCACGTAATCACGAATGTGCAGATCATGATGCGCGCGACGTACGCCAAGGAATGACGCACCCCATTTCTCAGGATCTCGCACTTCGATGTGGGCGACTCGCCGGACTCCGTCGCGATATTCCACGAACATGTCGCAAGCAACACCCTCGAGTCGAAATTCACCATATTGAAGCGGCCCTGATCTGTTCGAGGCGTTCAGCGACTTCGAGATCAGCCTGACGGGCGCGCGGCTACGACATCGTGCCGATCGAAATTCCAGGTGCCAGCTATTGCGGCCCGGACGAGTTGGATGATGGCCCCGAGAACTGATCATGCGACGCCGGTGCTCGGAGATACGTCAGACGTCAATCTCGAAAGATCGGTTAGACTTGACTTTCATCAAAGAAGAGTACGGGGTGCGAATTGAATCAACACGTCATAAGCCGGTTAAACGGCATTCACAAAATGCTAGTTGGAGCGTATGAATCCAACATTAGCCTATCTTCCAACACCAAAGGACTTGAGCGCCAGACCTTCATCGATAGCTTTCTGTCACAGGTGTTGCCGTCGCATTTTCGCTTTGGTACTGGTGACGCAACTGACCAGGCGGGGAACAGAAGTGGTCAATTAGACGTAGTCATCGAATACCCGTTCGTGCCGAGCTTGCCGATTGTTGGATCGGAAAAGACTCGCCTCTACTTGGCCGAAGGGATTTCTGCTGTTATCGAAGTAAAGTCTGATTTATCGAGTTAATGGAGTGAGGTCGAAGCAACTGCGAACAAGCTCTCAGTCATCAAACGGCAGTTCGGCAGTGGTATCGCCTTCGGCCCAACAGCCCCGCCACACATACCGTTTTTCGTCGTTGGATTCAAAGGATGGAAATCACTCGACACGATGAAATCGAAGTTGAGACCCGGAGTGATCGATGGAATCCTTGCCGTCGATTCGTTGATGTTCTGCAGCACGGACAATTTCCACGGCATTAGCACCCCGGGCAATCCAGCCGCGCTTTGGGCCTTGATCTGTTGCCTGCACTTCGCTGGCAGTATGGGCGGATCCCTTGCGGTCGAAGCACCGCTCCAATACGTGCTGGGGCAATGACTCGGGCTAGGTGTCGGAACTAACATCCCGGCGTTGCCGGGCGCACCGCGCGCACCCACCCCTGCACTGCCTTCAGTTTGTCGATTTCGCGCTGGTCGTCGCCAGCGACGGCGAAAGCGCGTTCCGCAACCGCTGGATCGAGGTCCGCGACGGCGGCGGCACCATCGCCCAGGCCGGCGGCGCCGGTAGTTCCGGGCAGACCGTCGGCACCGGTTGCAGTGCAGTTTCGGACGGCAATGCGCAGCCGCTCAGTGCCAGCAGAGAGCGCAGCGCGATAGCTGCGATTTTCGGTTTCATGGTCGGTTCGCTCCTTCGTGAGTTGTGCGTCGACGGCGGCCATCTGCGAAGCGGCCGAGTCATGCGCGGCGATCGCACGCTGCTCAGCATCAAGCGCAGCCTTCGAGATAGTCGTCAGGTCGTTGGCGTGCTGCTGCCCGCCGGCCGCGCGAGCGGCGCGCTCGTCGGCGAGCTGCCGCGCACCTATCAGGTATTCAACGCTGGCCGAGCCGCGCAGCGCAGCCAGCAGATACTGGCCATGCGGATTTCACGAAGATCATTTTGGCTCCTTCGCATGCAGCTGCTTCAGCTCGTCCGGCGAGTAGACGAAACCCGGCAGCTGGAACGCCTGCACGCTCCAGACCGGGTCGCTTCCCTCATGTCGGCCGTGATCCTTGCCCCGGTGATGGAGCGCGCACAGCAGCAGTTGGTTGTAGGTTGAGTCGACAAACGCCTCGAGCCGTGCCGGATCGAACGCCTCCCAGTCGAAGCCCTGCGTCAGCTTGATCACGTCCCAGATCGGATGCCGGCGCGGGATCGGAACGACGTGCTGCAGCTTGTGACTGAACATCGTGTCGACCTGGTTGAGCGCGACGCCGCGGATCCACTTCCAGTCGATTGCGTGCGAGAACGCCCACTCGAAGAATCGGTGATGCGACTCGACCGCCTGGTCGTCGCCGCAGACCGCGCAGACCTAGCCACCGGCCGCCTTCATCGCCCGCTTACTCGCACGAAACATCGACGACTCGGTGCGCAGTTGGTGGTCCGGGTAGAAGACGTCCGCGGCGAGCGTGCACCGCGTCTCACGTGATTCCGCGATATTCATAAGGTCTCCAAGCAATAAAAAACTCGCCGAGCGCTTGCGCCGGGCGAGTCAGAACAACGGGCAATTGTGTGCAGCGAACAACCATCGTCGCGAAAACCTCACCGGTCCTGCCGATTCTCGGCAAGCAGTAGGCACGCATCGCATTACACTTCACTTTCTACAATATTTCTATTACCCTATGCGATGCGTTGAGATTTAGAGGTCATTTTGCATAAATCTCACGCGCAGACCGTCATTCACACGCGAACGGAGGCACTTGGTTATCAACTTGTGAGATACATGAAAAAGACATCAATCCTTGCAGTGCTGTGCGCATTTGCCGCTTCGACTGCCATCGCAGCAACGCAGTCCTCGATCACAGCATCGGCGAAGTCGGTATCAGCAAAAGACCGGACCGTCAGTATTAACGTTTTGTTGAAAGGGGATATTGTCGTTAGGCGAATCCAGCCAAACCCGCAAAATTCAACATCGAAGATACGAATTTTCGTCAACAACACCGAAGTAGCGAGTTACACAGCGACGCAGCTTAAGCATACGGCCGAATATCCTAGGTATGACTACGTTCAGAACTGCAATCAAAACGGATGTTGGTCCACACAATTGATTTTCTCGAACACCGCACAGGTCGAAGCGTCACACGTTATTACGCTTCCTGCTGGCGTGCGCTCGGTACCCGTATATGCAACCTTCGACGGTGACCGATATTCAACGAGCGCAACTTCGGGAAAGATCGACGCGACACTCAAGTCAGCGACGCCAGTCGGTGCACTTGACCTCCTTCTCAACGACTAATTCACAAGAATCAAAACAATGAAAGCCACGCAGACCATCATCAAAGTAGCATTGGCCGCATCGATCGCCGCTGCGGCGCAATCCAGCTTTGCGTACACGGAGTGCAAAGCCAATGTTCAGAGCATCTATGCCGGGAACGACGGCACGATCGTGGCCGTATTCGATTCTGCAGCCCCCTCGTCGTTCAGCGGCCAATACGCCAAGAACATGCACGCGACTCTTTTGACCGCAATCAGCAGCGGGCAGACGGTCCTCGTGCGTTGGGCCGCCGATGGAGTTCCGTGCAACAACGGCGGCTCTATTCGCGGTGATACGGTCGGCCTCTGGATCAATCGCAACTAAGTCACGATGATTTGGCTCCCGCCGCGCATACCTTGCGGCGGGAGCATTGATACTGCCCCCTCCCTCTCACAGAGGGCACGCTCTTTAGAGCGCCGTTTCACCAGACCAGGCAGCACGCGGCCGCCGGCCGTCACCCACTGCTGCCGGCCGTTGTCCGCCTCGTTCATCGCACGGCAAGCGCCCTTCCAGTCGCCCGCATTGAACCGCTTCGTCGTCGTGCTGCCGCAGTACGCGCCCACACCGACGTTATAGGCAAAGCTCACCGCGGCCGCGAGCTGGTACGTATGCCCCTTCAGGACCAGCGTGCACTTCAGCACCGGCTCGGCAATGCGCGTGCGATGCTCAACGAAGTTGTCGACGAGTTGTCGTGTGGGCTCAACACGTGGGACGAGCTGCCGTGGCCCGGCGTCTGGATCGGCACGATCGTCGTCAACCAGGCCGAGGCCGACCGCGACATCGAAAAGCTGCTCACGACACCCGCGCGGTGCCGGTTTCTTTCCATGGAGCCGCCGCTTGGTACAGTCGATCTCCAAGCGTGGTTCGATCCGACTGGCGTTTGCTGCATGCGGGAAATGCACTCCTGCGAGAACAGCCCCGCCGAGGCGCCATGGATCCACGGTCCGACCACTGAATATGCCGAGGATGGTTCGGGATATAGCTCGCCAGGAATCGACTGGGTGATCATCGGCGGCGAAAGCGGGCCGGGCGCGCGGCCGCATCAGAAGAACCGAATTTCACCGCACTCACAGCATGATTGGACGATGCAAGCGACCGGACGGATTGCCGTTCCGGCTCTACGCGCACTACGGAAAGCACAAGGTCAGCTTCGGCTACAAGCTGCCGAAGGGGCGCTGGGCGTTTCGCCTTTCAGCACCGACACGCCAGAAAGAAGCGATCGCCGAGATCCGCAAGCAGGCGATCGAGCGCGCGGAAGCGCTCAACGAATCCTATTTCGACTGGCAGGGGGGATTGCCAGCGTCCGACGAGCGGCGCAAGGCACAGATCACGCTCGACGAGAACCGTCGCGAAGCGAAACGGCTCGTCGCTGTGTTCGGCAAGATGTCGCCGGTCGCCATCAAGTCGAAGCATGTCTACGGCTTCCTCGATGCACTTTCGTTGCAGCGGACCATCGGCGTCCACGTTTTCGGCAACATGGACGGTCAGGGGTACACGCGCCGCGGATGGAACACGAACTGGTCGCGCCTGATGGGTTACTGCGAGAAGGAAGAGAAGGCGCGCGGCGTACCGTTCGAACGGTTTGCGTTGCGCGACATGCGGCCGGCGGCCGTGACCGATCGGCAAGAAGAAGACGACGACCGAATCATCGATGCGACTGGGCATGCGGACGAGCACATGGTGCGCAAGACATATGACCGACGCCGGCAGAGAAAAGTGCGTGCAACGCGATAGTTGCCTAGGTACTAAGGTAGCAAGTGCCCTTCAGCAGCCTTCAAGTGGCGCGCCATACTTTGCGCCGCAGAATATGCTGCGGTCGACATGAATGCCACGATGCAAGACGATATCGCATAGAACCCGAAGACAAACGCCGGAATGAAACTGACTTTCGATGCACCTATAGCTACAGACCCGCCCGGCGTAAGCCCATGCGAATCAATAATAGAAACGGCTGCCAAGAGTCCCAGGAGGAAGGTGGCCACGACGGCGCCGAAGATCGCCGTATGGCGATACCTCACCTCTTCCCGAAAATAGGCGGCACGCGCCTCCGGGCTCTGCTGCAACACTGCAACTTTCCGAGCAAACTTATCCTTCGATTTTTCCGACCGATCAGCCCATTTCTTACCAAAGTATCGGAAGAGTCGATCTAGACCGCGCGTTGCGTATGCAGCGACGACACTCAAGAGTATGCCTACGGTAACCACCGACAACCACCAAGACGGCGAATGCAGATTCTGCAGAAAGTCGTCCATCACTTCCTCAAAAAATGAGCGCAAAAAAGCCCGCTCATCGGCGGGCTTCCATTTATTCATCTTCCAAATTTTGGAATGTCACCTTCCAAAACTTGTAACACGTCAGCTTATTCCTGCTGCAAGTGCTTGAATTTGTTGGGGTGGCTGATGGGACTCGAACCCACGACGACAGGAATCACAATCCTAGTCATGAAGCCATATGTAGAATGCCTGATGATGAATTTTGTGGAATTTTGATAGTAAACTCGCCTTTGATTCTACAGGGATTTTTCGGCTTCGTTCCATACCATTCCATGCCAATGGGGACGCATCACCGGGCTTGCAATCCTCAGCTTGAATGGGAATACTCTCCATCGGCAGCGGCTGGAATGAGACACCCCCACCGAAGGTGAGCATGGACCGCAATAAAAAACTGATCGGCGACCTTGACGTCAAAAAATTGACGGGGCTGGAGATCGGCCCGCTTTGCCGACCTGTTGTCACGCGATCGGACGGTAATGTGCTGTATGTCGACCACGCGGATACGGAGACGCTCCGCGGCAAGTACGCCAACGACTCAGGAGTTGATGCGGCTGCGATCGTCGACATCGATGCAGTGTGGGGTGCGAATACGCTCTTGGAGGCGCTGGGCGCCCGGAAGGTCGACTACATCGTCGCCTCTCACGTCATCGAGCATGTGCCGGATCTGGTGACCTGGCTGCTCGAACTGCGGTCGGTCCTGAAGGATGGCGCTCAAGTGCGTCTGGCAATCCCGGACAAGCGTTTCACGTTCGACCACCTGCGGCGCGAGAGCAGCCTCGCCGATGTGCTCGCCGCCTATGTCTTGCGCGCGCGCCGGCCGCAAGTTCAGCAGATCCTCGACTATCGGCTCAACGCGGCACCGATCGAATGCAGCCTGGCATGGGCCACCTATATCGGCGACAGGCCGGCGCACATGGAGCACGATTTCTCGACCGCGCTCTCGATCGGTAAGCACTTCGCTACCAGCGACGAGTACCACGACGTGCACTGCTGGGCATTCACACCGAAGTCATTCGCGTTGCTGATGTCGACGCTCGTCGAGCACGACATCGTTGATTTCGGATGCGAGCGGTTCTACGACACGGCTCACAACGAGCTCGAGTTCTTCGCGTGGCTAAAAACCATGTCGAAGGATCGCGCACTCCGAAGCTGGGCGGAAGCGGCCCAATCTGCGGCCAACTTCCCGGCGCCGCCTTCAGCGTTAGAGCTGAAGCTTCAGGCCGATCTTCAGGCGGCTCATGCCGCCCTTCAGGAAAAGAGCGAGCGAGTCGCGGCGCTGGAGCACTCCACTTCGTGGAGGATCACAGCGCCGCTTCGAAGGATCAGCGGCTGGGTACGCAGGTAATCTGGCCGGACGAGGTAGACGTGCCAGAAGCGAACGTGGCTATCGAGACGAGATACAGCGTCGTCGGGTTTGATGAGGCGACGACGCGCTGAGTCGAATTCAGAACCGTGCCGGCCGCGATGCTGCCGCTGTTCAGACCGATGTACGAGGCGAAGCTCGGCATCGATGCGCTCGTCGTGCTCATACCGCTCTGCACCACCGACAGATTATTTGCCGATGACGTCCAGTTCGCCTGAGACGTGCAAAACCACGTGCCGAGGGGAAGCGATACGGAACCCACGTTCGTCGCCGTGTTGGTCGTCAGGGACGCGAAGCCGAAGCTGCCCGTGATGGCGGAGAAGTCCAGCACGGAATTGCTCGAGCTGCCGTTCGAGATATTCTGGCCGTTGGAGTTGAACACGTTGTCGTTCGAAGTGACGTTCGATGTGCCGCTGTTGATCTGAATGGCGACCGTTCCCATCCGGTCGAAATTGTTCCCCGTGATCGATCCGCCGCGCGCACTTGTTGCACCGATGTTCAACCCGATGGCAGACGTCCCGGTCGTTGCCACCGTGAACATATTGCCGATGACGCTAAACTTGTCAGTCGCAGCCAGATTCACACCCGTGGTGCTGTTGGCAACGTAGAACACGTTCCCCATCAGAACGGTGTTGGGGACTGCCGTCGTGAGCAGGATGTCGGAAGTGTTGTTCTCGAACTGACTGCCAACGACTGTCAGCTGATCCAGCCCGGACTCGCTCGCATTCGAGATGATCCCGTAGTTCGCCGAGACGAAGTTCGAATTGCTGACCTGCACCCCTTGCACGTAGTTGCCGTACGTCAGCGAGTTGTTGCCGCCTTCGAAATAGCAATTCGCGAAGTTGAAAATGACCGGCACCTGTGTTGACGTGCCGCCAAGCACGACCTGATTCCCGTTGCCGAGCGGGTTGACGAAGTGGTTATTCGAGAAGTTGACGTTCGAGACGCTGACATTGATCCCGGTCGCCCAGTAGTCGGTCACCTGATAACCATCGTCACCCCTGATGGTCACGTTCGTCACATCGGATTCGGCCGAGTTCGACTGGTTGCTGGTGCTTGCAGCCTGATTCAGTGCGAGAGCAGTTCCTGTCGCCGTGGTGCCGGTGGTGAGCGCCAGGTTCTGAACGTGGGCCGCACTCGTAGTGCCCGCGTAGTTGATGGCGATCCCGCCCCCGGCCGGCCATGCCAGCGTAGTGGATGTCGGGCCAGCCCCAAGAATCGTGATCGAGGCCACGCCTGACGGGATCGTGTACGAGACGTTGCTCCCGAACTTGTACTTCCCGGGCGGGAAATAGATGCACTTGTTCGCGCTCGGACCAAGGGCGAGCGTCGCCGTCCACGCGGACGCGTTGTCATTGGTGAAGGTGTTGTCTCCACCGCTGTCCATGATGGAGTAGCACTGCGGCCGGCCGGCGACAAAAGCTGTCGTCGCGATCTGGGTGCTGTTCGTGCCAACGGCTGCAGTCGGCGCTGTGGGTGTGCTGGCAAATGCCGGCGACGTGGACAACACAACCGAGCCCGTCCCGGTCGACTACCAAGCGTTCACGGCATGGCTCTCGGCCCAAGGCGGCCAGCGCGCAATGATGGGCATGGCGGCCGAATATGCGGCACTCGCCGGCAATCGGAAAGTCGAGTTTCTGGATTTGTCATGGCCGCAGGTTGATCGCAAGGCAGGCCACATCCGCATCAAACGCGCGAAGCAGCGCGGCAAGAAACGTGGCGAGGTCATCGAGCAGATCGAAATCACGCCGCCGCTTGCTGGGTTACTCGACCGTCTGGAGGCCGTCCGCGGCGACAAGGAATGCCTGTACGTCTTCACGACGAAATACGGCACGCACTACACGCGTGACGGCTTCAAGGGATTCTGGGGGAAGTTGATGAACGAAGCGATCGAGGCAAAGGTCATCGCCGGCCGATTCACGTTCCACGATCTAAGGGCGTATTACACGACGCAGTTCAAGCAGGAGCGCGGCACGCTGCCCGACCTTCATGCCAATCCGGCGACCACGGCTCGGGTCTACGACCGTACCAAGATCGTGAAGAGGAAGGCGCTATGAATTCCATTTTGTGGAATTTCAAAACAAAAACGGCACTGGATAAAATCTCAGTACCGTTTCTAACTACTTGATATTGCTATGAATTCAGTGGGGTGGCTGATGGGACTCGAACCCACGACGACAGGAATCACAATCCTGGACTCTACCAACTGAGCTACAGCCACCACTGATACTGCTTTTTGCTCCCCGCTGTTTTTGTTTCAGCAGCGAAGAAGGAAGATTATACGAAGTCTTTTGAATCTTGCAAAGCCTTTTTTTCAAAAAATTCTTCGGCTTCGTTCAGATGCGCGCGTGCCTCGTCGAACACAGCCAGATCGCCGCGCGCGAGCTTCTTGTTGTCGGACAGCACGCGACGCCAGCCGCGTGCGCCCGGCATGCCGCGATACAGCCCGAGCGCGTGCCGCACGATCGCGCCGAGGTAGGTCCCGCGCTTCAGCTCAGCCGCGCAGTATTCGATCAGTTGAGCCTCGGCCTCTTCGCGCGTCGGCACCGCTGCGGTCGATCCGTAGAAGCGCGCATCGACCTCCGCCAACACGTACGGATTGTGATACGCCTCGCGGCCGAGCATCACGCCGTCGACATGCTCGAGGTGCTGCGCGACTTCGTCGAGTGTCTTGATGCCGCCGTTGATGACGATCTCCAGCGACGGAAAATCGCGCTTCAACTGATACGCATAGTCATACTTGAGCGGCGGGATCTCGCGATTCTCCTTCGGCGACAGCCCCTTCAGGATCGCGTTGCGGGCATGCACGACGAACGTTTCGCAACCGGCCTCGGCCACCTTGCCGACGAAGTCGCGCACGAACGCGTAGTCCTCGACCGCATCGACACCGATCCGGTGCTTGACCGTGACCGGCACCGACACCGCATCGCGCATCGCCTTCACGCAGTCGGCGACGAGTTGCGGCTCGTTCATCAGGCACGCGCCGAACGCGCCGCGCTGCACGCGCTCGGACGGGCATCCGCAATTCAGATTGATTTCGTCGTAGCCCCACTGCTCGCCGAGCTTCGCGGCGCGCGCGAGATCGTCACGCTCGCTGCCGCCCAGTTGCAGCGCGACCGGCGATTCGTTCGGCGTGAACGCGAGATGCCGCTGGGCATCGCCGAACAGCAGCGCGCCCGTCGTGATCATCTCCGTATACAGCCACGTATCACGCGTCAGCGTACGGTGGAACGACCGGCAATGGCGGTCGGTCCAGTCGAGCATGGGCGCGACGGATACGCGGCGGGGAGGAAGCGAGGACGGTACGGACATGGATTTCGGGCAACAGGCCAGACGGCGCGGGAACAACCCGACATTTTACCGCAACACGGGCCGCACCTGCCCGGCACGCGCGCTAACCGTCGCCCAGTTCCGCATCGACCGCCCGCCGCGCCTCGTCGAACACGCGCTCGAGCACGCGTCGCTCGGTCAGCAGCATCCCGTCGACCTTGACGAGCCGCCAGTCGATCCGCACGGCATCGCCCTGCAGCACGCGGTAGTGCGCATGCTCGCCGTCCCAGACCTGCTCGGTCTTCACCTCGATCTCGAAGCCGCGGTATGGCTCGCTGAAATCGCCGAGGTCGCTGCCTCTCGGTTCCATCGCACGCTCCGTGGCGACGCAGCGCCAGGCCGCCCACGCGGCAGGCGCCGCGCGCTCAATCGTATTCGTCTGATAAAAAGGATTTGCCGTCGGCCGTCAGGTCGACCCGGTCGGCCGCCGCCTGATAGATCAGCCCCTCGTTCAACAGCGCATAGACGACGTCGCCGAACGCGGCCGGAACCGGCCGGCTTTCGCCGAACTGGTCGATCCACTTCAGCGCCTCGATGGCTTCGGGGGAAAGGATGGGGGTCATGCGTTCGCCTCCGGCATCGGTGTCGTTCCATCCTAGCACTTCGTCCGGACATCGAATACCGAGGCAAACGCGCTGTAGAAATACCGGGCGGCGCCAACTGGCTGGTTGCCTGCGCCGCCGCACTGCGCAGGCAACACCCGTTCAGAGACGCGCGATCGATACCTCGGTCGACTTCACGAGCGCGACGACTTCCGCGCCGACCTTCAGTTCGAGTTCGTCGACCGAACGGGTCGTGATCACCGACGTGACGATGCCGAACGGCGTCTCGACGTCGACCTCGGAGACCACGGACCCGCGAATGATCTCCTTCACCTTGCCCTTGAACTGGTTACGTACGTTGATTGCAGTGATGCTCATCAGGTTGATCGCTCCGAAGAAAAAGTCTCAGAACGGGCGGCGGGTGCCGCCCGGATTTAAACGGCCCAGCGGATCTGCCCGACCGGTCGTACGTTGCTCGCTTCTTCATGCACCTCGCCCGGATCGTCCGCGCCGGGGCCGCCGGCGAGCACGCGTTTCAGCACGCGATCCTCGAGCGCCGCAAACGCCGCCGATGCGCGGGCACGCGGCCGGTCGAGCGGCACGGACTGATCGAGCGCCACGCGTCCCTGCTCGATGAGCAGGATGCGGTCGCCGAGCGCGACGGCCTCCTGCACGTCGTGCGTGACGAGCAACGCCGTGAACCGATGCTCGCGCCACAACCGTTCGATCAGCGCATGCATCTCGATGCGGGTCAGCGCGTCGAGCGCGCCAAGCGGCTCGTCGAGCAGCAGCAGTTGCGGCCGGTGCACGAGCGCGCGGGCCAGTGCAACGCGCTGCCGCTGGCCGCCCGACAGTTGCGCGGGCCAGTCGTTCGCACGTTCCAGCAGGCCGACTTCATCGAGCACCGCGCGCGCCTGGTCGCGCGCGCCGCGCCCGAGGCCCAGCATCACGTTCTGCAGCACGGTCTTCCACGGCAGCAGGCGCGCATCCTGGTACATGATCCGCGTGTCGAGCGCGCCGCCGCCGTCGCCGCGCGTCACGAGCGCGCCGCTGCTCGGCTGCTCGAGTCCCGCGACAAGACGCAGCAGCGTCGATTTCCCGCAGCCGCTGCGGCCGACGATCGCGACGAAGCTGCCGCGCGCGATGCCGAGTTCGACGTTGTCGAGCACCGTGCGCGCGCCGAAGCGCTTGCTGACGCCCGACAGCGTCACCGCGTCGTCGGGTGCCGGACTTCCCGCGCGCCGCCGCGCGAGCGGCACGACCGATGCGCTGCCGTCACGATCGAGGATCGCCGCGTCTCGCGCGTTGCCGTCCGCGACGCGTGCCTGCGCAAGCTCGGCCTCGAGATCTGCGCCGGCTAGCAGGCCGTAGGCGGCCGCCGAAGTCGTCGCATTCATGCCTTTGCTCCTGATTGGTAAGCGGGGTGCCAGCGCAGCGTCACGCGCTCGAGCCATTTCGCCAGCACATCGGCCAGCTTGCCGAGCACCGCGTACAGCAGGATGCCGACCACCACCACGTCGGTTTGCAGGAATTCACGCGCGTTCATCGTCATGTAGCCGATGCCCGACTGCGCGGAGATCGTCTCCGCGACGATCAGCATCACCCACATCAGCCCGAGCGCGAAACGCACGCCGACGAGGATCGACGGCAGCGCTCCGGGCAGGATCACGTCGCGGTACAGTGCAAAGCCGCGCACGCCGTAGCTCTTCGCCATCTCGATCAGGTTCGCGTCGACCGAGCGGATCCCGTGATACGTGTTGATGTAGACCGGGAAGAACACGCCGAGCGCGACGAGGAACAGCTTCGCCTTCTCGTCGATGCCGAACCACAGGATCACGAGCGGGATCATCGCGAGCGCCGGGATGTTGCGGATCATCTGGATCGTCGAATCGAGCGCGACCTCGGCGGCCTTCGACAGGCCGGTCGCGAGCCCCAGCGCAAGGCCGACGCCGCCGCCGATCACAAAGCCGAACAGCGCGCGCCACGTGCTGACCTTCACGTTCGCCCACATCTCGCCCGACGCCACCAGCGACCAGGCCGCGCGCACGACTGCAACCGGCTCGGGCAGCACGCGGGTCGACAGCCAGCCGGTGCGTGCGCCGACCTCCCATGCAACCAGCAGCGCGAGCGGCACGAGCCACGGCGCGACGGCGCGCCATGCACGGGCAGCCACGGCTGCGCCCGTCGTCGATGTTTTCGTTGTCATCGCAGGCCTCCCCTCGCTCAGCTCTGGCTCGCCTTCGGCAGATAGCTGTTGCCGACGATCTCGCCGAACGGCCCCGACAGCGGGCCGGTCGCTTTCTCCGCGCCCTTGCCCTTGATCAGCGGGAACACGAGTTCGGCGAAGCGATACGACTCCTCGAGGTGCGGGTAGCCGGACAGGATGAACGTCTCGATGCCGAGATCCGCGTATTCGCGCATGCGTTCCGCAACCTGCTCGGGATTGCCGACGAGCGCCGTGCCTGCACCGCCGCGCACGAGGCCGACGCCTGCCCACAGGTTCGGATACACCTCGAGCGCGTCGCGGCCGCCGCGCTTGCCGCCGTGCAGCGCGGCCATCCGGCGCTGGCCTTCCGAATCCATGTTCGCGAATGCCTTCTGCGCACGCGCGATCGTGTCGTCGTCGAGACGGCTGATCAGCCGCTCGGCGTCACGCCATGCTTCGTCCTCGGTCTCGCGCACGATCACGTGCAGGCGGATGCCGAACTTGATCTTGCGGCCGCGCGCGTCGGCGCGGGCCCGGATGTCCGCAATCTTCTTCGCGACAGCCTCGGGCGGCTCGCCCCAGGTCAGGTAGGTGTCGATGTGATCGGCCGCGATCGAATGCGCGGCCGGTGACGAACCGCCGAACCACAGCGGCGGATGCGGACGCTGCACGGGCGGATACAGCGCCTTGCCGCCCTTCGACTGCAGGTGCTTGCCGATGTAGTCGAAGCCGCCGTTGTCGTGCGACGCGGCAAGCAGCCCGCGCCAGATGTTCAGGAAATCGTCGGTAATCTCGTAGCGCGTGTCGTGATCGGCAAAGAGGCCGTCGCCTTCGAGCTCGGCCGCGTCGCCACCCGTCACGACGTTGATCAGCAGGCGGCCGCCCGACAGGCGGTCGAACGTCGCGGCCATTCGCGCCGCCAGCCCCGGCGAAGCGATACCGGGACGCACGGCGACCAGGAACTTCAGCCGCTGCGTCGCCGGGATGAGGCTCGACGCGACGACCCACGCATCCTCGCAGGAACGGCCGGTCGGCAGCAGCACGCCGTCGTAGCCGAGCGTGTCGGCCGCCACGGCGACCTGCTTGAAATAGTCGTAATCCGCGGCGCGCGCACCCTCGGCCGTGCCGAGATAGCGGCTGTCGCCATGCGTGGGGATAAACCAGAACACATTCATCTGCTGCTCCTGCTTGACTGTCACTGCCGAAATTTGAAAAAGACATCGCCCTGCTCGCGTCGCGAATGAGCGACGCATGCATGGTGTGCGTTCGAATCGGGATGGCTCGCCGGTCAGGCCGTGCAACGGGCGAGGACGCGATTGCACGGCTGTTTCTGGGAAATCAGTCTAGGGATCGGTGCAGGGCTTTGGAACGATTTTTTTGAGCTTAGGTTTTCCGCTTTCGTGATTAGCATGACGCTGGAGCGAATATCGCGGCGGCCGGGCCCTATAATGACGCACCTATCCGAATAACTCCGCGCGTACGGCCCCGGCCGTGCGCGCCTGCGGTGCACTCATCGATGCAGAAAGTCATCCTGCCATTCCTGTCCGGCTTCCTGGCCGCCCTGTTCTTCCGCGAAGCCACGCTCGCACTCCTTCACACGGCTGACCTGATCGCCGCAACCGGCTTCTCCACGCAGCCGTTCGCGCCGCTCGGCATTCCTGAATTTGTCGCGAATGCGCTGATCAGCGCGTGCTGCGCAATCCCGATGGCGTGGTTGTTGCGCGTCTCGCCGGAACGCGAGGCATCGTGGATCGGCGCGCTGGTGTTCGGCGGCATCGTGCTGACGGCCGCCCGCGTGTTCGCAATCGATCCGCTGCGCGGCATCTGGCCGACCGGCAACATGATGCCCGTGCTCGCGGCCGGCTTCGCGGCGAATGCGGTGTGGGGCTTCGGTGCGCTCGTGTTCATGCGCGCGTTCATGTCGGACGACGCGGGCGACGAGTAACGCGAGTCCTGCCTCCCCATCGTTCGACCGCGGTCGAATCGACGCTCATCAACGAAAAAGCCGCCTGCACATGCAGGCGGCTTTTTCGTTTCGGTATCGCGCGTTACCCGGCCCGGCCGACGTCAGTCCCGCAGATTCCGCAGCGGATGCGTGTCGGGCGTCCACGGGCTGTCGAACATCGCGAGCACGTCTGCGCGATCGATGTCGGCGGCCGACTTGAAGCGCCAGGCCGGCTGGTGATCCTTGTCGACGATCAGCGCGCGCACGCCTTCGATCACGTCGCCGCGCGCGAACGTCGAGCGCGTGAGATCGAGATCGCGCCGCAGGCAATCGGCCATCGTCGCGCCGCGTGCGCGTTCGACGACTTCCAGCGACACGGCCATCGACAGCGGCGACAACTGTTCGCGCATCGCGTGGGTCGCCTTCTCCACCCATCCGTCGACGGCCGCGCAATCCTGCTCGGTGTCGAGCGACGCAAGGATCGCGCCGATGTCCGGCTGCGCGAAATGCCGGTCGATCCCCGCTCGCGCATCGGCAAGCGCCGACGTGTCGGGCGTCGGCACGACCTTGTGCGCGGCAGCCGCGTCGGCCACGCAGGCGACGGCCTGCGCGCCGCTATCGATGCGCGCGTGGCGCAATGTGTCGAGCAGCGCCGGCAGCGCGGCATCGGGCAGATACACGTCGGCGAGTTGCGCGTACAGCGCGCCGGCCGCGTCGAGCGGCGCGCCGGTCACGGCGAGATAGCGGCCGAGCGCGCCGGGCGTGCGCGCAAGAAACCAGCTCATCCCGACGTCCGGGAACAGGCCGATGCGCGTTTCGGGCATCGCCATCTTCGTCGAGTCGGTCACGACGCGCAGGCCGCCCGTATGCCGCGCCGCCTGCGAAATACCCATGCCGCCGCCCATCACGACGCCGTGCATCAGCGCGATGTAAGGCTTCGGATAGGTGAAGATCGCATGGTTCAGCGTGTACTCCTCGATGAAGAACGTGTCGACCGCATCGCGGTCGCCGCGCTGCCACGCGTCGTGGAAGAAGCGCACGTCGCCGCCCGCGCAGAAGGCGCGCGGATGCGGGCTGTGCACGACGACCGCGACGACCTCGGGATCGTCGCGCCACGTGTCGAGCGCCTGCTGCATCAGCCGGATCATGCCGACCGACAGCGCGTTCAGCGCTTTCGGCCGGTTCAGTTCAAGAAAGCCGATGCGGTTCGCGACATACGCGCGTACGTCGGGCTGGGTGGATTCGGCGGAAACGGCGGCGGAAGTGGAATCGGTCATGAGGGCCATCCGGCAAATGGCAGTCGCACGCTCAGTGCGCCTGCATCTTCGAAAACAGGTTCAGCACCACGACGCCGGCGATGATCAGCCCGAGGCCGATCACCGCCGGCAGATCCGGCACCTGACGATAGAGCAGCATCGCGACGAGCGTGATCAGCACGATGCCGGCGCCCGACCAGACTGCATAGATGATGCCGACAGGCATCGTGCGCAACGTGAGCGACAGGCAGTAGAACGCGATGCCGTAACCGACGACGACGAGCGACGACGGCCAGAAGCGCGTGAAGCCGTCCGCCGCGCGCAGCGCGGACGTGCCGATCACTTCCGCGACGATCGCGATCGCGAGCCATGCGTAACCAGGAAGCTGCATCGCTCAGCTCCTTGCAAGGGCCAGCACGGCGTAGTCCTGGCCGAGTTCGGCACACAGCGCCTCGACGACGAATTCGTGATCCGCGCGCTGCGGCAGCCCGGACGCGGTGATCGAGCCGATCACGCCGGCGCCGGCAACGGTCAGCGGAAACGCGCCGCCGTGCGGCGCATACTCGGCGATCGGCAGCCCGTGCTTGTCCGCCAGCGTCGCGCCGGCCTGCTGCATGCGCAGGCCGATTGCATACGAGCTGCGGCGGAAATGCGCGACGACGTTGCGCTTGCGGCGCACCCAGTCGGCGTTGTCGGGTGTCGCGCCGGCGAGCGCCGCATAGAACAGCGGCTGGCCGAACGTGACAATGTCGATCGCGATCGCATGGCCGCGCGACGTCGCGAGCGCATGCATCCGGTTGCCGAGCGCCCATGCGCGGGTCGCGTCGAAATGGGGAAACACGAGCGCCTGTTCCTGCGCGCCGATCGATTGCAGATCGTGAGCGATGTCCATGAATCCGTCGATGCAGTATTGAGAGTCGCAACGGCGCCAATGCGATCGTGCATGGCCCCGCTGCCGGGATGACGACACAAACCGCTCGATTCTAGCGCACGTGCTCCACGTACCGGCCCCACAAGCGATTGCAACGCGATTGTCAGAAAGTAGTTGCACGCATTCTGGTTACCCCCTATAATTCATTTCTTCGACGGACGCGGGGTGGAGCAGTCTGGCAGCTCGTCGGGCTCATAACCCGAAGGTCGTAGGTTCAAATCCTACCCCCGCAACCAAACGTCCAGAATTACGCAAAAAGCCCGGCCCTGCGCCGGGCTTTTTGTTTTCCGCGCACGATCCCGCGCCCTCTTCCCGCAAGCGAGCGCCCCGCTTCGCGCGGCACGCCGCACGCATGCGCGGCCGTTCAAGAATGCCCCGCCCCGGTGATACACTCGCATCACCTCGTCCCTTCCACTCGACATGAAATTCTGCTCCGTCTGCGGTCACGAAGTCATCGCGCGCATTCCTCCGGGCGACAACCGCGAGCGCTTCATTTGCGATCACTGCGGCACGATCCATTACCAGAATCCGCGCAACGTCGTCGGCACGGTCCCGGTATGGGGCGATCAGATCCTGCTGTGCCGCCGCGCAATCGAGCCGCGCTACGGATTCTGGACGCTGCCGGCGGGCTTCATGGAAATGGGCGAGACGACGGCGGAAGCCGCCGCGCGCGAAACGCTCGAGGAAGCCGGCGCGCGCGTCGAGGTGCAGAACCTGTTCACGCTGCTCAACGTGCCGCATGTACACCAGGTTCACCTGTTCTACCTCGCGCGGCTCGTCGATCCGGCGTACGAAGCCGGCGAGGAAAGCCTCGAAGTGAAGCTGTTCGACGAAGCCGACATCCCGTGGGACGAGATCGCGTTCCCGACCGTCAGCCAGACCCTGCGATTCTTCTTCGCCGATCGCGCCGCGGGCGACTACGGCGTGCACACCGGCGATATCTTCCGCTCGCTGCGCAACGGCTGAGCCCGCGCCCATGGTCCCCTGGCTCGGCCCGGACGATCCGTTTCCGCCCATCGAGCGTGCGCTCGGTCCCGCGACCGGCGCGCCCGGGCTGCTCGCCGCGAGCGCCGACCTGCTGCCGTCACGCCTCATCGACGCGTACCTGCGCGGCATCTTCCCGTGGTACTCGGACGGCCAGCCCGTGCTGTGGTGGAGCCCCGACCCGCGCATGATCCTCGCGCCGGCCGAATTCAAGGTGTCGCCTTCACTGCGCAAGACGCTGAAGCGCGTGCTGCGCGAGCCCGGATGGGAAGTGCGCGTCGACCACGACTTTGCGGGCGTGATGCGCGCCTGCGCGCAGGCGCCGCGCCGCGGGCAGCGCGGCACATGGATCACGGCCGAGATCATCGACGCGTACACGTCGCTCTACCGCTCCGGCAACGCGCACAGCATCGAGACGTGGCACGACGGACGCCGCGTCGGCGGCTTGTACGGCGTATCGTTCGGACGGATGTTTTTCGGCGAGTCGATGTATGCGGACGTGACCGACGCATCGAAAATCGCGCTGGCCACGCTCATCGCGCACCTTCGCGAGCACGGGCTGGAGATGATAGACTGCCAGCAGAATACGTCGCATCTAGCGTCGCTCGGCGGCCGCGAGATCGCACGCAAGGCCTTTGTCGCTCACGTGCGCAGCGCGGTAGCCGAACCGCCGATTCCGTGGCAGTTCGACAAGCGCGCGCTCGCCGCGCTGACGGGCCCCGGCGAAACGGCGGCCCCCTCCGGGATCGAGCGCTAGCGGCGGTACTCCCTCCCTGCATCGAGAGCTGCCCATGACTCACCCGACTGAGCTGCCGCTTTCACCGCTTTCGGCGCTGCAATTCTATGCAACGGCGCCCTATCCGTGCAGTTATCTGGACGGCCGCATCGCGCGCTCGCAGGTCGCGACGCCGAGCCACCTGATCAACTCCGACATCTACACCGAACTCGTGAAGGCCGGCTTCCGCCGCTCCGGCGTGTTCACGTATCGGCCGTACTGCGACGGCTGCCGCGCGTGCGTGCCGGTGCGCGTGCCCGTCGACGCGTTCGAGCCGTCGCGCACGCAGCGCAGGATGTGGAAGCGGCATCGCACGCTCGTCGCGACGGTTTCGCCGCTGCACTATGACGAAGAGCACTACGCGCTCTACATGCGTTACCAGTCCGCCCGCCACGCAGGCGGCGGCATGGATCGCGACAGCCGCGACCAGTACGAGCAGTTCCTGCTGCAGAGCCGGATCAACTCGCGCCTCGTCGAATTCCGCGATCTCGACGCACCGGGCGGCGAGCCCGGCAAGCTGCGCATGATCAGCATGATCGACATCCTCGGCGACGGGCTGTCGTCCGTCTACACGTTCTTCGAGCCCGACGATCGGCACACGAGCTACGGCACCTACAACATCCTGTGGCAGATCGAGCAGGCGAAGAGCCTCGGCCTGCCGTACGTGTACCTCGGCTACTGGATCCGCGAGAGCCCGAAGATGGCTTACAAGGCGAACTTCCACCCGCTCGAAGGGCTGATCGACGGCCGCTGGAAGATACTCGATCCGGAACGGATCGACCTGCCGCCCGTCGATGCGGCGCTGGCCCGCGCGCCGCTGCCCGGCGGGCATTCCGGCTCGGACTGACACACGCTGCGGGGGCTACGAAGCAAAGCGCGCCCCTGCCGCGCAACTCCCGGTAAAATACCGGGTTGTCATTCATTCCGGCTGTCCGTCCGCCCAATTCCCGTGTTCAGTTCCCTTTATCCGCTGGCCCGCGCATCCCTGTTCAAGATGGATGCGGAAGACGCTCACCACCTCACGCTGCGCGCGCTCGGCGCGGCCGGCCGCACGGGCCTCGCCTGTGCGCTGTCGGCCCGCGTGCCCGACGCGCCGCGCACCGTGATGGGGCTCACGTTCCGCAACCCGGTCGGCCTTGCGGCCGGCCTCGACAAGGACGGTGCGGCCATCGACGGCCTCGCGGCGCTCGGCTTCGGCTTCATCGAGGTCGGCACGGTCACGCCGCGCCCGCAGCCCGGCAACCCGCGTCCGCGGATGTTCCGCCTGCCGCAGGCTGACGCGCTGATCAACCGGATGGGCTTCAACAACCACGGCGTCGACCAGTTCGTGAAGAACGTCCAGGCCGCCCGCTATCGCGGCATCCTTGGCCTGAACATCGGCAAGAACGCCGATACGCCGATCGAGCGCGCCGCTGAAGACTATCTCTACTGCCTCGAGCGCGTGTATCCGTTCGCGAGCTACGTGACGATCAACATCTCGTCGCCGAATACGAAGAACCTGCGCCAGCTGCAAGGCGCGGGCGAGCTCGACGCGCTGCTCGCGGCGCTGAAGGACAAGCAGCAGCGCCTCGCCGACCTGCACGGCAAGCTCGTGCCGCTCGCACTGAAGATCGCGCCCGATCTCGACGACGAACAGGTCAAGGAAATCGCCGACACGCTGCTGCGCCACAAGATCGAAGCGGTGATCGCCACCAACACGACGCTGTCGCGCGCGGCCGTCCAGGGCCTGCCGCATGCGGACGAAGCCGGCGGCCTGTCGGGCCGCCCGGTGTTCGACGCGTCGAACGAAGTGATCCGCAAGCTGCACGCCGAAGTCGGCAGCGACGTGCCGATCATCGGCGTCGGCGGCATTTTCTCGGGCGAGGACGCCCGCGCGAAACTCGCGGCCGGCGCGGCGCTCGTCCAGCTCTATACGGGCTTCATCTACCGCGGCCCCGCGCTCGTCGCCGAATGCGTGAAGGCCGTCGCCAGCGAGCGCGCCGCGTAATATAGGCATAAACAAACAATATTTAGAGTTCGATTGCGTTTTCACTATCATCGACTCTATTGTCAGAATCAAGCGCCCCGCCGGGGCAAGGAAGCTCACACGATGAAATTTTCGCTGCTGAAGAAGTTGCTGGTTGCCGGCCTGATCGGCACGTCGTTCGCCGCCACCGCGCATGCGGCCGACCTCCTCGACCAGGTCAAACAACGCGGCACGCTGCGGATCGGCCTCGAAGGCACGTTCCCGCCGTTCAACTCGAAGAACCCGCAAGGCGAGCTCGTCGGCTTCGACGTCGACGTCGCGAAGGCCGTCGCCGCGAAGCTCGGCGTGAAGGCCGAGTTCGTGACGACCGAGTGGAGCGGCATCATCGCGGGCCTGCAGGCCGGCAAGTTCGACGTGATCGCCAACCAGGTCGGCATCACCGACAAGCGCAAGGAAACGCTCGACTTCTCGCCGGCGTACACGTACTCGTCCGCGCAACTGATCCAGCGCAAGGACGACACGCGCGAGTTCAAGTCGCTGGAAGACCTGAAAGGCAAGAAGCTCGGCGTCGCGCTCGGCACGAACTACATGGACATGGCGAAGTCGGTGCCCGGCATCGACGTGAAGACGTACCCGGGCGCACCCGAGTACCTGCGCGATCTCGCGGCCGGCCGCCTCGACGCAGCGCTCAACGACCGCCTGATGCTCGCCTACCTGACGAAGAATTCGCAGCTGCCGCTGCGCCCGGGCTCGAACGTCGGCTCGGCGAACCCGTCGGGCATCCCGTTCAAGAAGGGCAACCCGAAGTTCCAGAAGGCGATCGACGACGCGATGGTGCAGCTCGAAGCCGACGGCACGTTCACGAAGATATCGGACAAGTGGTTCGGCATCGACGTGACGAAACCGATCAAGTAAGCACGCCTGCATTTCCCGCCTGACGGCGGGCCGGAAAGGGTGGCATCCGCAGCGATGCCGCCCTTTGTTTTATTCGTCCGGTTTATGATTGCGCTTTCGCGCAAGCATTCGATTCGTATTCCATGTCGACAACGTCCCTGCTCGTCCAATCGCTGCCGGTGCTCGCCCAGGGCGCCGTACTGACCGTCAAGTTCGCCGTTCTGTCGATGGTGTTCGGCCTGCTTGGTGCCGTCGTGCTCGCGATGATGGGCATCCGGCAGAGCGAAGCACTCCAAGGCTTCGAGCGCATCTGGATCAACGCGCTCGCGTGGCTTGCACGCGCGTACGTGAGCCTGATGCGCGGCACGCCGCTGCTCGTGCAGATCTTCGTCATCTATTACGGGCTGCCGAGCCTCGGCATCTCGCTCGACCCGACGCCGGCCGGCGTCATCGCGCTGTCCGCGAACGTCGCGGCTTACATGTCCGAAAGCATGCGCGGCGCGATCAACGGGATCGCCCGCGGCCAATGGCTCGCCGCGTACAGCCTCGGGCTGTCGTGGGGACAGACGCTGCGCTACGTGATCGGCCCGCAGGCGCTGCGCATCGCGGTGCCGAGCCTGTCGAACAGCCTGATCAGCCTGATCAAGGACACGTCGCTCGTGTCCGTGATCACCGTGACCGAACTGCTGCGCAGCGCGCAGGAAGTGATCGCGGCGACCTATCAGCCGCTGCCGCTCTATCTCGCCGCCGCGGCCGTGTACTGGATCCTGTGCCAGATCCTCGAATGGGTGCAGCGCTGGTACGAAAAGCGCCTGTCGCTGCCGTCGCGGCACTGAGCGCACGCGCCCTGCCGGGCACGCGTGCCCGGCGCCCTCTCGTTTCCGCCTACTCGCCCGAATAGCGCACGCCGAGCACGGCGCGCGCCGCATCGGTCATCGCGATCATCTGCCGCGAATGGTCGTGCGTCATGATCGGGCTTTCGGTTTCGCCCGCACGCAGCAGGTCGCAGAAATGCGCGGTCTCGTAGTTCAGCCCGCCGCCGTCGGCCGGCGCGTCGAGTTCAACCGTGCGCCCGTCCGCATAGCGGATCGTCGCGCGCACCGGGTTCCACCACTTCTCGTGAATCGTCACGTGGCCGCCGGCCGCGGCGATCAGGGCGTCGCCGCGCCCCATCACATCGAGCCCGCAAAAGAGCTGCGCGATCCCGCCGTTCGCGTGCAGGCTGTTCAGGCTCGCGAACAGGTCGACACCCGTCGCACCGACGCGGCCGAGCGTCTGCACGTCGAGCGCCGCACCAAGCCAGTCGACCGCGAGAAACGCCTCGTAGATCCCGATGTCGAGCAGCGCGCCGCCCGCACGATCGAGGCGGTAGACGGGATGGTCGTCCGGTACCGACGACGACGCACACCCCGCGCGCACGAGCCGGATCTCGCCGATCGGATCGTCATGCAGGTGCGCACGCAACTGACGGTACAGCGGAAAGAACGGCGGCTTCATCGCTTCCATGAACAACCGCCCGGCGTCGCGTGCCGCTTGCAGCACGGTGTCGAGTTGCGCCGCGTTCAGCGTCGCGGGCTTTTCGCACAGCACGGCCTTGCCGGCGGCAAGCGCGGCCAGCGTGTACTGCGCGTGACTGTCATGGAGCGTCGCGATGTAGACCGCGTCGATATCGCTCGCGAGGAGCGCTTCGAGGCTCGCGGCAGGCGTGCCGCCGCAAGTCCCGCAAAAGGCTGCCGCGGCGTCGGCGCGGCGGGCCCAGGCACCGGCGAGCGTGGCGCCCGGCACGTGCGCGAGGCTTTGCGCGAAGCGGCGCGCAATGCTGCCCGCGCCGACGATGCCGAAGCGCACCGGGCGATGGTCGTTGTCGTTCATCCTGATCTTCCGTGTCGGTCGTATGACGGCGGCCGGCACGCTGCCGGCAGACCGTCATGATAAACGGCTCGCCGACACACGGATGAGCGACACGAGCCACGTCAGGCGCGCACGGGCACGTCGACGGAGAAATCGCGCGAGATCTCGTCCGCGCTGAAATCGATCAGCGCGAGCGAAGCCGCTTCGGCTTCGCGCGGATCGCGCCGCTCGATCGCATCGACGACACGCGCATGCGCCTTCACCGCGATATCGTGCGCCCCTTCCTTCTGCACGACGCGCGGGTTCACGAGACGCACCGCACCGCGCACGATCGCCGCCATCTGCTGGAAGAACTGGTTGCCGCTCGCCTGGACGATACGCGTGTGCAGCAACTCGTCCGCCGTGTCGTAGCCGGGGTCTCCCGGCCGCAGCACCTTGAACGCATCGAACGCTTCGCGGATGCCCGCGATGTCGGCCGCCGTCGCACGCACCGCCGCCTGCGCGGTCGCACGTGGTTCGATCAGCATCCGGAATTCGATGACGTCGCGCATGAACTGCGGATCGGGTTTCGCCCGAAATCGCCAGCTCACCACGTCTTCGTCGATCATGCGCCAATCGCGCATCGGTCGCACCCGCGTGCCGACTTTCGGGCGCACGTCGAGCATGTCGCGCGCAAGCAACATCGACAACGCTTCCCGCATCACGGTGCGACTCACGTCGAACTCTTTCGACAGCACATCCTGTGGCGGCAAAATGCCGCCGTACTTGTCTTCGACGATACCCGAGACAAGCCCATCCATCACTTTGGCGACCAGTGACCGGTCTTTGCCCTGCTCCATGACACCTCCCCGTGCGTCGATTTGCGAACACCTGCTCCGCAGTTCCGCCGGCCCTGGTTACTACTGTTCTTATGATCTATAAGTTGATGAGTTCGAGGATATTTCGCTATCTGGTAAACACCTGACAGGGTTATCCCTCTTTTTGACGGGGTGATTTATACGGCTACAAAAAAGGCCCGGGAAGCGCGCCGCGCCTGCCGGACCCCGATTTCCACAAGATTTAAACATCCAATCCATCACGGCCGATACCGCGCCGTTACGGACTGCTTCTCATTCAAATTCAACCAGCCGGATAAACGATCGTTTCGACGCCGTTTTCCGTACCGAGCAAGCACAGATTCGCGCCGCGCCCCGCAAACAGGCCGACCGTCACGACACCCGGCCATGCGTTCACCTGCGCTTCGAAGCCGCGCGGATCGGCAATCTGCAGCCCCTTCACGTCAATGATCTCGTTGCCGTTGTCGGTGATGTACGGTGCGCCGTCCCCGGTCACGCGCAGCACGGGCACGCCGCCGAGCGCGGTCACGCGCCGGCCGATCGCCGTGCGCGCCATCGGTACGACCTCGATCGGCAGCGGGAACGCGCCGAGCACCGGCACGCGCTTGCTGGCGTCGGCGATGCAGACGAACGTGTCGGCCACCGACGCGACGATCTTCTCGCGCGTCAGCGCGCCGCCGCCGCCCTTGATCATCGCGCCGCTCGCGTCGATCTCGTCGGCGCCGTCGACGTACACCTGCAGCGCGTCGACCTCGTTCAGGTCGAACACCTTGATGCCATGCGATTTCAGGCGTTCGGTCGTGGCGACGGAGCTCGACACGGCGCCGCGATAGCGTGACTTGACGACGGCGAGCGCGTCGATGAAGCAGTTGGCGGTCGAGCCGGTGCCGACGCCGATCACGGCGCCTTCCGGCACGTTCTGGATCACGTAATCGGCGGCGGCCTGGCCGACGAGGCGTTTGAGTTCGTCTTGAGTCATGGAGTGGTCATGCTGCGGGATTGCGGAAAACCGCCAGTTTACCGGACTCGGATGACGGCACGCGTTTTTCGGCGCGCGGTATGTCGCGGGTTCAGGGCGGGCCCGCCGCGGGCGCATTGTCCGCCGGTTGCGTGCCGGCGAAGTACTTGTCGAGCAACGCCTGCGCGATCGCGTCGGTTTCGGCGTCCGGATCGCCCGCATAGTCGGACGGCCGGAAATGCATCTGGAACGCCGCGAACACGCGCCGCGTGCGTGCGTCGAGCACGCCGTCGGTCGGCACCTCGTAGCCGTAACGCGCGAGCTTGATCTGCAGTTCGCGCACGTCGGCCGGCGCATGCGGATCGCGGCTGCCGAGCCGCGCGGCCACGGCGGCGTCGTCCGGCCATGCGCCGACACCGGCCTGTGCCAGCGCATGCCACGGAAACAACGGCCCCGGATCGATCTTGCGTTGCGGCGCGATGTCGCTGTGCCCGACCACGCGCGTCGGCGCAATCCCGTAGCGCGCGACGATGTCCTTCGACAGGCGGGTCAGCGCGTCGCCCTGTTCGGGCGGATACGGCTGCCAGGTGCGATGCTGCGGATCGAGCGGTCCGCGGTTCACGTTCTCGATGCCGATCGACGCCGCGTTCAGCTCGGTCGTGCCCTGCCACTCGCTGACGCCCGCGTGCCATGCACGCTCCGCTTCCGGAACGAGCTGGTAGACGACGGGCATCCCGTGTTCGGTGCGCGGCTGCGGCGGCACGACGTAATGCACGCTGACCGAATCGCCTGTCAGCGTGCGCAGCGATTTCGCTTCGTCGCTTTCGGTGTAATGCATCACGAGAAAGCGGATCCGCGAATCGGCGCCGCGCGCGTGCAGGCTCGCATCGGCGTAGTAAGTGCCGCGTTCGACGAGCGGCGACGACGTGCAGGCAGCCAGCAGGCATAGCACGGCACAGGCTGCGCCAGGACGAAACAGAGTCATCGGTCGCGGGTTCCGGGGAACCGCGTGCCGCACGCCATCGCGGCACGCGTCGTTCGATTCATGCCAGGCAGACCCACGCATGTTGCGCGGGACCGGCTGCGTCAGCCCTTCACGCGCCGCTGGCGTACGGCTTCGTACAGGCACACGCCGCTTGCGACCGACACGTTCAGGCTTTCCACGCTGCCGGCCATCGGGATGCTCATCACGTTGTCGCAGGTGTCGCGCGTCAGCCGGCGCATGCCTTCGCCTTCCGCGCCCATCACGAGCGCGACGGGGCCGTCGAGCTTCGTTTCGTAGAGCGTCGACGACGCTTCGTCCGACGTGCCGATGATCCACACGCCGGCTTCCTTCAGCTCGCGCAGCGCGCGGGCGAGGTTCGTCACCGTGATGTACGGCACCGTATCGGCCGCGCCGCTCGCCACCTTGGCCGCGGTCGCGTTCAGGCCGACCGCACGGTCGCGCGGCGCGATCACCGCGTGCGCGCCGGCCGAATCGGCGACCCGCAGGCACGCGCCGAGATTGTGCGGATCGGTGACGCCGTCGAGCACGAGCAGCAGCGCGGGGCCCTGGATGCCGTCGAGCAGCTCGGACAGGTTCTGCGCGAGCGGGACGTCCTCGACGCGCGCGACCACGCCCTGGTGGCGCTCGGTATGGGCGAGGCCCCACAGGCGCGTTTCGTCGGCCGCGATCAGCCGCACGCCCGCTTCCTTCGCGGTGTGCAGGAAGTCCTGCATGCGGCGGTCACGGCGCGTCTGGTCGTACAGCACCTCCGCAACCGTCGATGCATCGTGCCGCAAACGTGCGGTCACCGCATGAAAACCGTAAAGAACCTTCAGACGTGACATGACTGGAACAACCTTCGATCAAACGTGCGGCCGCGCGACGCGCGCAGCCGCGATCCATGGAAAAGGAAAGCGCCGCGTTGCCGGCCGATGGCCGGTGACGCGGCGTCTCTCGATACTGCAGGGCGGGCGCTTGCGCCGCCCCGAACGCTCAATACTTCTTGCGGGGGCGAGCCTTCTTCGCGGTCGTCGGCTTCGCCACCGCACCACTACCACCACCGCCACTACCGCTCTTCTTCTTCGCGGCAGCACGTGCGGCGCGCGCCTCCTTCACCGCGACGCTCGGTGCGCTCGCGGCCTTCTTGCGGTGCGGCGCGAGTTCCTCCGCCTGCGGCAGCGCGCGGACGCGCGGGCCGTTGCGATCGATACCGGGGCCTGCGACAGCCGGCGCGGGCGACGGGCGCGGCGCCTTCACCGGCGTATCGCGCACGAGGCGGAAATCGATCTTGCGCGCGTCGAGATCGACGCGGCTCACCTGCACGCGCACGCGATCCGACAGGCGATAGCGGATGCCCGTCCGTTCGCCGCGCAGCTCGTTCTTGATCTCGTCGTACTGGAAGTAGTCCGAGCCGAGTTCCGTGACGTGCACGAGCCCTTCGATGAAGAGCGTGTCGAGCTGGACGAAGATGCCGAACGACGTGACGCCGTTCACCATCCCGCCGTACTCCTCGCCGAGCTTGTCGCGCATGAAGTAGCACTTGAGCCATGCCTCGACGTCACGCGACGCTTCGTCCGCACGGCGCTCGTTCGCCGAGCAGTGCAGGCCGAGCTCTTCCCAGATCGCCGTGTTCGGGCGCGAGCGGCCGCGCGTTTCGTCGTCCGCCTGCTGCATCGCGCGGGCGCGCGGCGACAGCGCGGTGTTCAGCTCGAAACCGTCCGGCGCCTTCGGCGCGTACTTCTTGCCGGACAGGATCGCGTAGATCGCGCGGTGCGTGAGCAGGTCGGGATAGCGGCGAATCGGGCTCGTGAAGTGCGCGTACGCCTCGTATGCGAGACCGAAGTGACCGATGTTGTCCGGGCTGTAGACCGCCTGCTGCATCGAGCGCAGCAGCATCGGCTGCAGCATCTGCGCATCGGGCCGGTCGCGAATCTGCGCCATCAGCGCTGCGTAGTCGCTCGCATGCGGCTTCTCGCCGCCGCCGAGCGACAGGCCCATGCCGCGCAGGAACGCGCGCAGGTTCTCGAGCTTCTCCGGCGTCGGCCCCGCGTGCACGCGGTACAGGCCCGGATGCTTGTTGCGCTTCAGGAAATCGGCCGCGCAGACGTTCGCGGCCAGCATGCATTCCTCGATCAGCTTGTGCGCATCGTTGCGCTGGCGCGGCACGATCTGCTCGATCTTGCCCTGCGAGTTGCAGACGATGTAGGTCTCGGTCGTGTCGAAGTCGATCGCGCCGCGCTTCTGCCGTGCGGCGAACAGCGACTTGTAGACGCCGTACAGGTCCTGCAGGTGAGGCAGCAGGTCCGCGCGGCGCGCGGCCTCCGGCCCCTTCGTGTTCGACAGCACGGCCGCGACTTCGGTGTACGTGAGACGCGCGGCCGAATGGATCACGGCCGGATAGAACTGGTACGCCTTGATCTCGCCGCGCGAGGTGATCACCATGTCGCAGGCGAGCACGCAGCGGTCGACCTGCGGATTCAGCGAGCACAGGCCGTTCGACAATTTTTCCGGCAGCATCGGGATCACGCGGCGCGGAAAATACACCGACGTGCTGCGTTCGAGCGCGTCGGCATCGAGCCCGTTGCCCGGATGTACGTAGTGCGACACGTCGGCGATCGCGACGATCAGCCGGAAGCCGTCGCCGCGACCGACCTTGACCGGTTCGCAGTAGACGGCGTCGTCGAAATCGCGGGCGTCCTCGCCGTCGATCGTCACGAGCGGCACGTCGCGCAGGTCGACGCGGAAACGCAGGTCGGCCGGCAGCACCTTGTCGGGCAGCGCGGCGGCTTCGTTGAGCGCCGGCTGGCTGAATTCATGCGGCACGCCGTACTTGCGCACCGCGATTTCGATTTCCATGCCCGGATCGTCGATGTCGCCGAGCACTTCGACGACACGGCCGAGCGGCTGCGAATGACGGCTCGGGAAATCGGTCAGTTCGACCACCACCACCTGTCCGACCTTCGCCTTCTTCACGTTCTGCGTGATCAGGATGTCGTGGCCGATGCGCTTGTCTTCCGGCGCGACGATCAGCGCGCCGTTCTCGTTGAGCAGGCGGCCGATCACGCGCTTGTTCGCGCGCTCGGTGACTTCGACGACATGCCCTTCCGGGCGGCCGCGGCGGTCGTAGCCGACGATCCGCGCGAGCACGCGATCGTTATGCATCACCTTCTGCATTTCGCCGTTCGGCAAGAACAGGTCGTCCTGGCCGTCGTCGCGGATCACGAACCCGTAGCCGTCGCGATGCCCCTGCACGCGCCCGGCGACGAAGTTCGACGGATGGGTCAACTGGTAGTGGCCGCGCTTGTCGAGGCGGATCTGGCCGTCGCGCTCCATCGCGGCGACACGCCGGAAGAACCCTTCGCGCTCCTGACGCTTGATCGACAGTGCTTCGGCGATGTCGTTGGCGGCCAGCGACGCGTCGCTCGTACGCAGCACGCCGAGAATTTCTTCACGGCTCGGAATGGGGTACGGATATTTGCTCAAGGGTTTGTCGATGATTGTTCTCGTTGCGTTGACTGATGGTGCTCGGCATCAACATAGAGGTGTCCGTCAGACAGTTCTATATTGACGGCGGCGGGTCATTCTATCACCCGCCTGTGTCGGCAAAAAACGGGGAATGCCGCGTGCGGGCACGACGGTGACCGGTTTGCGATGCGCCGCAAAAAAGTGTTGACACGAATAATTGGGGCGCTATAATTTCGCTTCTTTGCAGCAAGCAGCTACTGCAAAACGTGCCCAGGTGGCGGAATTGGTAGACGCACTAGGTTCAGGTCCTAGCGGTGGCAACATCGTGGAGGTTCGAGTCCTCTCCTGGGCACCATCTGTTTTCTAAAAAGGTCGGCTTTTAGCCGGCCTTTTTTCATTTCCGGCGCTCGCCTCTCGAGCGCCAGTCATCGGCCCCATCGGCTCTTATGTCGGCCGCTCCCCTTATGTCGGCCGTTCCGATCGATAGCAGAATTTATCGGTTATCAATCGCCCTCCCCGTTGGTACGTTACCCGCCGTGCTTTCAACGAATCCAACGAGGAACACGACCCATGACGTCGATGAACCGCCGCGCGTTCGCGCGCGCGATGCTGGCCGCAGGCCTCACTGCCGCAGGCGTCCGCGCGCACGCCGAGAATGCGCCCGCCGCGCTGCGCATCGGTTACCAGAAGTCGTCGACGCTCATCACGCTGCTCAAGACGCGCAGCACGCTCGAGCAGGCGCTGACGCCGCTCGGCCTGCGCGTGTCATGGCATGAATTCGCGAGCGGATTGCCGCTGACCGAAGCGCTCAACGTCGGCGCCGTCGACTTCAGCGCCGACGTGGCCGACACGGTGCCGGTCTTCGCGCAGGCCGCGCATGCACGTTTCGTGTATGTCGCGCAGGAAGCGCCTTCACCGAAGGCACAGGCGATCGTCGTCAAGCAGGACAGCGCGCTGCGCACGCTCTCCGACCTCAAGGGCAAGCGCATCGCGGTCACGAAGGCGGCCGGCAGCCATTACCTGCTGCTGGCCGCGCTCGCACGCGTGAAGCTCGCGCCCGCCGATGTGGCGATCCACTACCTGACGCCCGCGGACGGCCGCGCGGCGTTCGAGCGCGACAGCGTGGACACCTGGATCACGTGGGATCCCTATGTCGCGTCGGTCGACCGGAATCCCGACGTGCGGATTCTGGCCGACGGCAACGGGCTCGCGTCATATCAGCGCTACTACCTCGCATCGAGCAGTTTCGCCGCCGCGCGTCCCGATGTCGTCCAGATCCTGTTCGACCAATTGTCGCAGGCCGGCACGTGGCTGCGCGGCCACCCGCAGGAGGCCGCGAACACGCTCGCGCCGATCTGGGGGCTCGACGCAGCGACGATCGCGCGCGCGAACACGCGACGAAGCTACCTCGTCCGCGCCGTGGTCGCGCAAAACTTCGGCGAACAGCAGAAGATCGCCGACACATTCCTCGCGGCCGGACTGCTGCCGGCCCGCGTCGATACGAGCCAGGCGCAGCGCTGGAATTTCACGGCGAAACGCGCGGATCCGGTCGGCGCGTGAGCGTCCGCCGCGCAAGGGGCAATATTCTTATCGCCTTGGATGAAATTGTGTTGACAGACTCCGTCGACACGCTAGAATAGCGGTCTTCGCATCGCAGCAAGCGAAATGTGCCCAGGTGGCGGAATTGGTAGACGCACTAGGTTCAGGTCCTAGCGGTGGCAACATCGTGGAGGTTCGAGTCCTCTCCTGGGCACCATCTGTTTTCTAAAAAGGTCGGCTTCTAGCCGGCCTTTTTTCATTTCCGCCCCAGAAATCGATACGCGCCGTACGCGCAACGGAATCGCCTGTTCGACGATGCATGCACGTTGGCGCGCCGCGAGTGCGCGCACCCTGCCCGACATCCCACGGCAAGTCCGACAAATTATTTTCGTTCGCGACCTCAAATTATGTTGACAGCCTGCGAAGACACGCTAGAATAGCGGTCTTCGCATCGCAGCAAGCGAAACGTGCCCAGGTGGCGGAATTGGTAGACGCACTAGGTTCAGGTCCTAGCGGTGGCAACATCGTGGAGGTTCGAGTCCTCTCCTGGGCACCATCTGTTTTCTAAAAAGGTCGGCTTTTAGCCGACCTTTTTTCATTTCCGTGACCCGTCCTGAAATAGGTTGACACTTTTTCGCCGAAACGAAGAGGTGCCAAGTGGAGCAAGGGATCAAGCGGACCCAGCGGGACTACAGTCTGGCTTTTAAGCTGTCGGTGGTGACGCAGGTCGAAAAAGGCGAGCTGACGTACATAGAGGCGCAGCGACGCTACGGAATTCAGGGACGCTCGACCGTACTGGTATGGTTACGTAAGCACGGCTTGCAGGATTGGGCCGATCCATCCGGGCGTGC
>NZ_MDEQ02000061.1 GCF_001883705.2 Burkholderia catarinensis
TCTTACTGTGTCAATAAGTCAGCATTGGACGCTGAACAAAACGGACATCGCTGGAGCCGGCGCGCGATGTAGGCAGCGATACGCCAGCGCAGCGTGGTGATGGAATCAGCCACGTGGCGCTGCGCGCGCTGGGGACCCGCGTGGCACGTAATCCGAGGGTAAGGCAAATGGATTGCGGTTCGCGGAGTTTTTTTTACTGCCGCCTTGTATAAGGCGTTGAGCAACAAGAGACCCATAGGCAGCAATACACAACGATGCATGGTGATGGAATCCACGCCAGCCGCGCCCTTCGAAGTGCCCCAAGCCGAATTCCTGCTTGAGATCCTGATAGTCCCGCTCGATACGCCAGCGCATCTTGGCGACATGAACCATACGTTCGAGCGTCGTGTCCGGGGGCATAGTCGAAAGCCAATATTTGAGTGGCTCCGCATCACCTTCAGGCCATTCGATTAGCAGCCATTGCTCATCGCGCAGTGTGGACCGCCAGTAATCGCGGTGTGAAGCACGCACACGCACGGCGGCAAAGCGCGAACTGAGCGCGGCGCACGTGCCTTCGCGCCATATCACGTTGCGATAGTGCGAGGCACCGAGCGTCAAGGCCAGATCCTTGACGCCGATCGGTTCATGTCCCGGCGCGCGCCGTAACAAGCTACGCGGCCGGCCCGACTTCCCCGTGGAGGGCTTGGGAGGGAGAGGAGCCGTGCCCGGCACCCATACGCGCGTGTTCGAGCGAATGCCCACCGCATATTGCAGCCCGAGCTCACTGACGGCCTCGCGAAACGAGGTGTCGTCTCCATAGCCAGCATCGGCCAGAACGACACCGTCGGGCGCACCGCTTTGCCGAGCTTCGCGCAATTGCCCGGCCGCAATCTCCGGTTTGGTTGCAAACTCGATTTGCTCAGGTACGCCGGCTTTCTGTCGTCGCGCAGGATCGTCGCTCCATTCACGCGGCAGATACAGTCGATACGACACCGGCAGGCTCGCGTCTTCCGTCGCGACCGACAAACTCACCGCCACTTGGCAGTTGTCCTGCTTGCCCAGTTGACCGCAGTATTGCCGCGCCACGCCGACCGAATGTCTACCCTTCTTGGGAAAACCCGTGTCGTCAATGATCCAGTACAACCCGCCCGCCGGGTCCATGTGCGGCAGCACCCAGCGCCGCACCTGCTCGAGCAGCGCCGTATCGGACCACTCCGACTTCGCTACGAAATGATGCAGCGACTGGTGCCGCGCGCTCACATGCTCTGGCTCCAGATGTGCGGCCAGCGGCTCGACGCTCTTGCGCCGAATTGGCAGCATTAGCCCTTGGCAATAGCCCTTCAATCCTGATTCACGGTCGTTATGCCCAAGCGCTTCACACAAATGTTCCAGATACGCCTCGAATGACGTCTCCCAGTCCATCATTCCTCACGCCATGGATAAAGAAGTTCCTATAATGGCATGAATTTATTGACACAGTAAGATTAGGGTGGCCGCTTCCGCGTGGCTGTAGCCTCGCGGCGCGTGCGTGAACCACTGCGCGGGCCGTACGACGTACTCGCACGCGTAGCCGTCGACGCCATCGCCGGGTATTGTCGAAAAATCGGCAATGGCCCGCCCGCCGTTGATCCATTGCGGAAAGAAACCGGATACCACCGCGTCGCCCACTGCGAATTCGGTCACGCCGTCGCCTACGGCTTCGACGACACCTGCGCCGTCTGACATCGGAATCCGCCCATCCGCCGCGGGCAGTCTGCCGGTGACGACGCCAAGGTCATGGAAGTTAAGTGAACTCGCGTGAATCTGCACGCGTATTTCTCCGGCGGCCGGGGCGCCTGGGTCCGCAAGATCGACGAGTTCGAGGCGGTTCAGTCCACCGGGCTTGCGCAGTATGATTGCTTTCATCGTTATCTTCCTTGGTGCTATGGAGAACGCGTGAATCGCGTGCAAAACCGAATCCGGAGCCGGGATCAATAAATGGGCACACACTCTCTGTCGACCGCATGACACTTCACGATTCGCGTCGGTTCGAAACCGGCAACCGACTATCGGGGGACATGTCGATCATGACAAGAACGTACAATTAAAGCCGGTACTATCAATGATGTAGGTGGAATGTCATGCGACCGAAACGTTTGGGCAGCAAGAGCGGGTGCGCTGTCGAAGTGACACTCTCCGTTATCGGCGGTCTGTGGAAACCAGTGATCCTCTTTCACCTTCTGCAAGAGAAGCGGCGCCTCATGGAATTGACGCGACTCATGCCGAACACCACCCAGCGGCTGCTCACGTTGCAATTGCGCGAGCTTGAAGCGGATGGCATCGTCATGCGTCACGTTTACCCACAGGTTCCTCCGAAGGTCGAATATGAACTGACGCCGTTCGGTCAAACGCTCGCCCCGATACTTGTCAGCCTGAGGGAATGGGGTGAGGCATATCAGGCGCGCGAGTCAAACGACTCGCCGGGGCCTGCAAAGTGCGGGGATGCTCCGAAGATGTCGAAATCGGATGTGTGTCCGTTATAGCCGTGTCGCCACCGCTCATTGAACATCTTGGCTCTGGCGCAAATCGGGACCGTTTGAGGTACAGCTGCCCTTGTTGTTCTCGATAAGCCGTTCGTCAAGTGCTGCTTGGAGCGATGGACGCCGAACCGGCGGCAGTATCGAGCAACCATGGCACGATGTTGCTGCGCTAGATGCTGCGCCGTTGTTCGGCCGGACAAACGCGGGCCTCCATACAGTCGCATGAGTCGCGACGGCATCGGTATTCGTACTGCGAATGCGGGCCGGCGTCGAATTCAATCGGCGGTCACTAATACGCCGCTTGGCTGGCCCCCCGTACCGCGATTATCGGGACGACGAGATACCAACGGGCGGATCGAGTCTCCGTAAGACCTCTGCGAGCTT
This sequence comes from Burkholderia catarinensis, assembly GCF_001883705.2. GTDB lineage: Bacteria > Pseudomonadota > Gammaproteobacteria > Burkholderiales > Burkholderiaceae > Burkholderia > Burkholderia catarinensis. Next base: position 2,883 of record NZ_MDEQ02000061.1, read on the forward strand.
CTTGCCCAATACGTGATGCTCATCGGCCGAAAAATGGACGCCGTCCACAGGGCTGACTTCGATGATCTTGCCGACGTCGAGAAAGTGCAAGCCGGCATCGAGCGCGACTTGCTCGTACAATGCCGCAAGCTTGCAGGACTTCAGCGCGCCCCCTTGGAAAATCTCGCCGAGGAAACCGATCTCGACAATCGGGGCTGGGGCCATGAGAACGACCTGTGGGGACGTTCCTGCCGGGCCTGCACGACACGCGTCCAGTTCGGCGAGCAATACACCGATTGAGATGGCGATGTCGGCCGGCGTGACTGAAAAGCGCGTTTTCAGGTCGTTCGTGCCGAGCATCAGTACCACTACGTCAATCGGCAAATGGCTTTTGAGGCAAGGCCGTAGATACGTCAACCCGTTCTTGTGCCGACCTGCGATCGGATCGTCATGCACGGTCGTACGAGCGGGAAGCCCTTCCTCCACGATTCTCCAGTCCGGGCCCAGCGTTTTCGAGAGAACACCAGTCCAGCGATCTTCGCGGTCGAAGCGCTCCAACGCGCCGGGATTCGTCATCGGACGTGTGCCGTGGGTATTTGAGTCTCCGTAGCAAAGCACAGTCTTTTGCATCATCTCAATCTCCTTGATTGTTGGTTCTTCAAAGCATTGCCAACAAGGTGCAAGCCGCGCATGTGGTAGGCCTGAACGGCATAACCCTTGGCACAGGTTTGACCCCGTTCCAGCGTTGAGTATCCGTAAGTCAGCGTGACTTTCGGTGAGGCAGGGGCTGGGCTGACGCGGAGCATTCAACGCGGGTTAGCATTGCTGCCAGAGCCGCATAGGTGGGCGTGAGCCGCACGCCGGCAACTTCCCCTCCGAGGTCAGCATGAGCAACGATAGCAGGCTGTATGTATGTTGGGTTGGATGTCCACAAGGAGTCGATCACGGTAACGTATGCGATCGACTCGGGTGAAGTCGAATTGATGGGCAGGATCGGAACGAGTGCGACGGACATCGATCGTCTTTGCAAACGGCTGCGGTTGAAAGCACGGAAGGTGCGAGTACGTCCGGCCGTAGGTACGTCGGCGGCTTCACGGCTAGCGCGCATCGCTCCAGCGCAAGAACAGTCCCGGTTTGCGTTAAACTGAACACTGATCAATTTGGCGCAACGACTGGCGAGAATGAGACGTAGTCCAGAGCGACATGCGCTGGTTCGAAGCAACCTTTTTCAGGCCGAACGTTGGCCTTAACGACGATTGATCGTAGCTTTTATGTGATGACGCAACGCTGGCGACGAGAAAGGTTCCGGAGGATTTGCGCGTTGACCATCGAAGAAAGGGGAAGCTATGACTGCAAGCAATCGTGTGACTAGGATGCTGGGTGTGACCCATCCCATCATCCAGGCTCCCATGGGATGGATTGCCAGAGCGCCGCTTGCCGCGGCCGTGTCCAATGCCGGAGCGATGGGTATCATCGAGACGTCTTCTGGTGAGCTCGATGTTATCCGCGGCGAAATCCGCAGGATGCGCCAAGTGACAGACAAGCCTTTTGGCGTCAATATCGCGTTGTCCTATGTCCGCGACCCCGGGATCGTGCGCTTCGTTGTTGATGAGGGCGTGCGGTTCGTGACGACCTCGGCCGGCGATCCCGCCCGATATTGCTCGGAGTTCAGGGCGGCGGGGCTAACGGTTTTTCATGTTGTGCCGACCCTCGCCGGTGCGTTGAAGGCGGTGGAGGCGGGAGTGGACGGCTTGATCGTAGAGGGAGGCGAGGGTGGGGCTTCAAAAGCCAGCGTGACGTGGCTTCGATGGTGCTGTTGCCGCTGGTGTGCTCGCGGGTATCCGTTCCCGTGATCGCCGCAGGTGGCTTCTGCGACGGCGCTAGTATGGCAGCAGCATTCGCGCTTGGCGCGGAGGGCATCCAGATGGGCACACGCATGCTCTCTGTGTCTGAATCACCGGTTCACGACAACTGGAAACGCGCGATCGTGGCGGCTCAGGAAACGGACACGGTCATGCTGAACCGTGGGGGGAAGGGGCCGGCGTTGCGAGCGCTGAGGACAACGCGGACCGCGCGTATCGAGCAGACATTACCGGACAACATCATGGCGGAGTTCGCGGGCATCGAAATGCTTTATTTTGGTGGCGACATGGAGGCGGCCGTGCCGCTGACGGGCCAAGTCTGCGGGCGAATCGACTCCGTGCTTCCCGTTCGCCGGATCATCGACGAGACTATCGCGCAGTTCACGCGAACGGTCGACATGTTGGCAAGTCGTTACGGATCGACCTGACCGTTGATGCTTTGCCCGACCGGGCGGTGCCTGCTACACTGCATCTCCATGAGCAAGCCGGCAACGAAAAACAAACCAGCCGCACCGAACGAGCGGACGCACAAGGGGACTCTGGGTGGCGCAATCAAACCTGAGGGGCAGTGGCATCACGGCGATCTGCGCGCTTCGCTGATCTCGTGGGGAAGCTGGCTGCTCGATAATGAAGGCATCGCGGGCATGAGCATGCGGGCGGCCGCGAAACTCGCGGGTGTGTCGCCGGGCGCACCCACCCATCATTTCAAGGACCGTAACGGGTTGCTGGCGGCCATCGCCGCGCAAGCGTTTCGTGATCTTGTGGCTTTCCGTCGCGGGCACCTCGAGAAGATCGGGGCCGACGATGCATCCGCGCGGCTGCGTGCCGTCATGCTGGCCTATGTCGAGTTTGCCCAGGCCCATCCCGCGCGTTTTCATCTCATGTTCGGTCCGGAAATCCAGAACCGGGAGCAGTATCCCGAACTCGTGGAAGCGGGCCTGGCTTCATTCCAGATGCTGCGCAGTGCCATTGCGCCTTATCTGACCGGTACCAATGCGGTGGCGCTGCGCGAAGAGGAGCTAGCGTTTGCAGTCTGGTCGGCCACGCACGGACTCGCGGTGTTGACGCTGGACGGACGGCGGATAAGGATTTCGGCCACCTGGCATGCTACGGCGCAGAAACTTGCCGATTTCGTCGTCCGGTTTTGTCTTGCTGCTTTGCAGGGGGCGGCGGACGGACACTAGTCCGATGGTCTCAGATAGCGCGGCTCTGGCCTTGCCAGTGCGGCTCACGCAGCCGCCGTTTGAATATCTTGCCGCTGTCCTCTCGCGGCAGGGATGCGTGGATTTCGATGAGGCTTGGTACCTTGTAGTTGGCAATGCGCTCGCGCAGGAATGCCTGAACCGCCGCTGCTTCGATCGCATGGCCCGCCCGCGCGCTGGACGGCTGCGGCCAGACTTTCCCCAAATTCCATGTCGGGAATGCCGAATACGGCGCAGTCCTCGATACCCGGCATCGTCAGAAGTACCGATTCGATTTCGGCCGGGTAGATGTTGACGCCGCCCGAAATAACCATGTCCGCCTTGCGGTCGCAGATGTGGAGAAAACCGTCTTCGTCGATGTACCCGACGTCTCCCAGCGTAATGAGGCCCTCGCGTTCCATGGCGACGCGCGCATCGGGGCGGTTGATGTACGTAAAGTCGGGCAACGCGTACT
>NZ_MDEQ02000062.1 GCF_001883705.2 Burkholderia catarinensis
CCGATACCGCATGCGCGGCGGAGGAAACGAGAACGAAGGGAATGGCCAGCGCGCCGGGCGCGATCAATGAGGGTCGCATATCGGCCTCCATCAAGAACGTCCGAGGATCACGTCGACACGGCGGTCGAACGCGCGGTTCGCGCGCAGCACGTAGCACGCGGTCAGGCCGATCGCGACCAGAATGATCGCGACGCCCGCGGCGATCCCGACCGTCGTCGTCGCGCCGCGGTACAGCGGCGCCGCGAGCACGTGCGGTGCAAGCGCGACGAGCAGGATGAAGCCGTAATAAGTGGCGATCATCAGCGCCGTCAGCGTGAAGCTGAAGCGGCGCCGCGCGCGCACGAGTTGCTGGTAGTCACGGCATGCCGTGACCGATTCGATGACGGAAAGCTCCATGGTGTCTCCTGTCGACCAGAGTTGGCGCTTCAGCGCTTACTCGGGTCCCATGCTTCGCGGTCGACCGGAGTTGGCGCTTTAGCGCTTACTCCAGTCCCCGCAGGGCAAGTCACCTCGTCGTTTCGCGAGGGTTGTCTTGTGGATGGCCGGCGCGTCGACTGCTCCGCCCGCGCCGCGGCGGAAAAAAAACGCGTTACACGATGCGATCCGCACGCAGCCGCGCAACCTCGTCGGCCGACATCCCGAGCCAGCCGCCGAGCACCGCATCCGTATCCGCGCCCAGCACCGGCGGCGCACCGCGCACCGGCAGCCGCGCGCCGTCGAACCGATACGGCGGCGCGAGCACGTCGACGGCGCCCGCGACCGGATGCGGCTGCCGCGTGACGAGCCCCGCGCGGGTCGCGCGCTCCGACGTCAGCGCTTCGTGCAGCCCGAGCACTTCACCGCATGGAATGCCCGCCTCGGCGAGCGCCGCGAGCAGCGTCGCGCGCGACCGGCGCGCGAGTTCGCCGCGAATCTCGGGCAGCAGGTCCGCGCGGTTTTCCGAGCGGCCGAGGTTGGTCTTGTAGCGCGCGTCGGCCGCGAGGTCGGGCCGCTCGATCGCGTCGCAAAAGCGCGCGAACTGCGTGTTGTTGCCGACCGTGATCACGAGCGGGCCGTCGGCCGCGTCGAACACGCCGTACGGCACGATCGACGGATGCGCGTTGCCGTAGTCAGTTCGTAGTGCGAGCTCGGCTCGTCGTGCGCGAACGCGGCGCTCGCGCTGCCGTCGATCAGCGCGGCGAGGAACGGCTCGACGACGAGCCCGCGCCCGAGGCATTCGAACACCACCGCGATGTCGAAGCCCGCGCCGCCGAAGCCGCCGTCGGTTTCGGGAAACAGCGCGCCGACCGTGCCGAGTTCGGCAAAGCGCCGCCACATCGCGCACCGGGAATACGTACTGTTCGGCGATGAAGCGGTTCAACGTGTCCGCCAGCATCCGGCGGTCTTCTGTGTGCTGGAAATTCATCGTCGCGTCCCTCGTTACAGCCTGAGCATCATCTTCGCGATGATGTTCTTCTGGATCTCGTTCGAGCCGCCGAAGATCGACAGCTTCCGGTTGTTGAAGTACTGCTGCGCGGCGCTCGCGGCTTCGTCCGGGCCGACCGGTTCGCCGTCGTAGTCCGCATCGAGCGCTTCGTCGACGAACGGCTGCGCGTACGGCCCCATCGCGCGCCGCATCAGCGACGCGATCTCCTGGCGGATCTGCGTGCCGCGGATCTTCAGCATCGAGCTTTCCGCGCCCGTCGCGCCGCCGCCCGCGACCGCATCGCTTCCACTCGGAACGGCCTTTGCCGATGCCGTTCGTTCGATTCAAGATCCAGCTCTCCAAGTCTGTCGATTCCCAATCCGAGATCATTGGGATAAATACTTAGATATCTAAATTAACTATCAATTACTAAGGCATCCGAATAATCTAGCCACTCCCAAGAACAGAATCGAACGAGCGTTCACATCCGAACCGTTTTTCAGCGTACGCATGCGCTGACGACGTGGCAAATCAAGATTTTGAATGCCGTTCGATTCACCTCGTGAATATGCGTACTCTTCGGCTCGATCGAATCGATACCGTGGGGAAAATTCCTAGTTGACATGCATTTTCGGCACAAGCGAACCCGAGTCTCGAACCAGCCTAACTTTTCGTCGACGTAAAGCAATCGGTACGCCACACCACGTGTTGAATGCCCCGGTCCTTACGCGCGAGTATCAGGAGCACCACCATTGCTGCATCAATTTCTACCCACAATGCATCCGCAGGGACAGCGCAATCTACGCCGCACCAGTTCAGCAACAGCTCGGCGCCCCCGCGACCCGATGGCCAGAGAAGCCTGCGTTGCAGCTCGAGGGCGAGCGCAAGAAATCTGCGATGCCATCTCGAAATCGTCCGTTGGCAAGAGATCAAAGAAGGCGCTGCGCAACACTGCCACGCCTTCGGCCGTGGATTCCCGCGGACATTTCGTTCGCATCAGGAAGGGCGCATGCCGACCCGCTTGCGGTGAGTCATGACAAACCGACCACGGCGCTGACTGACGTACGCGACGGTCGGCACGTGCCTCGGCCCCGAGGCTGATGCAGCGATAACCAAAAAAATCTATCTATACAGGAGACAAAATGTCCATCTTTCGACTTTCCAAACTCGCTCCCACCAGCATCGTCTGCCTGTGCACGCTCGGCGGCGTACCGACTGCGCATGCGCAAAGTTCAGTGACGTTGTACGGGGTCATCGATGCCTCGCTGCGCTACACGAGCAAGACACTCGACGCCGCTACAGGTGCCAATGCCGGTCATCAGTTCTCGTTCTCGAACGGCGGCATTTCAGCATCGCGCTTCGGCCTGAGTGGTCGCGAAGATCTCGGCGATGGCCTGCACGCGATTTTCACGCTCGAAAGCGGCTTCACGCCCGGCAACGGCGAATTCGGAGGTTCGAACGGTACCCTGTTCGGCCGTCAGTCATGGGTAGGACTCGATGGAAGATTCGGTACTGTGAAGGCGGGCCTGCAGTACTCACCATTCTTTCTGGCTGGATACCCGGTCGATCCGCGTACTGGGTCCCAATTCGGCAGTGGGCTCGTCAACTATCTCGACAACGTGGTGGCGACCGGCCTATTCAACCCCAATGCCGTTTCATATACCTCGCCGGAAATCGCCGGCCTGCAGGCCGCCGCGATGTTCGCGCCAGGCGGATCTGCCGGGAGTTTCCGTGCCGGCTTGCAGCACTCGGCGAGCGTGACATACCACACCGGCCCGATCGCCATCGCCGCAGGCTACTACAGCGGCAATGCCGGCGGGAGCGCTTCAACGCTTCCGGTGCCGAGCACAGTCGAGTTCGAGGGCCGCATGGTCGGCGCGAGCTACACGCTGAACAAGCTGACCGCGAAGGTGTCGTACACGCTGTACAAGGTTGCGGGATCATTCGACAACCACGTGTACGCGGGTGGCGTCACCTATGCCGCCACATCATTCCTGAGCTTGGATGCGGGTGTTTGGGTCACGCGTGATGGCAACGATTCCGCAAATCACTCGTTAGCCGTCTCCGCCAGCGCTGACTACGGCCTGTCGAAAAGCACGCTACTGTACCTGCAGGTCGGGATGGTAAACAACCATGGAAGCATGGACACCGGCTTGGCCGTTGATGGCGCGCTTCATGGCGTGCGCGGAACGACTGTCGGCGTGGAGACGGGGATCCGTCACATGTTCTGAGTGCGCCGGGAGACCGGCAAGGAGCAGGTGGTGGAAGCCCACTGCGATGAAGGAATAGCGAACCACATCAGCCCCGAGCCGTGCGCAGGCTGCCGTGAGGTGGTCGGCGACGCGTCGGTAGGGGCACGTGCGGGCCAGCCGTTGAGCCGCGATAGTTGTGTTATTCCGGGTGCCGACGCGGTTCAGAACGCGGAAGGCAACATGGAGGGGTGCGCAAGCGCGAGCGCCTCGACGACCCGGCGTGGTCGGAGACCCTGGCACGCATGGACGCTCCTTGTGCGGGAACCGGGAGATCTCTCGCCTGGCCAGCCGCATCACGGGCTGGTCCGTGTCGGGAAGGTGACGAGCCGTAGGCGTGCACCTCGTCGCTGCATGCTTCCAAGGAGGATGGTATCGTGCCACGGTCGATGTCATTGAGGTGTACGCTGACGCCGTCAAAGAAATCCACTTGAATGCCTGGTCGCAAGAGAATCAAGCGCGGCCCGCAACGCGTCGGGCAGCGGCACCGGCCGGCGCGTACCGCGATCGACGTACACATGGACGAAGTGCCCCTGTGCAGCGGGCGACGCGTCGCCCTGCGCGAACAGCCCGACCTCGTAGCTCACGCTCGACTTGCCGAGCTTCACGACCCGCAGCCCCGCGTCGACCGACTGCGGAAACACCAACGGCACGAAATAGTTGCACTGCGTTTCGACCACGAGGCCGATCGTCTGCCCGTGCTCGACGTCGAGCACGCCCGCGCGGATCAGGTATTCGTTCACGACCGTGTCGAAATAGCTGTAGTAGACGACGTTATTCACGTGTCCATAGACGTCGTTGTCCATCCAGCGGGTCGTGATCGGCAGGAAGTGGGGATAGGCGTCGCGCGCACGCGGTTGCGGCTTGTCGGACATAGCGATGAACGAATCCAAATAATCACCGGAGATCGACACTCAATATCCCCTCGTAATGTTGATGTTCAGGACCGCGAGGCAGAAGCCCTCGCTTCCTCGTCCTGCAGCGTCTTCCTCGATAGCTTTCCGACTGGCGTCTTCGGCAATTCGTCGCGCAGCTCAAGTGCCTGAATCATCTCGTGCTTGCCGAGCCTGTCTTTCAGGAACGCCTGCATCGATTCAAGCGTTATCATTTCAAAGTCCGGTTTCAGAACGACGAACGCCTTCGGCGACTGCCCCCTGTACTCATCCGGAACCCCGATCACTGCGACTTCCTTCACCGCCGGGTGTTGGTAGATCGCCTCCTCGAGCACGCGTGGATAGACGTTATAGCCGCTGCATAGCAGCATGTCTTTGGTACGGTCGACGATGAACACATAGCCATCTTCATCCATATACGCAACATCGCCAGTACGCAGGAAGCCATCGAACGTCATCACCTCAGCAGTCGCTTCGGTGCGCTTCCAGTACCCCTTCATTACATTCGGTCCCTTGATGCAGAGTTCGCCCATTTCACCCAGAGACATGTAACGATTCGGATTCTCGACGTCGAGCATTTTGATCTCGATTCGTGGACCGGGGATCCCGCATGAGCCAGGCTTCCGCTTACCACGCGACGGCGTAAACGTTCCAGACGGCGATGTTTCCGTCATCCCCCAGCCTTCGGAAATTCGAACGCCCGTCGCCTCCTCGAAACGCCGCCCAACCTCAACTGGAAGAGGTGCACCGCCGCAGCCGCAATGCTTCAACGATCTCAGATCGAACACGCCGATGTCGGGGTCGTTGATTAACGCATTGAACATCGTCGGCACGCCGCAGAAATAGGTCACCTTCTGCTTTTCGATTTCGTTGAGCACAGCTTTCGCGTCGAAGCGCATGTGCTGAATGAGCTCCGCGCCAGCCCGCACCGCGAACAGCATATTGACCGTGAGCGCATAGATGTGAAACGGCGGCAGTACAGCGAGAATACGCTCCTGGCCTTCATCGAGAATCGGCTTGAGACCACCCAATTGCGCCGAGAACTGTGCGCATGCGGCCGTCACGTTCGCGTGCGTGAGCATCGCTCCTTTCGGCAGCCCTGTCGTCCCTCCGGTATATTGCATTACTGCAATTGCATCGGCAGGGTCATCGATCGAATGCGGCATATACACACCGTCATTGTCGAGCAATTGAGCAAACTTCACGTGACGCTCGTTGTCAGCCACCTCAGCGAGTTGACCCGCATCCCGCAGCTGAGAATGGACAGCGGCGGGCATGCCGGACAATTCCGCAACATTGCCAACGATCAACTTCTTGAGGCGCGTCGTATCAAGCAGTGCTGCCATGTTCGGGTAGAGCGCAGCAAGATCGAGTGTCAACAGGAAGTCTGTCTCGCTATCTTCGATCTTGTGTTTGAGCACGCTCGGCACGTCGAGAGGCGAATAGTTGACTATGGTCCCCCCTGCTTTCAAGATCGCGAACAAAGCAATCACGTAATGCGCGGTGTTCGGCAGATAAAGGCCAACATGCACTCCCGGTCTGACACCGATCGACTGCAACCCTTTCGCCACACGGTTCACATGCGACTGTAGCTCCGAGTAGGTAAGGCGCTTGTCCATAAACTGTAGCGCGGGTCGATCACCCCATTTCGCGGCCGCATCATCAAGCATTTGGTGGACCGTCATTGGCTCAATGTCGGTGTCCCACCGCACGCCGGGGGGATACGATTTGATCCAGGGCATTTCGTTCAAAGTTTACTCCTGCGGAGTTGTACGCATTGATGTAGTCGCAGCCATATGCGCAGTACACCCAGTGACCACTTGCAACG
>NZ_MDEQ02000063.1 GCF_001883705.2 Burkholderia catarinensis
TGCACGATCACGGCAAGGGCCATCGTAAACAGCGTGAGGCCGATCGCGAAGACGAACGGATCGGGCAAATACCGGCGCATTAGCTCGGTAAAGAAAGCGGTGACTTTCTGCATGGGTGGGTCTCCTTCCACATCGTAATAGTTGTCGGGTCTCGCTTGGTCTCATCTCGCACGCTTGGGGCGCTTATGGGTCGCCGCGGGCGGTGGTCTTGCGAAGGCGGGCGAGTTGCATGAGCCGCCGGTCGCGCCAAGCCACGCGCTCGCCCCATTGCTCAAGCGGCAGAGCCGCGCGTCTGCGCGAGCACAAGCGCTCGCGGTTCATGCTCACGGCGCCGCCGCTTCGGCTCCCGGGAGCAATGGGCTCTCCCGTTACACCGGTCGCCACCGTTTGACCCACCGCTTGCCATTCCTCTATTTTGTCCGTACTTCAAAACATGGCTAAAGAAAGAGTCCTGATCACCGGCGGTGCGGCTGGCATCGGCGCCGCGTGCGCCGCTCTACGAACACACAAGCGTCGCAATCACGACCAACCTCAGCTTCGGTGAGTGGGCGAGCGTATTCGGGGATGCAAAGATGACGACAGCGCTGCTGGACCGGGTCACCCATCACTGCCGCATCGTCGAACCGGGCAATGAATCCAGGCGCTTCAAGTCCAGTTCTGCCAAGGCAAAGGCAACGAGAAAGAGAGCAGCAAAAGCAGCAGGCATTGAGGAGTTATCCACACCGGAATAGATGTACTACGCTGTCTCGGGGTGGGTCAGATTTAGATGAAAACGGTGGGTCAAGATTCGGTGGAAATCAACAAGCGGACAGTCGGATGCCTTCGGCCGGACCGTCTACGCGTCCTTGCACGATTTCAACGATTGGGACCATCTCGCGCTGGTCACCGGCAAGAACTACAATCTGGTCGGGATCACGCAGAGTTACGGAATTGGCGACTATCGCCCGCCGCTGATCAAGACCAGCCAGATCCAAATGGAAGAAGCCGTGCCGGCGGCCATGCTCGCGCATCTGAAACAAGTCAGTACCAAATAACGGAGAGTCGTGAATGGCTGCTTTCGATTTGCACGGCACCGTTGTTGCCGCGCTTCTGGCACTTGCGATCCCCGCTTTTGCGGAACCCCTGCAGATCGACGGCCTCTCCCCGCCGCGCGGTGCAGACACGGGAAAAGAGGTGCTCGTGCCGCGCTTTCAGTTGAATACGAGGGCCGTGCTGCAGTTCAAGCTGGTGACCAGCGCGTGCGCATCTCGCCCAGGCCAGCGCAGCTTCCGCGGCGCCTGGGCGCCCAGTACGTTGGGGCGCAAGCCGTCGTACATCCAGCCGGACCGATGCGAATCGTGATCTTTCGCAATGCGCAGGACACCGATGCGTGGCTGCGGCTGACGGCCGGCGGGGCGGCCAGCGCAGCCAGTTGCTTGACGAGCGGATCGTCGGCAGGATCAACGACGGCTTCGTCTCTCTGCTCGATCACGACGAGCCGCAGCGCGTGACCGTCAATCAACCGGTCACGCTGACCGACGACGCCGGTCGCCAATGCTGGCAGTTCGTCCTGCTCAACACCACGGTGCCCGGGAATGGGCAGGTCGACGCCGAACCGCGCGCGGACTGGTACATGCGACGGATAGCCTGCTCGCCGCGGGAGCGACCAGCCGGACACTGAGCAACCGTCTGCCGGCGGCGTCGGCGACTCGTACGATAATGCGCTGGCCGAGACGATCAACGACGTGTGCAAAGCCGAAGTCGTGCATCGGCGGTCATGGCGTACGCTGCAGGACGTCGAACTCGCGACGCTTGAATGGGTGCATTGGTACAACCACCGTCGGTTGCTCGGTCCACTCGGGTACGTGCCGCCGGCCGAAGCGGAGGACGCCTGCGATCGGAATCTCGCGCTGGCCGCTCGCGCGGCGTAGCGCGAAACTCGGCGGTCTCCGACAAATCCGGAGCGATTCAATCCGTCGGCGCCTGAGTTCTTTATACAGGTCGAAGCGCAGCGTCGCGTGGTGTTGCCGCTAGACCAGTGGGAAACCCGCGTGGCTTGGTGCGACCGGACGTTGATGAGCTTCGTGCCCGAGGAAATCAGGTTTGTGACCAGACTCGGGCTGTAGTACCGCTGGGCATTCGTTCGAACACGCACGTGGGCGTCAGACACTCATCTGTGTCCAGGATTCCTACAGCAGATCAGCTTACCTATCGCTTTGCCTCAAAATAAAAATGGAATCCGTAAAATTCCATAATTTACATGAAAAAGTGATGATCCGCACTTTTATTGTTTTCGTAAATCCTATACTGTTCTATAGCAATAGTCGCCAGGCTCTGACTATTCAGCAATTGAACTAACGAATGAAGACCCATATTCGCCCGCCTGGATCTCTGTGTGATGTAGTCGCCGGCGCTACCGATTGGTGCGCTTATTGGATTGCTTGGCAGCAAACAAACCCCCACGATGTTCGACATTGCGTGGCGATAAGCGAAATGCCGTTACAGTATGTTTTTCACGTTGCCAGAATGTATGGCCGGAGGTGGCAATACCGTGCAGGTCGTCGTGACAAAAGGGAAGCACGATTTGCCAGTTAAGAGGGCGCACGTCTGTACGTGAGTGATTATTTTCTGGATTATTTGCGGAGGTGTTTTTTACGGACATTCTATGAATTTTAATTTCGCCTGACTGTTGAAGTGGTGGGGTTTCGATGCGAAGCTTGACCCGTATAATGTTGACATGGGCCACCGAATATTTTTTGACTTGTCCGGTTGTTTGATTTTTTTGTTTGAAAAATTGACATTAGTATGAGTAACACTGATCAGCGTTAAAACTTGGCTTGATGGGATATGTCGGACCGGGATGTCATGCAGCGTGTTTATATATTTTAACTGAGAGGGCTGGTATGAAAAATTTAATCAAATTTATTTCGGTTGCTCTGACTATTTCAGCTTCGTCGATCGTGCTGGCCGACCCTAATATATCTGCTTCCGCATTGATTACGCCTGCTGGGGGCTATGACCGGATGACTTGGGATATCACGCCCGAAGTGGTTCCGGACACGGTTAATCGTAGCTTCTATTGGGCAAACCAGTTGACGTCGGAACATGGCGGCCATGCCATCTATACCGGCATCCAGCCCCGTACCGAAGGATCGAATCTCGTCATCTTTAGCGCGTTTGGCGCCGATACGACGTCGCTTGCCTCGAACTGCAAGGGGGGCGCAGATGGGGGGGCTGGAACCTCCTGTTCCCTCCCCTACGCGTGGCAGCCCGGGATCACTTATCAACTTGAGATTGTTTATAGTGCGCCAGGCCCCGACGGCGGCGATGCGACCGTCGAGGGTTCGATTACGGATAAGGGAACGGGCATCAAGACGTCGACGGGTAAGATTGCGATCCCAGCATCATGGGGGGGGGCTCCATCGGTCGGCTTACCTGTTCGACGAATACTTTCCATTTAATGCAGGCCCTAAGGATCCCGCGCAGCGAGCATGCGTCCCTTACGCGCGATACACGACTGTCCTTCCGAGTTTCTATCTCAAAGGGGTGGAATATCGGACGGCCGAGCAGGCAATTCGCCTGAACACGGGGCAGGATAAGTGCGCAATCGCCGCGGATACGCCGAATGCGCGTGCTACGCTCACCAATACGGCGACCTATCGTCTCGAGAATGGTTTCCTGCCCGGTAGCCCGGGCGCGCCTAAATAGCTGTTCCGTGGTAGCGCCCGCTGGAAGGCGGGCGCTACACGATTACTTGCCGATGGGCCCTTGTAGCCAAATGGTCGGCCCCACAAAACGCTGCAGACCCTGATACATCGGGGTTTTCGGGAGAACGACGTATCGTCGATCTCCCTGAAACGATAACGATCTGAATTGGAAACTGGGCGTTCGTGAGGCTAGCCCAATTTCCGTCCCAGTCTTAGCTGGAAAATTCCGGCTCTTCGGGGCGGGCCGAATCGGCCCGATCGGTGCACTGGCGGGCGAATTCCGCCGGAGTCATCCACTGCAATGCAGAGTGGAGACGTGCTGACCTTTCGACGTCCCCCCGTCTTCAGTAGCACCGGGCTTTAGAGTCCGGGGGGTAAATGTAGCTCTTTCTCGGCCAGTTTCCGGGCGTAGGATGCGGGCGTTAATCCGCCCAGCGATTTCTTCGGTCGTTCCTCGTTGTATTCCCGACGCCAAGTCTCGATCACGACCCTGGCATGTGACAGGCTAGTGAACCAGTTCTCGTTCAGGCATTCATCCCGGAAGCGCCCGTTAAATGATTCAATGTAGGCATTCTGGTTCGGT
>NZ_MDEQ02000064.1 GCF_001883705.2 Burkholderia catarinensis
AACTACGGCGAGGATCCCGCGCTGTATCCGATCGACACCGGGCGGCTGCGACGCGTGATCGAGACGGTCGCGCGCGAAGCCGGCTGGGGGCGCAAGCTGTCGAAGGGGCACGGGCTCGGGATCGCCGCGCATCGCAGCTTCGTGTCGTACACGGCGGCGGTGTGCGAGGTGCAGGTCGACGCGGACGGCAGGATCTCGGTGCCGCGCGTCGACATCGCGATCGACTGCGGGCCGCAGGTCAATCCGGAGCGCGTGCGCTCGCAACTCGAGGGCGCGGTGGTGATGGGGCTCGGCATCGCGCTGCACGGCGAGATCACGTTCAAGGACGGCCATCCGGAACAGGGCAACTTCAACGGTTTCCAGGTGCTTAGAATGAACGAGGCGCCGCGCGAAATCCGCGTGCATCTCGTCGCGCCGGACGATTTTGCGACGCCGCTCGGCGGCGTCGGCGAGCCGGGTCTGCCGCCCGTCGCGCCGGCGCTGACCAACGCGATCTTCGCGGCGACCGGCACGCGCATCCGCAGCCTGCCGGTCGCCGATCAGCTCGCGAAGCCGCGGGCGGGTTGAGCGACGCGGATACAGTGCGCTGTGCCGGGCCAGGAGCACCATTTTCTGATCAACCCGTACGGGATGATGTTCGACGAAATCACGACGTCGTCGCTGGTGACGGCGGATCTCGACGGCCCAAGGTGTCCGATTCGCCGTACGAGATCATCATGACACTCCTCGTTTCCACGTACAGCAAGTTGAGGTGCCGTACCCGGCCAGTCGTTCGGCCGACTCGGCGTCAATGGTTTCCTTGGTCCAAGTGACGAAGCGTCGCCATCGAAATTTCAGTTGCCACCACACGATTTCGATCTTGTTGGGCTCGGGGTTGTAGGCGGGTAGATAGAACAGGACCGCTTTATGAACGACTCGCCACCGGTCTTGCGTCGCTTCGTCGATGCCAAGAGAGATGCTCGCGTTATCGAGCACGATCACGGTCGGACGGCCATCGTCCAGCGCGAGCACATCGTCAATAAAGCGGACGACGGTTGGGCCTTTTGCGTGGATCAGCGTGATCGCGCCGTAGTCCAGGGCGCCGAGAACACTACGCCGGCAGTGCGAGTTCGGCTCAATCTCGTGAGGCAGACCTCGTGGTGACCAACTGCGCTGAACTGGGGGATCCGCAAAAGCCCGCCTCGTCGAGTAGAGCAGGCGAACTGCACCCCTCGCGCTCGGCAAGCCGCAGCTTGTCGAGCGTGGCCTGTTTCACGGCCAATGCCTAGGGGCCGCGCTTTTTTTGAGCGACAGACGGTTGCGCCTGAACGCAAAGCCCTCTCCGCTTGAGCGCCACACTCAGCGTCTCGAGATGCCCGAACGGCGGCGGGCCGAATTCAGCCTCGAGGCGTTGGACGATTTGCTCGCCGGTGAGTGGCTCGACCGAGGCCGTGCGCACAACCGTAGCGATCATCTCATCGCTCAACGCGCGCGGGGGCGGCCGCCTTTGTGACCGATCTTGAGCAGCAATCCGATCACACCCTGTTCGCGCCACGTGTGGGCCCAGTTGTAGACCGACTGACCGCTCTCATAAGGCTCGTGGAGATAACGCATGGCGATGGACGAAGCAACTCGAAGGCGTGTTCGCGCGGGGCGGATGCTGTTGGCAGGCAAAGGTCCAGCGGAGGTTGCACTTGCGGTTGGGGTCGCTCGACAGACCGTATACACATGGAAGGCGCGGCTCGATGAAGGTGGAATCGACGCTTTGCGCCAGATGCACGTAGGGCGGCCCGGACAGCTTAATGCAAAGCAGCTCGATAGATTACGTCGGGCGTTGCTGCAGAGTCCGACCGTGCATGGATTTGGCACCGAGCTTTGGACGCCCAAGCGAGTTGGCGTTCTCATTGAATGCCTGTACGAGGTCCGCTTCGGCCGAACGCAGGTCTGGCGCATACTCTGTGCGCTTGGTTTCAGTTCGCAGAAGGCGGAGAAACGCGCGCGGGAGCGAGACGAGAATGCAGTCTCGCGACGAGGCGGTGCCCCAGGCGTAGTTGAAGGTTGAAGGCGGCGGTTCCCTAGGAATCCGAGAGAATCGGGTTCCTAGGGAAGGTCTGCAAAACCTTCGCATGACGGCGGCATGTGAGACAGTAGCGGCATGAAACAGATCAGCCTTGTTGGAACGGGATTCGAGGTCTCGACGAAGCGTACGCGCAAGCGGGAATTTCTCGAAGAGATGAATCGAGTGGTGTCGTGGGCGCACCTTGTGGCGCTGATCGCACCGCATGCGCCGAGCGCGAAGACCGGACGCCCGCCGTTCGCGGTGGAAACGATGCTGCGCATCCATTTCCTTCAGCAGTGGTTCAACCTGTCCGATCCGGGGATGGAAGAAGCGCTGTACGACATGCCGCTTTTTCAACAGTTTGCGGAGTTGGCGTGGGTGCGGACCGACTGCCTGACGAATCGACGATCCTGCGCTTTCGCCACTTGCTGGAGCGGCATGAACTGGCCGCGCAGATTCTGGCGACAGTCAACAGCGTGCTGGCGCAACAGGGGGTGCTGCTCAAGGAAGGCACGGTAGTGGATGCAACGCTGATTGCCGCGCCGAGTTCGACGAAGAACCAGGAAGGCAAGCGCGATCCGGAAATGCATCAGACGAAGAAAGGTAACCAGTGGCACTTTGGCATGAAGGCGCACATCGGCGTGGATGCCGATAGCGGCCTGGTGCACACGGTTGTGGGGACGGCTGCGAACGTGAACGACGTGACCCAGGCGCATGCGCTGGTGCGACGTCTCCCCCGATTTGAGTAGCGCGGCGATTTGGAGTCCAATCACGTAGTCAGGAGATTGGACATGAAGAAGCGATTCACCGAAGAGCAAATCATCGGCTTTCTGCGGGAGGCGGAGGCCGGCATCCCGATCAAGGAGCTGTGCCGCCGGCACGGTTTTTCCGAAGCCAGCTACTACCTTTGGCGCAGCAAGTTCGGCGGCATGAGCGTGCCCGACGCGAAGCGCCTGAAGGAGTTGGAGGCTGAGAATGCCCGGCTGAAGAAACTGCTGGCCGAATCGCTGCTGGAAAACGAGGTCACTCGCGAGGCGTTGCGAGAAAAGTGGTGAGCGCACCGTCACGCCGAGACGTGGTGCGCCATATGACGCAGCAAGGCCTGAGCGAACGCCGGGCGTTGCGGGTAATCGGCATGAGCGCCAGCGCCTATCGTTATCAGCCAGCGCCGGATCGCAATCTGACGTTGCGAGCGGAGATCGTGGCACTGGCTCAACGACATCGCCGCTACGGTTCGGGAATGATTTATCTGAAGCTGCGGCAGTCAGGCCAGAGGGTGAATCACAAGCGGGTCGAGCGGCTGTATGCGGAAGAGAAACTGCAGGTACGCCGGCGCAAACGCAAGAAGGTGCCGGTATCGGATCGCCAGCCGCTGGGACGACCGTCGGCGGCCAACCAGGTCTGGTCCATGGATTTCGTGTTCGACCGAACCGCGGAAGACCGAGTGATCAAGAACCTCACCGTGGTCGATGATGGCACGCATGAGGCCGTGGCTATCGTGCCGGAGCGAGCGATCAGCGGACATGGGCTGACGCGCATTCTGGATCGTGTGGGGTTGCATCGTGGTTTGCCGCAGGCGATTCGCACCGGTAACGGCAAGGAATTCTGTGGTCGAGCAATGCTGAGCTGGGCACATGGGCGAGGCGTGAAGCTGTTCCTGATCGAGCCGGGCAAACCGAACCAGAATGCCTACATTGAATCATTTAACGGGCGCTTCCGGGATGAATGCCTGAACGAGAACTGGTTCACTAGCCTGTCACATGCCAGGGTCGTGATCGAGACTTGGCGTCGGGAATACAACGAGGAACGACCGAAGAAATCGCTGGGCGGATTAACGCC
>NZ_MDEQ02000065.1 GCF_001883705.2 Burkholderia catarinensis
TTTCGTACTCGACGTGTGCCGTGTTGATCGTGATGCCGCGCGCCTTTTCTTCCGGTGCCGCGTCGATCTGGTCGTACGCCTTCGCTTCGCCACCAAACTTCTTCGTCAGAACCGTCGTGATCGCTGCCGTCAGCGTCGTCTTGCCGTGGTCAACGTGACCAATCGTACCAACGTTCACGTGCGGCTTCGTCCGCTCGAATTTACCCTTGGCCATTTTCGACTCCCAAAAGGAATTTCACAGGTTGCGCCGCGCGCAAACAGACACCGACTTGTACTGCTGGTGCCCATGGGCAGGATCGAACTGCCGACCTCTCCCTTACCAAGGGAGTGCTCTACCACTGAGCCACATGGGCGCTTTTACGCTTCAACTTCACGGACTGGAGCGGGTGAAGGGAATCGAACCCTCGTCGTAAGCTTGGAAGGCTTCTGCTCTACCATTGAGCTACACCCGCACGGGCTACCAACGATTCCCTGCCGCTCTTCAAGCTGATGTTCTGGTGGAGGAGGTTGGATTCGAACCAACGTAGGCGTAAGCCAACAGATTTACAGTCTGCCCCCTTTAGCCACTCGGGCACCCCTCCGTAGAGAACTGACGATTATGGGGGTGCATCGCACTCCTGTCAAGCACATCCGGAAGATTATTTTCACTCTCTTCCCAATCCTTGCTTCACTCGCCGATCTCCCGCCCTCGCCCGGCTAAGGCAAGCACGCGATATTACCGATCAGCGCCACATCTTCGTCAGACTCCGCCTTCAGCGTTGATCTGCATCTACGCTGAAAACGAAAGACCGCCATCTTACGACCTCTTGCGCACAATGCCAAGCGGGTAGACGCAAAATTTCCGCAAATTTCGTGCCGGGCAGCTTCATCGACCCCGTAAGTCGGCGCTGGCGGGAAGCAGGGCACGCCATGACAGGCACCGCCGGAGCGACCTGCGGGCGATATACGCGACAGGATTTTCGCGCGCTTTCCGGCAACTGCATCGGACATTGCCCGAATTTCCGGCGAGGGATCGTAGCCGTCTTCCCCGTCTTTGCCGACCTCTGCGGCAATCGCGATGCCATCCTTGGTCACCTGCCCGCGTTCGGGGCGAATCCTCATGCCCTGCTTGCTCTTGATAATGGCCTTCATGGCTTTGACCGCCCAAGCCGACGGACCGGCGGACCGGCGGACACCTGGCGTCGCTCGAGCTCCATCGCGAAGATCCGTCAGCGGGCCCTGGCTGACAGCAGCACCCGGGACGCCCGAAGGCGGCCGCGGCGCTCAACGCGCATGACAGGTTGAGGCCGACGCTCGACGCCGGGTGTCTTGGCGCAATGCGTGTCGGTTCGATCGCGGCGCATCCCACGAGTCAGGAGGCCATTGCGTATGCGTGGCTGCTCAACGATGCGGCCGCGCACATCGTCGCCGCAGGCGCCGACGATGACGCGCCGCAAGATCGGTCCGACAGCCGCCTGCTTCGACGTGTTGCAGCCAATGCCTGGCGATGACATGCGACCACGCCCGGGATGCCCAGTAACCTCTGGCGGCGCTATCTCGGTGAATGTTCCGCAGTGCGGCGTCCATTACGTCGCACCGTCGCTCAGGCCAACCAACGCCAGCATCCGGTCGGCTTATTGCGGCGAATCGGCGACGTATACGCGACATCCAGCGTGCCCATACGATGTCCGCCTCGTTCATCCGAGCACGGATATCTGCGCGAGGTTCGACGTCGGCGCGTTCTCCACGTCTCATACGCCCGAAGGCGCCGGAAAGCTGACATGCGACACTAGGTCGTCCACGCCGGCGCCTCGCTGCCCGGCGATGCTCGTGCTGACTCGAGATCAAGGCCGGAACACGACGCACCAGTTTTCGCCGGCCGAGCGCTCCACGCTCGGCGATCCGAGCATCGCGCGCACGGTACGATCGACCGGCATCGGCGCAGGCAGCACGCACGTCGCGCAAATGGGCGAAGGGCGAGACTGCTTTGGCGGTACCGCCTATTCGTTCACCGAAAAATATCTACGTGTCGCGAGACGGCCAGCCCGTGCCCGTCAAAAGGAACAGCGCGGATTTCTGACGACATCCGGCCGGCAAGTTCGCACACATGCGGTTGGCACTACGGACAGGTCTTTCTTTGCGAGGATTACACGCCCTCGCCTCGAATTAACTTAAGTAAAGATACGGCGAATTGAGCTCAGAATAGCGCTTGATAACGACACGATGCGATCCACGACGCAATTCAGTCGCGCCGCTTCAATTGGAATCGATCGTTCAGAGCGCGCGACAAGAACGCGCCGCAAGTCGCGGCATACGATACGCAACGCTCGGCTCACGCTGACGGCGCATGTGGTGCCGGTGGTCGCGGGCATGCTCCATGACCGCGGAATGGCGGTCGCGATTTTCGTAGAGGATGTGTTCAATACGCCGACGAACCGGACGCGATAGCCGATCATCGAGAGGCAGGACGATACCTCGCAAAGCTGCACCCGTGACGAACAAATTCGCGTGGAAAGTTGCAACGGAGAAGTTGCCGGGGCTGATCGGTCTGGCTATCGACCTGATCCCTGTCGCTGCGGAGCGGTACGTAAAGGAGCACACCGGGAGATTCGACCTGATCCCTGTCGCCGCGAACAGTGGATGGGGGAGGATGCCGGCCTCGGTAGCGCCAGAGTTGCCGGTACAGGCCTGCCCGGGCGGCCTGAGTGCGCTATGCGCCACTCCTGGAGACGATCCCGGCCTGAATCGGCAGCCCAGCTCCGAGCCAAACTATCGATCCCCCGTGCACATTTCCGTCGCTCCAATGCAAAAACCCCCGCCTTTCGGGCGGGGGTTCTTGGCTTAGGGAGCCTGACGATTACCTACTTTCACACGGGAACCCGCACTATCATCGGCGTAGAGTCGTTTCACGGTCCTGTTCGGGATGGGAAGGGGTGGGACCGACTCGCTATGGTCATCAGGCAAAGAGGGGTGTTGCGCTGCTTCGCAGCACAACCAATCTTGGAAGAAGCAGTAATTTTTGAGTTGTGTGTATCACACACGAGAATCCAACCTGTCGCCTGGATCGCGGCCAGTGCTTTCGCACGGCGCCGATCGACAAGGCAGACTTGTTATAGGATCAAGCCTTA
>NZ_MDEQ02000066.1 GCF_001883705.2 Burkholderia catarinensis
ACAAGGCAGACTTGTTATAGGATCAAGCCTTACGGGCAATTAGTATCAGTTAGCTGAACGCATTACTGCGCTTACACACCTGACCTATCAACGTCCTGGTCTCGAACGACCCTTCAAGGGGATCTAGTCCCCAGGGATATCTCATCTTAAGGCGAGTTTCCCGCTTAGATGCTTTCAGCGGTTATCTCTTCCGAACATAGCTACCCGGCGATGCCACTGGCGTGACAACCGGTACACCAGAGGTTCGTCCACTCCGGTCCTCTCGTACTAGGAGCAGCCCCCTTCAAATATCCAACGCCCACGGCAGATAGGGACCAAACTGTCTCACGACGTTTTAAACCCAGCTCACGTACCTCTTTAAATGGCGAACAGCCATACCCTTGGGACCGGCTACAGCCCCAGGATGAGATGAGCCGACATCGAGGTGCCAAACACCGCCGTCGATATGAACTCTTGGGCGGTATCAGCCTGTTATCCCCAGAGTACCTTTTATCCGTTGAGCGATGGCCCTTCCATACAGAACCACCGGATCACTATGACCTGCTTTCGCACCTGCTCGACTTGTCGGTCTCGCAGTTAAGCACGCTTATGCCATTGCACTATCAGCACGATTTCCGACCGTACCTAGCGTACCTTCGTACTCCTCCGTTACGCTTTGGGAGGAGACCGCCCCAGTCAAACTGCCTACCATGCACTGTCCCCGACCCGGATCACGGGCCAAGGTTAGAACCTCAAACAAACCAGGGTGGTATTTCAAGGACGGCTCCACCGAAACTAGCGTTCCGGTTTCATAGCCTCCCACCTATCCTACACAGATCGGTTCAAAGTCCAATGCAAAGCTACAGTAAAGGTTCATGGGGTCTTTCCGTCTAGCCGCGGGTAGATTGCATCATCACAAACACTTCAACTTCGCTGAGTCTCGGGAGGAGACAGTGTGGCCATCGTTACGCCATTCGTGCAGGTCGGAACTTACCCGACAAGGAATTTCGCTACCTTAGGACCGTTATAGTTACGGCCGCCGTTTACCGGGACTTCAATCAAGAGCTTGCACCCCATCATTTAATCTTCCGGCACCGGGCAGGCGTCACACCCTATACGTCCACTTTCGTGTTTGCAGAGTGCTGTGTTTTTATTAAACAGTCGCAGCCACCAGTTTATTGCAACCCCTTCACCCTCCTGGCGCGAGCCAGTCAAGCTACAAGGGCGTACCTTATCCCGAAGTTACGGTACCAATTTGCCGAGTTCCTTCTCCCGAGTTCTCTCAAGCGCCTTAGAATACTCATCTCGCCCACCTGTGTCGGTTTGCGGTACGGTCATTGTTAAACTGAAGCTTAGAGGCTTTTCTTGGAACCACTTCCAATTGCTTCGCTTCCTAAGAAGCTCGCGCCACACCCTTGAATTGCGCACCCGGATTTGCCTAAGTGCCTTCTCCAATGCAGCGACCGGGACTTCCAACACCCGGACAACCTTCCGCGATCCGTCCCCCCATCGCATTTAACAATGGTGCAGGAATATTGACCTGCTTCCCATCAGCTACGCATTTCTGCCTCGCCTTAGGGGCCGACTCACCCTACGCCGATGAACGTTGCGTAGGAAACCTTGGGCTTACGGCGAGGGGGCCTTTCACCCCCTTTATCGCTACTCATGTCAGCATTCGCACTTCTGATACCTCCAGCATCCCTTCCGAGACACCTTCGCAGGCTTACAGAACGCTCTCCTACCATGCGTGCAAAGCACGCATCCGCAGCTTCGGTATATAGCTTAGCCCCGTTACATCTTCCGCGCAGGACGACTCGATCAGTGAGCTATTACGCTTTCTTTAAAGGGTGGCTGCTTCTAAGCCAACCTCCTGACTGTTTTAGCCTTCCCACTTCGTTTCCCACTTAGCTATATTTGGGGACCTTAGCTGGCGGTCTGGGTTGTTTCCCTCTTGACACCGGACGTTAGCACCCGATGTCTGTCTCCCGTGATTGCACTCTTCGGTATTCGGAGTTTGCTATGGCGGGGTAATCTGCAATAGACCCCCCAACCATGACAGTGCTCTACCCCCGAAGGTGAGACACGAGGCACTACCTAAATAGTTTTCGGAGAGAACCAGCTATTTCCAAGTTTGTTTAGCCTTTCACCCCTATCCACAGCTCATCCCCTAACTTTTCAACGTTAGTGGGTTCGGACCTCCAGTACGTGTTACCGCACCTTCATCCTGGCCATGGATAGATCACTTGGTTTCGGGTCTACGCCCAGCAACTGAACGCCCTATTCGGACTCGCTTTCGCTACGCCTGCCCTATACGGTTAAGCTTGCTACTGAACGTAAGTCGCTGACCCATTATACAAAAGGTACGCCGTCACCCCTTACGAGGCTCCGACTGTTTGTATGCATGCGGTTTCAGGATCTATTTCACTCCCCTCCCGGGGTTCTTTTCACCTTTCCCTCACGGTACTGGTTCACTATCGGTCGATCACGAGTATTTAGCCTTGGAGGATGGTCCCCCCATCTTCAGACAGGATTTCACGTGTCCCGCCCTACTTGTCGTACACTTAGTTCTTTCATACTGTTTTCGCCTACGGGGCTATCACCCGCTATGGCCGCACTTTCCAGAGCGTTCGGCTAACAATACAAATAAAGAGTACAAGGCTCATCCCATTTCGCTCGCCACTACTTTGGGAATCTCGGTTGATTTCTTTTCCTGCGGTTACTTAGATGTTTCAGTTCACCGCGTTCGCTTCACATGGCCTATGTATTCAGCCATGGATACTCCAAAAGGAGTGGGTTTCCCCATTCGGACATCTACGGATCAAAGCTCGTTTGCCAGCTCCCCGTAGCTTTTCGCAGGCTACCGCGTCCTTCATCGCCTGTGATCGCCAAGGCATCCACCACATGCACTTGTTCGCTTGACCCTATAACGAGTCTGTCTC
>NZ_MDEQ02000067.1 GCF_001883705.2 Burkholderia catarinensis
TGTCGGTCTATTAGCGTCGCCCCTGCGCGGGGCAGCGGTCACTTTTCTTTGTCTTGCCAAAGAAAAGTAACCAAAAGAAAGGCGCTCGGATAACACATGACTTCCCGGTGCCATGGCTCCCGAAGTGGACCGCGCCTAAGTGTCCGCGCCAGTCAGGCGGGCGGAGTGGTTCGAGCAATGGATCTGACACCACTCACCACCCAACGGAGCGGTATACCGCCCGCTGGCTCCATCCTCGCTACGCTCGGCCGACAGGGACGCACCCCTTGAGCAGCGTAGTCGGTCGATCAATCCCAGACCACAGCACACAATGCCACGGCCCCTATGCACATGCAGTCCGCCATCCTCACTGATCACCAAGGGATCGAATGAGCACTAATCGGCAGGCAGCATACCCAACGCGATCGCGCCATCTCACGCATCTCGCAATATTGAGACGTCCCCTTGCGTCGAGCGACTACGATTGTGAATTTCCGAGGGGGCCAAACAATGAATAGAAGAATTGCAGTTGTCGGTGACAGCCTTTCTAGTGGTGGAACGATTCAACCATACAGCGGGCCGCCGTTCCTTGTACACGGCCATCAAGCAGCTCTGATTGGCGGCAGCGCGTTCTGCACTACGTGCAAGAGCACCGGCATCATCGCAAAAGCAGGCGGTCCGTATCGGCTCAAGTTTCAGGGAGAAGTCGCACTAGACCAAGACATTGTGCTGTGCGGTTGCTCGATGCCGCCACGCATCATGGCATCACTTGCAGGTGAAGCATGGTGCAGTGATGGGCTAAAGGGTCTCGGAGAAGTCGTTTCGAGCCGCACGACAACAGGCGGCGTCACATCAATCAAAAAAGGCGCGTTTGACGAGCAAGTCGAGACTACGGTAAGCAGCGACCTTGTTGCCGGACCGGCAGGCTATCCATACTACATCGAGACGGCAGACGGCCGTGCCCATTCCGGCGCGCTTGATGCGAGCAGCATCCTGCCTCGCATCCATACCGGCGATGCATCCGGGGAGTACATCGTTTATTGGGGAGACGAAGCCATTGCAAAACAACATCGCGAGGTCAACAATGCCTAACCCGCCCACGAAGGTCGTAACGAACAAAACGGAAAAGTCGAAAAAATCAGTGCAACTCCAGGCGCTGTCCTTTCAAGAACTTTGGAACGCATATCCGACCAAAGACCCCTACGCCGACCCTGCCGGCGAGTATGAAAACCAGTGTGCTATCCGCATGAGCGTCACGTTTCACAAGGTCGGAAGCAGCATGAAGTCGTTTTCCCAAAATGTGTTGAAGCCGATGCCGGGCAAGAAAACGCTGGGTCGTCTGATTCTCGATGAAAAGGCGACTGCAACCCGCGCTTACGAACTGGCTGAATGGCTGAAGCTTCGCCCCTTTCTCGGCATGGGGAGGCCCGAGAACATCACCGGGCCGGATTGGCAAGACAAGATAAAAGGTCGAACCGGTATCATCTATTTTTTCGGTTACTGGCGCCAGGATGGCGACTCAGCCGATGCACTGAGCGGCGGTCACATCGACCTGTGGAACAAAGACACACTGACACCATCCTTTGCGTCGCTCTGGCGATTTCGCCTTGGTCAGCGAACGTTCCCAGACTTATTGTCGCGGCTTCGCGGGGGGAACGGGAATGTGATTTCGGACCTAGCGAAATCTAAAGAAATCCTATTCTGGGAGGTGAATTGAGACGTATAGCGTTCGCTATTCTAGGCCTCGTGTGGGGCTTGCTTGTTGCAGCGGCGTGCCTCTATGTATTCAGCCATATTCCTTGGCCTGACGCCCTGCAATCGCGGTCGGCCGGCTGTAGCGACATGGAACACTGCGCGCCTCACGCAGTTTACATCGCAACCTTGCTCATTACGACCTTATGGCCGTCGGTTGTTTTTGCCACGCTCAACGCCTTTGCTTATAAGCGTTGGTCGCCGCGCAGATGGAGCATCAAGTTCGCAGCTGCCACCTTGTTCGTCATGCTGATCTATTTATTGCTTCACGTCGCCCCCTACCTATGGCTCGTCGACCGATGGCTTGTCAGATAGCCACTTAGAAAGTCGAAAGGATAGAAAAAGAAACCTGGCGCAAGGCCGGGTTCTAATCAAGCGACATTCACAGGCAGCACAACAACGTTACCCGAATTCTCACTGGCGCGGTCGGCATCCAACTGGTTCTCCGACCTTGCCAATTCCAAAGAGATCCTATTCTGGGAAGTGAAATGAAACGTATGGCGCTCGCTGCACTAGGGTTCGTATGGGGCTTGTTCGTCACCTGGGCGACCGTCTACATTCTCAATCACATCCATTGGCCCGAAGCGAAATCGCACGCGACAGGCTGCAACGACATGGAACACTGCACCTCTCACGTGAGCTTTCTGGCAGGCATGCTCGCCATGCTGCTATGGCCCGCCGTCGCATGTGCAGTATTAAACGCCGTGGCGTATAAACGGTGGTCGGGACGTCGTTGGGGAGGAGGGCTTTTCGTTGTAACGTTGCTTGCCGCACTGCTCTATAGCAAGCCGTACGTCGTACCGTACATAGGTCTTGCCGGCTAACCGCGGTCCCTACTCTTGGGCATCGGGGGTACGCCATCATCGCTCATATTTGTCGCTCGCCTCTGAGCAAGGCACTACAAACTCATCTCGCGACCTGAAGTACCTTGCAGCCGAGCGTAGCGAGGATGGAGCCAGCGGGCGGTATACCGCTCCGTTGGGTGGTGAGTGGTGTCAGATCCATTGCTCGAACCACTCCGCCCGCCTGACTGGCGCGGACACTTAGGCGCGGTCCACTTCGGGAGCCATGGCACCGGGAAGTCATGTGTTATCCGAGCGCCTTTCTTTTGGTTACTTTTCTTTGGCAAGACAAAGAAAAGTGACCGCTGCCCCGCGCAGGGGCGACGCTAATAGACCGACA
>NZ_MDEQ02000068.1 GCF_001883705.2 Burkholderia catarinensis
CCGCTTTGCGGAAGGTTTGCTGCAGACGCTGATCGAGATCGGCCCGAAGGCGCTTGCCGAGCCTCACGACTATGCGGTGCGCGCGAATCTGATGTGGGTCGCGACGCTCGCGTTGAATGGCTTGATCGGCGCCGGCGTACCGCAGGACTGGGCAACGCACATGGTCGGCCACGAGTTGACGGCCCGCTACGACATCGATCATGCGCGCACGCTCGCGGTCGTATTGCCCTCCATGCTGCAGGTGCGGCGCGACAGCAAGCGGGCGAAGCTTCTCCAGTACGCGACGCGTGTGTGGAATATCACCTCTGGCTCGGACGATGCGCGCATCGACGAGGCGATCGCTCGCACCCGTGCATTCTTCGAGAGCCTCGACGTGAAAACGCGCCTTGCCGATTACGGGGTGGGTGCGGATGCGATCGACCAGCTTGTCGCGCAGTTGGATGAACACGGGATGACGCAGCTCGGCGAGCAGAGGGACGTCACGCTCGATGTGAGCCGGCGCGTGCTGGAAGGGGCGCTGTAATCCAACCGGAAAGTTCCGATTCGCAGAGGGACATTCATGCCGCAAAACGAGTCAATCAATCGCAGAATCGTGCTTGCCGCCCGCCCGGTCGGCGCACCGACTTGCAATGACCTCCGTCTCGAAACCTCGGATGTGCCGGCACCTCGCGACGGGGAAGTGCTGCTCCGCACGCTATACCTTTCGCTCGATCCGTACATGCGTGGCCGGATGAGCGATGCGCCGTCATATGCGCCGCCTGTCTCGCTTGGCGACGTGATGGTGGGCGGGACCGTCAGCCGCGTCGTCGCGTCGAAGCATCCGGCGTTCGCCGCAGGCGACCTCGTGCTCGGCCGGAGTGGCTGGCAGGACTATGCGGTGTCGAACGTTGACGATCTGATACCGCTCGGCCAGAGTGTTGACCATCCGTCGCATGCATTGAGCGCGCTCGGCATGCCGGGGTTCACCGCGTACCACGGGCTGCTGAAAATTGGCGAGCCGAAGGCTGGCGAGACCGTTGTCGTTGCGTCGGCGAGCGGTGCCGTCGGTTCCGTTGTCGGGCAGATCGCGAAGCTGAAAGGCTGTCGTGTGATCGGTATCGCCGGCGGCCCGGACAAGTGTCGTTATGTCACTGACAAGCTTGGCTTCGACGTCTGTCTTGACCGTCGCGCTCCAGACTTTACACGGCAGCTTGCCAACGCATGTCCCGACGGGATCGATGTGTATTTCGAAAACGTTGGCGGCGCGGTGTTCGAGGCTGTCCTGCCGCTGCTCAACGTCGCCGCGCGCGTGCCGGTCTGCGGCCTGATCGCGCACTACAATGACAGCGAACTGCCGTCGGGCCCGGATCGCCTGCCGCTACTGACCGGCACGCTGCTCGCGAAGCGCGTCCGGATGCAGGGCTTCATCATCAGCGACCACTACGTAACGGACTATCTGCCATTCCTGCGAGAGATGGGCGAATGGGTGACAGCCGGCAAGGTCACCCTGCGCGAGGATATCGTCGACGGTCTCGAACAAGCGCCACTGGCATTCATCGGTCTGCTCGAAGGACGGAACTTCGGCAAGGTTGTCGTCAAGGTTGCCGGGGATTGAGATTTGAATTGCCGATGGCATGTGCATGACGCGCCATCGCGCGGCCAACTCAGTTGCCGATTAGTTCATCAAATAGTGCGCAATATTCAAACGGCGTAACGGACATGTTTCTCGTTGAACCGATTACGAATCACGTGAGGTTCCTTCTGCCAACTATGCTGGTGGCTCCAGACATTCAGGATCATTGCCGCTTTGTTGGTCGGGCGGCTTTTGCCGAGTGCGTTGGTTTTCACGTCCTGATTCGGCAACTCATCCGGGTTCAACTCGGGACAGTAGCCTGGCAGGCGGATCAGGCGCAGGCGATCCGGGTGTCCGGCAACGAACCGCTTGATAACAACGGACCGATGGACCGGATGCTCATCGACAAGCAGATGGATCTTCCGGGTAACCTGCTTGAGCAGGCGCATCAGGAATTCGATGGGCGTCGCGTTCTAGGGCACCTGCGGTGCGACGCGGGGGCCTTAACCACGAGGTGAACGATGATCACGCTGACCGTCAACGGTAACGAACAGCATTTCGACGGCAATCCCGACATGCCGTTGCTCTGGTATCTGCGCGATGTCCTCGGCCACACCGGCACCAAGTTCGGCTGCGGCATGGCGTTGTGCGGCGCGTGCACCGTGCATCTCGACGGCGTCGCGATCCGGTCGTGCATCACGCCCGTCGCGGCCGCTACCGGCAAGCGCGTGACGACGATCGAGGGGCTGTCGACGGACCTGACCCATCCGCTGCAGCAAGTCTGGCAGGAACTGAACGTCGCGCAATGCGGCTACTGCCAGTCCGGGCAGATCATGCAGGCCGCGTCGCTGCTGAAGACGAATCCCCATCCGAGCGACGCCGACATCGACGATGCGATGTCCGGCAACATCTGCCGCTGCGGCACCTACACGCGCATTCGCGCGGCGATCCGGCTGGCCGTGCGCCGCGGAGGTGCCGCATGAGCGCGCCCGAACTCTCCGTCCACAACG
>NZ_MDEQ02000069.1 GCF_001883705.2 Burkholderia catarinensis
TTCGATCTGAACGTGCTGACGACGGGGAGCAGCAAGGCGCTCGGCATCCACTCCGGCACGATCAACGCGACGTGCGAGCAATATGCGAAGTCGCGCAGTCAGCACCGTCGGCCCTGCCTGCGCTATCGCGGCAGGAAATCGCTGGGCTGGGTGCCGCTGAAGGGCCGTGACCTGAAGCGCGAGGGTGACGCGTTCCGTTTCGCCGGCAACACGTTTCGCGTGTTCAACAGCCGGGCGCTTCCCGAAGGCAAGATCAAGGACGGGACCAACTTTGCGCAGGATGCACGCGGCAACTGGTTTCTCAACATCGTGATCGAGATGCCCGATGTGCAGGCCCGCCCGGTCCGTTCCGGCGTCGGCATCGATCTCGGCCTGAAAGACTTCGCCACACTTTCGACCGGCGAGAAGCTGCCCAATGACCAGTTCGGTCGACGCGCGGCGGAAAAGCTGGCGAAAGCGCAACGGGCGCGAAAGCACAAGCGGCATATCGCGAAGCTGCACGCCAAGGTGGCGAATGCCCGTGCCGATTTCCAGCACAAGCTCGCGCTCGATCTGGTGCGGCGTTTCGATTACATCGCGGTTGGCAACGTATCGGCCGTCAAACTTGCCAGAACCAGGATGGCGAAGAGCGTCTACGACGCGTCCTGGTCGTCCTTCCGAAACAAGCTCCGCTACAAAGCGATCGCGCACGGAGCCACGTTCGAGGAAGTCGACGAAAGCGGTTCGACCCAGTCCTGTTCGTCGTGCGGATCGAAAGACAGCACGACGCGGCCGAAAGGTATCGCGGGACTGCGAATAAGGGAATGGGCCTGCAGTGACTGTGGTGTCGAGCATGATCGAGATACCAACGCTGCGCTGAACATTCTCCGATGCGGACGTGCATCGCCAGGTGTGGGAATCCTCCGCCTTTAGGCGGAGGAGATGGAATGAACACCTCCCCTCTCTTCGGGAAGAGTCCAGCGCCGACGGCGCAGTGACGAGGGGCTCTCGCTTGACCCACGGCATCGACGTGCCAAAGTGAAAGTTCCACCGATCACTTAGGTAAGGAGAGCCCAAATGAATGCTACGACTTACGGGCTGGATATTGCAAAGTCCGTCTTCCAGCTTTACTGGGTGAACCCGCAATCCGGCGAGATCTTCAACCGGCGCTTCAGCCGCGATCAGCTCATCCGCTTTCTGAGTCAGCGAGAACCCGGACGCGTTGTGCTGGAGGCATGCGGCGGTGCGCACTGGTGGGCACGCAAGATTATCAGCCTGGGCCATCAGGCGGTTCTTCTGCACCCCAAATACGTGCGCCCATTTGTGCAGACGAACAAAACCGACGCGGCAGATGCTCGCGCGATCTGGACCACCGCCCAGCAGCCCGGCATGCGCACCGTTGCCATCAAAACCGAAGCCCAGCAGGCCATCCTCAGTCTGCACCGCATCCGCTCCGCACTGGTCGACACCCGCACCCGACTGGTCAATCAAATCCGCGGGTTGCTTGCCGAATACGGGCTGGGATTCCGCTATGGCCGCAAAGCCTTCATGAACGAACTTAGCGTTCGCATGCCCGAGATCGAACAAGCGGTGCCTCCGCTCATCTGGCGTGCTCTGCAGCACCAACTCGCGCATCTTCGCCAATTGGAAGTCGACATCACCGAAACTGAGCGCGAAAACCTTCTTTGGATGAAGGCCAATCCCGCCGCACAAATGCTGGCGGCCATTAACGGCATCGGCCCACTGACGGCCACTGCCACTGTCGCCGTCATGGGTTCGCCGAACACGTTCCGCTCTGGGCGAGCGTTCGCGGCTAGCCTCGGGCTCGTGCCCGCCCAAACCGGCACCGGTGGCAAAGTCCGTCTGGGCGGTATTACCAAGCGCGGCGATCCATATCTGCGCAAATTGCTGATTCACGGCGCCCGCATCGTCGTTACCCGCTCCAAGCAGCGCCCCGCGTGGGTGGACGCACTTCTGAGCCGACGCCCAGTCAATGTTGCAATCGTCGCGCTCGCCAACAAAATGGCGCGTGTCGCGTGGGCACTGCTGGCGCACGGTCAAGCCTATGACCCTAAACACGTCAGCACGCGCCCGCTCGCGTAGGCGACGGCGTGTTGATTCGAGCACTTGAATCCTCCAACCCTCTAGCGTTGCGCAGGTAAGGTGAAACGTGTGATGGCAAACGAGATCGTTCCGTGGGAGCCCAAACCCGATGACGTCCATGCAGCTCACAGCTCGGTGTGGGAGATGGGGACGCTCCCAGCAGATTCCATCAAGGCCCGCAGGCCCTCGGACCTGCAACCCAAGGCCGAATATAAGACTGCAAACGCAACCTCCATGTCTCGCACGCTAGAACCCGACCTTGCCAACGGGGAGGTGTTCATATAAGGACGTCAA
>NZ_MDEQ02000070.1 GCF_001883705.2 Burkholderia catarinensis
CTAATGAAATGCCCCGCGGGCGAATCCGTCGCCGCGCGATTCGTCTGCGCATCCGGGTACGCGACCACCTTGTCGCCGACGATTTCGCCGACCGTGTACGGCACGTCGTCGCCCCAGCGCGGGAAGTTGACGAAGATCCGCCGCGAGTGCGGGTCAACCGCGACGCCCGTCGGCATCGCGCCGGTAAACGAGAACACCTGTTCAAGTGCGCCGACGCTGCGATCGGCCGCCTGACGCTCGGTCACGTGCGGCGACGCGGCCGCAACCGCTACATCGCTCGTCGCCGGCTGCGCAATGGCTGCGCCGAACGGCAGCGTGGCCAGCGCGGCCGCAAGCAGGACGCGCCGCGTGAGGTACGGCATGTGAATTGAGTCAAATGTCATGAGGATGGATTTCGTATTTTCTGAACGCCTCGCGGCGTGACGGCGGCGGGCAACCGCGTATCCGGCTGGTCCCGCGACAACGGACGGGGCCGAGCACCACGCATTGTTCGCCGGGATATGCCGGGACGGAAAACCGGCCCGTTGCCATGCTTGTTGATTATATTAGACCAGTCGTCTATAACGAGACACAAAAAAACGACAACACCGGGATACACGTGTCGTCGCAGCTCTCAGTGCGTGCCGTTACGCAACGCGCGCAAAGTAATGGCATGGCCGAGAGCTTCGTGAAGACCATGAAACGCGATTACGTTGCCTTCATGCCGAAGCCGGGCGCAGCGACTGCGGCACACAACCTGGCCATCGCGTTCGAGATGACAACGAGAAGCATCCCCATAGCGCGCTGAAATACCGCTCGCCTTACGAGTTCCGGCGTCCGATGGATTCAGCAACCTTAGTGTGACGCTGTGTCGGGAATGACAGGGTCAACTCCAGATGGCGCATTGCGGCTATCGTGCTTTAAATCCCGAAGGTACCCCAAGGAGGCCATGGTCAGCTTGCCCCCATCATCTCTACCTGCTAGACTCAGAACTATTCGCTGATTAGTTTATAGGGTTCGCCGTTCCCGTGCAACAATGAATTAATTGTGCATCAGGAGACGTCACGATTCCGACGTTATGGTTTAACGGTCGACAGTATTCGACAGAGTGGATGAGCAGTGAAATCGCGCGCATTCTCGCAGGATTGAATAGCCTGCAATGCAGCGAAGGGGACACGGTGGCTGCCATGATGCGAAACAGCCCGCAATACGTCGCCCTTATCCTGGCCTGTCGGGAGGCGGGCCTCTATCTCGCATCGATCAACTGGCACTTCAAGTCCCTCGAGGCCAACTACATCCTCACCGACAGCGGAGCCCGCGCGCTGTTTGTCGATGCCGATCTGCTCGATCAGATCCGCGACGGGATTCCCGAGGACATCGAGGTAGTCACGGTGGCGCGCGACGAGGTCACTCCGGTTGACGCGCATGCGCGCGACTGGGCTGGCTTCGGCGTCGGCCTGCCGCCCATGCCTCCCCGAGTCGGCACGCCGCACGGCACCATTACCTATACCTCCGGCACCACGGGCAAACCCAAGGGCGTGCGCCGTATTCCCTGGCCGGCCGACGAGCAGGCGGACAGACAAGAGCACCTGCAACGCGTGGTGGACATCGTCTACGGCACGGGTACCAATCTCACTGCCTATCTCTCTGCGCCGATCTATCACAGCGCGGCGATGGCCTATCTCGCGCACTTCTGCCAGCTTGGGGCTACGCTGATACTCGAGCCGCGTTTCGACGCGTTGCGTTCGCTCGAGCTACTCGCGCAGCATCGTGCCACCCATGCGTATCTCGTACCCACCATGTACCAGCGGCTGCTCGCGGTAGATCCCGCAATACGCAAGAAGTACGATTTATCTTCGCTGCACCAGGTTGCGTCCACGGGCTCGCCATGTCCCGCGCCACTCAAGCGCGCCATGATCGAGTGGCTTGGGCCCATCATCACCGAAGCCTATGGATCAAGCGAGGCGGGTTATACGACCTTCATCGATTCCGCCACCTGGCTACACCATCCTGGCTCGGC
>NZ_MDEQ02000008.1 GCF_001883705.2 Burkholderia catarinensis
TCACGCAGGCCGACGTCGAGCATGTGATCGTGGATCTGGCGCAACGCCGGCAAACCGCAAAGCCACCAGAAAAACCTGGCCGTCGGTCTGCAAAAACTGGAGAAACAGACGTGAGCGCCCTGCCCGTTCAAGCGCCGACCTTCGACACTGCGTAACGGTTAAAGCGAGGAAACAGAAGTAGCAAAACCAACCTGAAAACCGGACATTTTTAAATAGCTGGAAGGTGGACATCTGAATCCGGGTATGACAAATCGGGGAAGCAGGCTGCCAGCATCAAGCCGCTGTAAGTTTTCCCCACAGCGATCACGCCCGGTCAGGACAACGATCAGGCCGACGCGTGATCGCTGCAAGTCTGGAGCCGGGCGTCGAAGGGATACCACGCCCGGCTTGCCTCAGCGCTCAAGAAAGGGCCTGAGCTTGTCCGCACGGCTGGGATGCATCAGCTTGCGCATCGCCTTGCTCTCAATCTGACGGATCCGCTCGCGAGTCACGTCGAACTGCTTGCCGACCTCTTCAAGCGTGTGATCGGAGTTTGTGTCGAGCCCGAATCGCATCCGCAGAACCTTGGCCTCGCGCGGCGACAACCCGCTGAGTGCCTCGTCGATCGCCGCGCGCATGTTCGCGTGAATCGCCGCCTCAACCGGTGAACTCGCCGAGACATCCTCGATCATGTCGCCGAGCGTTGCATCTGCGTCGTCACCCACCGGGGTTTCGAGCGAGACAGGTTGCTTGGCGATCTTGAGGATACTGAGCACTTTCTCCTCGGACATCTCCATGCGCTTTGCCAGCACCGCGGGATGCGCTTCCTGCCCTGTCTGTTGCAAGATTTCGCGCGATATCCGGTTCAGCTTGTTGATCGTCTCGATCATGTGAACCGGCACGCGAATGGTCCGAGCCTGATCGGCGAGCGCACGCGTGACAGCCTGCCGGACCCACCAAGTCGCGTAGGTCGAGAACTTCCAGCCGCGCCGGTATTCGAACTTGTCCACGGCCTTCATCAGGCCGATATTGCCCTCCTGGATCAAATCCAGGAACTGCATGCCGCGGTTCACGTATTTCTTGGCGATTGAAATAACAAGACGAAGGTTCGCCTCGATCATCTCGCGCTTGGCCTGCCGCATTTTCAGTTCCGCGGCACTCATCTGGCGGTTGATCTGCTTGAGCTGCTGGAGCGGCAACGACACCCGGGACTCGATGTCGACGAGTTTCTGCTGCGCCGCCTGAATCGCCGGCTGATGTCGCTCGAGCGCCGCGCCAAACTGCTGCGAAGTCGCCGCCGTGCGGTTCGTCCATTCGAGGTCGGTCTCGTGGCCCGGGAACGACTCGACAAACGCGTCGCGCGGCATGCCGCAACGGTCGACAGCAATCGCCAGGATGCTGCGCTCGATTGCGCGAACCTCAGTCACTTGCCCATGCACAATGGCGCACAGGCGGTCGATGGTCTTGGCGGTAAAGCGGATCGGCGCGAGTTCACGCTGGATCGCCGTGCGCACTTGCGCAGCGGCTGCGGAACGGGCATCGCCAGTGACAGGTACATCCGGCAACTGCTCGAACAGTGCACGCACGCGCGCGAAAATCATAAGACTGTCGTTCGTGAGTTCTTCGAGGCGTGCGGCGTTCACCTTCTCCGAATCCCCGGCGTCCGTTTCGACGTCGTCTTCGTCCGAATCATCGGCGGCGGCGAGTGGTTCCTCATTCTCCTCTTGGGACTCCGGCATCATTTCGCTTTCATCTGCGTCGACACTGATGCCATCGACCAGTTCGTCGATGCGGAGTTCGCCGGCAAAAATGCGGTCGACATCGGCAAGAATCGTGGACACGATCGACGGGCACGCGGCAATCGCTTGAATCATGTCCTGCAGACCATCTTCGATCCGTTTCGCGACCTCGATTTCACCGGCGCGGGTCAGCAGTTCGCTGGCCCCCATCTCACGCATGTACATCCGAACCGGATCCGTGGTGCGGCCGAATTCGGAATCGACGGTCGATAACGCGGCTTCCGCCTCCTCGTCCGCCTGATCGTCGGATGCTACGGCCGGCGCAGCGTCGGTTATCAGGAGCGCTTCGGCGTCCGGCGCTTGTTCGTACACGGCCACGCCCATGTCGCTAAACGTGCTGACGATGGTGTCCATCGCCGCCGTTTGGGTAAAGTTGTCGGGCAGGTGATCGTTGATGTCCGCGTGGGTGAGATAGCCGCGCTCGCGACCGAGCGCGATCAACGCGCGCATCTGGCGCTGGCGCTCCTCATTCTGGCGTGCCAGTGACGCGATGTCCGTCGGCGTCAGGGCCTGGGCCTTTCCCTTTGACGCGCGGCGGCCGGCTTTTGCCGTGGCTGTGATTTCAGGGGATGTGGAATCGTTCCGATCAGGAATTGCCAATACATGCTCCTCGACAGATGAGCCGACGATCGTCGCGAGCATGACGCCAGAATGGGTTGCCTGCCGGGATGCGGACGGAATCGTGATACGCACAGATAGTCGAGGCCGGGACGCCTCGCTCAAAATCCGGTATGCGCAGCTTGTGGGGGGCGCGAATGATACCGGAATATATTGTGCGGCGCAACACGGGACCCTTGGATTTCCATACCCTTTACCGGTGTAGCCCGCGCTCGCTGCGACAAAGGGGGGAGCAGTCGCCTCCTCTGTCCCTGCCAGTGAATGCGTGCTGTCGACCCACAACGGTCCCTCAATGTTCCCCGAAGGAGACGTTGGAGATCGGCACGTGGTCGAAGCGCAAGTCAGGCTTACCTGGATCGGGGTAAGGTCACTTTGAGGCTAGGAAATCGCGCTTTTCCAAATTTTGGTTCGGAAAAACTCCAGGTAGCGACTTTTGCTTCCGCTACTTGTCCCCGACATCAGAGTCAGCATTTTTCCGTACACTTTGGACTGGCCCTCAGACTTGAACTTGCTTGGCGGAGAACAGCACGATTCCTTTCCATCTATCGCCCCCCGATTGCGATCGAACGTCAGTAGCAGACTAAAATCAGCACTCGATCTCGCGCTGCATTAGATAGAATCTCATGTCGTCGCGACCATGCATTGAAATCGGTATCGGATCGCGATTAAAGCCGAGCATTTCGTAGAATGGGTATGCTGATTCGCGCGCCGTGCACCAGAGCAGAATTCCACGCTGTTCGCGGACATAGCGAATGGACAGATTGACCAGAAGGCGTCCGAATCCTAGACCTCGTACCGATGGATGGACGGCCATGCCGCGAAGGCGCCAGGCTTCAGAGTTCGAAACGCCGGATTGTCCTTCTTTACACACGGACGCCACAGCAACAATACTCTCGTTATCACGAACGGCAAAGTGCATTGTCGTTGGGGCGAGGTCTCCGGGTAGAGCGCTCCCCTCCTCATCTCCTGCCATCAAGATGGCGGCCCTGAGGGGATAGGTTTCTTCCGCACGGACGGCACAGATGGTAAAGCGCACATCTTGTGAAGTCATATAATTTTCAGCTCTCTTCGTAACGCAGATTTTCTTCCGGTTCTCTTTCGGCATACCCACTCGCAAAATTAACAGTTGCCGGGCGTTACCATTAAGGGTAATTTCCTATCCGCCGCTTCTTTTCTAATCATACGCTGACTGCGATCACAGATGACGTCGAAAGTCTCGACAGATGCAGAGCTTGCCTACGACGAGATCCGATCGAGGATCTTTGACGGCCGCCTTGCGCCTGGGCAGAAAGTATCCCACCGAGGCCTGTCGGACGAACTTGGCTTCGGCCAAATGCCGGTGCGCAGCGCATTGCATTTGCTTGAGTCTGAAGGGCTGGTCGTCGTGATCGAAAAGAGTGGGACCTATGTCGCATCGCCGACTACGAGCGATCTCCGCGAAATTTTTGAAATGCGGCTGGCCCTCGAGAGTACAGCAGCGTTTCTTGCAGCCAGGTCGGGAGTAACGGCGGGCCTTCGCGAGGCGGCAGAGAAAATGCAGGAGCTGATTGACCGAGACGTCGCAGACATTATGCTCGAGCAACGTGTCGGTTGGGTGTTTCATCAAGCGTTGTTTGCCGCCGCAAGAAACGCGCGAATATCATCGGCGTATGGTTTATTGCGGGCCCAAACCTTGGCCCTGAACGAACTCCCGCGTGGCGACGCTGAAACCGTTCGGCGCGGCACGATCGAGCACCTGCACATCTTTCACGCAATCGAAGCGAACAACGGCGAGCTTGCGCGTCAGCATATGTGGAATCACATCGTTGACGGTACTCCCGCACGAATAAAACTGCTAAAGGCGCGGTATGAACACGAAAAATAAGAGACCTTCCCTCCCGATGCAAATGCTTGGCGGACTTGTCCTGGGCGTCGCTTGCGGCGTGTTTGCTCCGGGCTTTGCCGCGAAGCTGGGCTTTCTAAGCGCGATGTTCGGCCACGCGATCAAGATGGTCGTCATGCCGTTGATCTTCCTGTCGGTCACGGTCGGTGTCTTTCGTGCGGGCCGACTTCGCGAGCGGCTTGGAAAGGTCGCACTGTCCAGTATCGGCTTCTTCGTTTTGATGACTGGCCTGGCTGCATCGCTCGGCCTGCTGCTCAACTTTGTATTTCGACCGGGTCTCGGTGCGAGCGTGATTCACTCTGGATCGATGCCCACAGCTCTCGCGTCCAGCATCGACTGGACGAAATTTCTCGTTGATTTGATCCCCGCAAACATCGTCGCTGCGCTCTCTGCAGGGAATTCTCTCCCCGTGCTCGTTTTCGGCGTAATTTTCGGCGCAGCATTGGCGGCTGCCCCGGAGCGTGCCGAGCCGGCGATTGCCGTTTTCGAGGCGCTGCTGTCGGGACTGTTCAAGATGACCCAGTGGGTGATCGCATGGTCGCCGCTCGCGATCTTCGCCGCGCTCGCGCAGCTGTTGTCGGCTAAGGGCTTTGCCGGCGTGCACTCGCTTATCGAGCTTCTGGGCGTGGCATATCTCGGCATGGCGGTTCTGGCGGTTGTACTCACCACCGTCATTCGCGTCGCCGGCCAGTCGCCTCTCGCCGTTCTCAGGAAGGTGAAGGAACCACTGATCCTTGGTTTCACGACGCGTTCGTCTGAAATTACATACCCATTGCACCTGAAGAAGTTGGTTGAATTGGGCGTTCCCTACGGCGTGGCGTCCACGATTTTGCCTCTGGCATATATTTTCAATCGCGACGGCGCAGTCCTCTACACGGCCCTTGCGGTCGGCTACCTGGCCGACGCATATCACCTTGTCTGGTCTTGGCCGCTGGTGATTACGATTTTGATTTTGACGATCATCACCATCGACGGAGCAGCCAATGTGCCCTCCGGGGCGATCGTAGCCATCACCATCGTTCTGACGTCGATCGGGTTGCCGGCCGATGCGGTGCTGCTGCTTTTGGGCGTTGACGCCTTTTTCGACATGGGGAGAACCGCCCTCAACGTCTACGGGAGCACGGCGGCAGCTGCTGTTGCGGTGAGACTTTCCGGTTCGGACAGTATCGCCGCAGAACCCGTGACTCGTCAGGCCAGCGTGTAGGTGCTTCGCAAGCTATGGGCGCAGGGCGTTTCAAGTTTCAATGTTGCGCCCGCCCATTGCAAGGCTGGGGTACTTCCACTCGAGCATCCAGGAACGGCGAGGAGAACAGGATTGGATGAGCGAGCGTTTTTATTAAGTTTCAGTTAGTAAAGCGACGTATTTTTTCGAGAGAAACATTATGGTTGGTTCAGAATCCGCAGCTTTTTTTATGCTGCGCTTAGGCACGCCGCATCCGACGTGGACGTTCACTGATGACAGCAACATGATTGGCATTGGCGATTGCGACGGGGTGATGAGTGCCATGTTCGAGCTGGATCGCGACCAAGTCGCACGGATTAGAGGATTGAGCCAATCGGTGGAGAGAATCAGATGTACTTGCGACCGCGCTGGCCAGGAGCTGCACTTTTATCTCCATGGCAAACAGGTGTCTCAAGGCATGTGGGCCGGTGTCGCGTCGGCCGATCCTGACTATCTTCCGACTGACGCGATGATCGCGACATGGGAAGTACCGAAGCCCGACGATGCCTTCAAGTTTCCGAGCGTGAGTGCACACCTGGTCGCATCCGTTAGCCTGGCCTAAACTGCGATCACAGATTGTTTCGAGCGCTCGAGCCGGAAAAGCCCCGATTTTCGGGACCGATCGTTTGACATGCCCGTCTGTCTGCACGCGCACGCCGTTCAGTGCCCGTGGTTCTGGCACACATCACCCTCGGATCGCCAGGACCATTTTTGCTGGCCAAGTCATCGGCCAGCCTTTTTATTCATCGAGCCGATTGCAACGGTTGGCTTTCTTCACCCTCGATGTTTCATGCCTTCGCATCACCACCATTGAGGCATTGCGGGCACTTGTCGACGAAGCGAAGGCATCGGGGTTCGTCGCCCAGGCAAACGCACGGCACAAGATCATCGGAGCGACGGTTGCGCCCGCGGCATAGTCGAGGACAGGCACGTACCCGACGCTACCCGACGCTAAGCCAATAGACGCTTGTCGTCTCTCCCCGACCATTTTGTCGTCGCTTCGAGACGGTCCGGAAAACCAGAGTGGATACGGCCCCTATAGAGAGTCATGCGGTCGGTGAGGCCGTGGTGTTCGACCGTTGTGTCGGGTAGGCTTGTTGCCCGCGATGCCGTTAATGGCCGATCGACAAGAATGTTTTGCTCATTGTCCCAATCGCGTTGGCCGCCTTGAGTTTCATCCTCCGCCGCGCTACATTGCCGCTCGCAGAATTCCGCGCAGGAACCTGCGCCCTGTAACGCGTACGTAAGGAACCCCGATGGGGCAACAGGCGGAAGGCAACGACGACATTCCCGACAGTCCGGCCGGCCGCGACGCGCTCGCGCCGGCCGCATGGGCCGCCGCGCTGCTGGTCGCTTCGCTCGGCACGCTGAGCGCCGTTGACATCCTGCCGGTCGATCTGCGCTGGTGTGCCCCGCTTGCCAGCGCATGGTGCAACGTGCTCGTCGTCGCCATTGGTGCGCTGCTCGCCGACCGCGCACGCCGGCATCCGCCGCAAGGATCGGCCGCCACGCTGCTCGCCGACTGGCTAGGCAGCGCGTTCCGCCGCAAGCAGGAACCGGAGCACGACGGCCACCCGTGGCCGGCGATCGCCGCCGCGATCGACTGGCGGCCGTGGGCCGTCACCGCTGGCGGCGTGCTCTCCGTCGTGCTTGCCGCGCTCGCGTGGCTGCCGCCGTCGCCCGCCACGCTGATTCGCGCGATGGCGGCGTCCGAACCCACGCTCGCGGCCGGCGCGGCCAGCATCGTCCTCGCCTTTCTCACGCTCGTCGCCGAACGCCATCATGCGGCGGCCGCAAGCGGCTCGACGGTTTCCGCGTCGCTCATGCGGATGCTGCGCGTGGCGCTCGTCACCGCGCTCGCGGGCGCGCTGGCCGCCGCGTGGTTCGCGTTCCGGCACCGCTCGGCAGACGGGCTCGTGCATGCCGCCGCGCTGCTCAACGCAGCCGTGGCCGCCGAACTGGCCCTGCGCGGCGTGCTGTCGTGGTTTGCGGTGCCGCGTGGCGCCGTCGTGCCGACCAGCGCGATCGCCGGCCTGTTGAGCCGGCGCCCGTCGCCGTTCGCGTCGCTGGGCGCCGAGCTGCGTCATCGTTACGGCATCGACCTGCGGCAAAGCTGGGGCTGGCGCAGCTTCGTGCGGCTGCTGCCCGGCGCGCTCGGCGCCACCGTTGCCTGCGCGTG
This sequence comes from Burkholderia catarinensis, assembly GCF_001883705.2. Classification (GTDB taxonomy): domain Bacteria; phylum Pseudomonadota; class Gammaproteobacteria; order Burkholderiales; family Burkholderiaceae; genus Burkholderia; species Burkholderia catarinensis. Next base: position 7,680 of record NZ_MDEQ02000008.1, read on the forward strand.
GCTGCTCACCGCCGTCGTCGTGCTGAACCCGGAGCAGCGCGCGGTCTATGAACGTTTCGGCGCGCCGGTCGCGGTCTGGCAGCCGGGCCTGCACGTCGGCCTGCCCTGGCCGTTCGGGCGCGCGCGCATCGTCGACAACGGCGCCGTGCACCAGGTCGCGATCGCGGGCAGCGCGAACGACGACAGAGCCGGCACGCCTGCCGTGCTCGCCGACGGCCCCACGCCCGAACGCCTCGACCGCCTCTGGGATGCGCCGCATCCGTGGGACACCACCCAGGTGATCGCCGGCGCGAACGGCGACCGCCAGAACTTCCAGATCGTCAACGCCGACGTGCGGGTCGACTACCGTCTCGGTCCGACCGATGCCGATGCCCGTGCGGCGCTCTATCGCACGATCGACCCGGAAAGCACGGTGCGGGTGAGCGCCAATCGCGAACTGGTCCACTACCTCGCGTCGCATACGCTCGAATCGCTGCTCGAGACGAATCAGGCCGCGATGGCCGACCAGCTGAAGCGCGCGATCCAGCAGCAGCTCGACCGGCTGCAGAGCGGCGTCGACGTGATCGCGGTCGTGATCGAGAGCGTGCACCCGCCGACCGGCGCGGCGGCCGCCTTTCACGATGTGCAGGCCGCGCAGATCCGCGCGCAGGGCAGCGTCGCGCAGGCGCGCGGGTTCGCGGCCGGCCTGCTCGGCAACGCGCAGCAGCAGGCGCTCGTCCGGGTCGCGCAAGCCGAAGCGCAGGCGGGCGATACGCTGTCGTCGGCACGCGTGCAGCGGATCGATTTCGACGCCGATCTGGTCGCGTACCGGCTCGGCGGCCCCGCGTTTCCGTTCGAGTATTACCTCGATCGGCTGCAACGCGGCCTGCGCAACGCGCGCATGACGATCATCGACGACCGGCTGGCCGACGGCACGCGGGCGACCGTCGATCTTCGCAACACTCCCGCCGGCGATCTGGCCGGCATCCATTGACATGTCGCGGCGATTTCCGCGCGGGCGGCGCAACACGGCGGCAGGCCGTGCCGCTGCCCCGCACGCGGGCGACGCCGCATCCGGGGCGACATCGTGAGTCTGTTTCATTCGCACGCGCATGATCATGCGCACCACGGCCATGGCCACGACCACCACGCGCATCGCGGCGCACCGCAGCCGCCCGGCGCGTTCCGCCTGCGCGTCGCCGTCGCGCTGCTGTGCGTGCTCGTCGCGCTCGCGGTCGCGAGCTTCGTGCAGGTGCGGGCCGGCGAGGCATCGGTGATCACGCGCTTCGGGCGCCCCGTGCGCGTGCTGCTCGAACCCGGGCTGGCGTGGCGCCTGCCTGCGCCGATCGATGCGGTGACGCCTGTCGACCTGCGCCTGCACACCACATCGAGCGGCTTGCAGGACGTCGGCACTCGCGACGGACTGCGCATCATCGTCGAGGCCTACGTCGCGTGGCGCGTGCCGGCCGATGCGCGCGACATCGGCCGTTTCATGCGTGCGGTCGGCAACGAGCCGGACGAAGCGGCGCGCCAGATCCGCTCGCTGGTCGGGTCCGCGCTGCAGACGACCTCCGCCGGGTATGACCTCGCGTCGCTCGTGAACACCGATCCGGCCCAGGTGAAGATCGGCGAATTCGAGGACACGCTGCGCCGGCAGATCGACGCGCAGCTCTATGCGGCCTATGGCGTGCGCGTCGCCCAGGTCGGGCTCGAACGGCTCACGCTGCCGGCCGTCACGCTCGCCGCGACGGTCGACCGGATGAGCGCGGAACGCGAGACCGTGGCGGCGCAGCGTACCGCGGACGGCAATCGCGAGGCCGCGCAGATCCGTTCGGACGCCGAGCGCGACGCCCGCATCACGCTGGCCGATGCGAACGTGAAAGCGGCCGGCATCGAAGCGCAATCGCGCAAGGACGCGGCCGATATCTACGGCAAGAGCTATGCGGGCAGCCCGCATCTGTACACGATGCTGCGTTCGCTCGACACGCTGAACGCAGTGGTCGGCACCAATACGAACCTGATCCTGCGCACCGATGCCGCGCCGTTCCGCGTGCTCGTGCAGGGCCCGGCCGACGCGTCGGGACAGGCCGCGCCGGCGCCCAAGACGCACAAGGCCGCACGATGAGCGGCCCGTCCGCACCGCCGCTCGGGCCCGGCGCCCAGGCCGTGCGCCTGTCGTTCTGGTTCGTCGCCGCGCTCGCGGTGCTCGCCGCGTGCGCGTGGGCCGGCTCGAACATCCGGCGGATTCCGGCGGACAGCCGCGCGGTCGTGATGCGCTTCGGCGCGCTCGTACGCACCCAGGACGCCGGGCTCGTGATCGCGTGGCCGCGGCCGTTCGAGTCGGTCCTGCTCGTGCCGGGTGCCGCGCGCGTGCTCGAGCAGCGGATCCGCTCGCTCGACCGCAATCCGCGGGCGCTTGCGCCGTCCGCGGCGGGCGTCGCGCGACTGCCCGACGCGCTCGCCGGCTCCGGCTACGTGCTGACGGGCGACGGCGGCGCCGTCGCGTTGAGCGCGCTCCTCTATTACCGGGTCAGCGATCCGTACGCGTATGTGCTGCAGCAGGACCGTCTCGACGCGGCGCTGGAACGGATCGTGTCCGCATCGGCCGTCGAGGTCGCGGCGACCCGCGATCTCGACGCAATCCTGGTCGCGCGGCCCGAGCAACTGGCCGCCGACCGGCAGATGGCCGCGCGTCGCGAGCGGTTGCGCGGCGATCTCGCCGACGCGATCGCGCGGCACCTGCGCGCGCTCGACGCAGCGCACGTGGGGCTCGGCGTCGAAGTCGCGCGCGTCGACGTGCAGCCCGCGTTTCCCGGCGCGGCGGCCGATGCGTTCAACTCGGTGCTGACGTCGCTGCAGCTCGCCGAGCGGACCATCGCCGAAGCACGCACGGCCGCCGAACAGCGGCGGCAGGACGCGCAGCAGGACGCGGACCGGATTGTCCAGGACGCGCAGGCACGCGCGGCCGAACGCGTCGCGACCGCGCAGACCAATACGCTGGAAATCCGGCAGCTCGACGCGACGCTGCGCGAGAACGGCGATCCGGGCCTGCTGGCGCGGTTGTATCGCGATCGCGTGCAGCGCGTGCTGTCGAAAGCCGGACGCGTGACGACGATCGATCCGCGCGATACTTCGAACCTGATCCTGCCCGGAAACGCCCGATGAATTCGCTCGCCGAACCGGCCACAACGCCGGACCCCGCTCCCGCCGCCACGACGGTGTACGCGCTGTCCACCGACGAACGCCGCACGATCACGCGGCAGATCGCGCTGGCGTTGCTCGCGGGCGGCTTGCTCGTGCTGTCGTTCGCGTGGCGCATGCTGTCGTCCGGCAGCGACACGCTCGCTCAGATGCTGGCCGCACTCGCATCGCTGATCGTCGCGGGGCCCGTCTTTGCGAGCGCGTGGCACAGCCTGCGCGCGCCGAGCCTGCACGGCGTGACCGATCGCCTGATCGCGCTCGCGATGCTGGCCGCCTGGGCGATCGGCGACATGACGACGGCCGCGCTGCTGCCGATCGTGATGACGTTCGGGCACGCGCTCGAAGAGCGCAGCGTGCTCGGCTCGCAGGAAGCGATCCGCGCGCTTGGCCGGCTGACGGCCGGCCGCGTGCGCCGCATCGGCGCGGACGGCAGCGTGGCCGAAGTCGCGTATGACGCGCTCCGCACGGGCGACCGCATCGAAGTGGTGGCCGGCGCGCGGATTCCGGTCGACGGCATCGTGGTGTCGGGTACGTCGAGCGTCGACAACGGGCCGATCACCGGCGAATCCGTGCCGCTCGACGTCGACGAAGGCAGCACCGTTTACGGCGGCGCACTGAACCTCGACGGCGTGCTGCGCATCGAGGTCACCCACACCGGCCAGGATTCGACGCTCGGCAAGATCATCGCGCTGATGCAGCACGCGGAACAGGCGAAACCGCCCGTGACGCAGGTGCTCGAGCGACACATGGGCGCCTATCTCGCGCTCGTGCTGCTGATTGCGGCGATCGTCTGGTTCACGTCCGCGAACGCGTCGGCGATGCTCGCGGTCATCGTGGCCGCATGCCCGTGCGCGCTGGTGCTCGCCGCGCCGTCCACGGCGATCGCCGGGATCGCGGTCGGCGCGCGGCACGGTATCCTGTTTCGCAATGCCGCGTTCCTCGACAAGATCGCCGAGGTCGACGCACTCGTGATCGACAAGACGGGCACGCTCACCCGCGGCGAATTGCAGGTCCGGCAGGTGTGGCTGCAGCCCGGCGTCGACGGGGCGCAGGCGCGCGCGCTGGCTGCGCGGCTCGGCGAAAGCAGCGCGCACCCGGCGAGCCGCGCGCTCGTCCGCGACGCCGCCGCGTCCGGCCTCACCGGCGCCGCCGTCGCGCCGTTCGAGCGCACGCGGGAATTGCGCGGGCTCGGCGTCGTCGCCGACACGCCGGACGGCACAGCCGTACTCGGCCGGCCCGCGCTGCTCGCCGACCATGCCGGTGACTTGCCGTCACCTCCGAAAGGATTCGATGGGCCGCTCGTCGGCCTCGTGCTCGACGGGCGGCTGCTCGCGTGGTTCGGTTTCGCCGACACGCTGCGGCCCGACGCGCACGCAGCGCTCGCCGAGCTGCGTGCGCTGGGCCTCGCGCGGCAGACGCTGCTGACGGGCGACCGCGAGGCGGTCGCCCGCAAGGTCGCGGCCGAGACCGGCATCGAGACGGTGGTCGCGCAAGCGCTGCCGCACGACAAGCTCGACTATGTGATGCGCGAGATCGGCGCCGGCCTGCATCCGCTCGTCGTTGGCGACGGGCTGAACGACGTGCTGGCGATCAAGGCCGGCTCGACCAGCATCGCGATGGGCGAGCGCGGCGTCGATATTGCGATCGCATCGGCCGACGTCGTGCTGCTGGGCGACGACCTGCGGCGGATTCCGACCTGCATCCGCCTCGGCCGGCACTGCCGGCGCACGGCAACCGCCAATGCGGCGATCGGGCTCGCGTGGACGCTCGCGGTGATCGCGCTGGCCGCGACCGGCGTGCTCGGCGCGGTGTGGGCCGCGATCCTGCACAACGTCGGCACGTTCATCGTGATTGCCAACGCCGGGCGGCTGCTACGGATCGACGAGACCCCGAGTTCGGCGCTCGCTCCTTCACCTGTGTCCAGTACCAGTCAAGCCATTTAGCGGTCGCGACATCTACTCAGTCTTCAAGAAGTCGGGCGTCCGTGTTTCGTGGTCGAACAACGCGAACCAGGCATCCTTTTGGGAACGCTACACGGTTCGTCGATAACGCATCCGAAAACCGAAACCGATCGGCGCGCAGGTCATATCAGCCGATCTCGATCGTGCGACTCGTGGATTTGGCCGGCTCGGATTTCGGCACGGTCAGCGTGAGGACACCGTTGTCAAACTTGGCCAACGTGTGAGCGGGGTCGGCGTTTTCCGGCATCGGGATCGTGCGCACGAAGCTTCCATGGGCGCGCTCCAGCCGGTAGCAGCCGTTTTCCTCGCTGCGCATGTCCTGCTTTTTCTCTCCGCGCAGCACGATTGCCCCGTCCTCGACGCTCACATTCAGATCCTCGCGCTCCATGCCGGGCAGTTCGGCGGTCACGCGCAGTATCGGCCCTTCATCGACGACGTCGATGCGCGGCTGGAAGCGCGACGAACTGAAGTCGCCAAACCATCGTTCGAGCGCGCCACGGCCAGCAAACGGGTCGTGAAAGAACTCCTCCATGGCACGCCATGGTTCGCGTGAGAACAGTCGCGGAATGTCAGGCCACGAGGCCCGCCACGGGTCGCTTGCCGGCGTGCTTTCCGGGCTTTCCGGGTCTTCCGCATCGGACTTGCGGGCAGCTCCGCGAAGGAACTTGAAGGGGTTCCACTTTTTCGGATCAGTATTCATCGCGTCCTCCGATTCATCTTCAATCTGCTTTGGGCGTGGCGGCGACGAGCCCATCAGGTCGCGAGCGCGCCCTGAGCTTCGACTGCTCCAGGCACGCCGCGATCGATCGGTTTCACCGCGTACTCGAGCGCGTCGCGCTGCCCTTCGGCCGCGCGCGTCCAGCGTTCGCCTAGGCGCGGCAGAGGCCAGTCGGCCCACACCTCACCGCTGCGTTCGATCCGCGCAATAGCGATGTAGCCGTCCGGTGCAAACACGCGTGCCACGATCCGCCGCACGGGGATCGTGCGGATGTGGATCGCGTGCCCTTTTTCACGGCTCCTGCGTCCTATCAGGCATCGAGGCTCCCTGCTCCCGTTCCGCGGTGACGCCCTGGTTGCCACCCTGCCCCCGCTGGCGCGTCAGCTGGTCCTGATTTCGATGCGCCGTGGGCGCGCCTCGTCGCGGCGTGGGATTGTCAGCTTCAGCACCCCGTCCTGGAGGCTCGCCTCGATCTTCGACGTATCGAAATCCGGTGACAGCGTGAACGTCCTGGCGAAGTGCGGTTCGCGGACCTCGGCATGCTGCAGCCGCAGATTTGCCGGCGTCGGCACCACTGCCTCGGCCTCGATCGACAGGCTGCTGTCGTGAACCTTGACGTCCAGCTTGTCCTTCGTCGCGCCGGGCAAATCGGCCCACAGCGTGACGCCCTGACTGTCCTCGTAAATGTCGACGGCCGGGACGAGGGTGATCCGGCGCGTGGCCTGTTCAGTGTCGCGACGCGCTACGGCGGATGGGTCGCGTTCAGCCAGTTGGGTCGTGTCGGTCATGATCGGCTCCTCGGGTTACTGGACAGCGACGGCGCGCGGCTTGGACGACTCGCGCTTGCCGACACTGATCGACAGGCAGCCATTTTCGTAGCGTGCCTGAACCTTGTCGGGATCAGCGGTATCGGGCAATTCGATGACGCGCCGGAAGGTGCCGGCAAAGCGTTCCTGCGCATAGGTGCGCGTCTCGCTTCCAGCGTCGGGTTGGGTCGATTTGCGTTCGCCGCTGATGGTCAGCAGGCCCTTGTCGATCGATACGTCGAGTTCGGCGGCGTTGATGCCCGGAGCGAAGGCGACGATCTCGATCGACTGGTCAGTCGCGCCGATGTTGATCTGAGGAAACGCGCCGAACCGGCCGGCGCGGATGCTGGACGGGAAACCGCCGAAGCGTTGCGCCATCTGCTGCTGCAGGCGGTCGAACTCGCCGAAGAGGTCGGTTCCGAAGTAAAGATCGCTCACGATCGTATCCTCCTTGAGTGCAGCCGGAAGGCGAACGGGCCTACGCGCTCCAGTTCGCCTGCCGGACTGCCGGCAAACAAATCGAAACACGCAGCGCGCGGATTGAAGCGACCCGCGCGTCTGCCTGAGCGATATTCAAGATAGGAATTCCGTGGAAAATTTCAAGAGCCGGCAGCGGTTTTTGCCCTTGAAATTTTTGCGCCGGCTCCTATCATGGCGGCGAATCGAGACTGCGTTACGGAGGCCCCCATGGAATTCGACACGGACTGGCTCACGCTTGGCAGGCATCGTATCCGGCTGCGCTCGACGAAGGGCTTTCCGACCGAGACGATGCGCACCGTGGCGGAGGTCGTCCGGCTCGCGATCGACAACAACATGAGCGCGCGGGCGCGGCTGGTCGAGGTCGTCTGCCGGCAGGAAAAGACCTACGACGTGCTGGTCGGCACGACGATGGCGGAGGACAAGATTTGTGCGCCGCAACTTGAAGCCGCGGTTGCGGTCGTGCTGGGCCTGTTGCCTGACCGGATCAACATTACGGTCACCCCCGTCACTCAAAAGGAGGTCGATCTCCACTTTGGCGTGTACGAGCGAATGCTGTCGGAGAAGCTGGGGACGGCACCGCCGATCAGTTGATCGACCGGTCCGGCGCCGCGCCGTGCGGCCGGCGCCGGTTCGAGCGTCCTGCCATGCCGGCGCTCATGCATGACAGGCGGCAGGCGGCAAAGAAAACGGCGCACGCTTTCCGGGTATTGCGGGCGAACCGACCGCCTTCACGATCGCACGGTTGCATGCATTCCAGGCACGCACCCGCCAGTCGAGACCGAAACCGGGCAGTATGACGGCGGTCGCCGCAGCGCTCAACGAGACTCAGCTCCGGCAAGTCGCCGCCTTCCCGTCGGTCTCGCCCCTTCGATGCGAAACGACGACGCCAGCTTGCGGCCGCGCACCGCCGGTCACTCGCGTCGGATTCAGCTCACTCAGCACGCTGGCACGGCCGCCGTCGTCGCTCGGCAATTCCGGCTGCCCGCGCGCAAAGGCCGGCATGGCCGTCGCCGCGAGCAGCGCGGCGACCACCATCCGGGAACGGAGCCTTGTCACGTTCCCCGGCTTCATTGTGCGCTCGCGGTCGATACGGTCGTTGCCGCAGTGGCCATGGCGGTGCGCTGTTCACCGTGCGCGATCGCGTAGAGCTCGCGGTTGCGTGCGACCGTCGCCGCGCTCGGCGGATAGTCGGAGTTCGAAGTAGGCACGACGCCGTCGCGTTGTGCCTGGACGAGATCGGCGATCACCTCGGCGCGGGTCACGCCGGACGACGAAGTTTGTGCGAAAGCGGCCACCGGCGTTCCGACGACGACGGCGAGCAGTGCGGCTGCGATCAGTTTGCGATTCATGATGAAACTCCCGAGAACGGTTCAATGAAGACGCATCGTCGATGCGCCGCCGGCGTGACCGCAATCGCGATTCGCCGCCTGACACGTCCATTCTGGCGATCGCCCCGCACCGGACGCTGACCGGCAGATGACAATCTTGAAATCCAACACCCGCGCACGGATAACAGTTTCGTAATCTTCGAGTCAGCATCGGGTCAACGCCGCGCCAGCAGACTGCAGGCTCACCGCATCGAATGCGGCACCCATGCCCCTGCTTCGAGGAACAACATCATGTGGATCGTCCGGCTGGCGTTGCGCAGGCCCTATACGTTCGTCGTACTCGCGCTGCTGATTTTCATCGCGGGACCGCTCGCGATCCTGCGCATGCCGACCGACATCTTCCCTAACATCGACATTCCGGTCGTCAGCATCGTCTGGTCATACAACGGCTTCTCCGCCGAGGACATGGCCAAGCGCATCACGTCGAACTACGAGCGCGCGCTGACGTCCGACGTCGACGACATCGAGCACATCGAATCGCAGTCGCTGAACGGGGTGTCGGTCGTGAAGATCTTCTTTCACCCCGGTGCCGACATCAATCGCGCGATCGCGGAAGCCGCGAGCAATTCCGCGTCGATCCTGCGGATCCTGCCGCCCGGCACGCTGCCGCCGAACATCATCACGTACAACGCGTCGACGGTGCCGATCCTGCAACTCGGCCTGTCGAGCAACACGCTTGCCGAGCAGCAACTGTACGACCTCGGCAACAGCTTCATCCGTACCCAGCTCGCGACCGTGCAGGGCGCGGCGGTGCCGCTGCCGTTCGGCGGCAAGATCCGCCAGATCGTCGTCGATCTCGACACGCACGCGCTGCAGGCGAAGGGGCTCGCGCCCATCGACGTGGTGAACGCGATCAACGCGCAGAACCTGATCCTGCCGGGCGGCACCGCGAAGATCGGCACGCGCGAGTACAACGTGCAGATGAACGGCAGCACGCAGACGGTCGCCGCGCTCAACAACCTGCCGGTCAAGACGATCGACGGCAGCGTCGTCTATGTGCGCGACGTCGCGCACGTTCGCGACGGCTACGCGCCGCAGACCAACATCGTGCGTGTCGACGGCAAGCGCGCGGCGCTGCTGACCGTCGAGAAGACCGGCAGCGCGTCGACACTGACGATCATCGACCAGGTCAAGGCGATGCTGCCGAAGATCGCGGCCGGCTTGCCGAAGGCGCTGCATATCTCCGCGCTCGGCGATCAGTCGGTGTTCGTGAAAGCGGCGGTCCAGGGCGTCGTGCGCGAAGCGCTGATCGCGGCGTGCCTGACCGCGCTGATGATCCTGCTGTTTCTCGGCAGCTGGCGCGCGACGTTGATCATCGCGGTATCGATTCCGCTTGCGGTGCTCACGTCGCTGCTCGCGCTGGGCGCACTCGGCCAGACCATCAACATCATGACGCTCGGCGGGCTGGCGCTCGCGGTCGGGATACTCGTCGACGACGCGACCGTCGCGATCGAGAACATCACGCATCATCTGGAACGCGGCGCGCCACTGGAAGAGGCCATCCTGACCGGCGCGGGTGAAATAGCCGTGCCGACCTTCGTGTCGACGCTGTCGATCTGCATCGTGTTCGTGCCGATGTTCATGCTCACGGGCGTCGCGCGCTACCTGTTCGTGCCGTTGGCCGAAGCGGTGATCTTCGCGATGGTCGCGTCGTATTTCTTCTCGCGCACGCTGGTGCCGACGCTCGCGATGGTCCTGATGCGCGCGAAGGGACACGGCCGGCCGCCGCGTGGCGTGTTCGCGCGCATCGCACGGTTCCAGGCCGGGTTCGAACGTCGCTTCGAGGCGGTCCGGCTGCGCTATCGCGCGCTGCTGTCGGCGGCGATCGCACGCCGCCGCCGCTTCGCGGCCGCGTTCCTGCTCGCGTGCGCCGCATCGACCGGCCTGTTCGCGTTCGCCGGCCAGGATTTCTTTCCGTCGGTCGACACGGGCGAGATCCGCCTGCATCTGCGTGCGCCGACCGGCACGCGGATCGAGGAAACCGCGCGCCTCACCGACGAAGTGGAAGCGCGCATCCGTACCGTGATTCCGGCGAACCAACTGGCGGGTGTGCTCGACAACATCGGCGTGCCGGCGAGCGGGATCAACCTCACGTACGACGCGTCCGACCCGATCGGCACCGAAGATGCGGACGTGTTCATCACGCTGAAGCCGAACCACGCGCCGACGGCAGCCTATGTCGCGACGCTGCGCAACCTGCTCGCGCAGTCGTTCCCGGGCGTCACGTTCGCGTTCCTGCCGGCCGACATCGTCAGCCAGATTCTCAATTTCGGGCTGCCCGCGCCGATCGACATCCAGATCGTCGGCAACAAGCTGGACCAGAACCGCGCGGTGGCGAATACGCTGCTTGCCAGGCTGCGCGGCGTGCGCGGCCTCGTCGATACGCGCATCCAGCAGCCCGGCGACGAACCGGCGATCAACGTCGACGTGGACCGCACGAAGGCGATTCAGGCCGGCCTCGAACAGCGCGACGTCGCGCAGAACCTGCTGATCGCGCTGTCGGGCAGTTCGCAGACGACGCCGAACTTCTGGCTCGATCCGCGCAACGGCGTCAGCTATCCGTTGATCGTGCAGGCACCGCAGTATTCCGTCGATTCGCTGCAGGCGCTTGCGAACATACCGCTGCCGACGGGTGCCGCACGCACGCCGCAGACGCCCGTCGGCGGCCCGGCCGCGGGCGCGCCCGCACAGAACCTGCTCGGCGCATTGGGCGCGTTCTCGCGCGCGACGCAGCAGGCCGTGGTGTCGCATTACAACGTGCAGCCCGTGCTCGACATCTTCGCGTCGGTGCAGGGGCGCGACCTCGGCGGCGTCACGACCGACGTGACGAAGCTCGTCGACGATGCGCGCGCGCAACTGCCGCCCGGTTCGTCGATCGTGCTGCGCGGCCAGGTGCAGGCGATGCACGAATCGTTTGCCGGGCTGCTCGGCGGGCTCGCGCTCGCGATCGGGCTCGTCTACCTGCTGATGGTCGTCAACTTCCAGTCGTGGCTCGACCCGCTCGTGATCGTCGGCGGCCTGCCCGCGTCGCTCGCCGGCATCGCATGGATGCTGTTCGTCACGCGCACCACGCTGTCGGTACCCGCGCTGACCGGCACGATCCTGTGCATCGGCATCGCGACCGCGAACAGCATTCTGGTCGTCAACGCGGCGCGCGAGCTGATCGCGGGCGGCACGCCACCGTGGCAGGCCGCGCTCGAGGCCGGATTCAGCCGCTTCCGTCCGGTCGTGATGACCGCGCTCGCGATGCTGATCGGCATGCTGCCGATGGCGCTCGGCCTCGGCGACGGCGGCGAACAGAACGCCCCGCTTGGCCGTGCCGTGATCGGCGGCCTGGCGTTCGGCACGCTGTCGACACTGCTGTTCGTACCTGTGCTGTTCGGCTTCATCCACGCGTGGCTCGACCGACGCAGCGAAGCGGCCGCCGCCCGCCGCGCGCAGGACATGCCGGTGGTGCGCTGAACGCGAGCGCATCCCGATTCCCTTCGACTCGCCCGACATCGAACTCATCATGAACGACACGACCGAACCTCTCACCCCGCCGCCGGCTGCCGAACCGGAAACGATGCCGCCTGCCGCGCGCGGCGCAGCGCCAGAAACGCCGCCGCCGCCGCGCGGCCGCAAGCTGGCCGTCCCGCTTGCCGCGATTGCCGTCGCCGCCGCGCTGCTCGCGATCGGCATCGTGCCGCGCATCGACGCGCGCGCCGCGCAGCGCCATCAGGTGGCTGCGCAGCAGGCGCTGCCGGTGACCGTGATCCAGCCCGGCGCCGCACCGGCCGACCAGACGCTCACGCTGCCGGGTGCCGTGACGCCGTATGCGGAAGCGTCGATCTACGCGCGCACGAGCGGCTACATCGCACACTGGAGCGCGGACATCGGCACGCATGTGAAGGCCGGGCAAACGCTCGCGCAGATCACGGCGCCCGACCTCGACGCGCAACTGCGCCAGGCGCGCGCGGACGCGGCGACCGCGCAAGCGAACTACGACTATGCGAAATCGACCGCGCAGCGCTGGCAGGACATGCTGACGACGCAATCGGTGTCGCAGCAGGACACCGACACGAAGGTTGCCGACATGAACGCAAAGCGCGCGATGCTCTCATCCGCGCAGGCCAATACCGCCCATCTGAACGAGCTCGTGTCGTTCGAATCGGTGAGCGCGCCGTTCGACGGCGTGATTACCGCGCGCAACGTCGACGTCGGCACGCTCGTAACGGCGGGCGGCACCCCGGGCAGCCCCGGGCTGTCGGGCGAACTGTTCCATCTGGAGCAGACCGACACGCTGCGCGTGTTCGTCGACGTGCCGCAGGACAGCGCGGCCGGCATCTCCACCGGCACGGCCGTCTACCTGACCACGCAACAGTATCCGGGGCGGCGCTTCGCCGCGCACGTCGCCCGCAGCGCGGGCGCGATCGACCCGGTCACGCGCACGCTGCGTGTCGAGATCGACGTCGACAATCGCGATGGCGCGTTGCTGCCGGGCGCGTATGCGCAGGCACACCTGCTCGTGGCGAGCGCGGCGCCCGCGTTCGAGCTGCCGGTCAGTGCGCTGCTGTTTCGCTCGAATGGCGTGACGGTCGCAACGGTCGGCGCGAACGCACGCACCGTGCTGAAGACCGTGCAGATCGGGCGCGATTTCGGCACGCATGTCGAGATCGTCGCGGGGCTCGCGTCGACCGATCGCGTGATCGACAACCCGGGCGATTCGATCGCAAGCGGCGAAGCGGTGAAGGTCATGTCGGTCGAGCACGGCGCAATGCCGGCCGCTTCGCCCGCAGCGAAACCAGGTTCGGCAACCGGTGCGCCGGCGGCGCCACGCGCGGCAACGTCGATGCCGGCCTCGATGCCGATTTCGACTTCACCGAACGCCCGCAGCTGACCCGACCATGAAAACCCGCGAGATATCCGTCATGCGCCTCTTTCGTCCGCTCCCGTTCGCCCGCCGCGTCGTCGCGCTCGGCGTTACCGCCGCGTTGGCCGCCTGCTCGACGCTGCCGCCCTATTCGCCGCCAACTGTCGCCGTGCCCGCGCACTATGCCGGTGCACCGGCCGCGCAACCGGGCTGGAATGTCGCGGCGCCCGCCGATGCCGCGTCCCGCGGCGCATGGTGGACCGTGTTCAACGACGCCGGCCTGAACGCGCTCGAAGCGCGCGTCGACGTGTCGAATCAGACCGTGAAGAAAGCCGTCGCCGATCTCCAGCAAGCGCGCGCGACGGTCGACTACCAGCATGCGGGGTTCCTTCCGACCATCACGGCGGGTGTTGCGCAAAGCCGTTCACGCATATCGCAGAACAAGCTTGGTTCGTCACTCGCCGGTAAGACGACACCCGACCATCAAGTCGGCGTGGCTGCAAGCTGGGAACCCGACGTGTTCGGCCGCGTGCGTGACGCGGTCGCAGGTGCGCAGGCGAACGCGGACGCGAGCGCGGCCGATCTGCAGGCCGTCAAACTGGCGGTCACGGCCGAACTCGCGACCGACTATTTCGCGCTGCGCTCGCTCGATACGCAAAAGCAACTGCTCGACGACACGGTGCACGCGTATGCGGAGGCACTGAAACTGCTGCAACAACAGCTCGCGGCCGGCGCGATCGACGCGTCGGCCGTCGCGCAAGCCGAGACGCAACTGGAATCGACCCGCACGCAGGATACCGACATCGACGCGTCGCGCGCGCAGCGCCAGCATGCGATCGCGACGCTCGTCGGCGAAAGCGCGTCGACGTTCGCCTTGCCGCCGCGCGTTCAAGCGTTCGACGTGCCGGCCATCCCGGCCGGCGTGCCGTCTCAACTGCTCGAGCGACGGCCGGACATCGCGGCGGCCGAGCGCCGCGTCGCGGCCGCGAACGCGCAGATCGGCGAGGCGCACGCCGCGTTCTTCCCCGACCTCGTGCTGTCGGCGAGCGCGGGGCTCGAAAGCGGCTTCTTCACACCGTGGCTGAGCGCGCCGAGCCTGTTCTGGTCGCTCGGCCCGCAACTCGTCGGCACGCTGTTCGACGGCGGCCGGCGCAGCGCGACGCTGCGCGGCGCGCATGCGCAATACGATGGCGAGGTCGCCGACTATCGGCAGACCGTGTTGGTCGCCTTCCAGCAAGTCGAGGATCAACTGTCCGCGCTCGATGCGCTCGCGTCGGAAGCCACCAGCCAGCAGCGTGCGACCGACGCGGCCGACCTGTCGCTGCGGCTGACGACGAATCGCTTCAAAGCCGGCGCCGTCAGCTATCTGGACGTGGTGACCGCGCAGACGATCGCGCTGACGAACCGGCGCCAGGCCGACCAGATCGCCGCGCGCCGGATGGAAGCTGAAGTCGGGTTGTTGAAGGCGCTGGGCGGCGGCTGGCACGCGGGTGCGGATATCACCGCTTCCGCCGCCGCGTCAGGCACGGCGATCAAGGCGCAGGGTTCCTGACGAACGTGAGGATGAAGCGCGTGCCCGCCGCGTCGCTTTCGACGCGCGCGGTGCCGCCGTGCAGCTCCATCACCGAGCGGACGATCGCGAGGCCGAGCCCGGCCGTGCCGCCCGGCACGCCGCCGCTGCGCGCGGGGTCGCCGCGCACGAATCGGTCGAAGATGCGCGGCAGCAGCGCGGGATCGATCGGCTCGCCCGGATTCTCGACGACGACGCGTACCGCGTCCGCCGTTTCGGCCGCGTTCAGCGCGATGACGCCGCCCGCGGGCGTATAGCGCAGCGCATTCGCGAGCAGGTTGCCGACCGCGCGGCGGAACAGTTCGACATCGGCAGTCAGCTGGCCGTGCCCTTCGACGCGCAGCGCCGAACCCGCTTCATCGGCGAGCCCTTCGAAGTACTCGGCGATGCGCGTGAGCTCGTCATGCACGTCAAACGCGCGCTGCCGCGTCACGAAGGTCGGGTGTTCGGCGCGCGCGAGAAACAGCACGTTCTCGATCATCCGTGCGAGACGGTCGTATTCCTCGAGATTCGATTCGAGCAGCGCCTGGTATTCGTCGGGCGAACGCGGCCGCGCAAGCGCCACCTCGGTCGCGCCGCGCATGTTGTTCAGCGGCGTGCGCAGGTCGTGCGCGAGATCGGCGCTGAATTGCGACAGATGCCCGAACGCTTGCTGCAGGCGGCCGAGCATCGCATTCTGCGCATCGACGAGCGCGCGCAGTTCGCGCGGCGCGCGCGCCGCGTCGAGCCGCGCGTCGAGCTTGTCGACGGTGATCCGGCCGGTGTTCGCGACGATCTCGCGCAGCGGTGCGAGCGCCGTGCGGATCAGCCAGTAGCTGAGCAGCATCGCGCACAGCGCGCCCAGCCCGCCGGCAATCTTCAGCTTGTCGCGATAGCCGTCGAGCAGCTCGGCGCGATCGCTCATGTCGCGCGCGATCGCGATCCGGACCAGCGTGCCGTCGCGCAGCATGGCGTCGGCGACGACGCCGCGCACGGGCGTGCCGCCGTCGGCGCTCCATGTCGAGATCCGGTCAGCCGTAATTCGTTCGGCCGCCGGCACCGGCGTCGCGTGCTGCGGAATCAGCTCGGCGTCGGGCAACGCAGGCGGCACGGGCGACGCCGTGCCCGATGCCGCCGTCGGCAGATCCTCGCGCTCGTTCCGCCCGACGTCGTGCCGTGCGAGCACATGGCCCCGACCGTCGACCACGGCCATCGACAGTGCCGCGTTGCCGAGCACCTGGCTCGTCAGCCGGTCCGCATGCGCGCGCACGGCGTCGAGCGAATCGAGTTCGCCCGCAAGCCGGCGCGTGTGTCGCGCGGCAAGCACGATGTCCAGATCGTCCTGCGAGCTCACCTGCCGCTCGAGGCCGGTGTACACGTAGGTGCCGACGAGCGCGAAGACGGCGAGCAGGGTCGCGCCGAACGCGAGCGCGAGCGTCGCGCCGAGCGATCGACCGAGCGTCATGCACCGTCCTTCGGTTCGAGCACGTAGCCCACGCCGCGCACCGTATGGATCAGCTTGACCGGAAACGCATCGTCGATCTTCGCGCGCAACCGCCGGATCGCGACTTCGACGACGTTGGTGTCGCTGTCGAAGTTCATGTCCCACACGTACGACGCGATCTGCGTGCGGCTCAGCACTTCGCCTTGCCGGCGCGCGAGCAGCTGCAGCAACGAGAATTCGCGCGGCGTCAGGTCGATCCGCAACGTGCCGCGCTTCACGCGGCGGCGCACGACGTCGATCTCCAGGTCGCCGACCACGATGCGCTCGGTCTCTCGCGGCGGCCCGCGGCGAGCAAGCGTGCGAATGCGCGCGAGGAGTTCGACGAACGCGAACGGCTTCACGAGGTAATCGTCGGCGCCGAGTTCGAGACCGTGCACGCGGTCCTGCACGTCGTCGCGCGCGGTCAGGAACAGCACGGGCGTGGTATGCGTGTCGCGCAGGCGCTTGAGCACGCCCCAACCGTCGAGCACGGGCAGCATCACGTCGAGCACGATCACGTCGTAGTGCTCTTCCTGCGCGAGCATCAGCCCTTCCGCGCCGTCCTTCGCGAGATCGACGCTGAAGCCGGATTCCTCGAGCCCTTTCTTCAGGTACGCGCCCGTCTTCGGTTCGTCTTCGACTATCAGGATGCGCATGTGCGGCTCCGTCGCTTTCGGTGGGGACAAGCGGCGATGTTACCGGGAAACGGCGGAGCGAAGCGCTTCGACGGCTGGCGATACGGTTTGATTACGAAATTGTAATCAGCCGGTCAGTGTCGTGACTGCCGCGGCAACCAGAATCCCTCAGGAAGAAAAACAGGTGTGGCCGAAATCCGTGTGGCTCCGGTCTCCTCCTGCCAGCAAAGCCTTGTCCCAGCTGGATCACGACACTCACACTGTTCCTTCGGAGCGCTCCCGGTGTCCGGCTAGCGCGGCTGCGCAGCGAGCGGCTCAATTCCACGCATGGCGCGCCGGACGCACGCCGTTCAGGTAGTAGTTGCCGACCAGGTGATATTTCCAGCGCACCGGATCGTGCAGCGTATGCGTGCGCGCGTTGCGCCAATGCCGGTCGAGGTTATGCTCGGCGAGCGTCGACTGCGTGCCGGCCAGCTCGAACAGCTTCTCGCCCGCGAGCAGCGCGACCTCGGTCGTCAGCACCTTGGCTTCGCCGACCGCAACGGACGCACGCGCAACGTCGTCTTCGGTCACTTCGCCGCGTGCCGCGATGGCGTCGAGCGTGCGCGCCGCGCGTTCGAGCAACGCGTCGGCCGCATGCAGCTGGATATGCAGGCGGCCGATCTCGCGAATCGTCAGCGGATCGTCCGCCGCCCGCTCGACGCCGCTGTCGACCCACGGCCGCGTGCGGGTACGCACGAACGCCAGCGTATCGTCGATGGCCGCCTTCGCGATGCCGGCGTCGATCGCCGCCTGGATGATTTGCGACAGCGGGCCGTTCAGCGTCGGCACATCCGACACGCGCTGCGCGGGCAGCACGTGCGACGTCGGTACGCGTACCGCATCGAGCACGACCGTACCGCTCGCGGTCGTCCGCTGCCCGAAGCCCGACCAGTCGTCGATCACGGTCAGCCCCGGCGTCGGTTGCGGCACGTACGCGAGCCACGCCTGGCGCGCGTCGTCGAGGCCGAGCACCGGCACGTAATGCGCGAACAGCGCACCGGTCGAGTAGAACTTCGTGCCGTCGACGACATAATCGTCGCCGTCGCGGCGCACGCGCGTCTTCAGGTCGAGCACGTGCTTCGTGCCCTTCTCCGAGAACCCGTTGCCGAATCGCTTGCCGCTCAGCACTTCGGCAAAGAAATGACGTTTCTGCGCATCGGTGCCGGTCAGCGCGATCACGTCGACCAGCCCGAAATGATTCTGCGGAAGCTGCCCGAGCGACGGATCGGCCGCGGCAACGATCTTGATCACCTCGGTGAGCGTCACATGAGACACGCCTGCGCCGCCGTATGCCTTCGGCACCGTGATCGCCCACAGCCCCGACTGCGAGAACCATTCGATTTCGTCGCGCGGCAGGCGGCGCGACCGATCGCGCTCGGCCGCGCCTTCCGCGAGCCGCTGTGCGAGCGCGTGCGCAGCCGCGATCGCCTGCGCGTCGTCGGCAATCACGCGGGCCGTATGGTGTGTTGCATCGGCCGGCCGCTCCTGAATCGTGGCGCTCGTGTCTGACATCGGGCTCTCCTGTCGAATGACGAAAGCATTCAATCTAGCAGTGCATCGCGGGCCGGAAAAACGAGCGATTCTCGAAACGATATTCCTCTGGGTAACAAACGACATCGGGATTGGCACAGTCACCGGCGAGTCCACGCCCTGACGTCGCAACGGATGCCGGAGCGTCGGCGCGCGCCGTCCGGTCGCTGTAATACTCATCTGAACGATGCAATGCTCAGCAGTGCAAATTTCCGACTGAAAGCCCTGAACGCCGTGCAAACCATTCGTGGCTTGCACTTGCCGGAACTTGTCGCGGGGCGTATGGTTTATTGACTGTCACCCTTTTCCGGGAGATATCAAAATGGCTGCCATGCAATCCGCGGCCACGCCCCTCTCCGACGAGGAAGCCCGGCGCCAGTTGCGCCGCGCCGTCATAGCCAGCACAGTTGGCACCACGATCGAATGGTATGACTTTTTCCTCTACAGCACGGTCACCGGCCTGGTCTTCGCAAAGCTGTATTTCCCGCAGTCCCACCCTCTAGTCGGCACGCTGCAGGCGTTCCTGATCTATGCCGTCGGGTTTGTCGCGCGGCCGGTCGGCGCAGCGATCTTCGGCCATTACGGCGACCGCATCGGACGCAAGGCCACGCTGATCGTGACCCTGTTGCTGATGGGGCTCGCCACGTTCGCCGTGGCCTTCGTTCCGACCTACGCAACGATCGGCATCTGGGGTGCCGTCATCCTCACGGTGCTGCGCTTCATCCAGGGCGTCGGCGTCGGCGGCGAATGGGGCGGCTCGGTCCTGATGTCGATGGAGTGGGCGCGCACCAATGCGCATCGCGGCTTCGTCGCGTCGTGGCCGCAGTTCGGCGTGCCGGCGGGATTGTTCCTCGCCAACCTCGCCGTGCTGGCCATGAGCTGGTTTTCCGGCAGCAGTTTCCTCGCGTGGGGCTGGCGCGTGCCGTTTTTCCTCAGCATCGTACTGGTCGCGATCGGGCTCTATATCCGCCTGAATATCCTCGAGACGCCGATCTTCGCGAAGCTGCTGGCCGAGCGCCGGATCGAGAAAACGCCGATGCTCGAAGTGCTGCGCAAGCAGCCGAGGGACATCGTGCTGTCGGCGTTTGCGCGGATGGCCGAACAGGCGCCGTTCTACATCTTTACGGCGTTCGTGTTCACTTACGGGATCACGGCGCTGGGCGTCACGCGTGAACTGCTGCTGACGGCGGTGCTGGTGGCATCCGTGGTCGAGTTCTTCACCATTCCGCTGTTCGGGCACGTGTCGGATCTGATCGGGCGGCGGCGGATGTACATGATCGGCGCGGCTACCGTCGGTGTGTTCGGATTCCTCTACTTTGCAATGGTCGACAGTCGGAATCCGGTATGGATCTTCGCAGCCATCGTGCTGTCGCTGGTCCCGCATTCGATGATGTACGGGCCGCAGGCCGCATTGATTGCCGAGTCGTTTACCGGCCGGTTGCGATACAGCGGTGCGTCGATGGGTTATCAGCTCGCTTCGGTCATTGCAGGTGGCCCGGCACCGCTGATCGCGACGGCGCTGTTTGCCTACTACCATTCTGGGTATGCGATCGCGGTGTACGTGCTGATGTGCGCGGTGCTGAGCCTGGTCGCCGCATCGAAGCTGGGGGACTACACGAACAAGGATATTTCGCGGGAATACGACGACGCGCGAGGTCTGGAGGATCACGGGCACGCGCCGCCGGTGACCTGACGGGTCGGCCGCGCCCCACTCACTTCTTGTTATCCGCGCGAACGGAGCCCAGCGCTTCGAGCAACGGCCGGACCGCATCGAGTTCCGCGCCGAAGCCGGCCCAATCCCCCGCCTTCAGCCGCTCGATCGCGCGGGTGTAATGGGCCAGCGCGTCGCGGGCGCGCGCATCCGCTGCGCCGCCGGCCGGCGCCGCCACCGGCCCCGGCCCCGTCTCCTTGAAGAGTGCTGCGAGCGCCTCGCTCAGGTTTTCCTCCATCACGACGCGATCGCCATAGGCCGCGATCACCCGCTTCAGCTCGGGCAATTGGCCCGACGCCGCGCGCAGATAAAGCGGCGACACGTAGAGAATCGAGTTCTCGATCGGCACGACCACGAGATGGCCGCGGATCACGCGCGAGCCCATCTGGTTCCACAGCGAGATCTGCTGCGAGATTTCCGTGCTCTGCTGGATGCGCGCCTCGATCTGGTACGGCCCGTAGATCAGCTTGTCCTTGGGGAACGCGTAGACGATCAGCTTGCCGTACCCGGGCGGATCGCAACGCGCGGCCAGCCACGCGATCATGTTCTCGCGCTGGCTCGGCACCATCGGTAGCATCAGCACGAAGCCGGCCTGCGCGTCGCCGGGCAGCCTCATGATCGTGTAGTACGGCGCCATCGGCGTGTTCCCGGCGTTGCTCCCGTCGATGTCGCCCAGCGCGCGAGGAAACTGCCAGAGGTCCTCGCGGTTATAGAACACTTCCGGTGCATCCATGTGATAAGCGCGGTAGAGGTTCGCCTGGATCAGGAACAGATCTTCGGGGTAGCGGATATGCTGTTGAAGATCCTGCGGCATCGCCTCGAGCGGCTTGAACATGCCGGGGAAGATGCGCGCGTAAGTCTGCACCAGCGGATCGGAGGGATCGCTGACGTAGAAGTCGACCGTGCCGTTGTACGCGTCGACCACCACCTTGATCGCGTTGCGAATGTAGTTGGCGCCGTCGCCGACACCGGGCGGCGCATACGGAAACCAGCGGCTGGTCGTATAGGCATCCTGCATCCAGAACAGGCGTCCGTTGCTTGCTACGACATAGGGGTCGTGGTCGAGCGCGAGAAACGGTGCAATCGTGCGTATCCGGTCCCGGATGTTGCGGTGAAACAGAATCCTGCTCTCGTTCGTGATGTAGTGCGTCAGCAGGATGTTGGGATCGCCGAACTGCCACGCGAAAAGGCTGCGCCGCGCCGCGCCGTCGATCGCGACACCGTCGTGCCCGCTGTAGGACGTGTAGGCGTTGCTGTCTCCCTTCGGGTAGTCGAATTCGGGCACGCTGCCCTTCACGATCACATAGCCCTGCCCGCCTTCACCGAAGTAAATGCGCGGTTCGCGAATCGCCGGTCCACCATCCGCGACAGGTGGAATGTCGCGCAGATAGAGCGACGGCAAGCCTTCCGTGGATTTCTCCGTGACCGGCGACATCACGACGCCGTTGCCGTGGGTGAACAGCAGATGCAGGTTCACCCAGGTTCGGGCATTCTCCGGCAGCATCGTCTGCTCCAGTTCGCGCGCCGACAGCATGACCTGCCGGTAGCCGGAGTCGAGCCGGTAGCGATCGATATCCACGGAGAAGAACTTGTAATAAGTCCTGATCTCCTGCAACTGTGCATAGGTATCCATCAGCGGCTGCACATCCCACAGGCGGATGTTGTCGACGGTCGCGCGATTGGCCTGCAGCGACGCGAGATTCAGGCCCTGCCCGGCCGCAAACGGTTTGACCTCGATCTGCGCGAGACCGTAAGCCTGTCTCGTCAACGCGATGTTGTGCCGGATATAGGGCGTCTCGAGCTGCAGTTCGCTCGGCTTGACGTAGAAGCGCTGGAACAGCGCGGGGTAGATGATGCCGAGCGCAAACGAAGTGCCGAACACAAGCAGCACCGTAGCGGCCGGCAGCCGATAGCCGGGCCGGCGCATGTTGACCAGCATCGCAGCGGCCGACACCGTGGCGAGGCCGACGAGCAGCCACAGCACCGGCAGCATCACGTGGACATCCGTGTAGCCGGCGCCAACCACGACACCGTTGTTGTCGTAGAGCAGCAGAAAGCGTTCGAGCCACCAGGACCAGGCTTTCAGCAGGAAGAACAGTGCCAGTAACGCCGAACCGTGAACGGCAGCAGCCGACGAAAGCCCCTTCGGCGCGCGAAGCATGATGTCGCCGCGCAGCCAGTAGACGCTGACTGCGACGATCGCGCAGCAGACGAGTACTTGCAGCAGCAAGTTCTTCAGCACGATCCAGACGGGTAGCGCGAACAGATAGAAACCGATGTCCTTGCCGAAGATCGGATCGTGCGCGCCGAACGGCACCTGATGTAGAAAGCGAAGCGCAACATCCCAGCTCGACATCGCACCGGCGGCGATCGCAAGCCCAAGGAGGGCGGCACCAGCGGCGATGATCGCGCGCCAGGGAATGCGCGACGCGACCTCCCCCGCAAGCGCCCGAAGGACATCCTCCGCGCGCGTCGACGAAGTGTCCTCTACCTGCCAGACATCGACGGGCCTTGCATAACGATGCGCGAGCAACCCCGACGCGCCGATCGCGGCCGCCGACACGGCGAACACCGCGCCGAACAGCAGCACCCTCGTGGACAGGATCGTCCAGAAGACGCCGGCATAGCCGATCGACGAGAACCATAGCCAGTCGACCAGGATACCGGTGACGCGCCCGATGACGATCAGGCAGGCGATGACGACCGCAGCCGCGATCCCATAGCGCCTCAGGCGCGAGACGGACGTTGCTTGCGAGCGCATCGAGGCTCCTTTGCCTGGCCATCATGCGTGGCCGGCTGCGGCCGGATCAGCGTGACCCGCTGAGCCGTCAGTCAGGATCGCGGCCGGCCGCATGTCAGAATGCTACGCCCGTTTCCGGCACGTCGCCACCCAACGGCATACGCGACGTCACTTGGGACGACCGGTCGTCAGGACAACGCGCTCGCTCGGAAAACCGCGGCGACTGCCCGGTGGCGGGCAGTCGAACTCGCGCCCGTTCAATTGCGCGCCACGCGCTTCTTGTTACCCGTGCGAACGGCGCCCGGCGCTTCGAGCAATGGCCGGAGCGCATTGCGTTCCGCGCCGAAGCCGGGCGGATTTCAACGCACGGCCAGCCAGGCGATCATGTTCTCGCGCCGGCTGGGCTCCATCGGCAGCATGAGCACGAAGCCGGTCTGCGCGTCGCTCCCGTCGATATCGCCCAGCGCGCGAGGAAACTGCCAGAGGTCCCCGCGGTTATAAAACACTTCTGGTGCATCCATGCGATAAGCCACGACATACGGGGTCTGGTCGAGCGCGAGAAACGGCGCAATCGCTCGTATCCGGTCGCGGTAATACGCATCGACGATAACGATCTGAGAATCCGTTATTGGAACGCCCGCGTCGCGCTTCCTATACTGACCTCCCGGTGCAAACGGCCCCGCCCTTCGAGGACAATCGCATGACTTCGTCGCACGCAGACCCCGACCTTTCCATCGGCACCGACTACGACGCGCTCGCGAGCCGGTTCCGGCCGATATTCGATCGCATCGCCGCCGGCACCACCGAGCGCGAACGCCGCCGCGAACTGCCGCACGAGGCAATCGGCTGGCTGAAGGCGGCGGGCTTCGGCGCGGTGCGGCTGCCGGCAAGCGCCGGCGGCGCCGGTGCATCGCTGCCGCAGTTGTTCCGGCTGCTGATCGAACTCGCCGCCGCCGATTCCAATTTGCCGCAAGCGTTACGCGGGCATTTCGCGTTCGTCGAGGACTGGCTGAATGTGCCGCCCGGGCCGCAACGCACGACATGGTTCGACCGTTTCGCGAGTGGCCAGCTCGTCGGCAATGCATGGTCGGAGGCCGGCGACGTGCCGCTTGGCCAGACCATCACGAAGGTTTCGGAGCAGAACGGCCGGCTCGTGCTGAACGGCCGGAAGTTCTACAGTACGGGCAGCCTGTTCGCCGACTGGATCGACGTGTTCGCGCAGCGCGCGCATGACGGCAGCGACGTGATCGTTGCCGTCGCGACCGCGCAGCCCGGCGTGATCCGCGAAGACGACTGGGACGGCTTCGGCCAGACGACGACCGGCAGCGGCACGACGCGTTTCGAGGATGCGGCGGTCGACGCCGGCAACGTGATCGATTTCGCGCGCCGCTTCAAGTACCAGACCGCGTTCTACCAGCTGTTCCACGTCGCGACGCTGGCCGGCATCGGTCATGCGATCGTGCGCGACGCGGGCGAACTCGTGCGCAGCCGCACGCGCGTGTACAGCCACGGCAATGCGACGCGCGCGGGCGACGACGCGCAACTGCAGCAGGTGATCGGCGAAATCGCGTCATGGGCGTATGCGGCCGACGCACTCGCGCTGCGCGCCGCGCAGCCGCTTCAGCAGGCCTATGAAGCACGCTTCGGCGGCGACGAAGCGGCCGAGCTGGCTGCGAACGTCGCGGCCGAAATCGAATCCGCGCAGAGCCAGCTCGTCGTGTCCGAGCTCGTGCTGCGCGCGGCGACGCGCCTGTTCGACGCGCTCGGCGCATCCGCGACCCGCAGCACGACCGCGCTCGACCGCCACTGGCGCAACGCGCGCACGGTGTCGTCGCACAATCCGCTCGTCTACAAGGCGCGCATCGTCGGCGACTGGATCATCAACGGCCGCACGCCGCCGTTCGTCTGGCGCGTCGGCAACGGTGCGGGCGCCGGCGCGGATACGGGAGCCGCGCAATGAGCAGGATCATCCGCTTCAACGCATTCGAGATGAACTGCGTCGGCCACCAGTCGCCCGGCCTGTGGGCGCATCCGCGCGACCGCTCGTGGCAGTACAAGGATCTCGACTACTGGACCGACCTCGCCCGCGTGCTCGAACGCGGGATCTTCGATGCGATCTTCATCGCGGACGTGATCGGCTATTACGACGTCTACCAGGGCAGCAACTACCACGCGCTGCACCAGGCCGCGCAGATCCCGGTCAACGATCCGCTGCAGCTCGCCGCACCGATCGCGATGGCGACCGAGCATCTCGGCATCGGCATCACCGCATCGACGACGTTCGAGCACCCGTACACGTTCGCACGCCGGCTGTCGACCGCCGACCATCACACGAAGGGCCGGCTCGCGTGGAACATCGTCACGTCGTACCTGGAGAGCGGCGCGAAGAATGTCGGCGATCGCGGCTTGCGCACGCACGACGACCGCTATGCGGTCGCGGCCGAATACGTCGAGGTGCTGTACAAGCTGTTCGAGGGCAGCTGGGAGGACGGTGCGGTGGTGCGCGATCGCGCGGGCCGCGTGTTCACGCACCCCGAGAAAGTGCATGAGATCGGCCACAAGGGCCGCTTCTTCGACGTGCCCGGCTATCACCTGTGCGAGCCGTCGCCGCAGCGCACGCCGGTGCTGTTCCAGGCCGGCGCGTCCGGCCCCGGCAAGGCATTCGCCGCGCAGCATGCCGAATGCGTGTTCGTCGCCGCGCCGACCCGCGACCAGCTCGCGCGCTACGTGGCCGATGTGCGTGCCCAGGCCGCCGCCGCGGGGCGCGATCCGGCCCGGGTGCTGATCTACAACCTTGTCACGGTGATCGTCGACGAAACCGACGAGAAGGCGCAGGCCAAGTTCGACGAGTACCGCCGCTATGTGTCGTACGACGGCTCGCTGGTGTTCATGTCGGGCTGGACCGGCATCGACTTCGGCCAGTATGCGCCGGCCGATCCCGTCAGGCGCGTCGAAACGAATGCGATCGTGTCGGCGGTCGAGCACCTGTCGGGCGGCGACACTGCGTGGACGATCGAGGCACTGGCGGCATGGGGCGGCATCGGCGGCATGGGGCCCGTTTTCGTCGGCTCGGCGCAAACCGTCGCGGACATCCTGCAGGAATGGGTCGACGCGACCGACGTCGACGGCTTCAATCTCGCGTATGTGGTCGCGCATGAAACCTTCGAAGACGTCGTGCGCCATCTCGTTCCGGAGCTGCAACGGCGCGGCGTGTATCCGACCGCGTATGCGCCGGGCACGCTGCGCGAAAAGCTGTTCGGCGGCTCGGCGCTGCTGCCGGACGAGCATCCGGCCGCGCAGTTTCGCGATATCGAGCAGGTCAAGCGCGATGCCGAACGCGTCGCGGTCGGTGCGTAACGGCAATGCCGAGGCCGGGCGAAGCCGTACGCGTTTGCCGGAGGACGAACGCCCCCGGCAGCATTCACGCGGCGCCCTCGTCGTCGATGTCGCGCGCCGTCGGCTCGTAACGCACGATCAACAGAAACACGATCGGCGTGACCGCACTGATCGCGACGACCCAGAACATGTCGGTACCGAGACGGGCCTGCAGGATCGGCAACACGAACAGCGCAAGTGCCTGGCCGATGCCGCACAGCGAACGTCCGAAGCCGACACCGGTGCCGCGGATCGCGGCCGGATAGGACAGCGTCGGATAGATCATCATCTGCGCACCCAGCCCGAAACCTTCGGCGAACAGCCACATGCCGAGCATCAGCAGCACGATGCCGACCGCGAGTGCACCGTGCGGATGCCCGGCCAGCGCGAGCGCGGCCAGTGCGACGAACTGCAGCGCGAAACCCGCGATCGCGACATGGCGTGACGGATATCGATACGCCAGGCGCATGCCCAGCAACCCGCCGGTAAACGCGAACAGAACGTTCAACGCGAGCGACGCGGCGATCGTCTCGAACACGCCCGCGCCGAGAAACTGCGACAGGATCGACGGCAGGAAGAACGCAATCGCCGTGTATTCGAACGGGATGCACAGGTTCATCACACTGGCGACGATCGTACGGCCGAGATACGGACGCTGGAACAGCACGCGAATCCGCACGGGCGGCCGGCTCGGTTCGCGTCGCGCATCTTCCGCTTCGTGTGCATGAATGCCGTACGACTCGCGAAGGATGCGTGCGGCATTGGCCAGATCCCCCTGGTTCGCGGCCCACAGCGGCGATTCGTTCATGAACCGGTTGCGAAACAGGATGATGACGAGCGCGGGCACCGCGCCGAAGATCAGCGACGCGCGCCAGAGCCATCCCGCATGCTCGGCCGGCAGCAGAAAATACAGGCCGAAGATCAGCAGAAAGCAGACCGACGACGCGACGTACCACATCGGGCACCACGCCGCGAGCCGCGACGCCTTGTTGCCGCGCCCGCTGAACTTCGAAAATTCCGCGAGAAACGCCATCGCGACGGGCAGGTCGATGCCGACGCCGAGCCCCATCACGAAGCGTGCGCCGATCAGCACCCAGACGTTCGGCGCCAGCCCGGCCGCAATCGCCGCGACCACGAAGAACAGCATGTCGGCCATGAACACCTGATAGCGGCCGATCCGGTCAGTCAGCCATCCGCCGATCAGGCTGCCGAAGATCGTGCCGATCATGATCGCCGAACCGACCAGCCCGGTCAGCGCAGGCGTCAGGCCGAACTCGCGCGTCACGTCGTCGATGCCGTAAGACAGCGTCGTCAGGTCGTACGCATCGAGAAACACGCCGCCGAGCGCCAGCAGCACGATCATCCGTGCGTGGCTGACCGAACTGTCCACCGTATTGATCAGGCGCGCGACGTCGCTGGCCGAGCGGATGGGAGAAGAAACCGGCGTGACCGTGTTCAGATCGATCGAACTCATCGCATTCCTTAATTTCATGCCGGATGACCGGCGAGGTTCGCATGCCGCCGGGAACCAGGCGGGTGCATTCGCAACCGTCTGGACATCGAGCGAATGCGGCCCTGCTGTCGTCGAGTGCCGGCAGCGGGAATTCTGTTCCCCCGATCCGGTTATACCAAGCGATATAAACCGATAAATTAATCGGCCTGTGTCATAAAGTTGCGCGACAGGCTCGCTTAGCAGCAGCGCGCATGTTCAATCGCGGATTTCTTCGTTACCGGATCGCCGGTGCTTCGCTACATTAGACGGTCACCTGCCTGTTCGCGGCGCGTTGCCGCTCTTCCGGAGAATCCCCGATGAAGCCGTTCTGGTCCCGCGCGTGGCAATCCGCGGCCCTCGTCATGGCCGCGCTTGCCGGCCTCGCATCGATGCATGCACACGCGGCGACGCCCGCGGAAATCCGCGTCGATTATGCGTACTACTCGCCCGAGAGTCTCGTGATTCGCCACTTCGGCTGGCTCGATGACGAATTCAAGGCCGACCGTACGTCGATTCGCTGGGTGCTGAGCCTCGGCAGCAATCGCGCGCTCGAATACCTGAACAGCGGCGCGGTCGATTTCGGCTCCGCCGCGGGGCTTGCGTCGGTGCTCGGGCGCGCGAACGGCAACCCGATCCACGCGGTCTACGTCTTCTCCCGCCCCGAGTGGACGGCGCTCGTGGTACGCAAGGATTCGCCGATCCGTTCGCTCGCCGACCTGAAGGGCAAGAAAATCGCCGCGACGCGCGGTACCGATCCGTTCCTGTTCACGCTGCGAGCGCTACACACGGTCGGCCTGACACGCGACGACGTCGAGATCGTCAACCTGCAGCATCCGGACGGCCGCACCGCCCTCGCGAACGGTCAGGTCGATGCATGGGCCGGACTCGATCCGCATATGGCTGCCGCACAGCTCGACGACGGTGCGCGCCTCCTGTATCGCAACGTCGCATTCAATACGTATGGGTTCCTGAACGTGCGCGATGCCTTCGCCAGCCAGTATCCGCAGGCGGTTGCGCGCGTGCTGAAAGTTTATGACCGCGCGCGCCAGTGGATCGTTGCGCATCCGGCCGATACCGCACAGATCGTCGCCGACGAATCGAAGGTGTCGATGCCGGTCGCGAAGCTGCAGCTCCAGCGTAACGATTTCAGCGACCCGGTGCCCGGCGATACCCAGCGTGCCGCGCTGAAGGCAGCGGCACCGGTGCTGACGGCCGAGCAACTGACCCGGCCCGGCGTCGATCCTGCAAAGATCGTCGATACGCTGATCGATCCGTCGTTCGCGCGCCCGATCGTGGCCGCCTCGCACTGAGATTGCCACCGATGACGGACACCGCTGCCCGCGGCGACACGCTCGCGTCCCGCCAAGCCGCATCGCCCCGCGCGGGCCGGCGTGACCCGCTTCGTGCGTGGCGTATCGCGGGCCTCGCGCTGCCGTTCGCCATGCTCGTGCTGCTGGAGTGCGTCGTGCGGCGCGGCTGGCTGCCGGATCACCTCGTTCCGGCGCCGAGCGAGATTCTCGATACGCTCGCGCGCATGGGCGTCACGCGGGTCGCACGCCATGTCGGCGCGAGCACGCTGCGGGTCGCGGCGGGTTTTGCGGCGGGCGCCGGACTCGCGCTCGTCGTCGGCGCGGCGATGGGCCTGAGCCGGCGGATCGACGCGCTGTTCGAGCCGACGTTCCAGGCGCTGCGCGCGATTCCGTCGCTCGCATGGGTGCCGGTGTTGTTGCTGTGGCTCGGTATCGATGAAGCGCCGAAGATCACGCTGATCGCCATCGGCGCATTCTTCCCGGTTCACCTCGCGGTGGTCGCCGGCATTCGCGACGTCGATCGCAAGCTCGTCGAGCTCGGCGCGGTGTACCGGCTCGGCCCGCTCGCGCTGTTCCGCCGGATCCTGCTGCCGGCCGCGTTGCCGCAGATCGTCACCGGTTTGCGTACGGGCCTCAGTCTCGCGTGGATGTTCATGGTCGCCGCGGAGCTGATCGCGGCCACGCGCGGCCTCGGCTTCCTGTTGAGCGACGGCCGGGAAACCGGGCGCCCCGACCTCGTGTTCGGCGCGATCCTGCTGCTCGCGTTGCTCGGCAAGCTGACCGACGGTGCGATGCGCCGCATCGAGTTGCGCTGGCTCGGCTGGCGCGATGCGTTCGACGGCGTGCCGCCGGCGGCATCGAAATGAGCGCATACCGTTCCGGCCACCCGGCACCCGGCAGCGATACGCCGCTGCTCGACCTGCGAATCGCCCGCAAGCTTTACGGAGATCGCACGATCCTCGCCGATATCGCGTTGCAGGTCGCGCGCGGCGAAATCGTCTGCGTGGTCGGTCCGAGCGGTTGCGGGAAGAGCACGCTGTTGCGGATCGTCGCCGGTCTCGACACGGACTTCCGCGGCAGCGTCACGCTGGACGGCAGCGCGCTCGCCGGGCCGTCTGCGCGCATCGGCGTGATCTTTCAGGAGCCGCGGCTGCTGCCGTGGCTCTCGATCGCGGACAACGTCGGCTTCGCGTCCGGCCCGGGAGGCGGCCGTGCGCCGAGCGTCGGGCGGTTGCTCGACGAAGTCGGCCTGGCCGGCGTCGCGCGGCAACTGCCGGCCACGTTGTCGGGCGGGATGGCCCAACGCGCCGCGATCGCGCGCGGGCTGTTCGGCGAGCCGGATCTGCTGCTGCTCGACGAGCCGTTCAGCGCGGTCGACGCGATCACCCGAATGCGATTGCAGACGCTGCTGCTCTATGTCGTCCACCGGCACCGGATGGCCGCGATCGTCGTCACGCACGATCTCGACGAGGCACTGTATCTCGGCGATCGCGTGCTGATGCTCGCGCCGAACCCGGGCCGCGTCGACGACGAAATCCATGTCGCCGTCGCGCGGCCGCGCGATCGGCGCGACCCGTCGCTGGCCGCGCAGCGCGCACGGTTGCTGGATGCGTTCCAGCGGTTTCACGATCGTGCGGATGGCGCGCAACACCCGCCGCACGACCGTCAAACATCCGGCGCCGGCATGTCGGACTCGTATCCGCGCCCGTAAGAAGCGGCCGGTTCAGGTTCCCCGCGCTGCGCCATCGCATCGAAGCACGGTAGTCAGCCACGCATTCGTGACGGGCGAAGCAGCCGGCATCCCGACCGGTCCCGCATCGAAACGCCTACGGCCCAGGCCGAACAGCGACCGCCAACCATACAGCGGCAGCCAGTTCATCGCGGGCAATGCCACCAGTTCCATGACGTCCCCAGTTCCGCGCTCAGCGTCTGACTGGCTTTATAGACCCCGATGCCACCGACCTGCCGGTAATTAGCGATGACAACGTTGTAGAAGACATCCCACTCCACACCGCTGACGCCGGAATTTCGATTCCGAATCCTCTCGCGGCGTCGTGCCGCCGTCCGTTGATACGTTCGATGAACCGGGCCGGCCAGGTTCCGCAGCCCCCGTTTTGCGTGCGCGGATCAACCGCTTCGATGCATCCGGCACAATACCCGGCTTCGCCATTCGATCGCTGTCAAACCCATGCGCTTCGTCGTCGTCGGAACCAGTGGATCGGGAAAATCCACCTTCGCCAGCGCGCTGGCGGCTGCCGCCGGCTGCCCGTACATCGAGCTGGATCGACTCTACTGGGGGCCCGGCTGGACCGCCGTGCCGCCCGGGCAGTTCGAGCGTGCCGTGCTGGCGGCGACAGCCGGCGACCGATGGGTCGTCGACGGGAACTACAGCGCGGTGCGCGACGTGCTGTGGTCGAGCGCCACGCACGTCGTCTGGCTCAACTTCGGGCGATGGACGGTGTTCTCCCGGGTGCTCTGGCGCACGATCAGCCGCGCTCTCATGCGCACCGAGCTTTCTCACGGCAACCGGGAGTCGCTGCGGATGGCATTCTGCTCGCGAGACTCGGTACTGCTGTGGTCGTACACCACATTCGCCCGAAACCGCGTCAAGTTCGCCAGCCTGCGCGACGACCCGAAATACGCGCATCTGCAATGGACGGAGATCACCGAGCCATCGCGCGCCCGTACGTTCATCGACAGGCTTGCCCGCACCGGCAGTTGAGCGCGGCGCGCGCCGTCCCCGCGTCAGTCGTCGAATGTGTGTCGAGTGGATGCGCGTCGTCGTTGACGGATGCCGCGCGTTCGCCGCCTGCAAGCCGGATCGGGAGCCGCGACGCATCTCCGCCGTTGGCAACGCCCCGGTCATGCAACTGTTGCAGGCATGCGTGGCCAGCGTCGCTCCGAACCAGCGCTTTATGTCGTCGAGCATCGGCACCGCTCGCGCCTGGCGCAGACTGCGTCGTTCGTCGGGTGGCTTGCCTCGGATCTGCTCTTCGAGCTCGTAGAGCATGCCGATCCGACGCAACGCCTCTTCCGTGACGGCGTTGGGACGCACCGCATGCAGGTCGTGGATTTTCCGACGCGCGTGCGCCATACAGGCGGCTTCCTGGATGGTGCCATTGCGATACAGCTCAGCGTAGCCAGCGAACGCGTCGGCGTGTAGTACGCCGACGAAGTCGGCGAGATGTCGCTGGGGATGCTCTCGTCTGCACTTCCGAGCATGCGGAAGTGCTGTTCCCCGCCGAGCAGGCCAGCGATGTCGATCTCGATCTCGATCAGCTGGTGGACGTCGCACGCCAACACGCACGACAATTCGTCGGGTCAAGTGCCGCCCATCGACCGCTGGACTCTCTACGCATTGATGCTAAAATTGATGCTCGATAGCATCAAAGGAGCCATCATGCGTACCACTGTCACCGTTGACGACACCCTCTACGCGCGCGCGCTCGAACTCGCCGAGCCGGGCATGTCTCCCGCCGACCTGTTCCGAGCCGCCTTGGAAACGTTCGTGCGTGTCCAGGCCGGCCAACGCCTGGCCGCGCTGGGCGGTCGCGCACCCGACATGTCGGACGTGCCGCGTCGCGCGACGGAGGCGGCCGCCCGATGAGCGTCCTGGTCGATACGTCCGTGTGGGTCGAGCATTTCCGGCGGCCGCTACCAGCGCTGATCCAGTTGCTGCGCGTCGACGATGTCCTGACGCATCCATTGGTGATGCTCGAGCTCACGTGCGGAACGCCGCCCGAGCCGCGGGCACGTACCCTGGGAGACCTCGCGATGTTGCGTCAAACCCGGCTCGCGACATCGGCCGAGGTCGCGGACTGGATCGAGCGGGAACGGCTGTATGGGCGCGGATGCGGTGCCGTCGATTGCACCCTGCTGGCGTCGGTGCTGTTGACCCCGACCACCAGGCTCTGGACGCGCGATCGGCGGCTCGAGCAACTGGCGGAACAATTTGGGGTTCACTACGTACCGACGTCTCCCCCGATTTGAGTAGCGCGGCGATTTAGAGTCCAATCACGTCGTCAGGAGATTGGACATGAAGAAGCAGTTCACCGAAGAACAGATCATCGGCTTCCTGCGGGAAGCGGAGAGCGGGATTCCGATCAATGAACTATGCCGCCAGCACGGCTTCTCGGAGGCCAGTTACTACCTGTGGCGCAGCAAGTTCGGCGGCATGAGCGTGCCTGACGCCAAGCGCCTGAAGGAACTGGCAGCCGAGAACGCCCGGCTGAAGAAGCGACTGGCCGAATCGCTGTTGGAGAACGAGGTCACGCGCGAAGCCTTGCGAAAAAAGTAGTGAGCGCACCGTCACGCCGAGAGTTGGTGCGCCAAATGACCCAGCATGGCTTGAGCGAACGCCGAGCCTTGCGAGTAATCGGCAAAGTCGAGCACGACCGGTATCCCGCCGAAATCGTCCGGCGCCCCCTTCATACCGTTGTACGTTCGGCCGCTATAGGTTCCAGGGCAGCGTCCACGAACGAGGCTCCCGCACCGGCCTCGCCCTATTCGGGAGTCAGCGCGAACAAGCAGATCGGCCACGGCACGACGTCCCGGAATTCCTCCGGGTTGTCCGGGTGGGCAGGCTTGTTTGCAGGCCGCGCGTGACATAGATTTCTCTTTGAGACGCATCCGGTCGTAGGGGGCACCATGGAACTGATCGCCGATCGTATCGAGGTCTGGGCTGCGACTATCGAGGACAAGCCGGGCGGGCTTGCGCGAGTGTTGCGCGTATTGCGGGATGCAGGTGCCGACCTGCAGTTCATCGTTGCGCGGCGCACGCCCGAGAAGACAGGGGCGGGAGTGGTGTTCGTCGCCCCACTGCAGGGGGATAACGAGATTCGTGCCGCCGCGCAGGTGGGTTTTACGCCAACGTCCAGCCTTCATTCCATTCGTGTGATGGGACTGGACCAGCAGGGGATCATCGCGGACTTGACCCAGAAACTTGCAGATGGGGGCATCAATCTACGCGGAGTATCGGCCGCGGTACTCGGCACGCAATTCATAGCCTATCTCGCGGTCGATACACTGAACGACGCCAATCAGGCGATCGATATTCTGCAGAGGGCATGATGGACAGTACGGCACCGCAAACCTAACGGTACCTGCTTGCCGTGAGTGACTGGGAGGGGCAAATCCACGGGCAGACGCAACTAGCCGCAAGGGAAACAGCCCGTAACCACACGGGGAGACGGGCTGTTAGTTCCATCATTACAAACATGCCTGCTAGAACTGATACCCCGCGCCCACCACCGCGCCGAAGTCCGACCGGGCGTTGCCCGTCACCGATGCCTTGACGACCCACCGGTTGCTCTCCGTCACGTACGAGTACCCGGCGGCAAAACCCTGCTGGCCGTGATAGTTCGAGGTCGCCGCCGACACCATCGAGCGGCCCGCGCCCGTCGGTTGCGGCAGGCCGGCCACCGCCATCGCCGATGCCACGCCGCCGTACATGTCCTTCTTCAGGTCGTTGACCGCGTTGTACACCTGCCCGATACGCTGGTCGGTGTAACCCTTCGCCTGCGTCGAAGCGGCCGTGAGGTTGTCGTTCAGCTGCTGCACGTTCACCGCGTCGGTCGGCGCCGTCCCGGCCGCGACGTTCGTGATCTGGCGCTCGCTGCCCTTCGCGCCGACCGAGAACGAATTGTCGCGATCGGCGACGGAGCCCTGGCCGACCGCCACCGCGTTCTTGCCGGTTGCGGTCGCCGTCGACCCGATCGAACCCGCATCGGCGCGCGCGATCCACGTCGTATTCGCATCGGTCGCCGCCGCGCGGATCTTGTCGTTGGCCGCCACGTTCTTCAACGCGTTGTTGAACTGGCCGACGTTGACCGCATCGTTGTCGTTCACCCCCGCCGCCACGCCGGTCAGCGCGCGGTCGCCCGCCGTGCCGGAGAAGTTCACGCTGGTACCGCCCGTGTCCTTCGCGACCGTGATCGCGCCGTTCGGATCCTGCTGCTGCACGAGGCCGGCCTTGCCGTTCGCGATGTTGTTCACGTTCCCCTGCAGGTTCGAAATGTCGGTCGTGTTCTTCGACACCTGCTGGTTGGTCGCGTAGAGCTGCGAGCCGTTCACCGCGTCCGTGCTGGTGGCGCTGAGCGTGCCTGCCTTCACGTTCGAGATGCGCGTGCCGCCGGCACCGCCGAGCGTGATCGAGCTCTTCGAGCTGTCGTCGTACTGCACCGCGAGCGCGCCGAGCTGGTTGAGACTCGACTGCACGCCCTTCAGTTGCTTCACGTTCACCGCGTCCGTATCGTCGGTGCCCGCCGCGACGTTCTTGAGCACGACCGCCGAGGTTGCATCGCCGCCGACGAGCGACACCGAATTCAGCCGGTTGCCGTTCGTGTCGACGTCGTACTTGACGACGTTCTTCACCGCTTCGCCGGCCTGGTTCGACACCTGCGTGATCTGCTGTTCGAGCGCGGTTTTCACGCCCGACAGCTGGCCGCCGTTCACCGCGTCCGTGCTGCCCGCGGCGACGTTGCCGTCAGCCACGTTCGTCAGCTTCGTCGGCGCACCGCCGCGCGCCGCGCTGTACGCGCCGAGCTTCGGGTCGAACTGCAGCGCGTCCTGCTGCAGCCCGGCGATCGCGGCCGTGTTGCCGGCGATATTCGTTTCGGCATTGCCGATGCGCGTTTCGTGATTCTCGAGCGTCGTCGTATTGCTGCCGACGCGGCCGTCGAGATTCGTGAGCGCGTCGCCGACATTGTTGAACGAGCCGCCGCCGACCTTGTAGTTCGGTGCGCTGATCGAGCCGTCCGGATTCGCCGTCGCGCCGCCGCCGAGCGCGGCCGCGGTGCTGTCGATCGCGCCGCGCAGTTGCGCGCCGTTCACCGCGTCCGTGCTGCCTGCCGCGACGTTGCCTGCCGCGACATTGGTCACGCGCACCGGGCTCCCGCCGTTGCCCGCGCCGAGCGACACCTGCTGCTTGCTTGCATCGTCGTACTTCACGGCGAGCGCGTCGAGCTGGCTCGTGCCGTCGTGAATCGCCGCGCTCAACTGGTCGACGTTGACCGCGTCCGTACCGTTCTTGCCGGCCGCGACGTTGCCGATGCGTTGCGGTCCGTGGCCGCCGTGGCTCGCATCGTAGACGCCGAGGCCCGGGTTCCACTGCAGCGCATCCTGCTGGAGCGCGGCGATGTTGCCCGTATTCGTCGTCACCTGGTTGCCGACGTTCGTGATCGACTGGTTGAGCGTGTCGGTCGCCTTGCCGAGCTGGCCCACGTTCACGGCGTCGCTCGCGGCAACGCCGTCCGCGACGTTGTGCAGGCCGACCGGCGCCGACGCACCCGTGCCGCCGAGCGTGACACCGCTGTGCGCGTCGTCGTCGTACTGCACGGCGTTCTTCGTCGCGCTGCTGATCTGGCTGGTGATCGACGTGCTGAGGTTGCCCAGCGTCGTACTGAGGTTGTTCGTCACGCTCGTGCTGAGCGACGCCAGGCCGCCGTTCAGTTGCCCGACGTTCACCGCGTCGGTATTGGCGACGCCGGCCGCGACATTGTGCAGCGTCGTGCCGTTCGTGCCGGCGAACGTCACCGAGTCGAAGCCGCTCGCGCCGTCGTACTTCACGTTGCGCGTATCGGCCGCCTGCAGGTTGCCGATGTTCGACGCCGCCGTGCTCAGCGATGCGTTGATGCCGGTGACGCTGCCCTGCAGGTTCGTGATGTTCGAGGCCGCCGTCGAAACGGACGTTTGCAGCGGCGCGATGCTGCCCTTCAACTGGCCGACGTTGACCGCGTCGGTATCGGCGACGCCGGCCGCGAGGCCGCCGATGGTCGTGCCGTTGCTGCCGTCGAGCGCGATCGCCGCATGCGAATTGTCCGTGTATTTCACGACGTTCTGGGTCGCCGCGACGATGCTCGTGCTGAGGCTGTTGCCCACGCTGGTCACGCGCTGGTCGACGTTCGAGATCGTGGTCGACAGCGAATTGCCGACCGACGTCACGCGCGCGTCGACGTTGCCGATGCTCGTGCTGAGCGTGCTGTTCACGTTCTTCAACTGCTGGACGTTGACGGCGTCCGTATCGGCCGCGCCTGCAGCGACGTTCTTGAGCTGGCGTTCGCTGCCGAGCGCGCCGAACGACACCGCGCCGCCGACCGGCGCGGCCGTGCCGCCGAATACCGGCGTGCCGCCGTTGTTCGCGCCGACGCTGCCCGACCCGATCGCCACCTGGTTGCTGTCGTTCGTCTGTGCGCCCGCACCGATCGCCACCGATTGCGTGCCGCCGGCGCGCGTCTGCGTCGCCGCGTCGTACGCGGCGCCGTTCGATACGCCGTCGCTCGACGTCGGGTTCGCGCCGCCGATCGCAACCGAGCGATCGCCGCTCGCCAGCGCCGAGTGGCCGAGCGCGATCGAGCTGGTGCCGTGCGCATCCGCGACGTTGCCGAGCGCCATCGAGTAGTCGCCGATCGCGGCCGACTGCCGGCCGACGGCGAGCGACGTATTGCCTTGCGCGACGGCCACCGTGCCGATCGCCGTGGCCGAGTTCGCCAGCGCCTGCGAGCCGACGCCGATCGCAATCGCGCCGCCGCTGCCGGCGCTGCCCTTGCTGCCTGCATTCGACTGGTCGCCGATCGCGATGCCGCTGGAGCCCGCCTTCGCATTCGTGCCCTGCGTCACGTTCGTGGTGCTCACCGCGACGAAGGTCCCGTTCTTCGTTGCAACGCACAGCGGGTTCGTCCCGTCGATGCACTGGCCGTTCAGCGCGTTGTCCGGGTTGCCGCGATCGACGAAATTGTCCGCGTGTGCGGCTCCGGCGATCAGCACGCCTGCGCCGGTGAACATGGCGGCGGCGAGCGCCGAAATCTGCTTCCTCTTCATGGTCTTCTGCTCCGTTTGTGTAGCGTTTGGTTTGAATACGGACTACTTACTTTTATCGAAGGATTCGACTGCGATTACGACTGCGATTGCGACTTCAGTGCGGAACCGGATTCCGGTGCCCGGCCTGACCGTGTCGAAGGCGACACGCATCGACCGCCCGTATCGACAGGGCGTTCGAAGGCCCGGGCACGCCGTTCGTGTTCCGGCCCGTTCCGTTAATCCGGCAATTACATTAGGAATACATATCGCTGTTTATGGACGAGTTTGCCCCCGAACTGAATCCCGAGATTCAACCCGCCGTTATAAACATCTTGAATCTGGCGCCGCGCCGACCGCGGCCAACCCCGTTTCTTTTATTTCATCTCCGGCAACCGGATTTCCGCTTTCGCGCAACGAACCTGCGTTCGGAGACACACATCAATTGATGCATTTGACCCGAATCGCACAACGCCCGTCACATCTCACCGTGCCTTGCGTTGCGCTTCGTTACATTCAAAGTTCGGACGAATTATGAGACACGACCTAAATTTATTGAAGACAACATTCTTTATAGATTGTAAAACTCAATAAATTCAATGCGTTACGATAAACTTCAGCGCCTCGCAAACGATTGCGCTTCACATCGGTTAATCGGGATGTTTTTTGAAGCGGATAAATGCTTTGCCGAAGCGGATTGCAATTAAATACCGCCAAAGAAATGCCGACATAAAGCCAGCGGACTGCTCGTCAGCACAAACCGCGAAGCGCCGCGAACCATCCGGAAAGCGGCGTGAAATGAATAGAGTCGGCGCGTCTGGCGAGAATCGAAATATGCTCCTACAATTCCGCTCGCATCGATACCGGCAGTCGCGCACTTTTCAGCGCGCGACCACGGCAACGCTCCGCGGCTTTGCCGGCTCAGTGATCAGAACAACCAACACCGGGTATTGCGCCGACCGGTTGCCTGTCGCGCAGTCCGGCGAAATCCGGCTGTCGATGCGAGCGTGCGATGCGTTTGTGCATCGTCATAGAGCGGCTTCCGACGATTCCCCCGAACCGGGCAGGCCGCCCGCGGGATCGCAGCCAACCGCCTTTCCAGAACAGGTACACGATGTCTCCATCGATCTCCGCGTTGAGCGGCGCCCATATCCTGATCGTCGACGATCAGCCCGACCAGTTGCGTTTGCTGATCGACATCCTGCGCGGCACGGGCTGCCGGATCAGCATCGCCTCCGACGGGGCGCAAGCGTGCCAGCGCGCGCAGGCGCTGCTGCCCGACCTGATCCTGATGGATGTCCGCATGCCGCACATGGACGGCTTCACCGCGTGCCGGCTGCTCGCCGCCGATCCGTTGACGAGTGCGATTCCGGTCATCTTCCTGACTGTGGCCGGCGCATTGCACGAACGCCTCGAGGGGCTGGAAATCGGCGGTGTCGACTATGTGGTGAAGCCGTTCGAGCCGGCGGAAGTCATCGCGCGGATTCGCGTGCAGCTCGCACGGACGGAGCGCGAACGGCCCGTCGATACGGAAAACCCGTTCGCGGCCGGCAAGGACGACGACATCATCGTGCGCGCGGCCATCCGCCACCTGTCGCGGATGCTGAACGATCCGCCGACGGTCGAGCAACTGGCGCGCGCGGTCGGCACGCACGAAAAGCGGCTGTCGCGTGCGTTTCGCGACAATCTCGGCCAGACGGTGTTCGAGTATCTGCGGCACGAGCGGCTGCGGATCGCTCAGGATCTGCTGGATTCGACATCGCTCAGCATTGCCAGCATCGCGAAGGAAATCGGCTTTTCCACGCCGGCGAACTTCGCGACCGCCTTCCGCGAACGTTTCGGCATCACGCCGACCGAGTGGCGGCGCCAGCGCCACGCGGGCGCGCGGGCCGCCACCCGGGAACCGCAACGCGGCGCGTAGGCCGCGTTCCGCGCGATCGCGATTACCAGTTGTATTTCGCGCTGGCCAGCACGGTTCGCTCGTTGCCGAATACGCACACGGCGTACGACTGGCAGCCGCCGACGTAACGCCGGTCGAACAGGTTCGCGACGTTCAGCGCGAAGCGCCAATGCTGCATCTCGTAGTGCATCGCCAGGTCGTACAGCGTCACGCTCGGCACCGTCAGCGAGTTGTCGGGCGCGCCGGCCGACGCGCTCTGGTAGCGCACGCCGCCGCCGATCCCGAGGCCCGACAGCGCGCCCGTGTGCCAGGTCCAGTCGGCCCACATCGACGCCATCTGCCGCGGCAGCGGCACGGCCACCGGCCAGTGGTTCAGCGACGCGTCGTTCGCCTGCACGTTCTTGACGTCCTGGTAGACATACGACGCGACGACCGACAGCTCGCGGGTCACGTTGCCGAGCGCGCTCAGCTCGATGCCGCGCGAGCGCACCTTGCCGGTCTGCACGGACGTCGTGCCGGTCGGGTCGAGATTCACCGGCGTCGGCGTCACGACGTTGGTCTGGTCGATCTGATAGATGGCCGCGTTCAGCATCAGGTTCCTGCCGGGCGGCTGCCAGCGCAGCCCGGCTTCCGTCTGCGTGCCGCGCGTCGGCTTGGGCAAGCCGCCGCCGGCGATCCGCACGCCGATGACCGGATCGAACGACGTCGAGTGGCTCACGTACGGCGACAACCCGGCGTCGCCCTGATAGGTGAGCCCGACCCGCCCGGAGAACGCACTGACGTCCTGCTGCGTCTGCGTGCCGGCCGTCCGGTTGTCGAACCGTGCATTCACGAAGTCCTCGCGGCCGCCGAGCGTCAGCGTCCAGCGCTGCCAGCGGATCTGGTCCTGCGCGTACACGCCGAACGTGTTCATCGCCGTGTACTGGTCGACGTGGCCGAGCGACGTCGGGCCGGAGAAGATCGCGGCCGTGACGGGCCGATAGACGGGGTGGTACAGGTTGAGCGACGGCGCGAGCGCGAGCCACACGCTGTTGGTCGTCGTCTGCCGGTCATATTGCAGACCGAGCAGCAGCGTGTGTTCGAGCGGACCCGTGCCGAAGCGCGCCTGCGCGTGGTTGTCGACGTCGAGCCGGCTGTAGTTGAGCTGAAACAGCCCCGCGAAACGCATCATGTTCGTCGTGCTGCGGGGCGCCAGGCCGTTGCCGAACACCGTCGCGTCGTCGAGCGACAGGTGCGACCAGCGCACGTCCTGGTGCAGCGTCCAGATCGCATTCACGCGGTGTTCCAGCGCGTAGCCGAGCGACCATTGCTTCTTCCGGTAGTCGTTGAATGACGGGTCGCCCATGTAGATGTCCTGCGACAGGCGGCCGTTCGGGTTCGGCAATACGGTGCCCGACGCGGGCAGGAAGTTCGACGAGATGTCGCCGCTGTCCTGCAGGTACGTCGCGGAGAACGTCAGCGACGTGTCGGCGCTCGGCCGCCATCGGAACGACGGCGCCAGCGCGACGCGCCGGTCGCCGTTCGGGCCGGTCACCGCGTTGCCGTCCCGCGCGACGCCGACGAACCGGTACGCATACTTGCCGTCCGGGTCGAGCTTGTCGCCGACGTCGAGCATGAACTGCTTGCGCGCATCGTTGCCGATCTGCACGCCGGCTTCGCGCACGCGCTCGCCGTCGGCAAGCTTCGTATGCGCGTCGACGATCGCGCCGGGCTCGCCCGCGCCGTACAGCACCGACGTCGGCCCGCGCAGCACCGCGATCGAGTCGATCGTATACGGGTCGACACGCCAGTTCGCGATCACGGCCGTATTCGGCGCCGCCACGCCGTCGACGTACAGCGTCGGCGTGAAGCCGCGCAGCGCCGCATACCAGTCGGTCCGGCTGTCGGCGCCGAACGTCGCGAAACCCGGCACGTAGCGCAGCGCCTGGTTCAGGTCGGCCGCGCCGGTCATCTCGATCTGTTGCGCGGTCACGAGGTTGATCGTCTGCGGGATCTCGGCCACCGGCGTGTCGGTTTTCGTGCCGGCCGTGGTGCGCAGCCCGACGAGCCCGGCGGACGCGCCGCCGGCCGTTCCTGTCACGTCGATTGACGGCAGTACGACGGCCGCCGCTGCGGCCTGCGGTGCCGCGGTTTCGCTCGCCGGCCGGGCCGCCTGCGCGTATGCGCCGCCCGCCGCCATGCACAGCGCTCCCCCGGCCGCGATCGCCATTGCGCGTCGCGCCGCCCTTGTCTCCGTCATCATCGTTTCAGTATTCTCCGTCGTGCTGTCGCGGCCCGGCCGGCCCGCCCGACGGGCGGCATGCCGCCGGCATCCCCTGCCCGGTCGTGCTTTTCAGG
This sequence comes from Burkholderia catarinensis, assembly GCF_001883705.2. Classification (GTDB taxonomy): domain Bacteria; phylum Pseudomonadota; class Gammaproteobacteria; order Burkholderiales; family Burkholderiaceae; genus Burkholderia; species Burkholderia catarinensis. Next base: position 49,962 of record NZ_MDEQ02000008.1, read on the forward strand.
CGGGGCGCGCACCAGGCGGTGCGCATCGGCCGATTGCGTCCTTTTTTAGAACGCCTGGATGATATCGGCGGAACATGGCACGGTCTTTAAAAAAATTATTGAGGGCGCGCGGCGGATTGCGTGAAGACGATGCTCAAAACCGATCCGGCCGAAGCGTTCGGCGGTGCGTCGGGCAGGGTCATGGTGAAGTAGCGGATGCCGTCCATCAGTGCGATGACGGCGAGCGCGTAGTCGGAAGACGCGCATGAAAACCGGGTATCAGCGCGCTTGTGGAGCTGCTCGATAACGGACGCGATCAGATCGCGCTTTTCCAGGTACATGGCATTCACGCGTTGCCGGAATTGCGCATCACGCATGGCATGCAGACGCGCCTCGGCCCAGATGATGTAGTGGTTGTCGTCGCGATAGCACCGTGCATGCAACCACGCGAGCTGCTTTTGCAGGTCTTCCCGGGACGGAGCAGCGTCCAGCCGTTCCCGCAAATTTTCCTGGATGCTCCGGTGATCGAGACGGAGGAGTTCGACGAGCAGTTCGCTCTTGCTGTCGAAGTTGGAATAGAATGCGCCGCGCGTATAGCCTGCCCGGGCGGCGATCTCCTCCACGCTGGCCGCGGCCAGCCCTTTTCCGGCAATGATCGAGGCCGCTGCGTCGAGCAGGCGCCGGCGCGTTTGTTCGCGGGTTTCATCCCGGGTCAATCGTTTGCGTCGCATACGACAGGCACCCAGCCATCCGGCACACATGTTTCGTTGCGTCCCTGATGGCAGGCGACAGCAGGGACCGTTCGACAGGAAACCGTTCCGCCTTTTTATCGAACTGGAATCCTTAACAATAACCGTGGGTGACCAAGCCGGCGAATTGCCGTAGTCCCCGTTGGACGCGGCCGGCCGCTACCTGGCGGCGACCGCCGTCTCGGCCTCGCTCGGTTGCCAACCACCGCCGAGCGCCTTGAAGGCGGCAACCGCCGCGCGTGCCGATTCCGTTTGCGCCTGCACGCGCTCATCCGATGCGCGCAGCAAGTTTTCGTCGGCCTGCAAGACCTCGATCAGGCTGACGACCCCTTTCTGGTATGCCGCAAATGATGCGGCTCGCGCCCGGCCCAGCGAGTTCACGCCGTCCGTGAGGACGGCCGCCTGCTCGTCTCGCTTGACGAGGGCCGAGAACGCGTTTTCCACATCCTCGGTTGCGTGTAATGCAGCGAGTCGATAGGCAGCCAGCATTTCGGCTTCCTGCCCCTTGGCCTGCCCGATCTGCGCATTGATGCGACCGAAGTCGAACAGGCGCCAGCGCAGTCCCAGCACGCCGGCGGCCTGATTGGCGCCCCCGCTGAACAGATTGCCCGCGCCCATCGACGTTGCGCTGCCGATCAGCCCGCTCAGCGAGAACTTGGGGTAATACTCGGCGATGGCCACCCCGATGCGTGCGTTTGACGCAGCCAGCCGACGCTCGGCCACGATCAGGTCGGGCCGGCGCCTGAGCAGTTCCCTGGGCGACCCCATCGCCGCGAACTGCGGGGCAACCGGGATGTCGCCCGCTTCCATGAGTTCCGCCCGATGCGTGCCCGGCTGAGAACCGAGCATCACGTCCAGCGCGTTCATGGACGCATCCAGCGCCGCTTCCAGCACCGGGACCGATGCGCGAACCTGGGCCAGCGCGCCTTCCGCCTGCCTGACCTGGAGCTCCGCCGCGAGGCCTTTCCCATACAGCAGATTGATGGTCGACAGCAGATCCTGCTGCGTTTGCACCTGGCTGCGCGCGACCTTCAGACGGCCCTGCAACCCGCGAATGGTGATGTAAATGTCCGCGGTTTGCGCCGCGACGGCCAACCGAGTCGCCGCTGCGCCCGCTTCCGACGCCTGATAGTCGGCCAGCGCCGCTTCACGGCCACGGCGCAGGCCGCCAAACACGTCCAGTTCCCAGCTCGCGCTGAAATTGGCCTCATGGTCGTTACCGTAACGGTCGAAACCGGGTGTCGAATTCAACACGCGTCCCAACGGTGTTTCGACCGATTGATAGGCTCGCGCGGCCTGGCCACTGACATTGCCCGACGGCAGCAGCGCGGCGTTCGCTGCGCCGAGTCCCGCACGGGCCTGCGCGACGCGAGCGGCGGCCTGCGCAAGATCCAGGTTCTGATTCAGCGCGAGCGTGACGAACCGTGCCAGCCGGGGGTCGCCGAAACCCGTCCACCACGTGGCAAGTTCGGCATCGGTGGCGGCGTGCCGTTGTCCGACGGCAGCCTGACCCTGAAACTGTTCGGGCATGGCGATATCAGGCCGGACATAGTCGGGGCCGACAGCGCAACCTGACAGGCTGGCCGCAATCGCCGCGGCAAGAAAGGGTTTGGGTAGCATGGGAGGTTTTCGCAAGGTTCCGATGGTGACTATAATACCAAATAGTCACTAGTTGTCTATTCCTGTAAGCTGCAACCATGAAAAAAACCTCTCCTGCCCCGGCCCCGGCGCGCGGCCCGGCCGACCATGACGTCCGGGATCAGATCGTGATCGCCGCCACCGAGCATTTCAGCCGGTACGGCTACGAAAAAACGACGGTCTCGGACCTGGCCCGCGCCATCGGTTTTTCGAAGGCCTATATCTACAAGTTCTTCGAGTCGAAGCAAGCGATCGGCGAGATGATTTGCGCGAACTGCCTGCACGAGATCGAAACCGATGTCCGGTCAGCCGTTGCGCAAGCCGAGTCGCCGCCGGAAAAGCTGCGGCAAATGTTCAAAGTCGTTACCGAAGCGAGCCTCCGGCTGTTTTTCCGGGACCGCAAGCTCTATGACATCGCCGCATCGGCAGCCACGGAAAACTGGCAGTCGGTGCAAGCCTACGAAGCCCGCGTCCAGACGCTGCTGCAGGAGGTTCTGCTGGAGGGCCGGCAAAGCGGCGACTTCGAACGCAAGACGCCGCTGGACGAAGCCGCGATGGCGATTTATCTGGTGATGCGCCCCTATCTCAATCCGCTGCTGCTGCAATTCAACTTCGAATACACCGAGGTCGCGCCGGCCCAGTTGTCGAGTCTCGTCCTGCGCAGCCTGTCGCCGTGATGGGGTGCCGTTTTGTGACCATTGACTAGTTTGGTCACTTGAATAACAATAAAAGTCCCAATCACTCCGTCAATGGGACTGTCATGCTTCGGCGTCGCCTCACTCTTTCCGCAGTCGCTTGCGCGCTGCCCTTCGTGCTGGTCGCTTGCAGCGGAAAAGCGCCTTCCGATCCGCGCACCGAGGCGCCCCTCGTGCGTACCGCCGTCGTCCAGGCGGCAGTTCCGGCGTCCCGCTCGTTTACGGGGACCGTTGCGGCACGCGTGCAGAGCGATCTCGGGTTTCGCGTGTCCGGCAAGGTGCTGGAGCGTCTGGTGGACGCCGGGCAGACCGTCAAGCGCGGTCAACTGCTGATGCGCGTCGATCCCGTCGACCTGAAACTCGCGGCGCGCGCACGCCAGGAAGCGGTTGCGGCCGCGCAGGCGCGGGCCCGGCAAACGAGCGAGGACGAAGCCCGCTATCGCGACCTGCGCGGCACCGGCGCGATATCGGCCTCCGCATACGATCAAGTCAAGGCGGCAGCCGATGCTGCCCGGGCCCAGCTCAGTGCCGCCGAAGCAGACGCCGACGTTGCGCGCAATGCGACCGGCTATGCCGAGCTCGTTGCGGACGGCGACGGTGTCGTCATGGAAACGCTGGCGGAACCGGGCCAGGTCGTCAGCGCGGGCCAGCCCGTGGTACGTCTCGCCCACGCTGGCAGCCGGGAGGCCGTCATCCAGTTGCCGGAAACCCTGCGCCCCGCCGTCGGCTCGGTCGCGCAGGCGGCGCTGTTCAGCAAGCAGGGCGTGAGCGTCCCCGCCACGCTGCGCCAGCTCTCCGATAACGCCGATCCCCGTACGCGTACTTTCGAAGCGCGCTATGTGCTGCGGGATGCATTGGCCGACGCCCCGCTGGGCGCCACCGTCACGATCGAGATTCCGGACGCGCGCGCGGCGCTGCAAGACGGCTGGCAGGTGCCGATCGGCGCGCTGCTGGACGCGGGCAAAGGCTCCGGGGTGTGGGTTGTCGACGGCCAGCCGGCCAAAGTCTCGTGGCGGCCGGTGACGGTCGAACATCTGGACGACGACAGCGCCCACGTCGCCGGTGAACTCAAGCAAGGCGACCGGATCGTTGCGCTCGGCGCTCAGTTGCTGCGCGAAGGCGAACCGGTCCGGGTGGCGAGTCAAGCCGTCGCCATGGCAACCGAGGGAGCACGTCCGTGAGCGAAAGTCGATTCAATCTGTCGGCGCTCGCGGTACGCGAGCGCGCCATCACCCTGTTCCTGATCTGCCTGATCTCGCTGGCCGGGCTCGTGTCGTTCTTCAAGCTGGGCCGCGCGGAAGACCCCGCATTCACGGTCAAGGTGATGACCATCATCACCGCATGGCCGGGCGCCACCGCGCAGGAAATGCACGACCAGGTCGCCGAGAAGATCGAAAAGCGCATGCAGGAGCTGCGCTGGTACGACCGGAGCGAGACCTACACGCGACCCGGCCTGGCCTTCACGACGTTGACGTTGCTCGACAGCACGCCGCCGTCGGAGGTCCAGGAGCAGTTCTATCAGGCCCGGAAAAAAATCGGCGACGAAGCGAACAATCTTCCGTCGGGCATCATCGGGCCGATGGTCAACGACGAATATGCGGACGTCACCTTCGCACTCTTCGCGCTCAAGGCCAAGGGCGAACCGCAGCGCCTGCTGGTGCGCGACGCGGAGACGATGCGCCAGCGGTTGTTGCATGTGCCGGGCGTGAAGAAGGTCAACATCATCGGCGAGCAGGCCGAGCGCATCTACGTCCAGTTCTCGCATGACCGGCTGGCGACGCTGGGCGTCAGCCCGCAGGACGTGTTCGCCGCGCTCAATGGCCAGAATGCGTTGACGCCGGCGGGCTCCGTGGAAACCAGGGGGCCGGAGGTGTTCATTCGCCTGGATGGCGCCTTCGACAAATTGCAGAAAATTCGCGACACGCCTGTCGTGGTGCAAGGCCGCACGCTGAAGCTGTCGGATATCGCCACCGTCGAACGCGGCTATGAAGACCCGGCGACGTTCATGATCCGCAACAACGGCGAACCGGCCCTGCTGCTGGGCATCGTCATGCGCGACGGCTGGAACGGGCTCGATCTCGGCAAGGCGCTCGACAGCGAAGTCGGCACGATCAACGCCGAGATGCCGCTGGGCATGAGCCTGACCAAGGTCACGGATCAAGCCGTGAACATCAGCTCGGCGGTCGACGAGTTCATGGTCAAGTTTTTCGCCGCGCTGCTGGTGGTCATGCTCGTGAGCTTCGTGAGCATGGGCTGGCGCGTGGGCCTGGTGGTTGCCGCAGCCGTACCGCTGACGCTTGCCGTGGTGTTCGTCGTGATGGCCGCGACCGGCAAGAACTTCGACCGCATCACGCTCGGATCCCTGATCCTGGCGCTGGGCCTGCTGGTGGACGACGCGATCATCGCCATCGAAATGATGGTGGTGAAGATGGAGGAAGGCTACAGCCGCGTGGCCGCCTCCGCGTATGCGTGGAGCCATACGGCTGCGCCGATGCTGGCGGGCACGCTGGTGACGGCCGTCGGCTTCATGCCGAACGGCTTCGCGCGCTCCACCGCCGGTGAATACACCAGCAACATGTTCTGGATCGTCGGCATCGCGCTGATCGCATCCTGGGTCGTCGCGGTCGTCTTCACGCCCTACCTCGGCGTGAAGATGCTGCCCGACTTCAAGAAGTTCGAAGGCGGTCACGATGCGATCTACGACACGCCCCGCTACAACCGCTTCCGCCAACTGCTGACTCGCGTGATCGCCCGCAAATGGCTGGTCGCCGGGTCGGTCGTCGGCCTCTTCGTGCTGGCCATTCTCGGCATGGCGGTCGTCAAGAAGCAGTTCTTCCCGATCTCCGATCGCCCCGAAGTGCTGATCGAAGTGCAGATGCCCTACGGCACGTCGATCTCGCAAACCAGCGCCGCCACGATGAAGGTCGAGGCATGGCTCGCCAGGCAAAAGGAGGCGAGGATCGTCACCGCCTATGTCGGTCAAGGCGCGCCACGCTTTTACCTTGCGATGGGACCGGAACTGCCCGATCCGTCGTTCGCGAAAATCGTGATCCGCACGGACAGCCAGGACGAGCGCGATGCGTTGAAGGAGCGATTGCGGCAAGCCGTCGCCGGCGGCCTTGCGCCCGAAGCGCGCGTGCGCGTGACGCAACTCGTGTTCGGCCCGTATTCGCCGTTCCCGGTGGCCTACCGGATCACGGGCCCCAATCCCGACAAGCTGCGCGGTATCGCGGCCGAGGTTCAGCGCGTGATGTTGAACAGCCCGATGATGCGCACGGTCAATGCCGACTGGGGCACGCGCTCGCCGACGCTGCACTTCACGTTGCAGCAGGATCGCCTGCAGGCGGTGGGATTGACGTCCAGCGCGGTCGCGCAACAACTGCAGTTCCTGCTCACCGGCGTGTCCGTCACCGCCGTGCGTGAAGATATTCGAACGGTGCAAGTCATGGCGCGTTCGGCCGGCGAGGCGCGACTCGACCCGGCGCGGCTTGGCGACTTCACGCTCGCGGGCGCCAACGGGCAGCGCATTCCGCTGTCGCAGGTCGGCAAGGTCGACGTGCGGATGGAGGAGCCGATCATGCGCTGGCGCGATCGCGTGCCGACGATCACGGTGCGCGGCGACATCGCCGACGGTTTGCAGCCGCCGGACGTGTCGACCGCCATCACGAAGCAGCTTCAGCCGATCATGGACAAGCTCCCCAGCGGCTATCGCATCGAGCAAGCGGGCTCCATCGAGGAATCGGGCAAGGCGACGACGGCCATGTTGCCGCTGTTCCCGATCATGCTGGCGATCACGCTGGTCATCATCATCTTCCAGGTTCGCTCGATTTCCGCGATGGTGATGGTGTTCCTGACGAGCCCGCTCGGCCTGATCGGCGTGGTGCCGACGCTGATCCTGTTCCGGCAGCCGTTCGGCATCAACGCGCTGGTCGGCCTCATCGCGCTGTCGGGCATCCTGATGCGCAACACGCTGATCCTGATCGGGCAGATCCATCAGAACGAGCAGGCGGGCCTGGATCCGTTCCAAGCGGTTGTGGAAGCTACCGTGCAGCGGGCTCGCCCGGTGATCCTGACGGCCATGGCGGCGATTCTCGCCTTCATACCGTTGACCCATTCGGTGTTCTGGGGAACGCTCGCCTACACGCTGATCGGCGGCACATTCGCCGGGACGATTCTGACCCTGGTGTTCCTGCCTGCGATGTATTCGATCTGGTTCAAGATCAGGCCCGGCAAACCCGCGGGTTCGCACCACAGCCGGCATGAACCGGCACCGCTTTCCGAACAGAAGCTGCAGGACGCGCTCGACACGCGCGGGTAAAACATAATCAACTCACCGTATCGAAGGAAACTGCCATGTCGAACTCCATCGTTGTCGTCGTGACCGGCGTGTCGTCGGGCATCGGGCGCGCCGCCGCAGAGAAGTTTGCCAAGCGCGGGTGCCGCGTATTCGGCACCGTGCGCAGCCTCACCAAAACAGCGCCCGTATCCGGTGTCGAACTTGTCGAAATGGACGTTCGCGACCATGCTTCCGTTCAATCCGGAATCCAGACCATCATCGATCGCGCCGGTCGGATCGACGTGCTCGTCAACAATGCCGGAGCGAGCCTGATCGGTGCCGTGGAGGAAACCTCGGTTGCCGAAGCGACGGCACTGTTCGACACCAATGTATTCAGCATCCTGCGCACGATACAGGCGGTACTTCCGCATATGCGGGCACGGCGTCGCGGAAGAATCGTCAATGTCAGTTCGGTGCTCGGTTTCTTGCCGGCTCCCTACATGGGGCTCTATTCGGCGTCCAAGCATGCGGTGGAAGGGCTGACTGAAACGCTGGACCACGAGGTGCGCCAGTTCGGCATCCGCGCGACGCTGGTCGAACCGTCTTATACGCGGACGAACCTGGACGTCAATGCGCCGCAGGCGAGCGTGAAAGTCGCCGACTATGACCGCGAGCGTACGCTTGCGTCGCGCGCTGTCGTCAACAGCATCAAAGACGCGCCCGAACCCGACGGCGTGGCCAGCACCCTTGTCGAAGCAGCGCTCGGCGCGTGGCGCATGCGCCGCACGCCGAGCGGTGAAGCCTCTCTCCTGAGCAAATTGCGGCGCTTCATGCCGGCCGGCCCCGTCGATGCGAGCCTGAGGAAAACCTTCGGCTTGCCGAAAAAAACGGCCTAGCTGCTTTCACGTACGACCGCCTCGCAGGGCAGCAGCTTCTGCCGGTGACGCTGCGTTGCGATCGACGGCGGATCGTCGCCCGGCAGCGTGACAATCCGCGCGGGCTGCTCGCTGAATATGAGCGGACCGTGGCCCAGGCTGGTCCGTTGCGTCGAGAACGGCAACCGGCCAATCTCGAACAACCTGTGCGAGAACGCGATCCGGCCGTTCGTCGCCGGAAGGCGGAATTACTTGTTCGCCGGCGCCGACTCCGGCGGTGAACGTGCTGCCGCGATGTATAGCCTGATCGGCACGGCGCGCCTGAACGGCCCCGATCCCGGGGCGTATCTCTCCTACGTGCTCGAGCGCATCGCTGACCATCCGATCAACCGCATCGACGAACTGCTGCCGTGGAACGTGGCGCCGTCGCTGCCCTCTACCGCTCACGTCGAACCCATCCTATAGCATCGCGATTCTCCCGCCGTCAACGACCTACGCCACGGTGCTGATCGAGTGCTTACGCTCATTCGATCGAGATGCGGAATACGAATACAGATCGGAGATACGATCGATACGCAAGTGGTCGATTCCGTGCTCGCTCAGCAATTGCACCGATTGACCTCCCTCGTTAGCCGCTCACTTCGAACTGCTCTTCACCCCACGCGACGGCCGGGGTTGGGGAAGCTATTTCTATTTATATAAATCGGCTTCGATCAAGGAAGGCCATTCGACGCCGCGCGTCGACCACGGCGTGGCGCGCTCCGCATCACGCCCGCAAGCCCTGTCACACGTTTTGGCACCACGCGCCTATCCTGCAATAGCTCCCTTGCCCCTCTCGACCCAGACCAACGAACACAACCGGAACGCGACTGGTACATGGGCGCACGCCGATGGCACATTGAGGGAACATCATCCGGGCAAACATTCGGGACGCAGACCGGGTACGCAAGCGCTACAGTAAGCGCAGTGGCCCGCACCACGCGGTGCAATCTGCACCACGCCCCGCGAGCCTTGTCAGTTCGGACTCCGCGCAATCCACGATCGCCGCAACAACGTTTCACTGTTCAGCAATGTGGTGCACCTTGAACCCGCGCCACGCTTGCCAGAGCGACCGTTTCGCACGCGGTTTGGTACGTGCGTCATGTCTGTGCATGATGCGGCGGCCACGCCTACTTCACCGTCGCCAACGGCAAAAACAACGCCAACGGATCGTGCGTGAGGGACTGGAAGCCGAAGTGTCCATAGAACGCTGCGGCGCCCTCGTCCTTCGCGTCGACGGTCAAGGCAACGGCAGGGATTTCCGAGCTGGCGGCCCGTCGCAGGGCATTGACCAGCAATGCTGCACCCAGTCCCCTCCCCCGATAACGGCGGTCAACGGCCAGCCGACCCATGCGGACCGCCGGGATCGCGGGATAGCGAGGCAGCTTGCGCGCCACCTCTCGGGGCAAATCGGCCAACGCGATGCTGGCGGCCGACACCGTGTAGTAGCCCACGACGACGTTGCTATCGAGCATCACAAAGCACGCGGCCACTCGGCGCCGAACGTCCTGCGTCACCGTTTCGCGCAAGTAGCGGTCAAGCGCCGGCGTGCCACATTCAAAACCGGTTCGATCATGGGCCGCGCCGAGCACGGCCACCGTCAGCTGTGGACCGGTCATTCGTTACGCAGCAGTTGATCGTGACGATCGAGTGCACGCTGCAATGCGTCCGTGGGCTTGGCGGGCGACAAAATCGCCTCGGCGAAGCGCTCCGAATCCGCCACCGACAGGCGAATCACTTCCGCGTCGGAAATGGCGCGTTGCGCGGCTTCGCGCGCAGCGGACACGACGAAGTCCGACATCGTGCGCCCCTGGATCTCGGCGGCCCGGCGGATCACGGACAGCACGTCGGTCTCGATGCGCGCTTCAAAGCGGGTAGTAGCCATGAGTTGTTACCTCCTCGTGCAAATGTACGGAAAATTGCCGGGTGCGTCAAGTCGTACGGAAAATTGCCGGGTCGATGCGCGACGCCGGCATTGTCCCTCGTTGGTCAACACGCTAATCGCGTTAAGGTGCTGCCCGAGTTCCGCCGGCGACCGTTGAGTGCGCCGGCGCCGCCGGGCAAGGGACACAGCTTGGGGTACACGTTGCGATGTGCGATCGGCATGCCACACTCAATCGCCCATCTGATAAGCAGAGTTATCAGAAGTGGTACTTTTGCGCCCTGCCTCGCTGCCTGCCTGCGCCGCCCATGAAAAAACCCGGCCGAAGCCGGGTTGGGGAATACGTGAGCGTGGGTCGTACAGGCTATTTCGCAGGGCCGCTCAGCAACGTGAGCACCGCGGTCCTGACCGCCACCCGGGCGCCTTCGTTCACGGCGGTCCGCGTCACGCGCGCGCCGAGGGCGAGCGCCAGGCGCGGCAGTCAGGCGGCCCGATCGGCCTTAGGCGGGCGGCCACGGCGAAAGCACGCTGTCCCAGTACTCGACCAGCGTTAGTCTGAACGCCGGCAGCGACCGCGCACCCGGTACAGCGCCCGCGTGCTCTCCCTCATCGAGCGCATGCTGGTCGAGCATCTGCCGGGCGTCGTGCCGTCGAGTTTGCTCGGCAAGACATTGCAGTACATGAGCAGACAGTGGCACAAGCTGGTCTGATACGTCGGTAACGGCAACGGGCCGATCCCGAACAACCTGTGCGAGAACGCGATCCAGCCGTTCGTCGTCGGCCGCACGGGCCGGCTGTTCTCCGATACGATCGCCTGTGCATAGGCTGGCGCCAATCTCCACTCGCTGGTCGAGACCTCCAAGGCTAACGGCATCGACCCATACCGCCCTCTTGTCCGGCTATTCCGGAAACTTCCGTTCGCGAGCACCGCGGGTGACGACGAGGTACGCTTGCCACGGATGTCGCCAGTCGAAACACCACGATCACAAGACGAGACGAGCTGCGTCGCACCTTTGTGATGCGGGCTGGCCGCCCCTCCGACGCAGACCCACTCGCAAAGCCAGGCAGGTTCGTTCCGATCCTCCGTCTGCGCGTCTGACGGGTGTCATTGATTGGACGCTTACGCAGATTTTTCACACTCGCCACAATATTCGGGCGCCTGAAACGTCTTCAGACGCATGGAATCGCCACCCACTTCGCACACGATGACCGACCCAGACCGCGAAATCACCGCGACCGTGATGCGTGAACGAACGCGGCTGGTGAATTTTATCCGGCGTCGGATACGCGATCCGGATGATGCCGAGGACATTCTGCAGGATGTGTTTCACGAGTTTGTGCAGGCTTATCGACTCCCTGCGCCCATTGAACAGGCGAGCGCGTGGCTTTTCCGCACCGCGCGCAACCGCATCATCGATCGTTTTCGCAAAAAGAAGGAGCAGCCGCTGACCGATCTGCTCGAGGCCGACGACGAAGCGAACAGCGAGTATCGCCTGGACCTCGCGCTACCGGCGCACGATGCCGGCCCCGAAGCACTCTACGCCCGCACGCGATTGCTCAAGGCCTTGCAGGATGCGCTCGACGAGTTGCCGGCGAATCAGTGCGAGGTGTTTATCGCGCACGAACTGGAGGGCCGCTCCTTCAAGGAGATGGCCGCGCAAAGCGGCGTCGCGCTCAATACCCTGCTGGCGCGCAAACGATATGCGGTCTTGCATCTGCGTGCCCGACTGCAGCCCATTTATGACGAATTGGATATCTAGAGGAGTCGGTTGATGAATTTTCGAATCAGATGTGCAGGCAAGGCGCTGCTCGTGGTGATCGCCGCGGGCGTGCTCGGATGGGTCGTCATGATGCTATGGAACTGGGTGATTCCGGCGCTATTCGTCGGCGCCCGTACGATCGACTTCGCCCATGCGCTGGGCCTGCTCGTGTTGAGCCGCATCCTGTTCGGCGGCTTCCGCGGGCACCGGGGCTGGCACGGCCGGCGCCACTGGCGCAAGTGGGAATCCATGACGCCCGAAGAACGCGAGCTGTTCCAGCGCACATGGCGATCGGGCGGCAACCGGGACACGGGGGAGTGAGCATGCGCGAGAAATCAACGAGCGACTGCCAGCAAAAGCCGGGCGTGATTGCGCCGGTCGTCGATCTGAACCGCTGCGAAGGCAAGGGAGATTGCGTCACCGTTTGCCCCGAGAACGTGTTCGAGATCCGGCGAATCGACCAGGCCGATTACCTCGGTCTCGACCTGATGCATCGCTTGAAGCTGCGCGTGCATGGAATGAAAGTCGCCTACACGCCGAATGCGAACGCCTGCCGGTCATGCGGATTTTGCGTGACGGCGTGCCCTGAGCGCGCAATCAAGCTCGCCCGAAGGGCATAGCATCACCCGTGTTCGCCGACGACGGAACGATTGCGCGGGAAGCCTGAAGGAAGCGGCATTCGTTGGATACATCGTCGACGTCATCAATCTCGTCAAGGAACGCCCATGGCTTCACCCACCACCGTTCTTTTGCGACGGCTTCATGAAGCGTGCCGGACTGAAATCATTGCCCGCGCACGCGCGCAGTTCCAGGGGCCGAACGAGGCGTTTCCGACGCTCGTCGACGAATACGAAGCGCTCGCACCCCGGCTGCGCGGACGGTTTCTCGAAACGCTCGGACTGTCCAGCGAAGACTTCGCGTCCTCGGAAGGCAGTCGGCTATCATTAGCCGCGTCCGCGGCAACGGGAAGATTTTTACGCAACCTGGTGCTCGCGCAACGACCGGCCAGAATCCTTGAACTCGGCAGTTCCCGCGGCGTGTGCACCCTGTATTTCGGCGACGCGCTGCGCACGTTGGGCCGTGGCGTGGTCGTAGCGACCGAACGCGATGCGCTCGAGTGCATACATCGGCGCGCTCACGTCAAAACAACGGGCCTGGACGCCTATATCGACTTGCGGCAGGGCGACGTATTCGAGACTGTTGCCGAACTGGACGGTACCTTCGACCTGGTATTCATCGACGTATGGGCCGACGCCTATCTGAAGCTGTTCAAGCAGATCGAGCGCCTGCTCCGCCCGGGCTCGGTCGTACTTGCCGGCAACATGTACACAGCCGAGGATGCCGTTCGACCGTACAAGCGCTACCTCGACAACGATCCGCGGTTTTCGACCACGACGCTGAACTTTGAATCAGGGGTCGAATTTACGGTCGTCGTTTCTTAAGCGGAGATGTCGTCGACAGGTTCCTGCTGCGGCAGTCTCCGACTGAAGAACGCTGTGATAGGTCGATATTACGACCCGAAAGAAATCAAGAACATCCTTCATCCGATAACACGAGCGCGACTATCCGACAGATAAAAAATAGGTTTATCGCGGGATTCCGGGGAGCGCGGCCCACAGCGCGCATCGTCGGCCGAACGGCTGGGTCCGCATGCCGGCAGGGTTTTCATCAGGACATCCGGGGCGCGGCACGATCCATTATGGAGAAAGCACTGTCGCAGCCAACCGCAGGAGGGCGCACCGTGACTGCCGATCCCACTCCCTCGACCGCCTTCGTGTTCGCCGGCGGCGGCAGCCTTGGCGCGATCGAGGTCGGCATGCTCCGCGAGCTGGTCGCGAGCGGCGAACGGCCCGATTGCGTCGTCGGCGCGTCGGCGGGCGCGATCAATGCCGCCTATTTCGCCGGCCGGCCGGACGCGGACGGCGTCGCGATGCTCGCCGCGCTGTGGTGCAGAATCCGCCGTCAGGACGTCATGCCGTTCTCGATGCGCAGCATCATCGCGATGCTGCTGCGCAACCGGCCGCATCTGGTCGAGGCCGGTGCGCTGCGCCTGCTGCTGGAAAAGAACCTGCCGTACCGGCAGATCGAGCAGGCCGCGTTGCCGCTCCACATCGTCGCGACTGACGTGCTGAACGGCCACGAAGTCGTGCTGTCCGCCGGCTCGGTCGTGGATGCCGTGCAGGCCAGCGCGGCGATTCCCGGCGTGTTTCCGTCGGTCAGCATCGGCGGCGTGGAACTCGTCGACGGCGGCGTCGCGAACAACACGCCGATCTCCGTTGCGATCGCGCTCGGCGCCAAGCGGATCGTCGTGCTGCCGGCCGGGTTTGCCTGTGCGTTGCGCGTACCGCCGCGCAGCGCGATCGCGCATGCGACGCACGCGCTGACGCTCGTGATCGCGCGGCAACTGGTGCGCGATCTGGAGCTGTACGCGGCACACGCGCAAATCCATGTCGTGCCGCCGCTCTGTCCACTCGAAGTGTCGTCATACGATTACTCGCAGTGCGCGCAACTGATCGACGCGGCCGCGGAACGCACGCGCACGTGGATCGATGCGGGCGGGCTCGCGCAGTGCGTGATTCCTGGCCAACTGCGCGAGCACCATCATGTCGCGGCGCTGTCGCATTAGGGGTTGCTCACGCGCCGTGCTGACTCATGGCCGACGAACGGCGATTGCCGGGCTGCCGGGGCCTCTCCCCGGGAATCTGCGAAGAACCAAAAAATAGCCGTCGTCGGCCATCTGTTTGCGTATTTCGGGAGCCACGAAGATCCTTTTTACGCAGACCGGACCTGGCAAGAACCGGGCACGCCGACGACAACGCTCGAAATGTTCTCGAAAGGTTTACGCCAGACCCGGACAGCCCTGTGACGCACGAATTGCTCGCCAGACGGGAACGCGCCGTGAATGTCGGCACGGCGCTCGAAACGAATACGAAGGCGACGGAAGTAATGCAGCCAAGCATGCGTGCGTTCAACGTCCCAGCGATATTTTCCAAGGCCGCTGCGATGTTCGGTACGGCGCTTGGCGATCACCGGCTCGTATCTGGTCTGCAGCGCGCAGCTTCGCCAGCAGCGGCGCGTGCAAGCGGTCCCAGACGCCGGCTGCCTGCCAATAGCGTAATCGTCGCCAACATGTCACGCCCGAGCCGCATCCTATGTCGGCTGGCAAGTCGCGCCAGCGCAATTGCCAGACGTCGCCCCCTCTAAACATTCATGCAGTGCTTGACCTTGTGCACTGCGGCCCATGGGTTTCAGCTCACATTGATCATACGTTTTCCGTCGGCCAGGTCAATTGATAGCGATGCAACTTCGCACCAATAAAACTCCCGCGCCCATGATCCGAAGAAAAAATATATGAGCCACCGTTAGTTTGCGGCTTCAGAAAATCATTCGAAGTGCCGACATTATCGATAGCTCAGCAATGCCAACCGAAAAAATTTCCATACAAACACGAAAGCCAGATACTCACATGTCCTTCAAACAGATGACAGTTCGCGCAAAGCTGACAACGACGTTCGGTTTGCTCGTCAGCCTCATTCTCCTTGTGTCGTGCCTCGCCATTCTGGCGCTCGGTGATGCACAAGACGGATTTGCCGACTACGTGAGCAGTTTCAGCGCCCGCGCGAACCTTGTAACGCAGGTTCGCACCGCCGTCGACCGCCGCGCCATCGCGGCACGCAACGTCGTACTCGTGACGACGCCGCACGACACGCAGCTGGAGAAAGATGCGGTCCTGCAGGCGCACCATGATGTCCAGACGCACCTCCACGAACTCAACGAAGCGATTGCGCACGGCTCGAACGTGAGCGAGAAGGCTCGCGTTCTGGTGGCGGAAATCGATCGTGTCGAGAGTCTGTACGGCCCCGTAGCGATGGCGATCGTGGATGCTGCGCTGAACAACCGGCGCGATCAGGCGATCTCGATGATCGACGAACAATGCCGTCCGCTCCTGGCGCAACTCGTCGCGGCGACCGATGCCTATGCCGATTACACCCGCAATCGCGCACAACAGATGGTGCAGGAATCGGCGGAGCACAACGCGACCCGGCGAACCCTCGTGCTTCTGGTCTGTCTTGCGTCGGTCGCGGTCGCCCTGTTCTCGGCGATACTCATCACGCGCGGCCTCACGCGCGCGCTCGGCGCCGAACCGGCAACCCTCGGCGACGTTACACGCCGCGTGGCGTCGGGCGATCTCGGTCCGGTGCCCGGCGCAGCCGATGCGCCGCGCGGCAGCGTCCTCGCATCGATGGGCGAAATGCAGAGCAGCCTCGTCCGGCTGATCGCCGAGGTCCGCACGGCGGCCGACAGTATCGCGACAGGCTCCAGCGAAATCGCATCCGGCAACCATGATCTGTCGTCGCGCACCGAACAGCAGGCCGCCTCGCTGCAGGAAACCGCCTCCAGCATGGAGCAATTGACATCGACGGTTCGAACCAACGCGGAAAACGCGCAACAGGCAAGCGGCCTCGCGGGCACCGCTTCCGACATTGCGCAAAAAGGTAATGCCGTCGTGACGCAGGTCGTCGAGACCATGTCGGAGATCCGTCAGAGCTCGGCCAGAATTGCCGAAATCACCGGGATCATCGAGGGGATTGCGTTCCAGACGAACATCCTGGCGCTGAACGCAGCCGTGGAAGCCGCCCGCGCAGGCGAACAGGGCCGCGGCTTCGCGGTGGTTGCGAGTGAAGTACGAAGCCTCGCGCAGCGCTCGGCGAATGCGGCGAAGGAGATCAAGGATCTGATCGCGGACTCCGTCGTCAAGGTTCAGGACGGCGCGCGGTTCGCCGACGATGCCGGCAGGACAATGCACGAAGTCACGCAGGCCGTTGCGCGGGTCACGGACATCATGGGGGAAATCGCCGCGGCATCCGGCGAACAGAGTCGCGGCATCGAGCAGGTCAACCTCGCGATCACGCAAATGGACGAAGTCACGCAGCAGAATGCAGCGCTCGTCGAGCAGGCGGCGGCCGCATCCAAATCGCTCGAAGATCAAGGGCACCGGCTTACCGCATCGGTGGAATTCTTTCGCCTGGAACATCTCGTCTAGCGGTTCAGGCGCGAGCCGTTACGCGAGCGGCGCTGCTTTGCCGCGCCCCGCGTCCGCGCGATGATGCGAACGAGCCGGCGGGAACGCGCACCGTCCCGCCGGCCATGCGCCCGACGGACTTATCCGTCGAGCGGCCCGTCACCGGTCGTATTCGACCGACTCGGTGAACAGCGTGTCGACCGTGTCCGTCCAGGTCAGGTTCGCGAACGAGAAGTCGGTGATGCCCGTCCAGCCGGCCACCGACGGGAACGCCACGCCCTGGTCGCCCGGCACGTCGAGCGTTACCGCGCTGCCCGGCTGGGCCGGCAACGCCCGCGCGGACCCGTTGACGAAGGTCGCCGACGCCTGCCCCGCCGCGGTTGCACGAATCTGCACGTTGCCGCGCTTGACGAACGGCAACCCCGATTTCGACGTCCAGCCCAACTGAAAGGTCGCCCCGCCCGCGAACGTGCCGGCATTGCCCGGCGTCAGCCTGTCGCGTGCGGATTGCGCCAAGTCGTGCCACTGGTACTGGCGCAATGCGTCGGGCAACGGCGACGGCGTGCGCAGCCGAACCGTATAGTGCCTGGCCGGCGCCGCGGTGTTGCCGTGCTGGTAGACGTCGATCGTATAGGCGCTGAACGGCTTGATGTCGGCCAGTTCGGCGGCGCTCAGTTGCGGCTTCGCCCACGCGGTATTGTTGCGCGGCGCGTCGCCGGGCCATGAAAACTGCCCCTGGCTGGCCGGGTCCTGCGCGACGCCGGCCAGGCGGAAATTGTTGCGGCACTGATTGCCCTTCGCCAGCGCCGCAAGCTGAGCCGGCGTCTGTCCGCTCGCGATCTGCGCGCGGATATTCAGCGTGTCGCACGTGCCGCTCGACGGCTGGAGGAATACGCCGTTGCGCAATCCGGGGCCCGTGACGATCGCGAAGTCCACCGCCGTGCCCGCGGCGTCGACGCTCCCCACCTGCAGGTTGAGCGAATCGACGAACGCGTTGGTACCGGTCGAAGGATTGGCCGGATTCAGCCAGTCCCACTTCTGCGCGTTCGCGTTCACCTTGCTCAGTACCGCACGCTGATTGCCGATCACGCGCCAGCCGGTATCGCCGCTCGCGAGGCTGCCCGGCCGCACGGCGAGCTGCACATGCTGCTGCATGCCATCGCGAATACCGTCGGCGCGCGTCCACGCGAGCTTGACCCACATCGTATCGCCGGCGACCACGCGGATCACTTCCGGCAGGCTGAAGCTGGCGTTGTTCATCGCATCGTCGGCCACGATGCCCCGCGCGCCAAACTCCTGGTCGGCCGACATTCCGTTGTTGAGGTATGCGACAGGCACGCCTGCATTCAACGCACCCGACGCGACGTCGTCGACGACGAGCTGAGCGCACGCCGGCACCTTGCCGGCCGTGCGCGAGGCGCCGGTCGAACCGGCGAAGCACTGGTTGAAGGCGCGCTGCAATCCCGCCAGATCGCCTGCGCTCGGCAGGTTCGACACCGCCGCGCCATTGATGGTCGCGACGGCCGGCAGGCTGGCCTTGTCGCCGGCCTGCGGCGCGACGCCGGGTGCGAGCTGAAGCTGTACAGGCGTATCGCTGGACCCGCCCGCCACCGAACTGATCTGCACGCTGCCATCCGGCAGGACGTTGACCTTCACCTGGTCGAGCAGCCGGTCGAGCCCCGGCGCACCGGCGGTCAACGGGCCGGAAATCAGGTCGACACCCGCGTTGCCGGTCGCGGCCAGCACATCGGCCAGTGCGGCGGAATAGGCCTGCACCGTGCCGGCGACGGCCTGCGCGGTGACCTTGCTGCGCAGCAGCGCGGGGTCGGCCAGCAACTTCGTCGGATTGTCGCCGACGAGCGTGGCGGCGATCGCGTTCGTGATCGGCGTGATGTTGATCGTCTGCGTGCCGGCCGTGGCGCTGAGCGCAATCAGCGTGGCTTGCGAATCGGCGACGTTGCCGAACGCGGACAACGCGAACGGCGCGCTCAGGCCGGTCACCGTGCAATGGAACGCGCCGGTCGACGCATCGGCCGGACAGTCGACCGATTTGCCGGTCGCGTCGATCAGCTTCACGGTTGCAGCCTGCATCGCTGCGCCCGCCGCCGCGACGCCGCTGACCGTCTGCGCAGCGGGCTCGGGGCCGGATGACGAACTGCCGCCGCCCCCGCAACCGGTCAGGACGAGCGCCGAAATACCAAGCACGACAGGTGTGAGTTTCATGGTTGTCTCCCCCGAGTGTCTTCTGGTTGATGCGTGTCATGCGCACCGCGCACGCACGCTGAATGCCGGAGGATTCTCGCAAAGCCGATTTTTTCAAACATCATTCAGGTGAATGAAAAACGGGAAACAACGCGGTACATCATGCAAATAACCTGTGTTAGCCTGAAAACCTGTTTGCCGTTCGAAATAAAAATCATCAGACAAAATTCCGCGAAAGAGATCGCAGCACGGCGGGGGAAAAAGAATGCAACGGGACCAACTCATCGGCGACCTCTATGAAGCCGCGCTGCGCGCGGACGGCTTTCTCGAAGTATTCCATCAGGTATCCGAATCTCTTGGCGCAAACGTTTTTCATATGTTCAGCTGGGATACCGCGCGCAATGCACCGAAGTTCTCGATCTACTCGCCACGCGCCGAACTGGACGGAATCGTTGCGCTCTACGACCAGTATTACGGTGCGCTCGACCCGCGCCGCGGCTTTGTCGAGAAAGCACCGCTCGGCGAATTCGTCTGCTGCCAGGATCACCTGACCGAACGCGACGTCGCGCGCAGCGAGTTCTTCCAGGACTATCAGATCCCGTCGGGCATTCGCTATCTGATGGGGATACGCCTCGCGCGTCCGGGCAGCGACAACGTGCTGCTCGGATTACTGAGGGCGCACGGCCGGCCGCCTTATTCGGCGAACGAACGCGCGACCCTGGCCGGCATGGCGGGGCATCTGCAACGCTCGATCAATCTCTGGCAAGACGCGCGAATCCTGCACCGCGACGCCGCGCTCGGCACCGAACTGATGGAGGAGCTGGGTCTGTCCGTCTTCGCACTCGATCGACATTCGCGCGTCGTATTCGTCAACCGGGCAGCAGAGTCGATGCTGCGTGCGACCACCTGCATCAAGCTCGAGCACGGACACTTGAGCGCGGTGAACGCACAGCAGAACGAAGCGCTCAAGGCGGCGCTGGCGCGCGTCGCGAAGACCCGCAAGGGTGAGAGCGTCGCCCTTGCGGGTACCTTGAACGCCACGCACGAAATCTTTCTCGGCATCTCGGCACTGTCCGGAAAGGCACACCATGCGACGTTCGGCGACGCAACGATGCTGGTGACGGTCAGGCGACGCAGCGCCGCCCCGCTCGTCGTCGCGCAACAGCTGCGGCAGGCGTTCGGCTTGTCGAGCGCAGAGGCCGCCGTCGCGGAAGCGTTGATCGGCGGCAAGACGCCGGACGAATGCGCGGCAAGCGCCGGCGTGTCGCTCGCGACCATTCGCAGCCAGTTGCGCGCGATCTACGACAAGACGCATTCCAGGAATCAGGCCGAGGCGGTCGGAAAGATGCTGTGGGTGCTCCCGCAGCACACGCGCGAAGATTGACACGTTCGAAGCGGCGGGCGACCGTCGGCCATGCCGCACGGATACAGGCGTGCGCTGCCGTCGAGAAAAACGGAATTCACGCGATGGCGGCGGCCGGCCTTGCCATCACGCCCGTGCCAGCCAGCGCCGCAAGCGAAGCCATCCATGCCGCACGTCGCACGAATCGATCGTCAAGGACTGCTACCCAATGCGTCATCGTGCCGTTCTCCGGCTTTTTTCGAACGTCGAGCGACGCCGGCGTTGCTGCGCCGGCATGGGGCGTATACCGGGCCGCGAGCCGGCGTGCGTTGCAGAACACCACCATGTTGTCAGTTGTACGACAACATCATAAATAGCGAACCCGTATCGATCGGTACACGTGAAGCGTTGCCTGCTCGCAGAGCGGCGACGATAATAGCTCGCAAACGATGCAATCGCCCTTTTCTTTCGTTTTCATAGCATGATAATGAATCGAATCGGTGATAATCGATCACTCATCGACGAGTTGTTTCGTGACAACTTTGTACTCCGGAACGGTGAGGCTTCCGCTACAATTCGCGTCGATGTGAGATGACTGATTTCATCGCCCCCCCCACGCGGCATCCAACGGATCGTCGCCCCGCTTGCCGGCGGGTCTCGCGAGCCGCGGCCAGCCCCGTCTGCCGCCGTGCGAATCGCCTGTTTCAACCGGGCCTCGTCAAGGAACGACGCAACCATGAACGACACGCAACTTCGATCCGGGTCCGACGCGGGTATCTCCCGGCGCACCTTCCTCTACAGCCTCGGCGCGCTCGCGCTGTCGGCATGCGGTAGCACGAAGGCCGCCGAGAGCGCCACCAGCATCACGGCCGCGGCGGGCAACCGTGCGCTCGCGCGCATGGCGACGGGCGCCGCGAGCATCGTCACGCGTGAAGCATTCGCGCATCCGGGATTGCTGCACACGCAAGCCGATTTCCACCGGATCGCGCAGAAGGTATCGGCCGCCGCGTCGCCCTGGCTCGACGGCTGGAACAAGCTGATCACGAACGGGCATGCGCAACTGTCGTGGTTGCCGCGACCGCAGGCCGTCGTGACGCGCGGCGGCACCGGCGCGCAGAACTACCCGGTGCTGTACAGGGACATCGCGGCCGCCTATGCGTGCGCGCTGCGCTGGAAGATCTCGGGCGATATCGCGTATGCGAACAAGTCCGTGCAGATCATGAATGCGTGGTCGTCGACGCTGCAGAACCTCGCCGGCGACTCGAACGTCGACCTGGCAGCCGGCCTCTATGGCTATGAATTCGCGAACGCCGGCGAAATCATGCGCACCTATCCCGGCTGGGCGGCGGCCGACTTCGCTGCGTTCCGGACGATGATGGCCGACAAGTTCTACCCGATCAACGCCGACTTCCTGAATCGCCACAACGGCACGGACATCACGCATTACTGGGCCAACTGGGATTTGTGCAACATCGCATCGATCATGGCGATCGGCGTGCTGTGCGACGACCATGCGAAGTTCGACGAGGCGGCCAACTACTTCATCGACGGCCCCGGCAACGGTGCGATCGCGCAGGCCGTCTACTACGTGCATCCCGGCCATCTGGGCCAATGGCAGGAATCGGGCCGCGACCAGGGGCACAACACGCTCGGCATCGCGCTCGGCGGCGCGATCTGCGAAATGGCGTGGAACCAGGGCATCGACCTGTACGGCCACGACAACAACCGCTTTCTCGCCGGCGCGGAATACGTCGCGAAGGCGAACCTCGTCCAGCCGGACGGCAGGTTTCTGCCGGTACCGTACGCGCCGTATTCGAACGCCAACGTCACTCAGGCGCAATTCGCGACCGGCAGCCAGGGCTCGATTCGTCCGTGCTGGGCGCTCGTCTACAACCATTACGTGAACCGCAAGGGACTGTCCGCACCGTGGTCCGCGAAGTTCGCGCGCGCGATCCAGCCCGAAGGGGGCGGCGGTAACTATGGCGAAACGAGCAGCGGCTACGATCAGCTCGGCTACGGCACGTTGACGTGCACCCGCGATCCCGTTGCACCCGCAATCGCACCGAGCGGGCTGACCGCGTGGCCGGCCGCCGGGCGGGTCGTGCTGTCGTGGTGGGGCATCGCGAATGCGGCAAGCTACGACGTGAAGCGTGCGTCCGTATCGGGCGGCCCGTATACGACCATCGCGAGCGGCATCGTCGATCCGCTGACGGTCACCGACAGTCCCGCGGCGGGCACCTGGTACTACGCGATCAGCGCGCGAAGCGCATCGGGCGAATCGGCGAATTCGACGGAAGTCGCCGCATCGACGGCCCTGCAACTGCATACGCTGCTGACGTTCGACGAGACAGGCGGCACGCGTGCGGCGGACGCGAGCGGCAACGGTCATGCGGGCACGCTCATCGGCGGCGCGTCGCGCAGGCCCGGGAAAACGGGCAACGCGGTGTCGCTCGACGGCTCGACCGGCTACGTCGCGCTGCCGGACGACATCGTCGCGGACGTATCGGACTTCACGATCGCGGCCTGGGTGAACTGGAACGGCGGGCAGACGTGGGCGCGCATTTTCGATTTCGGTTCGGGCACCGGACGCTATCTGTTCGTCACGCCGAGGAGCCATGGCGGCACGATGCGCTTCGCGATCACGACCAACGGCGGACATGGCGAACGCACGATCGACGGCAATGCCGCACTGCCGGCCGGACAATGGGCGCACGTCGCGGTCACGCTGTCGGCCACGACCGCGACGCTCTATCTGAATGGCAATGCAATCGGCTCGGCGAGCGACGTCATCTTCGCGCCCTGGCGCATCGGGCGAACCGCGCAGAACTGGATCGGGCGTTCGCAGTATCCGGGCGACCCGTTCTTCAACGGCGCGATCGACGCGTTCCGCATCTATCGCGGCGCGATGCCCGCCGAGCAGGTGAAGGCGCTCGCGCAGGGCACGTGATGCCTGTGCTGCCGCCGGGCGCGCGGCCGCCGCCTACAACATCGCCTGACTGATCAAGCCGTACAGTCCCCATGCCGGATCCGGTGCGCTGACGTGCGCCGCGGCCGGCGCGTTGCGAACCATCTTCGAGCAGGTGTCCACGCGTTTCAATCCCTGCGCGTCGAGCCAGTCCGGCAAACTCGTTCCCGACGGTACGTCGATGCGAACGAATTCGTTCTCCCGTCCGCTCAGCCAATAGCTGATCAGCGCCTTCGCACACGCGTCGTCGCTCGAACGCCGTGCGACGACCGGGCCGATCACGTAACCGCGACCGAAGCGGCGCAGCACTGAAAATCCGGCGATCTCGCCATCGCGTTCGAGCACGACGCTTTCGCCCCGCTTCAGCAACGCCGACAGAAGCGCGTCGCGCTCGAAGCCGGAAGCACCCGCGTCCAGTTCGACGAAGCGGCTCAGATCGGCAGGCGTGCCAGCCCGCAGTCGCGCACCGTCGGGCAGCGCAACCGCGGCAGGCTGACTCACGTTCCCTTGATATTGATCCAGCGATCCGCACACGTTGAAACCGAGCTTTTCGTAGAGCGGCTGGCCGGCCGGCGTCGCATGCAGGAACGTGATGCGCGGCCCCAGTTCCTCGAGGAGGGTCTCCATCAGCGCGCGGCCAATACCGCGGCCCTGATGCTCGGACGACACGATCACGTGCCCGATGGCAGCACGGTCCGCACCGTACTTCCAGCACATCGCCGTACCGATGACCACCCCGTTTTCCTCGGCCGCGAACGCGGTCGACGTGTCCGCGGAAAACTGCCAGTCTTCCGCCCTGAATGGCCAGCGAAGCGCCATCGAGAGCGCGTGGGCCGCGGGTACATCAGCCGCGGTAAACCTTCGATAGTGAAGTGCCGGCGTCGAGCCTGAAGCGTTCATCAGTTTTTGCTCCGAGAAACCCCGCCATTCATGGCGGGGAGGAAAGGAGTGCCGTTGACAGGCAGCTTCTTCCGCAGGTTAGGATGACCGGTATGATTCTTGTCTACCGCTACCGAGTTAAGTCGCTCAACGGACTGCTTAACAAACAGAGCCGTGCGGTGAACTACGTCTGGAATTTCTGCAACGACACGCAGAAACACGCGCTCAAGTGGGGCAAGAAATGGCCGACCGGTTTCGACCTGAACGTGCTGACCACCGGAAGCAGCAAGGAACTCGGCATCCACTCCGGCACGATCAACGCAACGTGCGAGCAGTACGCGAGGTCGCGCAGCCAGCATCGGCGCTCTTACCTGCGATATCGCGGCAGGAAATCGCTTGGCTGGGTGCCGCTGAAGGGGCGTGACCTGAAGCGCGAAGGTGATGCGTTTCGCTTCGCTGGCAACACCTTTCGCGTGTTCAATAGCCGGCCGCTTCCTGAAGGCAAGATCAAGGACGGAACCAACTTTGCGCAGGACGCGCGCGGCAATTGGTTTCTCAACATCGTGATCGAGATGCCTGACGTTCTGGCTCGCCCGATCCGTTCTGGCGTCGGTATCGACCTCGGCCTGAAAGACTTCGCGACACTTTCGACCGGTGAAAAGTTGGCCAACGACCGGTTCGGTCAACGCGCGGCCGAGAAGCTGGCGAAAGCGCAGCGAGCGCGAAAGCACAAGCGGCATATCGCGAAGTTGCACGCGAAGGTGGCGAATGCCCGCGCCGATTTCCAGCACAAGCTCGCGCTCGATCTGGTGCGACGCTTCGATTACCTCGCTGTCGGCAACGTGTCGGCTGCCAAGCTTGCCAGAACCAGGATGGCGAGAAGCGTCTATGACGCATCCTGGTCGTCCTTCCGGAACAAGCTCCGCTACAAGGCGATCGCGCACGGAGCCACGTTCGAGGAAGTGGACGAAAGCGGTTCTACCCAGTTCTGTTCGGCGTGCGGGTCGAAAGACAGCACGACGCGGCCGAAAGGTATCGCGGGACTGCGAATAAGGGAATGGACGTGCATTAGCTGTGGTGTCGTGCATGATCGTGATATCAATGCTGCGCTAAACATTCTCCGATGCGGACGTGCATCGCCAGTTGTGGGAATCCCCTGCCTTTAGGCGGGGGAGGGCGTCAACAAATGATCCTTCGAAATAGCGCTGTTTCACAACCGGACGCGAGCGACAGCGCGCGGCGGTCGCACCGGATGTTCGCCGAGTCGGCATCTGCGTCGTGCGTTCGCGGCCCGCTCACGGCATTGGCAAGCCGATGGAACGAACTATAGAAAGAAATGCTTTTCCTGTGTCTAACGATCAATAAATGAGCCATTAACGAGGATTTAACGCCGAGCCCGCGCATGACCATTCAATGCAGCCCGGCTGCCGACCGGTCCGGCATCACGCCCAGGCTCACGGGAATCGCGCGAAATAATGCTGTGCCAACGCGACCCAATACCGGACGCCGGCCGGAATGATGTCGTCGTTGAAATCGTATTTCGGGTGATGCAGCGCCGGTGCGGCCGATCCGGCCGGTGCATTGCCGACCAGCACGTAGGCGCCGGGGCGCTCCTCCAGCATGAAGCCGAAGTCTTCGGAGGTCATGTTCGGCGGCACGTCGCGGTAAAGGCGTTCGTCGCCGAACGTCTCGCGTATCACCGCTTCGCAGAACGCCGTCTCGGCCGGCGTGTTGACCGTCGCGGGGTAGTACTGAAAAAATTCGACGTCGACTTGCGCGCCATAGGCGTGCGCCAGCGCCTCGCACATGAGCCGGACGTCGCGCTGCAGCTGTTGCTGCAATGCAGACGACAGCGTGCGAATCGTCCCGCGCAACTCGGCGCTGTCCGGAATGACGTTGTCCGTCGTTCCCGCATGGAACATGCAGACGGAAATGACGGCGGGATCCACCGGATCCTTGTGCCGCGCGGCGATGGTCTGACACTGCAGCACCATCGAACAGGCGAGCGGAACGGGATCGATTCCCAGATGCGGCTGCGCCGCATGCGCGCCTTTGCCGGTCACGGTGATCCTGAACCGCGAGCCCGCGGCCATGATCGGGCCGGTGCGCAACCCGAAATGCCCGGCAGGCAATCCGGGCCAGTTGTGCATGCCGAACACCGCTTGCGTCGGGTATTGCTCGAACAGCCCGTCGTCGATCATCTTCCGCGCGCCCGCGCCGCCCTCTTCTCCGGGTTGAAACACGAAATGAACGGTGCCCGGCAACTGCGGCAGCTCTTTCAGCACGCGCGCGGCCCCGAGCAACATCACGGTATGGCCGTCATGGCCGCACGCGTGCATGATCCCGTGCGTGCACGATGCATGCGCGAAGTCGTTCGCTTCGTGGATCGGCAACGCATCCAGATCGGCGCGCAGCACGATTCCCCGGCCCGGATCCGCACCGGGCAGGCTCGCGACGACGCCCGTACCGCCCAGCCCGCGCGACACCGCATAGCCGAGTGCTTCGAGCTCGCGGGCGACGATGTCGGCCGTCCTGTGTTCCTCGAACCGCAACTCGGGATGCGCATGCAGGTCGCGACGCAATGTCGCCCAGTGCGCTTGATACGCTTTCAACGACGTCTCGGGGATGATGGCGTTTTCCAATCTCGGCACCTTTACGAAGCAAACCGATTCAAATCAGGACTGCTGCTGCATCGCGCGCGGCGGCTGCGTCAATCATGGAACCCCAGGATCGACTTGACCTCCATGTACTCCTCCATCCCTTCGACCCCGTACTCGCGGCCGTTGCCCGACTGCTTGTATCCGCCGAACGGCGCCTGAGGGTCCCATGCCGGGTAGTTCAGATGCACCTGCCCCGACCGGATGCGCGCGGCCACCTCGCGTGCGCGCTCCTTGTCCGTGCCCTGCACATGCGCGCCCAGCCCATAGACCGTGTCGTTCGCGATGGCGACGGCTTCGTCGACCGTGTCGTAAGGAAGGATCGCGAGGACCGGACCAAAGATCTCCTCCTGTGCGATCGCCATGTCGGTGCGGACGCCGGAAAAAATCGTCGGCCGCGCATAAAAGCCCCGGTCGAATTCCGCTGGCCGCCCGGGACCGCCGGCGATCAGCTTTGCCCCTTCGTCGATGCCTGCGTCGATCATCTGCGCGACCCGACCGAACTGCGCACGATTGGCCAGCGGCCCATGCGTCGTCGCGTCGTCGAACGGATCGCCTACGACCAACCGTTGCGCTGCCTCGACGGCCAGCGCCTCGACCTCGCCGAGCAGGTTGCGCGGCACGATCATGCGGGTCGGCGCGCTGCACGACTGGCCCATGTTCCGGAACGCGGCGACCACGCCCGGCGGGACCGCCCGCGACAGGTCCGCATCCGGCAACACGATGTTCGGCGACTTGCCGCCCAGTTCCTGCGCGACGCGCTTGACGGTCGGCGCCGCGGCTTGCGCAACCAGCACGCCGGCACGCGTCGACCCCGTGATCGACACCATGTCGACCTGCGGGTGCGACGCGAGCGACGCGCCCACTTCCGTTCCGCTGCCGCTCACCAGGTTGAATACGCCGGCGGGCACGCCCGCATCGGCGATCACTTCCGCAAACAGCAGCGCGCTGAGCGGCGACAGCTCGCTGGGTTTCAGCACCACCGTGCAGCCTGCCGCGAGCGCCGGGCCGACCTTCGCGGTGATCTGGTAGATCGGCCAGTTCCACGGCGTGATCAGCGCGCATACGCCGATCGGCTCGCGCACGATCGCGGTCGTCCCGCGCCGTGTCCGGAACGGATAACTGGCCAGATTGTCGCGTGCGACCCGGATATGCTCGGCCGCGAGCGGCACATGGGCGCCGCGTGCATAGCTGATCGGCGCGCCCATTTCCAGCGCGAGCGCCATCGCGAATCGCTCGGCACGCTCGAGCATCAACGCATGAACGCGGTCGAGCAGCGCGGCGCGTTGCTGCGGCGAGGTCGCGGCCCAGCGTTCGAAAGCGTTGCGCGCTGCCTGCACTGCGCGGTCGGCATCGCGTGCGTTCCCGAGCGGGATTTCGCACAGCGTGTCTTCCGTGGACGGGCAGACGACCGCGAACCGATCGCCGCCGTCGGGCAAGACCCAGTCGCCGTCGATGAAGAAGCGATCCAGCCTGCCGGCTTCCATCAGGTGACGAACCGGTGAATCGATGGGTGAGTTCATTGGAGGGTGTCCTTGAGTCGATACCATGCGCCGA
The DNA here is from genome assembly GCF_001883705.2 of Burkholderia catarinensis. GTDB lineage: Bacteria > Pseudomonadota > Gammaproteobacteria > Burkholderiales > Burkholderiaceae > Burkholderia > Burkholderia catarinensis. The sequence continues at coordinate 78,480 of NZ_MDEQ02000008.1, forward strand.
CGAGCGGCAGAAACCACGGCTTGCCGAAGTGGCCGGGAATCGCGGGCCAGTCGAAGCTGTTCCACGGGTTGAGATCGGCGCGCCCATCCATGATCTCCGCCATCAGCGTGCCCATCAGCGTCGCCATGTGCGTGCCGTGGCCGCTATAGCCCATCGAGTAATACACGCCGTCGCGCTGGCCCGCGCGCGGCAGGCGGTTGGCCGTCATGTCGACCATCCCGCCCCAGCAATAGTCGATGCGCACGCCGGCCAGTTCGGGAAACACGGCGGCCAACTGCTGTCGCAGGATCAGCCCGCTCTTTTCGTCCGAACGGGGGTTCGACGTCGCGAAACGCGCGCGCCCGCCGAACAGCATCCGGTTGTCGGGCGTGACGCGAAAGAAATTGACGAAGTTCTTGGTGTCGGTGGCCATCCGGCGGGTCGGCAGCAACCGGTCGAGCAGCTCGCGCGGCAACGGCTCGGTGACGATGATGAACGCGCCGACCGGCACGATCCTGCGCCGGATCCAGCCGAACGGGCCGACCTGCGAGATGCCGCTCGCGAGCAGCACCTGGCGCGACCGGATCTCTCCGAGCGGCGTTCGTACCGCATATCCGCCGCCCGCTTCCCTCGTCAACCCGAGCACCGGTGCATGCTCGAGAATGTGCGCGCCGCGCGCTTGCGCGGCGTTCGCCAGGCCGCGCACATAGCGGCCGACGTGCATCCCGGCACTCTTCTCGAAGAGCAGCCCGCCGTGATAGCGGTCCGAACCGATCTCGTCGCGCAGTTCCGCCTTCGTCACCACCCGCGTGTCGGGGTCCACGCTCGCGGCGAGCAGCGCCTGGCTTCGCACGAGCTTGTCGAAGTGCTCGGGCTTCGCCGCGAGCTTGAGCTTGCCGCGGCGCACGAAATCGCAATCGATCGACTCCTCCCTGACCAGCCGCTCGACCGTGTCGACCCCCGCATCGAATGCGAGATACAGCCGGTTGGCCAGTTCCGTGCCGATGCGCTGCGACAGGAACGCGTAATCCTGCGCGAAGCCGTTGTTGCACATGCCGCCGTTGCGTCCCGACGCCGCCTGCCCCACGGTGCCCGCTTCGCAGACGACCACGCGTGCGCCCTTCTTCGCCAGCGCCAGTGCCGCCGCCGAACCCGTGATCCCGCCGCCCACCACCACTACGTCGCAACTTCCGTCAGGCCGCTCCGGCGAGCGGCTCACGAACGGCTCGGACGTATCGAGCCAATAGGAACCGAAACGCATCACGCACTCCAATATCGGCAGCACCAGGCTGCAAAGCGAGGCGAGCCTTCACCGCACCGACCCGGCCGCTCGCGCGCAGGCCGGATCGAAATGCATCGTCCAGAGGCCGCCGCCATCGCCAGCGTGGCGGCCCTGGCCTAGAAATCCGCGACCTTGCCCCACGCGGAATCGGCGAACCGGCCGGGCCGATACGGCACCGGATCCACGAGCGGTTGCGCACCGGTGGCGAGATCCGCGATCAGGTGCCCGGCGCCCGGGCCGATCCCGAAGCCGTGACCCGAAAAGCCCGCCGCCAGGATCAATCCCGGCACGCCCGGCACTTCGCCGATACCCGGCACACCGTCCGGCGTGCTGTCGACGAACCCGGCCCATGCGTGCGTGATCGTTGCTTCGCGAAGTTCGGGCAGCAGTTCGACCGCACGGCGGTAGGTTTCGTTGACCGTCGGCATATCGGGCTTCGGATCCAGAATGCGCACCGCCTCCATCGGCGTCGGCGCGTCGAGGCGCCAGCGCTTCAGCGTTTCATGACCGCCGCGCACCCCTTCGAGGCCGCCCGGCAGAAGATTGCGCCAGCGCTTCGCGAACATCGGCACGAACTGCGGCGCGAATCGCAGGAACTGCGGCGTCACGTCCACGCGCGCGCGGCCGCTGATGGCCAGTGCGTAGCGTCCATCGCTGCGGCGCGTAACGGACACGCCGGAGGTATACAGCGCATCCGGCAGCGCCTGCTCGATGGGCGACACGCTGAGGATCGACTGGCGGATCGACGCCTGCGGAAAACGGATCCCAAGCTGGCGGCAGAACGACGACGCCCATGCGCCGCCGGCAAGCACGACCGTCCGGGTCTTGATGACGCCGGCCTCCGTGACGACACCGCTCACGCGCCCGCCCTCCAGCTCGATGCCGCGCGCGGCGCAGTGCTGGTGAACGCTGCCGCCGAGCTTCATCAGTGCGGCCGCCACGGCCGGCGCGGCCTTGCCCGGATCGGCCGTGCCGTCGCTCGGCGAGAACACGCCGCCTTTCCACGGCCGCCCGGTGGCGTGCCCGCGCTCGCCGGCTTGCTTGCTGTCGAGCATGTAGGTCGCCACGCCCGCGGTTTTCGCGAAGTCGCCCCAGCTGGCCCAGCGAGACAGCTCTTCATCGTCATTGCTCAGATACAAGAGCCCGCAGCGATGAAAGCCGGTGTCCTCGCCGGATTCGGCGGCGAATCGTTCCCACAGATCGATGCTCTTGCTGGCCATCGGCAATTCGCGCGCGTCGCGGTTCTGCTGTCGGCACCATCCCCAGTTGCGGCTCGACTGCTCGGCGCCGATTCGGCCCTTCTCGACCAGCGCGACCGACACCCCGCGCCGGGCGAGGTAGTAGGCGGTAAAGACGCCGATGATGCCGCCGCCGATCACGACGACGTCAGCCGAAGCCGGCGGCGTGGGCGAAGTTTCTATAAGGCGCAGCGGAGGGGACATGTTCAGTCTCGTTCGGTTGATGCAGGGACGTTTTGCACGACGTAGAATTTCGCCACGCGTTCGCTGCTTTCCCATCCGATCGACGCGCCGCGCGGCACGAACAGCGCGTCGCCGGTGTCGAGCGACAGCACGCTGCCGTCGGGTGCGGCGAACCGTACGCCGCCGGCCAGCAGGAGCATGAACTCGTTCACGCGATGCGGGCGAATGATCCGGTGATAGGGCGTCGAATCCCACGTGCCCGCGCAGTACCCGGCGCCGTCGTCGAGGAAGACATTGTCGCTGCGGCATTGCGGCGCGGGGCCGAGCAACACCTCCGGCGGCAGCGTTGCAGACGGTTTGAAGTCGGCGTCGGCACGCAGCGGGAACAGGCCGCGCTTCGTCGGATTCGGGCACGCGGCCGCGCAGAACATGACGAGCACGGGCGACTTCGCGGCGACGCGAAGTGCCGTGCCGCCGCCGATCACCGCCCCTTCTCGCGGGCCGAGAACCAACGGCGCGGCGCCGGCCGCTTCGAGCGTCAGCTCTCCTTCGACGACGACGAGGGTTTCAATGTGCGGATAGCTCGCTACGTCGAGCTCGCCGACGAAGCCGATACGCCCCGCGACCATCGAGTCCGGTCCCTCCCACGCGATTTCCCGATGTTGCGCGAAAGGATCGTGCTCGCCGAATGCCCCCTTGCGGAAGGCGGTTGAAGTTGCCGCTCCATCGGCACGATGCAACACCAAAGCTGCGGTCATCTTTGCTCCTGCCAGTGCGCGACGACGTTATCGAGAACCCGTCGCGCGGTATCGGAAATCGTTGTTCGCGGACATTCGATCCACAAACCCGTTAGGACAATTGAACTGTTCGGCAAGGTGTGCCGCCCGCGAATCCCGTTCAATCCAGCGGGCGGCCAACCGTTCCTGCCATTGTGCCGGGCCAGCCCGTAGATCGGATTAACCATCCAAAAAGCCTGCGTTAAACGCCGGATAACGGTCGCGCCGCGGGCCAATCGACAGCCTGGCCGGGCCGCCGGTCGCGGACGCCGTCCGCGCTGCGCCTACGCAACGTGACACGACGCTTCGCGGCGTTCGGCGCGCGCGCGCACCGGCGGCGTTCGCGCCGGAGCACCAGCTAGCCGCGTAACCACGTAATCGCGCGGCGTGATCCCGAGCACCCGCCGAAAATGCCGGCACAGGTGGCTCTGATCGAAGAATCCGACCTCGGTCGCGACCACCGACGGCGCCTGACCGGCGCGCAACAAGTCCTGCGCACGCGTGACACGCACCAGACACAGATACCGATGCGGCGACAATCCGACTTCGCTGCGAAAGCGCGCGGTGAAACGCGACACGCTCAATCCGGCCACCGCCGCGAGCGTGTCGAGATTCAGCGGCTGCGCGAACGCCGCATCGATCGTGCGCAGCACGTCGCCGATCGCCGCCGATACGGGCAGCGGAACACGCGGTGCGCGAGGCGCCGCGCCGTCGACCGGATCGTGGAACAGGTTGATCATGTTCGCAGTACTCATGCGGCCGCCTTCACGGCTGCAGCCTGCGCGGCGAAATGCGCGATCGAGAACGGCTCGATCGGCGCCGCCATCGTGTCGCCGGCGGCGAGCGGGAAAACACATCGTGCGGTCATAACGAATCCTCCCGAGGGCAGTCGCTTCAGTGCAGGAAATCCTGCACCCGGTAATACGCGCCGACGAACGGCAGGAACCACGCGTGCCCGAAATGGCCGGGCATCGCCGGCCAGTCGAGCTCGCGCCACGGATTCGACGCAGCCGCGCCGTACAGCACGTCGGCCATCACGCGGCCCATGTGCACGGACATCTGCACGCCGTGGCCGCTGTAGCCCATCGAGTAATAGAGCCCGTCGTGCTGGCCCGCGCGCGGCAGCCGGTCGGCGGTGATGTCGACCAGCCCGCCCCAGCAGTAATCGAGCCGCACGTTGGCCAGTTCCGGGAAATAGCCGGCCATGCCGGCACGCAGAATCTCGCCGCTTTTCACGTCAGAACGCGGGCTCGACATCGCGAAGCGCGCACGGCCGCCGAACAGCAGCCGGTTGTCGGGCGTCACGCGGAAGTAGTTGCCGATCTGGCGCGACGTCACGTACGCACGGCGGTGCGGGAACAGCCGGTTCAGTTGCGCGTCGGGCAGCGGCTCGGTGACGACGATGAAACTGCCGACCGGCGCGATGCGCCGCCGGAACCATGCGAACGGGCCGTGCTGCGATGCTCCGGTCGCGACCAGCACCCGATCGGCGACGATCGTGCCACGCGTGCCGGTGACCGTGTGGCGCTCGCCCCCGAGCCGCTCGAGCCGCGTGACGGCCGCCTGCTCGTAGATGCGCGCGCCCGCCCCCACGGCCGCCTGCGCCAGGCCGACGCCGAACTTGCCCATGTGCATCTGCGCGCCGTTGCGTTGCAACAGCCCGCCGTAGAAACCGTCGGAGCCGATTTCATCGCGGATCCGCGACGGCTCGACCAGTTCGATGTCGGGATCCACTTCGCGCCGCAGCACCTCGAACGTCTTCGCCAGTCCCGCGAAATGCTGCGGCTTCGCGGCGAGCTTCAGCTTGCCCGCACGCCGCCAATCGCAGTCGATCGCGTGTTCGGCGACGATCGCCTCGACGCTCTTCACCGCACTTTCGTAGGCGCGATAGAACTGCCTTGCGGGTTCGGCGCCGATCCGTGCGGCAAGCGACGCGTAGTCCTGCGCGACGCCGGTATTGCACTGGCCGCCGTTGCGGCCCGACGCCTCGCCAGCGATCTGCGCGGCTTCGAGCACGACCACCGATACGCCGCGCTGTGCCAGCGCGAGCGCCGCCGACAGGCCGGTGAAGCCGCCGCCGATCACGACTACGTCGGCGCGCCCTTCGACGGGCCCTTCGCAGGCGGCACGAAACGCGGGGCGGGTATCCAGCCAGTACGATTCGAATTTCATCCGATCCTTCTCGAGCATTCCGGCAACAGCGATCGGCGATCGCCCATTGAAACCATTAAATCACCGTCAAAAAGCGCAGTTGCCGCGTATTCGCGCACGGCGCGCGCACGATCCACCGTTTTTCACGACCGCCGCAGCACACTATGCGGAAGGCCGCTCGCCCCGGCCGGCGGACGCGACGAACGAATGACGCGGCGCTACAGACGTACCGGCTGCACCGGCGTCACGTCAGCCGCCACCGGCTCCGCCTGGAAGCGCGTGAGGTCTTCCTCGCTGCGATGACACAACACCTTCGCGCCGTTCCCGAGCGTGCGCAGCGTGGGCGCCGTCCGGTTGCACACGCCGTCCACCCGCATCGAGCAGCGCGACAGGAACGGACACAGCTCGGCCTCGTTGACGCTCGCGCCGATCGGCACCAGCGGCCGGTGGCAACGCTCCGCCGCATCGTCGAGCCAGCCCGCGCGCAGCTCCGGCGCCGACGACACGAGCAGGTGCGAATACGGGTGGTAAGGCGGCGCGCACAGTGCGTCGCGGCTGCCGGTCTCGACGCGCCGGCCCGCGTACAGCACGACGATGTCGTCGCTGATCGCACGCACCTTCGCGATGTCGTGCGTGATGAACACGTACGACACGCCGAGCTTGGCCTGCAGGTCGCGCAGCAAATCCATGATCGCGGCGCCGACCACGGTGTCGAGCGCCGACGTGACCTCGTCGCACAGGATCAGGTCCGGCTCGGCGGCGAGCGCGCGCGCGAGGTTCACGCGCTGCTTCTGCCCGCCGGACAGCTCGCCGGTGCGTCGCGTGGCGACCGCCTGCGGCAGCCGCACGAGTTCGAGCAGTTCCGCGACGCGCTGCCGCGCACGCGCGCCCTTGATCCCGTGATAGAACGCGAGCGGCCGCGCCAGCGTGCGCTCGACGGTATGCACCGGGTTGAGCGCGGTATCGGCGTTCTGGAACACGATCTGCACGCGGCGGTGCTGCTCCTTGGAGCGTTTGCCGATGTCGAGCGCGAGCGGCTCGCCGTCGAGCAGGATCTGCCCGCCCGTCGCCGGCACGAGACCCGCGATCACCTTCGCGAGCGTCGTCTTGCCCGAGCCCGATTCACCGATCACGCCGACCGTCTGCCCGCGCCCGATGCGCAGGTCCACTTCGTGCAGGATCACCTTCGCGGGCCAGCCTTTCGCGGTGCGGCCGCCATAGCCGGCGATCGCGCCGCGCACGTCGAGCAGCGGCGCGGGCGCCGGTTTCGCATCGCGTTCGGCTTCGCCCGGCGTGACCGCCGCGATCAGGCTCTGCGTGTACGGGTGCGTCGGCGCATGCAGGATCTGTTCGGTATCGCCCGCCTCGCGGATCACGCCGTCACTCAGCACGACGATCCGGTCGGCCATCTGCGCGACCACGGCCAGATCGTGTGACACGTACACCGCGCTCATCCCGTATTGCCGGATCACGCTCTTGAACGCCTGCAGCACGTCGATCTGCGTGGTCACATCGAGCGCGGTGGTCGGCTCGTCGAGGATCACGAGCTCCGGATCGGTGATCAGCGCCATCGCGGCCATCAGCCGCTGCAGCTGCCCGCCCGACACCTGGTGCGGATAGCGCTTGCCGATCGTCTCCGGCTCGGGCAGCGCGAGCGCGCGGAACAGCTCGACCGCCTTCGCCTGCGCGTCGCGCTTCGACATCGTCTTGTGGATCAGCGCGCTCTCGATCACCTGGTCGAGGATCGTGCGCGACGGGTTGAACGCGGCGGCCGCGCTCTGCGCGATATAAGCGACCTTGCGGCCGCGCAGCGCGGTCAGCGCCTGCGCGGACAACGTGCAGAGGTCCGTGCCGCCGAGTTTCACCGAGCCGCCGGCGATCCGGCAGCCGGTGCGCGCGTGGCCCATCAGCGACAGCGCGATCGTCGTCTTGCCGGAGCCGGACTCGCCGATCAGCGCGAGCACCTCGCCGCGCCGGATCTCGAAGTCGACGCCGTGGACGATCGTCGTTTCTTCGCCGCCGGGGCGGCCGCCGACCACGCGCAGCCCGCGCACCTCGACGAGCGGGTTCGATTCGTTTTGCATCAGTGTCCTCCCGCCGCGCCGGCCGCGCCCTTGCGGCGGCCACGATGCGGCAAGCCGTCGATCAGCAGGTTGACGCCCACCGTCAGGATCGCGATCGCGACCGCGGGCATGATCGCGACGGCCGAGCCGTCGCCGAGGCTCGCGATGTTCTCGCGCACGAGCGAGCCGAGATCCGCATACGGCGGCTGCACGCCGAGCCCGAGAAAGCTCAGGCCGCTCAGCAGCAGCACGACGAACGTGAAACGCAGCCCCGTATCGGCGAGCATCGGATGAATCATGTTCGGCAGCATCTCGACGCACGCGATGTACAGCGCGCTCTCGCCGCGGGCGCGGGCGACCTGCACGAATTCGAGCGTGCTGATGTTGACCGCCAGCGCGCGCGCGATCCGGTACGAGCCCGGCATGTAGCTGACCGCGGCCGTCAGGACCAGCAGCGGCAGCGACGAGCCGAACGCGGCGACGAACATCAGCGCGAACATCTTCGACGGAATCGACGTGAGCGCATCGAGCAGCCGGCTCATCGTCTCGTCGACCGCGCGGCCCGACACGGTGGCGAGCAGCCCGAGCGTCGTGCCGGTCAGCGCGGCGAGCAGCACCGCCGCGAGCGCGAGCAGCACGGTCAGCCGCGTGCCGTACAGGATCCGGCTCAGCATGTCGCGGCCGAGGAAGTCCGAGCCGGCCGGCAGCTTCGCGCCGAACGGCGCGAACACGTCGGGCGTGACGATCGCGCCGACGTCATGCGGCGCGATCAGCGGCCCGAACACGGCGACGAACAGCATCAGGCCGACCATCGACAGGCCGACGCGGCCGCCGGCGGTCAAGGCGATGCGCGCGGCGCGGCGCTTGCGCGGCTGGTCGGGGGCGGGCGCGGCAGGCGGCATGCTGCCCCGCCCCACGGGCGGGTCGCCGGATGGCGGCAGCGCGCTGCTGCGTTGTACGGGTTCGATCGGTTGCATGGGCGGCATCTCGGAAGAAAGACGAAACACTCAGGTGCGCAGTCGCGGGTTCGACACGATCGAGCACAGGTCGGCGAACAGCACGAGCGTCAGGTAAGCGACGCAGAAGATCAGCGTGCACGCCTGGACCAACGGGAAATCGCGGTTGCTGACCGCGTCGACCATCAGGCTCGCCAGGCCCGGATAGTTGAAGATCGTCTCGACGACGATCACGCCGCCGAGCAGATACGACAGGCTCAACGCGATCGCATTGGCGATCGGGCCGATCGCGTTCGGCAACGCATGGCGCAGCACGACGCGCGCGGGGCTCGCGCCCTTCAACACGGCCATCTCGACGTACGACGCGCTCAACTGCTCGATCACCGCGGCGCGCGTCATCCGCGCCATCTGCGCGATCACGACCGCGCACAACGTCAGCACCGGCATCGCGTACGCACGCAGGAAGTCGTGCAGGCTTTCGATCGGGCCGCTGTACGACAACGCGGACAGCCAGCGCAGCTTCACCGCGAACACGAGCACGGCGACCGTCGCGATCAGGAACTCCGGCGTCGCGACGAGCGACAGCGTGCCGAGGCTGATCACGCGGTCGATCGCCGACTCGCGCTTGACCGCCGCGAGGATCCCGAGCAGCAATGCGATCGGCACCGACACGACGGTCGTGATCGCCGCCAGCGTGAGCGATTTCGGCAGGCGTCCGCCGATCAGCTCCGACACCGGCATGTCGCCGGACAGCGACCGGCCGAAATCGCCGTGGAGCAGGCCGGTGAGCCAGTGCACGTAACGCACGTGCGCCGGCATGTCGAGACCGAACTGCTGGCGCAGCGCGGCGACCGTCTCCGGCGTTGCCGACTGGCCGAGCGCGGCCTGCGCGGCGTCGCCCGGCAGCAGGTTCGTGATCGTGAAGATGATCGCGGACACGATCAGCAGCGTCAGCGCGGTGACCGCGATGCGCCGGCCGATCAGCCCGATGAGAATCCGGTTCATGGTGCGGCACTCCCGAAAAAACCGCGCGTGGCCGGCGCGGTGGTCCGCACCGGCCGCGCGACGGCGGCCAGCCACAACGTCATGCGTTCCACCACACGTTCTCGGCGAACGTGAAGCCCATCATCGGCCCGGTGGGGATCGAGCCGAGGCCCGCGAGCCGCTTGTCGTAGCCGTCGAGGAAGCTGATGAACGCCGGAATGCCGACCCGGCCCTGCTGCGCGACGATCACCTGCATGTCGCCGTACATCTGCTTGCGCTTCGCATCGTCGGTTTCCGAACGCGCGGCGAGCAGCAGCTGGTCGAACTTCGCGTTCTTCCAGCCCGACTCGTTCCACGGCGCATCCGACTTGAAGAACTGCGTGAACAGCACGTCGGCGCTCGAGCGCGGGTTGATGTTGCCGAAGGTGAGCGGGTGCTTCATCCAGTGGTTCGACCAGTAGCCGTCGGGCGACGCGCGGTTGACCTGCAGGTTCAGCCCGATCTTCTGGCCGGCCTGCTGCAGCAGCACGGCCATTTCGATCGACCCGTTCGCGTCGGACGTCGCGTAGATCGGCGGCAGCGTGGCGCCGAGCGCCCCCGCCTTCTGAAGCAGGAATTTCGCCTTGTCCGGATCGTGCGCCCGCTGCGGCAGCGACGCGTTGAAGTAGCGGTGCCCCGGCGGAATCGGCTGGTCGTTGCCGATCACCGAGTAGCCGCGGAACACCGCCGTGCGGAGCTGCTCGCGATCGAACAGGTACTTCATCCCTTCGACGAAATCGGGACTCGAGACGATCGGGTTGTCGCTGCGCATGATCAGGTCGGTATAGAGGCCCGACTTGGTTTCCTTCAGCGCGTAGCCCGGCGTCGACGAGACCCGCTGCGTCGAGCGCGGATCGATCGCGTTGATCAGGTGCACGTCGCCCGACAGCAGCGCGTTCAGGCGCGCGGCGCTGTCGCTGATGCCGATCAGCTCGATCTCGTCGAGATACGGCTTGCCGGGCTTGAAGTAGCTGTCGTTGCGCACGCCGACGGTCGACACGCCCGGCTTGAACGTCTTCAGCTTGTACGGGCCGCAGCCGATGCCGGTCGAGAAGTCGGTCGTGCCGTCCTTGACGATCACCAACTGCGGCGTCGCGAGGATCACCGGCAGATCGGCGTTCGCGCTGGCGAGCGTGAGCGTGACTTCGTCCGGGCCGGTCGCCTTCGCATCCGTGAACTGTTCGGCAAGCGTCTTGACCTTCGACGCGGTGGCCGGGTTCTTGTGGCGCATCAGCGAAAACACCACGTCGGCCGGGCCGACCGGCTTGCCGTCGTGGAACGTGACGCCCTTGCGCAGCTTGATGATCCACGTTTTCGCATCGGTCGTCTGCAGCGACTCGGCGAGGTTCATCTGCGGCGTCAGGCTCGCATCGAGCTGCGTGAGGCCGCTGTAGAACATGAAGAAGCGCGTGTAGTCCGCGCCCGTCGAGCCCTTGGCCGGGTCGAGCGTATCGGCCGTCGAGCCGGCTTCGTTCGCGACCCGGATCTTGCCGCCGCGCTTCGGCGCGGGCGCGGCGAATGCAGAGCCGGGGGTCATCAGCAGTCCGCCGGCGCCGGCGGCCATCATGCCGCTCGCCGCCATGACCTTCATCATGTCGCGGCGCGTGAAGCCGCCCTTGCCGCCGTTGTCGATATCGTCGCTCATCCGAACTGCTCCTGACTGTGGAAAGTGGGGTCTTGGGTCCAGCGTGGTTCTCGAATCGCGCCGCGCCCGCTTGCTGGTGGCGGTCGCAACGTTGTCATGCAATTCATTTAAGCATCGCCAAAATGCGGTTTGTCGCGATTCGGGCGGCCCGCACGATACGAATCGACCGTTTTGAGCGGCCCGCGCAGCATGAATTGCTGCGTGCGCATCCGTGTCGCCGTGTGCCCGGCGGCGCGTCGCGGCGGCTGCCCAACCCGTGTCGATGCAGGAAATCGTAAGGCCGCAGCCGCCGCAGATTGCGCCGACAAAATTGCCCGTTCGGCATCCGGCGCGCGTTTGGCTCACGCAAACCGCACGTTTGTGTCGAATGCGTGCGCGCATGCCCACGACGGCTGAAACGAGCGGCAGGTTGCGGCAGATCGCCGCATGCACGGGCAGCGACGGTGGGGATCGCGACGGGACGTCGCGCAGGAAAGTTCAGAAGAATGCCGCTCGATCTGAGCGGCTTGGCGGGAAGACGGGAAGATGACGGGACTGCCCGGAAACCGGGCCCGGGCAGCCGTCAGGAACCGCGCCGCGATGCGGCGACGCGTCCATCACCGGCATGTCGGCGCGCACGCCGGGCGGGCGCCGGCGCGGCGCACAGAAGACAGGAGGATGCGCCGGCCGCGGGCGGACGGCGCGAAGCCGTCACGCAGCGAGCCGGAATACCGATACGGCGGCCCGCAGGCGCGCCGCCTGCTCGTCCAGCGACGAGGCGGCCGCAGCTGCCTGCTCGACGAGCGCGGCGTTCTGCTGGGTGACTTCGTCCATTTGCGCGACCGCCAGCCCGATCTGTTCGATGCCGGTGCTTTGCTCGGCCGATGCCGCCGAAATCTCGCCCATGATGCCGGCCACCCGGTCGATCGACCGGACGATCTCCGTCATGCGCGCGCCGGCCGTCTCGACGAGCCGGCTGCCGCTGCCGGCCCGCTCGACCGACGCGTCGATCAATCCCTTGATGTCCTTCGCGGCCGCGGCGCTGCGTTGCGCGAGCGAGCGGACTTCCGACGCGACGACGGCGAACCCGCGCCCCTCCTCGCCGGCCCGCGCGGCTTCCACCGCGGCGTTGAGCGCGAGAATGTTGGTCTGGAACGCGATGCTTTCGATGACGACGGTAATGTCGGCGATCCGCACCGATCCGTCCGAAATCTGCCGCATCGTTTCGACGACCGCCTGCACGGCCGCGCCGCCGAGTTCGGTCGCATCCTTCGCCTGGGCCACGAGCGCATTCGCCTGGCGTGCGTTGTCGGCGTTCTGTTTGACCGTGGACGTGATCTGCTCCATGCTCGCGGCCGTTTCCTGCAGCGACGCGGCCTGCTGCTCCGTGCGCTGCGACAGATCCAGGTTGCCTTGCGCGATCTCGCCGGTGCCAGTGACGATCGAGTGGGTCGTGGTCTGGATCTCGGCGATGGTGTCGGTCAGCCGCGCCTTCATGTCGCCCAGCGCGACGAGCAGGCTGCCGGGCGCGGCGTGCGCCGTATCGAACTGCACGTCCAGTTCGCCGGCGGCGATGCGGGCGGCGATCTGCGTCGCATGCGCGGGCTCGCCGCCCAGCGTGCGCCTGACGCTGCGCAGCACGCCCCATGCGATAGCCGCGAGCGCCGCGGCGATGACGAGCGTGATGGCGCCCAGCACCGTCGCGAGCCGGGCAAACGCCGCATTGATGTCGTCGTAGAAAAATCCGGTGCCGATCCACCAGTTCCAGTCGGGAATTGCGACCACGCCCTGCAGCTTCGGCTCCAGGTCCGCGTCGGGGCTGCGCTTGATCAGCACGTCGACGAGCGCGAAATGCGACTGCGCCATGCCCGCGCGGTACGCCTCGCTGTCGGTCAGGCCGCTGGTCGTGCGGTTGCCTTTCGCGCGCGTGCCGATGAATTTCGCGTTCGGGTGGACGAGGTTGACGCCGTCGGACGTCGTGACCCAGAAGTAGCTCTTCGAATTCGCGTTGAGCGCCGCCAGCGCGGCCTTGGCCTGCTGCTGCGCCTGCTCCTGCGTGAGCGTGCCGTTGGTCTGCATCGTGCGATACGAATCGACCAGATGCTCGGCCTTGGTCAGCAGAATGACGATCTCTTCGCGGCGGCTGTCGATCAGCGCGTCGCGCAGCGTGTGCAGCGACAACGCGGCGAGCAGGACGACACCGAGCAGCGCCGCGGCGACGAGCATCAGCAGTTTGGTGGACAACTTCATGCGGGGCCTCGAAATATTAACCGTTCGGTACATATATCGGCCCGAGTGACCCCGCCCTTGAACGACTCAATATCGGTAATTACCCTCGTTTCGTACGCTGATCGAACGCGCGACGGGACGCGACGGCATCACGGCCGCGCCCCGTCGCTCGATGGATCTGCCCGCGCAGGTGGCTTACAGCCCGAGCTGCGTCGCCAGTTGGCCGATGTCCGACACTTCGTAATAGTTGTAGAACGGCGTGCCCGGCTCGTGGCCGCGGTTCACGAACGCCTTGTGCTTGATCCCGAGATCCTCGGCCGTCATCAGGTCGTAGCGCAGGCTCGACGACACGTGCAGCACGTCCTCCGGCTTGCAGCCGAGCTTGTCGAACATGTATTCGAAGCCCTGCATCCGCGGCTTGTACGATTGCGCCTGCTGCGCGGTGAACACCGCATGGAACGGCGCGCCGAGCTTGTCGACGTTGCTCATGATCTGCTCGTCCATCGCGTTCGACAGGATCACGAGCTTGTACTTCGTCGCCAGCCGCGACAGCCCGGCCGGCACGTCCGGATGCGGGCCCCACGTCGGCACCGCATGATAGAAAAGCTCGGCCTCGGCTTCGTCGAACGTCACGCCGACCCGTGCGCACGTGCGGCGGACCGCGTTGACGACGACGTCGCGGTACGGCTTCCACGCGCCGAGCACCTCGTCGAGCCGATAGGCGGCGAACGCGCGCACGAAGGCCTCCATCGTGGCCGGCGACAACCGATCCGCATAGATTTCGCGCGCCGTCTCGGCCATCCGGAAATGGGTCAGCGTGCCGTAGCAGTCGAAGGTGATGTACTTCGGTTCAAACTGGATCATGGTCAGGTCCTGTCGGTATGAAGCCCCGGCAGGGCCGGGGATGGGCTGGGTTTAACGAAATTGAATCAGGGCAAAAAGTCGTTCGCGCATCGTTCGGCGCCGCTCAAAACGCAGAATCGCCGCGTGTTGCCCGGCACATGCAGCACGATCTGCGGCGCGATCGGGCGCGGCGGGACCGGCCGGTGGGCGGCGTGCTGCCGCAGCGGGCTCGCCTGTCAGCGCGGCCCTCCGGGCAGGCGGCAGCGCGGCCGTGCATTTATCGTAGTGGCGTTCCCACAGCAGGAGTGGTGGGATTGACCGGCCGCGCCGGCACGATCAGCGCGTTCGTGCGCGCCGATCGAACGGGTTTGCGTAGATCTCGCGGGCGCGCCCGTCACCGCCGGAAAACAGGCGAATCGTCCTATCCGCGCCGCACCCGCGCTGGCAGAGTGAATGCGTCATTTCCACCCATCCGGAGTCCGGCGTGTCCGACCTCAACCCTTCCCGCACGCTCACCTATCGCCCGTTCGCCGAAACCGACCTGCCCGCCGCCCATCGGCTGTCGGAGGCGGTCAAGTGGCCGCACCGGCTCGAGGACTGGCGCTTCGTGCTCCAGCTCGGCGGCGGCATCGTGGCCGAAGACGAGACCGGCGTCGTGGGGACCGCGCTGGGCTGGCGCCTCGGCGAATCGCACGCGGCGCTCGGCATGGTGATCGTGTCGCCCGAGCGCGCGGGCGGCGGCATCGAGCGCGAACTCCTCGCCCGTGCGCTCGACGGCTTCGGCACACGAACCGTCTTTCTGCATGCGATGCCGGGACGCGAGCCGCTGTACGCGGCGTTCGGCTTCGAGCCGATCGATACGATCAACCAGCATCAGGGCGCGGCGTTTCGGCCACCGCTGATCTCGCTGCCGCCCGGCGAGCGCCTGCGCCCGCTCGGCATCAACGACGGGCCGCGCCTCGCCGCGCTCGCGTCGCGCGCGGCCGGCTACGAACGCGGCGCGGTGACCGATGCGCTGCTCGACGTCGCGAACGGCATCGCGCTCGACCGCGACGGCGAACTGCTCGGCTTCGCGCTGTTCCGCCGCTTCGGCCCGGGCCACGTGATCGGCCCGGTGGTCGCGCCGGATGCGCTGCGCGCGCAGGCGCTGATCAGTCACTGGCTCGCGTTGAACGAAGGGATGTTCGTGCGGCTCGACTTGCCGAGCGACAGCGGGCTGTCCGACTGGCTGGACGGGCTCGGGCTGCCGCGCGTCGATACCGTCATCGCGATGGCGCGCGGCACGACGCCCGCGCGCGACCCGGAACTGCGCGCGTTCGCGATCGTGAGCCAGGCGCTCGGCTGAACGGGACATACGATGAGCTTTCTCTACAAGGCCGACCCGGTGCGCGGTGCGCAGTGGGCGGCACGCTTCGCGCAACAGGCGCCCGATCTGCCGTTCCGGATCTGGCCGGACCTCGGCGACGCCGAGGCCGTCCGCTATCTCGCCGCATGGCAGCCGCCGGACGATCCGGTCGCGCTGCTGCCGAATCTCGAGGTCGTGTTCTCGGTCGGCGCCGGCATCGATCAGTTCGACCTGTCGCGCGTACCCGCGCACATCCCGGTCGTGCGGATGATCGAGCCCGGCATCGTCGACGGGATGGTCGAATATGTGACGCAAGCCGTGCTGACGATCCATCGCGACCTGTTCGACTATGCGGCGCAACAGCGCGCACAGGTGTGGCGCGAGAAACCGGTGCGCGCGGCCGCGTCGCGCCGCGTCGGCGTGCTCGGGCTCGGCACGCTCGGCCAGGCGGTGCTCGACATGCTCCGGCGCTTCGGCTTCCCGTGCGCCGGCTGGAGCCGCACGCCGCGCACGCTCGACGGCATCGAGTGCCATGCGGGCGACGCGGCGCTCGATGCGTTCCTTGCCCGCACCGACATCCTGATCTGCCTGCTGCCGCTGACGGACGGCACGCGCGGGCTGCTCGGCACGCGCGTGTTCGACGCGCTGCCGGCCGGCGCGTCGCTCGTGCAGGTCGGGCGCGGCCCGCAGCTTGACGCGGCCGCGCTGCTCGCGGCGCTCGACAGCGGCCGGCTCGACAGTGCGATCCTCGACGTGACCGACCCCGAACCTTTGCCGGCCGGCCATCCGTTCTGGACGCATCCGCGCATCCGGATCACGCCGCATATCGCCAGCGCGACGCGGCCCGACACCGCCGTCGACGCCGTGCTCGCGAACCTCGCGCGCCATCGCGCGGGGCAACCGATGATCGGCGTCGTCGATCGCGCGCGCGGCTACTGATCCACGCGCACGGCGCAGCGGGGCTGCGCAGCAGAAAATGCCGAAGCGCCCCGTGCAAACGCCACGCCCGACCGTTTCGCACCGCAAATTGAAGGCGCCTGCGGATTTCTCGCCCGGTAGGATGAACTCATCGCTGACCCCCGACGAGAGTCCCTCCCCGCCATGAACCAAGCCGCGCTGATCGAAGCCGATCGTCAACACCTGATCCACCCCGTCGTCAACTATCGCGCGCACGAGGCGCGCGGCGTCACCGTGCTCGAATCCGCCGACGGCGTATTCCTGCGCGACGCGGACGGCCACACGCTGCTCGATGCGTTCTCGGGCCTGTGGTGCGTCAACGTCGGTTACGGCCGCGACAGCATCGTCAAGGCGGCGGCCGACCAGATGGCGAAGCTGCCCTACGCAACCGGCTATTTCCACTTCGGGTCGCAGCCGGCGATCGAGCTGGCCGAGCGGCTCGCGGCACTCGCGCCCGCGTCGCTCAACCGCGTGTATTTCACCCTCGGCGGCTCGGACGCGGTCGATTCCGCGGTGCGCTTCATCACGCACTATTTCAACTCGACCGGCCGCCCGTCGAAAAAGCAGATGATCGCGCTCGAGCGCGGCTATCACGGCTCGTCGTCGATCGGCTCCGGGCTCACCGCACTGCCCGTGTTCCATCGCCATTTCGACGTGCCGCGCGCCGATCAGCACCACATTCCGTCGCCCTATCCGTACCGCCACCCGCTCGGCGACGATCCGCAGGCGCTGATCGCCGCGTCCGTCGCCGCGCTCGAAGCGAAGGTCGCCGAGCTCGGCGCGGACAACGTCGCGGCGTTCTTCTGCGAGCCCGTGCAAGGCTCCGGCGGCGTGATCGTGCCGCCGGCAGGCTGGCTGAAGGCGATGCGCGACGCGTGCCGGCGCCTCGGCATCCTGTTCGTGGCCGACGAGGTGATCACCGGCTTCGGCCGTACCGGCCCGCTGTTCGCGTCCGAGACCGAGCGCCTCGAGCCGGACCTGATGACCGTCGCGAAGGGGTTGACCGCCGGCTATGCGCCGATGGGCGCGGTACTGATGTCCGATGAAATCTATGAAGGGATCGCGGGCAGTCGCGCCGATTCCGCGGTGGTCGGGCACGGCCACACGTATTCCGCGCATCCGGTCAGCGCGGCGATCGGCCTCGAGGTGCTGAAGCTTTATCACGAGGGCGGCTTGCTCGCGAACGGCCAGGCGATGGCGCCGCACTTCGCCGGGGGGCTCGACGCGCTGCGCGCGCATCCGCTCGTCGGCGATGCGCGTTCGGTCGGCCTGCTCGGCGCGCTCGAGCTGGTGGCCGACAAGGCGCGCAAGACGCGCTTCGACCCGGCGCTGAACGTGCCCGAAAAAATTACCGCTGCCGCGTACGCGAACGGCGTCGTGTTCCGCTCGTTCAGCGACGGCGTGCTCGGTTTCGCGCCGGCGCTGAGCTTCACGGCGGGCGAGTTCGACCTGATGTTCGAACGCGTGCGCAAGACGCTCGACGACGTGCTGGCCGACCCGGGCGTGCAGCGCGCGCTCGACGCCGCGCATGCTCAGCCGGCATGAGCCGGACAAGGGAATGCCGGGCTTGTGGCAACCATCGTTCGACTCTAAAGTAACCGGACATTCCATTTTTGCCCTCTCACGCGACCATGACGGACAGCAAGCTAGATCGCATCGACCTGCGCATCCTTTCCCAGTTGCAAAAGCGCGGCCGCATGACCAACGTCGAACTGGCCGATGCGGTCGGGCTGTCGCCCAGCCCGTGCCTGATCCGCGTGAAGCGGCTCGAGAAGGCCGGCTACATCGGCGGGTACGGCGCGCACATCCAGCTCGAGAAGCTCGGCGACGTGCAGGTGGTGTTTACCGAAGTCACGCTTGCCGATCACCGGCGTGAGGACTTCGACCGGTTCGTCGCGGCGATCCGCAATGTCGACGAGATCGTCGAATGCCATCTCGCGAGCGGCGGCTACGACTATCTGCTCAAGTTCATCACGCGCAGCGTGAGCCACTACCAGACGATCGTCGAAGGACTGCTCGAGCAGAACATCGGCATCGAGAAGTATTTCAGCTACGTGATCATCAAGTCGCCGTTCGTCAAGCGACACTACCCACTCGAATCGCTGTTCGGCGAGCGGCACTGACGAAACAGCGGGCGGCACCCTCGAACGCGGCAGCGTGCTGTCCGCGCGGGGGAGTCGCACGCCCGCGCCGCCGCCGAACCGCTTCATCCAAGGACCTGTCATGCCGCTTACGCTGTCCCGAACCGAACTCGTGCGCACCGCCAACCTGATCGACGGCGCGTGGCGCGACGCGCTCGACGGCCGTCGCTTCGACGTCACCGATCCGGCAACGCTCGAAACCGTTGCCCACGCACCCGACTGCGGCGCGGCCGATGCGCGCGCCGCCACTGACGCGGCAGCCCGCGCGTTGCCCGGATGGCGTGCGACACCAGCCCGCGAACGGGCGGCGATCCTGCGCGCATGGCATGCGGCGATCGTCGCGCACACCGACGATCTCGCGAAGCTGATGTCGCGCGAACAGGGCAAGCCGCTCGCCGAAGCGCGCGGCGAAGTTGCATACGGCGCGTCGTACGTGCTGTGGTTTGCGGAGGAAGCGACCCGCACCTACGGCGACCTGATTCCGCAACAGCAGCGCGGCAAGCGGCTGAGTGCGCTCAAGGAGCCGATCGGCGTCGTCGCCGCGATCACGCCGTGGAATTTCCCGCTCGCGATGATCGCGCGCAAGATCGCGCCTGCGCTCGCGGCAGGCTGCACGGTCGTCGCGAAGCCGGCGGAGGACACGCCGCTGACCGCCCTCGCGCTCGCCTTCCTCGCGCAGGAGGCCGGCTTGCCGCCCGGCGTGCTGAACATGATCGCCGCATCGCGCGAGCGCGGCATCGAAGCGGTGGGCGACTGGCTCGCCGACGGCCGCGTGCGCAAGATCACGTTCACCGGATCCACGCCCGTCGGCAAGCTGCTCGCGCGCGAATCGGCCGCGACGCTCAAGAAGCTGTCGCTCGAACTCGGCGGCAATGCGCCGTTCATCGTGTTCGACGATGCCGAGCTCGACGCCGCCGTCGACGGGCTGATGGCCGCCAAGTTCCGTAATGGCGGGCAGACCTGCGTGTCGCCGAACCGCGTGTACGTGCAGGCCGGCGTCTACGAGGCATTCGCCGCCAAACTCACCGCCCGTGTCGCCGCGCTGAAGGTCGCGCCGGCGACCGATCCGGACGCGCGGATCGGCCCGATGATCAACGCACGCGCAGTCGACAAGATCGCACGCCACGTCGGCGATGCAATCGAGCGCGGCGCACGCGTGCTCACGGGCGGCAAGCGCCTGACCGAACTCGGTCCGAACTATTACGCGCCGACCGTGCTCGCCGATGCCACCGCCGACATGCAGCTGACCTGCGAGGAAACCTTCGGCCCGATCGCCGCGCTGTTTCCGTTCGACACGGAAGATGAAGCCGTCGACGCCGCGAACGACACGCCGTTCGGGCTCGCCGCGTATTTCTACACGCAGGACGTGCGGCGCATCGCGCGCGTATCGGCGCGGCTCGAAACCGGCATCGTCGGCATCAACGAAGGCGCGCTCGCGAGCGAGGCCGCACCGTTCGGCGGCGTGAAGGAATCGGGCTACGGCCGCGAAGGCTCGCGCTATGGCCTCGACGATTACCTGTCGATCAAGTACCTGTGCCAGGGCGGGCTCGACTGAAGCCACCCGTCGCCCTCGTCCGCCGCTCTCATCCGCCGCTGTTACGCAGTCGTTGCGCGGGGCGCCGCCGCCGGCGCGCCCCGACCGCACACGTTTGCGGCTCCCGTGCAGTCATCGCTTCGCATGCCGGCCTCGATTTCCGGGCAACCCTGCCGTTAACTCGGGTTTGACCAGCGCCGCTGCTGTCGCAGCCGGCTTCCCGTACGAGCGCGAGCCATGCCTGCACCCACTTCGATCGAGAAAATTGCCGACTGGGCCGGCCGCCACCCCATGATCGTCGGTGTGCTGGGTACGCTGATGTCGGTCGCGGCGCTCGGCATCAGCGCGGTGACGCTGTGGGCCGCGCGAAGCGAAGTCGTCAGACATGCGCACGAGACTTCGCGCAACGTCGCGGCCGTCCTGGTCAGCGAGATCGCGCGCACCGTCGAAACCTCCAACAACGCGCTGGTCTCACTCGCCGCCGATCTCGGCAACCCCGCCATCGTGCGCCTGGACGCCGGGTTGCGTCACGACGTGCTGTTCGAGCGCACGGCCGCGCAATACGTGACCGGCATGGGGGTGACGGACCGCCACGGGCGGCTGATCGACGGTTGTTGCGGCCCGACCCACAACTGGGACTTCAGCGATCGCGACTACTTCAAGGTCCATCGCGATTCGGACCACGTCGGCCTCTACGTGTCCGAGGCGTACCGGGCGCGTTCGCGCAGCGGCACCGAATCGATCGCACTGTCGCGGCGCATCGACGGGCCGGATCATGCGTTCAACGGGATCGCGGTGGTCGCCGTCGACCTCGCCTACTTCGATCAGCTGCTGTCGCGGTTGAACGTCGGACCGCACGGCATCAGCGCGATCCTGCGCGCGGACGGCACGATCCTCGCGCGAAATCCGCCGTTGAACGATCACCAGATGGTTCGCCTGCGCCGGTCGAAGTCGTTCGAGCGGATGGTGAGCAACGAATCGGGCTACTATGCTGCGCGCTCGAGCATCGACGGAACGGTGCGGCTGTATACGTACCAGCGGGTACCCGGCACGCCGCTGATCGCCGTGGTCGCGCCGGCCGAGAGCGACGTGCTGGCCGGCATCACGCACCTGACGTGGACGGTCGGCGTGTCGGCGTCCGTCATCGGCGCGCTGTTCTGCGCGGTGGTGTGGCTGCTCGCATTCGCGCTGCGGGACAACCTGCGCAAGCAGACGCTGCTCACCGACCTGACACGCACCGATCCGCTGACGGGCCTGCACAACCGTCGCGCGCTCGATGCCGCGCTCGCCGACGAATGGGAACGGCTGCAGCGCGGCAGCGACGGCAGCCTGTCGGTGCTGTTCATCGACGCCGATCACTTCAAGCAGTACAACGACCGGTACGGCCACGCGCAAGGCGACACCGCGCTGCGCTTTCTTGCCGCATGCGTGCGCGCGCATACGCGACGGCGCGGCGATCTCGCCGCACGTTACGGCGGCGAGGAATTCGTCGCGGTGTTGCCCGATACGGACGAGCGCGGTGCCGCGAAGATCGCCGAAGCGATTCGCCGCGCCGTGGAACTCAACCGGCTCGACGGATTCGACGCGACGATTCCGGCCTTCACGGTCAGCATCGGCTGCGCGACCGGCCATCGCGCGCGGCCGGCGTCCGTGCATGCGTTATCGCATCAGGCGGACCTCGCCCTCTATGCGGCCAAGCGCCAGGGCCGAAACCGCGTGTGCCTCGCCGACGCGGAATCGTCCGCCCAAGCGGCGTGAGCACTGCGGTTCCGATCTCTGTTTCGAAAGCGCACGCCCGGCTTGCGCGTAGCCGTCCATTTCCGGGCTTCGCCGACGACCGGATCGATCCGCCGACATGTTCAGCATCACGAATTCACCAAATAGTGAGAATTCACGCGCATCGACCGCGCTCCGAAACAAATCCTTAACGGCTGCGTCACGATCGCCCACGACAATCCGCCATCTTTGACCCTCAGGATGGAGTCTCGCATGCTCGTGTCACGAAGCCGTTTCCCGCTGCACGTCGCAGCCCTGTCCAGCGCGATCGTACTGGCTGCCTGCGGCGGCGGCGACGATGTCGTCTCGACGAATACGACAACCGCTGCCGTTCCGGCGCCGCCGGCCGACCCCGGCTTCGTCGACAGCGCGCCCGTGCCGAGCGTGCCGGCCTTCGTCGACAACATCGCGACCAACCAGCGCGGCGACGCGCGCTATGCGACGCTGTCGACGAACGCCGCGGTGCGCGTCGTGAGCCGCTTCCTCGATCTCTGGCAACCGTCGACCATGCTGGTCGATGCGGGCGTGAACGCGCCGGCGAACGGCGCATTTCCGGCCGTCTCGCCTTCCACCTGCTCGGGACTGCCCGGCAGCGGCGCGCCGTGCGGCACGATCCTGAACGACGCGGTGCTGGCGGCCAATGTTCAATATGTGGTCAACGCAACGACCGCACGCACGCCGCAGCAGGCCGATGCCGCGTACTACGACGACCGGCGCGGCAAGGGCTACAGCGTGACCGACGGCATGGGCCCGCTCACCGCGGCATGGCGCACCGCCGCCCAGCAGGCGACCAGCATCACCAGCGTGCCCGCCGATGCCACGACCGTCCTGTACAACGACTCCGGCAACAACGTCGGTGTCGGCGGCAGCGGCAACGCCGGTTTCGGGAAAGTCGTCGATCTGCTCAACGAAATGGGCAACAACGCGTCGACCGAACCCTCGAAGCGCTTCTACAAGTACGCGCGGCCGTATCGCTGGAGCACGAGCGTCGTCGTCGCGCCGACGCTCGTTCCCGCGGAAAGCACGACGCCCGCGACCGACGGCGGTTTCATCAGCGGCCACGAAGCCGAGGCGATGCGCGATGCGACGACGATGGCGTGGCTCGTTCCGGAGCGCTTCCAGGAAATGGTCGGCCGCGGCCTCGAACTGGGCGAGAACCGGATCCTCGCCGGCATGCACTCGCCGCTCGACGTGATCGGCGGCCGCATGCTCGCGCTGGCCGTCAGCGCGGCCAACCTGAGCGCTTACGCCGGCGACGCGCAGGCCGCGTACGGCCAGGCGCACCAGACGCTGCAGCAGCTCACGGGCACCACCGATGCGACGTTCGGCGCGTTCGCGCGCTCGGGCACGACCGCGACCGACCGGTTCGCCGATTACGCGACGAACAAGGCGGCGTTCCTGCGCCGCATGACGTTCGGCTTCGGTGCGATCGAATCGACCGACGCGCCGCCGGTGGTGCCGAAGGGGGCCGAGATCCTGCTGCAGACGCGCTTCCCGTATCTGGGCGCCGACCAGCGGCGCGTCGTGCTGAAGACCACCGAAATGACGTCCGGCTATCCGGTCATGGACGATGCGGAAGGCTGGGGCCGCCTGAACCTGTTCGCGGCCGCCGACGGCTACGGCGCGTTCAACGGCAACGTGACCGTGTCGATGGACGCGTCGAAGGGCGGACTCAACGCCGCCGACCAGTGGCGCAACGACATCGCGGGCGCCGGCAAGCTGACGCTGCAAGGCACCGGCACGCTGACGCTGGCCGGCAACAACCGCTACACGGGCGGCACGCAAGTCGGCGGCGGCACGCTCGCCGCCGCATCCGCGACCGCGTTCGGCAACGGCGACGTGTACGTCGGTTCCGGCGGCGGCATCCGGATTGCGGCCGGCGCGCCCGTCACGGTCGCGACCCGCTATACGCAGCTCGACAACACGACGCTCGAACTCGACATCGACGGCAACGGCGGCGGGCGCTTGCGCGTGGGCGGCACGCTCACCGTCGCGGGCGGCACGCTGCACGTGAAGTTCGTGAACGGCTATGCGCCGAAGGCCGGCGACACCATCGCGCTGATCGACGGCGCTGCCGGCGCGGCGAAGTTCTCGACGGTGACGGTGGACGGGTTCAAGGCAACGCCGGTCTATACGGCGACGGGCGTGTCGGTGACGTTGTCGGCGTCGTAGTCTCGTACGCGGCGGGTCGCGCGGACCGCGCGACTCGCGCGTCGTGCTAAACGCGTGGACGAAGCGCTGACTGTCGAATACTTCACGCGATACGCCGGCTGAGCAAGATGCGTGCCGCGCGGTGGCACGCGCATTGCTCGACGCCTCGATTACCTGTCGACCTACGGGCATTCGCGCATCGACGTGACATGCACAATCGGCGAGATTCATATCGGCATTTCAGGCTGGCGCTACGACGGATGGCGCGGCACCTGCTATTCGAAAGGCCTGATGCGTTGCGCTATGCGTCCGGCCGGATGCAAACGATTGAGATCAACGGCACGCATTACAGCCTGCAATCGCTCGACAGCTGGCGGCACGGGTACGACGAAACGCCGCCGGGTTTTACGTTCGGCCGGATAAAACGGCCGCCGCGCGACGGCAGTCCGATCGATGAACCCGAACCGCAAGGAGAAGAACGATGACCCTGCTTATCTACCTGGTCGGATGGATCATTTTCATCGGCGGCGTGGCATGGGGATTGATGACGTTGCACGTGTCGCAGCACATCATCGAGATCGTGGCCGTCATTCTGTTCGGCATCGCGGTGATCACGGGCGCGACGCGCGCGCGCAATCGCGACCGGTCGTAGCGCGATCGCGCCGCCGCGGCATCCCGACCGGCCGTCGCGACCGGCGCCCTTTCACTGCCCCGGTCCGATGTAGGCAGCCAGTTCTTCCGGCCGGCCAGCCGGAAAGGCGTCCTTGAGGTGATCCAGAAACGCGGAAACGCGAGCGTTCAACAACCGCCGGGAAGGATACAGTGCCCATAGCGCGATATCAGGCCCCGGCACGTCGCCCCAACTGACGAGCGTGCCGGCGGCCAGGTCGTGGCTCACGAGCGACACCGGCAGGCAAGCGGCGCCCAGGCCGATACGGACCGTATCGCGGATCATGATGAGCGACGACAGCCGGGCGACGGGCTCGATCGACAGGCGGGCCGTCCCCGCCGGGCCCGTGACCTCCCATGCCGCGCGCCTGTCGTCCACACCGCGAACGACAACCGGCACGGCCGCATCGCCGCTCGGCCGCGCCAGCGCGGGGTTCGCCACGACGACCAGCCGGTCGCGCAGGAACACGCGCCCGATCAGGCTTTCATCCGGGTCGGGGTTCACGCGAATCACGAGGTCGTACCCTTCCTCGATCATGTCGACGGGCCGATCCTCCGTCGTGACCTCCAGCCGCACGTCGGGGTATTTCAGCGCGAACGTCGCGACCAGCTTCCCCATTGCGAACTGGGAAAAGACCATCGGCGCGCTGATGCGCAGCCGTCCGCGCGGCCGCTCGCTCCCCGATGCGATCGCCGATGCGCTGTCGGCAAGCTCGGCGAGCAGCGCACCCGTCCGCTCGTAAAGTGCGCGCCCCTCCTGCGTGAGCTTCACGCCACGCGAGCCGCGTTCGAACAGGCGCAGCGCGAGACTGTTCTCCAGTTCCGTGACGCGGCGCGACAGCGTCGCCTTCGGGCGCCCCGCCGCGCGCGCGGCTTCCCCGAAGCTGCCATGACGGGCGACGAGATTGAAATCGGCGAGAGCGAGAAGGTCCATGCGTTCCACCAATGAGACACCTCGTCTATTTATCACATCTTCCGGATCATGTGTGGATCACTTAACTTACGTGGGCAGTCAACCCAACCGTTACCCCAGGAGTGAACATCATGACCATTCTCGTTACCGGCGCCACCGGCCGTGTCGGCCGCCAGGTCGTCCATCAACTCGTCAATCGCGGCGCCGGCGTGCGCGTGCTGGTGCGCGATCCGTCCAAAGCCGATTTTCCGGCCGCGGTGACCGTCGTGCAGGGCGACATGCTCGACATCGACTCGCTTCGCACGGCCTTCTCCGGCATGCGCACGCTGTTCCTGCTCAACGGGGTGGCGGGTGACGAATTCACGCAGGCGCTGATCGCGCTGAACCTGGCCCGCGAGTCGGGTATCGAGCGCGTCGTTTATCTGTCGGTGCTCCACGCCGACCGCTTCGTCAACGTGCCGCACTTCGCGGTGAAATCCGCCGCCGAGCGGATGATCGAGCAAATGGGCTTCAGCGCGACGATCCTGCGCGCCTCGTATTTCATGGACAACGAACTGATGGTCAAGGACGCGATCGTCAATCACGGTGTCTACCCGATACCGATCGGCAGCAAGGGGGTCGCGATGATCGACGTGCGCGATATCGCGGAAGTCGCGGCGATCGAGCTGATTCGCCACAACGACGCGCCCGGCAAGCTGCCGGTCGAGACCGTCAACCTGGTCGGGCCCGACACGCTGACGGGCCCGGAACTGGCGTCCATCTGGTCGGAGACGCTCGGCCGCCAGGTAGCCTACGGCGGCGACGATCCCACCGCGTTCGAAAACAATCTGGCGAATGTCATGCCGAAATGGATGGCCTACGAGATGCGCCTGATGGCCGAACGCTATGTCAGCGACGGGCTGGTGCCGGAGGCCGGCGATGTCGAGCGGCTGACCGCGATCCTTGGCCGCCCGCTGCGCGCGTACCGGGACTTCGTGGCAGCGCTCGCCCGCTGAGCGCGGCGCGGCACGTTCATGCCACAAGCGACAGCGCACGAGGTCGGAAGCGGGCGAACCGGTCGTCATGCGCGACCGGTTCGCCGCGACCGTCCTGCCGCCGCCGTCGACGACGGCAACGCAGATGCGACCCGCGACGAGAGCCGGATGGTCGGCATTCGCCCGTCGCGCAGCGTAGTAGCGGCGTCAATATAATGGGCTTTTCCCGACGTATCGACGATCGGCAACGTGCCGGTTTCGATCCCGAGTACGTACAACTGCCTCTGGAGACGAGATGACCCTGCCTGCCGTTCCGTTTGCCGAATCGTTCGACCTCGAGGCTGCATTCGGCGATGTATCCGAATACTGGTCACCCAAGGTCGTCGCGCAGGTCAACGATCAGTATGTGAAGGTCGCAAAAGTACGCGGCCAGCTCGTGTGGCACGACCACGCGCATGAAGACGAGCTGTTCTTCGTCGTGCGCGGACACCTCCGGATCGAGTATGAAGGCGGCCGCGTCGTCGACTTGCCCGCCGGCTCGATGCACGTCGTGCCGCGCGGCACGCAGCACAATCCGGTCGCCGACGACGAATGCTGGATCGTGCTGATCGAGCCCGTGCAGACCAGGCACACGGGAGATGTCCAGTCTCCGCTCACCCGGACGATCGACGAGCAGTTGGGGCAGGCTCGCTGATTTCCTGCGCCGGCGCAAATGTACGAGGCCATCACCGTGCCGCGGAGCCTCTGCAAAGCGCGTTGCGGGTCAGCGCTCGGCCCTGGACGCAAACAACCGTGACCGCCAGCCGTGGCCACCCCTCTCCTGCCTGCGACGAACTGTATCGGCGCAGGCACCGGAGGTGCCCCTTTGGTTCGCTCGCAACTTCTCCGTGGCGACGCGATTGCCTTTTTACCCATCGCGCACGAACGACGTTCGACACGTCCGGCTTCGTCGCTATCCTGGCCGCTCTGTTCCGGCGCTATCGGTCTTTTGTCCGATGGCGCCGCGAACAATTGAATGTCACGATCAGCAATCGCTCGCCCGAATGCCAGGAGGATGACTGCAATGTCGGTACGTCAAATCTTCATCATGACATTGGCGAGCGGGCTACCTCGGGTATTCGGCGTGTGCGCCGTTCTTTCGGGGTTGTTTCAGATCGGCAATGCGGCGCGTCGCTGGAAGCGCACCGGCGCACCGTGGAGAGCGATCTCGTGCGGGGCAGGATCGGCGCTGGCCGGCGCGCTGCTTTCGAGCGAAGCCATGGGCGCGGTCTACTTCGTTATCGCGGGGTTGTGGTGCCGGTGGGCAGACGCCGACGCAAGGGCGCTGGATCGTCACGAACGCGTGAATGACTGGCCCACTTGAACGGCGCAACGCATCATCGATACTTCGAGTCGCTGAAGCGGACGACAAGGAGATCCCGCTTGCCAACGGCAACGTGCAGTATCGGATGCCGTTACGCGAAGCGCGTTGCACGGTCCGGCACATGACGGTGCGGGTCGGCGGTACACCGGATATCGTGCTGGCCGGGCCGTCTCGTCGACACCGGCACGAAAGCGGATACGCAACGCCAATCCCGTTAGAGCAACCCCATCGCCGATGCCTTGAGCGTCGCCGCAGCGCGTGTCGAACATTCGAGCTTGCGAAACGCCTTCTCGACGTGGGTGCGTACCGTGCTCGGGCTCATGGCCAGTTCCTTCGCGACTTCCTTGTTGCTCGCGCCGCGGGAAATCGCGCGCAGTACGTCGACTTCCCGTGCGGACAGGCGTGGGCCATCATGCGACGTGCGTCTCGCGGCGCGCGTGACGACAGGTGCGCCTTCCGTCACCAGCGCCTCCACCGCTTCGCCGCATAGCCGGCCACGCGCAGCTTCTTCCTGCAACAGGCTGGCGGCAGCCACATCGGTCAGCGCCGTGCGCCACGGACGCGTCGAGCGCAACGCGACCCACGCCACCGACGCCGCCAGCACGCGCGCTTCCAGCGTCAGCGCCGGATCGCGCGCGCCGCGAAAATACCCGGAACCGTCTTGCCGTTCATACGCATATGACGCAAGCACCGCGGCTTCACCCAGTGCGCCGGTCTGTCTGCCGGCGCGCTCGGTCCAGTACGGCACGAGGCGCACCTTTTCCCATGCGCTCGCAGGCAGCCGCGTCGGCAGATTCCACACACCGTTCGGCACCGCGGCTCTGCCGATGCCATGAATCAATCCAGCCCGGTAGACGAGCTCGCGCCCCGCTTCATCGGGCGAGAGACGGGCATGACACGCGGCCGCCGTCGACGCGACCGAGCGCGAAAAACCCGTCATCCACGGCAGTTTCAGATCGATGATGTCCGCAATCAATTCCGCCGACGTCGCGCCCTGCATGTCCGGCGTCGCCAATGCGGCACCCAGGTCGTCCGCCGATACGCGCTCCAGTTCCGTCAGCCAGTCCCTCGCCTGGCGTGCGGTCGTCTCGACGAGAACGGCCGGATAGCGTGCCCCCGAGCGTTGCCCGATCAATTCCAGGGCCCGCTCGATGCCGTACGCGCGACTCAGCACCTCGAGATCGCCGGCAAGCGCCACGATCGACACGGGCGCAGGCACCTGTTCGTGCACGAGTCGCGCGGGCAGCCCGTTGCCGTCCCAGGTTTCGAAAATGTGCCGCAGCGCGGTTTCCGTTGCCGTCGAAAGACCCAGTATTCGCGCGACTTCGCCCGAGACTTCGCAGTGAATCTGCGCAAGCGGGATCAGCGCGGCGCCGGCACCGCCGATTGCTTCGGCCATGCCGGGCCGGCTCTCGAGCATCGCGGTGCGGATCGCGACGTCGTCGCCGAACACCTGCGCGAAACCTGCCGCGTTCGCCGTACAGCCCGACCAACGCAGCAGCGACACCTCGCGGACCGTCGCGCAAACCGCCGCGTCGAATCCTGCCGCGTGCGCGAGGCTTGCCGCCAGCCAGCCGGTACGCAGCGAATGGTCGGTCGGCTGTCCCATGCTGAGATCGCCGATAAAAGCAAGCGCTCTCACGGAGTCGAATATGCGCAGCGGGGCGTGACTGGCTTCGGCGTCGAACATCGGAAGGGGGGAGAAATTCACGGGGATGGGCAATCGATCATACGCGACGACGTCGAGTCACGCGTGAGCCGGCGCATCGGCGGCCGCGCGCAGCGCTCCGCGACAACCGACGGGCAATGCCTGTCCGCACCGACGCGAGCGGCTGGCCGTGCCCCTATCGGTCATCTGACCGATAGCGGGCGGTCAGGGCGATTGAGATACTCGGCGCAGTGGAAATCCGGTCACGTTGCTGTCCCGATCGTGGAAACCATCCAGGCCGACCGGAACGATGGTTTGATGTACCAAGGAGTGAAAGAATGGTTGATCGTTACCCTGAATACAGTCTCCCCGGCGAAGAACAATGGCTGAAACGATATTACTTTTCCCGAGCGATATTCTCGGCGATCTGGGTCGTGCTGGCGTTTTCCGTCGGTCGGCAAAACCCGGCCGGCGCGGCGGTCCTGCTCTTTGTTTATCCGGCCTGGGATGCGCTGGCCAACTTCGTCGACATGTCTCGCAGCGGCGGGATGGCCGAAAACCGCACGCAGGCCGTCAACGTCGCGATCAGCGCCATCACGACGGTTGCAGCATTGCTGGCGTTGAATGCGGGCATGCAGGCCGTGCTCACGGTGTTCGGCATCTGGGCGATTCTTTCCGGCGGGCTTCAGCTCGGCACCGCGGTACGTCGCTGGAAGCATTTCGGTGCGCAGTGGGTGATGGTCCTGAGCGGCGCGCAATCCGCGCTGGCCGGCACGTTCTTCATCGTCCAAAGCCACGCGACCACGCCGCCGGCCATCATCAAGATTGCAGGCTATGCGGCGGTAGGTGCCGTCTATTTCCTGATATCCGCGCTATGGCTGCACGTACGGCAGGTGAGGAGCAAGGTTTCGTGAGCGCGTTCGTGCCGCGCCGAGCGACTTCTCGAGAATCGTGGTGATGCCTCCGGCGATATTGCCCGGCGACGGATTGTTGTTCATTTCGCCGCCGTTGTCGGCGACGTAGCGCTCCCACCACTGCAACCTGCCGACGAGACGCTCGGCCACGTCGCGCGAGGCCGCACACGCGATCAGCAGATGCTCCGCGCCGTAGATCTCGGGCGTCTCGGACAGAATCGCCGTGCCGCCGTTGCGCACCAGCAGATCGACGGCCGCGCCGAGCGCCGGATTCGCCGTGATCCCCGAGTAGCCGTCGGACCCGCCGCATTGCAGGCCGACCGTCAGCCGCGATGCCGGCACCGCGCTGCGACGCGCGCCATCGGCCACCTCCAGCCGGCCGACGCTGTCGGCACGATGGTCACGCTCGGCGACAGTCCGTCGGAACTGATGCAGGCTCGAGCGGCCGACGAAGGCAGCGTCGCCGGACTGGCCGCCGCGCGGATGACGGCCGCGATGCTCGATCGCCTGCGGCGCACGGTTCAGCGGATGAAGCGACTCGCGGAGGCCGGCAAGTCACCCGTCGAAGCCGACCGGCAGTTCCACATGCTGATCGCGGAAGCCGCCGGCAATTCGGTGCTCACCCGCTTCGTCGGCGAGCTGTTCGATAGCCGCCACGACCCGATCGCGGCAGCCATGCGCGGCCACGCGGAGAATCCGCAGACCTGGACCGCCGCCGTGCGGGAGCACGAGGACGTACTCCTCGCGTTGCAGGCCGGCGATCCGATTGCGGCCCAGACGGCGATTCGCGCCCATCTTCGCGCGTCCGAAGCGCGATGGATCGACGGCGGCCTGAAAACCGACCCGGATTGATCGGCGCACGGGCGCCGGCACGCGTTTGCGTCCGCGTTGCGATGCATCGTGCGGCGCCATGCGTAACCCCCGACCTTGTCCACGTTGCCCTCCGTTTCGCTTCGTTCGCCGATTCTTGAAATTACGATTGCAAATGCCTCTCATTTGCATTAAATTTCCGCGCGAATGTACTGTTTGGAACACCGATGCCGGCGCGAGGCCGCCCGCCGTGCCCGAACGCGAACCACACCAAAGGACGGGTATGAGCAGGAAGAACTGGGCGGCCGCACCGATGGCCATCGTCGTCGGCACGGCCGGCGTGGGCACCGCCGACGCGCAGGAAATGTCGCTGCCCGCCATCGAGATCTCCTCGCAACGCGCGACGGCGCCGTTTCGAACGCGCGAATCGACGAGCGCGACGCGCAGCGAGGCGGACGTGATGGAGATTCCGTTCGCGGTCAGCAGCGTCGATACGAAACTGATCCAGACCGTTGCCGCGACACGCGGCGATGATCTTTACGACTGGGTCGCGGGCGTCTCGCGACAGAACAACTTCGGCGGCCTGTGGGACAACTACGCGGTGCGCGGCTTCGCCGGCGACGGCAACACGTCCGGCACCGACTACCTGGTCAACGGCTTCTCGTGGAATCGCGGGATGAGCGTCCCGCGCGACACCGCCACCCTCGAGCGCATGGAAGTGCTCAAGGGGCCGGCGTCCGCGCTGTATGGCCGCGGCGATCCGGGCGGGATCATCAGCTATACGACGAAGCAGCCGCAGTTTGCACGCTCGAACACCATCGGCGTGTCGGCCGGCAGCTACGGTGCGTTGCGCACGACACTCGATTCGACCGGCCCCGTCACGAAATCGCTGGCGTACCGCTTCATCGCGATGGACGAGAACAACGGCAGCTTTCGCGATACGGTGTCGAGCAAACGCTACCTGTTCGCGCCGTCGTTCACCTGGGACATCGGTGCGGATACGACGCTCCACTACGAGTTCGAGAGCGCGCGTCAGCGCGCACCGCTCGATCGCGGCGTGCTGGCGGTCAATGGGCAGCTTGGCGCGATTCCGGCGTCGCGCTTCCTCGGCGAGCCGCGCGACGGCGACTACGACGTGCGCAACACGGGCCACCAGTTCACGCTCGAGCATCGCATCGATTCAAGCTGGTCGATCAACGCCGGCGTCGCGCAACGCGACACCGACCTGTCGGGACGCTCGTCCGAGGCATTCGCATTGCAACCGGACGGCCGCACACTGTGGCGCCGCTACCGGCAAGTCGCGTTTCACTCGAACGACCTGCAAGGCCGCCTCGAGACGACCGGCACGTTTCGCACGGGCGGCATCGGCCATACGCTCGTGATGGGTGTCGATGCGTATCGCTTCAACTACGACCAGTTCGTCACACGCTCCACGCCGAGCGCCGCTGCGCCCTATGCAATCGACATCTTCGATCCGGTCTATGGCCAGCCTGCGCCGACGCCGCGCACCGCGACCGACCTGCTCGAACGCGACAACGGCCAAGGCATCTACGCACAGGACACGCTTGCGTTCGGGCCGCACTGGAAAATCCTGGCCGGGCTGCGCTGGGATCGCTTCCATCAATCGATCGAGAACCGCCTGAAGGGAGTGACGACCAGCCAGTTGCAGAGCGCGCTGAGTCCCCGTATCGGCGTCGTGTATGAAATGAGTCCCGCGTTGTCGCTGTATGCGAACACCGCGTATTCGTTCCGGCCGAACAACGGTGCCGACGTCGACGGCCGCGCATTCGATCCCGAGAAGGGCCATGGCTACGAAGCAGGCGCGAAATGGGCGGGCGCGCGCTGGCTCACGACCGTCTCGGCGTTCTACGTCACCAAGCGCAACGTGCTCACCGCCGATCCGGCGAATGCGGGCTTCTCGCGTGCGGCGGGCGAAGTACGCAGCCGCGGCGTCGAATTCGAATGGAGCGGCGACCTCGGTCACGGCTTGCGCGGCGTCGCCAACTTCGCGTACGTCGACGCCGAAGTCACGCGCGACACCGTGCTGGCGCCCGGTTCACGCCTCGTCGACATACCGCGGCTGAGCGGCAGCGCGCTGCTCATGTACGAGACCACGCTGCCGTTCGCGGACAAGGCCGGTGCCGGTGCCGGCGTGATCTATGTCGGGCGCCGGGCCGGCAACACGGCCAACACGAGCGACGGTTTCGAACTGCCGGCCTATGCGACCGTCCAGCTCAACGGCTACCTTCAGGTCAACAAGCACTTGCGTGCGTCTGTCGTGCTGAACAACCTGTTCAATCGCACCACCTACGTCAGCTCGTACAACAGCCTGTGGGTCACGCCAGGCGCACCGCGCAGCCTGTTCGCATCACTCGCCTACTCGTTCTAGGCCGGCCCGGACGGCTGACGGATATCGCGCGTCAGCCGCCGAACCCGAACCGCGCGGCCGGGCGTAAGCGCCGCGCTGCGCGACGTGCCAAAGCAGGTCGGCCGGGCCGGCGTGGCCGCAAGGCATCGCACCGGTGGCCTGCCGGATCGGAACCGCAACGGCTCGACCGGGAAAGCCGGGTGAAAGCCCGGGACGCTAGACTGCCTCCGGTCCAGCGCCCGCCCCGCAACGCCACCGTCGAGCACCCCATGCGCGCCCTTTCCGTTCGAACCTTGTTGGCCGTTTCATTCGCCGTCGGCACGCTCGTCGGCGCTGGCTCCGCCAGCCACGCATGCGAAGTGCCGGCCCCCGCGCGGACGATCGATCCGCCCGGCTACTATGACGATCCCACCGGTTATGCGCGCGACGTGAAGCCGATGCGCGACTTCGTCGCGAAGCTGAACACCGCGGCGGATCACGGCGACTGGTCGTGCGCATTGAGCCTGCTCGACAGCTGGGCACAATCGGATGCGTTGATGGGCCGGATATCCGGTTATCAGGGCTATTACGAGCGCTCGTGGGCCGGCACGGATTTCGCGATGGTGATCCTGCGCATGCCGCGCGGGTTGCGCGAAGCGAACCGCGCGCAATTCAACGCGATCGACCCATGGCTCGAACGCATCGCGATCGCGACCCGCAATTCGGAAGCGATCAACCCCCTGCACAACAATCTCGTGTACTGGGCAGGGCTCGACCTGATCGCCATCGGCACCGTCACCGACAATGCAAGCCTGATCGATTCCGGTTTGCTGCGGGTACGCGAAGGCATTCGCGACATCGGCCCGGACGGTTCGCTCGCGCGCGAAGTCAAGCGCGGAAACCGCGCACTCCACTATCACACCTTTGCCCTGCTGCCGCTCGTTTTCGCGGCCGAACTCGTGCAACGGCGCAACATCGATCTCTATCGCGAGAACGATGGTGCGATCGGCCGCCTCGCCAATCTCGTGATCGACGCGGTGGAGGACCCCGCGAGCTTCAGGAAGATCACGCCGATCAAGCAGGACCTGTTTCCGTGGACGTTCCGCGACGAACTGAGCTGGATCGAGCCGTACTACGCGCGTTTCGGCGATCGCCGCCTGCCGGCGATCATCGCGCCGCGCCGCCCGTTCAGCGAATGGCGGCTCGGCGGCGACGTGACAGCGGCGTGGGGCGTGCCGCTGCCATGACGCGCAACGTTTGGCGTTTGGCGTTTGGCGTTTGGCGTTTGGCGTTTGGCGTTTGGCGTTTGGCGTTTGGCGTTCAGAAGCGGTGGCGGATGCCGACGATCGCGAGTTCCTGGGTTGCGTTGCCCTAACGCTGCGCTCGCTCGACGACACGCGCCAGCCGAATGATGTCGGTCAGCGTGAAATCGCTCACGTCGGGCCTCGGCCGGTCGCACTCGTCCGCGATGCGCATCGCGAACGCGAGCGCTTCGGAGCGCTCCCGCAGCAGCGCGCGCAGCGCGTCCTCAATGACGCGGCGGTCGCGCGGATCGCCCAGGCCGAGCACCGGTTCGTGATCCTGTGCGACGTCCGGTTCCGTGATCGGCGCAGCCGCCAGCGCGGAGATACCGGGCATGGGAACCGGGTTCCGTTTCATGTCTTCCTCTCGTCGAGTGGTGGCCAAACGCCGCCTCACCGCCGGTTCGACCGCGACACCACGTCGATCCACACCGCCAGCACCAGCACCGCGCCCTTGACGATCATCTGCCAGTACGCGTCGACGTCGAGCATCGACATCCCGTTGTCGAGGCTCGCCATCACGAGCGCGCCGATCAGCGCGCCATGGACGGTGCCCGACCCGCCGCGCATCGACGTGCCGCCGATGAAGCACGCGGCGATCGCGTCGAGCTCGCCCATCGTGCCGGCCGACGGCGAGCCGGCCGCGAGCCGCGCAGTATTGACGATGCCCGCGAACGCGCACATCAGCCCCATCAGCGCGAAGATCGCGAGCTTCACGCGATCGGTGTCGACGCCCGACAGCCGCGTCGCCTCCAGGTTCGAACCCACGGCATAGATGCGTCGGCCGAACACGGTCTGTGTCGCGATCCACGAGAACGCACCGAGCAGCGCGAGCAGCAGCAGCACCGGCACGGGGATACCGCCGTAACGGTCGAGCGTCGCGACGAACGCCAACAGCACGGCACCGGCGCCGACGATCTTCGCGACGTCCTGCCACAGTGGCGCGACCGCGAGCCGGTAGCGGCGCCGCGTACCGCGCTGCCGCATGACCAGCAGCGCGACAAGCGCGAACAGCAGCACCGCGAGGCCATCGCCGGCCACGCGCGGCAGGTAGCCCTGACCGAGGAACACGAAGCCGTCGGACACCGGCGCGATCGTCGAGCCGCCCGTCACGCCGAGCAGGATGCCGCGGAACGCGAGCATCCCGCCCAGCCCGACGATGAACGACGGCACGCGCCGGTAGGTCGACCACCAGCCGTTGAACAGCCCGACCAGCACGCCAAGCGCGAGCACCGCCGGCACCGTCGCGGCGACCGGCCAGTGGCGATTGACGTCGAGGATCGCGGCGACGCCGCCGAGCAGCCCGAGCAGCGAGCCGACCGACAGGTCGATCTCGCCCGCGATGATCACGAACACCATCCCGCACGCGAGCATCCCGGTGATCGACATCTGCCGCAACAGGTTCGATACGTTGCGCGGCGTGACGAACGCGCCGTCGGTCAGCACCGAGAAGAACGCCCAGATCGCCGCGACCGCGACCAGCAGCGCGAGCACCTTGTAGCGCACGAAGACCTGGCGCAACGGATGACCGTGCGCGCGACGCACGTCGGCGTCCGGCGGCACGGCGGAAGAGGAGGAAAGTTCGGTATTCATGTCGGACTCGTTGCAATGGGTTCGGCCGGACGCCGCGCGGGCTTCAGCGCGGCGCCGAGGATCTGTTCCTGCGTGAGGCCGTCGTTCGCGAAATCGCCGCGCAGCTCGCCTTCGCCGATCACGAGCACGCGATCGGCCAGCCCGAGCACTTCGGGCAACTCCGACGACACGACGATCAGCGCGACGCCGCGCTTCGCGAGCGCAAAGACCAGCCGGTAGATCTCCGCCTTCGCGCCCACGTCGACGCCGCGCGTCGGCTCGTCGAGGATCAGCACCTGCGGGTCGGCCAGCAGCATCCTGGCGAGCACCGCCTTCTGCTGGTTGCCGCCGGACAGGCTCGCGATCGGCAGGAACGGATGCGCGGCACGCACCGACAACCGCTGCATCTCGGTGCGGATCGCATCGAGTTCGGCGGCCGCGTCGATCCGCCCGCGCACCGCGAAACGGCGCAGCACCGACAGCGTGATGTTGTGGCCGACGCCAAGCTGCGGCACGATCCCGTGGCGCTTGCGATCCTCCGGCACCATCGCGATGCCGGCGCGAATCGCGTCGGCCGGCGAGCGGATCGCGAGCGGGCGGCCGTTCATCAGCACGGTCGCCGTGCATGCGCCCGGATAGGCGCCGAAAATCGCCTGCATCAGCTCGGTGCGGCCCGCGCCGACGAGCCCCGCGACGCCGAGAATCTCGCCGCGCCGCACGCTGAACGACACGTCGTCGACGCGCTTGCGGCGCGGGTTCGTCACGTCGTGACAGGTCACGTTGCGCGCCTCCAGCACGACGTCGCCGATCTCGTGCGGCTCGCGCGGATACAGATTGCGGATCTCGCGCCCGACCATCATCGCGATGATCCGGTCGGTGGTCAGCGCGCGCATCGGCTCCGTCGCGACATGGCGGCCGTCGCGGATCACGGCCACGGTGTCGCATACCGCGTCGATCTCGTCGAGCTTGTGCGAGATATACACGCACGCGACGCCGCGGCGCTTGAGGTCGCGCACGATGTCGAGCAGGATGCGCGTCTCGGCGGCACTCAGCGACGACGACGGCTCGTCGAGGATCAGCAGCTTCGCGCGCTTGTTCAGCGCCTTCGCGATCTCGATCAGTTGCTGGTGGCCGCCGCCGTAGTTCATCACCGGCTGCGCGACGTTGATCGTGTCGATCCGCAGCTCGCGCAGCAGCGCCTCCGAGCGCCGGACCATCTCCGCGTAGTGCATGCGGCCGCCGGGCAGCGTGATCTCGTTGCCGAGGAAGATGTTCTCGGCCACCGACAGCTCGGGCACGAGCATCAGCTCCTGGTGAATGATCACGATGCCCGCGCGCTCGGTGTCGCGCACGCCGGACGCGACGAGCGGCGCGCCTTCCCAGCGGATCTCGCCGTCCCACGTGCCGTGCGGGTAGACGCCCGACAGCACCTTCATCAGCGTCGACTTGCCGGCGCCGTTCTCGCCGCACAGGCCGACGCACTCGCCCGGTCGCACGGTCAGGTCGATTCCGTCGAGCGCCTTCACGCCATCGAATGCCTTGACGATGCCGCGCATCGTCAGCAAGGGTTCGGTCATACGTTCATCGCCTCGCAGTGAGCACGCGGCCGCCCGCATGGCCGGCCGCGTGCATCGCATCCGTCGTGCCGTTACTGGCTCGCCAGCTGGGCCTGGGTGTAGAAGCCGTCCTTCACGACCACGTCGACGTTGCGCTTGGTCAGCAGCGTCGGCTGCAGCAGCACCGTGTCGACCTTCTTCCTGCCGTTGTCGTATTGCGCGTTGACCGCGGGCTTCGTGCCCTTCGCGAGATCGACGGCGAGCTTCGCGGCTTCGCTCGCGATCAGCTTCAGCGGCTTGTAGACGGTCATCGTCTGCGTGCCGGCGATCACGCGCTTGACCGCCGCGAGATCCGCATCCTGCCCGGACACCGGCACCTTGCCGGCCAGATGCTGCGCGGCGAGCGCCTGGATCGCGCCGCCCGCGGTGCCGTCGTTCGACGCGACGATCGCGTCGATCCGGTTGCTGTTCGCGGTGAGCGCGTCCTCGACGATCCGCAGCGCGGTCGACGCGCTCCACTCGGGCACCCATTGCTGGCCGACAACCTTGATGTCGCCGCGGTCGATCGCCGGCTTCAGCACCTTCAGCTGGCCCTCGCGCAGCATCTTCGCGTTGTTGTCGGTCGGCGCGCCGCCGAGCAGGAAGTAGTTGCCCTTCGGCTTCGCGTCGAACACGCCCTGCGCCTGCAGTTCGCCGACCTTCTCGTTGTCGAACGAGATGTACGCGTCGACATCGGCGTCGAGGATCAGACGGTCGTACGACACGACCTTGATGCCGGCCTTCTTCGCCTCGGCGACGACGTTGCCGAGCGTCTTCGAATTGAACGGCACGATCACGATCACGTCGACGCCGCGCGAGATCAGGTTTTCGATCTGGGAAATCTGCCGCTCCTCGCTCGCGTCGGCCGACTGCACCGACACCTTCGCGCCGAGCTTCGTCGCCGCCGCGACGAAATAATCGCGATCGCGCGACCAGCGCTCGACCCGCAGGTCGTCGATGCAGAAGCCGATCTCGGGCTTGTCCTTGCTCGCATGCGCGAGCGGTGCGCCCAGCGCGAGGATCGCCAGCGCAGCGGCGCCGGCAAGCGAACTCAATACGGTACGACGCGTCACGGATTTCATGTCTCCAACTCCTTGTTATGGAACCACCTCACGAACGCCGGGCGGCCGCCGGAATGCGCCGCCCGCATCGAGTCACTGCAACGCGCGGCATCGCGCCGGCAATCCGCACGTCATGCGCCCGTTGCAAACACCGGTTCGAGCGCGCGGTAAAGCGCGCGAAACGTCGGACGCCGCACATCGCGATACCACGCATGCCGCGCGAGGTCGGGCTCGCGCACCGCGACGATCGGCGGCTGCGGGCACACGTCGTCGAGCGGCGCATCCGGTTCGAGCGCGAGATGCGCAAGGCGCGCGGCGCCCAGCGCCGGCCCCACTTCGCCGCCCGCGCGCAGCGTCAGCGCGCGGCCGCTCAGGTCGGCGAGCATCTGCGTCCAGTACGCGCTGCGCGAGCCGCCGCCGATCACCGTGATGCTGTCGGGCGCGAGCCCGGCCGCATGCAGCGCGTCGATGCCGTCAAGCAGCGCGAAACCGACGCCTTCGAGCGTCGCATTCGCGAGATCCGCGCGCTGCGTGTCGGGCGTGAGCCCGTAGAACACGCCCTTCGCATTCACGTCGTTGTGCGGCGTACGCTCGCCGCTCAGGTACGGCAGGAACCACGGGCGGCTGGCGCGCGCGTTCGTCTCGGCATCGTCGAGCAGCGCCGCGACGCCGTCGTAACCGGCCAGCTGCGCGCTGAAGTCGAGGCAGCCGGCCGCGTTCAGCATCACCGACATCAGGTGCCACGTATCCGGCAGCGCGTGACAGAAGCTGTGCACCGCCGATTCCGGGTTCGCGCGAAACCCGTCCGACACCGCGAAATAGACGCCCGACGTGCCGAGCGACAGCAGCGCATCGCCGGGCCGCACGATGCCGACGCCCACCGCGCCGGCCGCGTTGTCGCCGCCGCCGGCCACCACCGGAATCTCGCGCAGCCCGAGCGCGCGCGCGACGGCCGGCAGCAGCGTGCCGGTCACGCCGTTGCCCTCGAACACGGTCGGCATCTGCGTGCGCGACAGCCCGCACGCGGCAAGCAGCGCGTCGTCGTAGTCGCGCTTCGCGACGTCGAGCCACAGCGTGCCGGCGGCATCCGACGGATCGGTTGCGAACGCACCGGTCAGCCGGTAGCGCAGATAGTCCTTCGGCAGCAGTACGGACGCGATGCGCGCGAACACGTCGGGCTCGTGACGGCGCACCCACAGCAGCTTCGGCGCGGTGAAGCCGGGCATCGCAATGTTGCCGGCCACGGCGCGCAGCGCGGGCGCGAGCCGCTCGAGTTCCGCGCACTCCGCATCCGCGCGGCCGTCGTTCCACAGGATCGCGGGGCGCAGCACGTCGCCGTGCGCGTCGAGCAGCGTCGCGCCGTGCATCTGCCCGGTCAGCCCGAGCGCGTCGATGTCGCGCGGATCGATGCCGGCCGCGCGTGCGTCGCCGACGACGGCGGCGAGCGCGCCGCATGCGGCGCCCCACCAGTCGCGCGGCGCCTGTTCGGACCAGCGCGGCCGCGGCCGGCTCACCGTCAGCGGGCGGCTCGCGCTCGCGCGCACCGCACCGCCGCGGTCGAGCAGCACCGCCTTCACGCCCGACGTGCCGAGATCGAGTCCGATATACATGGCGTCAGCGCAGCCCGTAGATCGCCTGGTTCACGATGTTCTCGAACCGCTCCTGCGCGCCGCTCGCATGCTGCGGGTCCACGCCGCGCGCGAGCGCTTCGGCCGCGAGCGACTCCAGTGTATAGCCGCCCGACAGGATCTTGCGGCCGAACGCGTCGTCCCACTGCGCATAGCGCTGCCGGCGCAGCGCGTCGAGCCGGTCGTTCTCGATCAGCACCGCCGCGCGCTCGAGCGCGAGCGCGAGCACGTCGATCGCACCGACGTGGCCGTAGAACAGGTCTTCCGGATCGATGCTCTGGCGGCGCACCTTCGCGTCGAAGTTCATCCCGCCGGTCGTGAAGCCGCCGTGGCGCAGGATCTCGTAGAACGCGAGCGTCAGTTCCTCGACGCTGTTCGGAAACTGGTCGGTGTCCCAGCCGTTCTGCGGGTCGCCGCGGTTCGCGTCGACGCTGCCGAACACGCCGAGCGCGAACGCATTCGCGATCTCGTGATGGAACGAATGACCGGCGAGCGTCGCGTGGTTCGCCTCGATGTTCACGCGGATCTCGTTCTGCAGTCCGTACTGTACGAGGAAGCCGTGCACGGTCGCGACGTCGTGGTCGTACTGGTGCTTGGTCGGCTCCTGCGGCTTCGGCTCGATCAGCAGCGCGCCGGTGAAGCCGATCCGGTGCTTGTGCTCGACGACCATCGACAGGAAGCGCGCGAACTGCTCGCGCTCGCGCTTCAGGTCGGTATTGAGCAGCGTCTCGTAGCCTTCGCGGCCGCCCCACAGCACGTAGTTCTCGCCGCCTAGCCGGTGCGTCGCGTCGAGCGCATGGCACACCTGGGTCGCGGCCCACGCGAACACGTCGGGGTTCGGGTTCGTCGCGGCGCCGGCCGCGAAGCGCGGGTGCGAGAACAGGTTCGCGGTGCCCCACAGCAGCCGCACGCCGCTCGCCTGCTGGCGCTCGCCGAGATAGTCGACCATTCGCGCGAAATTGGCCGTGTACTCGCGCAGGCTGTCGCCCTCCGGCGCAACGTCGGTGTCATGGAACGTATAGAAAGGCGTGCCGAGCTTCGTGAAGAATTCGAACGCCGCATCGGCCTTCAGCCGCGCCCGCTCGAGCGCGTCGCCCGGCTGCTGCCACGGCCGCCGGAACGCACCCTGCCCGAAGATGTCGTTCCCCGGCCACACGAACGTATGCCAGTAGCAGACCGCGATCCGCAGATGCTCGGCGAGCGTCTTGCCGAGCACGCGCTTCGCGGGGTCGTAATGGTGGTAAGCCAGCGGGTTGTCCGACTGCGGACCTTCGTAGCGAATCGCGGGAATGTGTTCGAAATACGACATGGTGTCTCCGTACGGGGTCTTGTTGCAGCGCAACGCGCGTCGCGACGACGCACGCGGCCGAATTCGGTTGGCTGGATCGTGCCCGCGCGCCTGCCCGCCGGCAATTGCGAAATTGCGCAGCACGCGTAATGTTTCTTGCCAGCCGCGCTCGCGCGGTGCGCGTTCCGTCCTACAATCGCCGGACACCAGACCACGCGCGCCGCCGCCCCGAGCGCGCTTCCGGAGACAACGGCACGGCGCCCCGGCGGCGCCCGCCCCGAGACCGAGATGACCCGCGCCCCTTCCTCCCAGACACCGCACCGCATCGCGCTGCTGTTCAATGCGAACAAGGTCTACGACCGCGAGATCATCAGCGGCATCGGCCAGTACCTGCACACGACGCGCGTCGTGTGGGACCTGTTCCTCGAAGACGACTTCCGCTGCCGGCTCGCCGGCATCGAGCGCTTCGACGGCGACGGCATCATCGCGGACTTCGACGATCCCGCCGTCGCCCGCGCGCTCGCCGGCTCGCCGCTGCCGATCGTCGCGGTCGGCTCGTCGTACGAGGATCCGGCGCAGTATCCGGACGACGTCCCCTATATCGCGACCGACAACCCGAAGCTCGTGTCGCTCGCCTACACGCACCTGATCGGTGCGGGGCTCGCGCATTTCGCGATGTACAGCCTGCCGGTCGCGCAGGAGAACCGCTGGGCGCAGCAGCGCGAGCTCGCGTTCGACCGGCTCGCGCGCGCGGACGGGCTCGATGCGCCGATCTACCGCGGGCTGTCGACGAGCGCCTCGGGCTGGAATCATGCGATCGAGCAACTGATCGGCTGGCTGCATGCGCT
Source organism: Burkholderia catarinensis (assembly GCF_001883705.2). Lineage (GTDB taxonomy): Bacteria > Pseudomonadota > Gammaproteobacteria > Burkholderiales > Burkholderiaceae > Burkholderia > Burkholderia catarinensis. Next base: position 121,662 of record NZ_MDEQ02000008.1, read on the forward strand.
GCCGAAACCCGTCGGCGTGATCGCGGTCACCGACGCGCGTGCGCGGCACCTGCTGCAGGCGTGCCTGCTCGCCGGCATCGCGGTGCCGGAACAGGTCGCGATCATCGGCATCGACAACGATCCGCTCACGCGTACGCTGACGCGCATTCCGTTGTCGTCGGTGATCCAGGGCACCGAGGAAATGGGCCGCACCGCCGCGCACCTGCTGCACCGGATGCTGCGCGGCGCGCGCTTTCCCGGGCAGCGCGTGCTGGTGCCGCCGGTCGGCATCAACGTACTCGAATCGACCCGCCACCAGCCGCTCGCGAGCCCGCACGTGATGCGCGCACGGCATTTCATTCGGCAGTACGCGTGCCAGGGGATCAAGACCGAACAGGTCGCCGACTATGTCGGCGTGTCGCGCTCGCTGCTCGAAGAACACTTTCGGCGCGAACTGCAGCGCACCGTGCACCAGGAAATCCTGCGCCACAAGCTCGAGGCCGCACAGGCGCTGCTGGTGGGCCGCCATGCGTCGAGCGCGGAAGTCGCGATCCGCTGCGGCTTCACGTCGTTGCAATACATGCATGCGGTGTTCCGCCGCGAACTCGGCTGCACCCCGCGCGAATACCAGGAACGCACCGCGCCCGCCCACTGAATTCACCGCCCACGAGCGAATCCACTCATGCATATCGATACCGACTCTTCCCGCCCGGCATCCGGCGTCGCCCGCGTCGCTTCCGAACCGTGGGGCACGCTGCCCGGCGGCGATCCGGTGCGGCGCTACACGCTGCGCAACGCGCACGGCATGCGCGTCGTCGTCAGCGATCTCGGCGCGACCGTCGTCTCGTGGCTCGCCCCCGACCGCACCGGGCGCTTCGCCGATATCGTGCTGGCCCACGACACGCCGGCAGAGTATGTCCAATCGGGCGCGTACCTCGGCGCGACGGTCGGCCGCTGGGCGAACCGGATCGCGGATGCGCGCTTCACGCTCGACGGCATCGGCTACACGCTCGACCGCAACGAGAACGGCAACCTGCTGCACGGCGGCGCGAGCGGCTTTCACCGCGCGCGCTGGGACATGATCGACGACCGCGGCGGGTTAACGCTGCGGCTTGATTCGCCGGAAGGCGATGCCGGGTTCCCCGGCAACGTGAGCGTACAGGTGCGCTACACGCTCGACGACGACGGCACGCTGACGATCGACTATGCGGGACGAACCGATGCGCCGACGCCGCTGAACCTGACGAATCACAGCTACTTCAACCTGAGCGGACGCGCGGGCAGCGATGTGCGCGGCCATCTGCTGCAGATCGACGCCGACGCGTTCGTCGAAGTGGACGACGCGCTGATCCCGACCGGCACGGCCGACGTGACGGGCAGCGCGTTCGATTTCCGGCAAAGCGCGCCGATCGGCGCCCGCCTCGACTGGCCGCATGCGCAGCTTGCACGCGGGCGCGGGTTCGATCATTGCTATGTGCTGCGCGACCGTGAACGCGGCGTGCGGCCCGTCGCGTCGATCTACGATCCGGAAAGCGGCCGGGAGCTCGCCGTGTCGACGGATCAGCGCGGGCTGCAGCTCTATACGGGCAACTATCTGGAGGGTGTGCGCGCAAGCGGCGGCGTGTCGTGCGTGAAACATGCTGCGCTGTGCGTCGAAGCCGGGTTCTTTCCGAACCAGGTCAACATGGACGGGTTGCGCGACGAAACCATCCTTCATCCGGGTGAGACCTATCGGCAGACGACCCGATATCGGGTCGGCGTTCGCGCGTAGCGGTTACTGCGCCGGACTGACGCTCGGCCGGAGGGGCGCCGAACGCCGGCCGCGGCGCTTTGCGCGTCACCCCCGCACGCGCCGCATCCTGAGCGTCGCCGACGGCGATTCCCCGAACGCCCGCTTGTACTCGATCGCGAACCGGCCGAGGTGCGCGAACCCCCATTTCAGCGCGACGTCCGTCACCGATGCGAGCCCCGGCGTTTCGTCGGCCAGCAGTTCCTCGCGCACATGTTGCAGCCGCAACTGCCGCACGAAGCCCATCGGCGTGATCCCGTGGCGATTCCGGAAGCCGGTGAACAGCGTGCTCGGGCTGACGCCGGCGAGTTCGGCGAGCCGTTCGATCGTCAGCGGCTCGTCGAGATGCGCGCGGATGTATTCCTCGACGCGCCGCACGTAGAACGGCGCGAGCGGCGCCGGCACGGGGCGTGTGCCATTGCGTGCGCTGTTCGGATGGCCGTACAGCAGCAGGTTGAACAGTGTCGATTCGAGCTGCTCGAACGCGAGCGGATGACGCAGCGGATGCCCGTCCGTCGCGATCGCGTCGGCAAGCATCGGCAGCATTTGCGCGAGACACGCGCCCTGCGGCGACAACAAGCTGAACTCCGGCTCGAACTCCACCGGCACGCGCCGGTCATCGCCGAAATGCCGCTGTGCGTGGCGCTCCATCACTTCGCGCTCGATGCGCAGGACGACTTGCGGGCACGCCTCACCCCACCGCATGCTGAGCGACAGCGTCGGCGACAGCAGCGACGCGGTGCCCGGCGACGACACGAAGCGCGCCGAGCCGCACTCGATCCGGGCGTCGCCGCGCAGCGGGATCTGCAACAGATAGAAGTGTTCGAGCGGCCCGGGTTCGATGGACACCTCGCCGCCGTAGTCGAGCAGGTTCAGCGACAGGTTGCCCCAGCGCGCATGGTGCATCGAGCTGTGCAGCGCGCGCGAATCGCCGGTCAGCGTGAGCCGGTGCGGCTTGAACACATCCGCCACCCGCGCGCGCACCTCATCGACATCGTTCGACTGCAGCATCAGGTTGTCGTGATTGAAACAGGCGGCGTCGGCCAGCCAGCCGGTTTCGGAAAATTGCGCCATCGAAGTTCTCCCGTCATGCTCGATCGCACTCGCGCCGTGCAGGCGTTCCCGGTATCGGGGAATCCGTCGCACGATCCGGACAGCGCCCGGAGTATCCGGACAGTCCGGCCATCGGAACACGCAAGCCCCGCGCAAACGACGCAAGAAGCGGACCATTCGCGCATCGTAGAAAACTGTGCGGGACTTCCGCATCCGCACATACCCGCAGTCAGCCGCGCGCCTGCCCACGTGCGGCGGCCGGATCGTCAGGTTTCCGGAATTCGCGGATACCGGCCGAAGAAAGCGGATAGAAACGCACGTTTCGTCCGCCAATACTGGGCTCGTCACGGACACAAACAGCATGGAGGGGCAGATGAAAGGACATCACATCGAGATTCCGTCGCCGGACGGCGGCGCGTTTCGCGCGTACCTGAGCACGCCGGCCGGCGGCACCGGGCCGGGCATCGTGCTGTGTCACGAGATCTTCGGCGCGAACGCGACGATGCGGGAAGCGGCCGACTACTACGCGGAGGAAGGCTACACGGTGCTCGTGCCCGACCTGTTCTGGCGCCAGTCTCCGGGGATCGAGCTGGGCTACACAGCGGCCGAGAGCGAGCGCGCGATGGCCCTTTATCGCGAATACGACGAGGACAAGGGCGTCGACGACATCGGCGCCGCGCTGGGCTGGCTCAAGCAGCGGCCTGAATGCACGGGCGAAGCCGGCGTGCTCGGCTACTGCCTCGGCGGCAAGCTCGCGTATCTCGCCGCGTGCCGGCTGCCGGGCGTGGCCGCGGCGGTCAGCTACTACGGCGTGGGCATCGAGCACGCGCTGGACGAGGCGGCGCACCTGCGCGGGCGGCTCGTGCTGCAGATGGCCGGGCAGGACCGCTTCTGCCCGCCCGATGCACAGCAGCGCATCGCCGCCGCGCTGTCGGGGCGCGACGGCGTCGAAGTGGTTGTGTATCCGGGCGTCGATCACGCGTTCGCGCGCATCGGCGGCGATCATTTCGACAAGGCCGCCGCGGTGATGGCCCACCAGCGCGCGATCGCCGCATTCCGCGGCGCACTCGGCCCGCACTACGACCTCTCCACGCTGTGGGAAGCGCATCTGCGGCACGAATTCGACACGCGCAACGTCGACGCGACGATGGCCACGATGGTCGCCGAGCCGTACGTCAACCATATCCCGACGCTGACGGGTGGGGTCGGCCACGACGAGCTCAAGCGTTTCTACACGCATCACTTCGTGCATGCGAATCCGCCCGATACCACGATCACGCCGGTCTCGCGCACGATCGGCGCGAGCCAGATCGTCGACGAGCTGCTGTTCCGCTTCACGCACACCACCGAGATCGACTGGATGCTGCCCGGCGTCGCGCCGACCGGCAAGCGCGTCGAGATCCCGCTCGTCGCGATCGTGAAGTTTCGCGGCAACAAGCTCTATCACGAACACATCTACTGGGACCAGGCGAGCGTGCTCGTGCAGATCGGCCTGCTCGACCCGGCCGGGCTGCCGGTCGCGGGCGTTGAAACGGCCCGCAAGCTGCTCGACGAGACCGTGCCGTCGAACGGGCTGATGCGCCGCTGGCACGACGGCGAGCCGCCGACGAACCCGCGTTGACCGTGCGCTGCCCTTACCCCACCTTTCCCGGAGACACCCCATGAATGCCCTTGCTGGCAAAGTCGCGATCGTCACCGGCGGCGCCACGCTGATCGGCGCCGCGGTCGCACAGGACCTGAGCCGCGCCGGCGCGTGCGTCGCGATCCTCGATCTCGATGCGGAAAACGGCGCGCGCGTGGCCGATTCGCTCGGCGAACGCGGCATGTTCGTCGCGATCGACATCACCGACGACCGCTCGATCGAGCGCGCGGTGTCGGCCATCGCCGAACGGTTCGGCGCGATCGACGTGCTCGTCAACCTCGCGTGCAGCTATGTCGACAACGGCATCCACGCGACCCGCAACGACTGGCTCGCCGCGATGGATGTGAACGTCGTGTCGGCGGCGATGCTGGCGAAGGCCGTTCATCCGCACCTGGTGCGGCGCGGCGGCGGCGCGATCGTGAACTTCAGTTCGATCTCGGCCCAGTGCGCGCAAACCGGCCGCTGGCTGTACCCGACGTCCAAGGCGGCGATCCGCCAGCTCACGCGCAGCATGGCGATGGATCTCGCACCCGACCGCATTCGCGTGAACTCGGTGTCGCCGGGGTGGACATGGTCGCGCGTGATGGACGAGATGACGCGCGGCGACCGCGCGAAGACCGATCGCGTCGCCGCGCCGTTTCACCTGCTCGGGCGGGTCGGCGATCCGTCGGAGGTCGCGCAGGTCGTCACGTTCCTGTGCAGCGACGCGGCGAGCTTCGTGACGGGCGCCGACTACGCGGTGGACGGCGGTTATTCGGCGATGGGCCCCGAACAGGCAGTGCCGGCCATTGCGCGTCTGGCGGAATGACCGCGCGCCGCCACCGCTCCCCGCAACCATTCCGGCCGGCATCCGGCCAACCAAGGACATTCCCATGAGACGCATCGCTATCGTCGGCGCCGGCCAGTCCGGCCTGCAACTCGCCTTCGCCCTGCTCGACCAGGGCTACCACGTCACGCTCGCGACCAACCGCGACGCGGAGCAGATCCGCTCGGGCAAGGTCATGTCGAGCCAGTGCATGTTCCACACTTCGTTGCAGATCGAGCGCGACCTCGGCCTGAACACGTGGGAGGAAGCGTGCCCGTCCGTCGAAGGGATCGGCATCGCGGTGCCGCACCCGGACGGCAACGGCCGCAAGGCGATCGACTGGTCGTCGCGGCTGACCCGCTACGCGCAGTCCGTCGACCAGCGCGTGAAGATGGCTGACTGGCTCGACGGCGTGCGGCGCCGCGGCGCGGACGTGCGGATCGGCGACATCGGCGTGCCCGAACTCGAGGAACTGGCGCGCAGCCACGACCTCGTGCTGCTCGCGGCCGGCAAGGGCGAGATCGTCAACCTGCTGGGCCGCGACGACGTGCGCAGCGCGTTCGACCGCCCGCAACGCGCGCTCGCCCTCACCTACGTGAAAGGAATGACGCCGAGCCAGCCGTATTCGCGCGTGCGCTTCAACCTGCTGCCCGGCATCGGCGAGTACTTCGTGTTCCCCGCGCTGACCACGACGGGCCCGTGCGAAATCATGGTGTTCGAAGGCATTCCGGGCGGCCCGCTCGACTGCTGGGCCGACGTGAAGACGCCCGAGCAGCATCTCGACCGGAGCCTGTCGTTCCTGCAGCAGTATGTGCCGTGGGAATTCGAACGCTGCCGCGACGTCGAGCTCACCGATCCGAACGGCACGCTGGCCGGGCGCTTCGCGCCGACGGTGCGCAAGCCGTTCTTCCGGCTGCCGTCGGGCCGCACGATCTTCGGGATGGCCGATGCGGTGGTGGTCAACGATCCGATCACCGGCCAGGGATCGAACAACGCCGCGAAATGCGCGAATGCGTATTTCGACGCGATCGTCGCGCGCGAGGCCGCGCCGTTCGGCGAAGACTGGATGCAGCAGACCTTCGAAGGCTACTGGGCCTACGCGCAGCATGTCGTGCGCTGGACCAACTCGCTGCTGACGCCGCCGCCGCCGCATATCCTCGAACTGCTCGGCGCGGCCGGCCGGTTGCCGTCGCTCGCCAAAGCGATCGTCGACGGCTTCGACGATCCGCGCCGGTTCTCGCCGTGGTGGTTCGAGCCATCGGCCTGCGCGGCGCTGATCCGCGAACACAGTGCGCGTGCGGAGTGACCGGCATGGAAACGACCGTTACCGACCGTCCGGCCCTCGAGCCGACGCAGTTGCGCGCCGCGTTCGGGCAGTTCCCGACCGGCGTCACCGTGATCACCACGTGCGCGGCCGACGGGCGCAAGGTGGGCCTCACGGCCAATTCGTTCTTGTCGCTGTCGCTGGACCCGCCGCTCGTGCTGTGGAGCCTTCGCAAGGTCGCGCCGAGCCGCCCCGATTTCGTCGTGGCGACCCACTTCGCGATCAACATCCTCGCGCACGACCAGATCGACCTGTCGCGCCGCTTCGCGACGCCCAGCGCCGACAAGTTCGACGGCGTGCCGCACGTGGATTCGGCTACCGGCGGCGTGCCGTGCCTCGACGGCGCGAGCGCGCGCTTCGTGTGCCGCAACATCGGCCATTACGAAGGCGGCGACCACCTGCTCTTCATCGGCCGGATCGAGCAGTTCGACGCGTTCGGTAAAGCGCCGCTCGTATTCCATGCCGGCCAGTATCGCGCGATCGCCGATCATCCCGATCTTTTACGCACCATTTGATTAGTTATACAAATAAATATCCAGGAGGTGGTGAATATGAAATTCGGCTCTCGCCTGCTCGTCGCCGCAGGCCTCGCGATCGCCGGCATCGCCGGTCACGCGCCGGCCCGCGCGACCGACCTGCCGTCGGTCAACCTCGGCATGACCAGTTTCCTCGACGGGATGCCACCGGCCGGCGCCGGCTGGTACGGCACGCAGTACCTGCAGTACTACACGGCCGGCCGCGTCAACGACAATGCGGGCAACAAGGTCGGCCTGCCGAAGCAGGACATCGACCTGTTCGCGGGATTGAGCCAGCTCGTCTACCAGTCGCCGCTGACGTTCGCCGGCATGCATCCGGGCCTCGACGTGATCCTGCCGTGGATCGCGTCCGCGCGGACGGACGACGGCATCGGCAACGTCGCGCTGAATGCGCGCGCCGGCTTCGGCGACCTGCTGATCGGCCCGTTCATCCAGTTCGACCCGGTGATGGGCGCGCAGGGCCCGCGCTTCGCGCAGCGCGTGGAATTCCAGTTCATCGCACCGACCGGCGCGTACGATCCGGCGCGCGCGATCAACCCGGGCAGTCATTTCTGGTCGTTCGATCCGTACTGGGCGGCCACGCTGTGGCTCACGCCGAAATGGACCGTGTCATGGCGGCTGCACTATCTGTGGAACGCGACCAACCATCAGCCGGCCACGTCGCTCGGCCCCGACGTGACGTCGACGCAGGCCGGCCAGGCGATCCATGCGAACTTCGCGACCGAGTACGAAGTGCGCCCCGGCCTGCGGCTGGGGCTCAACGGCTACTGGCTGCGCCAGACCACCGACATGAAGGAAAACGGGCAGGACGTGCCGGGCACGCGGGAGGCCGTGTTCGCGATCGGGCCGGGCGCGATGGTCAGTTTCTCGCCGCACGATCACCTGCTGTTCAACGCGTACTTCGAGACCTATGCGCGCAACCGGCCGCAGGGGACGCGGATGGTGCTGCGCTATGTGCATCACTTCCAGTGAAGCTCGCGACCGGCTGAATCGACAACACGCCGAACCATTCCACGTATTCCAGAACGGGATGAATTCAACGGCTGGCGTTCGGCCTTTTTTCGTTGTTTTTAACCGCACCGACGCGCTGCCGGTGCCTGCATTCGAGGTTAGCAGTAGGGGGCAGCCGATCAGGCGGTGGACTACCGCTGCTTCCATGGCTGACCATGGGTCCAGGATGCATTGACGCCGCTATGGTCAACCTGTCTCGCGGCGCCGCCTGGGGAGGGAGCCTCCATGAAGCCTGTTGCCGTGCCGGCCGGCGGTTGGACCGGGGCCGGCACGCAAGATCCTTAGCGACGATCCCGGCGTGACGCCGGCTCGCCGCTCACGGCGCAAACCCGACGAACGTCGGCAACAACACGCGATAGACGTGGATCACCGCCGGCCCGAGCAGCACCAGCATCAGCGCGGGAAAGATGCAGAAGATCAGCGGGAACAGCAGCTTCAGCGCAATCTTCGCCGCCCGTTCCTCCGCGCGCATCCGGCGTCGCGTGCGCAGCATGTCCGACAGCACGCGCAGCGATTCGCTGATGCTCGTCCCGAAGCGGTCGGCCTGGATCAGCATCGCGCAGAACGACTCGATGTCTTCCGTGCCGGTGCGCAGCGCGAGATTGCGCAGCGCGGTCTCCTTTGTGAAGCCGGAGCGCATCTCGAGCAGCAGCAGGTCGAGTTCGCCCGCGACCACCTCGCTGCTAAACCGCAGCTCCTCGCTCACTTTCATCAGCGCCGCGTCGAGCCCCAGCCCCGCTTCGACGCACACCGTCAGCAGGTCGAGCGCGTCCGGGAAATCCTCGAAGATCTTCTGCTGGCGCACCTTGATCCGCTGCGACAGCACGATGTTCGGGATGTAGTAGCCGATCCCGGCGAGCACGACGAGGATGACCGACAGGAGTTCGCGCTCGTTCCCGATCCGGGTCGTGATCAGCACCAGCAGCGCAGCGCACGGCAACGCGAGCGCGAGCGCCGTCTTCGCGGTGAAATACAGCGCGGCCGCGCTCTGGTTGCGCCAGCCGGCATTCATGAGCCGGATGCGCAGCGGCGAATTCTCCCAGCCCTCCTTCGGCACCGACAGCTTCGAGATCGGGGTGGACAGCTCCACCAGCTTCGCGACCCAGCGCGACGCCATGTCGTCGCCGGGGCCAGGGCCCACGCCGGCCCCGCCGGCCTGCTGGATCCGGCGCTGGATGCTGCTCGGCGCGAACAGCAGCATCGCGACGAGCGCCCCGCCGGCCACGAAGATGAACAAGCCGCCCAGCATCACGGCCTGGACCACGCTCAGGTTTTGCATGACAACCTCGCAACGGTTCGTTATTCGACTCGCGCGTCAGACGCGAATCCGGACAATACGGCGGATCCAGAGCAGGCCGAAGAGCATCGACAGCAGCATCGCGCCGATCATCTTGATCCCTGCCGGATCCAGCCAGAGCACGGACAGGAACTCGCGGTTGAGCAGCGCGATCGCCCCCGCGGTACCGAACGGCAGCAGCCCGAGAATCCACGCCGACAGCCGCCCTTCCGCCGACAGCACGCGCACCTTGTCGAACAGCTTGAAGCGCTCGCGGATCAGCGCGGAGATGCTGTCGAGCAGCTCGGCGAGGTTGCCGCCCGTCTCGCGCTGGATCAGCACCGCGATCACGAAGTAGCGCAGGTCCTGCACCGGCACGCGCGCCGCGAGGTTCATCAGCGCGTCGTGCAGCGACACGCCGTAGTTGACCTCGTCGAACGTAACCCGGAATTCGCCGCCCATCGGATCCGGAAACTCGTCGCCGACCATCCCGATCGTGCTCGTGAACGAATGACCGGAGCGCAGCGCGCGCGCGATCATGTCGCAGATGTCCGGCAACTGCCGCTCCAGCTTGCGCATGCGGCGCCTGCGGCAGCGCATCACGTACATCGTCGGCACGCATGCGGCAAACAGCGCGATCGGCAGCGCGGCCAGTTGCGGCAGCGTGGCGAAGCTCAGCGCGAGCCACGCGAGTGCCACGCACACCGCACTGAACACGACCAGCTTCGAGAGCGTCCAGTCGAGGCCCGATTGCTGGATCATCAGGTCGAGCGTCTGCACGCGCGGCATGCGCAGCAGCAGCCGGTCGAACGGTTTCGACTCGTCGAGCATTCGCTTCTTGAGGATCGACAGCCGCTCCTGCTGCACGTTGCCGCCGGCCGACATCGACCGGATGCGCGATTCGATCCGCCGCGCGGCGCTGCCGTGCCGCGCGTTCCACCATTGAAAGGCACCTTCGATCGCGAGCACGACCGCGACGAAGGTGAGAATCACAAAGGCATAAAAGATCGTGTTCATGAAGCCTCCCCGGGCTGGCGGCGACAAGCCGTCAGTTCGTCTCGTAGCGCTGCGACGGGTCGTACAGCGAATCCGGCAGGTCGATGCCGAACGCCTGCAGCCGCTCGACGAACTTCGGCCGCACGCCGGTCGCGCAGAAGTGGCCGCGTACCGAGCCGTCGCGGTCCACCCCCGTGCGCCTGAACGCGAAGATCTCCTGCATGTTGATGATGTCGCCTTCCATCCCGGTCAGCTCCTGGATGCTGACGATCTTGCGCTTGCCGTCGGTCAGCCGCGCCGCCTGCACGACCACCGAGATCGCCGACGCGATCTGCTGGCGCATCGTCTTCGGCGGCAGCGACAGGCCGGAGACGCTGATCATGTTCTCGAGTCGCGTCAGCGCATCGCGCGGCGTGTTCGCGTGGATCGTCGCGAGCGAGCCTTCGTGGCCGGTGTTCATCGCGTTGAGCATGTCGAGCGCCTCGGCGCCGCGCACTTCGCCGAGGATGATCCGGTCCGGGCGCATCCGCAGCGCGTTGCGCACCAGCGTGCGCTGCGTGATCTCGCCCTTGCCCTCGATGTTCGGCGGGCGCGTTTCGAGCCGCAGCACGTGCGGCTGCTGGAGCTGCAGCTCGGCGGCGTCCTCGATCGTCACGATCCGCTCGTTGCGCGGAATGTAGCCGGACAGGATGTTGAGCAGCGTCGTCTTGCCGCTGCCCGTGCCGCCCGACACCAGCACGTTCACCTTCGCGCGCGACAGCGCGTCGAGCAGTTCGGCCATCGGCGGCGTGAGGCTGTGGAAGCGCACGAGGTCGTCCATCTTCAGCGGGTTGACCGAGAAGCGCCGGATCGACATCAGCGGCCCGTCGATCGCCGACGGCGGGATGATCGCGTTCACGCGCGAGCCATCCGGCAGCCGCGCATCGACCATCGGGCTCGATTCGTCGATGCGGCGCCCGACGCGCGACACGATCTTCTCGATCACCTTCATCAGGTGCGCGTCGTCGTAGAACGTCACGTCGGTCAGTTCGAGCTGGCCGCAGCGCTCGACGTAGACCTGCCGGTACGTGTTCACGAGGATGTCGGAGATGCCGGGGTCGCGCAGCAGCGTTTCGAGCGGGCCGAAGCCGAACATCTCGTCGTACACGTCGATCGCGAGCTGCCGGCGCTCGATGTCGTTCGCGGGCATCCGCTCGTCGTCGAGGATGCGCGAGATCAGCGCGGAGATTTCCTGCCGGACCTGATCCAGCGGTAGCCGCGACAGGCGCTCCAGCTCGACGCGCTCGAGCACGGCCAGGTGAATTTCGCGGCGCAGCTTTTGGTACGCGTCGCGTACCGACGAATGCGCCGGGCCCGCGGGTTCGCTGCTCGCCGTCAGCGACGGCGTCCGGTGCAACGACATCTGTTCGCGCAATGACATGATCGGTTCCCCGAAAGAGTTACATGGACTTGAGCTTCGGCGTGGCCTTGCGGCCGAAGAGCCTGGACATCAGCGGTTCGCTGCGCGCCGCGCTGCGTCCCGCGCGCACTTCCCCGTCGACGAGCTGTTTCGCGCAACCCTGCAACGCACGCACGACCGCCGTGCCGCGTGCGAGCCGCGACACCGGGTGGCCCTGGTTGATCGCTTCGAGCACGGTGTCGGCGTCGTCGGGAATCGTGCACGCGGCATGCAGGCCGAGCACTTCCTCGAGCGCGGCGCGGGTCCGGTCGCTCGCGCGCGTCGCGCGGTTCACGATGAGCCGCATCTGGTCGGTCGAGTAGCCGAGCGACACGAGGATCTCCAGCAGCCGGCGGCCGGCGCGCACATGCGGCATCGCGGGCTGCAGCACGAGCTGGATCTGGTCGCTGCGATCCAGCGCGACCATCGACAGCGGGTTGATGCCGACGCCGAGGTCGAAGATCACGAAGTCGTAGCGCGGCGCAGCGACGCCCAGGATCCATTCGAGCGCGTCCTCGCGCATCTCGGCGGCCTTGACCGGGTCGCCGGCGCCCGCGAGCACGTGGAAGTTCTCCGTCACGTGCGCGACGCTCGCGTCGAGAAACGCGCTGTCGAGCCGCTCGATCTGCGCGCACAGTTGCGGCAGCGTCGACGGCGGGGTTTCGTCGCTGACGAGAAACGCCGCGTCGGCGAACTGCTGGTTCAGGTCGATCAGCAGCACGCGACGCTTGGAGCCTTCGGCGATCTCGTACGCTACGTTGCTGGCCGCGAAACTCGTGCCGGCCCCGCCCTTGCACGACATGAACGACACGATCCGCGTATCGTCGGTGTCGCGCCGCGTGCTTTGCGCAGCGGCACGTTCGAGCGCGCTGCCGAGCGCTTTCGGATCGATCGGCCACTGCAGCACGTCGCGCGCGCCGGCCCGCATCGCGTCCAGCAGCACGTGCGGCGACGCGTCCGCCGTCACGAGGATGCAGGTCAGCCCCGCGTGAGCGCGGCAGATGCGCTCGATCGCCGACAGCTCGGACGCATCGAGCGACGTGCCGTCGACCAGCAGGATGTCGAACGCGTCGAGCCCGTCGCTGCGATGCTCGATCTGCGACGGGTGTCCGGTGGCGCGCGTCGCGCGATAGCGTCCGCAGTCGGCCACGTGGCGCGCGATCTGCGTGAGCCGCGCGGTATCGTCGGAAGCTACGAGGATGTTGATCATGTCGAGTGCCTCGTCTGTTCGATTAATTGCAGGCGGTGCCGCCGGACGCGGAGTTCAGGCTTTCGCGCGGCAGCGTGGTCGTGAACGGCGGCATCTTCACCGTGACGTTCATGAACGGGATCATCGTCTTGACCGTGACGTTCGTGACGCTCACGGTCACGAACGTGCATGTGTTCACGTCGCAGCTGGCCGGCGAGTAGTTCACCGACACGTTCGCGGTCGACAGCAGCGGCAGCAGCGCCGTCACGCGCTTCGCGACGCCGGCGGCATTCACGTCGCAGACCACCGCCGTGCGCGCGCCAAGGCGTACGGCCTCGCTCGCGGTATTCCAGTAGAACAGCACGCGGCCGAATTCGCAGATGCCGATCAGCAGCATGATCAGGATCGACGCGATCAGCGCGAACTCGACGATCGCCGCGCCGCGCTGGGCGCGCCGGCGTGACGGCGGGAAATGGCGCGCGCTCATGACACTTGCCTCATCACGGTGACGATGTTGCTGAAGGTGATCGACGACAGCCCCGGGAACGCCGGGATCGGCTGGTACTGGTAGCCCTTGATCTTCACCTCGACGACGTTGATCGCGCCCGTTGCCGTACCGCTCGCCGCGTTGTTGTTCGCGTCGTAGGTCGGCAGGTTCGCGAACTGCGACGGGTCGGACGTATCGCCGCAGCCGGTCGTGTGCTGCGCGTCGCAGATCGTCACCATCGACGTCGTGAGCCCCGGCACCAGCTCGGTGCCGGACGTACCGCACGTCGTGCTGCCGTAGACGACGAGGCACTGCGCCTGCGACACCGGATACGCGCTGTCGGTCGGCAGCCAGACCGACAGGTAGCGTGCTGCGTCGCGGGTCGCCTTGGTCAGCGTCTCGAACTGGTAGATCGCGCGGCCGAACTCGGCCACGCCGGTCGCGAGCGTGATCATCGGGATCAGCACGAGCGCGAACTCGACGGCAACCACGCCACGGGTGCGCGAACGGCGAAACGGGAGTTTTTTCATGATCGTCTCTCCGCTATTGGACCAGCATCGGGACCTGGGTCCCGGACGCGCTGCCGCTGCCGGGCAAACCGTGCGTCGCGCACGGACTGTTGGCGGACACCGACGAGCCGAGGTATTCGAGGTGCGCCACGACCGGGCCGCTGCCCGCGCTGAACGGCAACGGATCGAGCATCAGCACGCAATCCCATTGCGTGACGTGCACCTTGCCGCTGCTGCCGTTCAGCGTCGAACAGTCGCCTTCCGGCGCGAGCGCGACGCGCCGGTCGCTGCCGTAGGTCTGGTAGTTGCTCGCCGTCGCGGTGCCGTTGGTGTTGATCCCGCTGCCCGTCGGCGGCGCGCCGTCGCCCTGGTAGGACTTGAAGGCTGCGCGGTCGGCCACGAACTGCGTGTACGCGTCCCCCTTGATGCCGGCCGTTCCGGGCGGCCCGTAGTTCGGGCCGACATACGCATAGCCGGTGAAGTCGGGCTGGCCGCTCGAGCCGTTCGAGCCGTTCGTATAGATGCCGAAGCGGGTATTCCATGCACGCAGCGACGCCGACTTCAGGCCCGTGGTGGCTAGATCCGGCGGGCTCTTGATGTTGCAGGTGTTGCCCGACAGCTCGCCGGCGAGGGTCGGTTCGTTCGTCGAGCCGTCGAGTGCCGCCCAGCCGAAGTTGCCGGGCCCGTAGGTCGACGACGAACCGGACGGCGACGAGATCCAGTCGCCGACCTTATAGGACGGCGAGCCCGTCGTGCGGCACACGAACACGGGAATCGCGCAGGTCGTCTGGCCGCCGCCGACCGTCGCGATCGCGCTGGCCGACACTGACGCCGCGTTCGCGAGCTTGGTGCCCGGCAGCACGTTCAGCACCTCGATGAACCAGTGCGCGATGTTGCTCAGCGTCGCGGTGCACTGCACGTACTTGATGTTCGCCGGCGTCGTGACCGAGTTCTTCGTCAGGAACGGGTTGGTCAGCGAATCGCTGAACGTGACGTTCGCATTGGTCGACATCTGCACCGACTTGTTCTGGAAAAACACGAAATTCAGGTGGCCGGCGGCGATGCCGTCGGCCTCGGCCACGGACAGGCTGATGGCCGAGGTCAGGTCGCGCGCAGCCGACAGCGCGCACGCATCGGCGCTGTTCTGCAGTTCGCTGCGCGTGACGTACAGCTTGCCGAGATCCAGCGCGAGGCCGACGAACCCGATCATCACCGCCAGTGCGAGACCGACGATGATCGCGACGGCGCCGCGCTGGCGATGCAGGCCGCGACGCGTGACTTTCGGATAACGAGCTGCGCTGGTCATGGCGTTCTCCCTGGGCATGCCGTCGTTACTGGGTGGCCTTGCCGATGCCGATCACGAACGCATTGGCGGGCGGCTGGACCTGCTTGAACGACTTGTCGTAGTTGTCGAGCGCGGCCGCCGCGGCGGCGCCGTCGACACCTGTCGCCGATGCCGATGCCGCGTGTTCGGCGGCATGCGGATCGATGATCTGGGCCTGCATCACCGAGCGGACCGAGTCGCCGAAGCGGCTGTCCCACACCGGGGTCGACGACATGCAGCCGGCAAGCGCGAACGCGAGCGGTGCGGCGAGCGCCGTGCGGCGCACGAATACGAGGTAGGCGGATTTCATGAGCGTCCCCTTGGATGGCTTCAACGATCGGTGGATTCGGATACCGCGCTCACGCGCGCGACCTGCGCTTGCGCGGCCGGCGCCCGTTGCTTCGGTCGGGCCGCCGGCCGGGCCGGCGTGTCGGGGCCGGCCGCCGCGAGGCGCGCGGCGGCGGCTTCGATATGCGCGATGCGGGCCGCGTTTGCCGCGTCGGGCTGCGGCACGGCGGCCGCCACCGGTGCGGGTGCCTTCTGCGGCTCGGCCGGCACCGGCGGCTGCGCGTCCGTACCTTCCGGCGCGCGCGGCGCGGGCAGTGCCGCGGCCGGACCGGCCGGGACTTCCGATTGCGGTGCCGGTGCCTGGGCCGGTGCCTGCGATGCCGGCGCTGCGTCGTTCGCGGGCCGTGCACCCGGCTTGCGGACGCCGCCGCGGCCTTCCATGTTGCCCGTCGCATACACGTCGATTTCGTGCGGCTTCGAGAAGCTGTCGGTCGGCAGCGGCACGTCCGCGGTCTGCAGCGGCCTCACGAGGTGCGGCGTGATCACGAAGATCAGCTCGGTGCGGTCCTGCTGGAACGACGTGCTGCGGAACAGCGCGCCGAGCACCGGCACTTCGCCGACGCCCGGGATCGCCTTCAGCGCACCGGTTGCGTTGTCCTTGATCAGCCCGCCGATCGCGAACGATTCGCCGTCGCCCATCTGGACCGTCGTCGACGCGCGCCGCGTCGTGATCAGCGGCAGGATCGACACGCCGCCGATGTTGGTCGAGCTCAGCGTGACGCCCGTTTGCGACAGCTCGGACACTTCCGGCGCGACCTTCAGGCTGATCCGGCCGTTCGACAGCACCGTCGGCGTGAACTTCAGCGCGACGCCGAACTCCTCTTCCTGCAGCGTGATCGACGACGTGCCGTTGCCGCTGCTTTGCGGGATCGGGATGAAGATCTTGCCGCCCGCGAGGAACGTCGCTTCCTGGCCGCTGATCGTCACGAGATTCGGCTCCGCGAGGATCTTCACGAGGTTGTCGGTGTTCTGCGCGTCGGCCGCGATGCTGAACGGCTTGTTGTTCGCCTTGTTGAACATCGCCCCGCTCGCCACGCCCGCCAGCAGGTTGCTGACCAGCGCACCGCTCCACGAACCGAACCCGCCCTGGATGTTGAACGCGCTGCCCATCTGGTTCATCAGCGTCTTCGACACCTCGGCCACCTTCACCTCGAGCATCACCTGCTGCGGCGACGTGACGTTCAGCATGTTCAGCACCCCGCCGCCCTGCTTGCCGCCCGCGGCCGGGTCGCCGGCGCTGTCGCCGTAGGCGTGCGCGATCTGCACGGCCTGCTGCGCGGCCTGCGAGCTCGACACGGTGCCCGACAGCACGATCGTGCCGGCCGCGGTCGTCACGCGGACGTCGCGCTCGTTCGGCATCAGTTGCAGCAGCGACGCCTGCAGCCCGCCGGCGTCCGCGCCGACCGCCACGTCGATCACGCGGCAGGTGCCGCTCCTGCCCTGCACGATCATGTTGGTCGTGCCGACCGACAGCCCGAGGATATACAGCGTCTGCGGCGACACCATCGTTGCCTGCGCAACGGCCGGATTACCGATCGTCCGATTACGGACCGGCTCCGGCATCGGCACCAGCAGCGACTTGCCGAGCGGCACGCTGACGCTGGTCGACTCGCGCACCGCGCCGACGCAGTTCGGCCCGTGCAACGGCCCCGCCGACGCAGCGGCCGCGGCGGCCGGTGCCGGCGCCATGCTGATCGTCATCTGCACGGGCCCCTTGCCGACCGCTGCCGGCGCGCTGGCGCCGCCCTTCGTCAGCACACCCGCTTCGATGCCTTCCTGGGCCAGTGCGCCATAGACGGTCAGCCATCCCGAACAGAGGATCGCGGCCATCATCGTGCCCCGTGCGACGCGCGTCCGCAGTGGGCCGGTACCTGTGCATTGCGGTTTGATCTTCATTTTGTTTGATCCCCCGAGAGACCGGCGCCGTGCCGGTTGTCGACTTCCAAGGCCGCCGTGCCCTGCTGGCGGCCGATCTGTTTATCTGGCTTGCTTCAGAAACATTCGACGCTGCCCTTCACACCGGTCAGCACGCCGACGCAGTCGCGCCGCGCTTCCGGCGCCGCATGCGACGCAACGCGCACGCGCACCGTCCGCACGTGGGCGGGCGCCGGCGGCGCTTCGGGTGCCGGTTCCTTGCCGAGCAGCGTCAGCTTGGTCGCGCCGCCGGTGGTCAGCGTCTTCTGGTCGACCTGGTTGCGCAGCACGAGCGACAGCGTGCCGACGCTGCGCGCGAGGTCGAGCCGCTCGGCCTGGTCGGGCGTGACTTCCAGCGTGACCGCGTTGACGACCTTCGGCGCCGTGTCGTCGCGGCTGACCTGCTGCGCGACGGCGAGCACGAGGATGTGCTCGAGCACGATCTTGGAGATGCTCTGCCCGTCGGTCTTGCCCTGCTGCTCCTGCGTGTTGACGATCACGTCGACGTAGTTGCCCGGCAGCGCGAAGCCCGCGACGCCGACCACGTCGTTCACGCGCACCGTGATCGCGCGGCTGCCGTCGGCGATCACCGCGGACAGCCCGCCCTTCGTGCCGACCGGCGCGAGCTTCGACTCGGTCACCGGCTCGTCCCGCGACAGGCTGGCGCGCACGACGCGCCCTTCGAGCGCCTTGGTATCGGTGAACGCGCCGGTCGGCACGCTGCCCGACGGCCAGCTGATCATGCGGATCTGGTTCGGCCCGAGCGGTTCGCCCAGGTTCAGGTCGGTGGCCGCCACCGCAACCGGCGTGACCGAGCTCGTGGATGTCTGCATCAGCCAGTGGGACGCGAACACGACCGCGGCAAGACCCGCGACCATCGCGACGACCAGCATCATGACCGCTCGACTGTTTTTCATGGCAATGCTCCTCGACGAATCGTGAAAGAAACGGCTCAACCGGTGATGAACGTACGGCCACCGCGCTCGACGGGCGGCGGATGGCTGCTGTCCCGTTCAGGCGCAGCGCCGAAATAGCTGGCCCATGCGTCGTACAGCGCGTCGTGCGTCACCTCGGGCGGATCGCCGCGATACCGCGCGCCGGCGGCGACAAGGCGCAGCAGGTCGATCGGAAAACACGCGAGAAACGCCTTGCCGGTCGGCAAATGCAGCCGGTGCAGCAGGAAGTCGAAAGCGTCGCTTGCCGATACGAGGCCCAGCGACGCGCAGGCCGCGTCGAACACCGCGCGGTAGTCGTCGATCGACATCGGACCGATGTGAAGCTTCGAGCCGAGGCGGCGCAGGAACGCGTCGTCGCAGAACTGTTCCGGCGCCAGGTTGCTCGAGAACACCGGCCAGACGTCGAACGGCAGCACGAAGCGGTTGCCGGATTCGAGCGTCATGAAATCGACGCCGCGATCGAGCGGGCGCAGCCACCGATTGAGCAGGTCGCGCGGCTCGACGCGCTGGCGGCCGAGATCGTCGACGACGTACATGCCCATGTTCGCCTTCATGTGCGGCGGCGCCTGGTAGAAGCCCGCGACTTCGTCGCGGCGCAGGTCGAGCTCGGCAAGTGTCAGTTCGCCGCCGGACATCACGACCGGCCGCCGGCACAGGCGCCAGCGGCGATCGACCGACTGGCCGCCCGGTTGCGATGCCGCGTCGACATGCACGAGCGGATCGTGGATCTGGATCACTTCGCCGGCCACGCAGATTGCGTGCGGCACCGGCACGTAACCGTGCATCAGCGTGCCGAGCCGCTCGGCGAGGAAGGTCTTGCCGCTGCCGGCCGGGCCGTAGATCAGCAGCGGACGGCCGGCGTTCAGCGCCGCGGCCGCCGCGTCGAGGATCGACGTGTCGATCACGATCCCCTCGAACGCGGCCCACACGTCGCTCTGGCCGATGTGCAGCTTGCGGACCGAATGGGCAGCCACGCATTCGAGATATGCATCGAGCGTCACCGGCGCGGGCCCGCTGTAGCCGCTGCGCACCCGCTCCTCGAACGCGAGCACGCGGCCCGCGTCGGTCAGGCGGAACGTCACGTCGAGATCCGTCGCGCCGCGATGGGTCAGCTCGACGAGATGCTCGCGCACCAGGAACGCGAAGACGTCGTCGAGCACCGCGAGCGGCAGGCAGTGCCGCTCGACCAGGTCGCCGTACGACGGGCGGCCGAGCATCAGCGTCGACTTCAGCACGAGCCCGGCGACGAACGTCTTGCTCAGTCCGGTTTCGTCGAGCGAGCGCGGCGCCGCCGGCAACTGCATGCCCGTCTTCGTACGGGCCTCCCGCGACGGCAACGGATCGGGCAGGTGGGTCACCTGTGCGTCGCGTCTCGGTTCGGTGTGGTTCGTGTTCATGGTCGTTCCGTCCTCGTTGCGGGTTCGTCGCGGGTTCGTCTCACTACGCGCACGACGCGAACAGCATGCCCAGCGTGCCGGCCGCGATCGCCACGCCGTACGGCAGCGTGCCGACCGATGCGATTTCCTCGGGGCCGTCGGCGGCCGCGGCGCGCGCCCCTTGCGAACGCCGCGCGATCAGCGCGTGGACGTTCGCCCACATCTGGCGCATGCGGCCGCGCAACAGCGCGAACCCGATGGCGCCGATCCCGCCGGCCACGAAAGTGGCCAGCACGATGTAAAACGTCATTTCCGCGCCGACCCACGCGCCGATCGCGAGCATCAGCTTCACGTCGCCGGCCGCCATTCCGCGCAGCAGGTAGAGCGGCAGCAGCAGGCCGAAGCCGGTCGCGGCGCCTGCGAGCCATCCGAGCGCGCCGGCCTGGACGCCGTGCAGCAGGCACTGGGCGATCAGCGCACCGGCGAGTCCGAGCGCGACGAGGCGGTTCGGGATGCGGCGGGTCGCGATGTCCGTGCTGGCCGCGGCGACCGCGAGCAGCGTCACGCACAACGGAACCGGGTAAGGCGGCGCAACAGGCAACATGGCGAACCTCGCAGGTCGATTCGATGGATCAGGAAACCATTGCCAGCGCGGTGGTCACGGCAGCCGTCACGGCTGTTGCGATCCCCTCGTACACATCGGCAAGCGAGCCTTGCAGCGTGACGACGCTGCCCAGCACAGCGACGGCGAACATCGCCCCGAGCAACGCATATTCGATCGACGCCACGCCCTGCTCGTCGCCGATCCGGCGGCATGCGACACGTACCCTGGCTTGCATGATGGTCTCCGGTTCCGGGTGATCAGGTGCGCGGGGCGGCTCGAACACTGCACCGGCCGAGCCGTCCGCACGCCCTGTTTTCCGATGGCCTCACACGGCCGCGGTCAGATCGGCAGCGATCGTGGTGAACACGGTCTTGAGTTCCGTGCCGACTGCCGTTACCGCTACGATGATGCCCACTGCGATCAGTGCTGCGATCAGGCCGTATTCGATGGCGGTCACGCCGTCTTCATCGCGAACGAAACGGGCGGCTTGTTGAATGAGCTTGGACATGGTGATCTCCTTTCGTGGTGACTTTCAAAGCCCTCGCGTGCCGGCTGGTCGGATGACCGTGCATCGATACGTCGAGGAATTTCGTTGATGCCGTGTGGTGCCGACAAACGATTCGGATGCGCCGTTCGTCGTACCGTCCATCAAAGTGCTGTTACCGCCGAGTCCAGATCTGCGGCGATCTTGCTAAACACGGTCGCCAGATCCGTACCGATCGTCGTCAACGCGACGATGAGGCCGGTCGCGATCAGCGCGGCGATCAGGCCGTATTCGATGGCCGTCACGCCGCCCCGATCCTGAACGAACCAGGCAATCTTTTCGATGATTCTTGGCATAAGCACTCTCCTTTCGGACTGCTATTAAATACCCTTCGTCTGCCACGACGTCGGGGATGGGCACCACCGGCACTACTCGAAAAATCGAAGCTCGACGCTCAGCTGCGGGAACAGGGATGCGCACACCTGTCCGCGTGAACGGGTATCGGTGAGACGGAGCGCGAGAGAGGCGTGTACGGTGCGGCCAGCCGGATGAACCCGGCATGCCGATCGACCGGAACGGCACGACTGCCGTTCGACGCACGGAATCCAGTTGAACGGGAGATGAACTCCCGGCAAAGCTGCAACGTGTCTTTAACGCGGCTTGCGATCCGCGCTGTGCTCTGGTCTTTCATTTTTATTCCCCAATACGCTGCCGATTTCTTATTGCCCTGAATACACCCGGGTCTAATGGGTCGTTCGACGGTGTTTCCCGCGGTTCGCCGACCTGGAGCTGCATGTTCCCCGACGCGCTCCGGCCTTTCTTTCCGCTGGTGATTCCGATGCCGGTTCCGTCTGCTTGTTCGTTGGAACCGGCCGGTCATCCCGTCGTCGACTGCCGTGCCAACGCTTACGCAAAGAGCGGACCATCTCGAGCGGAATCGAGGCGTATCAAGGGTTTCGGCGACCCACGCGCACCCGGGCCGAGGGCGCGGCAGCCGAAATGTTTCAACTTTGAACGATGCGGTTCGGGCGGCGCGGTCCGAGCGAGAGCCCGCCGCCGCGCTGCACAAAGGACTCAAAAAATTTTCTCGGGACTTTCCCGAACGCGGCCGGCCGCCCGCGCGCCGCGAGATCGGAGGCATGCAAACCCGGTACCAATCGCGGAATGTTTCACGCCAGCAACATGAAACACGGCCGGGTCGTTTTCTCATACCTGAAAACGCGGTTTTCACGCTCATCTCTGAACAGTTTAAATATCGGCCGTCCGTGCGCGGTTTGCATCACGCGATTTTTTCTTCAACAATGAATTCACCGGACAACGCGATTTCAGCGCGAATCGATCCGCAGGCACGACAACATGAAAACGGCTGCGACAGACCACGCAGCCTCCATACACAGACGGGGCATCATGTACACAGCCAATCGGGGAATGCGCGAGCACGCAATACGCCGTGCTCAATGGCTGACAGCCGACCGGATCATTCCGTACAGCGTCATCATGCTGATGCTCTTCGCAGCGTTGCTGGCCGTGTGGGGTGTCGTGACCGACGGCTTCACGTCAAGCGCCACCGCTCGCCCGGGCCTCGACTTCTCGGTCTTCTGGACCGCATCGCATCTCGTGTTGCAAGGCCATGCCGCATCGGCCTACGACCCTTCGTCATTCCTGCAGGCCGAGTCCGCGCACTTCGGTGCGTATCTGCAAAACCGGCCGCTTCCCTGGCTCTATCCGCCGACGATGCTGCTGTTCATCGCGCCGGTTGCCCTTGTGCCTTTCCTGCCCGCTTACTTCCTCTTTTCCGCGGGCAGTCTTTTATGCTACGCGTTCGCTGTCTCGCGGTTGTCGGGATTGCGCGCGCATCTTCCCGTGCCGCGCGCCGCGGCGCTCGTCGTCGTCGCGTATTCGGCGGTGTGCATGTCCGCACTGTTCGGCCAGAACAGCATCCTGACCGCCGGCCTCGCCGCGCTTGCGCTGCATCTGCTCGGC
Source organism: Burkholderia catarinensis (assembly GCF_001883705.2). Taxonomy (GTDB): domain Bacteria; phylum Pseudomonadota; class Gammaproteobacteria; order Burkholderiales; family Burkholderiaceae; genus Burkholderia; species Burkholderia catarinensis. Next base: position 144,685 of record NZ_MDEQ02000008.1, read on the forward strand.
AAGCGCCCGGTCGCGGCCGGCGTGTTGATCGGGCTGCTCGCGATCAAGCCGCAACTGGCCGTGGTGTTCCCGTTCGTGCTGATCGCGGCGCGTGCGTGGCGCGCGTTCGGGGCAGCGGCAATCAGCGCGACGCTGTTCGCCGCGGCCGGGATCGCGCTGACCGGTACCGGCGCGCTGCATGGGCTGGGCGAGGCCGTGTCGACGGTGCGTGCCCAGCATTTCATGCTCCCGTCGTACTGGCTGGCTTCGCCGACGCCGTTCGCCGCGCTGCGGCTCGCAGGCGTGTCGGTGCCGGTCGCGCTGGCCTCGCAGGCCGCGATCGCGCTGCTCGCGATCGTAGCGGCCATCGACGTCTGGCGCCGCACGCCGGACATGCGCTTGCGCGGCGCGGCACTGTCGGTCGCCACCCTGCTGACCACGCCGTATCTGTGGCACTACGAACTGACATGGCTCGGCATCGCGATCTTCTGCCTGATCGCCTATGGTCTCGATGAAGGCTGGCTGCCCGGCGACCAGGGCATCCTCGTGCTCGCCTGGCTGCTGCCGATCTTCGAGATGCTGAACCGGTTGATGAAGCTGCCGCAGATCGGTCCGATCGTGCTGCTTGCCGTGCTGTTCGTCGTCGTTCGCCGCGCGGCGCGGCGCGCGCCCGGGGAATCGCGATGAAAACGCCCCTTTCCATTCGCCACGCGCACCCTGTCATGGACGCGCATCCGGAACTCCCGATCGCCGGCCCGCGCCGGTTCCCGCACTGGTTCAATCGCCAGCGTGTGCGCGTCTATGCCGGCGGGGTGTTGCTGACCGAACTGCTGTTCATCGGCATCTACATTGCCCGGATGTACTTGCCGCATGCTGTCGCGCCGGTCCCGCTGTCGCAGGATTTCTCGGCGATCTGGAGCGCGGCATGGCTCGCCGCGCACGGGCGTGCCGCCGACGTCTGGCATTTCCACGCGTTGTTTGCGATCCAGCAACTCGCCGTTCCGACGATGAATATCAACGACGGCGCGCTGCTGTGGCTCTATCCGCCCAGCATGCTGTTGCTGGTTTTGCCGCTCGGCTGGCTTCCGTACACGCTGGTGGTCGTGCTCTGGCTCGGGGTCACGTACGTGCTGTTCGCGGTCGTCATCCATTCGACCGTGCGGCGCGGCACCGCGTGGCTGTGCGCCCTGGCCTTCCCCGCCGCATTCGTTACCCTCGTCGTCGGGCAAACCAGCCTGTTTACCGCGACGCTCGCCGGTCTCGGCCTGCTGCTGCTGAATCGACGCCCCGTCTGGGCCGGAATCTGCTTCGGCATGCTTATGATGAAGCCCCAGATTGCCATACTGTTCCCGCTCGCGCTGCTCTGTGCCGGCCAGTGGCGCGCGATGGCCGCGTGGGCCGCGACGATTGCCGGCTGCGTCGCGCTCGCCACGCTCGCGTTCGGCATCGACTCGTGGATCGCGTTCGCACACGAGATGCACGATGTCTACCAGATCGTCGGCGCCGGTCATGCCAAGCTCGCGCGGATGCCGACCGTGTTCGCGCTCGCGACGATGGCCGGCTGGCCCGCAATCGTGGCGAGCGGCCTGCAACTGCTGTCGGCCGCGACCGCCGCGATCGCCGTCGCCTATGCATGGCGCGGCGCGTGTTCCTACGCGCTGCGCGCCGCGACCCTCGCCTGCGCATGCCTGCTCGTCAGCCCTTATCTGTACGACTACGACCTGACGTGGTACGGCCTCGTGATCGCGTGGTACGCACGCTATGCATGGACCCGCGGCTGGCGGCGCTTCGATCGCGAATGGCTGATGCTGCTGTGGCTGATGCCGATCGCGGGCCTCGCGGTCGTGCCGCATCTGTCGTTCCAGTTCATGCCGCTCGTCACGCTGGCGTCGCTCGGGCTGCTCGTCGGCCGGATCGCGCAGGAAAGACACGACGTGCCGTCGATGCCGGACGCGCGCGACCAATCGACCGACACCGGGTTCGCGCATCCGGTCAGAACGCACCACCGCCCGGCGTACGGATTGCGCCGCACCGGCCGCCCGATCATTCGCGCCGGCCGGTGAAGCGACATCACAAGGGGAATCATCATGCGGGAACCACTCTATACGCCGCTCGTCTCGCTGGTCGTGCCGTTCTATAACGAGGGCGAGGCCGTCGAGCGCTTCTTCGACGTCGTGATTCCGTTGCTGACGGCCATCGATTCGATCCGCTTCGAGATCGTCTGCGTGAACGACGGCAGCCGCGACGACACGCTCGAACGCCTGATCCGGATCAGCGCCGGCGAACGGCGCGTGCGCGTCATCGATCTCACCCGCAACTTCGGCAAGGAAGCCGCGCTGACGGCCGGCCTCGACGAAGCCTCCGGCGACGCGGTGATCCCGCTCGACGCCGACCTGCAGGATCCGCCGAGCCTGATTCCGGTGATGATCGAACACTGGCGCGACGGTGCGGAAGTCGTGGCCGCGAAGCGCAGCAACCGCGCGTGCGATTCGTACGCGAAGCGCACGGCCGCCGCGATCTACTACCGCGTGCACAACATCCTGTCGGACGTGAAGCTGCCCGAGAACGTCGGCGATTTCCGGTTGATGGACCGCAAGGTCGTGAACGCGCTGCGCAGCCTGCCCGAGCGGCACCGCTTCATGAAGGGGCTGTTCGCGTGGGTCGGCTACCAGACCGTGATCATCGAATACCAGCGCGATGCGCGCAGCGCCGGGCACTCGAAGTTCTCCGGCTGGAAGCTGTGGAATTTCGCGCTGGAAGGGATCACCAGCTTCAGCACCGTGCCGCTGCGCAGCTGGACCTACATCGGCGTCGGCATCGCCGCGCTCGCGTTCCTGTACGGCGCGTTCATCATCTTGCGCACGCTGCTGTTCGGCAATCCCGTGCTCGGTTACGCGTCGCTGATCTCGGTCACGCTGTTCATCGGCGGCATCGAGCTGATCGGGATCGGCGTCGTCGGCGAATACGTCGGGCGGATCTACGACGAATCGAAGCAACGGCCCGTCTACCTGATCCGCCGCCGCTACCAGACGCACGCCAAGGTGATCGAATTCCCGGTTTCGCGCGACGCGCGCCGCCAGATCGCACGCCGGCGCGCGCAGCCGCCCCGCGCACGGCTCGGCACACGCTGACGTGGGCGGACGGCCATGATCGGCCTGCTTTATGCCGAACGCACGAAGCTCGTGCGATTCGGCGTGTCGGGGCTCTGCTCAACCGCGATCCACGTGCTGGTCGCAGCGGCGCTGTTCGCGCAGTTCGATGCGACGCTGGTGGCCGCGAACGCAATCGCGTTCCTGTGCGCCACGGCGTTCTCGTATCTCGCGAATACGCTGTGGAGCTTTTCGTCGGCGGTGCGCACGCGCAACGCGGTGCGCTTTCTCGCGGTCACGCTGGCCGGCTTCGTCGAAACGCTGCTGCTCGCGCGCGCTGCCGTTGCGCTCGACATGTCGCGCGGAATGAGCATCGTCGCGATCGCGCTGCTGATTCCGCCGACCACGTTCGTGCTGCATCGGCTCTGGACCTACCGGTAAGCGGCGCCTCCCCTTTTCTCCCTCCCTGCAAATAATCAGGCTGTTCACGCTGAACTCGCAGGGCGGCAAGATCCGGATCGACGCGTCGGCCAACGGCAGGAAGTCCGCGACCGATGCGCGGCTCGCGCCGCTATCCGCCGGCGACACGGTCTGGCTCGGCTGGCTCGGGTCCGAGGACGACGCCGACAGCGACTACAACGACGGGATCGTCATCCTGCAGTGGCCGATCACGTGAGCGTCGCCGCGTGCGGCACTCACGTGCGCGGCAGCCCCGGCGGATTGGTCTGCGACTTGTCGATCGCCTCGGCGTCGAGACTCCAGCGGCCGAGCGCCTTCCGGTAGCCGCCGTTCGCGATCAGCGCATTGATCGCGACCGTCAGCGGATCGGCGAGGCCGCTGCCCTTGCGCGTCGTGATCGCGATGTCCGCGGTGCGCGGCCAGCCGCCGCTCACGGCGCCGATCAGCTTCGCATCGCCGCGCAGCGACGCCTGGTACGCGAGCATCGAATTCACGCTGAAGATCGTGTCGACGCGGCCCGACTGCAGCGCGACCCAGCGCTCCGCCGCATCCGCGTAATACTGGATCTCGACCGGCGCGAGGCCGCGCGCGACGTTCTGCCGGTTCCATTCGAGCAGGATCTTCTCCTGGTTCGTGCCCGAGTCGGTCACGACGCGCAGCCCGGCGACGTCCTTCGGCTCGCGGATCGCGGCAATCCGGCTGCCGGTCTTCACGTAGAAGCCGAGCTGATCCCGCCGGTAGGTCGAGAAGTCGAACTTCTCCTTGCGCTGCTCGGTGACCGTCACGTTCGAGATCACCGCGTCGACCTTGCCGGACTGCAGCGCGAGCGGCCAGTCGGCCCACGCGAGCGGCACGATCTTCAGCTTGCGGCCGACGCTGTCCGCGATCAGCTGCGCGAGATCGGGATCGAAGCCGACCACCGTTCGCGCATCGGTCGCATAGGTGCTGAGCGGCGGCAGGTTCGGCGCGATGCCGATCGTCAGCGTGTTCGCTTCGGCAAACCTGAAGCCGCCCGGCAACGCGTGCTCGACCGCCGGGTTCGCGGTGCCGCGCTGCCGGCCGGGCTGCTCGGGGCTCAGGTCGAACGGCGCGGCCTGCGCGGCGACGCTGCCGCCGATCAGCACGGCGGCCAGCACGCAAACCATGCGCGCAACGGGAAAAGCTGTTCTTCTCATATGCTAAGTATTCCTTCTTGTTCGATGAGGCATGAGGCGAACTCGAGCGGGGGTTGAACGATTTTCGGCGGATGTCCCCGCCCCGCCCTGCGTTTCCGGCCCTTTCAAGCGGGCGTCGCCTCGAGTTCGGCCGCGGCCGCGCGCTGAGGCACCGGCTGCGCGACCGGCGACGGGCGCTTCGCTTGCGATTCGCCCGCATACAGCGCTTTCGGATCGAAGACGCGCGCCTGCAGCGGCGTGAACGCACGGAAATTCCACAGGCTGCGCGCGACGAACACGCGCTGCACCCAGCGGAATGCACGGTCGTTCTCGTCGTATTGCGGATCGAAGCGGTCGCGCGAATGCAGCGTGAAGTGGTTGTTGATCAGCACCAGCTTGCCCGGCGACACCTGGACGCCGAACGACACCTCGCGCACCGCGCGATACAGGTTGGCCAGCGCTTCCTGCGCACGCGTGTTGACCGCCAGCACCATGTCCGGATAGAACGCGACCGTCACGCGCGGCGCGTCGAGCGGCCCCGACAGCACGGCGCTCAGGTCGGTGTTGTCGCGCGGCGTCGGCGCGGCGCCGCGCCACCGGTACGGCACACGAATGATGTAGTGCTCGCCGTAGAGCTGGGCGATATCGTCCGGAGACAGCAGCTGCAGCGCGCGGCGCGCATCGGCGAGCCGTGTGTACGGGCCGCCGCCGGCTTCGCTGCGCACGCCGAGCAGCAGCAATGCGAACGGCGACGTGTCGCCTTCGGGCATGTGCGCCTGCGCGGCGTTCTCGATATGGAAATCGAGCTCGACTTCGGAGCCGAGGCCCGTGTATTCGCGTGCGGTCGTCTTGTGCGGCGTGAGGTTGTTCACGAGCTCGCGGCCTTCGTGCGCGATCGAATACGGCTCGCCGGCCAGCGTGCTCAACGCGACCAGCACGTTCTCGCTCAGCACGCCGGCCTTGAACGAGCGGCCGGTTTCCTCGAACCTCGGGCTGCCCTTCACGTCGTCGTCGATCGGCAGGTTGTCGATCTCGATCGAGCCGTGCGCATCCGCGGTCGGCGCCTTCGCGCGATCGAATGCGTCGACGATCCGGTCGGGAAACGCGTTGTAGGCGAGCTTGCGCACCGCACTGATGTAGCCGGCGCCGCCGGCCGGGTCGTAGGCCAGCGCGCCGAGCGTCCGCCGGATGTGACCGGATTCCACTGCCGTCAAGACGATGCGTTCATCTGCGAGATAGGTCATAGGTCTCTCGTATAAAGATTCTGGGTCGAAGAGCGGCATGCATCGCCGCCGCGCTTTGCCGTCCTCGGTGCGAAGCGCTCGACAAGACTAGGAGACCCTCATTGCATTACGAAATGATATTAAGTCGATTGCAAACAAAAATTATCGATATAAGTTCAGCAACGTGGCGGGCGTCAGACGCCGCCGATCGCGCCGGTCTTTAACACGAATGCTTGTTAAAAAAGCGCTGCTTATTATTTGTATTCGCTAGCGGGTCGATGCTAGTTTTCTGTCGGATTCGACGATGCGGCTGGCCTTTGCCCTTGACCGGCAGCCGGCTCCCTCCATCCGCCATACGGGAACCCGCCAGATGAACCGATTCCGCCTGCCGCGCTGCTCCTTCGAATACCCGGGATGCGACGCGCCGTTGCCGGCGTGCCGCCGCCCGAACTACGCAGCCGGGGAACCGCGATGAGCGATCGTGCTCCGGCACTCGACAGCGCGCTCGCCGCCACGCCGCCGCACCGCACGTCGCTACGCGCCATCTTCCCGACCGTCGCGGCCGCGAGCCTCGGCTTCGCGATCGTCCAGCTCGACGTGACCGTCGTCAACGTCGCGATTCCGAGCCTCGGCCGCTCATTCGGATCGAGCGTCCACGGGCTGCAATGGATCGTCGATGCGTACACGCTGTCGTTCGCCGCGCTGCTGCTGACGTCCGGCACGCTGGCCGACCGCTTCGGCAGCCGCCGGCTGTTCGCATACGGCCTCGCGCTGTTCCTGCTGGCGTCGCTCGGCTGCGCGCTCACGCCGTCGCTGGCCGCACTGATCGCCGCGCGGGTCGCGCAGGGCGTCGGCGCCGCGATGATCCTGCCCACGTCGCTCGCACTCATCACGCACGCTTGCGCGAACGACGCCGCCGCGCGCGTGAAAGCCGTCGCGTGGTGGAGCGCGACGGGCGGAGCGATCAGCGCGGCCGGGCCGACGCTCGGCGGGCTGCTGATCGATTCGCTCGGCTGGCGCGCGATCTTCTTCATCAACCTGCCGATCTGCGCAGCCGGGCTGTGGCTCACGCTGCGCCACGTGCGGGATTCGGCCGCCGCGCGCACGCGGCTGTTCGATCCGGCCGGCCAGATCGTCGCGGTGCTCGTGCTCGGGCTGCTGACCGGCGGGATCATCCGGGCCGGCGCGCAGGGGCCGGGCGACCCGTATGCGGCCGGCGCGCTGGCCGCGTCGGTCGTGCTCGGCGCGCTGTTCGTCGCGATCGAGCGGCGCGTGGCCGCACCGATGCTGCAGCTCGCGTTCTTCCGGATCGCGCGCGTGCCGGGCTTGCTCGCGATCGGCGCGGTCACGAATGCCGCGTTCTACGGGCTGATCTTCTCGCTCAGCCTCTATTTCCAGAGCGCGCGCGGCTTCACGGCGACCGAATCGGGGCTCGCGCTCGCGCCGCTGACGATCATCATGCTCGCCAACCTCGCGAGTGCGCGGCTCGCCGTCCGGTACGGGTTCCGCGCGACCGTCATCGCCGGCCTCGCCGTGTCGCTCGCGGGCTACGTGTGGCTATGGCGAACGCTCGGCGCGCACACGCCGTATGCGCTGCTGGCGCCGGGGCTCGCGGCGATGGCAATCGGCGGCGGCATCGCGATTCCGGCGCTGACGTCGACGCTGCTCGGCAGTGTCGAGGCCGGCCGCTCGGCCACCGCGTCGGCAATCCTCAATACCGCGCGCCAGGTAGGCGCCGCCATCGGCGTCGCGGCACTCGGCGCGCTGGTCGCGGGCCAGGGCGCGGCGATCGTGGCCGGCGCGGCGCGCGGGTTCGCCGTCGCGGCCGTGCTCGTCGCCGTCTGCATCGTGCTGGCCGCGCGCTGGCCCGGCGATGCGCCCGATACCGGCACGCGGGCCTGAGCCCATGCCGCCCGCGCCCCTTCAACCGATCCCCCAGCCGAGCGAGGAATCCATGCAGCATCGCTTCATCGATACCGTCCTGATCGTCGACGGCGCGTCGACAGCCGCCTACCTGGCGCCCGCGTTTCGTGCATACGGCATCCGTTGCGCACACGTGATCAGCAACCCCGACCTGCCGGAAATCTACCGGAACCAGTTCGTCCCGTCCGACTACATCCGCCAGGTCCAGCATCGCGGCGACATCGACGCGACGCTCGCACAACTCGCCGACCTGCGGATCGGCGCGGTGCTGCACGGCCTCGATGCGGCGCTGGAGCTGGCCGACACGCTGGCCGAGCGGCTCGACGTGCCGTATCGCAATCCGCTCGCGACGTCGGCCGCGCGGCGCGACAAGTTCGCGATGAACGAGCGCATCCGCCAGGCCGGCCTGCGTGCGCCGGCGCACTTCCACAGCACGTCGGTCGACGCGGCGCTCGAATGGGCGCGCGCGCGCGGCACGCTGCCGCTCGTGGTGAAGCCGGCGCGCAGCGCGGGCGTGGCCGGCGTGAAGATCTGCCGGACGCTCGCGCAGGTCGAGGACGCCGCGCGCGACGTGCTGGCCACCCGTTCGCTGTACAACCAACCGAACGACGACATCGTGATCCAGAGCTATTCCGAGGGGCAGGAATACATCGTCGATTCGGTGTCGTTCGAGGGTCGTCATCGGGTGGTCAGCCTGTGGGAAGTGCACCGCGACCGCACGCACGCGCCGCGCCTCGACAAGATGCTGGTGCTGAATCATGCCGACCCGCGCTACACGCCGCTGCTCGACTACGCGGCCGCCGTGCTCGATGCGCTCGACGTGCGCTTCGGGCCGACCCATCTCGAACTGTTCGATACGGCCGACGGCCCGACGATCGTCGAGCTGAACGCGCGGCTGCACGGCAGCCTCGATCCGCGGCTGACGAGCGCGGTCAGCGGCGAGAATCACGTGTCGGCCGCCGTCGAAGCCGTGCTGCATCCGGAGCGGCTGTTCGGCGACGCCGCCGCGCCGGCGGATTTTCGCGGCTACTGCGGGCACGTGCTGCTGCTGTCGTCGCGCAACGGCGTGCTCCGGCAGGACTTCACGTGGCAGGCGATCCAGTCGCTGCCATCGTTCGTCGGGCTCAAGCAATGGGCCAGGGTGGGCGACACGCTGCGCGTGACCACCGACCTGCAGACGGCGCTCGGTACGGTCGGCCTGTACAGCCCGACGTTCGAGCGGCTGCTCGAGGATTGCCGGCGGATTCGCGAAATCGAAGCCGATTTCTTCGCTGACGAACGCGCGGTCGCGCCGGCCTAGGGCCTGTTCCCGCTAATCGCTTCGTCGCATTCCTTGCGCTGGGCCCTTCTGGGAACCAGCGCAAGCCCGTTATTTGCGGGAACGGGCCCTGGCCTGACGGGCAACGCACTGCGTCGCTAGCGCGCGAGCAGCGCGCCCGCCTGTCGGCCCAGCACCGCGCGCAACATTTCGAGTTCGGGCAGCGCGGGCGCTTCGTCGGGTGTGACGAGATAGGTCGTCACGCTGTCGAGGTCGTCGAACGCATGCGCGCGCAGTTCCTTGCGCGCCACGTGCTCGGCCGTGATCCGCTTCGGCAGGATCGCGACGCCCATGCCGGCCGCCACGCAGCCGAGGATCGCGCCGAACGTGCCGAACGACGCCACCGACTCGATCGCGACGCCGCGCGCCTTCAGCCAATGCTCCGCGAACGCGCGATACGGGCAGCCGTCGTGAAACGCCAGCAACCGCACCGCGTTGTCGGCCAGCACCTGCCGGCGCGTGACCGTGGCCGCGCTCACCAGCACCATGTCCTCGGCGAACGCGGGCTCGTAGCGCAGCCCGGGCCGGACGACCGCGCGCGCGGTGAGCGCGGCATCGATCCGGCCGCGCAGCAGCGCGTCGGACAAATCGGGCTCGCTGCCGATCTGCACCGCGAGACCGAGCGCCGGGTCGCGCTCCTTCAACGCGGCGGCGAGCGCCGGCAGCCGCGTGGCCGCCGTACTTTCCATCGAACCGAGCCGGAAGCTGCGCGCGACCGGCGTCTCGCGCACCACCTGCGTCGCTTCGTCGACGAGACGCAGGATGCGGTCGCAATACGGGATCAGCCGGCGCCCGGCGGCGTTCAGCACCAGCCGCTTGCCGTGCCGGTCGAACAGCGGCGCGTCGAGCGACTCTTCGAGCTGGCGGAGCCGCGCCGTGACGTTCGACTGCGTGCAGCCGAGCCGTTCGGCCGCGCGCAGCGCGCTGCCTTCCTGCACGACGGCCCGGAAGGTTTCGAGCAGAGGTATGTTCATATCACTTTCTCTTGTTACCGATTCAGTTTATATCATTTTACTTCGCCAATAATCGGGATTAGCCTGACGGATATTCCGTGCCGGCCGGCCCCTTTCCGAGGAATCCGCATGCCATCCGCTGTCTGCCCCGGCTTCACCCCCGTTCGCCGCCGGCCCGAGGCCCGCCCATGCGCGCACTGATCGCCGCGCTGGTGCGGCGCGGCCCGACCGTACTCGCGTGCGGCGTCGGCCTCGGGCTGCTGGTGCCGCCGCTCGCGGCCCTCGCGCGGCCGCTGATGCCCGTCACCGTGTTCCTGTTCGTGCTCGGCACGCTGCTGCGCGTCGAGCCCAGCGCCGTGCGCGCGGTCGCGCGGCGGCCGGCCGTGTCGCTGCTGCTGCCCGCCCTGACGATGATCGCGTGCCCGGTCGCGCTCGGCATCGCCGCGCGGCTCGCCGGCCTGCCGTACGACTGGGTCGTCGCGCTGGTGATCGCGTACTGCGCGCCGCCGTCGAGCGGCACGTCGACGATCGCACGGATGCTGTCGCTCGACGCCAGCGTCGCGCTCGTCGCGACCCTGGCGTCGATGGCGTTCGTGCCGCTCACCGCGCCGCTCTTGACGGCCTGGTTCAGCCACGATGCTGCCGTGTCGATCTCGCCCGCGAGTCTGGCGTTGCGGCTCGCGCTGCTGATCGGCAGCGCCGAGGGCGTCGCGCTGCTCGTGCGGCGGTTTGCCGGTTCGCGGCTCGACCGCCATGCAACGCTGATCGACGCGATCGTCGTCGCGGCGCTGCTGGTGTTCGCGCTCGGCACGATGGCCGGCATGCAGCAATCGATCATCGATGCGCCGCACCGCGCATTGACCGCGATCGCGCTCGCGTTCGCGGTCAACGCCGGCTTCCAGGTCATCGCGTACGGGCTCACGCCCGGCGACGTCCGCACGCGGCTCAACGTCGCGCTGATCGTCGCCAATCGCAACGTCGGCCTGATGTGGGCCGCGCTCGGGCTCGCCGCGACGCCGACCATGGCGCTCGTGTTCACGTGCGCGCAGTTGCCGATCTATACGCTGCCGCGCGTCGTCCAGCATCTGCTGCCGCGCCTCGAAGCGCAACGCCTGCGCCGGCGCGCGCGCTAGCCGCGCACCGCTCTCCCGTCCTCGATCAAGGATCCAGCATGAAGCGACTCATCGTGATCGGCGCCCGCGCTACCGGCAGCAGCCTCGCGCTGGTGCGCGCCGCACTCGCGCGCCAGGTGGCCGTGACCGTCATCACCGCGCCCGGCCATCGTCTCGACGGCGTGTTTCCCGACGACGTCGAGACGGTCAACCTCGCGCCCGACGCCGGCCAGCTCGCCGGCTGGCTGCGCGCGCGTTTTCCGGACGAAATCGACACGCTGCGCGTGACGACCGCGCACGACACCTATGCGCGCACCGCCGCGTGGGTCGCCGACGCGCTCGGCCTGCCCGGCCCCGATGCGCGCCACGTCGCGCACGCGGTGTCGAAGTCGAACCAGAAGACGCTGCTCGCCGCGCACGGCATCCCGGCCGCGCAGTTCGTCACGGGCACGCTGGCCGCGCCGGCGGCGCTCGTGGCCGCGGCCGCCCCGCTGCGCTTTCCGGTCGTCGTCAAGCCGTCGGAAGGATCGGCGAGCGACGGCGTGCGCCGCTGCGAGGACATCGCCGAAGTCCGCGCGCAGCTCGACGCGCTCGCCGCCGCGCAACCCGATGCGCCGTCGCTCGCAACGGAGCGCGTCGTCATCGAGGAATTCCTGAGCGGCAGCGAATACTGCGTCGAGTATTTCGACGGCCGCTATGTCGGCGCGCTGCGCAAGCTGAAGCGGCACGGCGCCGGCTTTCTCGAACGCGGCTATACGTCCGAACTCGACCTCGATGCCGGCACGCTGCGCGCGCTGATCGACGTCGGCACGCGCGCGGCCGCGGCCGCCGGGCTCACTTGGGGGCCCGTGCATCTTGACTGCATCGTGCACGACGGCGTACCGCACGTGATCGAACTGAATCCGCGCATCGCGGGCAGCTTCATCTGCGACATCGTGCGCGACGGCTATGGCTTCAACGTGGTCGAAGCGTTGCTCGACAAGCTCGACGGACGCCCGGTGGCGATTCCCGAGCTGTTCGAGCCGCACGCGTATGCACGCGCCGAATTCCTGCTCGACAGCGATCCCCGCGCGTGGCGGTTCGCGCAGGCCGGCGAGATCAGGGACGGCGCGGTCGCCATCAGCTACGGGCCGCAGGTGCTGCCCGATCGCGAGCGGCGCGCGTTTCTTTATGTGCGGGTCGCGCTGCCGGCCGTGCACGATGCGGCGCAGCAGCCGGGTTCGTCGATCGGTAGCAGCGACGTCGCGCAGCCGACGCTGGCCAGGTAACGCGTCAGCCGGTTTCTCGATCGGACCGGCGGGGCGCGACGCGCCCTCCGTCGCGACGACGACCCAGCCTGCCGGCAGAGGACGCGTCGGCCGACGCGTCGCCGCAGCGCGGCATCGACAGGTTCACGCGTCCACCTCCCGCCCTCGGCCGGACCGCACGCCGGCGCGATGAGATACAGTACCCACGATGCGTCGGTAGCAGCGCGCCCCGGGCGGCCACGAATCCCTTGGCGCCTTTCAGGCCGCGCCGGCCGCCCGCCCGTCTTCGCCGGCGATCGCTCCGCCCACTCCTGCCCGCCACCATAAACGCACCCGCTGACACTCCACCCCCAGCCCCGTCGGTACTTGGCGTCTATCTGGAACCGGCGGACCCGTCCGCCGGACAATGGATCGTCAGCCGCTCCGAACGCGCGCACATGTACCGCATCCAGCATCACCGGCCCGACGGCAGCACGTCGGTCGATACGACCGTCGATGCGGACAACCTCGACGCGAAGCTGCACAACGGTTGCTGTCGAAGCGGGCGCGCCGGCGGATCCTGATGGCGCTGTCGGACGGCTATCCGGTCACCGGCGACGGGGCAACCCGGCGATCCTGCGCACCGACCTGCGCGCGCGCTTCGATGCGCTGCGCGAGCAACGCGTCGAACTGATCGGTGTCGGGATCCTCGACGATTCGGTCGAGGCGTTCTATCCGGTCAGCAGCGTGGTCGAGCTCCTGCATGAGCTGCCGGGCGCGGCGTTCAGCGTGTTGCGCGATACACTGCTGGATCGGCGATAGGCACCGGCGCGACAGGGTCGAAGCGGTCTTCGATTCGCAAGCGCGTCACACCGCCCTGCTAGCATTGCCGATGGCCGATGCCAATCGCGACCGTGCCGCAGGATGCCGCTTTCCACTGCATCCGGTCAGCCGAGCGCTCGCTCGCCGGCCATGCCCGACCGGCCCCGATGCGCATGTTTCCGGCAGCACGAACCTTGCTCTGCGCTCATTCGACTTTCACCCGACGGCGGATTCGGCTGCCGCTTCCTGCCACGACCGCCGGCACGAGACTGCATATGCCCAGGAAAAAATCCAGCATCTGGTTGCGGCATCTTGAGCTGTTTTCTGTCGCGACCGGCGCGCGCCCGAAGAAGCGGGCCGCCAGGCCGGGCCCAGCCACCAAGCGGACCACCAAACCGGCGATCAAACCGGCCGTCAAACCGGCCACCCACACACGGACCGCCAAACGCGCGAGCACCGCGCATGCCGCCCGCGCATCGTCGGACAACGCCCCCGGCACCTGGCTTCGCTCGTTTCATTCCGCCCGCCCGGGCGCCGGCCGCTTCGTGAACCATCTTGCGTACGCGCTGTATCTTCCGGCCGCGCCGGCGACGACCACGGGCATGCCCGTCCTCGTCATGCTGCACGGCTGCAAGCAGACCGCCGAATCGTTTGCCGCGGGCACGCGTATTTGCCGTCTCGCGGAACGATCGGGGTTTGCCGTGCTGTTTCCCGAGCAGGCCAAGACCGCTCATGCGCATCGCTGCTGGAACTGGCATGGCGACGCGACACAGTCCGAAGCGCCGGCGGTCGCGTCGCTGGTCGACGCGATCGCGCGGCAGTACGGGTTCGATCCCGACCGTATTTATCTGGCCGGCATTTCCGCCGGCGCCGGGCTGGCCACCGGGCTGGCGATACGGTATCCCGACCGCTTCGCGGCCGTCGGCCTGCACTCCGGGCCGGCCATCGCGCCGCCGCTGTCGACGATGGCGGCGATGAGCCTGATGCGTCGCGGCCTCCGCGACGACCCGGTCCGCGTGATCGACGAATGCGTCGATATCCCGGCTTATCCCGGCATGCCTGCACTCGTCGTGCATGGCGAACTCGATACGGTGGTGGCCGAACACAATGCGACGCAACTCGGCATCGAGTTCGCGCGGCTCAATCGGCTCATCGACGAACAGGGTGCAATACGCGTCGGCGAACAACGCACCTACGCCCGCGACGATGCGGACTACACCGACTATCTGAAGGGCGGACGACTCGTCGTCAGGGTCTGCATCGTTCGCCGGCTGCCGCACGCATGGAGCGGCGGCGATCCGCGCGAGCCGTTCCATTCCGCCACCGGACCGGACGCCAGCGCGATGTTCTGGCATTTCTTTCGCCGTCAGCGCCGCAAGCGGCCGCGATGACGCGCGAAACCTGCGACGGCCTGTTGCGGGCGGCCGCCGTCACGTCATCATGCCCGTTGTGCCAGCGCCGCCACGTTCGCGTTGCTGCCGGCCCGCCGGATCGGCAAACGCACGCAGAAAGTCGTGCCGCGCCCGGGCGTGCTCGTCACGTCGATTGCGCCGCGATGGCGCTCGACGATGCCATGCGACACCGACAATCCGAGCCCCGTTCCCTGCCCGACCGGCTTCGTGGTGAAGAACGGATCGAAGATCCGCCGGACGACGTCGGGCGTCATGCCCGCTCCGGTGTCGCTGATCGCGACCGACACCTGTTCGCCGTCGCTCGACGTGCGGATCGTGATCACGCCGCGCTCGGGAATCGCCTGCGCCGCGTTCACCAGCAGGTTCATGAATACCTGGTTCAACTGCGACGGCAGGCATTCGACCTGCGGCACGTCGCCGTAATCGCGCACGATTTCGGCCTTGTACTTGAGTTCGTTGTGGACGACGTTGAGCGTGCTCTCGAGGCCCGCGCGCAGATCGACCACGCTCCACTCGCCGCTGGCCGGACGCGAGAAATCGCGCAGGTCCTGCACGATGCGCCGCACGCGCTGCGCCCCCTCGATCGATTCGTCGATCAGCGTCGCGATCTCGCCGCGCACGTAGTCCAGGTCCGCCGCGCGGCCCACGGCCGTCAGCGCGTCGCGGGCGGCGGGTTCGAGCTGCGGCAGCGCGGCTTCATGCGCCGCGACCACGTCGAGCAGACTGCGCACCCACGTCTTCAGGGTATTGAGGTTCGCGCTGACGAACCCGATCGGATTGTTGATCTCGTGCGCGACACCCGCCGCGAGCTGACCGATCGACGCGAGCTTTTCCGACTGCAGCAACTGCTCGTGCGTTTCCTCGAGCGCCTGCAACAGCCGCCGCTGCTCCTCCTTCTCCTGTTCGAGCCGTGCCTGCGCGGCCTTGCGTTCATCGATCTCGGTCGCCATGTTCTCGCGCGTGCGCTGCAGCATCGCCGTCGTCTGTTCGTAGCGGTGCAACGCACGTTCGAGTTCCGCGGTTCGCGCCCGCACGCGCCGCTCCAGCGTGTCGGCCATTCCGCGCAGAAAGGTTGTGCGCGCATCGAAACGGCTCAACATCAGCGTGACGACCAGCGTCCCGACCGTAAACAGCGCGACCGTCGTCGCGAGCCACGGCGCGTCGACCCCGTTCGCGGCCCCGCACCGTGCGTCCGGCGCGAAATGCGCGGCCGCCATCGCCGTGTAGTGCATGCCGGTAATGGCGATGCCCATGATGACGGCCGCGCCGACGCGCTGTGCGGTCGCATGGCGCGCCTGCTGCGCGCGCAGCGCCTGCGCAATCCATAGCGCGGCAGTCGATGCGATCACCGCAATGCCGATCGATGCCGCGAACAGCGCGGCATCGTAGCGAATGCCGGGCTGCATGTGCATCGCGGCCATCCCCGCGTAATGCATGCCGGCGATGCCGCCGCCCATCAGCGCGCCGCCCACGCACAGTCGCCGCCAGCCCAGCCGCGCACGCGTGACGACGTTCAGCGCGAAATACGACACGAGCACGGCAATCGCGAGCGACGCGCCGGTATCCGGCAGGGCATAGCCGAGCGGGACCGGCAGCGAAAACGCGAGCATGCCGACGAAATGCATCGACCAGATCCCGGTTCCCATCGCGGCCGCGCCGCCGCCCAGCCATGCCCGCTTGAGCTTTGGATTGTCGAGCAGCGAAATGAACCCGGCCAGGTCGAGGGTCGTATAGGAGGCCAGCGTCGCGATCGCGAGCGACAGCAGGACGAGCGAGAGATTGTAGGTGCCGTGCATGATCGAGCGCCCGAATCAATGTGAGTGCGTTGCCGCGGTACGCGACCGATCGCGCACCGCGGCCGTCAGGCCGTTGTTTCGATGTCAGGCCGGCGGCGCGCCCGCGTTGGGCGCCTGCGTCGCCGCGGCCTGGCCGGCCAGCACGAGGATGTCGAACGGCGTCCCCTCCCGCGTCTCGAAGCGGCGCACGAGCTCGATCTGGTGCGCCGACATCACGCTGCCCTTGGTCATCAGCAGCACGCCGCGATGCGTGCGCAGATCGTCGGCGAGCTGCATCCCTTCGCGCAGCTGTGCGGACCGGACCTCCGCGACGGACGCCGCGATGCCGAGACTCGCCGGGTCCTGCATCAGTTCGGTCAGGCGGTCGACGATCCGCGGGTCGTAGCGCACGCCTGACTGCGAGCGCATCGCTTCGAGCGCCTGCTCGACCGAATGCGGCACGCCGATGTCGCCGTGGCGCAGCCCTTCGAAATCGCGCGCGATCGCCACGATCCGCGAGCCGAGCGGGATCGAATCGCCGGCAAGCCCGTCCGGCGTGCCGCGTCCGTTGAATCGTTCGTACTGGTGCAGCACGATCGACGCGACCTTGTGCAATTGCGCGACCGGCATCAGCACCATCTGCGCGCGCAGCGGATGCTGCTGGAACAGGCCGTGTTCTTCCGTCGTCATCCGCGCGAGCGGCTTGCGCAGCAATTCGTCCGGCAGCGACAACTTGCCGATGCCGTGCAGCAGCCCCGCGAAATAGACGTCCTGCGCGTGCAGCTCGCTCATCTCCGACGCCAGCGCGAGCCGGCGCGCAATCTCGCCGACCCGCATCGCGTGCCCGCCGGCGGCCCCGCAACGCAACTCGATCATGCTCGCGCACACCTGCACCATCGCCGTGAAGCTGCTTTTCAGGTCGCGTTGCGCCGCCTCGAGGAACATCACGGTCTGGCCGAGTTCCTCGGTGCGCGCGCGAACCTGCGTTTCGAGTTCCGTGTTGAAGCGGCGCAGCGCGTCGTTCTGCGCTTCCGTCAGCGCGGCCAGCCGGGCCGCTTCGCGCCGCAAACGCCGCTGCTCCAGCGCCTGCTCGATGGTCAGCAGCAGGTCCTGATCGTCCCACGGCTTGTTCAGATAGCGATACACGCCGCCGTCGTTGACGGCCTGTACGACCGACGCGATCTCCGCATAGCCGGTCAGCAGGATGCGCATCGTGTCCGGGTACAGTGCCCGAGCACGGGCGAGAAATTCCGCGCCGCTCATGCCCGGCATCCGCATGTCGGACACGATCAGGTCGACTTCGGTCGACGCCAGCACCTCGAGTGCAGCCTCGCCGCTGTCGGCGGTCCGGATGTCGTAGCCCGCCGGCCGGAACACGCGCCTGAGCGCCGACAGCACGCTCGGCTCGTCGTCCACCAGCAGGATCGACGGTACGCGATCCACATCGCCGGATGCCGCCACCGCCTCGGTCGTTTCAGGCGATACCGCATTCGCTCCGTTTGTTGCAGATGTCGTCATAATTGGCCTCGGATCTATTATTCACACCCTCTCTGCGACATCGGCTTGCGGCGCGCATTCCATATCCGTGAAAACACCGATGCGTTCGTCTGGATCTGCCGATCGAATGCAATGCCACGGCACGCGGCGGCGCGCGATCTACGCCGTGGCCGAACCCGGTTTGCGCACGTAGTAGATATCCCACTCCGCTTCGTCGGTCCGTACGAAGCCGTGCTGTTCGTAGAAGCGGTTCGAATCGCTGCCGCGCAGCGCGCCGACGCGAACGGGCACGCATTGCTCGTCGGCCCCGGAAAAAATCTCGCGCATCACGGCCGCGCCGATGCCCTTTCCCTGATGCTCGGGCACGATGTAAAGGTGGTCAAGCAGCCAGTGATCTTCGTGTGGCCGAACCACGTAAAAGCCCGCGCGCGCGCCATCGGCTTCGATGAAACGGCATAGCGCCGGGTCGAACGACGCGAGAAACCGCTCGCGCGCACGCTGCGGATCGAAACGGCCGATGCGCTCGAGGCTGTCGCGCATCGCGGCGATGCGGATGGCGACCAGCGTTTCGGCGTCGGACCGGGCAGCGAGGGGGAAGGTCAGGTTCATTGGCAGGTCGCGCTCATGCGGCAAAAAAAGCCCGGCATCGCGGCGCGGGCGTCGAATCCGCCCCGCGACGCCGGCCGAAGGGCGGAACGGACAGCGTTCGTCACGGCGTCTTGATCCCTTCCGCCCGCGTTGCCAGGAATCGCAGGTACTGGTCGTCCTCGTCCTCGAACAGCTCCGGCCCGCCGCCCATGTAGGCGCGCATCAGCTCGTCTGCCGCGCGGTCGAGATTGCCGAGCTCGAACTGGCACTGGCCGAGCCTCAGGTGCAGAAACGGGTTGCCGATCGCGTTCGGGAAATGCATCGCGTGACCGAAATTGTCGCGTCCGGCCGCGTAGTCCGCTTGATGGAAATTCGCGTCGCCGATGGCGGCCATCAACCAGGTTCCGGCCTCCCAACGGGTCTTGGGTTCGGGAAGCAGGTCGAATGCCTCCCGGTATTTCGCCAGCGCGCCTTCGTAGTCCTCGTCTTCCGCCAATGCATCGCCCGCCTCGCTCAGCGCGCCGATCCGCTCGTAGAGCACGTTGTCCAGTTCTGCCATGTCGAGTCCCTGTTCCGGAGTTGAAAGCGGCCCGGTGCGGCGAGTGGGTGCGATGCGATTGCGGGGGCGCCCGATGCATCGCTGTCGCATTCGATTCGTTCGCCGCGCCGGTATCGAGGCAGCATACCCGAGCGCGATGGGTCGTGCGCCTCGGAGGTTGTGGCGCGACGACCGACGTGGCAGGATGCCTGGTCTGTTTGCGCGGTCAAAGGGAGCCGGAAACGATGTTGTCTTGCCGATTGAGGTGGTACGCGCTCACGACGTCCAGCCTGCTGCGCAGGCATTGGCAGGCGCTGTTCCTGTCGGTCCTGCTCTTGCTGCCGGCGATGCCGGTGTTTTCGCAGACGCGGATTCTGGGTGCTCCGGTGCTCGAAGCACTGGCGCCATCGCATGGTGTCGAATGGCGGTTCGCCTGGGTGCATCTGCTCGAAGCCGTGGGCATGCTGTGGGTATTGGCGCAGCGTACCGCGATCACCGGTGGCCCGTTCGTGACCTTCCTCGCGTCTTTGCCTGTCCCCGACGGCCGCCGTCGCGCCGTCGACGCCATCGTCGTGATCATCGCGAGTACGCCGCTGCTGCTGCCCGTGCTTGCCGCCGCGGTCGCGCTGGCCTTTCTGCCGCAGAAGGCGGTCAACTATCTGTTCGTTCTCGATCTATTCCTGATTACGCTGGGATGGCAATTGACTGCGCTGTCGCGCAATACGCGCAACGCGATTGCGTTGCTTGTTGCCAATGTGTTCCTCGTCGGCGGCTTTCACGCCGAGGGGGCGTTACGTCCCGTGTTGCTGGCCGTGCCATTGTTGCTCGCGGCTTTCGCGATTGCGCATGCCGCACCGGCATCGGCCACGCGGTCGGGAACGACGGGCGCGTTCTCGCGTCGCGTCGCGCGTTCCGTACGCGCCGGTGTGCGGGATGGACTTTCGCCAGTGGCCAGGCTGCAAATCGGCATCGTGCGGGATCGTGCCGCAGGCACGCTTGGACGCTGCCTGATGATGGGCTCGGTCGGGGCCGCTACATGCTTCCTGCTCGGAATCTGGGGGTTCGATACACGTGCGGTTCCCCTGACGCTGATGACGCAGGCCGCCATTGCATTGATCGCGGCGACGACCTATTGCGATTTGCGAGCGACTCACCTTCGTGCGTCCCACTTCATGCAATCGCTGCCGATTGCGGCCTCTGCGAAGCGCCGAGCCGACTGGCTGACCGTTGTCGCGCTGGCGCTGCCGTTCGCATCCATCGCGCCGCTGTTGCTGGTGATCCACGGCGTTCTGTCATGGTGGACGGCGGCGGCACTCGTGAGCGCGGGGGCGCCACTCCTCGCATTGCTGTATCTGCCGCAACGCTACGCGTCCCGACAATCCGTGTTGCTTGGCATACTGTTGGCCGTGGTCTGGGTCACGTTCACCTGGCACATTTTTGTTTGATTAACCGATCCATGCTCCGATTCGAAAATCTCGGCAAACGCTACGACAAGCGCGTCATCTTCAAAGGGCTCAATTACGCATCCGGCGCCGGATGCGTGGCGCTGTGCGACGAAAACGGCAGTGGCAAATCCACCCTGCTCGGCATTCTTGCCGGCACGATCGACGCCGACGAAGGCGAGGTATGGCTCGACGGCCATTCGCTGCGTACCGCGCCGCTCGACGCGAAATCCTCGCTGGCGTACGTGCCCGACGATTGCATGACGTATCCATTCCAGACCGGTCGTGAGTTTCTCGACCTCGTCGCGTCTGCCAAAAAGACCCGCGTCGACACCCGCACGCTCGAACTGGCGGATCGATTCGGGCTCGCACCGCATCTGGAGAAGCGTTTCGAGCAGATGTCCCTCGGCACGCGCAAGAAACTGTTCCTGACGGCGACGACGCTCGGCGCGCCTGCCGTCGTGATCGCCGACGAACCGGGCAACGGGCTCGATGCCGCCGCGCGTGCCGTTCTTGTCGATCTGTTCAAGACGTTGGCCGTGGATCGCGCCGTCTTTTTTTCGAGTCACGATTTGGTGCTGGCGCGGGCCTGTGGGGCAAAGATGACCAGTTTTGCGGATCTTGGAACGCCGGGATGAGTGGCATCGTCACCTCCGGTCGAATGGAAAGATCCGGCGTGGCTGCGTTACATGCGGAAATGCGGAAGAGAAGCGCCAAGACCAATCGTGGCACGTGCGGCATCGCCGGCAACCAACGCTTTCGTACCGGTCACGTGAGCTCGCAACCCACTGTCGTACCGGCAAACGTCGCACCAATGATGCGGCAGTACCTGCGCGTTATCTGACAAGGCCGCGCCGGGACAGCTACGCTCGCCCTTTGGAGGGGCGGCCGTTACTGGCGGACACCAGTCTCATCTGAGTTACCGAAAAACTCCCTGTGCATCTTCGAGAAGGCAGTAGGAATCGGTCCGCTTTGTAGCCAGTCCAGAACTCCGCAGCAAGCGCGATCGAGCGTTTCAGCCGATACCGGTCGGACGACGCCCAGTCGGCAGGGCCCGTGCACTGCCCGGTGCGCGACGTGCTCGACTGCATCGGCGACAAATGGAGCATTCTTATGATCATGACCCTCGCGACGCGACCCCAGCGCTTCAGCGAGCTTCACCGCGCAATCCGCGACATCTCCAAGCGAATGCTCACCCAGACCCTCCGCGATTTGGAGCGCGACGGACTGATCACCCGCCAGGTCTTTCCGACCAAGCCGCCGAGCGTTGAATATGCCCTTTCCCCGCTGGGCCAATCCCTGCTGGACCCGATGGCGGCCCTCATCGATTGGGCCGACCGTCGCTATGCCGACATCCATGCCGCGCGCGTCCGCTTTGACGGCGCACCCGGTGATGTCGTGCGCTAGACGTCCGGCTTTCGCCACCAACAAGGTCGAATCGAAGTCCGCCTGGAGAAGCGCGAAAGCAGCCTTCGACCCCACCAACAATCGCTGCATGTTGCAAGGATTCCGTCCCCCAAGGCCTATGGCGTGCAGGAATTGAGAGCCCTTCCCCTCAGGCGACTAAAATGCAGTCATGGTGCGTTCCTCAAGGAGGCTGCCATGACTCAGTCAATGATCGGTTGGATAGTGGGCATTATTGTGGTTGCAGTTGTTGCAATCTCGCTGGCCCGCCGTTACCGGAGCGAACATCCGGGCGAGGGAATGACTCAGTGGTTGGATTCCCATCACATGGGGTGGATGCATCGCAAACATTGAGATCTGCGCGTAGTCGGAGAAAGCACTGCCTTGCCGAAATTTGCTGCAGGCGAATCTCGCAGGGATGAGCAAGCGTGCGCGGTCGGCTGCGGAAAGTCTCACCTCGGGTCTTGGCAAGGAAAGCACCGTGGACGACGAAGTGTGTAAAACGCTCACGCATGTGGCACGCCTTCGAGTGATGAAGACGATGTCCGGGCGCTATCGCGGAATCGTCCACCTGCACCGCATCGGGGAAGGGCCAGGCGCCTACCAGAAACACGATACCGACAGGGATTTCGCAACGGACATAGAAGCGCGTTACGCCGCTCGAGCACTCGCGCGCAAATTGTTCGAAGAGCAGACCCCGGACCACGAAAAGGCGTAAGGAATCGATTGAACCTGCCTGGGCTGCTGGGTCATCACGCACCGCCGATCGGCAGCGCGCCTGTCGACCGGTGGCGCGGCAGTCGCAAAAGCGGCCATTGACGCGCTTGCTTGAGGCGGCTTGTCGCTTTCACCAACAGCGCCTCACCACGCGATTTGTCCTTCGACACAATCGCTACCGACTTTGTCCAGCGCATTCAGCAGCCCTGCACGCAGCGTGGTCAGCGCGTGGCTCTTTTCGTCGAGTTCCGTGAGCTTCGCTTGCAGGCACGCGACCTTTTGCGCGACACCGAACGTCGGACTATCCCATACATGAATGACATCGCCGATTTCCGCGAGGGTGAAGCCCAACGCCTTCGCGTGGACGATCAGCCGTATCCGCTGTAACGAGCGTTCGGAATAGCGCTTGTACGTATTGGTCGCGTGAGGTTGTGTTGCCTTGTCCAGCAGCCCGATCCGCTCGTAGTAGCGCACGGTGTCGTGCGAAACGCCCGCTCGCCTGCATAGTTCGCCGATGCGCATGCCGCCTCCATTCAATGTCGTGGGCCGTCATTAAGGCTTGACCGTTGCCTTTAGTCAATGGTTTACAGTCCGACTCACCTTCCACTCCATCAGCGGGCTATGAGAAATCGTTTCGATTTTGTCGGAAAAACAGCACTTGTCACGGGTGCATCGTCGGGTATCGGGCGCGCGTTCGCCTATGCGTTGGCCGGACGTGGTGCGAAACTTCTGCTGGTCGCCCGCTCTCACGACAAGCTGCGCGATCTGACTGCAGAACTGCGACGCGACTATGTGTGTGACGCCGATTTCCTGACGGTCGACTTGCGCGCAACTGACGCCATCCACACGATCGGTCATCACCTGAAAGCTAGCGGCACGGTTGTCGATATCCTCGTCAACAATGCGGGCTTTGCGGCTTACGGGCGCTTCGAAACGATTCCATGGACGCGCCAACGCGATGAAGTGCTGGTGAACTGCATGGCCGCCATCGAGCTGACTCATCTGCTGCTGCCGGGGATGCAGGCGCGATCCGATGGTGCGGTCATCAACGTCGCGTCGACAGCCGCATTCCAACCCGATCCCTATATGGCCGTCTACGGCGCAACCAAGGCCTTTCTTTTGTCATTTTCAGAAGCCGTTTGGGCTGAGAACCGGCAACGCGGCATCCGGGTCGTCGCGCTATGTCCCGGCGCGACGCAAACCGCCTTTTTCGATGTCGTTGGCGCGAAGGAGGCGGCTGTCGGCACGCCGATGCCTGTCGAGAGTGTGGTGCAGGATGCATTGTGGGCGCTGGATCGCAACCGGAGCCATCGGATTGTCGGGACGCAGAACCGGCTGCTTGCCAATTTGCAAAGGCTGCTGAGTCGCGAGACGTCGGCACGCCTCGTTGAGAAAATTCTTCGGCCGAGAGACGTTCGGGACCCGGTGACAGGAGATGCCAACGCGTAGGGTGAGGCCACGGTCACGGTTGATATCCGCAGATCGTCTTCGGTGGATACGGCTTCAAACTGATCGCATTCAGTGAGCACCTCTTTTCCGCTGAAGACACGGCCCAACGCGACGGCGATCGAGCGTTGGCCTCCATAGCGGCAGGTGGCGATAACTGAACCTGGCGCATCGAGCAGTTGCATTCAGCTTGAGTTTTCAAAGCCAGATGCAATACTCCTATCACCCTTCGATGCGAGACCACCTACCGCGCACCATGACGGACTCCGCCACTTGTCTGACCTACCCGATCGTCGGCGACGATCTAAGCCTGTCGTTCTCTGCCTATGGCGCTGGCTGGGGGTACGTTGCAATCAAGCTCCCGGCGGACGTCATTCGAGAAAAGCTCGGTGCAGAGACTGCGGCACCCACGCAATTGCTCACTGCATTTGAAAGCAATCGCGAGAAGATCACTGTCGCGGTCAACCGACATGCCTTGCCGAAAGACGGCCGGCACATCCAACTCGACAAGTCAGACTTCTAGAGCGGAGCTAGCGTGCGGCCAACATGCCGACAGTAGACAGTAGACAGCAGACAGGAGGTGTTACATGAACATCCGGATCTTGGTTCCCTGCACCCTGGCTCTTGCTGCCATCGCGGCTCAAGCCGCCGATGTCACCGGCGCAGGCAGCACTTTTGCAGCACCGATTTACACGAAATGGGCAGATGCGTATAAGAAGGCGGGCGGCGGCAAGGTCAACTATCAGGGCATCGGTTCGTCGGGCGGCCTGAAGCAGATCAACGCGAAGACGGTCGATTTTGCCGGTTCGGACGCTCCGCTGAAGGATGACGAACTCGCGAAGGACGGCCTGTTCCAGTTCCCGACGGTGGTCGGCGGCGTGGTGCCGGTCGTCAACGTGCCGGGCGTGAAGCCGGGCGAGCTGACGCTGTCGGGCCCGGTGCTCGGCGACATCTACCTCGGCAAGATCAAGAAGTGGAACGATCCGGCGATCGCCGCGCTGAACCCGAAGGTCAAGCTGCCGGACACGGACATCGCCGTCGTCCGCCGCGCTGACGGCTCGGGCACGAGCTTCATCTGGACGAACTACCTGTCGAAGGTCAACGACGAGTGGAAGTCGAAGATCGGCGAAGGCACGGCGGTCAACTGGCCGACGGGCACGGGCGGCAAGGGCAACGACGGCGTCGCGGCCTTCGTGCAGCGTCTGCCGGGCGCAGTCGGCTACGTCGAGTGGGCGTACGCGAAGAAGAACAACATGATCTACACGGCCCTGAAGAACTCGACGGGCACGGTGGTCGAGCCGAAGACGGAAACGTTCAAGGCCGCTGCTGCCGGCGCGAACTGGTCGAAGTCGTTCTACCAGATCCTGACGAACCAGCCGGGCAAGGAAGCATGGCCGGTCGTCGGCGCGACGTTCGTGCTGCTGCACGCGAAGCAGGAGAAACCGGAACAAGCCAAGGAAACGCTGAAGTTCTTCGACTGGGCATTCCGCAACGGCAACCAGGCCGCTACGGATCTCGACTACATCTCGCTTCCAGATCCGGTTGTGTCCGAAATTCGCAAGCAATGGAAGGCGAAAATCAAGGATGCCTCCGGTAAAGAGATCGTGGACTGAGCGCGCCGGGTAGGACGCGATATCGACCGCATACGCCCGGCGGCGAAGTAGAAACGTCCCTTCGATAACCCGCACGAATGTCCGTTATGGCCATCAGCCAGCGGTCGTGACCGCTGGCAAATGACCGGGACGCGAACTGCCCGGTTGCACGCCAAGGCCGCTGGCAAACGCTGGCAGCCAAAGCAACTTTTTCCCGGTCACGTGAGCACCCAACCCACCGCAGCACCTGCCAACGTCACCCCAATGATGCAGCAGTACCTGCGCCTTCCCTGACAGGGCTCAGCGCACAAACCTACGCCAAGACCTACGCCACCCCGTTTCCGATAGACCGTTGCCGACCCTGAGCAGCCGTTGGTTGCCTCCACTCTCAATGTCCGTTTCCAGAGGCTACCCGCCAACGGAACCCAAAGGGTGCCACAGGGCCAAGTTGCCGACTCAGCGCTGGCGATACCTCTGCGAGATGTAACGTGCTGGCGACAGGCATCCGGCCGGAACGAGTCATGGCACTTACAGAATGCGTCCACGATGAAGCCGTGACGCCCCGCCTCAGCGGGACTTGCTCGCGTCGGGGCCGAGGAAGGGAAACGCGGGTGCGCGTTGAAAGTCCTTCGAGACTTCGCCGCCGAATGAATTGCGCTGATCCTTGCCGAGGTCGAGACGTTTGACAGGTGCGCCGGCGGAGAAGTCGACCTTGTTGAGATCGACCCAGAAAGTACTCGGCGTGACGGCCGATTCGAAGAAGTAAAGCATGCGCTTGTGATCGGCAACAGTGCGCCAGCGTGTGGACGATATATTCGGCTCGCCCGGGGTGGTGATCCCGAACGGCACCGACACGTTACGGATCACGCTGAAAACGCTGGCAAGTGCAATGGCGGGGTCTTCGCTCTTGGGGATAGCGTTGACGTAGAACGAGGCGCGCGCGAACCGGTCAGCAGAGCGATTGGTGCCAGGCAGCCAGACGGTGCCGCCTATCTGCTTCCAATATTCGTTCAGTGCAAGCTGCTCGTCGAAGGTCGGTGAGTTGGTCATGACCTGATACTGCCGACCATGATGGATGATCTGCTTTCCGCCGATGTACTCGACGATGGCGCTGTCGCCAGTCGCGTCTGACATGGCGAGGTGCAGTGTGGTGAGGCGCTGTTCTCCGGGGACGTTGTCAGTCACGATTGTGAACGGCTCTTTCTCAAGCGCAGCTACGGCTTCCGCGACGGTCGCAAAATTGTCCAGCACGTACTGCGCCCATGCGGCGATGGTGAGTCCCGGTTTCGAGTTTTTGTCGAAGGGGGGATATTGCGACTCGGCGAGCCAGAGCAGTTCAGCGGCTAGCCCCTTTTCGTTCATGCCATCGGTGGTGGAGACGTCATAACCAGTCGCCACGACGCTACCGTATTTGGCGGTCCATTTAAGAGAGTTCGGACCGGATTCACCGGTGCGGGCGATGCCACGCGGCAGGATGTAAAGATTGGTGGCGACGTCGAGTCTCCAGTCCATCGATCGGGCGGTGATAACGTCGTCGTTGTTGCCGAGATAGACGACGCGTGTGCAGGCTAGCGATCCGGCCGGATCGACGAGGAGCGTCGCTGCTGCGGCGAGACAGGTCAGAACGACGCAAATAGGGCGGCGCATGGCAATTCCTCTCGCTGTGTTGGTGATTACAGATTGCTCAACGCCGACGCTCGCTGCGAAGGCGACTCGCGTCCGCCTGCTGCGCATTGATTACCCGGCAATATCGCGTCGACAACGTCTGAGGAAAAGGAAGTATTGGATTTCTGTAATGCAGTTGTCAACTGGGACGTTGCAGTCAAGTGTGAGATCGGAGCGCACGCTGGGTTGTACCTTCTCTCCCTGCGGTGCAATTTCGTTACTCTTTCAGCGGAGTGCGATCGGCTCCTCAGAGCCGACTAACGGCCATTCTGGATAGCGCAGTGAATGTCGCTTCATGGCCGAACCCGGGCCGACAGCCAGCGCACCAAAGCGCCCCACTTCCGCCCTTCGACCTGGCGTGACTTCAACGGCCGCTTCCGAGGGCGGTCACCTCTACGCTTCCGGGATTTCGATAGTCCCTTCGAGATATTGAACAGCCTGACCAGAGATATACACCCGGTCGTCTTGTACGCGGCAGTGAAGTAACCCGCTTCGACGTGACACCTGCATGGCCACGAGTTCTGACCTGCCCAAACGCTCGGACCATAATGGCGCAAGCGCCGCGTGAATCGACCCGGTCACTGGGTCTTCATCGCCGCCATTGGCAGGCCAAAAGTAGCGGGAAACAAAATCATGGTTATCGCCGCGTGCTGTCACGACGACATCGAGCGGACCAAGTGCCGACAGTAGATTGAGTGCGGGCACGACAGATCGTACCTCTTGTTCTGTTCCGTAAATGGCAACATAGGCTTGCTGGTTTATCAGCACTTCTTGAGGCTGTATCGAAAGCCCCTGTAGCAAGTTTGCGGGTATTTCGTTCAATCTTTCAGGTCGGCGCTGCGGGAAGCTCATTTCGATTAGGCCGTCATGCTTATGGCGAACGGTAAGCCGACCAACCGATTTCGCAACAAACTCGATCACTTCCAAATCATCACATCGCTTAAATATCGCATATGCACTTGCCAGTGTGGCATGTCCACAAAATGCGATTTCGGTCAGCGGCGAAAACCAGCGGATGGCGAATGCGCCGTCGGCATTTTTCACGAAGAATGCTGTTTCGGACAGATTGTTCTCAGCGGCGATTGCCTGCATCAAACTGTCGGGCAACCAGCGTTCGAGGGGCACTACGGCAGCGTAGTTGCCCTTAAATACCTGATCCGTAAATGCGTCAATCTGATAGATCGACAGTTTCATGAAATGTGCGCCTGTTCAACAGAGGAAGTTAGCCAGCGGTTTGCAGTGGTATTCGTTGAATACGATATCAACCCGCTACGCTGGCGAACATGTACAGTTTGCGATGCTCGGGGTAAAAAGTGATCTTTCACCCCGGGGCGACGGCGCAGCGAGCGCCGTCTGAGCACGAAGGTCCGTTGTCCGGGCGGTGCCGACGTTCAAACGTCGGTGCGAAACGCTAGCAAATGGCCGATTGTGGCCGAACGCGGAAGTACGAGTTCGGCCCGGCAGCGAGGTATTCACACGATAGCCGAACTTCCGTAGCCGCCCCACCGGACCACATGCAGAAGAAGCTTTCGGCAAGATGTGCAGCTACGGCCAACGCAAATACGTTGTCGGCAGATGGCCATCGTGAGGCGGTCGCTGCTCTTCAATTTGTCGCGCAAGCGTTACGCGTGACGCGGCGCTTCAACGGGTGGTGTGCCGTCATGAAATAGCGTTTTCAGCTGTGAGCGCAGCTCCGGCGAATCGGCATGGTTGTGAACCGTGACCGCATGCTGCACGGCCGCCTCAAGCAACTCGTTTTCGGAATCCGCGGATAGCGCAACAGAACAATTCATTTCGCTCGGGAATTCCCGGCAATCGATGTATTTGCGCGTCATGATGTCCTCTTCATACGACAGTAGTGATGGGTCTTGCGTGGATGAGCGCGCGGGATGCCGCGCGAGGTACATAGGGCACGATCGCGCCTCCTTATCGCGGACGAAATGGTTTTGAAAGTATAGGTCGCGCGCAATGAATTCGCGGTAACGCATCGAAATTTACGGCGTTCCGCGTGCGTCGCCCGCACGACAGCTTCGACAACTTTCAACAGACAACAACCGCTCGCCGATTCGCTGCGACCGGAGGAAATCGACAGACCGTCATGCCAGCTTTACCCTACCAAACCGGCGTTCGTTGATGCCCTGCCAAGGAGGCTCGTTCAAATGGACAACATTGCTCTCGCATGCGTGGTAGTTCTAGGGCTACTACTGTTCGGCCTCGGATTGTCCATCTCGGTGATACGTTTCCGCGAAGGCACCGGCTCAGGCTGCGAGCCGGACCCCGCGAACCGGCTACACAAGCTCGTCCGGGCTCATGCCAACACGGCCGAATACGCGCCGTTCCTCGCGTTGCTGTTTCTCTATCTTGGCGCGCGATCGCCTTCGACGGCGACAGTGTCGCTGATCGTCGCGGCAACCGTGTGCCGCTGTTTGCTCGTCGTCGGACTGATCGCATGGCCAACGATGGCAAAATTCAACCCTTTGCGGTTCGTCGGCGCACTCGGCACCTACCTGATCGGTATGGCGCTATGTGCGTCGCTGCTGCTTTGAGATGCGACTGACGACGAAATCGCGTGTGCTACGCGATGCCAGCTTTACCCACCCAACATTACGCGGCCGAACTCCAGCGTCAACTGCGCAGCCTGCTCGGCCATGAGCAGATCGTCACGCAAGTCTACGGGCGTCACCTGCTAATTAAACGCCTGGACGATGAGGAGCACACCAGGAATTTCACTACGCGTTCACGAACAACCTGAGCCTCGCGGAATCGAAGCCGGTCTACGACCGCTACGCTGTGCCGGTGTCCGGGCGCATCCTGTTTCAAGGGGGGTTCGCGAACGTCACCCCGAATGCCGCGACGCGCTACAACTTCGCGAACGACGATCGCGCGCCGCTGCTCTTTATCGCCGGCGGCAACGACCACATCCTGCCGCCGGCCGTACAGCGCGAGAATTTCGAGAAGAACGCGAAGCGCTCGCGGGCCATTTCGGCATACAGGCTGTTCGCCGGCCGCAGCCACTACACCTGCGGCGAGACAGGCTGGGAGGAAGTCGCCGACTTCGCACTCGACTGGGCGCTTGCGCCTGCGGCGGGAGACCTCGGCCAAGGCTGACCGGCGGGCGTCGTAGCGGCAAGATTCCGGCCGGATGATAAGCTCGATGCCGTCGCACCGTCGCGCACCGGCGCCCCTCCCGAACCCTGACCGCAACGAGCCTCCCATGCCCCTCGCCCCTTCCGTCCTCGCCGCGTTCACGCCGACCGGCAAGCTGCGCGCATCGATCAATCTCGGCAACCCGATCCTCGCGAACCGCGACCCGGCGACCGGCGAACCGTTCGGTGTGTCGATCGACCTCGCGCGCGCGTTCGCCGAGCGCCTGTCGGCCGAGCTCGAACTCGTCGTGTTCGACGCCGCCGGCAAATCGGTGCAGGCGCTGACCGACGAGCGCGCCGATTTCGGCTTCTTCGCGGTCGATCCGCTGCGCGGCGAAACGGTCGCATTCACCGCGCCCTACGTGCTGATCGAAGGCTTCTATCTCGTGCGCGACGCTTCGCCGATCCGCACGAACGCGGACGTCGACCAGCCTGGCAACCGCGTGGCCGTCGGCCAAGGCAGCGCATACGACCTGTTCCTC
This sequence comes from Burkholderia catarinensis, assembly GCF_001883705.2. GTDB lineage: Bacteria > Pseudomonadota > Gammaproteobacteria > Burkholderiales > Burkholderiaceae > Burkholderia > Burkholderia catarinensis. The sequence continues at coordinate 175,647 of NZ_MDEQ02000008.1, forward strand.
ACGCGCGAACTGAAGGCCGCGCAGATCGTGCGCGCGCCGACGTCGCCGGCCGTCGTGCCGACGTTCGTCGAACAGCAACTGGAAGTGGCGGCCGGCGTGAAGCAGCAGCTCGAAGCCGACGCGGCGAACACGGCCGGCCTGCGCCTGCTCGACGAGCGCTTCATGGTGATCCGGCAGGCGATGGGCGTGCCGAAGAGCCGCGGCGAAGCGGCCGCGGCGGTGCTGAGCGAATTCGTCGAGGAAATGAAGGCGTCGGGCTTCGTCGCGGATTCGCTGCGGCGGCACGGCATCTCCGGCGCATCCGTCGCGCCGCCGGCCTGATCGAAAACGGCACGGCCGCGGGGTCGAAGGCGGTTCAAGACCAGGGTATGCCACGGCTGCGCTAGCTAGCCGAGCCAGCGCGCATCGGGCCAGTCGCCCTGGTCGAACGTGGCCTTCACGCAGTCGAGCAGCACGCCGACCACGCAGCGAACCGGCGCCGTGGCCTGCCGGCTGCTGGGCGCCGCGAGCACGATCGTGCGCTTCACCCCCGGGGATGCGAGCGGCGCCGCGCTCAGCGTACCGCGCTCGACCTCCTGCGTCACGCCGACGGCGGGCAATATCGTCCAGCCGTGGCCTTGTGCGACCAGTTCCTTCTGAACGCTCAGCGCATTGGTTTCGGCGAAGACCTGCAACGTCACGCCCGCCTCGGCCGCCGCATGCTCGATCGCGGCGCGCAGGCCCTGCGGCGCGGACGGCAGGATGAACGGCTCGCGCGCGACCCGCGCAAGCGGCAGCGGCCGCTTGCGCGACAGCCCGGCGGATGGCGCCGCGACGGCCCACAAACTCTCCTCGATCAGCGCCTTGACATGCAGCGCGGGCGTCTCCTTCTGCCCGTACAGCAGCGCGGCATCGACATCCCCCGCTTCGAGCCAGTCCTGCAGGTGCCCCGCGTAGCCGATCGTGAGCCGCAGGCGGATGTGCGGGTAGCGCCGGGCCACCTCGCCCGCCAGCCGCGTGGCCAGCAGATCCGACGTGCTGGCCAGCAGCCCGATGCTCACGATGCCCGCCACCGGCCCGTCGGTCGGCTGGATCTCGGCCTTGGCCCGCGCCACCTCGTTGAGGATGCGGCGCGCGTATTCGAGCATGGTCTTGCCCGACGGCGTGAGCTGCATGCCATGACGGCTGCGGTCGAACAGTTCCGTGCCCATGTCCTCCTCGAGCAGGCGCAACTGGCGCGACACGGCCGGCTGCACGAGATTCAACAGGCCGGACGCGCGGGTGACGTTGCCGGTTTCGGCCACGGTCACGAAGGCGCGCAGTTGCTTGAGATCCATCACGGGTACCTCGATGCCAAAAACTGATCCATCGATCAAAAAATTCTATTTTTTAAGAGATCCATCAAAACTTATTATGGACTCAACCCATGCCGCTGACGAGACAGGATTCATGAGCGCCTCCGTTTTTTCCGCCCCCGACCAGTACCAGGAAATCCGCGACGCGGTACGCAGCCTGTGCCACCAGTTTCCGGCCGAATACCACCGCAGGATCGACGAGACCCGCGGCTACCCCGAGGCCTTCGTCACGGCCCTCACCCAGGCCGGCTGGCTGGCCGCATTGATTCCGCAGGAATACGGCGGCCCGGGTCTGTCGATGGCCGAGGCGTCGGTCATCATGGAAGAGATCAACCGCTCCGGCGGCAATTCGGGCGCATGCCACGGCCAGATGTACGTGATGAACACCATCGTGTTCAGCGGCACCGAAGCGCAGAAACAGCGCTACCTGCCCCGCATCGCGTCGGGCGAACTGCGCGTGCAGTCGATGGGCGTGACCGAGCCCACCACGGGCAGCGACACCACCAGGCTCAGGACCACGGCCGTGAAGCAGGACGGCCGCTGGATCGTCAACGGCCAGAAGGTCTGGATCTCGCGGGTCCAGCACAGCGACCTGCTGATCCTGCTCGCGCGCACCACGCCGCTGGACCAGGTGCAGAAGAAGAGCGACGGGCTGTCGTGCTTCATCGTCGAGCTGGACCAGGCGATCGGCAACGGCCTCACGGTTCGCCCGATCCCCAACATGGTCAACCACGAGACCAACGAACTGTTCTTCGACAACCTGGAGCTGCCGGAAGACGCACTGCTCGGAACCGAGGGCAAGGGGCTGAAGGTCATCTTCGACGGCCTGAACGCCGAGCGCACGCTGATCGCGGCCGAGTGCATCGGCGACGGCTACTGGTTCCTCGAAAAAGCGCGCGACTACGCGAGCGAGCGCAAGGTGTTCGGCCGCCCGATCGGGCAGAACCAGGGCATCCAGTTTCCGCTGGCCGAATCGTTCATCGAGCTGGAGGCCGCGAACCTGATGCGCTGGCGCGCCTGCGAGAAAATCGATGCGCGCCAGAACGCGGGCGTCGAGGCCAACATGGCCAAGTACCTGGCCGCCAAGGCAAGCTGGGAAGCGGCCAATGCGTGCCTGCAGACACACGGCGGCTTCGGCTTTGCATGCGAATACGACGTGGAGCGCAAATTCCGCGAAACGCGCCTGTACCAGGTCGCGCCCATCTCCACCAACATGATCCTCGGACATGTGGCCGAGCACGTGCTGCAACTCCCCCGTTCCTACTGATTCCGGAAGGATTCCTCTCCATGATCGAGCGCGAAACGACATGAGTCTCGAGCATCCCGAATCCTTCGACGCGTGGGTCGGCCGCAGCGAGCACATTGCGGACCACGTTACCCGGGCGCCCATCCGCCTGCTGCAGGCGACGCTGGACCACGCGGACGCATCCGCGCTGCCCGCGACGCTGCCGCCGCTGTGGCACTGGCTGTACTTCCTGCCCGGCGAGCGTCAATCGAACCTCGGCGTCGACGGTCACCCGCAACGCGGCGGCTTCCTGCCGCCGGTCACGCTGCCGCGCCGCATGTGGGCCGGCGGACGGCTGCGGTTCCTGCGCCCGCTGGCCGTCGATGCGCCCGTGCAGCGCCGCTCCACGATCCGCAGCGTGCAGGGCAAGTCAGGCCGCAGCGGCCGGCTGGTTTTCGTTACCGTGCTGCACGAAATCGGCGACGCCGAAGGCGTGGCCATCCGCGAAGAACAGGACATCGTGTATCGCGACGCGCCGCCTCCCGCCGCTGCCGGCGCACCGGCGCCCCAGCCGGCACCGGCGCCGGCGCCTGCCGACGAGCAGTATTCGCGCGTCGTCACCCCCGATCCGGTGCTGCTGATGCGCTTTTCCGCGCTCACCTTCAACGGCCACCGGATCCACTACGACCGGCCCTACGCGATGCAGGAAGAAGGCTATCCGGGCCTGGTGGTGCATGGCCCGCTGATCGCGATGCTGCTGATGGAAGAACTGCGCCGTACGCACCCCGGCAAGATCGTGCGCCGCTTCGAGTTCAAGGCCGTCAGCCCGTTGTTCGACACCGCGCCGTTCACGGTGAACGGCACGCTCGAAGGTCATGCCGCGCGCCTGTGGGCACGCGGCCCGCAAGGACAGCTGGCCATGCAGGCCGGCGCTGAACTGGAATAGCGACCCAATCATGCAAGCTCAACAAGGCCCCCTGAGCGGGATGACCGTCGTCGCGCTCGAACACGCGATCGCCGCGCCGTTCTGCACGCGCCAGCTCGCCGACCTCGGCGCGCGCGTCATCAAGGTGGAACGCCCCGGCGTCGGCGATTTCGCGCGCGCCTACGATCACCGGACGCGCGGTCTCGCGTCGCACTTCGTGTGGACCAACCGCTCGAAGGAAAGCCTCACGCTGGACCTGAAGCAACCCGCCGCGCAGGACGTACTGGGCGAGCTCGTGGCCCGGGCCGACGTGCTGGTGCAGAACCTCGCGCCCGGCGCGGCCGCACGCATGGGCCTGTCGTTCGACGCGCTGCATGCGAAGCATCCGCGGCTCATCGTCTGCGACATCTCGGGCTACGGCGCCGACGGCCCGTACCGCGACAAGAAAGCCTACGATCTGCTGATCCAGAGCGAGGCGGCGTTCCTGTCGATCACGGGCACGGCCGACGAGCCCAGCAAGGCCGGCAATTCGATTGCCGACATCGCGGCGGGCATGTATGCGTACACGGGCATCCTCAGCGCGCTCCTGCAGCGCGGCGTCACGGGCACCGGCTCGCACGTGGAAATCTCGATGCTCGAAGCGCTGGCCGAGTGGATGGGCTTCCCGATGTACTACGCATACGACGGCCAGCAGCAGCCGGGCCGCAACGGCGCGGCGCACGCGACCATCTACCCGTACGGCCCGTTCACGGCGGGCGACGGCCGGGTGGTGATGCTCGGCCTGCAAAACGAGCGCGAATGGAAAGCGTTCTGCGACGTCGTGCTGCTCGACCCGGAACTCGCGACCGACCCGCGCTTCGACGCCAACGTGCGCCGCTCGGAGCATCGTGCCGAACTGAAGGCCGTGATCGAACAGGCGTTTGCCCCCCTCACCGCGCAGGACGTGATTGCGCGCCTGGACGAAGCGCAGATCGCCAACGCCGCCGTCAATCAGGTGGGCGATCTCTGGACGCATCCTCAATTGCATGCACGCCGGCGCTTTCGCACCATCGACTCGCCGGCCGGCGAACTGCAGGCATTGCTGCCGCCCGCCACCGTCGACAGCTTCGACGTGCGCATGGATCCGGTGCCCGCGCTGGGCGAACACAGCGCGGCCATCCTGCGCGAACTCGGGCGCACCGACGCCGACATCGAACAATTGCGCGCCGCCGGCGCGATCTGAACCATGTCCATGCCGCTCTCCCCCGTCCATCACGCGCGCAGCCTCCTGTTCGTGCCGGCCACCCGGCCCGAGCGCTTTGCCAAGGCACTGGATTCGGCGGCCGACTGCATCGTCGTCGATCTCGAGGATGCGGTCGGCCCCGACAGCAAGGACAGCGCGCGCGCGCAACTCGCGCAGCACCTTCCGCTGCTGACGCCCGAGCAGCGATCGCGCACCGTCGTGCGCGTGAACGCCGTCGACACGCCGTGGCACGACCCGGACATCGCGCTGCTGCGCGACTGGACCAGGCAACGCGTGACCGTGATGCTGCCCAAGTCCGAAGACGCGGGCGCGCTGCGCCGCGTCGCGCAACAGCTCGGCGGGCATGCGCAACTCGTGGCGCTGGTCGAATCGCTGGCCGGGCTCGATGCGGCCGACGCGCTGGCGCGCGACCCGCAGGTCGTGCGCGTCGCGTTCGGTCACCTCGATTTCCAGCTCGACCTGGGGATGCGCGCGACGCCGGACGAACCGGAGCTGGCCTTTGCGCGCAATGCGCTCGTGGTCGCATCGCGGCGCGCCCGGCTGCCCGCACCGATCGACGGCGTGACCACGCGCACCGACGACGCCGGGCGTCTGGCGGCCGATGCCCGGCGCGCACGCGCGTTCGGTTTCGGCGGCAAGCTGTGCATCCACCCGGCCCAGGTCGCCGGCGTGAACGACGCGATGGGTTATTCGGAAGACGAGCAGGCGTGGGCGCGCCGCGTGATCGACGAAGCCGCGAACCACAACGGCGCGGCCTTCAGCCTGGACGGCCGCATGGTCGATCTCCCGGTCATTCGCGCGGCCGAAACGATCGTCGCCGGCTCACGAAAATGATCGTTGCGCGGCACGACCCGCGACATCGATGACCGGCGTCGCGACAGCGTGCGGCTCACGCCGAACGCGGCGGCGGGCCGGCCATTCCGACAGGTAGCCGCGCATGGGAAGAAAAATGGGCAGCGTCCGACATCCGGACGCCGCCCATCGTTTCGAGCCGAAAGACGCTCGCGCGCCCCCGGACAGGTTTCCCAATCAGCGTTCGACAGCCCGCAGGCGGGTCGGCCCGGCCGCCTTCATCGCCGTTTCCGCTCGCGCAGCGCGGCCAGCGGTTGCCGCGCGGGTTCTGCGTCCGGCACGTCGATGGTCGGAGCCATGAACTTCGCGGCCTGCTCGCGCCGGCTCAACCGACTCGCGCTTCTCCCCGACGCTCGGCTTCCCCCTCATCCGCCCCCGTTCGCGCAAGCACCGGCTTGAGCGCCTGCCCGGTATGGCTCGCCCTCACCTGCACGAGCGCTTCCGGCGGTGCGGCCGCGACGATCGTGCCGCCGCCCACGCCGCCTTCCGGCCCGAGATCGATGATCCAGTCGGCTTCCGCGATCACGTCGAGGTCATGCTCGATCACGACGACGCTGTGCCCCGCATCGACGAGCCGGTGCAGCACGCGAATCAGCTTCGCTACGTCCGCCATGTGCAGGCCGACCGTCGGTTCGTCGAGCACGTACAGCGTATGCGGCGCCTTCTGGCCGCGCCGCGTGATGTCGTCGCGCACCTTCGTCAGCTCGGTGACGAGCTTGATGCGCTGCGCCTCGCCGCCGGACAACGTCGGCGACGGCTGGCCGAGCGTCAGGTAACCGAGGCCGACGTCCTTCATCAGTTGCAGCGGATGCGCGATGTTCGAGATCGGCGCAAAGAACTCCACGGCCTCGTCGATCTCCATCGTCAGCACGTCGCCGATATTCCGGCCGCGCCACGTGACGGCGAGCGTCTCCGGGTTGAAGCGCTGCCCGTGACATACGTCGCACGGCACCTTCACATCGGGCAGGAAGCTCATGCCGATCGTGCGCACGCCTTGCCCTTCGCACGCGGGGCACCGCCCGTCGCCGGTATTGAACGAGAAACGCGACGCCGTATAGCCGCGCGCGCGCGCCTCCAGCGTATCGGCAAACAGCTTGCGGATCGTGTCCCACAGGCCGATATAGGTGGCCGGGCACGAGCGCGGCGTCTTGCCGATCGGCGTCTGGTCGACTTCGAGCACGCGATCGATCTGCTCCCAGCCGCTCAGCGACTCGCAGCCCTGCCACGCATGCGTGACGTTCAGCGACGGCCGCGGCGCGCTGCGCGCGAGCACGCTCGAGCGGCGGTTGGCCGCCGGCGCGTCCTGCTGCGCGACCTTGCGCGCGCGCCGCGTGGCCGGCGACGACAGCACCGAGCGGCCGACCGCGTCGAGCAGGTTCGTCATCAGCACGTCGCGCGCGAGCGTCGACTTGCCCGAGCCGCTCACGCCCGTCACCGCGACGAGCCGCGCGAGCGGAATGCCGACCGTGACGTCGCGCAGGTTGTGCAGCCGTGCGCCATGCACGGTCAGCCAGGCCTCCGGCACCGCCTGGCCGTCCTTCTTGCCCGGCAGGCTGACGCTGCGGCGCGGCTGCAGCGGATGCGTCATCGGCTGCGCGAGCAGCCGCCCCGTCACCGAGCCGGACTGCGCGGCGAGATCGGCGACCGCGCCCTGCGCGACCAGCGTGCCGCCGCGCTTGCCGGCGCCCGGACCGATGTCGATGATGTGATCGGCGCGGCGGATCGTGTCCTCGTCATGCTCGACGACGACGAGCGTATTGCCCTTGTCGCCCAGCTTGCGCAGCGCGTCCAGCAGGATCTGGTTGTCGCGCGGATGCAGGCCGATCGTCGGTTCGTCGAGCACGTAGCAGACGCCCTGCAGGTTGCTGCCGAGCTGCGCGGCGAGCCGGATGCGCTGCGCTTCGCCGCCCGACAGGCTCGGCGCCGCGCGATCGAGGCTCAGGTAGCCGAGCCCGACCTCCTCGAGAAACGCGAGGCGGCTGCCGATCTCGCTGACGATGTCGCGCGCGATCTGCGCGTCGCGCCCGGTGAGTGCCAGCCCGTCGATCCAGCGGCGCGTGTCCGACACCGTCCACTGCGCGACCTCGACGATCGGATGCGCGTCGAACGTGACCGCGCGCGCGGACGGGTTCAGCCGCGTGCCGCCGCAATCCGGGCACGGCTCGTTGCCGACGCCTTCCGGTTCCTGCTCGTCCGACGGCAGCGTCTGCTCGCGGCCGCGGCCGTCCTCGGCGAGCACCGTATCGTCGTACGCCGCGCGCTGTTCGCGCGTGAGCGTGACGCCGGTGCCGACGCAGGTCGTGCACCAGCCGTGCTTGCTGTTGTACGAGAACATCCGCGGGTCCAGCTCCGGGTAGCTCGTGCCGCACACCGGGCACGCGCGCTTGACCGACAGCACCTTGACCGCGCCGACGCGCGCGGTCGAATGATCGTTCTGCATCGCATCGTGCAGCCCGTCGAGCGGCGCGAGCAGATGCATCACGCCCTTGCCGAGCTCGAGCGTCTCGTCGAGCACGCGCCGCAATTCGGCCTCGTTGTCCGGCGACACGACGATATCGGCCACCGGCAGCTCGATCGTGTGCTCGCGGAAGCGGTCGAGCTTCGGCCACGGGTCGACCGTCACGAACTCGCCGTCGACGCGCAGATGCGTGCTGCCGCGCGCCTTCGCCCACTTCGCGAGATCCGTATACACGCCCTTGCGGTTGACGACGAGCGGCGCGAGCAGCCCGACGTGCTCGCCGCGATGATCGCGCAGCAACTGCGCGGCGATCGATTCGACGGACTGCGACGTGACCGGCGTGCCGTCGTGAATGCAATGCTGCAGGCCGAGCTTCACATACAGCAGCCGCAGGAAGTGCCAGACTTCGGACGTGGTCGCGACCGTGCTCTTGCGGCCGCCGCGCGACAGCCGCTGCTCGATCGCGACGGTGGGCGGAATGCCGTACACCGCGTCGACTTCGGGGCGCCCGGCCGGCTGCACGATCGAACGCGCATACGCGTTCAGCGATTCGAGGTAACGGCGCTGGCCTTCGTGGAACAGGATGTCGAACGCGAGCGTCGACTTGCCGGAACCCGACACGCCGGTGATCACGTTGAACTTGCCGTGCGGGATGTCGACGTCGAGCGCCTTCAGGTTGTGCTCGCGCGCGTTGACGATCCGCACGACGTCCTCGCCTTCGATCGCACGCCGCTCGCGCGCGGCATTCAGCACGGACTGCAGCGGCACGCCTTCGTCGGCGCGCGCCGCTTCGGCATCCATCGCGCGGTCGTACTGCAGCAGCGCTACGCCCGTATGCGATTCGGCGCAGGCCTTCACGTCGTCGGGCGTGCCCGCGCACAGCACGAGGCCGCCGCCGTCGCCGCCTTCCGGGCCGAGATCGATCAGCCAGTCGGCCGCGCGGATCACGTCGAGGTTGTGTTCGATCACGATCAGCGAATGGCCGGCCGCAAGCAGCTTGCCGAACGCCTGCATCAGCTTCGCGATGTCGTCGAAGTGCAGCCCGGTGGTCGGCTCGTCGAACATGAACAGCTTCGCCCGCGCGACGCGCGCCTCTTCCGTGACGACCCGGCGGCCGTTGACGGCCGCCGCGGATTCGGCGAGGAAGCCGGCCAGCTTCAGGCGCTGCGCTTCGCCGCCCGACAGCGTCGGCACCGGCTGGCCGAGCTTCACGTATTCGAGGCCGACGTCGACGATCGGCTGCAGCACGCGCAGCACCTCGGCGTCGGTCGCGAAGAACGCGGCCGCTTCGCTGACGGTCAGGTCGAGCACGTCGGCGATGTTCAGCGCGCGGCCGTCGCGCTCGATGCGCACTTCGAGAATCTCGGCGCGGTAGCGGCTGCCGTCGCAGTCCGGGCAGCGCAGGTAGACGTCGCTCAGGAACTGCATCTCGATGTGCTCGAAGCCCGAGCCGCCACAGGTCGGGCAGCGGCCGTCGCCCGAGTTGAAGCTGAACGTGCCGGCGCTGTAGCCGCGTTGCAGCGCGAGCGGCGCCTTCGCGAACAGCTTGCGGATCTCGTCGAACGCGCCGACGTAGCTCGCCGGGTTCGAGCGCGTGGTCTTGCCGATCGGCGATTGATCGACGAACACGACGTCGCCGACCTGGTCGGCGCCCGTGAGGCCGCGGTACGCGCCCGGCGACTCGGTCGCCTTGCCGTGGTGCCGCGCCATCGCCGGATAGAGCACGTCCTGCAGCAGCGTCGACTTGCCGGAACCGGACACGCCGGTCACGCAAACCAGCCGTTGCAGCGGAATCTCGACCGTCACGTCGCGCAGGTTGTGTTCGCTCGCCCCTTCGAGCACGATGCGCGGCGTGTGCGCGTCGACCACACGGCGCGCCCAGTTCGACGCGTGCGCGACCTGCTTGCGGCCGCCGAGATACTCGCCCGTCAGCGTGTGCGCCGAACGGATATCGCCCGGCGTGCCGTCGTAAACGATCGTGCCGCCGCGCTCGCCCGGGCCGGGCCCCATGTCGATCAGCCGGTCGGCCGCGAGCATCACCGACGGATCGTGCTCGACGACGACGAGCGTATTGCCCGCGTCGCGCAGCCGCTGCATCGCCTCGACGATCCGCGTGAGATCGCGCGGATGCAGCCCGATGCTCGGCTCGTCGAGCACGAACAGGGTTTTGGTGAGCGACGTGCCGAGCGCCGTCGTCAGGTTGATCCGCTGCACCTCGCCGCCCGACAGCGTGCGGCTCTGCCGGTCGAGCGTCAGGTAGCCGAGCCCCACGTCGCACAGGTATTTCAGGCGCGTGCGCACTTCGGCGAGCAGCAGCTTCAATGCATCGTCGAGCAGCGCGCTCGGCAGGCTGACTTCGTCGAAGAAACGGCGGATGCGCTCGATCGGCAGCAGCATCAGGTCGTGCACGGTCAGGCCCGGCAGCGCCTCGAGCTGCGCGCGGCTCCAGTCGACGCCGCGCGGCATGAAGCGGCTGGCCGGCGCGAGCACGCCGTCGGCATTCGCCTTCGAGCCGAGCCGCCACTGCAGCGATTCGGTCTTCAGGCGCGCGCCGCCGCACACGTCGCACGGCGTGTAGCTGCGGTATTTCGACAGCAGCACGCGGATATGCATCTTGTACGCTTTCGATTCGAGGTAGCCGAAGAAGCGCTTCACGCCGTACCACTGGCTCTGCCACTTGCCGTTCCAGTCCGGCGAACCGTTGACGACCCAGTCGCGTTCGGCGTCCGACAATTCGGCCCACGGCGTATCGCGCGGGATGCCGGCCTTCGCCGCGTAACGCATCAGGTCGTCCTGGCACTCCTTCCATGCGGGCGTCTGCATCGGCTTGATCGCGCCGCCGCGCAGCGTCTTGCGCGCATCGGGAATCACGAGGCCGAGATCGACGCCGATCACGCGGCCGAAGCCGCGGCAGGTTTCGCACGCGCCGTACGCCGAGTTGAACGAGAACATGGCCGCCTGCGGCTCCGCATAGCGCAGGTCGCTGTCGGGATCGTGGAGCCCGGTGGAGAAGCGCCACACCTGCGGCTCCGCGGCCGCTGCGTTTTCCGCCTCCGGTGCCAGCACGTACACGTTCACGCGCCCGCCGCCGCGCTTCAGCGACGCCTCGATCGCCTCGACGACGCGCACCTTGTCGGCCTGCTGCACGCGGAAACGGTCGGCCACCACGTCGAGCACCTTGCGCGGCCCGGTGGGCGACGCGACTTCGCGCTGCGCCTGCACGCGCGTGTAGCCGCTCGCCGACAGCCATTGCGTGACTTCGTCGTCGGATGCCGTTTCCGGCAACTCGACCGGGAACGTGACGACGACGCGCGGATCGTCCGCCCGCGTGCGCGCGACGAGATCCGCGTAGATCGTCTCCGGCGTGTCGTGCCGCACCTGCCGCGCGGTCTTGCGGTCGAACAGCTCGGCCGCGCGCGCGTACAGCAGCTTCAGGTGATCGTTCAGCTCGGTCATCGTGCCGACGGTCGAGCGCGAACTGCGCACCGGGTTGGTCTGGTCGATCGCAATCGCGGGCGGCACGCCGTCGACCCGCTCGACCTGCGGACGATCCATCCGGTCGAGGAACTGCCGCGCGTACGCGCTGAACGTCTCGACGTAGCGCCGCTGGCCTTCCGCGTACAACGTGTCGAACACGAGACTCGACTTGCCGGAACCCGACGGGCCGGTGACGACCGTCATTTCGCCGGTGCGCAGGTCGAGATCGATATTCTTGAGATTGTGCTGACGTGCTCCGCGAATGCGGATCAGATTGCTGGATGACAATTTGCCTGCCCGTCTGAATGAGTTAGCCGGAATTCACGGTGCCGGAACGCTGCGGCGGATGCCCGCAGGCGCGGCGCACGTGCCGCGAGGGTTGCACCTGTGCGGCTCGATTTCGACGGCTACTATACTGTATATTCATACAGTTTTCCATGACGACCCTGGGGCCGTCATGGGCAGGCGGCCGGGGGAACGCCGGGCGCATGCCCGTGTTCGTCGTCAATCGCACGCACAGCGTGCTGAACGAGGTTGTGGCAGCGGGCCGGATGGTCTCCGCCCCTGACACTGCCCCCCGTTTTCGATGCCGCTACCCGGCTATTGCGGCAACGAGCCTCGCTCGCGCGCCGATCACTGGAACAATCTGGCCGTGATCAACGTCTGCTCGCATCCGCGCGGCGCCGGCAGCACGGCCGCCACGCCGTCCCTGCTACGCCTTTTTCACATAGGCGTTGCACCAGCCTTTTGCATGGACCTGCTTGCCGCTGAAAATGGTGCACGGCGCCATCGCGGCGCCGGTCTTGCCCTGGAAGAACTGGCAGTTCGCACAGGCCTGGCCTGCCTGGAATTTCGGGAACTTCGCATGGTCGACCCGGCTTGCATCCGTCTTGTAGCCGAGGACCTGCGCGTTTGCATCGGATTCCTGCACGGCGCCGGCACCGGCATCTGCCGCCGCCGCGCGGCGTCCCAAAGCCAGCGCGGATGCCAGAACGGTGGTGGTTGCAATAAAACGTCGGCGTGAAAATTTCATGGGGTCCTCCCTTCAAGTTTGCGTGAACGGATGTCCGGGAAGTCTCGTTCGGTGATGACGTGACGCCTTCCGTCCCGAAACGGCGTGCCGGGGAACGGCCGGCGAAGCGATCAGTGGAAGAACAGTTCCCGCATCCCGAACGTGTGATGCGCTTCGGCAGCCATCAGCACCATGAGCACCAGCAGGCACAGCGGCGGTATCAGGATCGCGTACACCAGCGCCAGCCGCTCCCACAGCATGTGCATGAAAATCGATACGATCAGCCCGGCCTTGGCGATCATGAGCACGACGATCAGCACCCAGCGCAGCAGGCCCTGCACGTGGAAATAGTCCACCAGGTACGACAACGTGCTCAGCACGAACAGCAGGCCCCAGATCTTCAGGTAGAGGCCGATCGGATGCTGCTGGCCGTGTGCGGCGGCGTCGGGTCGATCGGCGGGATCGGTATGGTCCATGGCCCCTCTCACCACAAATAGAACAGCGCGAAGATGAATACCCACACCAGGTCGACGAAGTGCCAGTACAAGCCGGCAATTTCGACGATCTGGAAGTTGCCGTGCGCGGTAAACCCCGGCTGCAGCACCTTGCGTGCGATCAGCAGCAGGTAGATCACGCCGCAGCTCACGTGAAAGCCGTGGAACCCGGTGATCGTGAAGAAGCACGCACCGAACTGCGCCGCGCCCAGCGGGTTGCCCCACGGGCGGATACCTTCATGCATGATCAGCTTGGTCCATTCGAGGGCCTGCATCGACACGAAGGCCGCGCCCAGCAGCGCGGTCGCCAGCAACAGCGCGGCGGCGCGCCTCGCGTTGCGCCGGTAGCCGAAGTTGACGGCCATCGCCATGGTGCCGCTGCTGCTGATCAGGATGAACGTCATGATCGCGATCAGCAGCAACGGCACATCCACGCCGCCCACCGTGAGCCCGAATACCTTCGACGTGTCGGGCCACGGCGCCGTGGTCGAGATGCGCACCGTCATGTAGCCGATCAGGAAGCTGCTGAAGACGAAGGTGTCCGACAGCAGGAAGATCCACATCATCGCCTTGCCCCACGGCACCTTGAAGGCTTCGCGGTCGGCCGCCCAGTCCGTGGCGATGCCGCGCCAGCCGTCAGGCCCGGCGTCAGGCCCGGCGTCGGCGGGCGCGACGGCAGCCGATTCGGTAGCGGATTCGGCAGAGGATTCGGCAGAGGATTCGGTGGGGAGCGTGGGCGAGGTCATGGCGCGGCTCCATACAGCGGCCCGCAGACGGCGGCGACGAACCCGGGGGTGAGCCACCACATCGCCGCCAGCAACACGAGCCAGACAGCCAGCAGGAAATGCCAGTAGAGGGCGCACAGCGCGATGGCACGCTGGGCACGGAACGGGTCCGCGCGCCGGAGATGCACGATCGTCACGGCCCAGGCCGCCAGCCCGCCCAGCACATGCATCCCATGCAGGCCGGTGAGCAGGTAGAGAAAACTGTTGGATGGATTGACGGTGACGGTCTGCCCGGCCGCCGACAGCAAGCGCCAGGCGGTCAGTTGCCCGATCACGAACAGGGCCGCCAGCACACCGCCGCACACCAGCCACGCCGCGCGGTGCAAGGTCATCCGCCGGGCGCGCTGCATGGCGAGGCTTGCCAGCGCCAGCGCCCCGGTGTTCCACCACAGCAGCGCCGGATGCGGGATCGGCTGCCAGTCGGGCTCACGCATGCGCATTCCATAGGCGAGCAGCAGCAGCGAAAACAAGGTCGTGGCCACCGCCATGAAGACGATCAGGCCGGTGCGGCCCGCATTCGGCAAGACAGGTCGCTCGTCGGGAACGAAGGGGCGCGGCAGCGTGGTCATTCGCGTACCTCGCCGGGGTGAAGCGCCGGCCGGGCCGGCTCGGGCTCGGGCGCCGTCGCAGGCGGCTCGTTTTGCGGGACGAAATCATCCTCTCGCCCCGGCGGGCTGTATTCGTATGCCCAGCGGTAGACGACGGGCAGCGCGGCGCCCCAGTTGCCGTGCACGGGCGGCGTTTGCGGCGTCTGCCATTCCAGCGTAGTGGCCCGCCACGGGTTGCCGTCGGCGCGCTTGCCGTGCGCGAGGCTCCACGCCAGGTTGAAAAGGAACAGCAACTGCGCGACCGCGACGATCAGCGCAACGACGGTGATGAAGGTATTGAGCGTCTGCGCCGAATGCGGAATGAAGCTGAAGCCCTCATACGCGTAATACCGTCGCGGCATGCCCAGGATGCCGAGATAGTGCATCGGGAAGTAGATCGCATAGGTGCCGACGAAGGTGACCCAGAAGTGCAGGCGCCCGAGCGTGTCGTTCAGCATGCGGCCCGTCACCTTCGGATACCAGTGGTAGAGACCGCCGAACACCACCAGGATCGGCGACACGGCCATCACCATATGGAAGTGCGCCACCACGAAATACGTGTTCGACAGCGGAATGTCCACGCTCACGTTGCCGAGGTAGAGCCCGGTCAGCCCGCCCAGGACGAAGGTGCTGATGAAGCCGATGGCGAACAGCATCGGCACGGTCAGGTGGATATCGCCGCGCCACAGCGTCAGCACCCAGTTGTAGACCTTGAGGGCGGTCGGAACGGCGATGATGAGCGTGGTGGTGGCAAAGAAGAAGCCGAAGTACGGGTTCATGCCGGCGACGAACATGTGGTGCGCCCAGACCACGAAGCTCAGCGCGCCGATGATGACGATGGCCCACACCATCATCCTGTAGCCGAAGATGCTCTTGCGCGCGTGCGTGCTGATGAGGTCCGACGCGATGCCGAAGGCCGGCAGCGCGACGATGTAGACCTCCGGATGCCCGAAGAACCAGAACAGGTGCTGGAACAGCAGCGGGCTGCCGCCGGCATGCTTGAGCGTCTGCCCCATCGACACCACGGCCGGTATGAAGAAACTGGTGCCGAGCGTCCTGTCGAGCAGCATCATCACCGCCGACACGAACAGCGCCGGAAACGCCAGCAGCGCCATGATGGTCGCGATGAAGATGCCCCACACCGTGAGCGGCATGCGCATCAGCGTCATGCCGCGCGCGCGCGCCTGCAGCGTCGTGGTGACGTAGTTCAGGCCGCCCATCGTCGCGGCGACGATGAAGATCGCCAGCGACACCAGCATCAGCACGATGCCCCATTCGACGCCCGGCGTGCCCGGCAGGATGGCCTGCGGTGGATACAGCGTCCAGCCCGCGCCGGTCGGCCCGCCCGGCACGAAGAAGCTTGCCGTCAGCACCAGCACGGCCAGCAGGTAGACCCAGTAGCTCAGCATGTTGAGAAACGGGAACACCATGTCGCGCGCGCCCAGCATCAGCGGGATCAGGTAGTTGCCGAAGCCGCCCAGGAACAGCGCCGTCAGCAGGTAGATCACCATGATCATCCCGTGCATGGTGACGAACTGGTAGTAGTGGTTCGCGTCGATGAAGCTGAACTTGCCCGGAAAGCCGAGCTGCAACCGCATCAGGTCCGACAACACGAGACCGACCAGGCCGATGGCGATGGCCGTCAGCGCGTACTGCACGGCGATGACCTTGTGGTCCTGGCTCCAGACATAGCGGGTCCAGAAGCTTTGCGGGACGTGGTCGGTGTGCGCGTAGGGCATCGCGTCTGCTCCGTTAGGGTCTGTTTCCATATGGAACGCACATGCGTTGCCACGAGAACGGCCGCTCGCGAGGCGCGCGACGCCGCGAATACTGGACGTATTCGCAAGGAGCGCAACGCGGCGAGCGGCCGTTCTCGTGGCAACCCCAAATTAAAAAATTCATGTCACGGGAATGCCCGAAATCGCCCGTATGGCGGCGTCGCTCGTCGCTTGTTTGGCTCGGCCAAACGGCGCTTCTCACTTCTTGCCCTACGAGCGATTTCGGGCATTCGCATGTGTGTTCCATATGGAAACAGACCCTAAGGTTGTGCCGCGCTGCTGGCGGCCGGCCCGCCTTGCGCCTTGATATAGGCCACCAGCGCGGTCAGCTCCTGCTCGCTCAGGTCGAAGTGCGGCATGATCGGGGAGAAGCCTTTCACGACACGGGCCGTCGGGTCGCGGATGAACGCGCGCAGATAGGCGTCGTCCACTTTCGCGGTGCTGCCGTCGGCCATCGTTTCGGTCTTGCCGTACAGCCCCTTCCAGGTGGGGCCCACACGCGGCGTGCCGTCCACGGTATGGCAGGCGACGCAGCCCTTGGCCGCGGCGAGCGCCTTGCCCTGGTCGGCCAGCGCCTGGGCGCTGCCGCCCGCGGCGGCGGATGCGGCCTGTACCTTGGCCTGCTGCCGCAGCGCGAACGTGCTCTGCTGCGCCAGCCAGCGCGAGAACGACGCTTCGTCTTCCACCACCACCACGCCGCGCATGTTGGAGTGTCCGATACCGCAGAGCTGCGCGCACAGGATGTCGTAACGCCCTGCCTTGGTCGGCGTGAACCAGAAGGTGGTCACCATGCCGGGCACCATGTTCATGCGCGCCCGGAACGGCGGGACGTAGAAGTCGTGCAGCACGTCGCGCGACCGTGTCAGGACCTGGACCGGCCGGTTGAGCGGCAAGTGCACCTCGGGCGTGTCGATCAGGTAGTTGTCACGGCCGTTGGGGTCGCCGGGGTTCAGGCCGAACGGGTTGTCGTTGCTGATGTAGCGCACGTCCGTCGTGCCCAGCTTGCCGCCGGGGCCGGCAAAGCGGAAGCGCCATTGCCATTGCTGGCCGAGCACTTCCATCCGCAGCACGTTGCTCGGCGGCCGTATGTAGTCCGCGTAGACGAACAGGCCCGGCGCCAGCAACGCGGCCACGCCGACAGCGGTCAGGCCGATCAGCCACCATTCCAGCCGCTTGTTGTGAGGCTCGTAGGCAGCGCGATGACCGCTGCGGTGGCGGTAGCGCACCAGTGCGACCACGATGAACAGGTTGATCGCGATGAAGAATACGCCGGTGATCACGAGCGTGATCGTCAGCATGTCGTCCATGCGCACCCAGTTCGACGCGATCGGCGTGATCCACCACGGACTGGCAAAGTGAAACCCCACCGCCAATACGATGATCAGGAACAGAGCAATCGCAAGCGCCATAGGCTGCCTCGCTGCGTGCCACTCGCTGGAGCCGCCGACACAACGTGCCTGGCGTCGTCGTGCCGGGTTGCCGTACTTCGTATTGTCTGCGCCGGCACGTCCGCCAGGACCGCTTCGCCAAGCGTTGTACACGACGGCTTTAAAGAAAAGGTAGTCCTCTCCCCCGCATCGTGCAAGGCAGCGCCTGGGGGAAGCGCGCCCCCTGTACGGACCGCGCAAACGGCGGCGTCACCTGCGGCGATGCCATGCAAGACGGCCGCCTCCGGCATGGGTTGCCGAGGCGGCCGTTTCCCGATGGCGCCGGGTGTTCAGGGCCGGCGCAGCGGGGGAAAAGCGACCCGTCAGTCCGCCGCGTTCTGCCTGCGCCACCGCTCCAGCATGCCGTAGGTGACGGCGGTGACCACACCGAACAACAGGTTGGCCAGCAAGGGCCCGGAACCCCGCTCCG
The DNA here is from genome assembly GCF_001883705.2 of Burkholderia catarinensis. Lineage (GTDB taxonomy): Bacteria > Pseudomonadota > Gammaproteobacteria > Burkholderiales > Burkholderiaceae > Burkholderia > Burkholderia catarinensis. Next base: position 193,674 of record NZ_MDEQ02000008.1, read on the forward strand.
AGACGAACCACGGGAACACGGCCGTCATGACGTAGAAGTTCCACCCATACGCGACGATCCCGAACGCCAGCCCGATGACCGCCTCCATGCCCACACTCGAATCGAAGCGGAACGGCGCCATGATCGCGGCGAGCATCATCCCCATGATCGCGCCGAGCACGTAGTGCAGCAGCAGCGCCATCGCCACGATTTCGAGGCTGAATTGCGACATCTGACCGAGCGCACTGCGACCCATCACCATCGCCGCGATCTTGTGAGTCGGTTGCCACGGGCTTTCACCGATCACCAGGGTCGACCAGAAGAATTCCAGCGCGATCACCAGCGCACCGCCCGCAAGACCGGCCACGGCAGCGGAGATCCAGTCGGGCGTGCGTCGTTCCCAATGGTGTGATTGAATGTGCAGTTCCATACGATCTCCTCGCTGACGGTTCAACTTCAGCACTCGGGTTCAGAAGACGCCACTCGCGTCAAAAGTACGCCGCTTGTGCAATTCAGAATAGCCGATAGCGCGGTGCCAGCGCACGGCGCAAAAACCCGCAAATTGCATGGCACCACGGCGTTCTGCTCGCCTCGGCATCAGCGTGTCGGCAGGCAAGCAGTTGATACACGGCGGCGATTTCCTCTTCGCTCACGGGGCGGGGAAAAGGCCACTGCGCGGTGACGAACACGGCCCGCGTCGCCGGTGCCTGTGCGAACCATGCAGCCACGCCAGGGGCGGCCGCATCGAGACGCAACAGCAGGTCGCCCGCGGTCGCGGCAATGCGATCGCGCGCCCGGCGATACGCGTCGATGAACTCGGGTATTGCGTATGCCGGCTTTCGAGTGTCAGGGGAAGATCGGTGTCGTAGGCTCGGCGCCCTCCAGATCCGCCTTCGGAAAATGCTGGGCGACCATCTCCTCGATTTCCTGCTCTCGTAATGCCGGGACGTCGGCCATGATCAGGATCTGGCCTTCGCGTATCGCGTCACGAAATCGCTCGAGTCGCGCGTTCGGCTCGGCGATGCCGATCATCGCGGCCGTCCACGCGCCGAAGCCCGCTCCCGCCACCGTCAAGGCGACGACGGCGCCGCCCGCGATCACGAGCTCCGCAGGCGGGAAAACCAGCGCGACGAGGCCGATCAGCGCGCCCGTCGCACCGCCGAATGCGACGCCGCGCTCGAGCGCGTGCACGACATCGCTGCTTTGCAGCAAAGATGCTTCGGGTAACTGATCAAGCGTGACACTGTGATCGGCGAGGACGTGGATATGGCGCCAGATGATGCGCGCGCGCAGCAAGTCATCGACGATCGCCTTCGCCATCTGCGTATCAGGTACGAGGAAATAAAGGCGTCTCATATTGGCACCCCTTCTTTGCCATCAGATCATGCTCAACGGAGCACGTTTCATTTTATGTCAGCATCGGCCACGCGCCAGTGCGCGCTTACGAGCATAGGGGCCGAATGCCCAGACTCGTTCGTTGCCTGCCGCAGCGCGTGCACGACACGATCGGGCGACGCCGGGTACAGGGCCGGCGCCATGCGCAACGTCGAGCCTGAATCTGCAGACCAAACGGCACACGCCGCAATGCTCCCTGATTTTTTCGAGCGTCCGATCACGGCCCCGGTGCGGTCGTTCGACACGCGTGGCACGTGAGATTGAAGGGGAACGGTTGTCGTCGATCACAACCGGCGACAACCGCCGAATCGATGCAGGGCCCGAGCGGCGCGCTGCGTCGATGGCATCTGTCGGCGCTATCCGCGTTTGCGCAGCGGCTCCAGCAAGTCCCTCAGGCCGTTATGGTCGATTTCATGCATCAGCGCGAGCTGCCGGCCGAGTTCGCCGCGCGGGAACCCTTCACGGGCCATCCAGTTGAGGTAAGGCCCGGGCAGGTCGGCAATGAGCCGGCCCTGGTATTTTCCGAAGGGCATGGTGACGGTGACAAGGCATTCAAGGTCTGGGGTTTGCATGCGGGTATTGTGCACGGCTTTCCGCTCCGCACGCGCGCCGCCGAAACTGGCCCTTCACGGAATGCCGAAACAAGAGACCGATCCGCGTTGGCGTCAGTCTTTCGCGTCCGGCGGGCGGCAGCCTGCTGGCCGTCGGATCGAGCCCTGGCGAATACGGATGAACCCGTCGGATTGACGCACGGAAAATCGAGGCGGACGTGCCTCCGGCGGGGATCTCACGAAAATGGCTCGGCGAACCGCCCGCCCCCTTTCCGGCCTGCTAGACTGGAATTTCCCCCTGCAAACCATGGAGGGAATCATGATGTCCGTCTACGTCGTGAAGACCGGTGAGCAGTTCCTCTGCACTGCAGAAGATGGCGACATCGGTATGGCACCGGCGGTTGAAGATGCCGCGTCCTTTGGTTCGTATGAGGAAGCGGAAAAAGTGGCGAACGTGCACGCCGACCCCGGATACGAAATCGTGGCCGTCTGCGTGATCAGGCACTGATCCGCTGCTCGGTGCGGGTGATGGCCTGTTGTCGAACAAGCGGCTGAGGACGTCTTCGGCCGTCTCGCGAAACAACCGGCCCCCCGGCGTGGCACCGGCGGAAGCATCGTCGTTCATGCGCCCCCAACGGCGGCACCGCACACGCACCTCGTGACGCGTTGCCTTCCTCCAAGGCGCCCCCTGTACGGAACCGCTACCGCAAGCGAGCCGTCAGGTGGGTCCCGACGGCCACGCCTGCGGCAGCCCGATCGCTACTTCTGCAGCGAAATTTCCACTCGGCGATTACGTGCCCGCCCTTCGGCGGTATCGTTCGAGGCTGCCGGGTTGGCTTCGCCATGCCCCGTCGCGTCAAACGAATCCGCCTTCAGCCCGTGTTCGCGCAAATACGCCGCGACAGCAGCGGCCCGGCGCTGCGACAGCGCCTGGTTGTGCGCATCCGAGCCGGTCGCGTCGGTATAGCCGTCCACTTCCACGCGCGAGAAATGCATGTCGCCTTGCCGGTTCAGCAACTTGTCGAGCGCGGCGCCGGCTGCGGGCGTCAGCACGGCCGAATCGGTCGCGAAGTACGCATCGCCGGTCAGGCTCACCTTCTCGACCGGGGCGGGCGCCGGCGCAACAGCCGAGGCGACCGGCGCGGGTGCCGCACCGCACTGAAACGCGATCGAGTGCGGATCGGCGCCGTCGCGGTACGGCGTCGTGGAATCGACCAGGCGCACGGCCTCGTTGCCGCACATGCGCGTCGCGACCTTCATGCAGGTCTTCGCGCTCGACAGGATGCCGTGGCAGTCGACGCGGAAGGTCCGGATACCGTCGCGGGGCTGCAGTTCGTAGGCGTTGTACGTCGGCCCCGATGCGCTCGAACAGGCAGCGAGGGAAACGACGGACGCCAGCAGTGCAAGATGTACGTTTTTCACTTGATTACTCCGAAAATGCGATGGGTGCGGCGCGTGCGGCGCGATGGCACAGCCGCATGCGCGTGCGCGTGCTGTTGCGTTCGGCGCGGTCCGCTCCGGCCGTGCGTGCCGGAACGGACCGCTGCACGCTCTGTCACTTCCACTGATACAACACGCCCGCGCCGACGACGCGCTGGCTGCCGGCGAAGCCGCCGTTCAGCGTCGCTTTCAGGTTCTCCGTGACGCGCGCCTGCACGCCGACGGCCATGGCCTTCTGACCCTGGAACGTCGCCATACCGACACCCATCGCGAAATTCGAATCGCGGTCCATGTGCGGAATCGATGCCATCGCGGCAGTTGCGGCGATCCCCTCACGCGCCATCGAATCGGTCTGATCGATCTGCTTCTGCATCTGCGTGAGCTGGTTGTTGACCGTGTTCAGCGACTGCGTGAACTGGTTCGATACCGCATTCAGCTGGTTCACGTTCACCGCATCCGTGCCCTGCGTGCCCGCCGCGACGTTGACGACCTGCCGCGCCGATTCCGCCGTGCCGACCGCGACGACGTTCGCCCGGCCGCCGTCGTTGCTGCCCGAGCCGACTGCGGCCGAGTTGCTGCCCGACGCGGTCGACCCGACGCCGATCGCGGTCGAGCCGCTGCCGGACGCCGTCGAACCGTTGCCGACCGCCGTGCTGTTCGAGCCCGATGCCACCGAACCCGAGCCGCCCGCCGACGAGTTCGACCCGGTCGGCACCGGCGGTACGTTCGTGCCGCCCGGGTTCGACGTGTACGAGCCGCCGAGATTCGACGTGCGCTTGTCGATCAGCGTAGTCAGTTGATTCGCGACAGAGTCGAGCTGCGACACGTTCACCGCGTCCGTGCCGTTCTTGCCGGCTGCGAGGCCGGTGATCTGCCGGTTGCCGATGTTGACCTCGCCGGCCGACGATTGCGGGCTCGTCAGGCCGTAGGCGATGTAGTTGGTCAGCGCGCCGACCGTCGTCAGGGAACCCGCGCCGAGCGCCACGCTGTTCGCGAACGTCGCCGACGCACCGGCCCCCAGCGCGAGTGCATCGGTCGCATTGCTATGCGCGCCGGAACCGAGCGCGACACTGCCTACGCTGACCGCGGAAGCGTTGGCGCCCTGCGCGACCGACTGCGCGCCGATGGCCGACGCACCGCTGCCGAGCGCGATCGCGTCGGCCTGCGCGGCGCTCGCCGCCTGGCCGATCGCCACGCCGCCGGGGGCGGTCTGGTCGACGATCGCACCGTTGCCGATGCCCACGCCGTTATCGCCGTTGACGACCGTCGTCGGGCCCACCGCCACCGAATCCGCGCCGACCGCGAGCGAATCCACCGCCGTCGAGTTCGCATGGAAATACTTCTGGCTCGTGACCGCGAACGACTGCAACGCGCCGGCCAGCTGCCGTACCGTCACCGCATCCTGCTGCCCGGTGCCGTCCGCGACGTTGGTGATCTGGCGATACGTCTTGCTGGCCGCGTCGCCTATCGACACCGCGCCGAGCAGCGTCTGGTCGGTCGTGTTGAACGGAATCGACGCGCTGCCGTTGCGGATGATGCCCGATGCCGGCGTCGTCGCGCGGTCGGATACCGACCCCGAACCGAGCGCGATGCTGCCGTCCACCCTCGAGATCGCGTTCGGGCCGATCGCGACGCTGTCGACGCCGAGCGCCTGGCTGTCCGGCGCGGTCGAGTTCGCATGGAAATACTTGATGCCGTGCGTGTTGATGTTCTCGATCGCCGAGCCGACGTTGTTGTTGATCGTCGTCGAGCCGTCGCTGTTGTACGTCACGTACGACGGCGCCGAAATCGTGCCGGTCGTCGGATCGTAGGTGGCCCCGCCGCCGATCGCGCCTGCCGTGCTGTTGCCGAGGTTGGTGTTGTTCGATGCGATCGAGCTGAGGCTGGTCGACAGCGAACCGATGCCGGTCGACGTCGCGGTGGACAGCGACGTCAGGTTGCTGTTGGTGCTCGACAGGCCGGTGGACAGCGAGCCGACGGTCGTCGACGTCGACGTCGACAGCGACGCGATCGAACTCGTCGTCGAACTGAGGCCGGTGGACAGCGAACCGATGCTCGTCGACGTGGCGGTCGACAGCGACGTCACGTTGCTGTTCGTCGTGCTCAGGCCGGTCGACAGCGAAGCGACGCCGGTGGACGTCGAGGTCGACAGCGACGTGATCGAACTGTTCGTGCTCGACAGGCCGGTGGACAACGAGCTGATGCCGGTCGATGTCGATGTGGACAGCGACGTGACCGTGCTGTTCGTCGAACTCAAGCCGGTGGACAACGAACCGACGGCCGTCGACGTGGATGTGGACAGCGACGTGACCGCGCTGTTGGTCGAGCTCAGGCCGGTGGACAAAGAGGTGATGCCTGTCGACGTCGACGTGGACAGCGACGTAATCGCGCTGTTCGCCGACGACAGACCCGTCGACGTGGAAGTCGACAGCGACGTGACCGAGCTGTTGGTCGAGCTCAGGCCGGTCGACAGCGAGGTGATGCCGGTCGACGTCGATGTGGACAGTGACGTAATCGCGCTGTTGGCGGACGACAGACCCGTCGACGTCGATGTGGACAGCGACGTAATCGCGCTGTTCGCCGACGACAATCCCGTCGACGTGGACGTCGACAGCGAAGTCACCGTGCTATTGGTCGAGCTCAGGCCGGTGGACAGCGAGTTGATGCCGGTCGACGTCGAGGTGGACAGTGACGTAATCGCGCTGTTCGCCGACGACAGACCCGTCGACGTCGAAGTCGACAGCGAAGTGACCGAGCTGTTGGTCGAACTCAGGCCGGTGGACAACGAAGTGATGCCTGTCGACGTCGACGTGGACAGCGACGTAATCGCACTGTTGGCCGACGACAATCCCGTCGACGTGGAAGTCGACAGCGACGTCACCGTGCTATTAGTCGAACTCAGGCCGGTGGACAGCGAGGTGATGCCGGTCGACGTCGACGTGGACAACGACGTAATCGCACTGTTGGCCGACGACAATCCCGTCGACGTGGAAGTCGACAGCGACGTGACCGAGCTGTTGGTCGAGCTCAGGCCGGTGGACAACGAGGTGATGCCGGTCGACGTCGACGTGGACAGCGACGTAATCGCACTGTTGGCCGACGACAAACCCGTCGACGTGGACGTCGACAGCGAAGTCACCGTGCTGTTGGTCGAGCTCAGGCCGGTGGACAACGAGCTGATTCCCGTCGAAGTCGATGTGGACAGCGAAGTCACCGAACTGTTGGTCGAACTCAGCCCCGTCGACAGCGAACTGATACCAGTCGACGTCGACGTGGACAGCGACGTCACCGAGCTGTTGGTCGAACTCAACCCCGTCGACAACGACGACACCCCGGTGGACAACGACGTGATGCTCGACGCCGTCGACGTCGACAGCGAATCGACCGCCGTGTTCGTCGCAGCGAGCTGCGACCCGTTGATCGCGTCCGTGCTCGCCGAATTCACGCGCCCAGCCGCGACGTTGGTGATCTGGCGCTCGGCATTCGGCGCGCCGACGCTCACGACGCTGGTGGGATTGGTACCGGCATAGTTGAAGGTCGTACCGCCGACCGTCCCGGTCGCCGTAGGATGCGGCACGTCCGTCACCGAACCCGAGCCGAGCGCGACATCGCCCGCATTGTTTGCGACGGCCGATGCGCCGAACGCCACCGCGCCCGCCGCCGCGGCGGTCGACGTGTTGCCGAGCGCGAGCGAACCGGTGCCCTGCGCGTTGTTCGAATTGCCGATCGCCACCGCACCGTTGCCGTTCGCCGTGTTGTTCGACCCGGCCGTGACCGCGCCGGTGCCGATCGCGGTGCTCGGATCGCCGATCGCCACCGCGCCGTTGCCGCTCACCGTCTGGCCTTCGCCGAGCGCGACGGCGCCGGTACCGGCCAGCACCTTCGAGTTGTTGCCGCCGGCGATCGAGCCCGCGCCTGCGGCCGCGGCGACCGAGTTGGTATCGCCGATGGCGATGGTGGAACCCGCCGCCGCGACGCTGTTGATGCCGATTGCGGTCGCATTCGTGGCAGACGCCGTCGCACCGGACCCCAGTGCGGTCGCCGATATGCCCGTCGCGAGCGCGAGGTCGCCGAGCGCGACAGCGAACTGCTGCGTCGAGGTCGACTGCACGCCCATCGCCATCGAACTGACGCCCGACGCGTTGGCACTCAGGCCGAATGCCATCGCCTGATTGGCGCCGGCCGTGGTGTTCGAGCCCAGCGCGATCGAACTGGTGCCGAGCGACTGCGTGCCCGAGCCGGGTACGCCCGCGACGCCGCCCCAGCCGATCGCGATCGACGACGTACCCTTCGCGCCGCTGTTCACCCCCATTGCCAGGCCCGAATTGCCGGAAGCCAGCGCGCCGCTGCCCACCGCGACACCAGACGCGCCCGAACTCGTCGACTGGTTGCCGATCGCGACGTTGCCCGTGTTGGTCGCAGTCGACGCATAGCCGACTGCGACGCTTTGGGCCCCAACTGCGCTCGCCCCCAGGCCGAGCGCAGCCGCGTACTGACCGGAAGCGAGTGCGTTGTTGCCGAGCCCGATCGCCGACACACCGGTCGCCGCCGCGCCGCTGCCCATCGCCACCGACCCGCTTTGCGTCGCACTCGACAGGTTGCCGACGGCAACCGAGTAGGCGCCCGAGCCGATTGCCTGCACACCCAGCGCCGAGCTATTGACGCCGGTCGCCTGCGAGTTGATGCCGACGGCCGTCGAAGCGTCGGCCATCGCATGCGCACCCGGGCCGAGTGCCGTGGCCGACAGGCCCTGCGCTGTCGACAGGTTGCCCAACGCAGTGGAATTCTGCTGCGCGGCGCTCGACCCGACGCCGATCGAGATCGACGTGACGCCGCCGTTTGCGGCGCCGCCATCTTGCGCGTACTGCGCATGCGCGCCCACATGAAGCAACCCGAGATAAGCGGTCGCCATCAGCACGGCCAGCCGTCGTAGCGAAAGCGCCAGCGGCACGCCCGCGTGCGTCGCCGCGCCTCCGTGCGCGGCTTGCTCCGATGCGCTCCTCGACGACGCAACGCGCTTGCCGCGTGCCCGATCAAGTTCCGAAGCCGCAACCCAGGCTCCCAATGCTTCGTTCCAGATCGACTTGAACGACTTGTTCATCTTGTATTCCCTCGGTTCTCATGTGCTGGATGACGCAACAGCGAACGCGGCCGCAGGCGAAGAGCGCATCCGCTCCACTTTCCCCACCCCGCGACGCTCCCATACTCGATTCGCACCACTAACCAAACCAATCAACAGCGTTGCACGACACTCGCGATGCAAATCGCGATCGCACGATCGATCGCCGCACGTACCCGTCCGGCACGATGCGCGACGAAGAATCGCGGTTATCGGATCATGGAAGTCGACGTCGCCGGCCCGGCGGCGACACGACGCGAGACGCACCGCGAATCCGCGCGTGCGTGCACCGTCGCGCCGGACAGCGGGCGACTTCGAATCTCATGGGAAGGCGTCGTTCAGACGCCGGATGGACGGATGCCTGCCCGCATCGCGGGCGGCCCGTCAGGTGTCATTCGGGAGGAGGATGGCGCTGCGTGGTCCCCGGGTCTGAAGCATGCGCCGCAGGATCGCCGGCGCTGACAGCCGGCCGCGGTTCGCTCGAACCGGTGCCCTGACCTGCCATGCTAGTCGTGTTCATATTTTTCGTGCCCGCCTGATTCGATAGAGCACCGCGCGCGACCGCCTCCGGATGGATCGAACTGCCGGCGGCCAACGCGACGTCACTCACCCTTTCCGTCCGGCCGCCCGACGAATTTTCCGGATTTCCGGAAAAACACCGACGGCTTGCCGAACGACCCCTGCATCGAATTAATCGATCGAATTTCCTGGACGATTTCGATTTTTCTCGTTCGATGCGTCACACCCTGACAAACTTCACAATTCCATGGTTCATCTTATATATCAACGTATTCGACGAATTATGAAGTTTGCATTACCCTCGCGCCAATTATTCAACCGCTGCCGCATGCCCATATCTTGAGAGTGCCATCGTTCAATGGCACATTGAATATCGCTTGCATCGGGATGCGACAACGACAATCCATGCACCGGAATCGGACCGCCTCGAAAGAACCGATTCCAGCCTCGTCGGGCCTAGTGTGCGGGCATTCGTCCAAACAAACCTTTTCCCGAGCGGAAAAAACTTTTTCCGGAGCGGACGGTATTTACATTCATACGAGCCGGCATGAAATCCGGCTTCCACGAGAAAGAAATTTCGACCGACCATCGACAAAATCTTATTCAGTCAGCCAATGGATTGACACATTCAATTCACGCTGTACGACCAGCGATTTTCGATACATCGCGAACGAATTCATCATTCGGGCCAATTACATTTCAATATCATTGAAACGGAAATAAAGACCGATATCAAGACATTAAATCCGGCATATTTTTCCAGTTCTTTCCTTCCAGCCGGGCGCCGCTGCCGCGACACGCGCAGCGCCCCGCCGGACATGCCCCCACGGGTCGCACGGAATCCTCACAACCGCGCTTCAGCCGGCATATAATTTTTCGCAACAATCGCGCAGATCACGATGCTTTCAATCTGACAGGCCACCCCTTCCCACGCATTCGCAACCATGCCATTCCGCTCGCCCAGCCCGGCCCCGCCTCGCACCACGCCGGATCTCGGTGACGCACATATTCTTGTCGTCGACGATCGCCCGAACGACCTGCGGCTCCTGACCGAGATCCTGCGCGCCGCGCGGTGCCGGATCAGTGTCGCGTTCGACGGGCTGCAGGCCTATCATCGTGCGCAGGCGATCGCGCCCGACCTGATCCTGATGGACGTCCGCATGCCGCGCATGGACGGCTTCGCCGCGTGCCGGCTGCTGGCATCGACGCCTTCGACGCAATCCATCCCGGTCATCATCCTGACCGCCGCGGGCGATCTCGAGGATCGCATCGCGGGGCTCGAAACCGGCGCGATCGACTACATCGTCAAGCCGTTCGAGCCGGCGGAAGTGCTTGCCCGGATCCGCAATCACCTGAAACGGGCGCGGCGCAGCCGGCCGTTCGCGCATCTGCCCGAACTGCCCGACAACCCTGACGCGGCCCTCGTGCGCGCGGCGAGCGAGGTGCTGCTGCGCGACCTGCGCCATCCGCCAGCGCTCGAGGATCTCGCCCGACAGGTCGGCACGCACGAAAAGCGCCTGTCGCGGGTGTTCCGCGACCATCTCGGCCAGACCGTGTTCGAATATCTGCGCGACACGCGCCTGCGCGCCGCGATGCACTTCCTCGCGGATACGTCGATGGGGATCGGCGACATCGCCGAGGAAATCGGCTTTTCCACGCCCGGCAATTTCGCGACGGCGTTCCGCGAACGCTTCGGCATCACGCCGTCCGACTGGCGACGCCAGCGCCATGCGGTCAACGCGCCCGCCGCACCCGCGAAGCACCACCACGATGCGTAGGCGCTACGCGGCGTGGGCAGCCGGATGGCGCGCGGTGCTGCTGCTTCTGACGGCGCTGGCCGTCACCTGCACCGCGGCCCGGGCCGCGGCGACGCCCAACCCCGCGCAACTCGAAGTCATATCGGTATTCGAAGACGCCGGCACGACAATGTCCGCCGACGCGGTCGCCGCCCGGCTTGCGGACTCGCGTCACGGCCCTGCGCCGGCCGCCGCCACTTCGCTCAACGTGTCGTTTTCCCGGTCGGCATGGTGGGTGCGCGCGACGCTGGTCAACCGCGACAGCGAAGCGCGCACGCTGGTGCTGGTGATTCGCGACGCGCGCATCGACCATGCCGACTTCTATGTCGGCCATGACGGCCAGTGGACGCTCGGCAGCCGCTTCCCCGCCGACCGCGGCGACGCGGACCACCGGCCTGCCCGCTACCCGGCACTCGACGTGACGCTGCGCGCGGGCGAGCAGGTGCCCGTGCTGATCCGCGTCACGTCGCGCAAGGAAATGCATCTCGCGCCGACCGCGTTCACCCGCGCAGCATGGGATGCGCAGGAATTGCGCGCCGCAATGTGGGATTTCGGTTTCTTCGGCGGGCTGCTTGCGCTCGTGTGGTGCGCGCTGCTGATCGGGTTCTTCTCGCGCAGCAGCGTATTCCACGTGCTGGCCGCGATAGGCTTGAGCACGGCGCTGTTCGAAGCGGCGGCGCGCGGCTATACCGCGTTGTACCTGTGGCCCGGCGCGCACGAATGGGCCGCGCGCAGCGGGGTGATCTTCGCGTACCTGGCGGTTGCGCTCTTCATCGTGTTCATCCTGATGGTCGCGCATCGCGAGAAGGCGCGGTTGCCACTGCGCGCCGTCTACGTGACGATCCTCGCCCTCGAGTGCGCGGGAATGGCCGGTGCCGCGTTCGGCGATCTGCTGACCTTCACGTGGTTCTGCCTGCGCCTGAACGCCGTGCTGTCGGTTGTGAACATCGGCCTCGCGCTGACGCTCGCGATCCGCCGCACGCCGACCGGCCGCGTGATGCTGATCGCGGTCACGTTCGCCAGCTTCAACATCCTGCTGCGCACGCTCGACGGCCTGGACGCGCTGCCGCCGATGCTGTCCTGGCTGAAATCCGACATCACGCCCAACCCCGTCATCGCAATCATCGGGCTCGCGACGCACCTGCTGGTGCTGGCCGCGTGGATCCACCACGTCGGCCGCCAGCGCACCGAGGCAAGAAAGCGGCTCGAACACTGGCAACTCACCGAGCAGGATCGCCTGCGCGACGAAGTCGCGAGACGCACGGTCGCGCTCAACGACGCGCTGCAACAGGTGACGACCCACATGCAGCAGAAGATCGAGACGCTCGGCTATGTCAGCCACGACCTGCGCGCGCCGCTGTCCACCATCAACGGCTACGCGAAGCTGCTGCTGCAAGGCGCGACGCACGGCCAGGCGCGGTTGATCCGGTCGATCGACCGCAGCATCCGCTACCAGCTCGCGCTGATCGACGAACTGCTCGCGTTCACGAAGAGCGAGCTGCAGCCGCTCGGTGTTACGCCGGACTCGACCGACCTGCCCGGCCTGCTCGACGACATCGGCCACTACGCGCTCGCGCTGTGCGCGCAGCAGGACAACCGGTTCGTCTACCGGCCGGCCACGCCGCTGCCGCGCACGGTGTCGATCGACGGCATGCGGCTGCAGCAGGTGCTGCTCAACCTGTTGTCCAACGCATCGAAATTCACGCGCGACGGCACGGTCACGCTGTCGGTCCATGCGTCACGCGAAGGCGATACGTGGCGCCTGCTGTTCGAGGTCGCCGATACGGGCATCGGGATCGACATCAGCGGGACCCGCGACATCTTCCGCGCGTACCAGCAGGTGCAGGCCGTGAACGGCGGAACCGGGCTCGGCCTGTTCATCGCGCAGCGCATCGTCGGCGCGATGGGCGGCGAGCTGGCCGTCGCCAGCCAGCCGGGCGTCGGCACGTCGTTCTCGTTCGCGATCGTCGCGCCGGCCGTCGGGCACGCGCTCGTGCCGGCGTCGGAACTCGTCCGGCGGTTTCATCCGGGCGACGCCGCGGCGGCGGAAATCGCCGCGCCCGTGCCGCACGGCCCGCCCGACGAGGCGCTCGACGCGTTGATCCTGCTTGCCGGCGAAGGCCGGCTCACCGATCTCGAGGAATGGCTCGCCCAGTATGCGGACGAGCCGGATTACGCGGCCTTCGTGCAGCATGTGCGCGAGCACCTCGATACGCTGGACCTGCACGCGATCGGGAAACTGGCCGGCTCGCTCAAACGCGCGCGCAGCGCGGCTGCGTCATTCGACGCGGAGACGGACGCGGCCAGGCCGGCCTGATCACGCAGCCACCGCGCGACCGGCACGCTGCCCCGTGCGTCGTTCGACCGCGATTCGCTATCGCTGCCGATCGCCCCGCTCGACGGCCCGGGCAAGACGAATGATGTCGGTCAGCCCGAAATCGCCGGGATCCGGACGCGGGCGGCCGTGCTCGTCGGCCACGCGCAGCGCGAATGCCAGCGCCTCCGAACGTTCGCGCAGCAGCACGCGCAGCGCGTCGGCCACGATCCGGCAGTCGCGCGTGTCGCTCAGGTCGAGCATCGGCCGGCGTCCCGCCTCGACGGCAAACAAGTCGACACCGCCCGCCGTTACGTCATTGCGCTTCATGCTGTTGCCCTCGTGAAACGGCCGGCGCTCTATAGCCGCCGCATCGTCGATACCAGCGCCGCGTCCTCTTCGGGCGGCGCCGGCCGCACGCGCGCGGCGTCGCGCTTCGGCGGCCGCGCGCCGAGCCCGGTGCCGCCCGTGCGCCGCCGTGTCGCGTGCCGTTCGATGATCCGCTGCAGCACGCAGAACACGCACAGCAGCGCGCCGATCACGATCCGCGTCCACCACGAACTCAACGTGCCATCGAACGTGATCAGCACCTGGATCGTGCCGAGGATGCCGACGCCGAACACCGAGCCGACCACGTAGCCGACGCCGCCCGTGAGCAGCGTGCCGCCGATCACGGTCGCGGCGATCGCGTCGAGTTCCATCCCTTGCGCCTGCAGCCCGTAGCCCGACAGCACGTACAGCGTGAACACCACGCCGCCGAGCGCCGAACACAGCCCGCTCAGCGCGTAGACGCCGATCTTCGTGCGCGCGACCGGCAGCCCCATCAGCAGCGCCGAACGCTCGTTGCCGCCGATCGCATAGGCGTTGCGGCCGAAGCGCGTGAAATGCGCGACGTAGATCGCGACGGCCAGCGTCGCGAGCGCGATCAGCGCGCCCGCGCTCAGCGTGCCGCCGCCGAGCGGCACGCTGATGCCCGCGATCGCATGAAACGTCGGCTCGTTGATCGTGATCGATTGCGTCGTGATCAGGAAGCACGCGCCGCGCGCGAGAAACATCCCGGCCAGCGTGACGATGAACGGCTGCAGCCGGAAATAATGGATCAGCGCGCCCATCGCCGCGCCGTACAGCGCGCCGAACGCGAGCACCAGCGGCACGATCACCCACACGGGCCAGTGCAGCCGCTCGGCGCCGACCGCGCAGAAGATCGTTGTCAGCGCAACGACCGAGCCGACCGACAGGTCGATGCCGCCCGACACGATCACGAACGTCATCCCGATCGCGACGATCAGCAGGAATGCGTTGTCGACGAAGAGCCCGGTGAGCACCTGCATCGAGAAGAAGCCCGTGTACATCACGGATCCGAAGCCGAACAGCGCGGCGAACAACACGATCGTCACGACGATCGGCAGCGTGCGCGGGTCGGCGAGCCGGCCAAGGAAACGGTTCATCGAGGCGTCGCTCCGGAAGTGGCGCGCGAACGCGCGGAAGGCCACAGCCGCGACGCGTGCCGGACGACCAGCGCACGCGCCGCGTCCGACTGGATCAGCGTCACGACGATCACGACGACCGCCTTGACGACGAGCGTCGCCTCCGGCGGCACGCCGATCGAATAGGTCGTGTAGGTGAGCGTCTGGATGATCAGCGCGCCGAGCACCGAGCCGGCCAGGCTGAAGCGGCCGCCGAGCAGCGACGTGCCGCCGAGCGTCACCGCGAGGATCGCGTCGAGTTCGAGCAGCAGCCCCGCGTTGTTGCCGTCGGCGCTGCGCACGTTCGAGCTCGCGAGGACGCCCGCGAGCGCCGACATCACGCCGGAACACAGATACACGCCGAACACGACCGCGCCCGAGCGCAGCCCGACGAGCCGGGTCGCGACCGGATTCACGCCGATCGCGCGGATGAACAGCCCGAGTGCCGTGCGGTTCACCAGCAGCGCGGTCGCGGCGATCGTCGCGAGCGCGATCCACACCGAGCACGGCACCGTCGCGAGATAGCCGCCGCCGAGCGCGAGGTAGCCCGGCGCGCCGATTGGGATGATCTGGCCGCCCGTCAGCAGTTGCGCGACGCCGCGGCCGGCCACCATCAGGATCAGCGTCGCGATGATCGGCTGCATCCCGACGAACGCGACCAGCAGGCCGTTCCACGCGCCCGCCAGCAGCCCGACGCCGAGCGCGGCGGCGAGCGCCGTGCCGACCCGCGACGGGTCCGCATCGAGCACGATCGCCGCGGCAGCGCCTGCGATCGCGACGATCGCGCCGACCGAGATGTCGATCCCGCGCGTCGCGATCACGAGCGTCATCCCGAGCGACACGATCACGAGCGGCGCCGCGCGGTTCAGGATGTCGATCGGCGCGCCGAACAGGTGGCCGTCGAGCAGCGCGATCGACAGGAAGCCGGGACGATGCGCGACGTCGAGCGCGAACAGCAGCGCGAGCGTCAGCACCGGCCACGCGAGCGAATGACGAAACAGTGCGCGCAGCCGCATCATGACTGGCCTCCCGCGATCAGCCGGTAAACCTGCTCCTCCGACGCATCGGCGCCGGTCAGTTCGGCCACCTTGCGCCGGTCGCGCAGCACCGCGATCCGGTGACTCACGCGCACGACCTCGCCGATCTCCGACGAGATGAACAGGATCGCAAGCCCGGTCGCGCACAGCGCGAGCACGCGCTCCATGATGTCGAACTTCGCGGCGACGTCGATGCCGCGCGTCGGCTCGTCGAGAATCAGCAGCTTCGGGTCCGTCGCGAGCCAGCGCGCGAGCAGCACCTTCTGCTGGTTGCCGCCCGACAGCAGGCCGATCGGCTGCTCCGCGTCGCGCGCCTTGATGCCGAGCCGCGCGATGTACGTGTCGGCGATCTCGCGCTGGCGCGCGCGCCCGATCAGCCGCCACCAGCCGCGCCGCGCCTGCAGCGCGAGGATGATGTTCTCGCGGATCGACAGCGCGGCGACGATGCCTTCCTTCTTGCGGTCTTCGGGGCAGTAGGCGATCCCGTGCCGGACCGCATCGTGCGGCGACGCCAATCGCTTGCGCGCGCCGTCGATCTCGATCGCGCCGGTATCCGAGCGCTCCGCGGCGAACGCGAGCCGCGCGGTTTCGGTGCGCCCCGAGCCGAGCAGCCCGGCGAGCCCGACGATTTCGCCGGGCCGCACGTCGAGATCGAGCGCGCCCATCATCCCGCGCCGGCCGACCTGCTGCATCGACAGGAACGGCGCGGCGTCGCCAGCGGCGGGCTCGACGGCCGCCGCGCCCGCCTGCAGCGTGTCGGACATCCGTTCGCGGCCGGTCATCTTCGCGACCAGCACATCGACCGGCAGGTCGCGCGCCAGGTATTCGCCTTCGCGCTCGCCGTTGCGCATCACGGTGATCCGGTCGGACACCGCATAGGTCTGCTCGAGAAAGTGCGTGACGAACAGGATCGCGATGCCCGACGCCTTCAGCCGGCGCAGCACGTCGAACAGCCGTGCGACCTCGCCGTCGTCGAGGCTCGACGTCGGCTCGTCGAGAATCAGCACGCGCGCGTCGACCGAAACGGCCCGCGCGATCGCGACCATCTGCTGCACCGCGATCGGATACGCGTCGAGCGAGCGCGTGACGTCGAGCGACAGGTCGAGTTCGGCCAGCGCCGCGCGCGAGCGCGCATGGATCGTGTTCCAGTCGATCGCGCCGCGCCGCATCGGCTGCCGGCCCGCGAAGATGTTCTCGGCGACCGACAGGTTCGCGCACAGGTTCACTTCCTGGTAGAGCGTCTGGATCCCGGCCGCCTCGGCTTCACGCGGCGCGGCGAAGTGCACGGGCCGGCCGCCGACACGAATCTCGCCCGCGTCGTGCGCATGCACGCCGGTGAGCACGTTGATCAGCGTCGACTTGCCCGCGCCGTTCTGGCCCATCAGCGCGTGGATCTCGCCCGGAAACAGCCGGAAGCTCACGCGCTGCAGCGCGCTGACGCCCGGAAACGACTTGTCGATGCCGATCATCTCGACCACCGGCGGATTCGTCATGAAGCTTCCCTCGAAACGGTTGCGCGGACGGCGGCGCGACGCCGCCGCTCGTGCGCACAGGTCAGTACTTGCGGGTCGGCATCACCTGCGCCGCGACGTTCATCGGGAACACCGTCTCGTTCGTGACGATGCGCTTGGGCAGCGGCTTGCCGGCGACGACGTCCTTCACCGCGCTCATCAGCTGCGGGCCGAGCAGCGGGCTGCATTCGACGTCGACGTTGATCTTGCCGGCGACCATCGCCTGGAAGCCGCCCTTCGTCGCATCGAACGACACGACGCTCACGTCCTTGCCCGGCTTGATCCCGGCCTCTTCCATCGCCTGGATCGCGCCGAGCGCCATGTCGTCGTTGTGCGCGTAGACGACGTTGATCTGCTTGCCGTAGGTCTTCGCGAACGCTTCCATCACCTGCTTGCCGCCGGCGAGCGTGAAGTCGCCGCTCTGCGACGCGATCACCTTGAATTTCGGATTGCTCTTGATCACTTCGAGCAGGCCCGCGCGGCGATCGTTGGCCGGCGCCGAACCGACCGTGCCCTGCAGCTCGACGATGTTGATCGGGCCCGCGTCGTTCTTGTAATGCTCTTCCATCCAGTGGCCCGCGCGCCGCCCTTCCTCGAGGAAGTCCGAACCGATCATCGTCACGTACAGCGACGGGTCCTTCACGTCGACCGCGCGGTCGGTCAGGATCACCGGGATGTGCGCGGCCTTCGCCTCGGTCAGCACCGGCTCCCAGCCCGATTCGACGACCGGCGAGAACGCGATCACGTCGACCTTCTGCGCGATGAACGAGCGGATCGCGCGGATCTGGTTCTCCTGCTTCTGCTGCGCGTCCGAGAACTTCAGGTTGATGCCGGCGTCCTTCGCCGCGCCCTTCACCGACACGGTGTTCGCGGTGCGCCACGCGCTTTCGGCGCCCACCTGCGAGAACCCGAGCGTGATCGGCTTTTGCTGTGCGTGCGCGCCCGGCGCCAGTACCGTCGCCGCAGCGACGATCGCACCGGCCGCCAGCTTCCTGATGAATGTCATGGTCCGTCTCCGATGATGTCGTTGTATGTCGCTGCGCTGTTCTGTTTCTGCATGGCGCTGGCGCGGGTCGGGGCTGCGCGGGCCGGCGTGTCCAGCCGGCCCGGTCTGCAGGCCCCGCATCAGTCTAGGAACAAGTCCGATAACCTTCCAATGAAATATTGGATTGGGGCGATATCGGAATCGGCATACGTATAAACACCTAAACACGCGGAGAGGCCCGGCGGGCGCGGCGCACGGTTCTTGCCCCCGCACCGGAAAGGCTGCTCGCACCCCGTGGTGGTGGCCGATGGCACGAACGGACAGGAGAAAAAAGCAGGGTTGCAGCGCGTGCGCGCCGCGACGATGATCATGATGGCCGCCGGCACGTTCGCGAGCGGCCTGATCCCGAGCTACGCATCGATCGGCATCATGGCGCCTATGCGGCTGCTCGTCGCGCGCCTCGTGCAGGGTTTCTCCACCGGCGGCGAGTACCGCGGCACGGCGCCCGCCGCCGGCATCGCGCGCCGGTGTGTCAGCGCGTGGCGAGCTGTTGTTCGTCGAACCAGTCGAGCAGCGCACGCGTGACGAACGCAGCGTTCTCCAGGTTCGAGATATGGCCGGCGTCCGGCACCAGCGCGTGGCGGCAGCCGATCACGCTCGCCATCTTCACCGTTTCCGATGGCGGGCGCGCCATGTCGCCCGCGCCGCACATCAGCAGCGTGTGTTCGGCGTCGAGTTCCGCGAGCGCCGCGAGCGTGTCCGGCCGACCGAAGATCAAGCGGCCGAGCGGGACGATCGATTGCCGCAGCCGGTCGGCGGGCAGGTTCGCCAGCGCATCGCGAAACGCCATCGGCACCGGGTCCGCCAGATTGACATCCGGCCGGAAGAACAGCGGCACGATCGCATCGAGCAGCGGCGGCGCGATGCAGCCCGCGGCGGCGATCGCATCGAGCAGCCCGAAGTAGCGCAGGCGCGTCGCAGCGGGCTCGGCCTCGAGCGACGCATCCATCAGCACGAGCGAGCGCACGCGCTGCGGTTCGCGCAACGCGAGCCGCGCGCCCCACATGCCGCCGACGCTGAGCCCGACGACCGCGCACTGCTCGATCTCCAGCGCGTCGAGCAGCGCACTCGCCTGTGCGGCGAGATCGTCGAGCGTGTGCGTGCCTTCCGGCAATGCGCCCGATGCGCCATGCCCCCACAGGTCCGGCACGATCACGCGATACCGGCTCGACAGCGCGTCGATCTGCGGCGCCCACATCGCCGCGTCCCACAGATAGCTGTGCCCGAGCAGCACCGGAAACCCGGCGCCGTGGTCCTGGTAATGCAGGGTACTGCCTTGAACGATTCGAGTGGGCATCGGGTCTCCGGGTATGACGACGATCGGCAGCCGCCCGCAAGCAGGCGCTGCGTCAGTGGCGCGTTGCAAAAAACGCGACGCCGCGCATCATCGCACAGGTCGGCGACGATGCAGACGACAAATCGCCGCCCGGTTTGCGACGCAGCGCATCCGTTCGCGAGCGGCCGCGACACGATCCCGCGCAGCGCGAAGTGCGTCGCGACGATCAGAACACCGCGTGCCCGCTGATCAGGCTCGGCAGCCAGGTCGAGAAGAACGGCAGGTACGTGACGACGTTGATCGCACTGAAGATCGCGAGATAGTACGGCCACGCCATCTTCGTGGTCTCGCCGATCGACACGTTGCCGATCGCGCATCCGACGAACTGCACCGACCCGATCGGCGGGTGCACGAGACCGAGCGAGCAGTTCAGCAGCAGCATGATCCCGAACTGCACCGGCCCGACGCCGCACGCCATCGCGATCGGCAGGAACAGCGGCGTCGTGATCAGGATGTGCGCCGCCATGTCGACGAACGTGCCGAGGAACACCTGGATGATGTTGATGTACAGCAGCATCAGCCACGGCGCGGCGGTCGACTGCTTCAGCAGCCCTTCGATCGCATCCGGAATCTCCAGGTACGACATCTGGAAGCGCAGCATGTTGGACACCGCGATCAGCAGCAGCACGACGCCCGTCGTGCGCGCCGCATGCGACAGCGCGCGGCGCAGCTTCTCGAGCGTCAGCGTCCGGTAGACGATCGCGGTCAGCACGAGCGAGTACACGACGGCGATCGCGGCCGCTTCCGTCGCGGTCGCAATCCCCTTCGCGACGCATACGAGGATGATCGCGATCACCATCAGCCCCGGCACCGCGCCGACGAAGCTGCGCAGCACCGCATACCAGCCGGGAAACGCGGGCAGCGCGGACGAGCCGTCCGCGCGGCGCGGATAGCCGTGACGCACGGCCTGCCAGTACGCGGCGGCGAGCACGAAGCCCATCACCCACAACACCGGCAGCAGCCCCGAGAACAGCAGGTCGCCGATCGACACGCCGCTCACCGGCTGGCCGTGCAGCATCCCTGTGATCCCCTGCGCGGCGAACGCGTAGATGATCATGTTGGTCGACGTCGGCATCAGCGCGCCGGCGAGCGACGCATGCGTCGTCACGTTGACCGCGTACGCGGCGCTGTAGCCTTCGCGCTTCATCAGCGGGATCACCACGCCGCCCATCGCCGACGTATCGGCGGTCGGCGAGCCCGACACGCCGCCGAACAGCGTGCACGCGACGACGTTCGCCATCCCGAGGCCGCCGCGGAAATGGCCGACGCTCGCCTGCGCGAAGCGCAGGATCCGGTCCGCGATGCCGCCGTGCAGCATCAACTCGCCGGAGAAGATGAAGAACGGCACCGCGAGGAACGAGAACGCGTTCATCCCCGAAATCATGGCCTGCATCGCGGTTGCGATCGGCAGGCCTTCGACCATATAGGTCAGCACGCAGGCTATCCCGAGCGCGAACGACACGGGCACGCCGAGCACGAGGAAAATCAGAAAACTGACGGACAGGATCGCGAGTTCCATGGCGTTATTGTTTCGACGAGGGACGACGAAGCGCGAGCAGGTGCTCGAGCGAGAAGAGGACGATCGCGATCGCCGCGGGCATCGTGATCAGGTAGCGCACGCCTTCGGGCAGCCCGATGATCGGGATGCGGTCGCCTATCGTTTCCGCGGCCATGCTGCCGCAGCCCGCCATGATCATGATCGCGAACACGATCAGGCTCAGGTGCTGGATCGCGATCACCACGGTGCGCGCGTTCGGCGGCAGCCGGCGCACGAGCGAATCGAGGCCGATATGGCCGCCGTCGCGTACCTTCATCGCCGCGCCGAACATCGCGATCACGATCACGAGCAAGAGCGCGATCGGCTCGACGAAATCCGGCGCGTTCTCGAACACGTAGCGCATCACGACCGCATAGAACACCAGCACCGTGAGCGTCGCGAGACAGGCCGACGCGATCACGGCCAGCACGCGGAACAGCACGTCGTTCACGCAGTGCAGGAACGGCGCGGCGTGCGGCCGCGCCGGCGCCGCGCCGTCCGGGTCGGCCGCCGGCGAACCCGCGGCCGCCGCGCTGTTCAGGGAAGTGCGACGTGTCACTTGGTCGCCTCGATCTCGTCGACGATCTGCTTCATCTGCGGCGTCTTCTCGTACTTCGCCCACAGTGGCTGCATCGCCTTCACGAACGCCGCGCGGTCGATCTGCGCGGCCGGCAGGATCTTCGCGCCGCCCTTCGTCACCGTCTGCTGCGCGGACGCCTCGCGCGCGGTCCACAGCTTCTGGTAGTACGGCACCGAATCGGCCGCCGCCTTCCTGATCGCCGCCTGCTCCTGCGGCGACAGCGTGTCCCAGATCTTCTTCGAGAACACCAGCACTTCCGGCGTCATCGCGTGCTGCGTCTCCGAGTAATCGGGCGCCACTTCGAAGTGCTTGGTTTCCTCGTACGACGGCAGGTTGTTTTCCGCCGCGTCGACGAGGCCCGTCTTCAGGCCCGTGTACACCTCGGCGAACGGCATCGGCGTCGGCGTGCCGCCCATCGCCCTGATCTCGTCGACCATCAGGTCGGACGGTTGCACGCGCACCTTCAGCCCCTTCATGTCGGCCGGCGAGCGCACCGGGCGCTTCGCGTAGATCGAGCGCGCGCCGCTCTCGTAGAACGTCAGCGCGATCATCCCCTTCGCGGTGAACGCGTCGAGGATCTTCTGGCCGGCCGGGCCGTACATCGCCTTGCGGAAATGGTCGACGTCGCGGAACAGGAACGGGAGCGACGGGATCAGCGATTCCGGCACGATCTCGTTGAACGACGCGCCGTTCACGCGCGCCATGTCGATCGCGCCGATCCGGACCTGGTCGACCGTGTCCTTCTCGGAGCCGAGCGCGCTGTTGCCGAACACCTTGATCGAATCCTTGCCGCCCGTCTGCTTCGACAGCTCGTCGCCCATGAACTTCACGGCCATGTTGGTCGGGAAGTTGTCGCCATGCACGTCCGCCGAGCGGAATACCCGCGCCTGCGCGGACATCGCGAAGCCAGCCAGCAGCGCGACGGCGAGCGCGGTACGGGAGCCGGTGAATCGGTGTTTCATGGTGAGTCTCCTTGATGGTCGATCGTTGTTATGCGGCGATCCGTCGGCATGCGCGTTCGTCGGCGATGCACTCCCCTGAACCGCAGAGTCATACGTCGTATGACGTGTTGAGCGAATGTACGTCGGTTAATCGTTTAACTCACTTGGTGCATACCCCTACAATCGCTGCCACTGCGGGTTTTCGGCACAATTCAGGGAATCGCGTTCTCTGTTTAGGTGAATCTCAGAGAAACGTTTTCCAGATGCAGATCCGTATTCAGACCGCGCCGCCGCGTGGCTGCTTCCCCCTGGCGCAGGAAAGCCGACTTTCGTTTTGCTTGCCATCGTTATAGGATGACTGACTACAAAGTGTGGTTTATGGGCGCGACACCTCAGGCGCGTGCAGGCTGCGGCGGAACCGGGAAGGGACGACGGAAAATTCGTGCGCGCGCCGGCGCTTGCCGCGCCGTCAGGTCTGCATGACCAGCGACGTCAGTTGCGCCGCGCGCGCCACTTCCGTCTTCGCATAGATCGATTTGATCTGCGTGCGGACCGTGCCGATCGACACGCCGCGCAGCGCCGCGCATTCCTGCGGCGACCGCCCGTCGCAGCACAGCAGCACGGCCAGATCGGCTTCGGCCAACGACAGCCCGTAGAACACGCGCAGCCGCTGCGCGCGGGCCGACGGCGAACGCAGGTCGGCGGCCGTCATCAGCGCCGCGACGCCGGACCGCTCGCGCGCGAGGCGCGACTGCTCCGGAACCAGCATCAGCGCCAGCGGCAGCGGTTCGCCCGTCGTACGCCGCAGCAGCAACCCGCCGCGCGTGAACGCGTGCCGCCATTGCGCATCGTCGACGTAGCCTTCCGGCGCGAAACGCCCGTTCACGACCCGCAGCGCCGGTTCCGCCGCGATCAGCCGATCGGCCGCGCGATTCGTATAGCGCAGTTCGCGTTGCGCGCCGAGCAGGAACACCGGCACCGGAATCGCATCGAGCGCCGATTCCGCGGCGGCCACGCGCGCTTCGAGTTCGCCGATGCGTGCCTGGATCCGCAGTGCGCGGCTGATGTGCGCGCCCATGATTTCGATCGTGCGGCGCTGATCGTCGGAAAGACCTTGCGATTCGGGGCCGCCCTGTACGCTGAGGAATGCGCCGGCGCCCTCGTCACGATGGATATACAGGCCCGAGATGCTGCCGAGCCCGTAAGGACGCAGGAATTCCTGATAGAACAAGCCGTGCGTGCGCTGTTGCGCGGACAGGTGCTTGACGTCCTCGAACCAGCGGCCTGCCGGCCAGTTGCCGGCAATCGGCACGACGGGATCGTACCGGTAGAACTCGGTGTTGTAGGTGCGGTAGCACGCGGCGACCCATGACGCGTCGTCGCCCGCCGCCTGCTCGATCGCCGGCACCCTCGCCACCTCGTCGAATGACAGCAGCGTGACCATGCGCACGCCGACCGACGATCGCAGCCCGTGCAGCACCGTTTCCCATCGTTGGTCGCCCAGTGCCGCGGCGTAGACGTCATCGACCCATGCCGATGGGATCAATCCGTTCAGTTGCATCTGGCTACCCCGCGCCGTGCGTTTTTGTCGAACGTCTTTTGCGAATCTTACTCAATCGGCGGCATCGTTCAAATTACCGGTGCGCGTTTGATTGAAAAACCACGTTTGTTACCGTTTCTCGTCAGACGTAATGGCCATTCTCGACACGGAAGCGCAATCGACGTCGGCGCCCAGGGTGACGTGGCCGGCTTTTCATCCGGGTCAGGGTATGCCATGATGCGGCGCATGAAGATCCGAAACATCACGACCTCGCTGCACCATCACCACGGACGCCCTCTGTTGCGCCGTGGTTCGTTTCGCATCTAGTCATTGCATCGGGACCTTTCCCGATCAAGACGACAACCAAGGCGCCTCCGGCGCCTTTTTTGTTTTCTGCCGCATTAAAAACCTGCTGCGCCGATCCATCGGATCCATCGATAACGTACGGAGTGCTTTCAATGCAACCACCCTGGAAAGAAGTCTCCTTGTCGGATTTGCCGCTCAGGGAAGATCTCAGGTCGCAGCACGCGTACGGGGCGCCGCAGCTCGACGTGCCGATTTGCCTGAACGTCAACGAGAATCCCTATCCGCCGTCGCCCACGCTCGTCGAGCGCATCGCGGCCGCGGTGGCCGACGCGGCGCGCGCGGCGAACCGCTATCCCGACCGCGACTTTGCCGAACTGCGAGCCCATCTGGCCGCCTACCTGACGCACGACACCGGCGTATCGGTCGACGCGTCGAGCGTCTGGGCAGCCAACGGCTCGAACGAAGTGATCCAGCAGATTCTCCAGGCCTTCGGCGGCCCGGGGCGTTCGGCGCTGGCCTTTACGCCCGCGTATCCGATGTATGACGAATACTGCCGGACGACCTTCACGCGCCTGCATACGTTGCCGCGCACCGACGATTTCGCGCTGGATCTGGATCAGGCGCTCGACAGCATCCGCGCGCATCGGCCGAGCGTGATCCTGCTCACTTCGCCGAACAATCCGACCGGGACCGCACTGCCTGTCGACGACATCCGCGCGATACTCGACATCGCGCCGGGCGTGGTCGTCGTCGACGAAGCCTATGCGGAGTTCCGGCGCCACGGGGTCCGCAGCGCGGTAACGCTGCTGCCCGACCATCCGCGGCTGATCGTCACCCGCACATTGAGCAAGGCGTTCAAGTTCGCGGGCGGCCGCGTCGGGTATTGCGCGTGTGCGCCGGCGATCGTGGCGGCGCTGAAGCTGGTTCGACTGCCGTATCACCTGTCCGCTTTCACCCAGGCGGCTGCGTGCGCGGCACTGGTCGCGCGTGACGAGATGCTGTCGCAGGTTGAAGCGATCAAGACCGAGCGCGACGCAACCGTTTGCTGGCTGCGCAGCCTGGGGCTCGCAGTGGCCGATTCGGACGCCAACTTCGTGATGTTCGGCGAGTTTGCGGATCGCCACCGGATATGGAGCGGGCTCCTGCGCCACGGGGTCCTGATTCGCGAATCCGGGCCGCCGGCATACCTTCGCGTATCCATCGGCACCGCGGCGGAGATGGCCGCGTTTCGCGCGGCCCTGCTTGACGTGATGGCGCCCGGGTAAGCAACGGGCACGACGCGATGGAACGCGTGTCGGCGCGGTATCCGACGATGCGCTTACTTCATTGTCGCAAACCGCGATTCCATCTCGTCGATCTTCGCGAGCACCGCTTCGCTGAGCTTCCTGACGTGACGCGGCACATCGGGCGTCGACAGCAGTTCCTCGATCCGCCCTCGCCAGTAACTCGGGTGCCTGACGCGCCCCGCGCCCGACATCGACACATCGTCAGCGATCGTCTCGCTGCCCAGGAGAGCCACCATTCTCTGTATGTGAGAGAGCTCTCGTTCCACATAGTCTCGTGCCAGCATATTGATTGAAATTCCCCCGAAATACGACACCAGGCCTTCCGTCATCAACACGCGATCGTGCCGCGATGCAAACAACGCACCGTACCCGTCGATCGTCATCGTATGCAGAAGCTGTGTCAGTAAACTGCGTGGACATTGGCAGAATTCGACACGGAATGGCAGACCTGTCAGCTTGTAATGATTGCAACCGGTTCCCGGCGCCCTGCCGTCAATCGTAGGCGTACCGTCCGGCGAAGGCATCCCCAAAAGTGGGGATGCCGGCCGATATTGACGAAGCGGCGGTTTCCGGAAATGACGGAGGGGCTGGCATGGCCGGCAGGCACGTGGATGGCCGCCGGCGCAATTTGAATGTTATGCAGCCGGTGCGCTGCTGCCGCGCAGATCCGACGCGAGGATTTGCTGCGTGCACGACGGTGCGTGGCTAGCGCCGATAAGACGGCGGCCCGAGTTCGAGCGGATCGGGGTTCAGACGCACCCATTCGACCGCGAACCGGCACAGTTGCGCCGCGTCGCCGGATTGGCGCTTCACGTCTTGCACGACGGCTTCCAGGTCCGACAAATCGGCCGCCGGCAGCGACGTGCCGATGCGCATGAATGCCGCGAACGCATCGGCCATCTTCCGGAAGCCCGAATCCCAGTTGCAGCCGCCGTTGTGATCGAGCTCATGCGCAATGCGGCCCGAGATCCGGATGACTTCGCCCTGCACCGTCGCCGCATGCCCCGTCCCCGGCACCAGTTGCGTCCACAATGCCTGATGCTGCGCCTGCCAAGTGCCGGCGCCGACGACGATCGGCGACCGGCCGTCGTGCAGTTGACGGCGCGGCACCGGCGGCACGTCGAACAGTGCGTAGAGCCGGTCCAGCGCGGCGCTCGCCGCGTCGACGGCTTCCGGATTGAAGCGCTCGCGCATGAACTCGAAACGCTCGCCGATCTCGGTGACGCTGGTTTGCATGCGCGGCGTTTTCGCCGCGCCGGCGTCGAGCAATACGTCGGCGAGCGCCACCATGTGCTCCAGATCCGCATTGCCGCAGGTGCGCAGCGCGCGCTCGAGCGGCGTCTGCCCGTCGCGGTCCAGTGCGTCGACGCGCGCGCCGTGCTCGAGCAGCAGGCGGGCGGACAGCGCATGGCGCGAGTCGGCCGCCGCGTGCAGCGCGGTGCCGATCGACGCACCGTCGTCGTGCACGTCCGCGCCCAGTTCGAACAGCACGTCGAAGCGGCTGCGCCGGCTGCGGGCGCGAACGTGCAGCGCGGTATTGCCGTACGCGTCGGCCGCGCCAACGTCCGCGCCCTGCGCGACGAGCCAGCGCGCAAGCTCATCGGGACAACGATCGAACGACAGTGCGGTCCGCTTGCTGATTCCGCCGCGCGCATTCACGTCGCAGGTATCGAACACCGCCTGCAGCTTCGCGAGATCCCCTTCGTCGAGCAAGGTCTCGAAGTCCTTCGGCAGCAGTTTCTTTTTTGCTTTCGGCATTGCAAGTCTCCGGCATCGCGGGAATACGCATCATGCGTCGGCTTCCTGAATGTTTCGCGAAGCTTCACACCCGCGAGATTCCGCGCGCCGACGCATCAACTGCATCAGCTACCGGCATAGCCGCGGTTCAGCCCGAAAATGAAGTCGGCTTCCACCGAAGCGCCCTTGGGCAATTGCAGCACGCCGACCGACGAACGCGTATGAACGCCGGCGTCGCCGAGCACCGCATACAGGACGTCGGAGGCGCCGTCGGCCACTTCGCTTTGCATCGTGAAGCCGGGCGCGCTCCGCACATACACGGTGATGCGCGGAACCGTCGCGATCGCGTCGAGCGTGCCGCAGTGCTTGCGAATCAGCGACAGCGCACGCAGCGCCGATATGCCGGCCGCACGGCGACCGTCGTCCAGCGAAACGGATTCGCCCACGACGCCGACGAAGCGCACGACGTCCCCTACTCGCGGAATCTGGCCGGAAAGGTAGGCCGTGCTCCCGTCGACCAGGACGGGCGTGTACTTTCCGCCGATCCTGATTTCCTCGTCCGGATCGAATTCGAATTCGGCCGCGACCTGTCTCAGCTTATCGTCCCTGTTCATCAGTGAATTCCCCGATCCTTCTGAAAAAAGATAAAGAATAATTGAGCCTGTCCTGAAGGAGAAGAACTGTCGAGAGCGATGCAGGCGACACACTTTTCAGGTGTTCGAAGCAGTGCTGCATGGCCATATCGACGGTCGAATTCGTAGTCCGCGAGATTTTCTCCATCATTTCCTGTTGAAACCGCTATCATATGTGTACACAACCTGAAGAGCGATATATGGCGACTTACAAGGAACTGAAGGCCCAAATGGACGCTTTGGCCGAGAAAGCCGAAGCAGCGCGTGCCGCTGAATTCCAGGCGATCGTCGACGACATCCGCACCAAAGTCGCGGAATTCGGAATTACCGAAAAAGACATCTTCGGCACACGCCGAGGTCGGCCGGCCAAGCAAGCGGCGGCCCCCGTGCAGGCGAAGTATCGCGATCCGAAGACCGGTGCGACCTGGTCCGGCCGCGGTCGCGCGCCCGCATGGATCAAGGATGCGAAGAATCGCAATCGATTCCTGATCCAGGAATAAGATTCCCGACGCGCACCGGCGCGCGGTACAGCGCGCTGTCCGGCGATGTGGGCATTGATACCGGCGGTATTCAAAGACCGCTCCGGGTTGATGAAGTTTTGTCTTATTCGGTGCGCGGCGCCGCCGACTAATCGGCCGTCGCGCGCCAATACTTTCTTCAGCGTTCGTAATAGATAGCAAGCCAGACGGTTTGCTCTTTTTCGTGCGTCCACGCGACGCGATGGCGGCAATGCGGTTCAATCAGCACGTAGTCGCCGGGACGCATATCGTGCCGCGTCGAACCCTCGTCGAATTCGAGCACGGCCGCCCCCGACAGCAACACGACCCATTCGGCGCGCGAATCGTCGTACCAGAACCCGTCGGGACTCGCGTGTCCCATCGACACGATCCGCTCGACGTTCAAACGCTGCCCCGTGACGAGGATGTCGATACGCTCGTCGCCGCCACGTTGGCCTTCGACGTTGAACAGGTTACCGGTTTGAAGCTGCATGGCTCGACCTCGTTGGTAAAGGCAACGCGTTCATTTTCTCTCCCCCGGCGCAGCCGATAAAAGTCATTGTGCTGTCGCGCGGCGTGGACAGGGTTCTGGCGTTACATGTGTCGGCACCCGCAGTGATCGAAGCCATCCATGAATTCCTTCGGTGGTTCGACGAGTCAGCCGCGTTTCTTTCCGGTGCTGGCCCGACCTGACGTATGGCGCCAGTCATGTGGCCGGCGGCGCTCGAATGAAGTGGAGGCCGTTGTTCGCGACGGTCCGCTTATATAACCATTCCAACAAAGGCAAAACAATGATGACTTCCAGCGACGGCCTGACCAGCCCGGCACGTCTCCTGCGACTCGCCTCATGGGTGATTGCGATCATCTTCGCCGTCTTTCTGAACATGCTCGGCAGTCTCGTGATTCGCGACATGGCCTTCGCCCCGAGGGGCGGGGCGCCCGTCGTCGAGCAATTCGCGGATGCTCCAGTGAAGGCGCGGCTGGACGCAGCGCGGCGCGATCTGCAGGCGCAGCACGACACGCTTGCCGAGAAGGCTGAGGCAATGGAGGTGGCACGCGGACGTGCCGCGAAGGAGTACGCGGCCGAGAAAGAAAGCTTCCGCAACTGGCTGGCAACCCGCTCGGTGACGGGAGACGGTGCGAGGGACCCGGACATTCTGGCGAGAACTCGCAAGCTGGATACGCTCCAGGCCGTGGTCATCAACTGGCAGCATCAGATCGATGCGATCGGCGACCAGCAACGGGCACTGGCATCGAAGCAGACCCAAGTGGACACGCAAATCGCCGACGCGGACGCAGCAGCCGAACGGCGCTTCGAAGAGGCGACCCGGCATTACGAGTTGCAGGTGTTCGGACTGCGGCTTGCGCTCACGTTACCGATACTGCTGATTGCGATCTGGCTGTTCATACGCTATCGCAAGGTGCGCTACTGGCCTTTCGTGTATGGTTTTGGCCTGTTTTCACTGAGTGCGTTTTTCA
The DNA here is from genome assembly GCF_001883705.2 of Burkholderia catarinensis. GTDB lineage: Bacteria > Pseudomonadota > Gammaproteobacteria > Burkholderiales > Burkholderiaceae > Burkholderia > Burkholderia catarinensis. Next base: position 223,717 of record NZ_MDEQ02000008.1, read on the forward strand.
TCGAACTGGTCCCGTATTTGCCGAATTTCGGCGGCTATGTCCGGGTCCTGGTCGGCATTGCGCTCACGGTATTCGCCGGCCTTTACATGCTGAAGGCCTTTCAACGCTATGCCGAACGCAAGCGGCTCGAATTGCAGCAGGATCAGGGAGAACGGGCGCGCACGATCGGATACGAAAAGGCCGTTCGCTCACTCGAAAAAAAGCGCTGCCCGTCATGCGACAAACAATGGAATCTCGGCGGCGACGACTCCACGTTCTGCGTGCATTGCGGATTGAGGCTCTTCAATATATGCGGATGCGGTGGCCGGAATTTCTTCTTCTTCCCGCACTGCCATCAATGCGGTGCCACGCAGGGCAATGAGTCGCCAACGGCATCCGACTGACGGTCAGCGTGTTTGCAACACGCACTGGCTGGATGCAGGCTTTTACCTCTAGTGTCGAGATCTATTTAATCTCTGAACTGTTTACGTCACCAGGATAAGGCGTCCGGGGAATGCTGCTAAGACAACTTTTGCATCGAAGGCCTGCACTAGCGCCGGCCTATGATCGCTTTGGAGAGTTGTCGATGCCGGGTTGAGCCGGCCGCCGATCATCGGGGCGGGCACCGGCCGGTTGAATCCGCCGTCAGTTCCGGGCACTCGGCATGGTTGTGTAATTCGTCGACAATCGACCTTCATAAAGCTGGTTGCGCTTCTTAATTGGCCTATTCTCCGCCATGACCACTATCTACGACACAATCTTATGGTTACAGTCGAACACCAGCGCGAAGCAATTCCCCATCGTTGAATTTTGTGCTGACACCGACATGGCGACTCTCGGATGGGTGTCTTTAACGAGCACGGATCGACCGGAAATCGTTGTTACTCAGGTAACGGCAGAAGAGTTCCGAGCAATAGCAAATGGCCCAGATGGTTACTTGGCAGTTGAACGCCGAGTAAATGCCGCGCTTAAACGATCCGACCTCAAGTGTTCATGGCTGGCTCGTGTTGAAGAAGTAACCCCGACCGCCAAAGGCCTCTCGTTCCAAGAATTCCGGAAAGCATATCAGCCCCCAAAACTGTCTTTTCGAGACATTCTTCACCCCGACTCGTTAGCGCGCGAAGTCAGTCGTACGACCCGCTCTGAATTTGAGCGCAACGGTGGGAAGGTCGTTATTCTCCAATGACCCATCTAACAATCTAGCTTGGCGCTGCATACTGTCGAACGTCAGCTTCCGAGAATGTTGATTGACCGCTCCGGATCAGCAGCAACCGACCGCGTTCGTCATCAACCACCGATCTCCGGGCACCCGCCGCTCTTTGCCGCCCATCTGAATTTCCATCCCCCCATCAAACCACCGCCCTCAACCACGCAAGCAAATCCGCCTGCGCGCTTCCGTCCGCCACGAGCGCCGGCGTCAGCAAACAGTAATGCGAGCCGTCCTCGACAAACCCCATCGGCGCAACCAGCACACCGCTTTCAATATCATCGCGCACGAGATGCCACGGGCCGATGGCAACCCCCAACCCCGCGACAGCCGCCTGCAGACTGAAGTAGAAATGGTCGAACACCTGCCCGCGCCCGCTCCCGTCCGCCTGATTCGCCGCCACCGCCCATTCCTTCCACGCGTCCGGCCGTGTCCGCGTATGCAATAGCGGAGCGCCGTGCTTCAGCGAGCGACCGTCGCGACGCGCGGCAAACCACGCATCGACTTTATCCGGCCGGCAAACCGGCCCCACCCGCTCGGCGAACAGCTGCTCCGCGTGATAACCCGCCGGCCATGCAAAATCGTTGCGGCGGATGGCCATGTCGATGCCGCTGTCGAACGAGAACGGGCCGCCCGCGGCGGCCAGGTGGATATCGACGCCCGCGTATCGCGCCTGGAAATCCGGCCAGCGCGGAATCAGCCAGCGCATCAGAAGCGTCGGTTCGCACGACAGCACCCAGCGTCGCGCACGGGCGGCCTCGGTGCGCAATTCTTGCGCGGCATCACGCATCAGGCCCAGTCCGTCATGGACCGCCCGGGCCAGCTTGCGGCCCGCATCGGTCAGGAACACACGACGGCTGCGCCGCTCGAACAACGCGACGCCCAGGTCATCCTCGAGCACACGCACTGCGCGGCTGACCGCGCCGTGGGTCAGGCACAGCTCGTCGGCGGCACGGCTGAAATTCTCGTGACGCGCCGCCGCCTCGAAACAGCGCAGCGCCACCAGCGACGGCAGGTTTGTGCGGATCGATTGTGAGTCAATCTCACCATTCTGGTCAGAAATCATCGTTTTTCTTGATGAAACATGTTCCCTAAGATTGCCCCATCAAGACATCAATCGCAAGGGAAAGACAATGACCGAACTGATAGTTGTAGTCACCATTACGCTGCTGGCCGTCATCAGCCCGGGGCCGGACTTCGCGATGGTCACGCGCAACAGCCTGATGCTGTCGCGCCGATCGGGCGTGCTCACCGCGCTGGGTATCGGGCTGGGCGTGACAGTCCACGTGAGCTACACGCTGCTGGGCGTCGGCCTGCTGATCCGCCAATCCCTGTGGCTCTTCAATGCCGTCAAGCTGATCGGCGCGATCTACCTGATCTACCTGGGCGCGAAGATGCTCATGACGAAGGCCGGCGACGGGCAACCCGCCGCAAACGCAGCGCCGCTGTCCGATCTCGCCGCGCTGCGCACCGGCTTCCTGACCAATGCGCTGAATCCCAAAACCACGGTGTTCATCGTCAGCCTGTTCATGCAGGCAGTGCGGCCCGACACGCCGTTGATCGTGCAGATCGGCTACGGCGCCTTCATCGCAGCGGCGCATGCCGGCTGGTTCAGCCTGGTGGCCGTGTGTTTCTCCGCCACGGCCGTCCGTGATCGCTTGCTGTCGCTGCGGCACTGGATCGATCGCACCTTCGGATGCCTGCTCATGGGCTTCGGCGTCGCGCTCGCCATCGCGCGCGGCGGGCGCTGACCCGAGTCCGCGGCCCGCGCCTCGAAGCAACCGGCGCGCGATCCGGCGGCGCGCCGGATGCGAAGCGCGGCAGCGTCAGAACGCGCGCGCAATCGTGCGGGCTTCGTCGATCGCACGATTGCGATCAACCTTTCCGTCGGGACCGAACAACGTGCGCTCGACGACGATGCCGGTGACATCTTTCACGCCGACGAACCTGAGCCAGGTTTCCATGTACGGACGCTGAAGGTCGAACTCGCCGGCCGGCGTAAACGAACCCGGCGACTGGTAGCCGAGCCCGCGCGCATAGACGACTGCCGCCTTTTTCCCGGCCAGCTTCCCGGCGAAACCCGACCCGTCGAACGTGAACAGCACGTCCTTCTGCGAGATCGCATCGATCAGGTGCTTGAGCTTGTACGGAATGCTGAAATTCCACAGCGGCACGCCGAACAGGAACTTGTCTGCCTCGTGGAACGGCGCCGCGAGCTGTTCGATCCCCTGCCATGCAGCCGCCTGCGCCGGCGTCAACGCCGTGCCGCTCAGCCCGGCATATTTCGCGGCCAGCGCGGCTTCGTCGAATTCAGGCATCGCCAGATCCCAGATGTCGAGCGTCCGTATTTCATGATCGGGATGGGCGTGCCGGTACGCATCGAGAAATGCATTGCACACCTCGATGGACGCCGAATATTCCTTGTTGGGTGAGCCTTCGATATAGAGCACGCGTGTCATGGAGCCGGTCCTTGCCGAAAGTGACGGCGACGCGCGGGATGCGCGCTCGCCCACCGAGATTCGCAGCCTATCGAGCCGGCTTATAATTTGGAAACGATATTAATTGATTAAATTAACCCGAATCGGTGATCAATGGACCATCCCCTCGACACGGCGCTGCTTCATACGTTTGTTGCGGTCGCCGACGTGCGAAGCTTTACCGGCGCCGGCCATCGGCTGAATCTCAGCCAATCCGCGGTGAGCGCGCAGATCGTTCGTCTCGAACAACAGGTCGGCCGGGCGCTGCTCGTGCGCAATACGCGCAGCGTCACGCTCACCGGGCATGGCCAGACGCTGCTCGGCTACGCGCGCGCGATGCTCAATCTGAGCGAGGAAGCGAGAACGAGGCTGGGAACGGGCGACGCAGTCGACATCAAGCTGCGTATCGGTGCGTCCGAGGACTTTGCGGGCGGCTGGCTTCCCGACGTGATGCGCCGCTATAGCGCCGCGCGACGCGGCTTGCGGCTGGACCTGACGGTCGACATCGGCGACAGTCTGTTTCGGCGGCACGCAAACGGCGAATTCGATCTCGTGGTCGGCAGCCGGTGTTCGCACCCGGGCCAGGGCACGACGTTGTGGCAAGAGCCGCTCGTCTGGGCATTTGCGCGCCACGAGCCGCTTCCCGAAGGCGAGGTGCCGCTCGCGTGTTTCCCCGATCCGTGTCCGTACCGGGGCGCCGCCATCAAGGCGCTCGCGCTGGCCGGCATGCGCTACCGGATCGCATGCGAAAGCCCGAGCGTCACGGGCATCCGGACGTTCGCGCGGGCCGGTATCGCGATCGCCCCGGTGCCGCGCAGCGCGATCGACGACACGCTCCGTGAACTGGGCGTGTCCGAAGGTTTGCCGGAACTGCCTGAAATCGAATTCGTGATGATGCACGACGCCCAAATGCCGGCCGCCGTTGAATTCGCCGCGACGATTTTCGATGAAACGGCCGTTCGCACGGGGGCAGGCAAACGCAACAGGCTGTAGCGGGCATCCTTCGCGCTCGATGCAATGCGGCAGCCGGCGGCGCACGTCGGCAACCGGACTTCAAGCGCCGTTCGACCCGCCGCGACAGCAAGCCGCCTCCTCACGTTGATTCGCCATCCGATATTGTTCGGCTTTCTGACGAATGGCGGATACGGCGCGCGCTCAAATCACCTCGAAACGCAACCCCGCATGGCGAACCAGGCGCTCGACAAAGCGTTCGTCGAACATCGTCGCGGGCGTCCAGAAGCCGCCGCCGCGTCCGGTCTTGTTGCCGGCGCCGCCGCAATCCAGCGCGAGACTGATCGCGGCCTGGCCGAGCATCTTGCCGGTGGAGCCGTAGCCCGGGTCGCGGTCGCCGGTGACTTTCACGCGCAAGGTCCGTCCGTCGTCGGCACGGCCAAAGAAACGCAAATCGTAGCGACCGGCCAGTTGGGCCTCGACGCTCGGCCCCTCGCCGGGCTTCGGCAGCAGGAAGCGCTCCATCAGGCTGCGCACCGGCTTGATGACGACACCCACCATGAACGCGCCGAGGCCGGCCACCATCGTCAGCGCGGCCAGGCGGCCCTTGAAGCCCGTGCCCGTCATCACGGCTTCGTCATAGGTGAAGCGGCTGCCATAGGCATTGCCGGCCAGCGCATTGGAGCGGTGCACGACGCGCTCGTTGACGGCCGCCATCACGAAAGGCGCGATCCACGCGTCGCAGTCGCGATCGAATTCGGCCGACCTGACCGCGTGCTGCCGCACCGTGAAGCCATGCCCTTTCGGACACAGCGAATAAGGATCGAGCAGTTCCCTGCGCAATGCGGGATCGGCCGCGGCCTCCCGCACGACGTTGATCACGCTCGCCACCGTGCCGCCCGACGCGCCGCCCTTCAGCGTTCTGACGCGCATCTTCACCTGTCCGGCCGGCGCGCCCCACTGCTGCCGCGCCTGTTGCTGCAGGAAGAAAACGCCCATGTCCGACGGCACCGAATCGAAGCCGCAGCAATGGACGATGCGCGCGCCCGATTGCCGGGCCGCGGGCTCGTATTTTTCGATCATCCGCTTGATCCACTGCGTCTCGCCGGTGAGGTCGCAATAGTCGGTGCCGGTTTGCGCGCAGACCCGGACCAACGGCTCCCCGTAAAGCGCATAGGGGCCGACAGTGGACACGACCACCCGCGTTTGCGCGCAGAGCGCCTGGAGCTGCGCTTCGTCGGCCGCGTCGGCGACGATGATCGGCAACGACTGCCCCGCGGCACCCAGCGAATCCCTGACCTGCCGGAGCTTCGCTTCTGACCGGCCGGCGATGGCCCAGCGCAGCGTCTCGCCGGTGCCCGACAAGGTGTCGGACAGGTAGCGGGTCAGGATCTGCCCGACAAAACTGGTGGCGCCAAATACGACGAGATCATGGGTCGGCTGGGTCATGGACGATTCCTTCGGCGCGAGCGTGTCGCGGGTATCCGTACCGTTAGCGTTGCTTTCCGGGTTCATCGAAGGCCTTCAAGGGTGTCGGCAGGTTCAGGACCCGTTGCGCGTCCTTCCCCACGTCGAGACGCACGATGATGGACGCGCCGAGCCCGTCGAGCAACTGGCTCGGCGGGCCGCCGTGCCGCACGAATTCGACATCGCGCGGCAACGGGCGCTGGGCAAACGATAGCGTATTGGCCTGCACCGATGTCTGGTGCCATTCGCCATCGATGCGATTGATCATCGTCGTCGCGCCCATGCGCGATTGCGCAGGCAACACCCGGAGCCTGCTGATTCGCTGCCGTCAGCAGGCACTCTAGGATTGAAGTCGACTTTAAGGTCAAGAACTCGAATAGAGGAACAAGTCGGTCTTCGCTTGCGCGACTTGCCGACAATCGTTTCGTGCTCGAATCGTCTGGCGGTCGCGCGACGGCCCTCGCCGCATATCGACACCACGCCGCGATCGCGCGGCCGATCCATCACCCGGCGCGTGCGTTCGGAGCAGTCCTGCATCTGAAATCGCAGGCTGAAGGCCGTCCGCTACGCACTGCCGAAGGCCGCTAATCAAGCTCGCGAAGAAAATCGGGAACCGCTTCTCCGATCGACACGAGATATCCCGCCATCGCGCCGGCCACCGTCCGCACGGCGGGACGGGCGGACATCCGCGCACGCCACGCCAGCAGATTGGGCGTGTCCGCCGTCATCGGCGCCCCCTTGCGCGCGCCGAACAACTGCGCCATGTAGAACGCGATATCGGCGTAAGAATACGTCTCGGCCAGAAATTCCCGATCCGCGAGCACGCCCTCCATGCGTCGATAGTATTGCGACGCTGCGGCGCGCGCCGCCTGCGCCGCCGGATCGTCCGGCGACTCTTCAAGCCCCATCAGCCGGATGATGTGCGGGAAATAGATTTCATCGCTGCAATGTTCGAGCTGACGCGCGATGGCGCGCGCCGCCGGACTTGCCGGCCATAACGCGGGAGCGGGCTTCACATCTTCGAGATACTCGAAGATTTGCGTGGAATCGAAGATCTCCAGCTCGCCGTCGATCAGCACCGGCACCTGCCGCTTCGGGTTGATGCGCAGTACGTCCGGATGTTTCGGGTCGTAGCCGCGCAGCTGGCTGAACGGCGCCATCACCCGCTCGAAGTCGATGCCCTTCTCGTGCGCCGCAATCTCGACCTTGGCACCAAACATGCTCAGCGGTCCGGAAATGATCTTCATGGTTTGTCTTCGCTTCGATGGAACGGATCAGGGATGCGACAAAGCATAAGTCCAAAAACACGACACCTTATGTCAGGTATTTGAGGTAACGTGTCGCTCATGAAAGCGAGCCGCCTGTTGTCGATCATGATGATGCTGCAGGCGCGCGGCCGGATGACCGCGCCGGCGCTGGCCCAAGCGCTGGAGGTGTCCGAGCGCACGATCCTGCGCGATATCGACCAGCTCTCCACGGCCGGCGTGCCCATCTGGGGCGATCGCGGCCGCAACGGCGGCTTTCAGTTACGTGACGGCTGGAGTACCGATCTCACGGGGCTCACCGAGCACGAAGCGCACGCGCTGATTCTGGCGGGCTTGCCCGGGCCGGCGAGGGAACTGGGCCTCGACGGCATGGCGACCTCCGCGCGGCTGAAGATGATGGCCAGCCTGCCGCCCGGCTCGCGCGAGCACGCCGATCGCGTTGCCAGCCGGCTGCACGTCGATACCGTGGATTGGTATCGGGCACAGGAAACGCCGGCGTTTCTGCGTGAAGTCGCCGATGCGGTGTGGAGCTCGACCCGTATCGAAGTGACGTATCAAAGCTGGCGCGGTTTGTCCCGCCGCGCACTCGAACCGCTCGGCCTGGTGCTCAAGGGTGGCGCGTGGTACCTGATTGCCAAGGTGGCCGGCAAACCCGGCGCACTCACCTTCCGGCTGGCGAATATCCGCGAACTCGACGTGTCGCGCCGCCGCTTCAAACGCCCTGCGCGATTCGATCTGGCGACGCACTGGCGTGACGCGATGAGCCGGTACGAGACCGATCTGTATCGACTGACCGCCCATATCGCCGTGTCGCCGCGCGGCGAAACCTGGCTGGCCAACGCGCGGATCAAAACCGCGCCGGTCTCGCCGGATGCAAATAGCACGGAGGTGCCGTCAGGATGGAAAGCGTTCCTGATGCCCATCGAATCCATCGAGCACGGCGCGCGCAAGCTGCTGGGGTACGGTGCACACGTGAAAATCCTCGGGCCGCAGGCGCTCAAGGATCAATTCATCGAAGAGTTGTCGCAGTTGAAAACGCTTTATCGGACAGGCGACGATTGAAGCGATGCGTTGTGCGTCGATGCGGTCGGTGCGTGCATCCACCGCATGCAGCAGCGGCCGTGCTCGCCGGTCAATGACGCATCGCAGTCACATTCGGTATCGACGCCGACACGGCAGGCAAATCGTTACCTCCGACAGAACCCGGCTGGCTTATAGTGCGGAGTGTCCATTCAACAAGGAGAGCGACAATGAAACTGCTGGCCAACGGTCCGTTCGAAGTAAAGCTGAATCCGGAGTCGCTCAGTAGCGTCGCGGAACATACCGGGCTCGGCCGCATGTCGCTGGACAAGCAATTTCACGGCGACCTGGAAGCCGTCAGCCACGGAGAGATGCTCGCGTTTCGCAGCAGTGTCCAGGGCTCCGCGGGCTATGTGGCCATGGAAACCGTGCACGGCGTGCTCGGCGGACATAAAGGCAGCTTCGTCCTGCAGCACAGCTCCACCATGACCCGTGGGCAGCCGACGCAGTCGATCACCGTCGTGCCCGATTCCGGGACGGGAGAATTGCTGGGGCTGTCCGGCTCGATGATCATCCACATCGACAACGGCCAGCATTCGTACAGCTTCGACTACGCGTTGCCGGAATCTTCGCAGTGAGTCGACTCGCCTGGATGCGGCGGCTTCATCGTGTCGCCGACCAGGGGCGGTGACGCGTTCCAGTCGCTCGCGCGCCATTCATCGGCGCGTCACCGAAACATTCTCCATCGACGCTCCGGCTGCGCCCGCAAGTACGCGTGCGTCACGCGACAGCCGCGTCACGCAGACGGAACTGCGCGACCGCCGCGCTCAGCCGTGAGCCCTGTTCGTCGAGCGACAGCGCCGCGGCCGCCGCCTCCTCGACCAGCGCGGCATTGCGTTGCATCGTCTGCTCCATCTGGATCACCGCGGCGTTCACCTGCTCGATGCCCGAAGACTGCTCTTCGAATGCGTTGCTGGTTTCGCTCATGATCGCGGTGACACGCTCGACCGCAGCGACGAGTTCGGCCATCGCCGAGCCGGCCCGTGCGACGAGACCGCTGCCGTCCTCGACGCGCCGTGCGGAATTGCCGATCAGGTCGCGGATTTCCTTCGCCGCCGACGCGCTGCGCTGCGCGAGCCCGCGAACCTCGGTCGCGACGACCGCGAAGCCGCGCCCCTGCTCGCCTGCTCGCGCGGCCTCGACCGCGGCGTTCAACGCGAGGATGTTCGTCTGAAACGCGATGCTCTCGATCACGCCGACGATGCCGGAGATCCGCGCGGAGCTGTGCGAGATCTCGGACATCGTCTCGACGACGCGCTGCATCGCCTCGCCACCGCGCGACGCGATGCCGGCCGCGCCCTCGACGTAAGTGCGTGCGTCGCGCGCATTGTCCGCGTTCTGGCGCACGGCCGCTGTCAGTTGCTCGACGCTCGCGGCCGCCTGCTGCAGCGACACGGCCTGCTGCTCGGTGCGCGCGGACAGGTCGACGTTGCCGCTCGCGATCGTGCGCACGTCGCCGACGATCGTCTCGGTGCTCGCGCGTACCTGGCTCACGGTATCGACGAGGCCGTCCTGCATTCGCTTCAGCGCATTCAGCAGATAGGCCATTTCGTTTTTGCCCGGGATGACGACGGTTCCGGTCAGGTCGCCTTTCGAGATTTTGTCGAACTGGCCGACCGCGAGATTGATCGGTTCGATGATCGCCTTCGCGAGCAGGCGCTGCGCAAAGAAACCGACGACGAGCGCCAGCACCGCGACCGCCCCCATCCCCCACACGATGCGGTGGAAATGCTCACCGGCCGCATCGTAGCGGGCCTTCTGGCGCGCGACCTGAAACGCTTCGAGCGCGTCGATCGCCTCCTGGTAGGCGGCAAACAACGCAGGCGGTGCCGTGCGCTGCGTGTCGAGGAAGTTGAACGCGTCGTCGCCGTCGAGCTGCGACAGCGCCTTCAGGAACACGCGGTCGAGCAGTGCGCGGCGGCGGTTCTGCAGCGTGTCGAACAGCGCCTGCTCGCTGGCGTCGCGCGCATGCAGGCGCGTGTAAGCGTCCAGTTCGTCGTTGCTCTGCTTGAGGAGCGTGTGGAGTTGCGCGATTCCCTCCTTGCCCGACTGGCCGGCGCTGATGACCTGCGCGACGTCGCTCATGCGTTCGCGCAGCACGAGCATCCGCTCGGAGCTGGTCTTCAGGTGCAGCAGCGACGCGGTGTCGTCGCGGTACATCGCCTCGAGCGAACCGTTGCCCACATAGAGGGCCGCGATGCACGCACCGACCACCAGCACGAGCAGCACGGTATAGCCGGCGATGGTCGCAACGAGTCCACCGCGGATTGTGAGTTGTTTTCGCATGACGTTCCCTTGCGCTGGCCGGGCTCGGCCAGCGGCGGATATGGATGCCGGATCACGAACGACGAGCGCCACGTCGCAACACGTGGCGCGGGGGGCTGCGAACGGGTTAACGGCGGGAGGAACGGGCGGGTTTTATCTGTACGCGACGCGAATCTTGACGATTGCGACAGACGGGGTTGGCGGAAGACGTGCGGCTACGCGCTGTCGCGGAGCCTGGAGCGAATCTCGTCAGCCGACAGGTCGCGCTGGTGCGTGGCAATCTGCCAAACGTTTCCCCACGCATCCGTCACCCGGCGCGGGAGGTCTGCAAACGAGCGCGCGGTATCAGACCACGAACGTTTCCACTCGCGGTCTCACGACTCGGCCTCGTAAATCAGGCCGTATTCGCCCTTCGTTCGCTGGATTCGCGCGAAACCGGGTTCTCCCAGATGCATGCCGGCGATCAACAGTCCTTCCGAGCTGACCCTGTCCAGCAGCCGGGATCGCGTGACCGCTGCCTGCGACGAATCCTGATCGAACGCAATCGATACGTCCGGCCGTTTGATCTGGATGTGCGGAAAATGAACGATATCGCCCCACACAAGCAGGCCCTGATCGCCGGATTCGAGGACATACCCGGTGTGTCCGTCGGTGTGCCCCGGTAGCGGCATTGCGCTGATTCCCGGAAGCACCTCTCCTGCGTCGAAAGTCCGGAGCGCGTCGCTATAGCCGTCGAACACCTGACGCGCGATCTGGAAGTTGCCGCGTGCCCGCTCGCTGGCACGGCTCAGGTTTCCATCGTCCCGCCAAAATTTGACCTCTCGCTGATGAGCAACCAGCTCCACATTCGGAAACGCCGCTTGTCCGGCAGCATTCACCAGCCCGCCGACGTGGTCGGGATGGGCGTGCGTAAGCAGGATGGTGTCGATCGCGGCAGGTTCGATGCCGGCAAGCAGTAAATTGGCTTTCAGGCGACCGCCCCATTGCTTGATGCCGCCGGCCCCGGCGTCGATGAGAATGGTGCGGCCCGCTCCGCATACCACGTAGCAGTTGATATGGACTGCAGAAGGCTCATTCTGCCCTGCCGCACGCTGCATCCCGGATGCCTCGGATACGTCGATATTCGACAGGAAGTCGAGGCTGGCAGTGAGGTAGCCATCGCTTATCGCGGTAATCTTGAAATCCCCGACTTGCTGACTTGGAAAGGTAACGGTGGACACGGTTTTTCTCCTGACCGGCTAGTTTCGGGCGTGAATGTTCGGCACGACATGACCAAAGCAACGGATGCGCGCCGTCAGGCCGGTGCGGCGAACGATGGCGTGATCCAACGCCTCCATGAACGCATTCATGACCGCGGGCGGGCGAAACGACTCGACGCGATACTGGACTTCCGCGAAAACGGGATGCCCGTGTCCGTGCCGAACACTCACGTAAATGACGTGGACGTTCTTGAGCTCTGCCTGAAGGACATGCGTACAGAGTTCGATGCAGTCGCCGGAAAGCTCGACGAGCCCCTCGTCAGATGGCATGTGCTCCGCATCGATATGGAAAGTCACGTTCGGCATCGGAGGCCTACTTTGTCAGTTGTTCCGTCATCGGCGAGTAAAGGTAAACGCCTTCCGGAACGTTCTCGACAAGCCGGGCGTCGCTTCGCGGAAGCACGGCGAGCCAACGGCGTTCCGGAAACTTCTCCAGCGCAACGGCCTGCATCGCCAGCGGTTTCAAGCCGATCCCGATCAGCGCATCGGGGCCGCTTGCGCAGAGCACGAGAAGTTCGTCGGACTCGACCGACGGCGCAAGACCGATATCGCTGTAGAGATTGCGGTGCCAGTCGGTGATGTGTTGCTGCCACCTCGCGAAATTGCCGCCACCTTTCCGCCGATATTCCTCCCCGGTCAGCACGTCGAGACCGTCGATCGTGTGGACGGCCAGATAAACGGGGCAACCCTCGCTTATCGACCTGAAACGCTGCGACGTGTGAAAGCCCGTCACCGAGATGAGGGCCGGCAGCTTTTCAAGGCTGTAGAAGTCGTTCCATTCGGCTTCGCTGCCAGGGTCGGCGAAGCTGCATTCCACGGTGTAGATCATCGGATTGTCCTTCGTGACGGATGAGCATCCTGCTCTTCGAACGCTTGATGTTCAGTGCAGTGACGTAATGCTAATCTGCTGTTTCCCGCGTATATATCGACTTAAAGTCAGCCTTCAGTGATATTTGATCAAGCTGACGTCGAACGCATTCCGACCGGCGAGACTCCGATGCGACGCAAGATTCCGAGCAATTCCGCGCTCCTGGCCTTCGAGGCGGCGGCCCGACACGGCAGCTTCGCGCGCGCCGCCGACGAGCTGGCACGCACCGAGGGCGCCGTCAGTCGCCAGATTGGCCGGCTGGAGGCGTTTCTGGGTGTGACGCTGTTCGAGCGCGTCGGGAACCGGGTACGGCTTGCACCGAACGGCACGCGATACGCGGTGCAGGTGCGCGAGATTCTGGATCGGCTGGAACGGGACAGCCTGTATTTGATGGGGCAGCCCGTCGAGGGCGCGAGCATCGACATCGCCGCGATTCCGACCTTCGCCACCCGCTGGCTGATCCCCCGGCTGAAGCGCTTTCAGGATCGGCACCCGAACATCACCGTGCATATCGCCGAGCGGATGGAACCCTTCCTCCTTGCGGGCAGCGGTTTCGACGCAGCCATTCATTTCGAGCATCCGGCATGGACGGGCATGCATCTGCATCGCTTGCTGGAGGAGGTGCTGGTGCCCGTCTGCAGTCCGGCGCTCCTCGAGGGCGTCGGTGCGAACCCGTCGCTGGATGAGCTGCCGCGCCTTCACCGGCGACAGAATCCGGATGCGTGGCAGATTTATGCGCAGGAGTCGGGCATCGTGCTGACCAATTCGGCGGTCGGCCCGCGATACGATCTCCATGCCATGCTGATCGAGGCGGCGCTGGCCGGCCTGGGTGTGGCACTGGTGCCGCGTCTTTATATTGGGGCAGAGCTTGAACAAGGCCGTTTGGTCGCGCCCTGGCCCGATGGCAAAGCGATTACCAAGAACTTCTGCCTCGTGCTTCCCGAGCCGATCGAATTGAGCGAGGCGCCGATGCAGGCGTTTGCGGAATGGATGCTTGGCGAGGCCGGGGGGTTGGCGTCTTGATGCCGTGGCTGAGGGTCATCGCAGGACAGTCATCCGTCCGTGAGAATGTCGATGACGATTCTCGCAGGTATCGCCATGGCGGCAGCCCTTCATTCGGGAAGTCCTTTACACATGATGCAGACAGACATCGAAGCACCGGGGCCGGCCGGCCCACTGCGAGGCACGCTGTTATCTCCGGCTGCGGGCGACGCTCCGGTGGTGCTGATCGTGCCGGGATCGGGTCCGACCGACCGGAATGGCAACAATCCATACGGCATTCAGGCATCGACCTACCGGTTGCTAGCCGAAGGATTGCTTGATAACGGTATCGCGTCGGTTCGAATCGACAAGCGCGGCATGTACGGTAGCGTGTCGGCGATAGCGGACGCGGATGACGTCACGATCGACGACTATGCGGCGGACGTCCACTCGTGGGTGACGACCATCCGGAGGCAGACTGGTGCGTCCTGCGTATGGGTGCTGGGGCATAGCGAGGGAGGATGGGTGGCGTTGTCGGCTGCACGGCAAACCGCCGACATTTGCGGTTTGATCCTGGTGGCCACGGCAGGACGACCGCTCGGGCAAGTATTGAAGCAGCAACTGCAGTCGAACCCGGCAAATGCCCCTGTTCTGGGCAACGCCCTGTCGATACTCGAATCGCTCGATGCCGGAAAGACGGTAGACGCTGCCGGGATCGATCCTGCACTGATGCCGTTGTTCAGGCCGCAGGTTCAGCGGTTTCTGATGAGCGAATTGACCGTCGATCCGGCGGCCCTCCTGGCGGGTTATACGAAGCCGGTGCTGATCATTCAGGGCACTCGGGATATTCAGGTTGGCCTGCAGGACGCGCAACTTTTGAAGGATGCCAATCCTCGCGCTGAACTGGCGCTTGTCGCGAATGCCAATCATGTCCTCAAAGCCGTCCATACGGAGGCTCGGGACGAAAACCTTGCCGCGTATTCGGATCCGCGCCGTCCTCTGGCAAACGACGTGGTGGAAGCGATTTCGGCGTTCGTGCAGGAATCGGCGGTCAATCGGCATGCTTGCCGCGCGCTTTCGAAACAGAAAAACGAGCCATGACAAACCTGATTCGATTCCGGGTTCGGCCGGTATATCACGGCAGCGATCTTCTGGTCGAGATACTTGAAGACCATCGTGCAGTCGAATTTCCGAGCATCGCTGCGATCCTGCAGGGTGCGCTGCATTCTGTCCGCGTGCCGCATCCGGACGGCGTTGATGACCAGCAGGTCGCATTGTCTCAGGATCGATATTTCAGCTATTGGACGTATGCTCAGGGTGACTATGAAATAGACGACGATATCTGGGGATTGTTCGTCACCGCGTCAGTCAACAACTCGGCCATCGTCGCGGATATCGAGCGAGCGCTTCTGTTGACAGGGGAGTTTGTGAAGGAAGCAGTCGATTTCGGCAAGTTCGAGTGAGGCAAAAGGGGGCCGGTAAACTCACGCAACAACAATGAACGACAGATCTTGGCAGCCTGCAAGGACCGCCCCAGGTCGACCCAGGTCGTCCGGATCCGGTACGACAATCCGGGGCGTGACGGTATGCCATCCATCAGGCTGGAACTTGGCCATATCGGGCAGCCTCCGAAGAGATTTTCGGGGTATTGTCCTCCGGGCACCGGAGGTCTGCAAACGGTCGCCCGCGTCCGGCGGCAGCCGCTTCAATCAACGATGAACAATTTCGCCCCTGTCCGGGTGGACGACCGGTGCGCTTCCGCATTGTCGGCGACCTGGTAGCTCATACCCGGCCGAAGGGTGAACTGCCGCCCATCGTCGAGCTCCGTCAGCAATTCGCCTTCAAGGCAATAAAGGATATGTCCTTTCACGCACCAGTGATCGGCTACGTAATCGGCCGAATACTCGACATGCCTGACCCGGATATCCCCGAATTGAAGCGTGCGCCAGCGGGCAACCCCGCGTTCTCCGCTGTATTCGGTCGGTTCTATCGTGTCCCAGTCGGTCGTCCCAAACGGGATGTCGGTCATTTTCATCATTCAACTCCCTGACACAGCGTTGCTCGCGTGGCTATCGCGAGCACCAGGACGGCGGCCCCGAATACGATGCCGGCGCATTTCGATCGAGCCATGAAATTTGCCCGCGGCTCTTTTTCAACGTACGCCTCAGAGAATCTCCACTTCGACAAACACCACTTCGCGGTCAGTCGCGTTGACGACGTTGTGTTCGACGCCCTTCAACCCCGCATAGCTGCTCCCGGCGCGCAGTTGCGACTCGCGGTTGCCCTGCTTGGTCTCGAGGAGAAGCTGACCGTCCGTTTGCGGCACGACGACATAGTCATGTTGATGGATATGCCAGCCGGTCTCGGCACCGGGTGCAAATCGCCATTCGGTGACGATCACGCGCTCGTTCAATACCTGCTGCGTCGGGACTGCTTTCGGACGGTGGTGCATCGTATTTTCCCCAAAGTATGGAAGCCCGTCGGCGGCCGTGTGCGATGAAGTCTTCCGGAGCTCAATCTTCTCGACGCCCATTCTAGAGACAAAGCGCATCTTTCGACACACACAGTTCCGGTGCGCTATCCCGCCCATCTGTTTTCGTCGATGACGCAAAAGGGCCGAGCATCGCCCCGGCGAGCGCGTGGTGGAAGATACCGGTCTCCGGTATCCGCGGTCCCGGGACGTCGTGCTTCTGACCGCAGTGAGCCGCAAGCGCACCGAGCCGCAGGAAATCGCGTTCTATTGTCTGCTCGTCGAGAACCTGCAAACGAAATGCGGCATTTCTCCGGACGACGCAATCGTGTCCATCGTCGAAAACGGCGACGCGGACTGGTCGTTTGGTCGGGGGCGTGCGCAGTTCATCACCCGGGAACTCACCTGATCGCCGACGTCGAAACGTCGGCTGCAATCACCTGCCGTCCCGCCCCTCAGCGGTTGCAGCCGGGGCGGGACGATTGCCGATCCGCTCACGCATGACCGGCGTCGAGCGACCTGGCAACGCGAAAACCAAGATCGTCGATTGCAAATGTCGGGTGACTGCGCCGGCGATTCGTGGCGAGGCAGCCTCTTTCGGCATCGGCCCACCCCCCGCCGCGAAACACGCGATACGCACCGTAGACCTCCGGGTCGTATTGATCCGCGCACCACTCCCACACATTGCCCAGCGTGTCATGAAGCCCCCAGTCATTCGGTTGCTTCTGACCGATCTCATGCGTGCGGCCACCGGAATTCTCCCGGTACCACGCGATCGCATCGAGGTCGCCATACCTCGGGCCGTTCGTTCCGGCGCGGCACGCGTATTCCCATTCCGCTTCGGTAGGCAGCCGGTAGCCGTTGCTGCCGGGAACCGCGGAGGCGCCCGTTCCGTCCTCATGGATTTCGTAACAGGCGAGAAGACCGCCAGCCGTCGACAACCTGTTGCAGAACCGAATGGCGTCCATCCACGATACGTTCTCCACCGGGCATTGCGCGCTGACGCACGACGACGGCCATTGCCCCGTTACCGCGGCATATTGCGCGTGAGTGACCGGATAGCGGCCGATCGCAAAGCGTTGCAGATTGACGCTCCATGTACGGCCGATCCTGTCGTCCCTCAATGCAATCGTTCCAGCGGGAACCTGCACCATTTGCATCTCAAGCGTGTCGGACGGATATTCCATGTTCTCCACTCTGCCGCACCGTTACGACTCCAGCCTGACGGAACCTGCTTCGTCATAGGCCACGATATTTAATCCTTCCGCCGGATCCGGCGCGACGAAGTAGCGCGTGATCTGCTCGAACTCGGCTTCCGATGCGTGGAACGGATGCTCCCCTCGCGCATTGCGCACGCGCAGACGCGCCTTGCAAACCGCATCGCCGACGTCAAGGTAATGGAGTCGATGGTCGCAGCCGGCGGCCTGCGAAACGTCGCGCCCCCACGCACGCGCGGCGACGGTATTGAACGGAAGATCGAGAACCACCGACACGCCGGCCTGCAGCAATGCACGAGCGTGATCGGCAATCACATCCTTGATGCGCGTTGCACATCGGACATAGTCGTCGATCGACAGAATCTCGCCCGGATAGAGGTGGGCGAGCCAGACGTCTTCGCTGATCGATACGGTTCGCGCGGCGCTTGCGAGCCGCGCGACCAGCGTCGATTTTCCGGACGCGATTTTGCCGCATGCCATATGGAGCAATACCGCGTCGTTCGATGCTGTCGTGTGAAGCGACTTCTCAGTCTGCATTTCCAGGTTTCTCCATCGATAGCCCAGAAAGCAAAAACCCGCCTTCCGGGCGGGTTGTGACGACATGCATTCAGTCGATGACTACCCCGCCGGCGAAATTGCGGCGCAAATCATCGAATGGGGTTGCGATCGGTTCATGCGCATCAGAATAACCAACCGCCCGATCGTGAGCAAGCGGGTTCGAGACGGCACGCGTCACGCGGCCCCGTTGCGCCCCTCCGGAAACACGCCCTTGCTCATCGCATCGAGCTGCCGAACAATCTCCGCGCGCAACTCAGCCGATACCTCGACGCTGTCGAGCAATTCCGAAATCCACAGCCCGTCGGCCGCGAGCCGGCAGATCATCAGCGTCGCGGCCTGCCCGAGCGGCACGGGATCGGCCCGCGTCCACTCGCGCATCGGCACCGACCATCGCGCGCGCGTGTCCTGCTCGGTAATCATCGACGCGACCAGCACGCGCAGCACATCGGTACTCGCCGCCGGATGCGACTCGTCGAGCACCGCGTGCATGTAGGCCCGCGCCGCCGCGCCGTCGCCGCCGGAATCCGCCGCCATGCGCGCGGCCATCTGCGCGCCGAACCGCTCGGTCGCCTGCCCGAACAGCGCATCCAGCAGCCCCTGCTTGTTCGCGAAGTGATACTGCAGCGCGCCTTTCGTCACGCCGGCACGCTCGGCCACCGCATCGAGCGTCAACGCGGCCACGCCGTGATGCGTCGCGATCTCCGACGCGGCGGCCAGCAACTGCGCGCGCACCTGATCCGGCGCTTTTTTTCGTCGCACGCCGGCGGTGGCAGCCGCCGGCGCCGGTGATCCCTCAGGCGCCTGCGCACCGGCCGTTCCAGCCGGTTCGACAGGCGCGGACACATCGTGCGGCGCAGGTTCGAGGCGTTTTTTCATGATGCGGATGGTAGCACCCGGGGGTCTCGATATAAACATTCCGTCCGGATGGTATGATCCGCCGCATGAACAAACCCGCCCCCTCCCCCTGGTCCGCGCTCGACACCGCCATCGCCCGTGGACGCGACGCGCTCGTGCGCCTTCAGCAGCCCGACGGCAGCTGGTGTTTCGAACTCGAATCCGACGCGACGATCACCGCGGAATACATCCTGATGATGCATTTCATGGACAGGATCGACGACGTGCGCCAGGAGAAGATGGCGCGTTACCTGCGCGCGAACCAGCGGCTCGACACGCATGGCGGATGGGCGCTGTACGTCGACGGCGATCCGGACGTGTCGTGCAGCGTGAAGGCGTACTTCGCGCTGAAGGCGGCCGGCGACAGCGAACACGCGCCGCACATGGTCCGCGCGCGCGACGCGATCCTGAAGCTCGGCGGCGCGGCACGCTCGAACGTGTTCACGCGCATCCTGCTCGCGACGTTCGGCCAGGTGCCGTGGCGCGCGGCACCGTTCATGCCGATCGAATTCGTGCTGTTCCCGAAGTGGTTGCCGATCTCGATGTACAAGGTCGCGTACTGGGCGCGCACGACGATGGTGCCGCTGCTCGTGCTGTGCTCGCTGAAGGCGCGCGCGCGCAATCCGCGCAACATCTCGATCCGCGAGCTGTTCGTCACGCCGCCGGACGAGGAGCGCCGCTACTTCCCGCCCGCGCGCGGCATGCGCAAGCTCTTCCTCGCGCTCGACCGCACGGTCCGTCATATCGAGCCGCTGATGCCGAAGCGCCTGCGGCAGCGCGCGATCCGGCATGCCGAGGCGTGGTGCGCGGAACGCATGAACGGCGAGGACGGGCTCGGCGGCATCTTCCCGCCGATCGTGTACAGCTATCAGATGATGGACGTGCTCGGCTACCCGGACGATCATCCGCTGCGGCGCGATTGCGAAAACGCGCTGGAAAAGCTGCTGGTCACGCGGCCGGACGGCAGCGTGTATTGCCAGCCGTGCCTGTCGCCGGTGTGGGATACCGCATGGAGCACGATGGCGCTCGAACAGGCACGCGGCGTGGCGGCGCCGGAAGCCGGCGAGCCGGACGGCGCGCGGCGCGAACTCGACGAACGCATCGCGCGCGCGTACGACTGGCTGGCCGAACGCCAGGTGAACGACCTGCGCGGCGACTGGATCGAGAACGCGCCGGCCGATACGGCGCCGGGCGGATGGGCATTCCAGTACGCGAACCCGTACTACCCCGACATCGACGACACCGCGGTCGTCACCGCGATGCTCGATCGCCGCGGCCGTACGCATCGCAACGCGGACGGCACGCACCCGTATGCGCGGCGCGTCGCGCGCGCACTCGACTGGATGCGCGGGCTGCAATCGCGCAACGGCGGCTTCGCGGCGTTCGACGCCGACTGCGACCGCATGTACCTGAACGCGATCCCGTTCGCCGATCACGGCGCGCTGCTCGACCCGCCGACCGAGGACGTGTCGGGCCGCGTGCTGCTGTGCTTCGGCGTGACGAAACGCGCGGACGACCACGCGTCGCTCGCGCGCTGCATCGACTATGTGAAGCGCACGCAGCAACCCGACGGCAGTTGGTGGGGCCGCTGGGGCACGAACTACATCTACGGCACGTGGAGCGTGCTGGCCGGCCTCGCGCTCGCCGGCGAGGACAAGTCGCAACCCTATATCGCACGCGCGCTCGAATGGCTCCGCGCACGACAGCATGCGGACGGCGGCTGGGGCGAGACGAACGACAGCTACATCGACCCGAAGCTGGCCGGCACCAATGCCGGCGAGAGCACGTCGAACTTCACCGCGTGGGCACTGCTCGCGCAGATGGCGTTCGGCGACTGCGAATCCGATTCGGTGAAGCGCGGCATCGCGTATCTGCAGTCGGTGCAGCAGGACGACGGCTTCTGGTGGCACCGCTCGCACAATGCGCCGGGCTTTCCGCGCATCTTCTACCTGAAGTATCACGGCTACACCGCGTACTTCCCGCTGTGGGCGCTCGCGCGGTATCGGCGGCTGGCGAGCGCTGCGGCAGCGCCGGCTCCGGCCGTGCGCGGCGCGGCCGCAATCGCGGCAACGGACCCCGCGGTCGCCTGAGCGGCGACGCTCGGGCGCGTGCCCGTCACACGAAGCCCTCTTCGACCAGCGTGCAGCCGTTCGCCGTGATCTCGTGCCGCTGGCCCGAACCGCCGACCACGCGGCTCCAGCTCGCGGCAACGAGCACGGCCGCGTCGCCGTCGGTGCGCAGCGCATAGCCGAACCCGCCGTACATGCCCGGCACCGCGAACCACATGCGTTCGGCCGACGCGTCGAGTTCGAGCAGCGGTTCGAGTTCGGGCAGGCGCAGTGCGTCGACACGCAGGTGTGCGATGCGGCCGCCAATCATGTTGTGGAAATGGCGCTGGATGGCGAGCAGTGTGACGTCGGGCACGAAGCGGCGCGGCTGTGGCGTCAACAGCGCAACCAGATGCCGATGCCCGCGCCGCACGGCGATATCGATCGCGCGCTCGCGTTTCGCATCGCGCAGCATCCGCCATGCACCGAGTCGCAGCAGTTCTGCGACGACCTCCTGCGGCGCACCGCCGTAAGCCGCCTGATGCAGCGGCGCAAAAAGCGACGTGCCGCCGAGCCGCGTCGCGTTGACGAGGCGAGGTTGCTTTGCAACGAGATCGAGCATCGTCGCCCATTCGCCCTGCCGCGCGGCGTCGGCCAATGCGTGCCGGCTCGCGACCTCCGCGTCGCCGAGCACGTCGGCGCCCGTGATTCCGTCCCATGCGATGCTCAATCGGCTCTCCTTCGTCGACCGGTGTCTCGCTCGCCGCCCACCGGATTGCCCGCTCATCATAAGCATGTCCCGGCAGGCGGCGCGGAAACATTACCGCCCGTCGCCGAGCGACCCGAGAATCCGGTACGCGGCCTTCACGCGGTCCTCGTTCGGATAGCTGCGATTCGCGAGCATCACGATCGCGATCCGCTTCGAGGGGACGAACGCGACATAGGTACTGAAGCCGTTGGTCGAGCCCGTCTTGTTGATCCACGTATCCGCGCTCGGCGCGAGCGGCGGCTTGATCGCGGTGGCCGGTAACCCGTCGCGCAGCATCTTCATCGAGTTGCCTTCGAGCAGCGTCGGCAGCGCGACCGGATACGGATACTGTTCCCAGATCAGGTCCTGCGTCAGCGGCCCCGCGCGGAAATAGCCGGTGTGCGTGCGTTCGATCGCGCGCTTCAGCCGCGGGGCGGTTTCGACCAGCCCCATGTTCGCCTGCACGAAACGCAGCAGGTCCGCCGCCGTGGTCCGCACGCCGTACGCCGGCTGCCACAACATGCCGCCCGTCATCCGGATCGGCTTGCCGTCCTGCGTATAGCCCTGCGCGTAGTCGGCCTGGCGCGCGCCGGGCACGTTGATGTACGTGTGCGTCATCCCGAGCGAGGGAAAGAGCCGCTGCTCCATCAGCGCCGAGAAATCCTTGTTCATCGCCTTCGCGGTCAGCCACCCGAGCATCCCGATCGCGACGTTCGAATACGTGCGGTACGTGCCCGGCGCATATGCGGGCCGCCACGCGTCGAGATAGCGGATCAGGCCCGCGTCGTCGCGGATGCTGTCCGGTACCTGCAGCGGCATCCCGCCGGGCGTGTGCGTGCCGAGCTGGAGCAGCGTGACGACGCCGAACGGCTTGCCCTGCAACGCGGGCAGGTACTTGGCCGCCGGATCCGCGAGCGACAGTTCGCCGCCTTCCTGCGCGTCCGCCGCGAGCGTCGCGGTCAGCGTCTTGCTGACCGAGCCGATCTCGAACAGCGTGTCGCCGGTGACGGGCTTGCCGGTTTGCGTCGACATCACGCCGTAGTCGAACACGTAAGGCTTGCCGTCGGCCACGATGCCGATCGCCATGCCGGGAATCGCGTACTGCTTCATCAGCGGCGCGACGTGGCGGGTCACGGTGTCATGGATGTCGTCCTGCGTGACCGCGGCCGCGCGGCCGGCCGTGGCGGTAGCGCACGCGGCGACGAACAGGGTCGCGGCGAAGCGTGTCGCGTTGAATCGCATGGTTGCGGTTCCTTTGATTTCGTATGGTTGCGTGGACAACAGATTCGGCGCGTCGCGCGAAGATCACGGCGGCCGGCCTGTCGAAGCAGGACTATCCACTGTCAACCGCCCGCCAACAATCGACGATATGTTGCGCGAGCCTAAAGAAAAACTAATGAGATACGCGAAGCGCCGGATGACGCCGCATCGAAGATCGATGGAAAATAGACAAGTCTTGTCAGATCCGCGAACGCCGGCACGCCGCGCGTTGCTCGCCGGCGGCAGCGACAAGCCGCTCTGCAACTAGCGCGAAAGCGGGCACGGGATCACAGGCGCGCGGACCATCGCGCCGGGCGACCCACGCGAACTTCATCCCGGCAGCCGGTCGAGGAAGGCCAGCATCGCCGCGTTGAACCGCGCGGGCCGCTGCAGCGGCGCGAAATGGCTCACGCCGGGCAGGATCGTCAGCGTCGCGCCCGGAATCGTACGCGCCAGATACGCCGCATGCTCGGGCCGGATGAATTCGTCGTGCTCGCCCTGCACGATCGCAACCGGCACGGCGATCGCCGCGAGATCCTGCGCGCTGTAATCCGGTTGCGTGCGCATCATTTCGCCGACGGCCGCGACGAATGCGTCGAACTGCTCCGGCGTCGCGGACAATTGCGCGTAGTCCTTCCGGTGCCGCGCGAAGCAGCGGTCGAGCAGCGGGCTCGGCGCCATCTCCTTCGTGCCGCCCGGGTCCATGTTGCATGCGAAGAAGAACACGCCGACCGCGCGTTCCGGCGCGCGGGCGGCCAGCACGAGCGCGATGCACGCGCCGTCGCTCCAGCCGACGAAGCGCGCACGGTCGACATGCAGCGCGTCGAGGACGGCGAGCACGTCCGACGCCATGCGTTCGTAGGAATAGGGTTGATCGTCGCGCGTGCTGCGGCCGTGGCCGCGGCTGTCGATCACGATCGCGCGGTAGCCGGCCGCGAGCAGCGCCGGCACCTGGTTGCCCCAGTTGCCGCCGTGACCGAGGCCGCCGTGCAGCAGCACGACCGGCGGCCCGTGGCCGAACGACGCGTGCCAGATGCGCGCGCCGTCGTGTTCCAGCCATCCTTGCGCATTGGCCGC
Source organism: Burkholderia catarinensis (assembly GCF_001883705.2). Classification (GTDB taxonomy): domain Bacteria; phylum Pseudomonadota; class Gammaproteobacteria; order Burkholderiales; family Burkholderiaceae; genus Burkholderia; species Burkholderia catarinensis. The sequence goes on from NZ_MDEQ02000008.1 coordinate 247,788, forward strand.
CGGCAGCGGCGTGCCGCCGTGCGCGTCGAAGCGCACGAGATCGTCGTCGTCGATTTCCGCATTCATCGTTCTGCCGTCCTTTCGAGGGAGACGCGCTTGCGATTGTAATGCGTGCGGCCGACGCGGCCGTGAACCGTCAGGCCTGCGTCGACACCAGCCCGCCCGACGACGAGCCGCCCGTCTTCTCGATCGCCTGTGCGAGCTGCGAGATCGCGGCCTCGAGCGCTGCGGAGATCGCGCTGGCTTCCGCGCTCAGCGATTGCTGTTCGATCGCCGCGGACGGGTCGTCCTTCGCGCGCTGGGCCGCACTCGCCATCTGCCGCTCCAGCGTCGCGAGCTGCTTCTGCAGCCGCTCGATCAGCGCCTTCAACTGGCTGACCGCCGGGCTTTCCGACGACGCGCCCGATGCACCGAGCGTTTCGCCGGTGCCGCCGCTCGAACCCTTCGTGCCGGTGGTGCCGGTCGTGCCGGTGGTATCCGTTGCACTGTCGCTGGACGACGTCGCGGCGGGCGCGGCCGACGATGTCGCCGCAGCACCCGGCGACGTGTTCGCGGTCAGGCTGCCGTCCGCCAGCGGGGCTCGCGCGGTCGTGGAGAAATCGATCTGCATCGTGTCGGTCCGTGTGTCGGTAAGTGAATCGTGACGGGGCGGGAAATGCGTTCCAGCTCGCCTTCCAACTCGTTTACGGCATTCGTCACACGAAACTTGAGTATCGGGGCCGGACTGATTTCCCGGAAAATCGCGTGTTTTAGCCGCGAAAGGGACAGATTGACGGCGAGACGACGCTGGTAAAATCGCAACTTCGCCGGCCGCATTCGTGCGTCGACGGCCTCCGGGCTCGATCGCGCAACGCCGCCGGGTTCGACTCCCGCCGTTTCGGGCGCGGCACGCAACGCGCGCCGACGCCGCGGTCGCGGCTTCGCGGGTCGCCTTTTCCGTCCGCCTTCGTGCCCCGCTCGCCGGTTCGAGCGGCGAACGCCGTGCGGCGCACGCTCACTTCATCACACATTCGAGGTACACACGATGGCCCGCATCGGCGCCTTCTGCATCACGACGTGGCTTGCCGCCGCGATTCTCTACTTCGGCCAGCACTCCGTCGCGATGATGGCATTGAGCGGTGTCGTCGTCTTCGGCGGGTTCGATCTGCTGCGTCCGTAAGCGCGCATCGCCCGCTCGCCGCATCGCGCGTTGACGCGGCGGCACCCGTGCCGGACCGCGACGAACGACGAGTGCGCGTCGAGATCGTGGCTGTCCATCTGCCACACGAAGCTCGGTTATCGCGCGCCGGCCTGGCGCATGTGCATCGCGGAAGGCGAGACGCCGGCCGTCATCTGCGTATAGTCCGCGTTCGGCCCGGACGGCGGCGCCAGGTTGTCGGCGGCCGCCCATTGCGTCGGCGTTGCGGACAGCGCGTAGCGCATCGTCCCGCCGTTGGCGATCTTGCCCAGCGGCAGCCATGAACCCGCGTAGTCCGCGCCGTTGACCTTCAGCGACCGGATATACGCGAACGACGGATGACCCGCCCCGTCCATCGCGACCTGCTTGTCGCTGTCGAGCCGCAGCGTCTTGCCGTTGCCGAGCCGGACGGTGATCCCGCTGAACTGCGGCGTGGACAACGCGAGCCCGGCTTCCGACGGAATGACCGGGAACATGCCGAGCGTCGCCCACACGTACCAGCTCGACGTCGCGCCCATGTCGTCGTTGCCCGGCAGCCCGTCGCGGCCGGTCGTGAACGCCTTCGACATGATGATCGGCAGGATGTACTGCGCACCGCTCGGCTGCCCGGCCCAGTTGTATCCCCACGGCGACTGGAACGACGGTTCGTTGCCGATGTAGAGGCCATTGGACGATTCGCCGCCGTTCAGGTTGCCGGAGGTCGGCACGGTCGAGTATGGCGTCGTGATCGAGAACAGCTGATTCAGCCGCGTGACGGCCGCCTGCTTGCCGCCGATCGCATCGATCAGCGCGGTCCAGTCCTGCGCGAAGGTCCAGAAGTAGTTCGGCTCCGTCGACTCATGGAACGAACCCGGCACGAGCGTGCCCAGCGTGCCGGGCGCCGCACCAGCCGGGGGCGCGTTGCGCGCGGCGATCACCTTGTTCGTGTCGTCGAAGATGTTGCGCCACCATCCCGCCCGCGTGTACAGCGTGCCGATGTCGTCCGGCGTCACGCCGACCGACGGCGCGCTCAGCACGCTGGCGGGCAGCGCCTGCAGGAACGCGGCCGCCGAGCGGTCGCTCAGCACGCGCTCGATGGTCGCGGACGACGAGTGTCCGTCGTCGCTCTGCGACAGGTAGTGAGCGGTCAGGAAATTGGCGAGCCCCGCCGCGCTCGTGCGGTCGTTGCAGGCGCTCGACGGATCAAACGCGGACTGCTTCGTCAACCGCGCGGCCGACACCAGATCGAAATCGGTCGCGCCGAACTTGTAGGCGCCGGCAATCACGTTCAATGCGTTGTCGCCCGCCATCGGCGTCGAGTCGTCACTGCCGTCGACCCAGTGCGGGAATGCGCCGCACTGCAGCCCGTCGACGACGAGCGACTGCATCATGTCGCTCGATTCCTTCGGCGCGAGCATCGCCAGCAACTGCGCCTGCGACCGGTACGTATCCCACAGCGAGAAACCCGTGTAGTGATTGCCTGCACCGCCCTCGGAGCCGTCGGCGCGCCGGAACGCGTAGTCGCCGACCCTGGCCGTCGCGCGCGGCGGGATGGTGCCGGTCTGGTCGACCGACTTCGGATAGCTGCCGTCCGCGTTCCTGGGCTGGCGCATGCTGCGGAATTCACCGTTCGTGTCGCTGTAGAGCGTCGGCGTGCCGAACACGCGGTACAGCGCGGTGTAGAACTTCGTGAGGTTCGCCTTCTGCGTCGCGTCCAGCGATGCGGGATTCGCGGCCTGGTCGATCTGGATCGTGTTGAGCCGGTCGTTCCACAAGCCGGCGGCATTCGTGCGCGCATCGTCGAACGCGAGCTTTTCGCCCTCGGCCTTCAGGTTGGCCCGGGCATTCCGAATGCTGACGGAGGAGATCCCGACTTTCACGGTGACGGTCCGGTCCGCATCGGTCAGGTCGAACTGCAGCGTCGCCGCGCCGTTGCTGACGGTGTTCACCGCGGACGTGCCCGTTTGCTTGCGCAGCGGCTTGTCGAAGGTCGCGTAGAAATACACGGGCGCATTCCACACCGTGCCGTACGGCGTGCAGAACGCCGGGGCCACCGCCTGCCCGCTCATCGACTTGCCGTCGCTCGCGAGCGCCAGCGCGACGTTGTTCGCGGTGACCTTCGTGCTGCCCGAATCGCTGTTGCCGTTCAGCTTCGCATCGATCGAGAAGAAACCCTTGTCCTTGTTCGTGTACGTGAAGCGCGCGAGGCCGGAGCGCGCGGTCGCGCTCAGCTCCGTCACGATGCCGTTCGCGAGGCGGACCTTGTAGTACCCGGGTTGCGCCGTTTCATCCGCATAGTTGTACCCGATGCCGGTCGGCCGACCGCCCGACGCAACCGCCGTCGCCGCGTCGCTCGGCAGCATCGCGACCGTGCCCTGCCCCGGACAGCCGACGCCGCTCAGGTGCGTCACGCTGAAGAAGTCGATCGTGCCGCCCGACCCGCCCGACGACAGGTAGCCACCCGAACCGTTGAAGTTGTAGCGCGGCGTGTTCGGCCCGAAATTCACCATGCCGAACGGCACCATCGCGCCCGGGCTCACGTTGCCCGCATAGCCTGAATCCGCGTTGACCTGCGTGCCGATGAGCGGATTGACGAACTGCGTCAGCTGCATGTCGCTACGCTTGGGCGGGGCCGGTTGATCGGGCCGGGAAGGTTGCGATGGCCCCGAAGCCGCCGGCGGCAGCGTCGACGGTGTGTCTCCTGCGTCATTGCTGACCGTCGGAACGCTGTTCACGTCGTCGCCGCCACACGCGGCGAGTACTGCACAAGCCATCGCAGCGACGATCAAGAGTCGTGGATTTATCATTTTCGTTTAGCAATGTTAATTAAAACGAATGGTTCGGCGACGATCGCTGCCGCGACGACCGTTGCCACCCTCCTCCTGCAACCGGGAATGTCACATGCTTCCCACGGGCTTACAGTGCCGCAACGACTGTTTATTCACTACGAGAAGTTTCCCGAATTTTCAGTTTGTTTCACTAAACAATCGGGAGTTAAGTGGCGCGGAGTACAAATTGCCGGGATTTGTTGCGTTGCAGCGGCGCCGGAGAAGGGCGTGCATCAACAGGCGCCCGGTCGATCCGGGCGCCACATTCACTCAGGGATACAAACGAATGGCCGGCGTACGCGCCAATGCATGCGTCAGCGCGGCAACGTCCTCAACGAAGACGGCCCGCCGGTCAGCGCAATCCGTTTGCCCGTATCGCGCAGCTTGCCGCCTTCCACCGCATACAGCGCAAGCTGCCGTTCGACGTTGAACTGCACGATCACGTGCCGGCTGTCGGCGGTAAACACGATGCCCTGCGCGGCTTCGCCGCCGGGCACCTCGCTGGTCTTGACGGCCTGCCCGTCGCGGATCTCGAACAGCAGCACCTTGCCGAGCTTGCGGCGGCCCGGATTGTCGGGCGTCAGGTTCGAGCCGTCCATCGCCTGCACGGCGATCCACTTCCCGTTCGGCGAAATCGCGACGCCTTCCGGCAGCGACGGCACCGTCAGGTACTGGACCGTGCGGAACGGCACGCGCGACACGTCGATCAGCGCGACCGAATCGGCGTCGCCCGCGAGCGTGCCCGTATAGCCCGGCAGCCCCGCAAGCCCGACGTTGCTGACGACGGCCCAGCGGTTGTCGCTCGACACGTCGATCGTGTAAGGCGCGACGCCCGTGCTCAGGCGCGTGCCGCTGTCGGTCACCTTGCCGTCGTCGACGTTCAGCACCGCGACGCCCTGCTCGTCGCGCAGCGACACGAGCGCATGCTTGCCGTCGTGCGTGAAGCTGATCCCCGCGAGCCGCTTCTTGCCGATCTTCAGGTTGCCGTCGAGCGTCACGTGCGTGCCGTCGATGCGCAGGATCGACACGCTGCCGTCGACGTTCGCGACGAGCGCGAGCCGGCCCGAACGATCGATCGCGATCCCTTGCGGATGCGCGCCGAGCTCGATGCGCGCGATCGCGGGCGGCGCGGTATCGAGATTCACGACCTGCAGGAACGTGTCGAACACGAGCTGCTTCGCGGCCGTGTCGTAGCGCGTCGGCGCGCCGACGAGCGCGAGCTTTGCGTCGGGCGTGATCGCGACGGCCTGCGGCGGCCCCTGGATGCCGTTCTCGACATCGACCTGCAGCGCGACCTTCGGCGGAAACGTACTGGCGTCGAGCAGCGTCAGCGTGTCGGCGGGCGGCGAGGCCGGGAAGGTGTCGCGGCCCTCGACGCGCTGGTACTTGCCGTCGTTGCCGGACACGATCCAGTCGGCGGCGTGCGCGGCGACAGCCGTCGTGGCGAGGGTCAGCGCGGCGAGCAGGCGCGCGCTGCGCGGGCGGAAAGGATTCGAATGCATGGCGGTCGGTTCTCCGGATCGGTTGCGGACGCAATGAATGCTTGGCACGACCCTGCTGCTCGACGGGCCGATGCCATCGCATGATGCCCGAAAGCGCGCGAATCCGGCGTCAGGCACCCGTTTCCGTCCGGCCGTCCGTCACGCGCCCCGCTCCCACCGCTTGACGTCATCGAGCGGATACACCGGCCGCGCGAGCCGCTCGTAGCGAAACAGCCCGTAGTCCGAACCCGTCACGCCGCGGCTGTCGCATTCGACCAGCGCGGCCGCGATCGGCACGAACACCGGCCGGCAATACATCCGCGACTTCAGCAGCAGGAAGCGCGCGCGGCGCGGATCGACGCCGACGCTCTCGAACACGCCGAGATCCCACGGCTCCTGCGTGCGTTCGGTGACGACCAGCGTCGCCGTGCCGATGTCGAGCACGGCCGCGCGGCCCATGTACGCGCGCTGGCCTGTGTACGTCGGCCCCGTGATCACGTATTCGCCGTCGGTGAGCGCGCGCACGACGCCCGTCGCGCGAAACGGCTCGCGCCGCACGCCGCCGTGCGACGGCATCCGGTTGCCGACCGGCACCGTGACGGTTGCGCCGACGCCCGCGTCGATCAGCGCCGCGACGGCTTCGGGGTCGCACAACGGCCCGCTGACGATCCCGTCCAGCCCGTGCGCGAGCGCGGCCTCGAGCAAATCCATCGTGTCGCACGGGCCGCCCGACATGCAGTTGTCGCCGTGATCGAGCATCAGCACCGGGCGGTCCGCGCCGCGCGCGAGCGCCGCGGCCTGCGCGACCGATTCGGCGAGCGGCGCGCTGCGATAAACGAAATCGTCGCGCGCGTCCCAGATCTGCCGCGCGATACGCTCGGCCACCTCGTCGGCCGCGGCACGGTCGCCGTCGGCGACTACCACGACGCTGATGCACGGCGCGGGAATATCCGCGAGCGAGAAGCCGGGCAATACCGATACCGCGAGCATCCCGTCGGCCTCGGCCGCGCGCGCGGCCTCCACCGCGCGCCGCATCGCGCCTTCGGCGCTCGCGCTGCGCAGCGTCGACGCCATCAGCGGCGGCTGCCGCCACGCGAGCACCGGCCGGGCGCGGCCGTGAAGCCGGTCGAGCAGCACGCGCGCCGCATGCTCGCCCGTCTCAACCATGTCCACGTGCGGATAAGTCTTGAAACTGACGATCACGTCCGCGTGGTCGATCATCTTCTGCGTGACGTTCGCGTGCAGGTCGAGCGCGACCGCGATCGGCGCATCGGGCAGCGCCGCACGCACGCGCTCGAGCAGGTCGCCTTCGCCGTCCGCGCTCTGCTCGGCGACCATCGCGCCATGCAGGTCGAGCATCACCGCATCGCAGCCGGGCGCGGCCGCAACGATCGCGTCGCAGATCGCCGCATACGCGTCCGCCGCGACGGGCCCGCTCGGGTTCGCGGCCGCCGACACGGGCGTCACGATTTCAGCGCCTTCGCGCGCGGCCGCGTCGATGAACGCGGCCATCGCGGTGCGCATCCCGCGATTCGCGCGATACGCGTCGTCGCCCCAGTCGGGGCCGTTGCGGCCGAACGCGGCGAGCGGCGTCGGCACCGGCGAGAACGTGTTGGTCTCGTGGTTCATCCGGGCAATCAGGATCTTCATCGCGCGCGGCCCTCCGCGAGCGCGGCCGCACCGAGCATCGCCTGCAGCAACACGTTGCAGCCGGCCTCCAGATGCGCGGGATCGGCATCCTCGATCTCGTTGTGGCTGATCCCGTCCTTGCACGGCACGAAGATCATCGCGGTCGGCGCAACGCGCGCGAGATACACGGCGTCGTGGCCCGCGCCGCTGATCACGTTCATCGACGACAGCCCGAGCGCGCTCGCGCCTGCGCGAACCTGCTCGATCAGCGTCGCGTCGAACGGCTGCGGCGGAAAGTACACGACCTGCTCGACGTCGATCCGCATGCCGGCCGATGCGCCGAGGTCGGCGCATGCCGCGCGCAATTCCGCATCCATCGCCGCGAGCGTCGCATCGTCGGCCGCGCGCAGGTCGACGGTCAGCGTCACGCGGCCCGGAATCACGTTGCGCGAATTCGGGTGTACGTCGACCCAGCCGACCGTGCCGCGTCCGTGCGGCGGATGCGCGCACGCGATGCCGTTCACCGCGCGCACGAGATCGGCCGCGACCAGCAGCGCGTCGCGTCGCAACTCCATCGGCGTCGGGCCGGCGTGCGCCTCCATCCCGTGTACGGTCACGTCATACCAGCGCTGCCCGAGCGCGCCCTCGACCACGCCGATCGTCGTGTCGTGCGCTTCCAGCACCGGCCCCTGCTCGATATGCGCTTCGAAATACGCACCGACCGGATGCGCGTCGCGCGCATCGCCCGCATAGCCGATCGCGGCCAGCGCGTCGTGCACCGACACGCCGTCGCGGTCGCACTGCGCGAGCGCATGGTCGAGCGTGAACGCGCCGGCGAACACGCCGGAGCCCATCATCACGGGCACGAAGCGCGAGCCTTCCTCGTTGGTCCAGACCGCGACCTCCAGCGGTGCACGCGTGCGCACGCCCGCATCGTCGAGCGTGCGCAGCACTTCGAGGCCCGCGAGCACGCCGTAGTTGCCGTCGAACTTGCCGCCGGTCGGCTGCGTGTCGATATGGCTGCCCGTCGTCACGGGCGGCAGGTCGTCACGTTCGCCCGCGCGCCGCGCGAAGATGTTGCCGATCGCGTCGACCCGCACCGTGCAGCCGATTTCCTTCGCCCAGGCGGTGAACAGGTCGCGTGCTTCGCGATCGAGCTCGGTGAGCGCGAGGCGACACACGCCTCCTTTGTCGGTCGCGCCGATCCGCGCGAGACGCATCAGGCTGTCCCACAGCCGCGCGCCGTCGACGCGCAAGCCGGACGCCGCGACGCCCGGTGTCGAATCCTGAACTTGCATCGATGGAATTCCTCGCAATGAAAGGACTCGGCGCTTACGCGACGCCGACGCCCAGGTAACGGTCCTTCACCTCGTGATCGGCCGCGAACGCCGCGTTGCTGCCTTCGTAGACGATCACGCCCTGTTCGATCACGAAGTGGCGGTCGGCGATCTGCGTGCACACTTCGAGGTTCTGTTCGACGAGCAGGATCGCGACGCCGGCCGCCTTGATCTGCTTCAGCTGCTCGACGATCTCCTCGACGATCACCGGTGCGAGCCCTTCGACCGGCTCGTCGAGCATCAGCAGCCGCGGGTGGTTCATCAGCGCGCGGCCGATCGCGAGCATCTGCTGCTCGCCGCCCGACAGCTGCGCGCCGCCGTTGCGGCGGCGCTCCTTCAGGCGCGGAAAGATCCGGTAGATGTCGTCGAGCTGCCACGGCGAATCGCGGCGCGCACCGAGCCGCAGGTTTTCCTCGACCGACAGCAGCCGGAAAATCCCGCGATGCTCGGGCACGAAGCACAGGCCGCGCGCGGCGATCCGGTGCGCGGGCTGCCCGGACACCGGCCGGCCCGCGAACGTCACCGTGCCGCCGGTCGGCGCGACGACGCCCGCGATCGTCTTGAGCGTCGTCGACTTGCCCGCGCCGTTGCGGCCGAGCAGCGTCACCGTCTCGCCTTCATTCACGTTCAGCGAGATGCCCTGCAGGATATGGCTCTTGCCGTAGCAGGCATGGACCTCCTTCACGTCGAGCATCATGCGCGGCCTCCCGTGATCATGTTGCCGAGATACGCGCTGCGCACGCGCTCGTCGCCGCGAATCGCATCAGGCTTGCCTTCGACCAGAACGCGCCCTTGCTGCATCACCGTGATCGTGTCCGAGATGTCCATCACGATTCCCATGTTGTGTTCGATCAGCACGACCGTGTAGTCGTCGCGCAGGCCGCGGATCAGCGCCTTCATGTCGCCGAGATCGTCGATCCCCATGCCCGACGTCGGCTCATCGAGAAAGATCGCGCGCGGCCGCGCCGCAAGCGCCATCCCGACCTCGAGCCGGCGCTGCTGGCCGTGCGACAGCACGCCGGCCGCCGTGTCGGCGAAGCGCTGCAGGCCGAGCCGCTCGAGCACATCGTCGACGATGCCGGCGTGCGCGAGCGCGCCGCGCGGCGGCGTCCACGGATTCAGCGCGCGCCGCGATTCGACGCCCTGCGCGGCAACACGCAGGTTCTCGCGCACACTCAGGTTCGGAAACAGGCTCGTCACCTGGAACGAGCGTGCGATACCGCGCCGCACGCGTTTGTGATCGGGTTCGCGCGACACGTCGTGACCGTCGAACAGGATCGAGCCCGACGTGATCGGCAACGTGCCCGTCAGCGTATGGAACAGCGTCGTCTTGCCCGCACCGTTCGGCCCGATCACCGAATGAACGGTGCGCGGCATGATCCGCAGATCGACGCCGCCCAGCGCCGTGAACTTGCCGTAGCGCTTGACGACGCCGCGCGCCTCGAGAATCGCTTCGCTCATTGCTGCTCCTCGGCCGTGGCCGCCGTGCGGCCGGCGCGCCGCAGCGACGCCACGACGCGTTCACCCAATCCCCACAACCCGCGCTGCATGAACAGGCTGACCGCGATCAGCACGAGACCGAGCAGCAGCAGCCAGCGCGGCCAAAGCGTCGACAGCCAGTCCGCGAACAGCACGTAGAACGCCGCGCCGAGCACCGACGCGAACAGGTTGCCCGTGCCGCCGATCACCGTCATCACGAGGATCATCTCGCTCGTGTGATAGTCGATGTTCGATAGCGGCGCGATGCCCGTCATCAACGCGTGCAGTGCACCCGCGAGGCCCGTGACCGCGCCCGAGATCACGAACACCGCGAGCTTGAAGCGCTTCACGTCGTAGCCGGCCGCCGCCGCGCGCGCCTCGTTGTCGCGGATCGCAAGCAACGTACGGCCGAACACCGAGCGCGACACACGCAACAGCAGCCAGAACACCGCGACGAACAGCACCGCGACGAAGCCGTAGTAGCGCCACGGCGAATCGAGCGAGACGAGCGGATGCCCGAACGCGGACAGCACGGGGCGCGGGATGTCGAGTAGCCCGTTGTCACCGCCCGTGACGTCCGGCGTCGTATAGGCGAGAAAGTAGAAGAGCTGCCCGAACGCCAGCGTCAGCATCACGAAATAGGTGCCGCGCTGCCGGATCGAGAACCAGCCGACGAGCGCGGCCGCGACGGCACCGAGCACGGCGGCCGCGACCAGCGCGGCGCTCACCGACGCGACGCCGTGCGTGAGCACCAGCCCCGCCGCGTAGCTGCCGAGCCCGAAGAAGATGCCCTGCCCGAACGACAGCAGCCCCGTAAGCCCAAGCAACAGGTTGCAGCCGAGCGCGGCGAGCGCGAACACCAGCACTTCGGTCGCGAGCGAGCCCGAGCTCAGCGCGACCGGCAGCACGCACACGACGGCCACCGCGAGCCAGCCTTCCGGCCGCTGCAGCGCGCGACGCCACAAATGCGGGCGTTGCGGGGCCGCCGTCCCCGGCGGCAGCGGTTTCGACGATTCGATCATGCAGCCCTCCCCAGCAACCCGTTCGGACGCAGCAGCAGCACGGCCGCCATCGCGACATAGATCATCAATCGCGCGCCTTCCGGCCACAGCGTGCTCATCAGGCTCTGCACGATGCCGACCAGCAGCCCGCCGACGAGCGCCCCGAGAAAATTCCCCATCCCGCCGACGACGACCACGACGAACGCGACGCCGAGCGCCTCGATGCCCATGAACGGATCGACGCCGCGGATCGGCGCGGCGAGCACGCCCGCGAGCGCAGCCGTGGCCGCGCCGAGCGCGAACACGAGGCTGAACACGCGCGTCACGTTGATGCCCAGCAGCGATACCATCTCCGCCGATTCGCTGCCCGCGCGCACCGTACTGCCAAGCCGCGTGCCTTCGAGCACCCACCACAGCAATGCGGCGAGCACGGCCGTGAACGCAATCACGAACAGCCGGTATTTCGGGTAGACGAAGCCGCCCCAGATCACGACGCCGTTCAGCGCGTCGGGCGGCGGCACGTTGTCCCCGAGCGGGCCCCATGCGAGGATCGCGCACTCCTGCAGCACGAGCGCGAGCCCGACCGTCGCCAGGATGTGGAATTCATGCTGCTGCGCGTACACATGACGCAGCACGAGCTTTTCGACGCCCCACGCGAACGCACCGACGACGAGCGGCACGACCGCGAGCGCGACCCAGAAATTCGCCGACCATTGCAGCGCCTGGTAGCAGAGATACGCGCCGAGCAGGTAGAACGCGCCGTGAGCGAAATTCACGAAGCGCAGCAGGCCGAACACGATCGACAAGCCGACGGCGAGCAGGAAGTACAGCATGCCCACGCCAATGCCGTTGACGATCTGCAGCAGATAGACGTTCATGGCTTCCGTGTCAGAAAGGAAGGTAACGAAGGTCCGCGGCGCACGACGGCCGCGGACGCGTGCACAGCGTCACGCGAGCTTGCAGCTCGTCTTGTCGACCGGCAGGAACGACTGGCCCGAGCTGACGATGTCGGCATAGTCGTCCGCGTTCTTCATCCGGCTCTTCGGCTTGCCCTTCAGCAGGTAGTAGTTCTTCAGTACCTGGTGGTCGCCCTTGCGGATTTCCTCCGGGCCCGTGAGGCCGTCGTACTTCATGCCTTCCATCGCCGCGACGACCTTCTTCGGATCGGCGCTGCCGGCCTTCACCATCGCGTCGATCAGGATCTTCGAGCAGATGTACGAACCCGCGAGGCTGTAGTTCGGGTTCGCCTTGAACGCGGCGTTCGCGCGCTTCACCAGATCGCGGTTCAGCGGCGAATCGATGCCGTGCCAGTACTGCGCGCCGAAATACACGCCGTCGCAGATGTCGGGCCCGAGCGCCTCGAACTGCTCGAGGCCCGAGGCCCACGCGAGCAGGATCGTGCAGTTGCGCTTCATCCCGAAGCTGACGGCCTGGCGCAGCGTGTCCGACGATTGCGAGCCGAAGTTCAGGATCAGCAGCACATCCGGCTGCGCAGCCGCCGCGTTCGTCAGGTAGCCGCTGAACTCCTTCTCGGCGAGCGAGTGGTAGCTGTTGCCGACATGCTCGATGCCCTTCTCCTTGAAGACCGCCTTCGCGGCCGACAGCAGGCCCTCGCCGAACACGTATTGCGGCGTGATCGTGTACCAGCGCTTCGCCTTCGGCAGCATCCGGGTCAACGGGCGCACCGTCTGCTCGATCGCGCCGAAGGTCGGCACCGACCAGCGGAACGTCGCCGCATTGCAATCCTTGCCGGTGATCTCGTCCGCGCCGGCCGTCGTGATGAACACGCCGCCCGCCTTCTGGACTTCCTTGCCCATCGCAAGCGATTCGGACGACAGGATGCCGCCCGCGAAGAAGCGCACGCCCTTCTGCTGTGCGATCTCCTGCACGCGCCGCACGGCGGTCGCGGGCTTGCCCTCGGTGTCGAGCGCCGTATAGGCGAGCGGCGCGCCGAGCACCTTGCCGTATTGCTGGACGACGAGCTGCATGCCGAGATCGGCGTACTTGCCGTTGGCGGCGAACGGCCCCGACATCGGCACCGGGCACGCCAGCTGGATGGATGAACCCTGCGCGAACGCGGCACGGGACGACATGCTGCCGATCGCACCCGGCACGGCCGACAGCGCGGCCAGTTTCAACAGTTCTCGGCGATTCAAGTTGACGCTCCTGATAAAGGGGGGACACACGCGATGCGACCGACTGCCAAACCGTGCCCACGCCCTGCAGGATGCGCGCCGCCGGTTTATCCTATTTATCATGATAAATAGAATGAACATGATGCTAGAGTTGATCAAAATTGGTGTCAATCAGGCAAAATTCCGTACCCGCGCCGGAACGGATCGTCGACGATGACGCGGCGCGCAGTCAGACAAAGGAGTCTTGAAGATGGTCATGGACCGAGCCAGGGCGGGCCTCGCGGTCGAAATCAAGCAGCCGAAGCGAGGCGACCTCGTCGCCGAGGAGATCAAGCGGCTGATCACCGAGAAGGACCTGAAGCCGGGCGACCGCCTGCCGCGCGAAGCCGAGCTGCAGCAGCTCTATGCGGTGAGCAAGAGCACGATCCGCGAGGCGCTGAAGTCGCTCGAGGTGCAGGGGCTCATCAAGGTCACGACGGGGCCGTCGGGTGGCGGGATGGTCGTCGAGGTGCCGCTCGACCGCACGCTGCAGCTCCTGCAGAACTACCTGTTCTTCAAGGACGTGACGATCGACGACATCTACACGGTGCGACAGATGCTCGAACCCGAGCTGGCGGCGGGTGCCGTGCCGCACCTGACCGAGCGCGACTTCGCTGCACTGGAGGCGAACATCGCGTGCTGCGACGGCGCGTCGGGCGTGCACGACCGCGGCCACATGCTGCGCCAGCGGCAGGAGGACACGACGTTCCACGACATCCTCGCGGCCGCGAACCCGAACCCCTTCCTGCGATTCAGCTGCGAGCTGATCAACGAGATGATCCGGCAGTTGATCGAGTTCCGGAACGATACGCCGCTCGTGGAGCACAAGCGCTTCGGCGAAGCGAACGTGTCGATCCACAAGGCGATCCTGCAGGCCGCGCGCGAGCGCGATGCCGAGCGCGTCCGTGCGCTGATGGTCGAGCACATGACCGAGGCGCCCAAGCATGTGAAGCGGATGAAAGGCAAGCTGCGCGGGCGTTTGATCCTCGACTCCGAGATCCGCAGGCGAGCCGCCGCGCCCGTTGCGGGCACCGATGCGGCCGCGACGGATCCCGAAGAGCGCTGATTGTCGGCAAACGCGGCGGCGGCTCGACGCCGCCTGCTTCGCGGCGCCTGAATGCCACTACCGCGCCACGGATGCCGGTGACGCCCCGGGCCGGCCGCTGCGGCCGAACGCCGCGAGCGGCGTCGGCACCGGCGAACACGGATTCGTCTCCTGGGTCACCCGGGCCGCCAGGACCTTCATCGCGCACCGCTCAAGCGTACCCCGTCGTGCCCTTCGTCTCCAGATACTCGACGAGGCCGAACTCCGCGTACTCGCGTCCGTTGCCCGAGCGCTTGTAGCCGCCGAACGGCGCGGCCGGGTTCCACGCCGGGTAGTTGATGTGGACGTTGCCGACCCGCAGCCGCGCCGCAACCCTGCGAGCACGCTCGAGATCCTTCGACTGCACGTAGGCCGCGAGCCCGTAGACCGAATCGTTCGCGAGCGCGACGGCCTCGTCCTCGGTCCGGTAGGTCATGATCGACAGCACCGGCCCGAAGATCTCCTCGCGTGCAATCGTCATGCCGGGCGTGACATTCGAGAACACCGTCGGCCGCACGTAGAAGCCGTCGCCGAGCCCGTCCGGCCGCCCGGGGCCGCCGGCGACGAGCGTCGCGCCTTCGTCGATCCCGAGCCGGATGAAATGCTGGATGCGGTCGAACTGCGTGCGGCTGACCACCGGCCCGATGCCGGTTTCCGGCGATCGCGGATCGCCGACGACGGTGCGTTCCGCCTCGCGGCGCGCGGCCTGTTCGGCCAGCGCCAGATGATCGGCATGCACGAGCATGCGGGTCGGCGCATTGCACGACTGGCCGCTGTTGCTGAAACAGCTGCGCACGCCGCGCGTGACCGCATCCTCGATGTCGGCGTCGGGCAGGATCAGGTTCGGGCTCTTGCTGCCGAGCTCCTGGTGCACGCGCTTCACCGTGTCGGCAGCCGCCTTCGCGACCTCGACGCCCGCGCGCGTCGAGCCCGTGAACGACACCATGTCGACATCCGGGTGCCGCGACAGCGCGTCGCCCACTTCATGCCCGTAGCCGTGCACGAGGTTGAACACGCCGGGCGGCACGCCGGCCTCGTGCAGGATCTCCGCGAACAGGATCGCGCTGAACGGCGCGATCTCGCTCGGCTTGAGCACCATCGTGCAGCCGGCCGCGAGCGCCGGCGCGACCTTGCACACGATCTGGTTGATCGGCCAGTTCCACGGCGTGATCAGCGCGCACACGCCGATCGGCTCGTGCGACACCAGCAGCGAATCGGTCTGCGTGCTGAACCGGAACGACTGCAGCGCGCGGATCGTCTGTTCGAGGTGCGCGGTGCCGACCGCGGCCTGCATCGCGCGCGCGAACGCGATCGGCGCGCCCATCTCCCGGCTGATCGTCTGCGCGACTTCTTCGTAGCGGCGCTGGTAGATCTCGAGCACGCGTCGCAGCAGCGCGACACGTTCGTCGACCGGCCAGCGCGAGTAGGTGTCGAAAGCCTGCTTCGCCGCGCCGACCGCACGGTCGACGTCGGCCGTGCCGCCGATCCTGAGCTGCGCATACGGCCGCGCGGTGGCCGGGTCGATCACGTCGATCGATCGCGCATCGGCCGGATCGAGCCACTGGCCGTCGATATGGGACTGTTGTGACGTTCGCATCGAATGCTCCTGAAATGAAGGATGCCGCGCTCAGCGCGTCGCACGCGCATAGGTATCGACGAGGATGTCGCGGATCTGCGCGACGAACCACACGATCTCGTCGCGCGACATCACGAGCGGCGGCGAGAACTGCACGATCGGCGTGCCTTCGTGATCGACGCCCGCGCGGCACAGCAGCCCCGCGTCGAAGAGCGCGGGTGCGAGCAGCGTCGACACGAATGCCTGCGCGCCGATCCCGGCCGCCCAGCGGCGCGCGGCCTTGTCGGTCACGAGTTCGAGCGAGTAGTGGTAGCCGTCGCCGCGCACGTCGCCGACGCACGGCAATTCGAGCAGGCCGTCGAGCGTCTGGCGGAACACCGCTTCGTTGTCGCGGACGTTCGCGAGCACGCCTTCGCGTTCCATGATCGCGAGGTTCGCGAGCGCGGCCGTGCACGCGACCGGGTGGCCGCCGTAGGTCGCGCCGTGCAGGAACATCTGCTGCGGCCCGTCGAGCACCGACTCGACGACCGCGTCGCTCGCGATCACGCCGCCGAGCGGCACATAGCCCGACGCGATGCCTTTCGCGAACGTGATGATGTCCGGCTTCAGCCCGTAGCGCGCCGACCCGAAATATTCGCCGAGCCGACCGAACCCGCAAATCACCTCGTCCGCGACGAGCAGCACGCCGTGCCGGTCGCAGATGTCGCGCAACCCGGCCGCGTAGCCGGCCGGCGGCGTCAGGCTGCCGCCCGCGTTCTGCAGCGGCTCGACGACGATCGCGGCGACGGTGTCCGGCCCTTCCTGCACGATCAGCGATTCGATCTCGTCGAGCAGGTGGCGCGTGAACTGCGCTTCCGTCTCGCCCGCCGGGCGGCCGTAGCGCTTCGTGTTGCCCACGTGCCGCACGCCCGACATCAGCGGCTCGAAATGCTTGCGGAAGTTCGTCATCCCGTTCAGCGCGAGCGCGCCGAACGATGTGCCGTGATACGCGACGCGCCGCGCGATGAACTTGCGCCGCTGCGGTTCGCCGCGCGACTGGTGGTACTGGCGCACCAGCTTGATCGCCGCCTCGTTCGACTCCGAGCCGCTCGACGTGAAGAACACGCGGTTCAGGCCGTCCGGCGCGAGCGCCGCGAGCTGGTGCGCGAGCCGGATCGCCGGTTCGTGGCCATAGCCCCAGTTGGTCGCGAACGGCAGCCGCACCATCTGCTCGCGGATCGCATCGCCGATTTCCGCGCCGTGGCTGTAGCCGACCTGCACGCAGTACAGCCCGGCCAGCGCATCGAAATAGCGCTTGCCGTTGCGGTCGACGAGCCAGCAGCCTTCGCCGCGATCGAACACGGTCAGCGCGTTCTCGCGGTATGCGTCGGCATGCGTGAAGTGCATCAGCAGGTGGCGCTTGCCGAGCGCCTGCAGGTCCACATCGAGATTGACGTCAACAGCGTTCATGGGTCACTCCTCCTTCAGGGTTTCAAAGCCGGCAACGCGCAGCCGGTCATTCAGTTGATCGACAGCGTCGGCGCCGGACGCGTGAAGCCGCGCGTCAGCCACACGAGCTGGCAGAGTCCGAGCACGAGCCAGCCGATGCCGACGTAGAACGTCTGGCGCGACAGCCCCGACCAGAGCCACACGTTCATCGCGAAGCCGAGCGCCGGCATCACGCCGAACGCGATCCAGCCGGCGGCATGACGATGCTCGGGCCGGCTCAGGTAGCTGCGCATCACGCACAGGTTCACGATCGCGAACGCGACGAGCGCGCCGAAGCTGATCATCGTCGACGCGAGATCGAGCGTGATGAACAGCGCGGACAGCGACACGACGCCGACCGCGAGCGTCGCGCGCACCGGCGTGCGCAGCCGCGCATGCAGGTGGCCGAATACGCGCTCGGGCAGCACCCGGTCGCGGCCCATCGCGAACAGCACGCGCGTCACGCTCGCCTGCCCGGCCATCGCGCTCGCGAAGCAGCCGGCCACGTACACCGCGACGAAGAATGCCGACAGCGTGCCGCCGCCGATGCGCCGCATCAGTTCGAGGCTGGCCGAATCGAGATCCCTGAACGCGCGCCAGTCGGGAAACACCACTTGCCCGGCGTACGCGATCAGCATGAACAGCAGGCCGCTCGCGAGCGTGCAGAGCAGGATCGCGAGCGGTACCGTGCGCCGCGGCTCGCGCGTTTCCTCCGACAGCGTGGTGACTGCATCGAAGCCGAGGAACGACAGGCACAGGATCGCGGAGCCGGCGAAGATCGCGCGCGCATCGCCCGACGACGGCAGCGCGACGGCCATCGACAGCCCTTCGCCGGCCGCGACCTGCGCCGATGCGATGACGAAGATCGCGATGAACACGAGCTGGCTCGCGATCAGGATCAGGTTCACGCGATTGACGAGCCGGATGCCGACGATGTTCAGCCCGGTGACCAGCGCGATGCTGCCGACGATCCACACGCTGGCCGGCACCGCCGGAAAAATCTGTTTCATGTAGATGCCGATCGCGAGGTAGCTGATCATCGGGATGAACAGGTAGTCCATCAGCAACGCCCAGCCGACCATGAAGCCGGCCGACGTGCCGAAATTGCGGCTCGCGAACGTATAGGCCGACCCGGCGCTCGGCATCAGCCGCGCCATGTGGCCGTAGCTGCGCGCGGTGAACAGCATCGCGACCAGCGTGACCGCATACGCGGCCGTCAGGTGCCCGTTCGTCTCGCTCGTGACGAGCCCGTAGGTCGTGAACACCGTCATCGGCAGCATGTACGCGAGGCCGAAGATCACCAGCGTCGAGAGTCCGAGCAGGTGCGGCTTGCGGCGTTCGTCCGCGTCGCCTCGATGCGCGTGCGGCCCGAAGTCATGCGTCGCGGCGGCTGATGCGGTTCGACCTGGCCTGTCGTTGTCCATGCTGTCCTCACGTGGGTGGCGTCCATGACTTCAACACTCGTTCGCCCGGCGCTGCCGGCGGGGCACGATTGGAAGAAAGTGTGGTGCGTCAAAAAATCGAGGACGAATGAGAAAAGCGGACGTAATCGGGGGATATTTCCGGACATACCGCCGCGCATCGCGACGACCGGCCGTGAATGGTGCTGTGCCGCACTGGCGTTTTCCGGACATTCCGGCTATGTTCTACGCGACCCCGTCGCCGCATCAGCACCATGGACAGCCGCTCCCATCGAAACCAGAGCCGGGCCGAGCACAGCCTGCGTTCGTCGCTCGGACTCGCGCGTCCGGCCGGACGCCAGGAGGACATTCCCGCCACCGTCCACGCGATCGCGGTCGCGCTGGACGAGTGCCGCGTGCGGCACATCGACGGCGTCGCGCTGCTCGAAGGCACCGGGCTCGGCGCGGACGAAGTCGCGTCGCCGAACCTGCACGTGAATCGCGCTCAGGAGCAACGTTGCTTCCGCAACCTGCTGCACTGCAGCGGCGTGCCGTCGATCGGGCTGTCGATCGGCGCGCGGCTGCACGTGTCGACGCTCGGCCTCGCCGGCTACGCGATGCTGATCAGCGGCTCCGTGATGCAGGCATTCCGGTGCATGAGCCAGTTTCCGTTGTTCATGGGGCTGTATTTCGACGTGCGCATCGACGCGCACGCCGGCGGCATGAGCGTAACCATCAGCCGCTACAACGGCGAGCCCGATCTCGAGGTGTTCCAGGTCGACATGTGCCTGTCGAGCCTGCGCCTGATCGTGTCCGATCTCGTCGGCAAGCCGGTCTGGCCCCAGCAGTTGCAGCTCGCGCGCCGCACGCCGCGCAACGCGGCCGACTACGCGCGCCACTTCGGCTGCCAGGTCGCGTTCAATGCGGGCGACAACCGTCTCGTGTTCGCGTCCGTGAACGGCACGGAAGCGCCGCGCCTCGCGAACGAAGTCAGCTTCAACGCGCTGCACGGCCAGTGCGAGGCGCTCGAACGGCAGTGGGCCGCGTCGGTCGGCACGCGCTTCGCCGATCGCGCGAAGGAGCTGATGGCGCGCGACCTCGCGCGCTTCAAGTCGATGACATCGCTCGCGAACGCGCTGCACCTGACGGAGCGCACGCTGCGCAGGCGGCTCGACAAGGACGGCATCACGTTTCAGTCGCTGCTCGACGAGGTGCGGCGCGACGAGGCGGTGCGGATGCTCGACGATCACACGCTGACGGTCGCGGCGATCGCCGAACGTCTCGGCTACAGCGAGCCGCGCAGCTTCCGTCACGCGTACCGGCGCTGGACCGGCAGGACGCCGCGCGCCGACCCGGACGTCGACGCATAAGCCGGACACGCTACGGCGCGGCGGGATCGTGTCGACCGGCACGAACGCGAGGCCGGCCGCATCGATCGACGCGCTCGTCATGCTGTCGACGAGCGTGCGGCGCATGACGCATGACGCTGCAAATATCGCGTGCGGTGAAG
Source organism: Burkholderia catarinensis (assembly GCF_001883705.2). Lineage (GTDB taxonomy): Bacteria > Pseudomonadota > Gammaproteobacteria > Burkholderiales > Burkholderiaceae > Burkholderia > Burkholderia catarinensis. Next base: position 267,910 of record NZ_MDEQ02000008.1, read on the forward strand.
CGCCTGCCGAACGCTGGCGCTTCCACGACACCTGCGGCAAAACCGCTCACGCAATCCGCTTCGAAACGGCGGCCACGCCGACCGATTCGGAATTCGAAGCATTTTTCCGCACGACGAGGGCCTGATCGCCTGCGCCGCCGCCGCACGATCGACGATGCATTGTCGCGGCCGCCCCAAGGTAGACGCGATCCGTCGATTGCTCTATACTCGGCCCAACTTCATCACAAAATGCATGATCTCGTGCGCAACGTGATGCAATTTCGCACTTCGTTGCGCATGCATCCGTTTCGCCACGTCAAAAGGGGCCACCGGCCCCAGCGGTCGGCTCCGAGCCATCCGCATCCATGCCGTCTTCGCAGGACGGTGCCCTGCTCGAACGCGCCTCGCCGTTACGGCGCCGCCGGGCTGAACATGACAATCAGACGAACGCATCGTTGCGTTCACCCGACCGCCAGCCGCATATCGTTGTGGCCGGCAGAACTGTTTTCGTCAGTTCAATCGCGGCCATGCCGGGATCACGAACTTCCATCGCGACGCCATCCGGCGTCATCGCGGCGCGTGCCTGCGCGCGTGCCGCATTGGGATTGAGGAGGCGTATCTTCATGACTCGACGCACTGTCCAGCTGATGGGCAGCCTGGTGGCAATCATCGTCGTCGGATGGGCATTGGCGCGCGGCATCAGCGCCGACACGTTCAATCAGCGCGCGGACGATCTCGCCTACTACGCGGGCCAGCACATGCTGCTGGTCGTCTATTCGATGACACTCGCGATCGTCGTGGGCGTGCCGTCCGGCGTGCTGCTGAGCCGGCCGCGATTTCAGCATCAGGCCGAGCGCTTCATGCAGCTCTTCAACATCGGCAACACGATCCCCTCGCTCGCCGTGCTTGCCATCGCGCTCGGCATCTTCGGCATCGGCAACGTGCCGGCCATCGTCGCGCTGTTTCTCGCGTCGTTGCTGCCCATCACGCGCAACACCTATGAAGGCATGAAAAACGTGCCGGCCGCGCTGCGCGAAGCCGCCAAGGGCATCGGCATGACGGGCTGGCAATCGCTCGCGCGCGTGGAGTTGCCCGATGCGCTGCCGATCATCGTCGGCGGCGTGCGCACCGCGCTCGCGATCAACGTCGGGACGGCACCGCTCGCGTACCTGATCGGCGCCGACAGTCTCGGCTCGCTGATCTTCCCCGGCATCTACCTCGACAACCAGCCGCTGCTGCTGCTCGGCGCGTCGCTCACCGCGATACTCGCGCTCGTGCTGGACGGCATCGTCGCGGCCGGCAGCCGCCACTGGCTCGCACGCCACGGGGGAACCGCATGATGCTCCACCGCACCATTCGATCGCTCGCACGCCTGTGCGCCGCCGGCGCGTTGTGCATGGCGGCCGGCACACCGGCATTCGCCGCGAAGCTCGTGCTGGGCGCGAAGAACTTCACCGAGCAATACGTGCTGGCGGAAGTCACCTCGCAATACCTGCGTTCGCGCGGCTATGACGTGGAAGTCCGCTCCGGGCTCGGCAGTACGCTCGCGCGCAGCGCGCTGGAGAACGGCCAGTTCGACCTGATGTGGGATTACACGGGAACGGCGGCGCTCGTCTACAACAAGATCCACGACAAGCTCTCGCCCGAAGAGATGTACCGGCGCGTCAAGGCGCTCGACGTGCCGCGCGGGCTCGTGTGGCTCGATGCGTCGCCGCTCAACGACACTTACGCGATCGGCCTGCCCAGCCAGTTCGCGCAGGCCACCGGCATCCGCACCGTGTCGCAGCTCGCCGAGCACCTGAAGACCGATCCGGCCGCGAAGCACTACATGTTCGGCATGGACGCGGAATTCGCGAATCGCCCCGATGGCCTCAAGCCGCTGCTCGCTGCCTACGACATGCAGTTCAGCCGCGCGCAGATGAAGCAGATGGATCCGGGGCTCGTCTACACGGCACTGCACAACAACCAGCTGAAGATCGGCCTGGTCTATACGACCGACGGGCGCGTGAAGGGCTTCGGCATCGTGCCGCTCGAGGACGACAAGCACTTCTTCCCGCCGTACAACGCGACGCCCGTGGTGCGCAAGGACGCGCTCGCGCGCAATCCGAAGCTCGCGACGCAGCTCAACGCGTTGTCGGCCGCGCTCGACAACGACGTGATGCAGGCCATGGCCAAGGCGGTCGACCTCGACGGCAAATCGCCGCGCGACGTCGCCGACGCATTCCTGCGCACGCACCCGCTGCCCTGAAGGAGAACCGATGAACGTATTCGACTATCTCGCATCGAGCTGGCCCGAACTGCTGCAGCTCACGCTGCAGCACGTATGGCTGGTCGGCATCGCCGTGGGCTGCGCGATCGTGGCGGGCGTGCCGCTCGGCATCCTCATCAATCGCCATGACTGGCTCGCCGGGCCGCTGCTCGGCGTCGCCACCATCGTGCTCACGCTGCCGTCCATCGCGCTGTTCGGCCTGATGATCCCGTTCTTCTCGCGCTTCGGCCAGGGCATCGGCGCGGCGCCCGCGATCACGGCCGTGTTCCTCTATTCGCTGCTGCCGATCATGCGCAACACCTACCTGGCGCTGCACAACGTGGATGCGGGAATCAGGGAAGCCGGCACCGGCATCGGCATGACCTCGTGGCAGCGCCTGCGTCTCGTCGAATTGCCGCTGGCGGTGCCCGTGATTCTCGCGGGCGTGCGCACCGCGGTCGTGATGAACATCGGCGTGATGACGATCGCCGCCGTGATCGGCGCAGGCGGCCTCGGCACGCTGATCCTGCGCGCCATCGGGCAGAGCAGCATGATGAAACTGCTGGTGGGCGCCGCGCTCGTGAGCCTGCTCGCGATCGTCGCCGACCAGCTCCTGCAGATGCTGCAGCGTGCATTGACACCGAAGGGAGTGCAGAAGACATGATCGAACTCGACAAACTGACCAAGACCTTCACGCGCAAGGACGGCCAGGCCGTGCGCGCCGTCGACTCCGTGAGCCTGTCGGTGGCCGAGGGGGAAATCTGCGTGTTCCTCGGCCCGTCGGGCTGCGGCAAGACCACCACGCTGAAGATGATCAACCGGCTCATCGCCGCCACCTCGGGCCGCGTGCTCATCAACGGCGAGGATACGGCGCAGCTCGATGCGGTCGACCTGCGGCGCCATATCGGCTACGTGATCCAGCAGATCGGGCTGTTCCCGAACATGACGATCGAAGAGAACATCACCGTCGTGCCGCGCCTGCTGGGCTGGGACAAGAAGCGCTGCGCCGAGCGCGCGCGCGACCTGATGTCGATGGTCGCGCTCGATCCGAAGCTGTACCTGAAACGCTATCCGCGCGAGCTCTCGGGCGGGCAGCAGCAGCGCATCGGCGTGATTCGCGCGCTGGCCGCCGATCCGCCCGTGCTGCTGATGGACGAGCCGTTCGGCGCGGTCGATCCGATCAATCGCGAATCGATCCAGAACGAGTTTTTCCAGATGCAGCGGCAACTGAATAAAACCGTGATCATGGTGAGCCACGATATCGACGAAGCGATCAAGCTGGGCGATCGCATCGCCGTGTTCCGGCGCGGCCAGCTCGTTCAATACGATCACCCCGATACGCTGCTCGCGCGCCCGCGCGACGAATTCGTCGCGCAGTTCGTGGGCCAGGACAGCACGCTCAAGCGCCTCCTGCTCGTGAAGGCCGGCGACGCCGCCACGCAACCCGAAACGGCGCGGGTCGATACGCCGCTCGCGCATGCGTTCGCGGTGATGGACGAAGCCGACTGCCGCTACCTGACCGTGCTCGACGACGCGGGCCGGGCGCTCGGCTACGTGACGCGCCGGGCGGCCCGCACCGGCGGCGGCGTGTGCGGCGAGCGCGTGACGCCCTTCCCGGCCGGCGTCGCGGCGGACGACAACCTGCGCATCGTGCTGTCGAAGATGTATCAGTACAGTGCGTCGTGGATGCCCGTGCTCGATCCCGACGGCATCTGGCTCGGCGAGATCACGCAAGACTCGATCGCCGCCTACCTGAGCTCGGGCCGCTCGCGCCGGCAAACGGGCCAGCCGCCCGGCAGTCCTGCCGATACGGTCGCCACGGCCGCCATGCATTGACACGAGGGCGCGACGGCTCACGCGCCAGGTGCCGGACCTGTCCGGGGAGCGGGCCGCGTTCCCGGACGGTGTGCAATCGGCATCACGACTTCTTGCACACGTGGTCCATGACCCGTTTCTGTTGAGTTTCGCCGGGGAAATCCGGTCGCATGATTCTATGTTCTTCGCTTGCGCATCATGCATGCGAATCGACTCGCGTAGAATGCCCGCATCAAATCAACCAGAACAGGGCCGCGGCCGCTTGCCGATTCCACTCTCCATTCGAGAGGCGTCTGCCGACACAGTCGATACGACTTGCGACGACGCAGCGCAAAAAATCGGTAACCGTGGCAGTTGCTGACGTCGTCGCCTGGCCGGGCGAACGTCGACCGACGAAGCATCCATGAGCAAACCGATCCTGTACCTCCTCGCCGGCAACGGCAGCGCGGCCGACTGGTGGGACGATGCGTTGCCCCACTTCCGGCACTACCAACCCGTGCCGCTGGAACTGCCGGGCTTCGGCGACAATCCCGCGCCGCCCTGCGAAGACCTCGCCACATACGCGCAAGCGCTGCTGGACGCGACCGAACCGGGCCACGCGATCATGGCGGTCGGCGTGAATGCGCTGCTGGTGCTGCACGCGTTGCAGCGGCGCCCCAGCCACTTCGCCCGCAGCGTGCTGCTCGCACCGGTCGGCGCGTTCCTGTGGGAACGGCGCCTGCCGAAGCTGATGGCGCCGAAGCCGCTGCGCAAGACCATCCACTGGCTGCTCGTGCACTACCCGGCGCTGTTCGCCCGCAAGTTCTCGAACCTGACCTGGACGCGCGCGCAATACCGCCGCATGGGCGCCGGCTATGCGCGCTGCCGCGCGTTCCTGCCGCACTGGGATCTCGTGCGCGCCGATACCGCGCTGCCGCTGCTCGAGTGGGTCACCGATCGCATCGAACTCGTATGGGGCGACCAGGACAACGTGCTCGGCGTGCGCCAGGCCGCCGCGTGGTCGGCGATCCTCGCGCGCGCCGATCTCACGGTCACGCTGCAGGCCGGCTGGGGGCACTATCCGTGGATCGATGCGCCTGCAACTTTCGCGCAGTGGCTCGAGGCAGGCGACGCCGGCTTCGTCGCGCACACGAAAGGCGGGCGCCTGGCGCTGGCCGCGATGGCCGGGCTGCCCGTGCCGCCCGCGCTGTCGCTGACCCGCGCCGACGATCCGCGCCTGCCCGGCTTCCTCGCGAGCCAGCCGGACGCCGTGTGGGCGATCCGCTCGTCGAGCCACGGTGAAGACCAGGCCGATGCGGCCAATGCCGGCCTGCACACCACGTTCCTGCGCGAGCCGGCGTCGCAGGCGGCCGCGCGCGTGGCCGAGCTGCTCGATGGCGGCCTCGAGGAGGCGGTCGTGCAGCGCTTCATCACGCCCGTGCTGTCCGGCATCGCGTTCGTGCGGCATCTCGCGGTCGAAGTCGAATGGGTGCAGGGCCACCTCGAAACGCTCGCCGACGGTCAGGCGAGCCCGCAACGCGCGATCCTGTCGCGGCTCGGCGAGCCCTGGCAGAGCGGCACGTTCCCGGCCGCGCACGGCCTGACCGCGCAGCAGCTGTGGACCTTCCTGCAACGCGTGCTGCGCGCGTTCCATTACGTGCCGGGCGATGTCGAATGGGCGTGGGACGGCCACCGGCTATGGCTGCTGCAGTACCGCCCGATCAGCAGCTACGGCTGGCACCGGCACCTGACCGCCGCGAACATCGCCGAGATCCTGCCGCCGCAACCCAGCCGGCTGGTCGAGTATGCGCAACGGCGCGCGGCCGGCAGCATCCCGGCCATCATGGCGCGCTGGGATGCGCGCGTGCTGCGGGATAACGAACCGTTCACCGCGCTGTACGGCGGCGCGTCGTACATCAACAACGACCTGTTCCTGGCCCGTCTGGCCGACTGGGGCGTATCGGCCGGCAACTACAGCGGCGAGATCGGCGGCGCGACGCCGCCGCTGCGCTGGCGCCCGCTGCGGCTGCTGCGTTCGCTGCCGGTGTTCTGGCGCATGCTGCGGGTCGCGCGCGCTCACCTGACGACGCTCGAGCGCGGCTTGCAGCGCTTCGACCGGGAACTCGCGACGCTCGTCGAACAGCGCGCCGACGGCCGGCAATTGGCCGACTGGTTCACGCGCTTCTACGTGTTCGTCGTGCAGGGCAACCTGTGCATCGCGGCCTCGCTGGCCAGCAGCGGCGGCGCACTATGGGGGCGTCCGCCGACCGTGTACGGCCGGCTCGACGACAGCCCGCACCGCTTGCCGTGGGAAACCGATCCGGGCACCGTGCGACCCGCGGCCACGGACCTGCCGCTGCAGGCGTTTCCCGACTGGCCGCTGCCGATCCGCGTGCTCCACACGCTCGGCGCGCCCGGCATGCGCGGCTGGTATCTGCAGGTACGCGAGTGGTATCGCGACAACCTGATGCGCGTGTTCTTCCGCCTGCATCATGCGATGCCGGCCGCCGACCGCGACGCGTGGTTCGCGCCCCATCCCGAGCGCCGCGAACGCAACGGCAGCTTCTGGCAGGACGGCAGCGAAGGCACCGACGAGGCGACCGGCTTCATGATCTATCCGGGCCACACGCAGGGCGTGCTCGGCCACGACATCCTGCTGGAAGACACGCTCGACCCGGGCCGGCATGCGCAGTACCAGGCCGCGCGCGCCGTGATCGCCCGCATGGGCGGCCGGCTGTCGCACGGCGCGACGCTGCTGCGCGAATTGCGCAAGCCGTCGGCCGTGCTGCCGCGCGTCGATGCGGCGTGGATCGGGCGCGAAGTGCGGCTCAGCGACGGCCGGCTGACGCTGGTCGAGTAGGCGCGGCGCGCCGCGGCTGCCACGTGCCGGAATCGGTACTCATCGGTATTCGTCGGTATTCGTCGGTATTTGTCAGCGCAGCGGCGTGCGGATTTTTCCGTCGACCTTCAGCGTGCGCCTGTCGTGCGCGGCCTCGTATTCGACCGTCTGCGCCGGCGTGACGGCGCCATACGACCGGCCGTTCACATAGACGACGCCGTCCCGCAGTTCGACCCGGTCGCCGTTGACCGTCGCGGTGGCCCGTTCGCCCTGCAGCACCGCGCCCGAGCAACCGGCGGTCGAGAAGCTGCGGACCGACATGCCCGGCATCGCGGCGTTGCCGCCCTGGTCCGCCGCATGCGCCGCGCTGCAGGGCGGCGCATCCATGCTGCCGGCAGCGTAGAGCGGTCCCGTGCTGATGCCGCACCCGGCAAGCAACGCGATCGTCATCGGCAACAGCCTGTTCATGGTGGTCTCCGTGATCCGTGGACCTGGATCGATGATCGGCCGACGTCACTGCACGCAGGTCGGCCGGATACGCCAAGTATGCGTCCACGTCACCGCGCTCCGCCATCCGCGCCAATACCGCTCACCGGCCCCCCTCACGGGCAGATCCCGCCGGCCTTTTTTGGGTTCTTCGTGGATTCCGTGGAGGTCGCTTGCCGACCCACTGCAGCCCTTCGACGCCGCCTGAATCAACGGCGGCTTGCGCGGTACACCGGCTATTTCCGCCATCGTCCACACCGGCGGAAGTTGGGTCCTTACCTGCGGTTCACGCGTTCGTGATAATTCCCCAACTTCCGAGCCGAAGCCCTTGGCGTGCGGGCACCTTGGAAGGCCGCCTGACGGCAGACCAGTTGAGAACTGCTTGACGCTTTTGCAGTCGCCAGAGTTCCCTGGGCCCAAAGCGTCAATCGCCCCGCCTCTTAATACCGCCGGTCAACAAAGAGATCGCGGTACGCAGTAGATCGTCGATGTGATCGACATCCAGTCGAAGGCTGTCGGGGCGCCACATCAGGCTGATAACGCCATTCATCATCGCCCACAGCGCCGTTGAGGCATGTTCCGGTTCAACGTCGGCATGCACCCATCCTTCGTCGATGCCTCGTCTGAGCAAGACTGCCAATTTGGCGTTTTGTTGCCTGATCAAGGCAGCAATGCGCGTGAGCGCCTCCGGCTCATCAGGTGGTTCGATAAGAATACGGAATTGATGAGGGCGCTCCTTGGCGAACCTCGCATAAGCAACTGCCACACAACGTAGCTTCTTCTCCACATCACCATCGGATGCATAGGCGGCGTCCATGTACTGGCGGTTCTCTTCCAATGCGCGCTCCGCTACGGCAATGAGCAACGCGGAACGGCCACCTACACGGTTGTAGAGCGTCTGCACCGCGACATCCGCCCGGGTCGCAACCGCTTCAGGCGTGACCGCGGCCAGCCCGCCCTCCATCAGCAAAGCCTCGGCGGCTTGCAGGATCGCCAGCCGGGTCGCGGCTGTCCGGCGCTGAGTTCTCGATTCCATGCGGGGTTTTCCCTCATAAAATGGAATGCATTCCAAATATAGAATGCGTTACAACAATGGATTTAAATCCATTCTCTCACACCTTGGAGGGACACATGGCGGGACGAACAAACGTGGAGTTCGTGGCGGGCGATCGCGGTGAACGTTGCCGTGGCTGGCTGTACGAGCCTCCCGGGACTGGCCCGTTTCCCGTCATCGTGATGGCGCACGGCCTGGGCGGGATCAAGGAGATGCGGCTCGACGCCTATGCGCAGCGTTTTTGCGCGGGCGGCTACGCGTGCCTCGTGTTTGACTATCGACATTTCGGCACGAGCGACGGCTCCCCTCGTCAATTACTCGATATCAATCGTCAATTGGAGGACTGGTCGAGTGCGATTGCTTTTGCACGCGAGAACCGCAACCTGCGTCCGGATCAAGTGGTCTTGTGGGGAACATCCTTCGGCGGCGGTCATGTGATTTTCTCCGCAGCACGCGACCGGACTATCGCCGCTGCCATCGCGCAATGCCCGTTCACGGACGGGGTCGCGTCGTTGTTCGCGTTGAACTGGCGTAGCGCGCTCAAGGTTACCGCGCTCGCTCTATGCGATGTACTGCTATCCCTCGTCGGCATGGCGCCGGTGATGTTGGCGACAGCAGGTCCGCCCGGTTCTGCCGCATTGATGACCGCGCGCGATGCGCTGGACGGTTATCTCGCGCTTGTGCCTGACGGTACCGCATTTCGCAATCAGGTCGCGGCACGCTTCGGCCTGAACATCGTTCGGCACCGCCCCGGTCGCAAAGCAGGCGACATTTCCTGTCCGATTCTGTTTTGCGTTTGCGAAGCCGACTCCGTCGCTCCGGCGGGGCCGACGAAACGGTATGCCAGGCGCGCGCCCAAAGGGGAAGTGCGCGTGTATCGGGCCGGCCACTTCGACATCTATGTGGGCAAGGACTTCGAACAGGTGGTCGCCGACCAGCTGGCATTTCTCCACCGTCACGTTCCAACGAAGCAAGGAGGCGCGCATGTCAACTTATAAGCTGGCGAACAAGGTGGTGGCCATTACCGGTTCCACCGGAGGCCTGGGATCGGCCTTGGCCGAAGCGCTGCACGCACGGGGGGCGCGCCTCGCACTTTTCGATCTCGAGGCAGACAGGCTCACGGCGCAAACTCGCAGCTTCGGCCACCCTTCTGACGTTCTTGGCTGGACCGCCGACGTCCGCGATTTCGAAAGCCTGGAAGCCGCAATGGCGAATGCGGCGGATCACTTCGGTCAAATCGATGTGGTCATCGCAAACGCGGGCATTGACACCATGGCCCCAATGGCCACCATCGACCCGGCCGCGTTTGATCGTGTCATCGACATCAACCTCAACGGCGTGTGGCGTACGTTCCGAGCCGGCTTGCCATACGTCCAGCAACAGCGCGGGTACATGCTGGCGATTTCGTCAATGGCCGCGTTTGTGCATTCGCCGCTACAGGCGTCCTATACGGCCAGCAAGGCGGGCGTCTGGGCGATGTGCGACAGCATCCGTCTGGAGCTTCGTCATCTGGGAATCGGGGTCGGCAGCGCGCATCCGACGTTCTTCCCGACGCCCCTGATGGACGATGTCGTTGCCGATCCTGCCGGCCGGGCATTGTGGCGAGGCAACGATCGAGGCTTCTGGAAGATGATCCCGCGAGAGCAGGTCGTGCGGGATATCGTGGCAGGCATTGAGCGGCGCGCGGACATGATCGTCGTACCAAAGATCAACACCATCGTGGCCAAGGCACCCGGCTTCTTCAGGCGCTTCGTCGAACGCGCTGGCTTTCGCAGCGAGGACATTGAACGCGCCATCAGTCTGGCGTCGGCAACTGGCTGGAACGACTCGGCTGCGTACGCTCCAGCGAAATGAATGGCATCCGGTGGTCGCAGGAACCGATCGGCTTCGCGTGATCAGCGGAGCCGATGGCCCGGCATCCATCGCCCCCTGTTTGCGCAGCAATGGAAATCCAATAGCAGAGGAGCAGTACAAAGTGGCTTACGATCTTCAGGGAAAAGTCGTGCTTATCACGGGTGCTGCAGGCGGCATTGGCGCTGCGACCGCGCGTGCGTTGCATGCATGTGGAGCACGACTCGTTCTAACCGATGTGACGCAGGCTTCAGTGGACCGCCTCGCCGCGGAATTTGACTCCGAGCGCACGCTCGCCTTGGCGCTAGATGTCACCGATGCTGCCGCCACCAAGGCGGTCGTGCAACACGCCGTCGATAGATTCGGGCGCCTCGACATTGCGTTCGCCAATGCTGGCATCTCATGGCACGATGCGCCCGCCACCGTGTACAGCTGCGATGAACAGGAGTTCGAGCGAATCGTCGAGGTCGACCTGCTCGGTGTTTGGCGCACGATCAAGGCTGCATTGCCGGAGATCGTGCGCAATCGAGGCCAGGTCCTGGTCACCGCTTCGGTCTATGCGTTCGTGAACGGCATGGTCAACGCGCCTTACGCAGCGTCCAAAGCCGGAGTCGAGATGCTCGCGCGCTCACTGCGCGCCGAGCTAGGGGGCACCGGGTCCACCGCGAGCGTGCTCTATCCGGGTTGGGTGGCTACAGCAATTGCCAAGATCGGCTTTGGCGGAAATGCGCTAGCGACGAAATTGATTGAAAAAGGGTTTCCTGCACCGTTGCGGCGACCGATACAACCGGATGACGTCGCCAAGGCCGTCATAAAAGGGCTGCGAGCCCGCCAACCGCGCATCGTCGCCCCGTTCCGGTGGGCACCGTTTTCGTGGACGCGAGGAATCTTCAACATCGTGACCGACTGGCATCTCGGGCGACAACATGAAATGCATAAGTTGATGCGCGAGCTTGAGCGCGCTCGAGACCGACAAAGCTAGCGCGAGTTCTGAGCGGTATGTTGGCAGCGACTCGCCCTTGCGCCAGCGCTCCCACATTAACGCCCTCTGGGTGTCTGTATAGTAGATCCGCCGTCTCTGTTTCATGGCAACACTCCTTGCTGCTATGCAGCCTCAAGTGTGTTGCATCGACGGGTTGAATCCGCAACCCATTGCGGTCGGTCGTAAGATCGCGGTCCCTTCGTCGCTTCTTGAAGTACTGCGGTCATCCGACGGCCGGTCTTTTTGGTCGGGCATCGGCCAACACAGTCAACAGCTCCGCAGAACCTTATCGACTTGGCGTACGCCGACTTCCGAGTCATTGGATTTGAGGAAGCCGCGTCAGAGAGAGATTGCGCCGGAAGCTGCTTGTATTGCCGCGGCAATCTCGTCTTCGCTGCGCCCCCCATTGATGGCAATGCTTCCCCCAAAGACGAAGTGAGGAACCGAACGGACACCGGCATTGGCCGACTTGAACGCTTCCGCTTCGACGCGATGGTGCTGTTCAGGATCAAGAGCGATGGCGCGCGCCTGATCGCGGTCAAAACCGTAGTCGATGGCAATGTCGGCCAGCACGTCCGCGTCGGCGATGTTCTTCGCTGCGATGAAATAAGCATGGGTGATTGCAACTGCGAGCCTGTGCTGCGTGTCAAGCCCAGCGGCTGCCAGAATCACGGCATGAGCAGCTTGAGTCGGATAGGTCCAGAGCTGGCGGCCAAGATCCAAGTCGAAGCCCGAAGCGCGGGCTTCTCCTTCAGGGCGAGCAAAGGCGATTTTTGGATCGGTTATGCCGTAGCGCGAGCGCAGCAAATCAGGAATGTAGAGGCCGCCTGCCGGCGCATCTGGCAGTAGCAGGACTGGATGCTGCCGAATGTCAACAGCCAGGTTGGGGAAACGCTCCGCCAGCACTTTATCGAGACGGTGATGCCCGACGATGCACCACGGGCATGTGATTTCAGTATGGAGGTCTATTTGCATGACCATGTTCCGGCGATCTGATCTTCGCGCTATGAATTTGAAGGTAGTTCGGCATCGATTCCGGTCAGTTGAACCGATACGTCCCACAGTCGTCTTGCGAGTTCTGGATTCCGCGCGTCCTGAGACGGAGTGCATTCGCCAGAGGGGCCTCGCAATTCGGAAGTTTTCGTCGGCCCGTAATAGCCGCCGGACTTTATTTGTCCGGTCGCCGCTTGCAATGCACCCCACGCGCCCTGAGCCGGCGTGTTGAAAAACGGGCCGATCAATGACATTGCGATGTTGCCCCACCAGCTATCGCGCGCAAGGTTGGTTCCAGCAAGGCCCGGATGGCAGGCCACTGCCGTAACAGGTGTACCCGCCGCTCGCAGTCGCCGATCCAACTCAAAGATAAAAAGCAGATTCGCAAGCTTGCTGGCTGCATAGCGAGGCATCCACTTGTAACTCTTCTCCGCATTAAGATCGTCCCACTCGATCTTCGCGTCCCTGTGCAGACCGCTGCTCGTGACAACGATGCGCGACCCGGATGTTTCCGTGAGCTTGGGCAACATGAGCGCGGTGAACGCAAAGCAACCAAGATGATTGACGCCGAATGTCAGCTCGAAGCCTTGCACCGTGTGCTTGAGCTTCGGCCCTTGCACGCCCGCATTATTGATGAGCGCGTCGATGCGCGGTTCCTTTTCGGCCAGTTTTGCTGCGCTCCGCACGCTCGTCAGATCTGCGAGGTCAAGCGGCAAGAATGCGAGATTCGCTTCAGATGTCTTCAGACGAATCCGGCTAATAGCTGCTTCCGCTTTCCGCTCGTCACGGCACGCGAGAAGCACCCTGGCTCGCCGCGTTGCCAACGTACTCGCTATTTCAAAGCCTATGCCGGTGTTGGCGCCGGTGACGATAAAGGTCTTTCCCGATTGATCGGGTACATCAGCATTGGTGAATCCGCTCATGGCGTGAACCTTGTCGAGACGTTCCTGGGTCAATGGTTAGCGATGCCTGGCGCGGCACGCACGAACTTCTTGTCGGTCACTTGGTCAACCAAGAACTTCGCAAGATTGCCTCTGGAGAGCTTCATGCTGAGTTTGGTCTTTCCATACCAACCCACATCCACGCTGCCATCGGCGGGGCCATCCTCGAGGTTAGGAATGCGTACCAGTGTCCAGTCGAAGTCCGAATTGGCGATCAATTCGCCAGTCGCCTTGATGTCCTCATACCCCTTGCGCGCGATAACCTTGAACAACAGCGCGAACGCATGGGTTTTGAAGGCAAAGCTATCCTTGGGATCACGATAGGCAGCCGTAGAAATCTGGATAAGACGGCGCACACCTGCGTGCTTCATCGCGGCGATGATGTTGGTCAAGCCGTGCATGATCGGCTTATCGCCTTGCACCTTGAGACTGTTGGGACCAAGGGCGCTAATGACCGCATCGGCACCTTGTACGCACTTCGCAATGGCGCTTTGGTCTTGCAGGTCGCCGACAACGATTTCGACCCTTCCCGCGAACGACGCGAGTTTCTTTGCGTCACGCGTATAGACCGACAGGTTGTAGCCCTGCTTCAAGGCTTCCTCGATGATGTGCGTTCCGGTCGGCCCGGTCGCACCGAACAGCGCGATGGTTTTTTTCCCGGCCATGAGGTCACGCAGCCTTCGCCAACAAGGCTTTGATGGCCGTTTCGGTGTTGGCGATTGCGGCCTTCGCCGCATCGGGGCCGAGGACCGTGCCTTCGACACGCACCGCTTCAACGTCGGTCAGGCCGATGAAACCGAGCAGGTGCAGCAAATAGTTGGTCTGAAAGTCGAACGGTGCCCAAGCACCTTCCGAGAACACGCCGCCGGTAGCGGTAACGAGATAGACCTTCTTGCCGGTCAGCAGCCCCTTCGGCCCAGTATCGCCGTAGCCGAAGGTGACGCCCGGCCAGGTGACGTGATCGAACCAAGCCTTTAGCTGCGAGGGCAGACCGAAGTTGATCATGCCCGAACCGAGCACGATCACATCGGCGACCTTCAACTCATCGACCAACTCTTGCGCGACCTTCACCGCCTCGACCTGTTCCGGCGTGCGATCTCCGGGCGACGTGATCCGGCCCTGGATGTAGGCCGGTGCGATATGGGGCGGAGGATTCGCGGCAAGGTCGCGCACGGTCAGCGGGCCGCCCGAGCGGGCCTGGATGCCATCGGTGATTTCGGTGGCAAAGCGGGTGGAAAGGCTGTCAGCCCCGCGCGGGCTGGAAGTGACAAGTAGGGTGTGGCTCACGGCGGCTCCAAGGTATAAAAAGAGAACTAAGTAAGATGTTGACCCTTACTTACCAATTCATACAAAGGATGGTATGGTTCCTGCCGTTTCCCCACAAGAAGGCACACGCATGTCACTTAGTCACCCCGAGCTACCTGCCGATATGCCTGCACCTGACGCTGGCGGCTGCCTGGCAACTCGTGAAATCCTGGATCGCATCGGCGACAAGTGGAGCCTCTACATTGTCGCTATGCTGGCCAATGGCCCGCGGCGCTTCAACGAATTGAAGCGCGGCATCGACGGCATTTCCCAGCGGATGCTGACACTGACCTTGCGCGGACTGGAACGCGACGGACTGATAACGCGAACGATGTATCCAACGATTCCTCCGCGCGTCGATTACGAACTCACTGACATGGGAAGAACGCTGTTGAAGCCTGTCATGGCGTTGGTCAACTGGGCGAGCGAGAATCAAGTCGCCATTGCTGAGGCGCATAAACGTTTTGACGAGGAGCCGGAGCCAGATCAGGTCTCGATTCAGGGCGTTGTCTACCAGCGTCGATAGACGAGTCCAGGCCGTAGGCTTGTGCAGACACAGCGGCGAAATCCAACCGCCAGCTCGCGTTGGGACCTGCCCCAACGCGGATCTTTCGTGGGGTGAGAAGGCGCTGCATTTTCCGATCTATCCAACCAACAGTCGGCCACGGCCGATCGAAAAAGTCGCATAGCATGACTGGGTGTCCGCTCCCTGAGCCACCCGGGACGCCTCAACGTCTCGCCGTCGACGCAAACCAATGACGCTTCCTGGCCGAATGCCGACGGCCCTCCCCGCGTTCCCCGGCAATCTGCGATGAACCTTTTTCTGGCCCCCGGATCCGCTTCAACGTCGGCCCCGGAAGCGATACCAGGGCAACCGGTTCGCCGGAAAAATCCGCCTTGATCAAGTTGCGACCCGCAACTATTATTGATTGCGATACGCAACCTTTCCGGGCCGACCATGGACCTCATCGATGCTCCCGCCAAGCCTCGCGACGCAACCATCCTCGAGCTGCGCGACTTCTCCCGCAAACTGGTTCGCGAGCTCGGCTTCATGCGCGCGACGCTGGCCGACAGCGACTGGGCGCCTTCGGCCGTTCACGCGATCCTCGAGATCGGGATGGCGCCCGGCATCAACGCCCGCGATCTGGGCAACATCCTGCGGCTGGACAAATCGAACACGAGCCGGCAACTCTCGCGGCTCGAAGCAGCCGGTGTCGTGGAACGGCGCGTGTCGAGCGACGATGCGCGCGCGACCGAGCTGTACCTGACCGCCGCCGGTAAAAAGCTCCAGAAAAGAATCGACACGTTCGCGACGGATCAGGTGTCGAATGCGCTGCGCCGCATGATTCCCGCCGACCAGCAGGCGCTGCTCCGTTCTCTCGCGCTCTATGCCGATGCGCTCGCGCAAGACAACGCCGCCAAGGCGCCCGCCGCCGTACCCGGCGCCCCGCTGCCGATCCGCGAAGGCTACCAGCCGGGCTGCATTGGCGATATCGCCAGCCTGCACGCACGCTTTTATTCGGAGCACTGGGGATTCGGCGCCTTTTTCGAAAAGCGGGTGGCAACCGAGCTTGCCGAATTCGCAGCGGCGCTGCCGGCCGACGGCAAGGCGCTCTGGCTCTGTCAGGAGGACGGACGGACGCTCGCGTCGCTCGCGATCGACGCAGACACGGCGACCGGCGTCGCACACCTGCGATGGTTCATCGTGAACGAGGCGTTGCGCGGGTCGGGCGTCGGGCGTCAGCTGATGACGCAGGCCATGCGCTTCGTCGACGCGCAGCGGTTTCGCGAGACCTACCTGTGGACATTCAAGGGTCTCGATTCGGCGCGCCATCTGTACGAGTCGTTCGGCTTTACGCTGACCAGCGAATCCGCGGGCACGCGTTGGGGAACCGAGGTGGTCGAGCAGCGCTTCAGCCGGCCCGGGCCATCCGGCTGCTGAGGTTCGACGGACTGTCGCCGCGCGGCCGTCGTCGCAACCGGCATCGAGCCGTGGCCCGGGCAGCTCATGCCCATCATGGCTGCCGACGTATCGTCGAACACGTGCAACCCGTCGATCGCCGAGCCGTCGCGTCCCATGCATCGCTGAACCGGTAGCCGAGGCCGGGTGCGGTCGACTACGAAGCGCTGCTGCCGTTCGACTGGGCGCAGGCGCTCGACCTGCTGGACGGCCGGCAGCGTTGAGAGCCCGCCCAGCCGTGCGAACATCGCGACGAATGCGTTCGAGGGCCGTCCGGTGAACTATCGCAGCGCCGGCTCCGCCGCCAGCGCGTCGTCCACGAACCGGATCACGTCGTCGAGCGACGACGTGCACACGGCACCGTCAGCGAGCTCCCGGAACGCGCCGTCCGGCCCGAAGCAGACGAGCGGCTTGCGCCAGCGCCGCGCGAGCGAAATCTCCTCGGCCGTGCCGTGCCCGCCCGGCAGCGCGACGATCAGGTCGCTGCTCAGCACGTTCACGTAGTTGCGGTTGATCGTCCGCGGATCGGCGCCCGGTTCGCGGCGCGGCAGCGGCGTGAGGATCGGGATGTCGACGAACGGATGGGGATAGCCGTCGAGCGGCACGAAGCCCGCGAGCGGATCGGCCCGCGTCGGCAGGATGCCGATCGATCGGCCGGCCCGCCCCGGCACGCCGGCGAACGCGCGCGCGACCGCCAGCATCACGCCCTGCCCGCCGCCCGTCAGCAGGCTGAAGCCGGCCTGCGCGAGCCACGCGCCAAGCGGTTCCGAAAACGCGAGCCACGGTTCCTTGCCCGAGCCCATCACGCCGATCGTCTTGTTTTTCTGTTGCATCGTGGCTTCCGGTGAAATCGTGGCGGTACGCGCGGGCATCGTGCTCATTCGAGTTCGACGCCCTTGAGCTCGGGAATCAGGAACAGCGTCGCGACCATGTCGAGCACGTAGAGGCCGGCGAGCAGCGCGATGGCCGTCTGGAACGAGTAGTGCGCGGCAAGCGCGCCAACCGCGACCGGGCCGAAGCCGCCGACCGCGCGGCCGATATTCCACAGCACGTTCTGCGCGGTCGCGCGCGCGGCCGTCGGATAGCCTTCCGACATCAGCGTCCCGTAGCCGCCGACCATCCCGTTGACGAACATCCCCATCAGCGCGCCGGCCCACAGCATCGCCGTCGGGTCCGACAGCCGCGCATACGCGATGACCGTCGCGACCGAGCCGAGCTGGTACAGCAGGAACGTCGGCTTGCGCCCGATGCGGTCGGCCAGTTGCCCGAACACCCAGACGCCGATCATCATCCCGACGACGGTCGCCGCCGTCCACAGCCCCGACTTCGTCAGCGAGAAGCCCATCTGTTTTGACAGGAAGGTCGGCAGCCAGATCATGATCCCGTAGTAGCCGAAGTTCTGGACCGAACACAGGATCACGATGCCGAGGCTCGTGCGCGCGGTACGACGATCCGCGACGAGCATGCGGAACCCGTTGGACTTCGGCTGCGTCGCGCGCTGCACGAACGCTTCCGGCTCGTGCAGCTTGTTGCGCATCGCCCACGCGAGCAGCGCGGGCAGCACGCCGACCAGGAACATGCCGCGCCAGCCGATATGGAGCAGCAGGAGCGGCGTCAGCAACGCGGCCAGCAGCACGCCGGCCTGCCAGCCGAGCGCGACGTAGCACGACACGCGGGCGCGCTTGCTGGCCGGCCACGCTTCCGCCGCGAGCGCCATGCCGATCCCGAACTCGCCGCCCAGGCCGATGCCCGCGATGGTGCGGTAGACAAGCAGATCCCAGAAGCCGCGCGCGAACGCGCACAGCCCGGTGAAGATCGCGAACAGCAGGATGGTCCAGGTCAGTACGCGCACGCGCCCGTAGCGGTCGCTCAGCGCGCCGAACAGGATGCCGCCCGCAACGGCGCCGATCAGCGTCCACGTGACCAGCGCGCCGCCCTGCCCGGGCGTCAGGTGCAGCGCCGCCGTGATCGCGGGCAACATGAAGCCGAGGATCAGCAGGTCGAAGCCGTCCATCGCATAGCCGATCGCCGACCCGGCCAGCGCTTTCCACGCGTATGGCCCGACCTGCTCCACGCGCGGGGCCGACGGGCCGCCGAGCGCCGAAGATTTCATGTTTGCTGCCATGGTGTCCTGCCACGAATGTCCGGCGACATTCTAGGGTCTGTTTACATATGGAACGCGCATGCGTTGCCACGAGAACGGCCGCTCGCGAGGCGCGTGACGCCGCGAATACTGACGTATTCGCAAGGAGCGCAACGCGGCGAGCGGCCGTTCTCGTGGCAACCCCAAATTATAAAATTCATGCCACGGGAATGCCCGAAATCGCCCGTATGGCGGCGTCGCTCGTCGCTTGTTTGGCTCGGCCAAACGGCGCTCCTCACTTCTTGCCCTACGAGCGATTTCGGGCATTCGCATGCGCGTTCCATATGTAAACAGACCCTAGGCCTGTGCCCGCGAACGACGGGCTGGCGGACATGCCGGCGGCAGTGGTCCGGGCGCGCGTCAGCGCCCGCTTCCGGGACGGCAGGCGGGACTCCGCGGGCAATGAACGGGAAAACGGCGATCCGGTGTCGGCGGCGAAGCCGGCGATGTCGCGCTCAGGCCGGACACCGGATGAAAGACAGCGGACTGGCGAAGCGTTGCCGGCCGGCCCGCTTGCGCGAACCGGACGGCGCCGGGCGCCGTAGCGGCGCGGCCGGCTTCAGCCCTGATCGTCCCCGGGCCACCAGGTCTTGGCCTCGCGGTCGACGACGAGCATGTCGAGATTCTTGCCTTCGAGCCACTTCGGCCGCGGGCCGCGGCCCGACCACGAACGGCCGGTCGTCGGATCGTAGTACTTGGCAAGCGCCTTGCGTTTCCGCTGGACGATATAGCCGAGCGCGCTCAGCACTTCTTGCTGCGAAATTCCCAACAGCTCGACCTGTTCCTTGAATGCCGCGAGTGCGGCCTGCTTCTCCTTCTGCTTCGCGTCCGACAGCTTGATGTTCAGGTCCCGAAGTTGTGCTTCGAGTTCCTGCAGAGCCTGGGTCATGTATTCATCCTCTTTGGGCATGTTTTTGCAAAAAACTCCGATGGCCGAACCTACCACGAAGTTCCGCCGCTCGGTGCTGTCATATCGGTGATTCGTTTGCCTGAGCCGGCACGGCTTACGCGATGCGCACTAAACGACGTCGTGCGTCAATGACAGACCGTCCGGGCCGGGCCCGCAACGCGCGGCGCGCCGCGTACGCATGCAAGGCGAACGGCTGCGGAAACTGATCGCCGCACCTGGCACCGGCGCGGCATGGCGCGAATAATAGCAGTGCGCGGCGTCGCGTTGCAGAAGTCTGCCGACCGGCGTCGCTGCGGGCCCGCAGTTTACCGGCCGGCGTCGAGAGCGTCCCACCCGATCCGGTCGAACAGCGCGCGCAGCTTCGCGCCGCGCGCCGCGTTCAGCGCGGCCGCATGCGCGACGCGGCCGGCGAGATACGCTCGGAAATCCGGGTGCGCGTCGCGGTTCTGCGAGGCCGGCCCGCTCCGGACGCAGTTGGTCAGGATGGCCTTGAGAAGATCGAACTCGTCGCGCGCCAGATTCGGATGACGATTGACCACCACGCCGGCCAGTTGCTGGCGTGTGCCGCGCCGCATCACGCGCGTCTTGCGCAGCTGCAGCGCGAAGCCTTCCTCGAGCGCGATCGCGGCGACCCTCACCTGCAGCCGCTCGACGTCGCGCGCGAGCGCGCCGCCGCCCGAGAACGCGAGATCGTCGGCATAGCGCGTGTAGGTCGCATCGAGCGAACGCGCGAGCGCGGCGAGCCGCATGTCGAACCGGAACGCGCTCAGGTTCGCCAGCGCCGGCGACGTCGGCGCGCCCTGCGGCAGGTGCCGTTCGCGATAGCGCTGGCGGCCGATCCAGTCGAACCGGTCGCGCAGGTCCGGCGCGAGCAGCCGCGCCGACGGCACGCGATTGGTGCACAGCCCGGTGAGCGTGCGCGCGACTTCGGCCGGATACCCGAGCGTCGCGAACAGCGCATGGACGCGTGCGGCGCGCACCGACACGAAGAAATCCGCGAGATCGAAACGCACGACGACATCGCGATCCGCGTGCGGCGCCGCGAACGACACGATCCCGTGCCCCTTGCGAAAACCGTGTGCCGCGCCGTGCGGCGCAATGCGATCGAGCAAGCCGTGCAGGATGCGGCGCTGCGCTTCGCGCAGCCGTCCCTTCGGGATTTCGACGAGGCGGCACCCGCCGCTGCGCTTGTCGACCGCGACATACGTGTAGTGATGCAGCGGCGTGGCGCTGCTGCGCGCGTCGACACGCCAGTGGTCGGACAGCCAGTCGAGTTCCGGCGCGCTCAGCCCGAGCCAGCCTGCGAGATCGCCCGGCGTCGCCCATTGCGGCACGTCGCAGCCGGCGAGCGGTGCCGGCAACGGCCGCTGGACCGGCGGCCGCCGCACGATGCGGATCACGGCCGGCCGATGATCGCCGTACCAGGCGCGCACGAACGCGGGCGCATCGGCCAGGACCGCCGCAAGCGCGTCGATCTCGACGTCGGCCCAGTGCGCACCGAAGCGCGCGAGCGCGGCATCCGCGCATTCGTGCGCCCACGGCTGCGCATCGCCGAGCACGGCTGCCATCCGCGCGATGACACTCCCGCGCTCGGGCGACCCGGCGAGCATCGCCTCGGCAATCGTGCGGGTGGTGTCGCGCAGGGATGAGTGCATTGACGGAGATGGGCGGGACGATGAGTCAACGTGACTGGTGCTGCGAGAGCTGTCGTTGCGCAACGCGCAACTCGGGCACTTGCGACGCATCGGGGTGTCGATCTCATCCACGGGGTAGCCCCGTAGTCCTGGAACATCGATTGCCTGTTCCGGGGGTGTGCTTGACCCACCGCCCCGCGTCGCGACTTTAATGGCCGCGCAGGCCGCGTGTCAAACGCGGCGGCGTGCCGAATCGCGTTGCGATGCCTACGCGCTCCGGGAAAACAGTTCACGGTAGGCGATCGGTGCGACGCCGACGCCTGCCATGTTGGCCAGCATCGTCGCCCAGGTCGCGTTGTCGACGGCGACCGGAAACGACCGCACGCGATTGGCAAGCAGCCAGAAGGAGCGCGTCATGCCGTCGCTCATCGCGACCTCGTAGCCGCCGCCCTGCAGCCAGTAGCCGACCGGCGGCAGCGCGACCGGCTCGAGGCGCCCGGCCCGGAACGCGGCGGCGGCCGACGCGTACTTGCCGTCGAGCGGCATGACCCGGCGCGGCACGCAGTCCTGCGAATCCGGTTTCGGGAAGGCCGGGCTCGTGCCGAGCCACAGACGGTAGAACGTTTCCGCGTCGAGATGCACGACGTAGCGCTCCGACTCGGCCGGCGTCGCCGCCATGTAGCAGTCGGCCTGGCCCGGAACGGTGACACGCCACATCGCGCGCTTCGCGCTCAGGTCGACCAGTTCGCTCGCCTGTGGACGCGGCCGGACGGGAGAGGCTCGTCCCGCGTCGTGCAGGTCGCGCGCGCGGTCGAGTCCGATACGAAGACGTGTCAGCATGGGCCCTCTCTTTCTCTCGTGACTTGTTCGAATGAGTCAGGGCAACGCACGGCGTGGCGCGCCGGCGGCCGGCCGGTGACGGGCGGTGCGGCATCGCGGCGCCGTCTCGACACGTGCGCCCGGTGTCCTGACGATCCCGATATGTTCGGGAACCCGCGCAGTGTATCGCCTTTCCGTGCCGGCACGAGCCGGGTCGGCGGTCGCCGGCACCGACGGATGCTCGCTGCGCAATTCGCGCACCGGACGCATCACGCGCCCGGACTCCGGGCAGCAACCTGTCTGGTTTCTCGTCCAGGAGGTCATCCATCCCGCAGGAACCCGAGCACCCGTGGACGCCCGTGCGCTTCGTATGTCATGCGCGCAAAAAATACCGTCAACCATTGAATCAATATTCATCGTCGATTAACTAAATACCGAAACAATCAAAAACAAAAACAACGGCACGCAAAATTCAATGAAATCGCATTCAAACAAAAAAATTATCGGGCCGGATTAATGATAAATTAATTCGATTGGCCTTCTTAAATCACAATAAATAGTCTGTGTTGTGCGCCGCAACACCGAAAATCAAAATCAACGAGATAACGGAGGCGCAGCACAAATTGTTTATTCGTGCTTTGTCGCAATGTTTCCACCTTACCAGGTCATCGTTGATTTCCAGGCACTCTGGAATCAGCAATCCGGAAAAACAGACATGTAGTTTCGGACGTGACCAACGTTGCCAAACCGCATTACTTCAGTCATTACCAAGGGAAAGACATGAAGAAGATTGCAACCGTGCTTTTTTCAGCCCTGATGCTCGCCTCCACGTGCGCTTCCGCACAGGCACTTTGCAAGGCCGGCAAGATCGACAAGATCGAAACCGACACCGCCGGCAACCTGATGGTGACCATCAACGACGGCGCCTATTTGTTCAGCGCCAAGGAAGTTTATTCAATTATTTACCAGGCATATTCGGAAAACAGAAACCTGTTTATCTATGGAAATAATTGTGCGAATGGTTCACCGGCAACCCGCTTTGCCATTCGATAATCAGCCTTAAAGCACTGACGATTATCCGTACGCGGAACCGGGGGCTGGATTGACATTTTCAATCCAGCCCCGTCGCGGGTTGCGGTGCCCGAACGGCGCTACATCACGCATTCGTGCCCGCTACCCGATCATTGCCCTACTCTTTCCATCCCGGCAAGCCCGGTACTGAACCGCATCGCGGCGGCAGTCGCACGCAATCAGCGATCCAGCAAACGCCCCAATCGCATCATCGTGACGTTCACGCCGAGATGGCGCATCGACGGCTGCACGATCACGCAGTTGTCGTACGACGTGACGATCACGGCGTCGCCATCGCGCGCGATCGCGGCGAAGTGCTGGCCCGTCTCGATCAGCAGCGCATTCTTCGCGCTCGCGGGATCGCCGAAGCCGCCGTAGTCGCGCAACCGTCTCGTCGTACCAGTCGGGGAAGAAGGTCGCCGACAGCGTGCGGCCGGTCGCGATCCGGAGGTTGTTCTCCAGCGCCGACGACGCTTCCTGCAGTTGCGTGCGCGCGCCGTGCAGGATGTCGAGCGCGTTCGACGCGGCATCGAAGAAGACGGTGCCGGCCGCCGTCAGTTCGAGCGGCTTCGTGCGCGAGATCAGCCGCGTGCCGACCCATTCCTCGAGCGAACGGATGCGGCGGCCGTACGCCGGATGCGTGACGAACCGGTTCTCCGCTGCCCGCGTGAAGCTGCGCGTGCGCGCGAGTTCGATGAGTCTCCGAGCCATTTCAGTTGCATGGCTGAGCTTCTGGGCGGGCGGTGAGGTGCCGCGCGGGGCGCCCGATCCGCATGCGCTGCGAAGCGGCTGGCCGGCGTCGGGCGGGCGGTGCCCGATCCTACAGCACTTGCGGCGCCGCGCGCAGCACGGTGCGCAGCGCGGTATCGAACGGCGTCGCGTGATCAATCCCGAGCTCGCGCACGCGCGCTGCGTCGAGATGGCAATCGTACGGGCGCGGCGTCGCGTCGGTCGGCTTGTCGATCGGCGCGAGCGATGCCGTGATGCCGAGCGCGGCCGCGATCCGCTGCGCGATCTCGTACTTCGTCATCGGCTCCTCGCCCGACCAGTGACGGATGCCCGTGACGGGCGAGCCCGCGAGATGACGCAGCGTCAGGTCGCGGATGACTTCCGCGACGTCCGGCGTGTAGGTCGGGTAACGGATCGCCCATGCGTCCATGCCGACCGCGTCGGCACCCGGGCGCGCGGAAGCGACGATCGCCGGGACCAGGCTCGTGACGGCCGATTCGCTCCAGTCGGTGATCGGGCCGTAGAGCAACGGCAGGCGCAGCACGCACGACAGCGGCGACGCGGCGAGGAGCGCGGCCTCGCCTTCCAGTTTGGTGCGGCCGTAGATGTTCAGCGGATTCGGGGTGGCGTCTTCGCTGTAGGGGGCCGCCTTGCCGTCGAACACGTAGTCGGTTGAAATGCCGAGTGTCCACGCGCCATGGCGCGCGGCGAGCGCGCCGATGCGGGCCGGGGCGGTGACGTTGATCGCGCGTGCGGTGGCAGGGTCGCGTTCGCAGACGTCGGGACGGCGTTCGGCCGCGCAGATGATGACGGCGGCGGGCTGGCGGGTTTCGAAGAGGTGTTCGAGGGACGGTTGGTCGAGGGCGTCGAGTTGGGCGATATTTTCCGGTGGCAATGCGAGAAGTTTTGCGCCTGCGCTTTGCGGGTTCCGGATGGTCGCGATGAGCGTCAGCGACGATTCGCGGGCCAGGGACGCGGCAACCGCGCGGCCGAGCAGGCCAGAGGCGCCGATGAGGAGGATGTTCGGGTGCGGCACGATAGCCAACCATGAAAGAAAAACGGAGTGCCCCAATCTATACAAGATCAGGCCACCGCTGTCGACTCCCTACCCGTCATTTCAGGAACCGTGGGCAAACAGACGACCGATACCGAATACCCGCGTGAACAGCAGCCATAGCAACACCGCATCCAGCGCCAGCATCAGCACGACACCCATGGCGACGGACACGCTGTTGTCCGTCGCTTTCTTCTTCGGCTGCACGGTTGCATCATCCGGCGAAACCTGACATTGCGCGTCCACCTCCGCCGGCCAGCGCGGCAAGCGACTCATTCGCATTCCGATCCAGCGGAACAGGCCCGCTAGCGTCGTGACCGGTGCGAACAGGACCGCAAACGGCCCGAACATCTGCCACAGTCGGTGCACACCGTAAAGAAACGGCTCGCGGCGATTCTCGATAGGCAGCAGAAAATCCGGAACCGGCACGCTCGCCGGACCTTCCTCCATATAACGACGAAGGTATTCCCAGTGCGCAAGCAACGGTTCATCCTCCCGCATACCGTTCGGATGGACCGGTACGACAGCGCCGAGATAGAACGCGTGCGTCACCTGGCTGCTCGCGTCCGGCAAATAACCCAGCACCCCCCAGTTCAACCCACTCTTCTTCAGGCAGAACACCAGTTTGTCCCAATCCAGCGACCACACTCCGTCGGGGCCGTTGTGCTGGAACACATGAACCTTACGCGTGGACCGCACCAGCCGGATCGGCTTGTAGGTATAGCCCAGCATGTCCTGCTTCCATTGATAGCCTACCCAAATCAACAAGGGGAAGAACAATAGAAAAATCAGCAAGGCAACCAAAACAAGATGAAACGTTATCCCGTATCTTCCGAAACCGTAAAAAGGAATAGCCAGAAATGAAATAATCGGCAATTCAAACAATGAAAATACCATTCCACCGAAGCCACGCCGAGCGTACTGACTGTCGGCTACTTCCATGTAGGTTTCGTTACGTATGACTACCATGTCCAGCGAATCCGGAGGGCAATCTACTTTCGTTGGATTTGCCTTATTAAGCTCGTAAGCAAGCATCTCACCCGTTGGTGCCCAAGGATCCTTCGGTGGCAAACCAATGACCACTTCACGCCAGTAGCGCTTGTCAAACAACTGGCCCCAGTAAGCCTTCATCGACGATTCATCACTCATACCGACTATCCCGCTGTTGCTTTCCGGAAGTTATCCTGTTCCTCCGGACCATCCTGATAGCTGTTGGCCGGTCCCCACATGCAATTCCGCGTCCACGTCAATGTGGGCGGATCCTTGAAGATGTCGATCACCACGCTAACCACCAGAATGACCGCCGTCGCAATCCATGCTGGCGGGCCTAACGCCTCCACCTCGGCGCCGCTGATGATTGCAACTATCCACACACGCGTCAATGACACTGCGAGTACAACCTCCAAGCTACCTCGTACTGCATACAAGGAAAGCATCCCAAGCTCGTCGTTCTTGATTGCTTCCCATGCGTTCACGGCATCTGTACCCGCCGCAATCCACATCACGACAACACTCGCACCTGCACCGCCAACTTTTATATAGCGCAGAAAGCCTCCACCCAGACTCTTGGCCACCGGCCCCAGCAAAGGCAACCGCCGTACGCCGGCCGATTTGATGCCGGTGCTGACCAGTTCCAGCATGGCGCCCACCACACCAACCGTCGCAGCCCTGAACGCCCACGCCACACGCCCCTCCTCGCTCTTGAGAGCCGTACCCATCGCGTCCTGTGCGGTGGCCAGCCCCAGCGTCGAAAACACCATCGACACCGACGCCAGCATGCCGGGCGCCCGTGCATATCGCAGCACGGTGCCCATATAGCTGTTGACCGGAACCTTCGTGACGACCTCCGCGCCCGGCGCCTTCCCGAGCGACAGCAGGCGATCGGCCGCGACCTTGCCCTGCGCTTCGGAGGGCAGCCGGTACAACGCGATGCCTTGCCCGGCGACCGGCCGCTCGCCCGCGGCATTGCCGTGCGTAGCGGCCATGCTTGTCTTGCCTTTGGCCGTCCATTGCAGATCCTGGCCCGCACTCAACACGGTCTCCGTCCCCGACACCCAGACGTGGCTGCCGGGTGTCACGGCGGCGAGACCGTCCGCGCCGTGCGCAACGACATGCGGACGCGTCCATGCCGCGGCACTGCCGCTGCCGCCGCCGGCTTGGGCAGAAGCCCTGCCGTCGCGCGTCGCGGCAAGCGCCTTTTCGCTCCGCTGCAACCCGGCCACGGCGGCCGGTTGCGCCGACGCATCGGCCCCCGTCGCGAGCCCCGTTTCACCCGGCCCGGCGCCGACGCTCGCGGCGGGCAGCGCCGGTTCGGCACCTTGTGCACGCGCCGCCTCTGCGAGACCGTCGAGCAGTTGCCGGTTCTGCGTCAGCACCTGGCCCGACGCACTCGCATCCATCTGGCTGACGCCGCGCGCAGCACTGACGAGCAGGCCCGAGCCGCCGCGCAATGCGGCGGCGGCATCGGTCGTCAACTCCATGCCGTAACCGCGATCGGCCTGCCGCTGGTTGTCCTGAATCTGCTTGAGATGCCCGAGCGTCAGCCCGCTGTTGTGGTCCGTCGTGTAAAGGCGCGCACTTGCCTCGCCGGCGGTGTCGTCGAGCAGGAACTGGCGATAGCCGCCCGTACCTTGCTGGCTCAGTTTCAGGTCCTGCGTCTTGATGCCAGTCAGCGCCGCGGGATGACCATTGCCTGCAAACCACGCGGCCGCGTTGCCGGTACTGGTGGCCGGACCGCCGGCTTGCGCATTGTGCTGCGCATCGGCATTGCCCTGACCGTTGTACAGCGAACCCACCACCACCGGCCGGTCCGGTTGTCCTTCGAGCCATTCGGTCCACACTTCCTGGCCAACGCGCGGCAGACTCACGCCGCCCCAGTTGTCGCCACCGACCGGCGTCAATACGCGCGTCCATGTGCCGGCGTTACGGTCGGCAGGCGCATTGGCCGCGTGCGGATGCTCCTCGAGACTGGCGGCCTTCTGCCCGCGCTGCGCATGGTGCTGAATCCGGACGCGATGATCGCGATCGGTGTGAACCGGATCGCCTGCGCGCACGACGATCGCCGTTTGCGCACCCTGTACGGCCGCCACGGGATGCGAACGCGCGCCGTGACCGCCTTCGACCAGCGGCCGGTACGTCTGGCCGGCCGGCAATGCGACGAAGCTGTTCGCATAAACCGCTTCGTTGCCCACGAGCGGCGCGGCATCGTGTGTCCCGCTTCCGAGCGCGGCGTGCAGCGCGTGGGCAACACCGTATTCGTTCGCATCGGTGTTCAGCATCGGCGGTATGTTGCCGAGCGTCTGCTCGATCGCGGCACGAACATCCGCATCGACGTTCGCACGCACGCTGTGCCGAACGTGCAGGCAGACAAGTGCGTCCGACACCTTCAGCGCCGGATGCCCGCTGATCGCGAAACGCATTCCCGGATGCAGCGCCATGAAGGTGCTGCGTCCTTCGCTGCACAGCGTGGCGACGCGTTGCGCATCAAGTTGCTGGCGCGCGCGCTGATCGCCGAGTGCCGCGGTCTGAAATGCATACGGGCCAGCGACGTCACGGTCTTCGCCGGCCATTGCAACGCCGTCGGCCTGCGCCCCGGTCGGCCGGGTCGACAACGTGCGGTGATCCCAGCTGGCGCGCGCGACCCGGCCGATACGCCAGCGACGCGCAGTCATGAAGTGCTGGATGCTGCCCGCCGGATCGCCATCGCTCGCCTGGTGAAAACCGATGATATCCGGCTTGTCCGGCGCGAAACGCTGGTTCGAATCGGCAAGCACGAGCGTGTGTGTGCCGAGGCTGGACGCGTGAGCGTCACCGACATGCTCGAACCAGTAGAAAATGCCCTCTTCCGCCCACAGCCGCTGCAGGAAATCGAAGTCGGATTCTCCTGCCTGGGTGGTCAGGCTGCGCTTGCGATATCTGGCGGGATCGGCCAGGGCCCAGCGCCACGCAGGTACCACGGCGCCCGCGGTGTAATAGCCGAAAATCTGCTCGCTGATGTCGAGCACGCTCGCGTTCTGGAAATTGTAGTGATCGACGCGTTGACGGAGCATCGCGAGCCAGGGCGCGACTTCGAGTCGAAAGCGGGCCAGCCCGCCGTTGAAGCCGATCCGCTCCGCCGCGATGACATGGCCATGAACCGGACGGCGCACGTCGCTGCCTTCCCGCGCGCGCCATTCGATCAGGATCGTCGCGCCGATCAGGCGTTCCAGCGGCAGCGCTGCATCAGCGGACAATGCCGTCAACTGGAACCGGTAGCCGCCGTGATCGACCGCCTCCCACCCGTGAAGACTTTCGGCGACCAGCGCGTTCGCGCCCAGCGACGTGGTGACCCATAGAAACCGGTCGTACTGCGACCAGCCCTCGGCGAGTTTTTTCAGAACGTCCATATTGGTCGAGATAAGTCCGTCAGTTGAAGAAGCGACGCGCTTGACGGGCACGCCATTTCTGCATCGCGGTCAACACGCGTTCCCGCGTGCCGTTCAGTGATCGACTGCACATGGATTCCGGCCACTCAGCGGCACGGCGATATGCACGCCACCACCGGGCCGCCTGAGCGTACAGAACGCCGCGCTATAAACCGGGCCGGCATCCCCGCCCGGAATGATCGATATGTAGTAAGTCCGGTTGAGATCAAGCGGCCTGGGCGGCGTACGGACGATCGCGCCCTTCACCGCCTGTCCATACACAAGACATTCGCCACGCTTCAGGTAGACAGGCTGGGCCTCGGCCGGCATGTCGAACCACCAGTAAGTCACATCGGGACTTGCCGGACCCGTTGGCCTTGCGACGCCGACCGTGCGGATCTGAATGACGCTCTCGGCCCGCTCGTCGTTCATGGGCAGGCAGGCGGCGGGGTTCCCGTCGACCTGCTTGATTTCCAGTTCCACGGGCGCCTCCGACGTTGCCATCGCGCGTGACAGACACAACAGCCACGCGAGCAAACCGAACACGCTACTTCGGAAGATTGTCTGCATTCTTGGGATCCTCTAGGAGCGGTGCAAGCACGTGATCAAGCTCGTACGGCGTTCCGACATAGCCACGGTGAAGAACGGCGAAGGGCGCCTTGAGCACCTGGACCGCGTAATAATCCGCGACCAGATTGCCCTGCTGCTCCATGTTGTAATCGTGAAATAGCGCGCCTGGCGCGACGGTATATTCGTATGCGCTTTGTCCTCGAATGGTGACGGTCAGCGCATGCCATCGCACCGAATACCCTAGCTGGTATTGCCAGACATGAGTCATTTCGTGCATGAACAGGCTTCTTTTCCAGATATTCGGCCCGTTCATCGCCGAGAAATCATCGGCGTACTGATCGTCCAGGAAATACATTTTCCCGTTCGGGGTAACTGCGGTGTTCTTGCTCTGCAGGTTGAACCAGAAATAGCTCCCTTTGTGCACCCGCACCTTGTCGTAATCGATGCCGTCCTTGAAGACTGTCCTGGCCATTTCGATTTCGCCCGCAGTCAACAGCCGCTCATGGGCATCGATCTTCACCGTCTCTTCCGAACTCCCCACCTGAAACTCGTTCGTCTGCACGCCCTTGATCTTGATCACGACCGGCGCCGGCGCCGTGCCCGACGTGCGTCCGCAGCAATCGACGATCTGGGTCGGCGTCAGCAATGCGGACAGAATCCCCAGCGGGCTGGCCGACGCCACGCGTTCGGTCTTGCCCGCGTCGTCGGTCACCCCCGACGCCGTGGTGCCGTCGGCGAGCTTCAACTGATAGGCGACCTTCGACAACGGCACGCCGTCTTCGTTGACGAAATGCAACTGCTCGTCGTAAAGCGCAAGCGGCACGGGTACCGGCAGGGCCGGCAATACCGGTGACTGCGCGCCCGGCCCCATGAAGGGATGGGCACCCGCCTTGACGGCAAACGATCCGGGCGTCTCGACGAGGATGTCCGCGCCCTTGAGCGTAATCCTGCTCGGCCCTTGCTGAAGCACGATCGCATCCTTCGCCAGTACGTCGATCCTGTCGTCCGACGACGTGATGCGCACCGACTGGTCCGCGAGGATCTGCATCGACGACGCATGGGCCTCGACGCTGACCGGCCCGTGGCCGGCAACGGCCTTGATCCCGCCCGCAGCCGCGTACAGGCTCGCCGCATCGCCGGATGCACCGGCGATCGTTGCGCCGGCGGCCAGATGCGCATCGCCCTGCGAGGTCAGATGCACGTTTTGTTCCGCATAGGAAACCGCGCTGTTGCCGGTACTCATCACGACGTTTTGCGGCGACTCCAGCACGACCGCCGGCACCGCGAAGCGCTCGACCGGATCCGCGCTGCCACCTTGTCCGCCGGCAGCAGGTTTGGTCGCGCTCTGTCCATTCACCGCACCCGTGTACTTGCCGTCCTGCGCCGGATCGATCGCCTTCAGGAAATCCGCCTGCGCGGTGTTCGCCGTCAGCCGGCCGGCGGCCGCACGCGCCGCCGATTCGTCGAGCCCCTGTGCGGTATTCACCGCCTGCTTCAGCTGCGCAACGCTCTCGCCCAGATCCATTTGCGTCGAAGCCGCCTCCGTGCGCGCGGTGCCGGACACCAGCACACCCTCGCCCGCACGCACGACACCCCACCCCTCGGTCGCAAGGTCGAACCCTTCGCCACGGTAAGCACCGCGAACCGAGCCCTGCTGATCGATCAGATAGCCCAGTGCGAGCCGGCTGTTCGCGATGCTGTTGCCGAGTTCGTGACGCAACTGACCCGGCGAATCGTCCATCACCCAGCGGCTGCCCGCTGCTCCGTCGAGCATCTGCGTCTGCATGCCGGTCAGGACGCCCGCGTGATTCGCACTACTGCCTTCGCCAGCCGCAAACGGAGGTTGCACGCGGCCGCCGTAAAGCTGGCCCAGCACGACCGGCATGTCGATACTCCCCGAGTCGAAGCCGACCACCACTTCCGCGCCGATGCGCGGGGTAAAGCTGTGGCCGAAGTTCGGGCCCGCCGATTGTTCGGCAATGCGTGCGACCACGCCGGATCGGTGGTCGCCGGGCGCATGACCCTGCGGGTTCGACCGACTGGCCGTGTCGGTCAATCCGCCGGGCAGCGGTGCCGTGCCGCGCATCCACGGAAACTGCACGCGCACCTGATGATCCCGCGTGCTGCTCACCCGGTTCGACGGCTCGCCGACAACAGTCGCGGTCTGCACGCCCAGCACGATCGGCCGGTCGCGGTAAGGCGGCACGATCGGCACGCCGGGCGGTACGGCGACAAACCGGTTGCGATAAAGCCCCTGGTCCAGGTCGCCGTGCTCGAGCAACTGCGCAATATCGGCGCCGAGGTTGTTGACCGCCTCGTGCTCGAGCGTCAGCGGGACAAACGAAATCGTCTCGTCCGGATACCCGGTCAGCGTGTGGACCTTGCCGATCTCCAGCGTGCGCGACGAGCCTGCGCCGTAATGGATCCGCTTCGACAGGCGCAGCGCGTCGAGACGCTGCGACGCGTAGCGCTGTGCCTGGTCCGACGTCTCGAAGCGGCCGGCACGCTGCGCGTCCAGCACTTCGCGCACGGGTATGACGGGCGCATCGCGATCGGCCTCGCCCTGGGCATGCCCGGCGAGCGCGACGAGATTGCCCGCTTTCCAGCTCGTCGCGGTGACACGGTCCGGGACCAGTTGGTGACGCGTCGTGAAATAGGTCATCACGCCGTCGGGGTCGCCCACATCCTGCCGGTTGTATGCGACGGTGCTGCCTTTGCGCTGTTCGGCTCGCCGGTCGAACACGACGACCGTATGGTTGCCCGACGGCTTTTCGCCGGCGTCCTGCGCATGTTCGATACGAAACGACAAGCCGGCCTCGGACAACTGGCGCATCACGAAGTCGTAATCGGTTTCGCGATACTGGCCTCGCAGATCGAACGTGCGCAGCGGCTCCTTCAGTTCATAGCGTCGATGCGCCTCCGGATAATCGCCGAACACACGCTCGCAAATACCTTCGGTATCGAGGCCGACGAAATACAGGCAATTGCGGCGAAGCTGGAGAAGCTCGAGCCAGGACGCCATCGTCAGCCGGTAACGCGTGATCTCGCCATCGCTGTCGCTGTACGCGGCTCGCACGACGTACCCGTTCCAGCAGCGCTCGCCCGTGCCGGTCGCGAGACGCAGGCGGATCGCCGTGCCGAGCAGCGGATTCAGGTCGAGGAACGGTGCGCTCGACAACACGTCGATTTCGAACCGGAAGGACTCGTCCATCGCTTCCCGGCTATGGAAACGCTCGACCGCGAATGCGCCCGGCATCGCCGTATCGAGCTGGATCTGGCGAGTGGTTTGCGAATAGCCCTTCAATGCAGCAGCAATATCCATTCCGTCCTCTTGCATCACGCCGGCCGCCGTGCCCGTTCAAGGCCACGCGAATTCGATCAGTTGATCGCGTCGGCCTTCTTTCTGGCGACGCGCGCATTCGCCTCGTCGACCAGTTCCTGGATCGAGCTGTACGTCGGATTCCGGACTCCCGACTTTTCCTGCTTGCCTTTGCCGCGCAGGAACATCCATTCCGGCCATTGCCGGATGTGATCGAAGGCGCCCACGACAAACTCGCCGCACGGCGGAACGTGCAGTTCCTCGGCGGACTTTTCGCCGGCGAGATACGCGTCCGATTCCGGACCGAACACACGATCCTGACAGGACTCGTGCCAGAAAACCATGACCCGGCGTCGATCCGACTCGGGGAAATCGTCGAACACGAAACCTTCCTTCCGGTCGGAAACGGCCATGGTGCGCAGATTCCCCTGCGCATCGCGAATGCCGACTTTCCAGTGCGGATCGTCGTTCCGATCGTAGTCTTGCCACGGGTTGATCGCCTCCTGGAGCACCTCGCGGCTGCCATCGCGCTTCTCCAGTTCGAACACGACCGTGCTCTTCGGAAACGCCTCCGAATGTCCGAGCTTCGGGTTGCCCTTTATCTTGACGATGCCGTTCGCGGGAACGCGCACCTCGAGGCCATCCTTTGCATGGGCCGGCTCGACGACACCGTCGGGTTGATCGAACAATGCGACCACAGGACCGACATAGCCTTCCGGAATCACATAGATCAATGGCATGCGTCGACTCCTATCCAGTCCAAACACGATTGCAGCAAGCACCACGAGGGCGAGCAACACAACGTAGCGCCACCTGACGCGACGCCCCGACGACGACGGTGGCACTACTTCTTCCATAGCTTGGGATCCAGGTCTTCGCTATCGGGCGCGCGGCCCTCGTTGGGATTGCGATGAAGGTGATAGTCATTCCAGGCCTGAACGGTCGTGTCGCGGGTGGCGGGCGGTCGCTTGAAGCTGTCCCGCAGGCGCTGCCACACGGCACCCACGTCCTCGTACGCGGAAATATGCAGAGGCTGGCCCAGGCCGCCGCTCACGCCGTCGCCGATCTTGCCGAGCGGATCGGCCGGCCACGACACGACGTCCATGCCCGGCAGGATGACCGGCGGCCCGTCGCCCGGCAGGCCGGACCATTCCGACGGATCCTGGTCGCTCATATGACGCGTGGGCGTACCCGGCGCGGTCTTGATGTCGCGGATCGCCGGATAGTCGTCGCGCCGGTCGGGCGTGCCGCCAAGCGCCTGCGTGAAGATCCACAGCTTCGATCCGAAGTTGCCGTCGAGCGTCAGTTCCACCCGCAATACATTGGCGAACATGATGCGCTTGTTGTCACCGGCCAGATGGGTGGCGGGCGTGCCGATCCGCACATGGGTGCCGAGGAACAGCTTGTTGCCCGCGGGATCCTCGATAAAGGACTCGCAGCATGCCGTCGAGTTCGATCCATCGGCCGCCATGTGCCGGCTCGACGTAGGCGCGTAGCGCCTTCATCGACAGCGCGTCGCGCAGCATCGCAGTAAAGACCGGCGCGCCTTGCGTATAGTGTCGAACCGAATCCAGCTTCAGTTCGGCGATCGACACATGGGCGGACTGAATCTCGAACGCCAGCGAGATCAACGCCGTCGCACCCGCAGGCAGGCGCAAGGTTCTCGGCACGTCGGCAATGGAGCGGAACTGCGCCGCTGTCAGTTGCAAAGGCGAAAGCGTAACGTCATACGCAGTCCGGAACAGTATCTTGGTTCCGTGCAGCGGCCGGCTATACAACTGCGTCCCGCGCGGCACGGTCACGGTGGATGACATCTGCGCCGCCCTGCCGCTGTCCATCTCGAAGTGCGCGATGGAGCATGACGGAAACGGCCGCAGATAGTGCGGGTCCAGCGTCTCGAACAAGGCTTCGGTGAATTGCGGATAGTCGTCGTCGATGCTGCGGGCAGTCCGGGCGGCCATCAACGCGAATGACTCGACCAGACGCTCGACGTGCAGATCCATGCTGCCGCTGTCCATCCCGCCGGTGAGCGACAGGCGGCTTGCGATCTTCGGATAGTGCGCCGCAAATTCACGCACGTACTGCCGCAAGTAGGTAAGTTCCCGTTCGTAATATGACAGCAGGTCTTCCGGACTCATACGTCGTCATTCTCCGTCGGCAATACCTGAAGCAGACGATTCCTGCCAGGCGCTGAGCCGCCAGCCGGCATTGCGTGTTTGGCCCGGCAGTACCGGCGCACGTCGGAAACGGCATCGCGTCCGGCCTGCGGCCCTTTCCGCGCCACCGGCAACGTACGGATGCCGGTGCGGAACGCGCGAGAAATTGAAGCGCGATGCGAAAGCACGCCGGGCGAAGCGGCGTGAACAGCGTCGTTGCGCACGTGCAATCATGTCCGGAACCCGTCCGTTTGGCAACGCTGCGCCAGCGCCGGCATGACACGATGGAGGTCGCTGCGAGCACGACCTTCGGATCTGCGGCCCATCCATCGCCAACAAAAAACAAAGCCCGGCACGCTTGCGCGCACCGGGCCCGTCACACCTGACAGAAACTTCGCCCCGCCTTACTTCCGGTCAACCGAATACCGCCCCGGCCCGCTCAGCGCGAGCAACAGCAGCCCGCCGATGATGCTCACGTTCTTGTAGAAGTTGATCATCGCCATGTACTGCTCCATCCCCTGCAGCGCCCAGTAGCGATGGCCGATCAGCGCGGTCGCGAGCGTATAGGCGGCGAACAACAGCGCGAGCGGACGCGTATAGAAGCCGACCGCGATCAGCACGCCGCCGGCCAGCTCGACCGCCACCGCGATCGCGGCCGCCAGTTCGGGCGCCGGGTTCCCCGTCGACGCCATGTACGCGACCGTGCCCGAGAAGCCGTTCAGCTTCTGCCAGCCGAACAGCATGAACAGGATCATCATCAGCACGCGAGCCGCCAGCAGCAGCTCGTCCTTCTTCGACTCCAGCGAAACGTAACGCATAGCAATCACCCTTGAATTAACGGTTTGATGCATCCGGGGCCGCTGCGTGCCGAATCGGCGCGCCAGATCGGCAACGGACCACTCCTCGCACAATCGGACAGCAAGCCGCCTGGCCCGCCGCCGAAGAATCCGTCCGGTTGCGCCGCGTCTGCCGGCGCGCTTCGGATCGGTTCTGGCGAAGCACGGGTGCAGTCTACTGTCTCGAAGGAAATCATCAATCCGTAAAAATATGATTCGCTGTCTCGATTTAGTGGACAATCGGAGGCGACGAGGCCGGTAGACAACGACTGACCGGGCGGTGCAATTGAATCGAGTTCCACGTCTCAGGAACATGAAAACTGGTCGCTTCCTTCACGCCGCCGGATTCAATCGATATTCACGACTTCAATTGACACGAGCCGGCCGCGACCGTACATCGCGACTGTTATTCGGCGACACGTTCGATGCGCGACTCACTCAGGCTTATTTCAACCCTTCAGCTCGACTGGCTTTCAATCCACGAAGCTTCTTGTTTCGGGCAATGACGCATGGCCCGGAAATACGTATCGGCAAACGAAAACGTTTCACGGGCATGCAGTTTGATGTGCACGCGGCGAGATAGCGCCCATTAGACAAGGATCCCGGCTCGATGCCTGCCAGGAAGAACGCCCTCTCCACGCAGTCGATCTGCACAGTGTTTAGCGGAGCAAGCGAAAAAACCTTCATCAAACATTCATGCCTTCAGCAAGTTTAAATTCCGGCAAAAACCATTGAATAAACACAATAAAAATCATGTATTTAAGGTGAAAAATCGCTGACCTTCAGCGCGCGCCCACTCACCTCACGCCAGCCTACAGTTTTCCTCAAGAAACATTACAAAAAATTACCAATTAATACCGATTTAAATATACGATAGCGCCGATTCGTTCTTACGTTTCCCCGACATATGCCGTGAACCCCGGGAATGCGTCGTGCGGGAAACGGCAGCCGTTCGTCACAGGATCGCTTTTCAACCGGAGACCACCCATGCCAACGAACACGCCCGTGAACAGCGGAGCGAGCGCGAACAGCCTGATGCAACAGGCGGCGCAATCGATCATCAACGGCTCGACCGGCAATCCGTCGATGGACGTCGGCACGCTCGTCAAGACGCTGGTGAACGCGAAGACGGCCGGCCGGGCCGCGACGCTTGCCGCGTCGCAAGCGACCGGCACCACGCGGATTTCCGCATTCGGCGCGCTGTCGTCGGCACTGGGCGCGCTCGAGGCGGGCCTGACGTCGCTGAAGAACGGCGGGCTGCAGTCGACGTTCAACGCCGTCGCGAGCGGCAAGGGCCTGGCCGCGACGGCGGGTGCGGGCGCGGTCGCCGGCACCTACACCGTCGGCGTCACGCAGATCGCAACCGCGCAGGCGCTGTCCTCGTCGGGGTTCAACGGGAGCAAGGCGCTCGGCACCGGCACGCTGACGCTGTCGCTCGGCAGCCAGTCGTTCAAGGTCGAGGTCGGCAGCACGAACAACACGCTGTCGGGCATCGCGGCCGCGATCAACACCGCATCGGGCAACCCGGGGATCAGCGCGACGGTCATCAACGGCACGGACGGCGCGCACCTCGTGCTCGCGTCGTCGAAAACAGGCTCGGCGAACGCGATCAGCGTCGCGGTCGGCAACGTGTCCAACGACAGCGGGCTGTCGAACCTCGGCGTCACGTCGACGGCCGACACGTCCGGCGGCGCATCGAAGATCGATTCGGCGAACGGCGCGGCCGCGTGGCGGCAGAGCGCCGTCGCGCAGGACGCGAAGTTCACGCTCAACGGGATCGCGTCGACCAGCGCGAGCAACGCTGTGTCGGGTGTGCTGACCGGCATCACGCTGAACCTGTCGGCGGCCGCGATCAGCGCGACCGATACGCAGACGCTGACGGTCAGCACCGACACGAAGTCGCAAGCGGCGACGATCACGAATTTCGCGAACCTGTACAACACGGTCGTCAAGACAATGGGCGCGCTGACGAGCTATACGGAAGGGGC
This sequence comes from Burkholderia catarinensis, assembly GCF_001883705.2. Classification (GTDB taxonomy): domain Bacteria; phylum Pseudomonadota; class Gammaproteobacteria; order Burkholderiales; family Burkholderiaceae; genus Burkholderia; species Burkholderia catarinensis. The sequence goes on from NZ_MDEQ02000008.1 coordinate 305,974, forward strand.
GAACGCGCAGGGCGCGCTGATCGGCGATTCGACGTTGAACACGATCCGCAACTCGCTCGCGTCGATCGTCGCGCGCGGCGTCGACAGCGGCGCCGTCAACGAAAAGGGCAACGGGCACATGAACCTGCTGTCGATCGGCATCAAGCTCGAGAAGGACGGCACGCTGAACGTCGACAGCGCGAAGCTCGACAGCGCGCTGTCCGCCAACCCGTCGGGGGTCGCGCGCCTGTTCAACCCGACGAACGGGATCGGCACGCGCCTGGCCGAGCAGATCACGCACTTCACGAAGAAGGACGGGATGATCGACGTGCGTACCAACGCGCTGAACGCCGATCTGAAGCGCGTCACGCAGCAGCAGTCGAACCTGTCCGACTACGCCGCGCAATTGACCAGGCAGTACCAGGCGCAGTTCACGGCGCTCAACACGCTGATGGCCAAGATGAATTCGAACACGCAGTACCTGACGCGGCTGTTCGGCGGTGCAAACAGCAGCGGTGCGCTGTCGAACAAGTGAGCGGCCGGGCGGCGCGATGACCGCGCCGGCGGCCTCCGGTCGATGGATCGACCGGCTCGCGCCGCCGCGCGCGGCGTAGCGCGTGGCGACGTCGTCCATGCCCGGCGATGCGCAAGCGCTCGCCGGGTTCGTTGCCCCGGTTCGCCCGCAACAAGCTTGCCGTCAGCCGAGACCTTCGACGCGATCGCCGAACAAGTCGAGCGCACGCGACACCTGACGCCCGAAATAGCCTGGCCGCTCGCGCTCGTACGCGCGCAGCAGCGACGTGCATTCGCGCTCGGCCCAGCGCCACACGGGGCCTTGCTTCGCGAATGCCGGATGATCGTGCAGCTCGGCCGGTACCGCGTGCTCGTCGTCCCAGCCCCAGAAATACGCCTGGTACGCGCGGGCGAACGGCATCCCCAGATTGTCCGCGACGGTCTCGTCGTGGCGCAGCGTGAAATCGACGATCTCCTTGCGCGCGCGGCCGCCGACGTCGTCGTGACGCGCTTCGATCCAGCAGTGATACCGCGCGAGTTGCGACAGGTGCCGCGCGGTGCGGCGCCGCTCGCGCGTCGTGCACAGCGCATACAGGTTGCCGCCGCCGAAATCCAGCACTTCGCCGCCCGCGAACGGCCGGTAAGGCTTGCCCGTCAGCAGCGTCAGCACCTGCGCGCCGACGATCGCATAGTCGGCACAGCGCATGTAGCCGCTGCGCGTCGTCGCTTCCGATACGCTCCGGTGGACGACCTCGTCGATCGCGGCGTGCAGCATGGCATCAACCGGTGCCGCCAGGATCGGTGGCTGGCTTGTCGTCGTCACGTGTTGCATGGGAGGCGAATGCGGAGTCAACGGTTCATCGGTAAAAAACGCTCCGCGGCATAATATTACGAACCATTACAAGAAACGATAGGGAGAATTGCGCAGATTTGTGTGCTTTTCTCTCGCGTCGCGGGAAATGCGCCGACGGGTAGTCGGCCCTGGTGAAACGGGCGAGCCGCGCGTCGGTTTCATGGCGACGCGCGACGCCGTTTGTGACGATGGGGGATGGGGATCGAGACTGGCCGGCCGGCTGGCGCACGGTGCGGCTGCGGGCGCGATCGCGTGTCCGTTGTCGGCGCGATCGCGAATGATGCAGTCGCGCGCCGCTCGCGGCGCGCGGCATGTGTTATTGCGCGGCGATGCGCCGGCGGAAATGCTCGGTTCCGGCGACGATCTTGTCGAGCACCGCATCGAGCGCCCAGAACCGTTCACGCACGTCGTAGTCGATCGCGCGACAACGGATCGACGCGAAGGTGCCGATCCGCTGGTGATAGAGCTTCGCGAGCGCCGGGTACCCCAGCGCCTCCGACACCGCCGAGACGACCAGGAACGTCGAGAGCTCGTCGGCCAGCGCCGGGTTCGTGTGTCCTTGCGTGCGCAACCACCGGTAAAGATCCGGATGGAAGTTGGTGAACACGCCGTTGAAGCCGGCTGAACCGGCCTTCATCGCGTCCCATGCAATCGCGGCGTTCGCGTTCAGGATCTTCAGCGGCGAGCCCTCGGCGAGCGCGACGCGCCGCTTCACCGTCGCCAGGTCGCAGCTCACGTCCTTGAGCATCACGAACCGGCCCGTGTCGATGCACGCGCGCAGTTCGTCATCGGACAGGAGCCGCCGGTAAGGCGCCGGACATTCATACAGGCCGAGCGGCAGATCCGACGGCAGTCGGGCGAGCAGCCGGTGCAGATGATCGAGCAACGCGGCGCTGCCCTTGCGCTGCGGATCGAGCCGGTTGGTCACGAGCACGACGCCCTGCGCGCCCGAATCGGCCGCCGCGCACAGCTCGGCGGCCTGCGCGTCGGGATCGTCGCTGATGTGCCCGGACGCGACGACAGGCACGCGCCCGGCCACCCGCTCGACCACGAAGCGCGCGAGTTCCGCGCGTTCGGCAAGACTCAGGAACTGCATCTCGCTCGATTGCGCCACCGCGAACAACGCATCCGCGCCGTGCGTCAGATACCATTCGATCAGCCGCTCGAGCCCTGCGTAGTCGATCGCGCCGGCGTCGTCGAACGGCGTCAGCATGACCGGCACGATTCCCTCGATGGTCACGTTCGATTGCTGCGGGTGTTGCATCTGTTTCTCCTTGCTTCAGTGAATGCGTGGGGCAGCTGCATGCTCAGGCCGGCAACGGTCCGGGCGCCGCGTTCGCGGCTTGCTCGGGAATCGGCTTGCGCACCAGCAGCAGGTAGGCCATCGCGCCCGCGAACGCGATCGCCGCGGCAGTCAGCAGCGCCGGCACGAACGACCACTTCTGCGCAATGACGCCCGTCAGGATCGGCGCGAGCGCGCCGCCGATGAAACCGCCGAAATTCTGGATCGAGCCGAGCGACGCGATGCGGCTCGGCGGCGCGGCTGCCGTCGCGAGCGCCCACGAGCAGGCCGACGCCGCGTTGGCGAGAAAGATCACGACCGAAATGCAGGCGAGCGCAACGGTGTTGCTTTGCACGAGCGCGGCCGGAATCGTGAACGCGACCATCCCGAGCATCGCGACCACCACCGCATTGCGCCGGCTCACGACCGGCGAACGGCTGCGGCGCGTGATCAGATCCGACAGCCAGCCGGCGACCAGCGAGCCGATGAACCCGCACAGGAACGGCACCGACGCGGCAAACCCGGTCCGGATCAGGCTCATGTGCCGCTCCATCGTCAGGTAGCCCGGCAGCCAGGTCAGGTACACCCAGTTCAGGTACACGGAGCCGAAATAGCCGATCAGCATCCCCCAGGTCGTGCCGTGCGAGAACAGGCTGCGCCATTCGCCGAAGGTCAGTTTAGGCGCCGCGACCGGGCTCTGCGCGTCGGCATCGAGATAGCCGCGCTCGGCTGCGGTCAGTTGCGCACGCACCGGATCGCGGTACAGCGCGAACCACACGACAGCAACGACGAGGCCGAGCGCGCCCGTCGCAATGAATGCCCAGCGCCAGTCGAACGACGCGACGACGATCGACAGCAGCAACGGCGCGAGCGCGGTGCCGAGCGGCGACGCGGCATTGAAGATCCCGGTCGGCGTGCCGCGTGCGCGCAGCGGAAACCAGTTGCTCACCACGCGCGCGGCCGACGGGAATTGCGGCGCCTCGCCGATGCCGAGCGCGATGCGCGCGACGATGAACCAGCCGAACGTCGACACGATGCCGCCCGCCGCCTGCGCGAACGACCAGACGATTAGCCCGATGCCGAGCAGCCGGCGCGGGCCGATGCGGTCGACGAGCCCGCCGACCGGGAACTGGCACAGCGCATAGCTCCACGAGAACGCGGACAGCAGCAGCCCCATCTGCGAAAGCGACAAGCCGAGATCGCCGCGGATCGCCGAGCTCGCGACGGCCAGCGTGCCGCGATCGAGATAGTTGACGATCCCGCTCGCCATCAACAGCGCGAGCGCGATGCGTTGCCCGCGCCGGATCCGTGGCGGCGTGTGCGGAATAGTTTGGTGCTCGTTCATGTCGATTGTCTCCATGTCACTGGTATTGGCCAGGTCCGGCCGTTCCGTCGCATGCGGAATTCAGGAATCCATAGGTGCCACTTCGTCGCGCGTCGGGATCGACGTCTGCGCGCCGTAGCGCGTGACGCTGATCGCGGCCGCACGCTGGCCGAAGCCGATCGCGTCGTCCATCGACGCGCCGTTCGCCCGCGCCGCCGCGAACCCGCCGACGAACGTGTCGCCGGCCGCGGTCGTGTCGACGGCGACCACCGTCATCGCACGATGGCGGCCGTTCCCTGCGCTGCCGCGCCAGCAGACGCCGCGCGCCCCGAGCGTGACCAGCACGTTGCCGACGCCCTTCGCGCACAGCGCATCGGCCGCACGCACGGCCGACGCGTCGTCGCCGACGGCGATGCCGGTCAGCGATTCGGCTTCGGTTTCGTTGACGACGAGGTAGTCGACCCGCGCCAGCAACGCATCGAACAGCGGTTGCGCGGGCGCGGGATTGAGCAGCACCGGCGTGTGATGCGCGGATGCACAGGCAATCGCGCGCGCCACGGTGGCGACCGGCACTTCGAGCTGGCACACGAGCAGCGCCGCCCCGGCGATCGCTTCGCGCGCCGCGTCGATCCGGTCGGCATCGAGACGCGCATTCGCGCCCGGCACGACGACGATGCTGTTCGCGCCGCCATCGTCGACCGTGATCGTGGCCACCCCGGTCGCCGTGCCGCCGATCCGATGCAGGTGCGTCACGTCGATGCACTCCGCCGCCAGCGCGTCGTGCAGGCGCGCACCGAACGCGTCGTCGCCGACGCAGCCGATCATCGCGACCGACGCGCCCAGGCGCGCGGCCGCGACCGCCTGGTTCGCCCCCTTGCCGCCGTGAACGGTCTGGAATGCCGTGCCGAGCAGCGTTTCGCCCGGCACCGGCAGGCGCGGCGCGCGCGTGACGAGGTCGATGTTCACGCTGCCGACGACAGCGATTCGCGGTGGATTGGCGTAGCTCATTTCTGAATGTAACCGCTTACATTTTCGGCGGACAAAATGGCCGTGAAGGCCGTCGTCGATGAAAATTCAGCGAAGTGGATAGAATATGTGTCTGACATAATAGGGAACAACGTCAAGATAGCGCTTACATTCTCACAGGGTCGAACGGGAAAGCAAGCGAAGCCACCACGAAGCGAGGGTAAACAATGACGCTTTTGACCATGCGCGGCGCCGGCAAAACCGCCACGCCGGGAGACGACCAATGAGCACGCCCCCGCCCCGCGGCGGCGCGTCGCGTGCGCGCCGCGGCAGCGGCCGCTCGGTGCTCGGCGATGTCGCGAAGCTGGCCGGCGTGTCGACTGCGACGGTCTCGCGCGTCTACAACGATCCGGGCAAGGTGTCGGCCGACGTGCAGCAGCGCGTGCGCGACGCGGCGCTTGCACTGAACTGGATTCCGAATGCGGCCGGCCGCGCGCTCGCGTCCACGCGCACCCACATCACGGGTGCGATCATTCCGACGCTCGACGACCAGGTGTTCGCGTCGCAGGTCGCGGGCATGCAGGCGGTCATGGCCGAGCACGGCATCACGCTGTTCCTCGGCTGCTCGAACTACGATCCCGCGCAGGCGCTGGCCCAGGTGCGCGCGATGCTGTCGCGCGGCGTGGAAGCCGTGTCGCTGGTCGGCGAAGCGTATCCGCCGGAACTGTTCGAACTGCTCGCGATGCACCGCGTGCCGTACGTCGTCACTTATGCCTATCGCGACGACAGCCCGCACTGCTGCATCGGCTTCGACAACCGCGCGGCGTTCGCACGGCTCACCACTCACCTGCTCGACCTCGGCCACCGCGATTTCGCGATCATCATGCAGCCGTCGGCCGACAACGATCGCGTGCAGGCCCGCCTGCGCGGCATCCACGACACGCTTGCCGCATACGGGCTCGCGGTGCGCCCCGTGCATCAGCACGAAGGCGCGGCCACGATCGCATTCGGGCGGGCGAGCCTGCGCGCGATCGCCGGCAGCGACGCGGCGACGCGGCCGACAGCCGTGATCTGCGGCAACGACGCGCTCGCGCTCGGCGCGTTGCTCGAAGCGCAGGCGCTCGGCATCGACGTGCCCGCGCAATTGTCGATCACCGGGTTCGACGACATCGCGCTCGCGCGCGAGATCCAGCCGCCGCTGACGACGATGTGGGTCGACACCGACTCGATCGGGCGCCAGGCCGCGCATGCGTTGCTCGACGCGCTCGAGAACGGCGCAACGGGGCCCGGTCGTGCCGTCCTGCCCGAGTTGCGAACGCGGGAATCGGCCGCTCCGCCGGCCCAGGCGCGCGCGGCGCGCAAGCCATGAAGAAGTGCCGGGCGGCGGCGCCCGCTCACTGCATCACGTCGACCGGCAGCGTCTTGTCGAGATTGTCGTGCCACGCCTGGATCGTTTTCGGCACGGTTTTCTTCCACGTCGGCGCGTTCGAGTAATAGCGCATCCGGACCTTGTTCTGCGCGTCGAACACGAGCAGCCCGATCCACAGATCGGTGCCGCGGCGCATCACGATCGCCGCGTTCGTCGTCGCGATGCCGCGCACCCAGTACGCGTTCACCTGCGCGTTCAGCCCGTCGAGATCCTTTTCGTCGGCGCTGTAATTGACGATGTCGACGAGCGTCTGGTAATCGGCGCCGAGCAGCTTGTGCGCGGTCGCGTTTTGCGTCGCGTCGGCGACGACCTTGAGACTCAGCAGGTCAGCCGCCGGCTTGGCCTGGAACTGCGACGCGGTCACATACTCGCCGCCGTAGAAGACACCCGAGCCGGCACCGCAATCGAAATCCGCGCCGTGTTGCGTGACGCCGATGCGTCCACCCTTTCGCTCAAAATCGAGCCGGCACTTGTCCTTGCGATAGGTGCCGCTGTCGCCGTGCAGCACGATGTCGCCGTCGAGCCCGCCGGTATTCGCGCCGTTGTTGCCGCCCACCTCGAAATGCAGGCGCGGCGCCATGCCAGTGAAGGTCAGCACGCCGCCGAACGACGGGTTGTCGCTCGTCTGGTACCACGTCTGCTGCCAGCGATCGGCGGCCAGCGGCGTGCCGTTCAGGCTCGCGAGCCGTTCGCGGTAGCGATCACCGAGGCACGGCGCATCGCCGCCGCACCGGTCGCGCTGCTTGAGCCACTTCAACTGCGCGGCCTTCAGCACGGCCGTGTCGCCGCCTTTCGCGAGCGCCTTCTTCCACGCCGCCGCCAGGTCGCCGTCGAGCTTCGACAGTGCGGCGTCCGCGCAGATCGCTTTCTCGGCCGGCGAAGCGGCCTTCGCGCAATCGAAGCCGGCCGCGTGCGCGGCGACCGGCAACAACGTCAGCAGCGCGGCCATCGCGATGGATTGCAGGTGTGCGTGCCGCGCGTCACCTGCGGGAATCGCGGTTGGCCCGCGCGCATTCGATCGGTTCTGGATGGTCATCGGCTTGGATCGTCGCTGGGTCGCGTGCCTGTAGAAGCTACCTGCGCGCGACATTCGAGGTAAAAGCGCCCGGCCCGGCATGCAACGCATGCCGTTGCTCGCCGAAGCCTAACCCGAATGCGCGACGCCGATCAATCGGCGTTCGATGTCGGCGCAACCGTTTCAGCGAGCGGAAATGATCGACGGCAAACCACGGCGAAAATCCGCTGCGGTCGGCACAAGCCGGTGATGACGCGCCAGGCGTCAGCCGTCGAACGGCACCAGCTCGTAACTGGTGCTCCGGCCGCCGGACGACGAGCGGCGCAGCACACCGTGCTCGACCAGCTCCGTGATGTCGCGCAGCGCCGTGTCTTGCGAGCACTTCGCGAGGGCCGCCCACTTGGTAGTCGTGAGCTTCCCTTCGAAGCCGTCGAGCAAGCGATTCATGACCTTGACCTGGCGTTCGTTCATCGCGAAGCCGGCACGCCGCTGCCAGAAGCGCGCCTTGACCAGGACCGCGTCGAGCGTCGTGTGCGCGTGATCGATGGCCCGGCCCAGCGTGTCCAGAAACCACGCGAGCCATTCCGTGACGTCGAGCGAACCGCGCTGCGTACGCTCCAGCACGTCGTAATACGCGTTGCGCTCGCGCTGGATTTGCGCCGACAGGCTATAGAAGCGCTGCGGGCTCCGATCGGCGCGCGCCAGGACCAGATCCCCGAGCGCTCGCGCGATACGGCCGTTGCCGTCGTCGAACGGGTGGAGCGTGACGAACCACAGGTGGGCCAGGCCGGCCCGGATCAGCAACGGCTCGACCGGCGTGGCGTTGAGCCACGCGAGCAAGCGCGCGATCTCGTTCGCCAGGCGCGCGGCAGGCGGTGCCTCGAAATGCACGCGCTGCCGGCCGATCGGCCCGGACACCACCTGCATCGGCCCGCTCGCATCCGTACGCCATGCGCCGACCGTGATCCGCGACATCCCCGAGTAGCCGGTCGGAAACAGCGCCGCATGCCACCCGAACAGGCGGGCTTCGGTAACCGGCGCCGCCGCATGGGTCGTCGCATCCAGCACCATGTCGACCACGCCTTCCACGTGACGATCAACCGGCGCCAGCGCACCGATATCGACCCCGAGCCGGCGCGCAATCGACGATCGGACCGATGCGACGTTCAGGGTTTCGCCCTCGATGGCGCTGGTCTTGACGACATCCTCCGTCAGCGCGGCCAGGCTGGCCTCGTCGCGCAGCGACAGGCCGATATCCGCCAGTCGCCCGACCAGCATGCCTTGCGCACGGCTGACGTCGGCGAGCGACGTGGCGAGGGCCGGGAGGTCGAAGCGCCATGCCGGCCAGTCGGCCGACTCCCAGATGTAGGTGTAATCTCCGCTCATGATGCGGAGATTATCCCACCAATTCACCGCACGCCTCACTATTCTCCGCAAATTCTGCGGAGAATAGCCACCCCATTCACCGCAAACCCGCCCGCTACCGCCGCCGGCCCGCCCCGCCCTTCGCCGCTGGCGCAGCCTCCCGGAGCCGCTCCGCGAGAAACCCGATGAACGTGCGCAGCGTGACGAACCCTTCCCGATGCTGCGGAAACACCGCATTGAGCGTGATCGGCGACGGCGCATACGCGTCGAGCACCGGCACGAGCGCGCCGCTGTCGAGCGCCGCGCCGACGATGAAGTGCGGCAGCAGCGCGATGCCGAGCCCCGCGATCGCCGCATCGCGCACGACTTCGCCGTTGTTCGCGACGAGCGGCCCCTGCACGTCGAACGTGCGCGCCGCGCCGTCGACGCGGAATTCCCAGCCGACGCGCCGCTCACGCCCGTACAGCAGGCACGTGTGGCCGGCGAGATCGGCCGGCGTCCCGGGCGTGCCCTGCCGTTTCAGATAGGCGGGGCTCGCGCACGCGATCATCCGCCACGCGCCGAGCGGGCGTGCAATCAGCGTCGAATCCTCGAGCGAGCCGATCCGCAACACGAGATCGAAGCCCTCGCCGATCAGGTCGACGCGCCGGTCCGTCAGGTCGAGGTTCAGCCGCACTGCCGGGTGCGCGGACAGGAATTCGGCGATCAGCGGCGACACGTGCGTGATCCCGAACGACAGCGGCGCGCTGATCTTCAGCGACCCATGCAGCTCGGTACTGCGCACCGACATCGCCTGCTCGGCGTCGGCGATCTCCGCGAGGATCCGCTGCGCGCGCGCATAAAACTCCTGCCCCGATTCGGTCACCGCGAGATTGCGCGTGTTGCGATGCAGAAGCCGCACGCCGAGCGAGGCCTCCAGCGCCATCGTGCGCCGGCTGACGAACTGCTTGGACAGCATCAGCTGGTCGGCAGCCGCCGTAAAGCTGCCCGCGTCGACTGTCGCGACGAAGATCCTCAGGTCGTTGAGTTCCATATTGTCCACTCCATAGCGACAGTCATTATCTCTACAGCCATTTATTTGTCAAATCGATTGACCTAAGATTCATCTCAACGAACGGCCGGGCCCACTTCCGAGGTCCGGCGACTTCAAGGACAAAAATCATGATCGAAATCCGTGCAGCAAACCAACGTGGCCGTGCGGAGCATGGCTGGCTCAGCTCCCGTCATACGTTTTCGTTCGCGAATTTCTACGATCCGAAGCAAGTCGGCTTCTCCGACCTGCTCGTGATCAACGACGACCGCGTCGCGCCGGGCCGCGGCTTCGGCACGCACCCGCACCGCGACATGGAGATCCTGTCGTACGTGCTCGACGGCGCGCTGGAACACAAGGACTCGATGGGCACCGGCTCGGTGATCGTGCCGGGCGACGTGCAACTGATGAGCGCGGGCACGGGCGTGCGCCATAGCGAGTTCAACCACTCGCCGGAAACGCCGGTCCACTTCCTGCAGATCTGGGTCGGGCCGGCCGAAAAGGGTGCCGAGCCGCGCTATCAGCAGACCAATGTCGCGGCCGACGACAAGCGCGGCAAGCTCGCGCTCATCGTATCGCCGGACGGCGACGCCGGTTCGCTGAAGATCCGGCAGGACGCGCGGATCTACGCAGGCCTGTTCGACGGCGACGAAAGCGCCACGCTGGCACTGGCGCCGAACCGCTTTGCGTACGTGCATGTGGCACGCGGCAGCGTGACGGTCAACGGCACGACGCTCGGCGAAGGCGACGGCGTGCGCATCCGCGACGAACAGGCGCTGACGTTTGCCGACGGCAAGGATGCCGAAGTGCTGGTGTTCGACCTGCGTCCGGTCGAAGTGACGGCCGAATGGGCATAAGGTCCGTTCGGGAAACCGGGCCCCGCTGAACGCGGGGCCCTTTTAATCGGAGATTCGCAACATGGCCAAGGTACTCGTTCTTTACTACTCGTCCTACGGGCACATCGAAACGATGGCGCAGCACATCGCGGAAGGCGCGCAATCGGTGCCCGGCGTCGAGGTCGCGCTCAAGCGCGTGCCGGAAACGATTCCCGTCGACCAGGCCCGCGCGATCGGCGTGAAGGTCGACCAGGCCGCACCGGTCGCCACGGTGGACGAACTCGCCGACTACGATGCGATCATCTTCGGCACGCCGACCCGCTTCGGCAACATGGCCGGCCAGATGCGCACGTTCCTCGACCAGACCGGCGGCCTGTGGATGAAGGGCGCGCTCGTCGGCAAGATCGGCAGCGTGTTCGCGTCGACCGGCACGCAACACGGCGGCCAGGAAACGACGATCACGTCGTTCCACTCGACCCTGCTGCACCACGGGATGGTGATCGTGGGCGTGCCGTACGCATGCAGCGGGCTCGTCAACATGAACGAAATCACCGGCGGCACGCCGTATGGCGCGACGACGCTCGCGGGCGCGGATGGCAGCCGCCAGCCGAGCGCGAACGAACTCGACATCGCGCGCTACCAGGGCAAGCACGTCGCGGAACTCGCGAGCAAGCTCGCGTCCTGACGCCGCGGCTTCGCGGCCCCGCACACGAACGAACGGCGCCGGTCGAACCGGCGCCGTTCGCGCTGTGCACGGGCTCCCGCGTTACTGCCCGGAAGCCGGCGCGGCAGGCGCCGCCTTCGTCGCAGGTGCCTTCTGCACGGCGTTCTGCGGATAGTTGCTCTGATCGTTGGTCAGCCGGTAGCCGCTGCCGGTGCCGATCGCCTTCAGGTCCGACGCGTGCCGCGCGCGGGCCGCCTTGCGCGCCGCCTTCTTCTGCGCCTTGTCGAGCTGCTTCTGCGTCGGCGCGGACGCCGGATCCTGCGCGTATGCCGCCGGCGCGGCGGTCAACAACAGACCGAACGACGCCGCTACTGCTACTGCCACCGAAACCACGCGAGACTGCTTCATGACCGGACCTCCTTGTCGATTGTTGATTGATGATTGTGGGTCGGACACCTGCGCGCATGCGACGGCTTGCGACAACGGCGCCGATGCAACGTTAGCCGATCGCTGCGCAAATGTCCGTGTGCGTTCCTGAATTCTCCTGATAACGGCAGCGATACGTGCGCACCGCGCGCGCCGTCGTTGCGGCGCCGCGTCCGCGCCATCAGGGAAACCGATACCCCCGGCCGGCGCTCAGATCCAGCGCGACAGCAGCGGCAGCAGGATCGGCACGACGAACGCCGTCAGCACGCCGTTCAGCCCCATCCCGAGCCCGGCGAACGCGCCGGCCTCCTCGCCGACCTGGAACGCACGCGCGGTGCCGATCCCGTGCGACGCGACGCCGAGCGCGAAGCCGCGCACGGCCGGCTCGTCGACCCGCAGCACGTTGAGGATCCCGCGTGCGCAGACGGCGCCGAAGATCCCGGTCGAGATCACGAGCACGGCGGTCAGCGACGGAATGCCGCCGATCTCCGCGGCGACGGCCATCGCGATCGGCGTCGTCGCCGATTTCGGCGCGAGCGACGCGATCGTCTGGTGCGACGCACCAAACAGCGTGGCGATGCCGACTGCCGACACGATCGCGGTCAGTGAACCCGCGAGCAGGCCGACCAGCAGCGGCAGCGCGGTACGCCGCAGCTTCGGCCACTGCCGGTACAGCGGCAGCGCGAGCGCGACGGTCGCGGGGCCGAGCAGGAAGTGGACGAACTGCGCGCCTTCGAAATACGTCGGATACGGCGTATGCGTGATCGTCAGCAGCGCGACGATCACCGCGACCGCGATCAGCACGGGGTTCGCGAGCGGGTTGAAGCGCGAGCGCGCATAGACGGCCTGCGCGAACAGGTAGGCGACCAGCGTGATGGTCAGGCCCAGCAACGGGCTCGCGGCGAGATAGACCCAGATCGCGCCGAGTTTCGGGAAGGCCGTCATTGCGTGCCCTCCGCGGTGCCGCCCGCGCGCCGCTGGCGCCGCAGCAGCGCGCGCGTGACGAGCGCCGTCACGGCGATCGCAAGCGTGGTGCTGACGGCCAGCGCGACGACGACCGCGACCGCGTCGCCGCGCACGCGGTCGGCCGACACCATGATGCCGACGCCGGCCGGCACGAACAGCAGCGACAGGTGGCGCAGCAGCTCGAGCGCGGTCGGCTCGATCGCGTCGGCCACCTGCGGGCGCAGCATCACGAAGCCGAACAGCAGCAGCATGCCGATCACCGGGCCCGGCACCGGCAGCCCGAACAGGTAGGACACGCCTTCCCCGAGACACTGGAAAATCAACAAGACCGCGAACGCCTGCAGCATGAACCGCTTCTCCCGAACGTGGCCGCGATGCCGTGCAGCCGAGCGGCCGTGCGACCGATGGCCGGCGGCTTGAGGCGCCGGCGTGAACGATACGCGTGATCGTACCAACTTCGCCTAGGGCGCGGGATCTGACACGCTTGCCGGACCTGCGGGCGCGTCGGCTCGCCCGTCACCTTGATGCAAAAACGGCGGGCATGCGCCCGCCGCCTTGTCGCTCACGTTCGAACGACCATCCGCCGCGTTACTTCAACCGCGTCGCGATTTCATTCGCCATTGCCTTCATCGCGGCCTTCGTCGGCGCATCCGCGGCCAGTGCGTTCAGCAAACCGAAATCATGGATCGTGCCGTCGTAGCGCGTGATCGTCGCTTCCACGCCGGCCGCATCGAGCTTGCGGCCGTACGCTTCGCCCTCGTCGCGCAGCACGTCGAACTGCGCGACCTGGATCAGCGCGGGCGGCAGGCCCTTCAACTGCGCGACGCTCGCGCGCAGCGGCGACGCGTAGATCTCGTTGCGTTGCGCTTCGTTCTTCGTATAGGCGTCCCAGAACCACTTCATCATCGGCCGCGTCAGGAAGTGATCCTGCTGATACGCGTTGTACGAGCCCGTGTTGAAGTCGTGATCCGTGACAGGCCACAGCAGGCCCTGGAAGCGAATCGCCGGGCCACCCTTGTCCTTCGCCATCAGCGACACGACGGCTGCCATGTTCCCGCCGACGCTGTTGCCGACCACCGCGAGGCGGCTGCCGTCGACGCCGATCTCGGCGCCGTGCGCGGCCACCCACTTCGTCGCCGCATACGCCTGGTTGATCGCGACCGGGTAATGCGCTTCCGGCGACGGCGTGTAGTTCACGAACACCGCGACGGCGCCCGATTGCACGACGAGATCGCGCACGAGGCGTTCATGCGTCGGGAAATCGCCGAGAATCCAGCCGCCGCCGTGGAAGAACATGAACACCGGCAGCGTACCCGTCGCGCCCTGCGGGCGGACGATCGTGACCGGCACCGACAGGCCGTCCTGTTCGATCGTGCGGTTCGACACGTCGATGCCCGACAGATCGACCTTCCCGCCGTTCTGCGCGTCGACCAGCACCTGGCGTGCCTTCGCGGGGCTCAACGTTTCGAGACCCGGGCCCTTCTGGCCGTTCAGCGCGGCGAGGAACCCGCTCGTCACCGTATCGGGACGGACGGTATCGGCGCCGGCGGCGAATGCGGCAGGTGCGGTGGACAGCGCGGCTGCGACGGCGGCGGCGATCAGCAGCGGCTTGACGATCTTCATGGTGCAACTCCTTGGTTTTGCGGTGAACGACGATGGATGATTCGCAGTGCGATCGATCAGGCGAGCGTGAGCGTCACGTCGATGTTTCCGCGCGTCGCGTTCGAATACGGGCAGACGACGTGCGCACGGTCGATCAGCGTCTGTGCGGTGTCGCGATCGAGGCCCGGCAGCGAGATCTTCAGTTCGACTTCGATGCCGAAACCGTTCGGGATCGCGCCGATGCCGACGCTGCCTTCGATGGCGGCGTCCGCGGGCATCGCGATCTTGTCGCGGGCGGCGACGAACTTCATCGCGCCGATGAAGCACGCGCTGTAGCCGGCGGCAAACAGTTGCTCGGGATTCGCGCCTGCGCCGCCCGCACCGCCGAGTTCGCGCGGCGTGGTCAGCTTCAGGTCGAGGCCGCTTTCGGGCACGGTCGCACGGCCGTCACGGCCGCCGGTGGCTTTTGCATGGGCGCGGTACAGCACGTTTTCGATCGACATGACAGACTCCTTTTCAACGAGTGAGTGAAACAACCTTCGAACCGGGGAGCGCGTGCCGGCTGCTTCTCCGCTGGCACCGCGCTTATTTATCTACTCATAGATAGATAAATATCCCCAAAAAAATGCAGATGGATTGACCACCTGCACCATTTATCTATCTATCGAAAGATAGACAACGAGATTCAATAAAAAGGCGGCGAACCGCCCGACCGCTTGCGCCGTCCGTCAAGACCGCGTTTTCCAGACGGCCTCGACATCCTCGAGACGCGCCCGCGTGTGAAACAGCCGGCTGGCCAACACGCTGCCCTGGAACGCCGCGTACAACGTGCGCGCCGCCGTTTCGGGCTCGCCGCTGAACTGCAGCGTGCCTTCCTTCGCACCCTGCGCCAGCAATTCCGCCAGCCAGCGCTCGTTGGCCTTGAAGAACGCCTGCACGGCCTGCCGCACGTTCTCCGGCAACGTTTCGATGTCGGCCGCGAGCATCCCGCACAGGCAGATCAGGTTGCCGTCGCCGAGCGTCCGGCCGAACATCTTCGTGTACAGGCTCAGCTTCACGTCGGCCGGCAATGCCGGATCGATCGTCCGCATGGCCGCGACGACTTCGCCGCTGTAGGCCGCCACGGCTTCCAGCACGAGATCGTCCTTCGACGGGAAATAGTAGTGGATGCTCGACGTCTTCACGCCCACCAGGTCGGACAGGTCTCGATAGCTGAAGCCGTTGTAACCGCGCAGCATCATCAACGTGATCGCGTGGTCGAGAATCTGTTCGCGGACGGTCGGTTTCGTTTCCATGGATCGAACTTTATCTACTCGTAGATAGACAGTCAAGCAGTTTTTTGGGGGCGCGATGCGATGCTTCCGATGCCCTTCGATCGGGCTCCGCCGCCAACGCTCGCCCGGCGGGTGCCCCGCACGAATCGACAAGTCAGCGTCATCCCGTCACTGCGGCCGCAACATCCGCTGAATGATCGTCCGCAACATCGCGCGATGCGCGCGCGGCTTGAACCCCGGCTCGAACACCACGCGCCCGACCGCGCCTTCCGCAAGCGCCAGCAGCCAGGTTGCGACGAGATCGGGCTTAAGGCTCCCGTCGATCGTCCCCTGAGCCACCCCGCGCTTGATCAGCGCGACCATTCGCCCTTTCACCTGCGCCTCGTTCGCCGCGAACAGCGCGGCGACATCCGGATTGCGCGTCGCCTCGGCCGCGGTCTCGACGCAGA
This sequence comes from Burkholderia catarinensis, assembly GCF_001883705.2. Lineage (GTDB taxonomy): Bacteria > Pseudomonadota > Gammaproteobacteria > Burkholderiales > Burkholderiaceae > Burkholderia > Burkholderia catarinensis. Next base: position 321,947 of record NZ_MDEQ02000008.1, read on the forward strand.
TGCGCGCATAGACGGGATCGCTCGACAGCTCCATCAACGCCAGCGCGATGCCCTCGATCGCGGTCAGCGCATCGTCGGCGTCCGCATGCCGCGCGAACAGCTCGGCCATCTCGCGCTGGTCGTCCTGTGCGACCGCCTCAATGATCGCCGCCTTCGTCGGGAAATAGTGAAACAGGTTGCCGGGGCTCATCCCGGCCGCCTTGCAGATCGCGGCGGTGGACGTCGCATGGAAGCCGTCGCGCGCAAAACAGTCGATCGCGGCATCCAGGATCTGGCGCCGCTTCGCTTCCACTCTTTCAGGATCGATCTTTCTCAACGGGAACTCCGGGCTCGACGATGGCTCAAATCTTTATTAGACTGATCAGTCGATCTATTATCATCGCGACGGCCCGCAGGCGTCAAGGCACCGTGCTCATGCATGTGCCGCCTGCGGGTTTGCATTATCCGATTCACACCACCGGTCAGAGGGCCCCTTGAAACGAATCGTCATTGCCGGCGTCGCACTCGCACTGCTCGTGCTCGTGCTCGTGCTCGTGCTCGTGCTCGTGCTCGTCGCGGCCGGCGGGCTTGCGTTGCGCGGCCTGTCCGATTTCGAGTTGAAAGACACGAACGCGTCGACGCTCACGTTCCGCGCCGGCGACGCCGGCCTCGTCGGCACGCTCGCGCTGCCGGCCGGTGCGCCCGACGCGCCGATCGTGCTGCTCGTCCACGGCGACGGGCCGCGCACGCGCTTCTCGGACGACGCGATGCTGCCGCTCGTCAACAGCCTGCTCGATGCCGGCATCGGCGTGTTCGCATGGGACAAGCAAGGCACCGGCCGCAGCGGCGGCGACTGGCTCGCGCAATCGATGCAGGATCGCGCGAACGAAACGATCGCGGCAATGGCACGCGTGCGCGCCGCCGCCGGGCCCGCGCACAAGATCGGCTTGCTCGGCTTCTCGCAGGGCGGCTGGGTCGTTCCGCGCGTCGCGAATGCCGTGCGGCCCGCATTCTCGGTGATCGTCGGCGGCGCCGTCAGCTGGCGCCGGCAAGGCACTTACCTGACGCGACAGCAGCTCCAGGCAACCGGCCTGCAGCCGGATCGAATCGATGCGACACTGGCCGCCGAGCGACGCAGCAACGACGCGATCTTCGGTCAAGCGGACATGCCGGCCGATCCGCGCCGCCGCCCCGACATCGAGCCGCACCGCTTCGGCTTCATCGCGCGCAACTACCTGGAAGACGCATCGCAGGCGCTCGCGACGATGCAGGGGCCCGTGCTGGCCGTGTGGGGCGCGCTGGATCGCAACGTCGATCCGGCCGACGAGGCGAACGCTTATGCGCACGCGTTCGCGCACCGGCCCGACCGGCGCGCGGTAGTCGTGCCCGGCGCGACGCATGCGTTGCTGCGCGCCGGCTGGTTCGACTACCAGCTCGAGTCCGACTGGCCGAAGTGGAAGACGTGGCTTTACATGGCGCTCGGGCGCCGCGCGTATGCGCCGGGTACGCTCGGCCCGATCGAGGCGTGGATCCGGTCGCAGTGAACACATGTGCAATACGGCGCCGCCACCCATGGCGCCGCGCCTGAAACGGGCAATACGGGCCGCGCCGATCGACGTGGCCGCATCAAGGAGAGGTCTCAATGTATTCGTGGTTTGAACGGCGCCTGCCGACTTTCCCGCTCGAAGATCCCGTCACGCCGCCGCGGGGATTCTTCTCGTTCGTCTGGGCGTGCACGAAAGGCGCGCGCGGCTGGATCCTGCTGATCGCGCTGACGTCGGCCGCGCTGGCCGCGTACGAAGCCGCGCTGTTCGCGATGATGGGCCGCGTGGTCGACTGGCTGTCGTCCGCGACGCCGGCGGAATTCGGCGGCCGCCACTTCGGCGCGCTCGCCGGTTTCGCGGCGATCCTCGCCGGCAGCGCGCCGCTGATTGCCCTGCATACGATGGTCAAGCACCAGGTGCTCGCGGTCAACTTCCCGATGCGGCTGCGCTGGCTGTTTCACCGGCTGATGCTCGACCAGAGCCTGTCGTTCTACGCGAACGAGTTCGCGGGCCGCGTGACGACCAAGATCATGCAGACCGCGCTCGCGGTGCGCGACGCGCTGTTCATGTCGGTCGACGTCGTGATCGGCGTCACCGCCTACCTGATCGGCATTCTCGTGCTGGCGGCGAGCTTCGACTGGCGGCTGATGATTCCGCTCGTGCTGTGGGCGCTCAGCTACGGCGCGGCATGCGCGTATTTCGTGCCGCGCCTGGGTGCCGTCGGCAGCCGGCAGGCCGATGCGCGCGCGCTGATGACGGGCCGCATCACCGATGCGTATTCGAACATCACGACCGTGAAGCTGTTCTCGCACACGCGGCGGGAAGCCGACCACGCACGGCGCGCGATGGAAGCGTTCAAGGCGACCGGCGACACGCAGATGCGGCTCGTCAGCGCGTTCGAGGTCGTCAACCATCTGCTGTCGACGCTGCTGCTGGTCGGTTCGGCCGGGCTCGCGCTGTATCTGTGGATGCACGGCGACGCGAGCGCGGGCGTCGTCGCGGCCGTGATCGCGATGGCGCTGCGCCTGTCGAGCTACTCGCACTGGATCATGTGGGAGATGACCGAGCTGTTCGAGAACGTCGGCACGATCCAGGACGGCATCAACACGCTGACGAAGGTGCACAGCGTGGTCGACGCGCCCGACGCGAAGCCGCTCACGGTACAGCGCGGCGAGATCGTGTTCGACAACGTGCAGTTCGCGCACGAGGACAACGATCGCGCGGTGTTCGACGGGCTGAACCTGACGATCCGTCCGGGCGAGCGGATCGGCCTGATCGGCCGCTCGGGCGCCGGCAAGTCGACGCTCGTGAACCTGCTGCTGCGTTTCTACGACGTGGGCGGCGGCACGATCCGGATCGACGGGCAGGACATCGCGCACGTGACGCAAGACAGCCTGCGCAGCGCGATCGGTATGGTCACGCAGGATACGTCGCTGCTGCACCGGACGATGCGCGAGAACCTGCTGTACGGGCGCCCCGACGCGACCGAGCACGAGATGCAGCATGCGGCCGTGCGCGCCGAGGCGTCCGAGTTCATCGACCGGCTGCGCGATCGCCACGGCCGCAGCGGCTACGACGTCGAGGTCGGCGAGCGCGGCGTAAAGCTGTCGGGCGGCCAGCGGCAGCGCGTCGCGATCGCGCGCGTGATGCTCAAGAACGCGCCGATCCTCGTGCTCGACGAAGCGACCAGCGCGCTCGATTCCGAGGTCGAAGTCGCGATCCAGCGCAGCCTCGACACGCTGATGAGCGGCAAGACGGTGATCGCGATCGCGCACCGGCTGTCGACGATCGCGGCGATGGACCGGCTGATCGTGCTCGACGAAGGGCGCATCGTCGAGGAAGGCACGCACCAGCAGTTGCTGCAGGCGGGCGGCATTTATGCGGCGCTGTGGGCGCACCAGAGCGGCGGGTTCCTCGGCGAAACGGCGGATGCGGAGGGCGCGGAGCAGTAAGCCGCTCAGCAGGATGCGCGCGACGCGCGGCCTCGTTGCCCAGGCCGCGCGTCGCGCCGGACACGACGACCCTACAACCGCACGATCGTCGATTTGAGCTCGGTGTACTTGTCGAGCGCATGCAGCGACTTGTCGCGGCCGTTGCCCGACTGCTTGTAGCCGCCGAACGGGAAGTTCATGTCGTCGCCGCCGTCGCCGTAGCAGTTGACCCACACGGTGCCTGCACGAAGGCGCCGCGCAACCCCATGCGCGGTCGAGAGATCGGCCGACCATACAGCCGCCGCGAGCCCGTACTCGGTGTCGTTGGCAATGCGAACGGCTTCGTCGACGTCGTCGAATGCGATCACCGACAGCACGGGCCCGAAGATCTCCTCCCGCGCAATCTTCGCATCTGGCTTCACCTCGAATACCGTCGGCTCGACATAGAACCCACCCGTCTCCTCGCGCACGCGCGCGCCGCCCGTCACGAGGCGGCCCTCGTCGCGTCCGAGGCCGATATAGCCCATCACGCGATCGAGCTGCGCGCGATCGACGATCGCCCCCATCGTCACCGAAGGGTCGAGCGGATGCCCGGGCGCGAAGCGCCGCGACGCGTCGACCAGCTTCGCGACGAATGCATCCTTGATGTCGCGATGCACGAGCAGGCGCGAACCCGCCGTGCACACTTCGCCCATGTTGAAGAAGATCGCGTCGGCGGCCGCCTGCGCGGCACGGTCGAGATCGGGGCAATCGGGCAGCACGATGTTCGGCGACTTGCCGCCGAGTTCGAGCCATACGCGCTTCAGATTCGACTGCGCGGCGCACGCCATGATCTGCTGCCCGGTGCGCGTCGACCCGGTAAACGCGATGCAGTCGACCTCGCGATGCAGCGCCAGCGCCCTGCCCGGCTCCGCGCCGCCCGGCACGACGCTGAACACGCCCGGCGGCACGCCGGCGTCGCACGCGAGCTGCGCGACGCGGATCGCGGTCAGCGGCGATTTCTCCGACGGCTTGAGCACCACGCTGTTGCCGGCCGCGAGCGCCGGCGCGAATTTCCACGCGGCCATCAGCAGCGGGAAATTCCACGGCACGACGGCCGCGACGACGCCGATCGGCTCGCGCGTGACGAGCCCGACGAGATGACGGTCGGCCGGCGCGACCTCGCCACCGACCTTGTCGATCGCTTCCGCATACCAGTCGACGCAATGCGCGGCGGCCGGCACGTCGATCGCCGTGGTATCGGCGATCGGCTTGCCGGTGTCGAGCGTCTCGAGCAGCGCGAGCTCGTCGAGGTGCTCGCGCATCAGCGCGGCCCAGCGCTGCAGCACGGCCTTGCGGGCACGCGGATTCATGCCGGCCCAGACCTGCGCGTCGAACGCGCGGCGCGCGGCCGCGACCGCGAAGTCGACGTCGCCGGTGCCGCAATCGGCCACGTGCGCGAGCACGCAGCCGTCGATCGGGCTCACGCAGGCGAAGGTCGCGCCGGCTTGCGCATGGCGCGCTTCGCCGTCGACGAATGCGCGCCCTTCGATCCGCAGCACGGCCGCGCGGGCCTGCCAGTCTTCGAATGTCGGTTGATTCATGCGTTTCCTCGTGAAAAGTCGCGCGTCACGATCCGCGAACCGGATCGATCGGCGTGAAGATGCCCGCGCGCGCCTCGATCGCTTCGCCCGCGGCGAGACACAGCGCCTCCTGGAAGCGTCCGGCGACGAGCTGCACGCCGGTCGGCACGCCGTCGCGGATACCGGTCGGCACCGACAGCCCAGGCAGCCCGAGCAGCGCGGTCGCGAGCAGCGGCCCCTGCCGGTCGACGATGTCGCGCATCGCGTCGTCGCCGCGCAGGTCGGCGTCGATCGCGAACGGCTGCGCGCACGACACGGGCATCAGCAGCAGCGGATAGCGCGCGAAGAATTGCTGCCAGTCGCGCAGCAGCGCGGTGCGCCGCGCGAGGCCGTTCATGTAGCCGGCGAGGTCCAGCGGCGCGGCCAGATTGCGCTGGCTCGCGAACGCGGTGCGGATCGCCGCGTCGCCGTGCTGCATGATCACGTCGCCGAGCCCGCTGCGCGCTTCGTTGGTCACCAGATCCAGCCACAGTTCGCACGCTTCGGCGATCCGCGGCGGCTCCGCCTCGTCGACGATGCAGCCGGCGTCCTCGAGCCAGCGCGCGGCCTGCCGGATCGCGTCGACCACCGCCGGATCGGACGGCACGCCCGGCAGCGCCGGGCATACAGCGACGCGCACGGGGAACGCGGCATCGCGCGCGGCCGGCGTGACCGGCATCCACCATGCGTCGCGCGCGTCGCCGGCCGCCATCGCGTCGAGCGCGAGGCGCAGATCGCCGACCGTGCGCGCGAGCGGCCCCTGCACGGACGCGAGCTGCACGGCGAGCGTGCGATCCTTCGACTGCGTCGGGTTGTAGGCGGGCACGCGCCCGGTGCTCGGCCGCAGCCCGGCGACGCCGCATGCATAGGCCGGATAGCGGATCGAGCCGCCGAGATCGTTGCCGTGCGCGATCGCGCCGATGCCGGCGGCCACCGCCGCAGCCGCGCCGCCGCTGGAGCCGCCCGGCGTCAGCGACGGATCCCACGGATTCGACGTGCGGCCGTGCAGCTCGTTGTCGGTGAACCAGCGGTATGAAAACGCCGGCGCGTTGCTGCGCCCGATCACGATCGCGCCGGCCTTGCGCAGGTTCGCGGTCACCGGGCTGTCCTCCTGTGCGATCAGGCCCGAAAACGCGCGCACGCCGTTGGTCGTCGCGCATCCGGCCGTGTCGACGTTGATCTTCACGGTCACCGGCACGCCGTGCAGCGGGCCGAGCGATGCGCCGCGCGCGATCGCCGCATCGGCTTCCGACGCTGCCTGCAACGCGCTGTCGGCCATCACGTCGACGATCGCGTTGATGACGGGGTTCACTGCTTCAAGCCGCTGCAGGCAGCTGCGCGTGAGTTCGGTTGCCGACACGTCGCGCCGCGCGACATGCGCGGCCATCTCGGCCGCGCTGAGACGCCACAATTCCTGGGTCATGGGTTGCTCCTCGTTGATCTCGATGGGTGGGTTGACTCGGCCGCGCTACGCGCGCGGCTGCCCGGCCTGCGGGGCGTGCGACGCATAGATCTTGCGGCACGTCTCGACGACTTCCCACGTGCCGCGAAAACCCGGCGGGATCACGAACCGGTCGCCGGCGCGCAGCACGCGTTCGCGGCCGTCCGCGTCGCGCACGATCGCGACGCCGCTCAGCATTTCGCAGTACTCCGACTCGTCGTAGGCGATCGTCCAGCGGCCGGGCGTGCATGCCCAGATCCCGCAACTGAACTGCCCGCACGGGCTGATGTAATGATGCGACAGCGTCTGCACCGGGTCGCCGTCGAGCAGCAGTCCGCTCGGCACGCGGCTTTGCGTGAGCTTGGCCGGTGCCCGCATCAGGTCGACGAGATTCGTGATGTTGGTCATGAGTGCCTCCTGGGCATGAGTGTGTCGAAACGTTGCGGTGCCGCGCGGCCGGGCGGGCCGGCCTGCGCGGGTCAAAGCAGGTCCATCGTCCGGTGCCACGCCATCGCGAGCGCGAGCAGCGGCGTGCGCAACAGGCGTCCGCCCGGGAAGTCGCGATGACGAATCCGGCCGAACAGGTCGAAGCGCGCGGCCTGCGCATCGATCGCTTCCGCGATCAGCCGCCCCGCGAGGCCCGTCACGTTGACGCCATGCCCGGAAAATCCCTGCGCGAAGTACACGGTCGGCTCGAGCCGGCCGAAATGCGGCGCGCGATTCATCGTCGCGTCGATCAGGCCGCCCCATGCGTAGTCGATCCGCACGTCGGCAAGCTGCGGGAACGTCTTCAGCATGTCGCGCCGCATCGCGGCCACGAGGTCGCGCGGCGTGCGCGTCGAGCTGCTGGCCTTGCCGCCCCACAGCAGCCGGCGATCGCGCGTCAGCCGGAAATAGTCGAGCGCCGAATTGCAGTCGCTGATCGCCGCATCGGCCGGCATCGTTTCGGCCGCGCGCGTGCCGCCGAGCGGCTCGGTCGCGATCAGGTAGGTCGCCACCGGGATGATCTTGCGCGCGAGCGCCGGCGCAAGCTGCCCCAGGTATGCATTGCAGGCCAGCACGACGTAGCTGGCGTCCACGTGCCCGCGCGCGCATGTGACGCGATGATGCTGCGCCGTTCGATCGAGCGAGAGCGCGGGCGTGTCCTCGTGGATCGTCACGCCGGCGTCGCGCGCCGCGCGCGCGAGGCCGAGCGTGTAGTTCAACGGATGCAGGTGGCCGCTGCCTTCGTAACGGAGACCGCCGAGGTAACGGTCCGACGCGACGAAGCGCGGCATGTCGGCGCGCTCGACGATTTCGTAGCCGCGATAGCCGAAGCGGCTCGCCGCGGTATCGCGCCACTTGCGCAGCGCGTCGACATGGCGCGGCTTGTTCGCGGCGGTCACGTAGCCGAAGGTCAGGTCGCAATCGATGCCGTGACGCTCGACCCGCTGCCTGACGATGTCGACCGACTCCAGCCCCATCGCCCAGACGCGCCGCACGTCGTCCTCCGGCAGGTAGGCGGAAAACGTATCGATGTCGCACGAGTAGCCGGCGATCAGCTGGCCGCCGTTGCGGCCGCTCGCGCCCCAGCCGATCTTCGACGCCTCGACGAGCACGACCGAATGGCCGCGCTCGGCGAGATCGAGCGCCGCGGACAGGCCGGTGAGCCCGCCGCCGATCACGCAGACGTCGGCGGCCACGGCCCCGTCGAGCGACGGATGGCGCACGCGCTCGTTGACTGTCGCTGCATAGTACGACTGAACATGTTGCTGCTTCTTGAACTTGAGCATGAGTAAGACTCGCGAACGGCGTCGCGTCAGAACGCGTAGATGAGTTGGGTGGCGAGAAGGTCGTTCGACTTCGCATACGACCCGTCGTGACGCAGGAAGACCTTGTTGCTCGCCCAGTCGTGCCGGTACTCGACCTTCACCGTCACTTGCTGGGTCGGGTAGAACAGCAGGTCGAACGCGGCGGCCTGCCGCGTCGCGCCCGTGCACTCGAAGCCGACGCCGCCGTTCGCCTTCGACATCGCGAGGCAGTCCGCATCGATGCCGAAGCCGTTGTTCGGATCCATCCCGTTGCCGTTCAGGCCGATCGACGAACCGCCGCCGCCGTTCTTCCGGTTCACGAGCAGGTCGTAGCGCAGCGTCGCGCCCATCCGGCCGACCACCGGCGCATTGAACTTGCGGTGCGCGAGCAACGACAGCCCGAACCACTGCGCGAGACCGCCGTTGAACGCGCCGTGCTGCTGCTGGCCGTAGTCGAGCTCCGCGTTGTACTGCGCATCGGCGAGCGTGTAGGTTGCGTCGGCTTCGCCGAAGAAGAACGCGCCGTACGCGCTCGGCGCGTTGCCGCCCACGCCGTAGCGCACGTTGCCGGTCGCCGGATCGATCGCGCTCACCAGCGTCTGGCGGCCGATGTTGATCGAGCCGCCGACGTCGAGCGCGCTGCCGTGCATGTAGTCGACGCGCGCGGTAAAGGTCGGTACCTTGTTGCTCGTCGTGATCGGGTCGCCGAGCGCGTTCACGCCGGTCTGCGTAACCGCGCCCGCGCTGCGGAACTGCTCGTTGCCGACGAAGAACTTCCACGCCCAGTGGCCGTCCGCGCTCTGATAATTGATGCCCGCGCCGATCGACGAGCCCGGATCGGAGAAGTCGTACAACAGGTTGTGCGTGAGCGCGAGCATCTGGTTCGACTGCTGGTACTCGTAGCCGCCGAAGCCGAGCACCAGCCCGCCGACGAATGACGTCGTGCCCGACAGCGGCACCGTGACGACCGCCGTGTTCACGATGTTGAGCCCACTCGCGCCGCTGCCCGTCATCATCGACAGGCCCGCGCCGCGGTTCGGCATCAGCGTGATTTCCGCGGACGGCGCGGTCGGGCCAACGCCGAACGTCTTCTTGATGTCGAGGAATACGTCGCCGAACGTGCTGTTGTAATAGGTGTAGGCGTTCTCATGGTTCGCGAACTGGAACGACGACGTGCCGCCGCCACGGTTGTACACGTAAGTCGGGTCGAGGTAGCCGGTCACCGACAGCCCTGCGATCGGGCCCGTGCGCGCGGCATCGGTCAGCGAGTCGACCTTCAGTTGCTGGTTCGCGACCTGCTGCCGGATTTCCGACACGTCGTCGTTGCTCAGCACGGCCGGCGCCTGCCCGTAGCCGGGCACGGACGGGTCGGCCGGCGCCGCACCGGCCGCCGCGTTCGACGAAACCGGTGCGGCCGCCGGCTTCGCGGCGAGCTGCGATTGCAGCGCGTTCATCTGCCGCTGCAACACCGCGAGCTGCTGCTGCAGCGCCCTGATCTGGTCGGCGCTCGAATTCGCGGCAGCCAACCCCGGCAGCGCGCCGGCGATCAGCGCGCAGAGTATTTTCTTTTTCATCGCATGTCTCCTTGTCGTTCGTCACTTCGTGGGATGCGGTACGCGGTCGTGCAACGGGGCGCGGCCGGCGAACGCGCGGGCGGCAAGGCAGGCGACGAAGCAGGCGGCGAGGCCGGCGCATCCGGTGCGGATGCCGCGAGCCGCGCACGCGCGTCGCGCGCCTGCCGCCGCTCGCGGGCCAGCATCGCGCGGTTCACGACGACGATGCCGATCGTCACGACCGTGATGAACACGGTTGCGAGCGCATTCATCTCCGGATTCAGCCCGAGCCGCACGCGCGAGAACACGACGAGCGGCAGCGTCGTCGCGCCGGGGCCCGACAGGAACGCGGACAGGATCACGTCGTCGATCGACACCGTGAACGCGAGCAGCCAGCCGGACACCAGCGCCTGTGCGATCAGCGGCAGCGTGATCACGAAGAACACCTTCCACGGCCTCGCGCCGAGATCGAGCGCGGCCTCCTCGATCGAGCGATCGAGCTCCTTCACGCGCGACTGCACGATCACCGCGACGAACGACAGGCACAGCATCACGTGGCCGATCCAGATCGTCAGCCAGCCGCGCCCGGCCGGCCAGCCGAAGGTCTGCTGCATCGCGACGAACAGCAACAGCAGCGAGATGCCCTGGATCACTTCGGGAATCACCAGCGGCGCATTGATCATCGCGGCATACAGCGTGAAGCCGCGAAAGCGCCCCATGCGGGCCAGCACGAAACCGGCCCAGGTTCCGATCGCGACCGATGCGGTGGCCGTCAGCAGCGCGATCTTCAGCGACAGCCACGCGGCCGTGAGCAGTTCGCCGTCGTGCAGCAGCGCGCCGTACCACTTCAGCGAGAACCCCGACCACACCGTCACGAGCTTCGACGCGTTGAACGAATAGACGACCAGACTGACGATCGGCACGTACAGGAACAGAAAGCCCGCGCCCAGCACGCAGGCGGACAGGATGCGATTCGCGCGGGTCATGGCTGCGCCTCCCCTTCGGCCTGGCTGTAATGGAGCAGCGCCATCGGCGCGAGCAGCAGCAGCACCATCGTCACCGTCACCGCGGACGCCATCGGCCAGTCCATGTTGTTGAAGAACTCGTCCCACATCACGCGGCCGAGCATCAGCGTGTTCGCGCCGCCGAGCAGTTCGGGGATCACGTACTCGCCGACCGCCGGGATGAACACCAGCAGGCTGCCCGCGACGATGCCGTTCTTCGACAGCGGCAGCGTGATGCGCCAGAACGCGGACCACGGCGTCGCACCGAGATCGTTCGCGGCCTCGAGCAGCGTGAGATCCATCTTGACGAGGTGCGCGTACAGCGGCATCACCATGAACGGCAGGTACGAATAGACCATCCCGATGTAGACGCCCGCGTCGGTGTGATACAGGCGCAGCGGCGTCGCGATCATGCCAAGCGCCGCCAGCGCATGATTCAGCAGCCCGTCGTCCTTCATGATGCCGACCCATGCGTATACGCGGATCAGGAACGACGTCCAGAACGGCAGCATCACGGCCATCATCAGCAGGTTGCGGCGAGCCGGCGCCGCACGCGCGATGCAGTACGCGATCGGGTAGCCGGCCAGCAGGCACATCAGCGTCGACGCGGCGGCCATCTTCAGCGAGCTGACGTAGGTGTTCAGATACAGGTCGTCCTGCAACAGCAGCGCGTAATGCTTCAGCGACAGCACGACCTGCACCGTGCCGGCCTCGACCCGCGCGAGCGCGGTGTACGGCGGGATGCCGAGCATCTGGTCGGCGAAGCTGATCTTCAGCACCAGCACGAACGGCAGCGCGAAGAACACCGCGAGCCACAGGAACGGCACGCCGATCGCGACGCTGCGGCCGGACGGCAGGAAGCGCGACAGCGCGGCGAAGCGGCTCGGGCGCGACCGGCCGGCGCCGGTGCTCGCGGCGGCGACTGACACCGGCGCGGACGGCGTGGAAGCAGGGTTTCTCATCATGTCGTCCTCACTGGGTCAGCACGACGCCGCTGGCCGGCGACCACGACACGAACACGTCGTCGTTCCATGCCGGCGCGCTGTCGTGCATCAGGTGCGAGCTCGACAGGTTCGACACGACCGTCTTGCCGCTCGGCAAACGCACGTGATACAGCGAGTAGCTGCCCATGTACGCGATGTCGGTCACGACGCCGCGCGCCCAGTTGTGCTTCGAGCCCGGCTTCTCGCGCGACACGTGCACGCGCTCCGGGCGCACCGAGATGCCGACCGGCATGCCGAGCGGGCCGGTCACGCCGTGGTTCACAACCATCCTCGCTTCGAGATCGTCGCTTTCGACGAAGATGTGATCGGGCTCGTCCTCGACGACGCGGCCCTCGAACAGGTTGGTCGAGCCGATGAATTCCGCCGAGAAGCGGCTGTTCGGGAACTCGTACACCTCGCCCGGCGCGCCGATCTGCACGATCTTGCCTTCGCTCATCACCGCGAGGCGGCTCGCCATCGTCATCGCCTCTTCCTGGTCGTGCGTGACCATCACGCAGGTCACGTCGACCTTCTCGATGATGTTCACGAGTTCGAGCTGGGTCTTCTGGCGGATCTTCTTGTCGAGCGCGGACATCGGCTCGTCGAGCAGCAGCAGCTTCGGGCGCTTGACCAGCGAGCGGGCGAGCGCGACGCGCTGCTGCTGGCCGCCGGAGAGCTGGTGCGGCTTGCGCTGCGCGTACTTGCTCATCTGCACGAGCGCGAGCGCGTCGGCCACGCGTTCCTTGATCTCGTTCTTCGGCGTGCCTTCCTGCTTCAGGCCGAACGCGACGTTCGATTCGACCGACATGTGCGGGAACAGCGCGTACGACTGGAACATCATGTTCACCGGGCGGCGGTACGGCGGCAGCGACGCGAGGTCCTCGCCGTCGACGAAGATCTTGCCGGAGGTGGCCGTCTCCAGCCCGGCGAGCATGCGCAGGAGCGTCGACTTGCCGCAGCCCGAGCTGCCGAGCAGCGCGAACAGCTCGTTCTTCGCGATCGTCAGGTTCACGTTGTCGACAGCTGTGCTGTCGCCGAATTTCTTCACGACGTTTTCGATGCGCACGAAGGCGTCGTTTTGCGTACGGGCCGCGGCGGCCGGTTGGGTCTGTCGTGCAGCAGCGGAAGAGGGTATCGATTGCATGGGAGTCACCATTCGTTCTTCACGGATTTCAGGCGTGAGCGTCCCCGCACGAGGCGCGCAACGCGACTCGCGGACAACGGCTCGTGCCGGATGGAACAGTGCGCGGTGCGCGCGAGCGGACGGAGGTCCGCGGATCTCAGGCGGGCAGGCGTGGAGCGATACCTGCGCCGCCGTGATGCATGGCGATCAGTGGCCGGTTTTCAGTTGCGCCCACAGGCGGTTCTGGAGGCGCAGGATGTCGGCCGGCATCGGCTTCATCAGCACCATCTTCTTCAGCACGTCTTCAGGCGGGTAGACGGTCGGGTCCTGCGCGACGGCCGGCGTGACGAACGGGTGCGCGGCCTTGTTCGCGGTCGGGTAGAACACCGTGTTGGTGATCGCCGCGTTGACCTTCGGATCGGACACGTAGTTGATCCACACCAGCGCAGCTTCCGGGTGCGGCGCATCCTTCGGGATCACCATCACGTCGAACCACAGCAGGCCGCCTTCCTTCGGGTTCGAGAACTTGATGTCGTACGAGCGCTTCGCTTCCGCCGAGCGGCGGTGCGCGATGCCGACGTCGCCCGACCAGCCGAGCACGACGCACACGTCGTTGTTCGCGAGATCGTTGATGTAGCCCGACGAGTTGAACTGGGTGATGTACGGGCGGACTTTCTTCAGGACTTCGAAGGCAGCCTGATAGTCGCCGGGGTTCTTGCTGTTCGGATCCTTGCCCATGTATTGCAGCGTGGCGGCAAACACGTCGACGGCCTGGTCGAGGAACGACACGCCGCAGCTCTTCAGCTTTTCCATGTTGGCCGGGTCGAACACCAGTGCCCAGCTGTCGACCGGCGCCTTGTCGCCGAGCGCCTTCTTCACCGCCTGCGCGTTGTAGCCGATGCCGTCCGTGCCGTAGGCCCAGGGCACGCCGTACTGGTTGCCCGGATCGGCGTCGGCGATCATCTTCATCAGCAGCGGGTCGAGGTTCGCGAGGTTCGGAATCTTCGACTTGTCGAGCTTCTGGTACACGCCGGCCTGGATCTGCTTGGCCATGTAGTTCGACGTCGGCACGACGATGTCGTAACCCGAACTGCCGGCAAGCAGCTTCGCCTGAAGCGTGTCGTCGCTGTCGTAGTTGTCGTACTTGACGTGGATGCCCGTCTGCTTCTGGAAGTTCGGGATCGTGTCCGGCGCGATGTAGTCGGACCAGTTGTAGACGTTCAGCTCGTCGGCCGCATGCGCCGACGGGCTGGCGACCGACGTGAACGCTGCCGCGGCGGCAAGGGCGGCAACAGAGCAGGCTTGGCGAAGTAAGCAGGCACGCATGGTGGAATTCCCTTGGGTTATGGCGGCGTGCGGCGCCTGCCGCACGCCTGTAGGCAAAGCCGTTACGAAATACCCAGTTGCTGGGCGGTTGCATCGACGGCCTTCTTTGCCTTCGACACGAGTTCATCGATTTCCTGGCGCGAGATCACGAGCGGCGGCGACAGCAGCATCCGGTCGCCGGTCGCGCGCATGATCAGGTTGCCGGTGAAGCAGAAGTCGCGGCAGATCGTGCCGACGTCGCCGCCGTTCGCGAAGCGGCGGCGTTCGGCCGGCGCCTCGGCAAGCTGCAGGCTCGCGACGAGGCCGTGGCCGTGCACTTCGCCGACGATCGGGTGACGCGCGAAGGTTTCGCGCATCAGCGCCTGGAAGTACGGGCCCGTGTCGGTCTTCACGCGCTCGACGATCCCTTCGTCGCGCAGCAGCTTCAGGTTCGCGACCGCGACGGCCGCCGCGACCGGGTGACCCGAGTACGTGAGGCCGTGGTTGAATTCGCCGTTGTCGATGATCGGCCGCGCCACCCGCTCGTGAATGCCGACCGCCCCCATCGGCACATAGCCCGACGTGAGGCCCTTGGCCATCGTGATCAGGTCCGGCTCGAAGCCGAAGTGCTGGTGTGCGAACCATTCGCCGGTGCGGCCGAAGCCGCCGATCACTTCGTCGGCGACGAGCAGGATGTCGTACTTGCGGCAGATCCGCTGGATTTCCGGCCAGTACGTCGACGGCGGGAAGATCACGCCGCCCGCG
>NZ_MDEQ02000071.1 GCF_001883705.2 Burkholderia catarinensis
GCCGAACCCGCCGCCCAGCAGCGTCACGTTGACCGTCACGCGCTCCGTCGGCAGCCCGAGCGCCTTCGCGATCTCGTCGCGCGTGGTCTGCGGCGCCTGCGTGCAGGTCCACACCTCGCAGCGGCCGTCGGCCACGCGTGCGACGGCCGCGGGCGGCTCCATCGTCGCGTGTGCGAGATGCGGAATGTAGTACGTCGCGCGCACGCGTTTCGCGGCGCCGGCAAGCGCCGCCGCCGCGTCGCCGTCGTTGCGGATCACGTCGCCCGGCTGCGCGGCGGCCGCTTCGAGCGTCTTGCGATACGCGGCCGAGTCGTAGTTCGCGTTGGGCCCGCGCTTCCAGTCGATCTTCAACTGCGCGCGTGCCTGGATGGCCGTCCACGTGTCGCGCGCGACGACGGCCACGCCGCCGAGCGGCTGGAATCCGGACGGCAGCGGCGTCGATGCGAGCTGCACGACCTTGACGACGCCCGGCAGCTTCCCGGCGGCCGATGCGTCAAACGACGCCACCGTATCGCCGTAGGCCGGCGGCCGCGCGACGACCGCATACAGCATGCCGTCGAGCCGCGTGTCGATACCGTAGTGCGCGCGGCCGCCGACGATGTCGCGCCCGTCGATCAGTGCCGTTTTGTCCTTGCCGATATAGCGGAATTCGGCCGGCGCTTTCAGCACCACGGCGGCCGGATCCGGCACCGGCAGCGCGGCCGCTTTCGCCGCAAGCTCGCCGAAGCCGAGCTTGCGCCCGCTCTTCGTGTCGACGACCTCGTGCACCGTCACCTTGACCTGGCGCGCATCGACGCCCCACGCCGCGGCAGCGGCCTGCTCGAGCATCGTGCGCGCGGCCGCACCCGCGCGGCGCAGCGCGGCGAAACTCTGGCGCAGGCTGCGCGACCCGTCGGTGTTCTGGTTACCGTAGCGCGGCTCGTCGCCGACGGCCTGTGCGACCTTCACGCGCGCCCAGTCCGCGCCCAGTTCGTCCGCCACCACGAGCGCGACGCTCGTGCGCACGCCCTGCCCCATCTCCGAGCGTATGCAGGTCACGGTGACGGTGCCGTCCGGTGCGATCGCAACGAACAGGTGCGGATCGTCGCGCAACCCGTGCGGCATCCCCGCGCCGCCATACTGCGGATTCGCGCTGACGGGCGGCTGCACCGGCGCGGCCGCACGCGCGAGCGACGGCACGCCGAAGGCGAGCAGCAGCCCGCCGGATGCGAAACCGAGCAGCAGCGCGCGACGGCTTTCGTTGTGGACGGAGAGTTCGGGCGCGCTCATGCGGCACCTCCGCGGCGCACGGCCAGCCGGATCGCCGCGCGAATGCGCGTGTAGGTGCCGCAGCGGCAGATGTTGCCGGACATCGCA
>NZ_MDEQ02000072.1 GCF_001883705.2 Burkholderia catarinensis
CCCTAGAGCGCCCGATGCACCGCATCGGGCGTTTTGTATTTCAGAGCGGCATGTGGCCGCTCGTGGTTATAGATGCGAACCGACTGTTCGACCATCTTGGCGGCCTGCTCAAGGTCAGCGGGACGTTGCAACAGGAACTCGCCCTTGAGGATGCCGTTGACCCGCTCGGCCAGAGCATTCTGATAGCAGTCGTAGCCGTCCGTCATCGAACAGCGCAAGCCGTAACGCTCATGGATGTCCTGATAGTAGGTCGAGCAGTACTGGACCCCGCGATCGGAATGATGGATCAATGGCTGGCGGCTCCGGCGCCTGCGCAACGCCTTCTTGAGCGCCTGACTGACCTGTTCGGTCTGAAGGCTGTCGTGAACGTGATGGCCGACGATCTTGCGCGAGAACGCATCCGTGACGAGGCTCAAATACACAAACGGGCCAGCCGTCGGCAGGTACGTGATGTCGGCCACCCACACTTGTTCGGGGCCGCTCGGCACGATTTGATCCGGCCCGGCTTTCAGCAGATTCGGATGACGCCGGAAGCGGTGATGGCTATCGGTGGTCTTGTGATACGCCCGGTGCGGCACGACCAGCAGGCGTGCGGCGCGCAGCACGCCGAACAGCCCGTCCCGTCCCAGCTTGATGCCGCGCTCGGCCAACGTCGGTCCCAGCAGATGATGCAGCTTGCGTGTGCCCAGCCTCGGCTGGCGCAGCCGCACGTCCCGCACCAGCGCCGTCACGGTCTCGGCCTGCAAGTCGCGGCGCTCCTCGCTCTGACAACGCTTGTAATACGCTTGACGGCTGATGCCCATGTATCGGCAGGCCCGCTCGACGCTCAGCTTTTCGATTCGCCTTTGCGCGACGACCTGCCCGAAGGCTTTTTTACCGTGATTCCGTAGTCCTTGCGCATCACGTCGAGCACCGCCTCGAACAGCGCGGCTTTCTCCTGCGCTTCTCGCAACTGCGTCTCCAACTCCTTGATGCGCTGCTCCGGTGTGAGCGGCTTTGAGTCTTGCTTTGGCATGGTGGAACCCGATCGCGCACGCCCGGATGGATCGGCCCAATCCTGCAAGCCGTGCTTACGTAACCATACCAGTACGGT
>NZ_MDEQ02000073.1 GCF_001883705.2 Burkholderia catarinensis
ATCTCGGTTGATTTCTTTTCCTGCGGTTACTTAGATGTTTCAGTTCACCGCGTTCGCTTCACATGGCCTATGTATTCAGCCATGGATACTCCAAAAGGAGTGGGTTTCCCCATTCGGACATCTACGGATCAAAGCTCGTTTGCCAGCTCCCCGTAGCTTTTCGCAGGCTACCGCGTCCTTCATCGCCTGTGATCGCCAAGGCATCCACCACATGCACTTGTTCGCTTGACCCTATAACGAGTCTGTCTCATCTTTCAATGCTACAGTCGCTACAGGTTGAGTTCTCGCATTTGTGCCGTATTCCAATTGAGCCGAACATGAAGTTCGAATCATCTTGAGATACATCGATACAATCACAACCCGGATAGTTTCCACGTCCATCTCATAGACGCTTCCGCTATCCAAATTACTTACTTCTTCCAGATTGTTAAAGAACGACAGCCGATATCTGTTGATATCCTCTGACTGGCTCAATCGCCAATGAAAAAGACTCGAACAAACCTCATTCGAATATTTATCATTGAAGATTGGAAAATGCGGCCGGCATTATAACCGGTTTAACCGCAGACAGAAGAGTCTGTCTTAACCAACAGCCGATAAGCGTGAGCGCTCAACTTTGCGAGAAGCTCTGGAAAGGAGGTGATCCAGCCGCACCTTCCGATACGGCTACCTTGTTACGACTTCACCCCAGTCATGAATCCTACCGTGGTGACCGTCCTCCTTGCGGTTAGACTAGCCACTTCTGGTAAAACCCACTCCCATGGTGTGACGGGCGGTGTGTACAAGACCCGGGAACGTATTCACCGCGGCATGCTGATCCGCGATTACTAGCGATTCCAGCTTCACGCACTCGAGTTGCAGAGTGCGATCCGGACTACGA
>NZ_MDEQ02000074.1 GCF_001883705.2 Burkholderia catarinensis
ATCTCGGTTGATTTCTTTTCCTGCGGTTACTTAGATGTTTCAGTTCACCGCGTTCGCTTCACATGGCCTATGTATTCAGCCATGGATACTCCAAAAGGAGTGGGTTTCCCCATTCGGACATCTACGGATCAAAGCTCGTTTGCCAGCTCCCCGTAGCTTTTCGCAGGCTACCGCGTCCTTCATCGCCTGTGATCGCCAAGGCATCCACCACATGCACTTGTTCGCTTGACCCTATAACGAGTCTGTCTCGTTACAGGTTGAGTTCTCGCATTTGTGCCGTATTCCAATTGAGTCAAACATAGAGTTCGAATCATCTTGAGATACATCGATACAATCACAACCCGGATAGTTTCCACGTCCATCTCAAGACGCTTCCGCTATCCAAATTACTTACTTCTTCCAGATTGTTAAAGAACGACAGCCGATATCTGTTGATATCCTCTGACTGGCTCAATCGCCAATGACAAGGATTCGACCCAAGTCGAACGCTTGTCATTGAGGATTGGTGGAGGCAGACGGGATCGAACCGACGACCCCCTGCTTGCAAAGCAGGTGCTCTCCCAGCTGAGCTATGCCCCCATGTACAGATGACCTCAGGTGTTACCGCCAGACAATGGTGGGTCTGGTTGGATTCGAACCAACGACCCCCGCCTTATCAAGACGGTGCTCTAACCGACTGAGCTACAGACCCCTGAGTCTGTCTTTAATTTACAGCCGATAAGCGTGAGCGCTCAACTTTGCGAGAAGCTCTAGAAAGGAGGTGATCCAGCCGCACCTTCCGATACGGCTACCTTGTTACGAC
>NZ_MDEQ02000075.1 GCF_001883705.2 Burkholderia catarinensis
CTTCGCGCGCAGGTCCACCAGCATCACGTGGCTTTCCGTGCGGCCCGACACGATCCGCAGCCCGCGCTTCACCAGCGTCTCCGCCAGCACGCGCGCGTTTTCGACCACCTTCTCCTGGTACGCCTTGAACTCCGGCGACAGCGCTTCCTTGAATGCCACCGCCTTCGCCGCGATCACGTGCATCAGCGGGCCGCCCTGGATCCCCGGGAAGATCGCCGAATTGATCGGCTTCTCGTACTCCGCCTTCATCAGGATCACGCCGCCGCGCGGGCCGCGCAGGCTCTTGTGCGTCGTCGTCGTCACGAAATCCGCGTGCGGCACCGGGTTCGGGTACACGCCCGCCGCGATCAGCCCCGCGTAGTGCGCCATGTCGACCATCAGGTACGCGCCCACCGACTTCGCGATCTTCGCCAGACGCTCGAAATCGATCTTCAGCGAGAACGCCGATGCGCCCGCGACGATCAGCTTCGGCTTGTGTTCCTGCGCGAGTTGCTCCGCCACGTCGTAGTCGATGTCTTCGTTCTCGTTCAGCCCGTAGCTGACCACGTTGAACCACTTGCCCGACATGTTCACGGGCGAGCCGTGCGTCAGGTGGCCGCCGTGCGCGAGGCTCATGCCCATGATCGTGTCGCCCGGCTTGAGCATCGCGAAGAACACGCCCTGGTTCGCCTGCGAACCCGAGTTCGGCTGCACGTTCGCGGCTTCCGCGCCGAACAGCTGCTTCACGCGGTCGATCGCCAGCTGCTCGACCACGTCCACATACTCGCAACCGCCGTAGTAGCGCTTGCCCGGATA
>NZ_MDEQ02000076.1 GCF_001883705.2 Burkholderia catarinensis
GCGCCGTAGTTGGTCGCCGTCGAGCTGCCTTCCGACGCCGCGATCTGCACCGCCGAGCGCACGTCGAACAGCGTCAGCGTCACGACCGACGCCTTCGCCTGCAAGTGGCCCGCCACCGCCGCCACCGCGCTGTTGCCGATCAGCCCGCCGATCATGCTGCCGATCCCGCCGATCGGCGAATCGTTGATCACGATCTGCGGTTCCATGTAGTAGTCCGCCGCCACACGCTGGCCCTTCTGCTGCTTCGAGCCCGCGCGGTATTCACCCGAGCCGCGCTGCAGCTGCGTGATGCGCGACAGGCGCGCGTCGCTCTTCTGGTTGCCGATCGACGTGATCACGAAGCAGTTCGACTGCTGGACCGCCAGGCGCAGCAGCGGGTCGATCGTCGTCATCTTCGTCGCGCTGCCGAACGGGCCCCACCAGTCGGCATTGCGGCCGTCGTCGACGGCGATCGTGCCCAGCGGCGACGCACAGCGCTGCAGCCCCGAATCGGCGCCCGCGCTCGCGCCGCCCGCCGCGGCACCCGTCACGCCGGCGTTCTGGCCGCCGGGCGTCACCATGCCGCCGCAGCCCGCGACGGACGCGCAAAGCGCTGCGACCAGCGCACCTTGGGTAAGACGATGGGAAAGGTTGGTCTTCATGTCGTTATCGATCGATAGAGTCGTTGTTCGGCTTATGTGTTCGTGCGATCTTCGATAAGCCCCCCGGTGTGGCGCGCGA
>NZ_MDEQ02000077.1 GCF_001883705.2 Burkholderia catarinensis
CAGCGCTGCAGCCCCGAATCGGCGCCCGCGCTCGCGCCGCCCGCCGCGGCACCCGTCACGCCGGCGTTCTGGCCGCCGGGCGTCACCATGCCGCCGCAGCCCGCGACGGACGCGCAAAGCGCTGCGACCAGCGCACCTTGGGTAAGACGATGGGAAAGGTTGGTCTTCATGTCGTTATCGATCGATAGAGTCGTTGTTCGGCTTATGTGTTCGTGCGATCTTCGATAAGCCCCCCGGTGTGGCGCGCGATGGTGGTCTCCCCGCTGCTGCCCCCGTTGCTTCCAGCCCGGTCAGTAGTACCAGTCCGTCTGCTGCCAGACGCCGTAGTACGGATAGCCCGAGTACCAGTAGCCGTAATAGACGTCACGCCATTGCGTGCGCCATTTCCAGTCTTCTTCGTCTTCCTTCTTCGCCTTGCGCGCGAGCTCGAGCAGCTTCTTCGATTCCTTGTCGCCGCGGGCGGCCGCGATCGACAGCCACTTCTCCGCTTCGCGCGGATCGGAGCCCATTTCCTCGAGACCGAACAGGTAGAAACTGCCGAGCGCCTTCTGCGCCCGCAGGTCGCCACGCTCGGCGGCTTCACGCATCCACTTGAGGGCCTGGTAGCTGTCCTGGCGTACGCCGTCGCCGCGGAAATAGCGCAGGCCGAGGTCGTAGGCGGCCTTCGGCTGGGTCTTCGCGGTTTGCTTGAGCGCGGCGATGCGCGGATCT
>NZ_MDEQ02000078.1 GCF_001883705.2 Burkholderia catarinensis
CGAAGTTTCTCGCAGAAATGTTCTTTAAAAATTAACAGCCGATAAGTGTGGGCGCTTGATGGAAGCGAGCTGATCCTCGGATCAGATAGCGAAAGTATCAAGAGTCTCACACTAAAGTAAGTCAGGTTTATGAAGCAATTCATATTCCTGTCAGCTTTGAGTGAGCGACCGGTTCTTAACCGAACCGAAAACAGTAACAGGTTTAAACTGAAGAGTTTGATCCTGGCTCAGATTGAACGCTGGCGGCATGCCTTACACATGCAAGTCGAACGGCAGCACGGGTGCTTGCACCTGGTGGCGAGTGGCGAACGGGTGAGTAATACATCGGAACATGTCCTGTAGTGGGGGATAGCCCGGCGAAAGCCGGATTAATACCGCATACGATCTACGGATGAAAGCGGGGGACCTTCGGGCCTCGCGCTATAGGGTTGGCCGATGGCTGATTAGCTAGTTGGTGGGGTAAAGGCCTACCAAGGCGACGATCAGTAGCTGGTCTGAGAGGACGACCAGCCACACTGGGACTGAGACACGGCCCAGACTCCTACGGGAGGCAGCAGTGGGGAATTTTGGACAATGGGCGAAAGCCTGATCCAGCAATGCCGCGTGTGTGAAGAAGGCCTTCGG
>NZ_MDEQ02000079.1 GCF_001883705.2 Burkholderia catarinensis
GTAGGCGCCCTTGCGAAACTGTAGTGCAGCTTGTCGATGCAGAAGAGTCGCGATGCTATCGGATGGGCTCGACGTGAGCAGTAGACGGCAGCGACAGCGCCACGCTCCATGGCAGCAGTTCGTCGATGCGGTTGACCGGATGGTCGGCGATGTGGTAAAGCACGTAGGCGAGATATGCCTCGGGATCGAGACCGTTCAAGCGCGCAGTGCCGATTAGGCTATACATAGCCGCAGCGCGTTCACCGCCGGAGTCCGCGCCGGCAAACAAGTAATTCCGTCTTCCGAGGGCGACGCCGCGCAGCGCTCGCTCGGCGATCAGGTTGTCGATCTCAGCGCGCCCATCGCTGCAGTAATAGATCAGCGACGACCATCGGTTCAGCGCATACTGGATCGCCTTGGTCGTGTCCGACTTCGCGGAGAGCGTGGCAAGTGTCGCGTCGAGCCAGCGCTTCATGTCGTCGAGCAGCGGCACCGCTCGCGCCTGACGCACGCGCCGGCGCTCGTCGGGTGGCTTGTCGCGGATCTGCTCTTCGATCTCGTAGAGTGCACCGATC
>NZ_MDEQ02000080.1 GCF_001883705.2 Burkholderia catarinensis
GGCCTGTCGAGCCCAAAGCCTCCGTGCGCGCCAGCGCACGGAGGCTTTTTCAAAATATTTTCACAAAGAGGCTTGCGCGAACGGCGGGGGCTGCATAGAATCACGCCTCTTTCGCGCTAACGGAAACGCGGCGCGGAAGGGGAAGCGGAGCTGGCGGTGTGCTGCGGTCTGGAGCACGCTACTGGCAAAGGAAGATGGGCCCCGCAGTCGCAACGATGTCGTGTAAAAAGTTGTTGACGAGCTGCGAAACACGGTTCATAATCTCGCTTCTCTGCTGCTGAAAACGCAGCGCTGCTGAGAAACGCGAAGTTTCTCGCAGAAATGTTCTTTAAAAATTAACAGCCGATAAGTGTGGGCGCTTGATGGAAGCGAGCTGATCCTCGGATCAGATAGCGAAAGTATCAAGAGTCTCACACTAAAGTAAGTCAGGTTTATGAAGCAATTCATATTCCTGTCAGCTTTGAGTGAGCGACCGGTTCTTAACCGAACCGAAAACAGTAACAGGTTTAAACTGAAGAGTTTGATCCTGGCTCAGATTGAACGCTGGCGGCAT
>NZ_MDEQ02000009.1 GCF_001883705.2 Burkholderia catarinensis
CACCTTGTCGACGTCGGTGCTCTTCGCTTTCTCGACCGCTTGCTTCCACATATGGATGCCCACGTAGGTCGCTTCCATCGGGTCGTTGGTCACGCGCTTCGCGCCGCCCGGCAGGTTGTTCGCCTTCACCCACGCGGCGAACTGGTCCTTGAATTTCGTGTTCGTCGGGTTCTTCACCGACATGAAGTAATTCCACGCGGCGAGGTGGCCGACGAGCGGCTTCGTGTCGATCCCGCGCAGCTCTTCCTCACCGACCGAGAACGCGACGACCGGCACGTCGGTCGCCTTGATGCCCTGGTTGCCGAGCTCCTTGTAGAACGGCACGTTCGAGTCGCCGTTGATCGTCGAGATCACGGTCGTCTTGCCGCCTTGCGAGAAGTTCTTGATGTTCGCGACGATGGTCTGGTAATCGCTGTGGCCGAACGGCGTGTAGACCTCCTGAATGTCGGCGTCCTTCACGCCCTTCGATTTCAGGAACGCGCGCAGGATCTTGTTGGTCGTGCGCGGATACACGTAGTCGGTGCCGAGCAGGAAGAAGCGCTTCGCGCCGCCGCCTTCCGCGCCCATCAGGTACTCGACGGCCGGAATCGCCTGCTGGTTTGGCGCCGCGCCCGTGTAGAACACGTTGCGCGACATTTCCTCGCCTTCGTACTGCACCGGGTAGTAGAGCAGCCCGTTCAGCTCCTCGAACACCGGCAGCACGGACTTGCGCGACACCGACGTCCAGCAGCCGAACACGCACGCGACCTTGTCCTGCGTGAGCAACTGGCGCGCCTTCTCCGCGAACAGCGGCCAGTTCGACGCGGGATCGACCACCACGGGCTCGAGCTTGCGCCCCATCACGCCGCCGCTCTTGTTGATGTCGGCGATCGTCATCAGCGCCGTGTCCTTCAGCGACGTCTCAGAGATCGCCATCGTGCCCGACAGCGAGTGCAGTACACCAACCTTGATCGGCCCCTTGTCTGTACTCTGGGCAAACGCTGACGGCACCTTGGTTGCCATCCCCGCCATTCCGACTGCCGATGCGACCTTCAAGAACTCGCGCTTTTTCATGGATCGTCCCTAGTGGTGGAAAGTTGTATCTAGTCTTGGATACAAGACGGGTTTCGACGAAGCATCTTTCGTGCCAACATAGAAACTTGGGACTGGGCGTGGAAACAAAAAATAACGGACCCGCTTGGGCCCGTTTAGACAATGGAATCGGTGCGCGCTCGCTTCAAACTGGTGCGGCGCGCCCGTTTGCGGTGATCGTCATGCTTCTTCCTTGGTGCTGTATCGGTCGCGAGCTGTTTGCATCAT
Organism: Burkholderia catarinensis; assembly: GCF_001883705.2. Classification (GTDB taxonomy): domain Bacteria; phylum Pseudomonadota; class Gammaproteobacteria; order Burkholderiales; family Burkholderiaceae; genus Burkholderia; species Burkholderia catarinensis. The sequence continues at coordinate 1,300 of NZ_MDEQ02000009.1, forward strand.
GTAGAGCGTAATCCGTTTCACTTCCGCCTGGCTCTCGGCGATGTGCGAGCGAATCAATCCCTGCGCAGCCGAGCTGTCTCTCGACGCGATGGCATCGAGAATCGCCGAGTGCTCTTGATAGGTCGCGCTGATCCGGGGTGCCTTGGTGAAATCGAGCCGGCGAATGATGCGAATGCGTTCGGTTACGTCCGCATGCATGCGCGCCAGTTCCAGGTTCCCGACCGCGGCAACGATCCCCGCATGGAAACCTTCGTCAAGTGCCGCGACTTTCGTACCATCCTGCTCTCGTTTGCGTGCCGACACACACCAGATCGCTCGCAAGGGATCGAGTTGCTGCGCCAGCTGACCGTCCACGATGCGAGCGATCGCGTTCGTTTCCATCATTACTCGGATTTCGTAAAGATCCTCGAAATACTTGAAATCGAACGCGCGCACTTGCCATCCACTCTTGAAGTGAACGTCGACATAACCCTCCCGCTGCAACCAGAACAGAGCCTGACGAACCGGGGTACGACTGACCTGCATGCGCGAGGCGATATCTCCTTCGCTGAACTTGTCTCCGGGCAATAGGCGGAAATCGAAGATATCGGCTTTCAACTGCGTATAGATCTGCGCAGCTAAATTGTTCGCATGCTTTGCCGGTCCTTCCGGCGCGCGGTTGTCCACCATGTCTGGTTCCAGGTGCGTTACAGATAAAAGAGTTTACTCGAGCGACACCAGGGGGTCGCCAGCGTGAACCATCATACCCGGCCGGCAGTGGAAATCCATGATTCTTCCGTCTCGCGGCGCGACGATCGGAAATTCCATCTTCATCGCCTCCAGGATCATCAAGGTGTCGCCGGCCGATACCGTGTCGCCAGGCTGCGCCGTCAGTTTCCAGACGTTGCCGCTGATATCGGCCTGAATCGCGCCGACGTCCGCCACATGGATGCCATTGACACGCTCGACGCCGCCCGAAGCGTCGTGTTCTCCTTCGGCACTGCTGGCCCAGTGAGCGACTTCTGCTTTGAATGCCTGCTTTTGTGCTTCACGGAACGTCTGTAATTCCGGCTCGATGCGCTGCAGGAACGCGTTGTATTCGCCGAGATCGAAGACCTCCTCGTCAATGCGGACGATTTGCCGGCCTTCTCGGAAGTCGGCGCGCAGCGCGTCGAGTTCGCTCTCGGAGACCGGATAGAAGCGGACCTGGTCGAAGAACCGCAAGAGCCATGGCTTTCCGTCGACGAACATCCGATTCTTCAGAAATTTATTCCATATCGGCAGGGTACGTCCCACGAGTTGATATCCGCCCGGTGAATCCATGCCATAGATGCACATGTAGATGCCACCAATGCCAACCGTGCCTTCTGGGGTGTAAGTGCGCGCCGGATTGTATTTCGACGTCAGCAAGCGGTCGCGAGGATCAACCGGCACGGCACAAGGAGCGCCGAGATAGACATCGCCGAGGCCAAGGACCATATAGCTGGTGCGAAAGATGCTATCGCGCACCTCGTCGGCAGAGGCAAGGCCGTTGATGCGCCTGATGAACTCGGTGTTGCTCGGCAACCAAGGCGCCGTGTCGCGTACCGATTGCCGATATCGAGCTACGGCGTTAAGCGTGGCCGTATCCTCGTACGCCATCGGCAGATAGACGATACGAGTCGGCACTTTCATCGTGCTGATACCGCTGAGTGTAGCGTCGGCCTTGGCGAGTGCTTCCACCAAGTCCCGTTGGGTGATCACACGACTATCGTAACGAACCTGTAGCGATCGCACCCCTGGCGAAAGTTCGTGAACGCCTGTCATGGCGTTTGCCTTCAACGCCTCCATCAGGGCATGAATCCGGAACCGCAGGTTCAGGTCGAGGATATTCTCACCGTACTCGACCAGGATGTATTTGTCCCCAGCCTGACGGAACACGGTCTTGGGCCGATCCCCGTCGGGCGGCGCCTCGAACAGGATCGGCGCCCCGCGTTGGCTGACAAACCCGGGGGCTGCGATCGAAGCGGCGCTGCAGGTAAGAACGGCAGCGTCCTGGCTCGTCTCGAGTGCAAGCGCCTCATCAAACGAAATCTCACGAAAGCGAATGCGATCACCAGGTTTTACTTGTCCGACCTTCCAGAGCTCTGCCTTTGCGATGGTGACCGGGCAGACGAAGCCGCCAAGACTCGGGCCATCACGGGTCAGGATCACGGGCATGTCACCCGTGAAGTTGATGCTCCCAATTGCATACTCGCAATCGTGGATGTTCGAGGGATGCAGACCGGCCTCGCCGCCGTCCGATCTCATCCACTGAGGTTTCGGTCCGTTCAGCCGGATACCGAGACGGTTCGAGTTGTAGTGCACCTCCCATTCGCTGTCGAAGAAAGTCTCGATCGATTCGGGGGTGAAGAAATCAGGCGCACCATGCGGGCCATACAGCACGCCGATCTCCCACGTGCTGCCGTAGCTGGGCACGGCCTCCACCGGGAGCACCTGAGGCGCATATTGCGGTGTGAGGTCCGAGTTCGCGGGGAGTGCCGGATCGGCGATGGGCAGCACGTCCGAAGGGCGAAGGGTGCGGCCGGCATGCCCTCCGAACTGCCCGAGTGAGAAGGTTGAACGGCTACCCAGATAGACCGGCATGTCGAAGCCGTTACGAACGGCCAGATAGGTGCGGCAGCCACTTGTTGCCTTGCCGATGCGCAGGACCTGGCTCGCACGCACCTGAAGCTGCGTCCAGAAAACGACAGGGACATCGTCGAGTGTGGCCGGTGTTGGTGCTCCTGTCAGCGCGATGATCGCGTCGCCATGGAATTTCAGAGTTGGCCCTAGTACCGTCGTTTCGATGCCGGCGGCGCATTCGGCGTTGCCGACGATGCGGTTGGCGAGACGGAACGCCCAGTCGTCCATCGGACCCGACGGTGGCACGCCGATATCCCAATAGCCGATACGGCCCGGGTAGTCCTGGATCGTCGTGTAAGTGCCGGCTTCGATCACCTCGACGACGCTCGGGCGATAGTCGAAACAGTTGAGATAGTGCGTCGAAACCTCGCCGGACTGGAAGCCCCTGCTGGCGACGATCTTGCGCAGATAGTCGAGATTCGTGGTGATGCCCGACAAGCGCGTGGCGTCGAGTGCACGCGACATGGCCGCGACTGCCGAGGCCCGGTCCTCGCCATGCACGATCAGCTTAGCAATCATTGGGTCGTAATGAGCCGAGACGTCGGTGCCGGTTTCGACCCAGCCGTCGACGCGAACGCCTTCGGGGAACGAAACCTCAGTGAGCGTACCGGAACTAGGCGCGAAGTTTCGCAACGGATTTTCCGCGTAGATTCTCACCTCGATCGATGCGCCTTGCGGGGTGATAGCGCGATCTAGCGCGGGTGGTTCACCCGCCGCGGTCTGGATCATCCACTCCACGAGATCGATGCCTGTCACGCTCTCGGTGATTGCATGCTCGACCTGCAGGCGGGTGTTGACCTCGAGGAAATAGAACGCCTCCTTGGCGGCATCGTAGATGAACTCGACCGTGCCAGCGGAACGATACGCTACCGAGCGGCCAAGGCTCTCGGCCGCGGCCAGCAGGTCCTCGCGGACCCGCTCCGGCAGGTTCGGCGCTGGCGTTTCCTCGACGACCTTCTGGTTGCGCCTCTGCAAGGAGCAATCGCGCTCCCCGAGCGCGACGACATGGCCGCTGCCGTCGCCGAAAATCTGTACCTCGACGTGCCGCGCGCGATCGACGAAGCGCTCGACGAACACGCCGCCGTTGGCAAAAAAAGACTGCCCGAGGCGCTGCACGGACTCGAACGCGGCAAGCAGCTCCGTGTCGTCGTTGCAGCGGGTCAGGCCGATGCCGCCGCCACCCGCGATGCTCTTTAGCATGACCGGATAGCCGATGGCCGAGGCGGCCGCACATGCGCTTTGCGCATCGGCCAGCAGGCCGGAGCCTGGCGTGAGCGGTACACCTGCCTGCTCGGCCAGCTCGCGGGCCGCGTGCTTCAGGCCGAACTGCTCCATTTGTTGCGGAGTCGGGCCGACGAAGGTGATGCCCTCGGCCTCGCATCGGGCGGCAAATTCGGCATTCTCGGACAGGAATCCGTAGCCGGGAATGATGGCTTGCGCGCCTGTCTGCTTCGCCGCAGCGATGATCAGGTCGGTGCGTAGATAGCTTTCGGCGGCTGTATTTCCGCCCAACGGCACTGCTACATCGGCCGTGCTCACATGCAGGCTGCTGCGGTCAGCGTCGGAGTAGACCGCGACGGAGCGGATCTCCATACGTTTCAGGGTGCGTGCGATACGACAGGCGATTTCGCCGCGATTGGCGATCAGAACGGTGTCGAACATGGTGCGTTTGCCTCAGGAACGTGACGGTACTTGCGCGGCTGACTGGCTGGCGAGATAGCTCGCCCATCCGCCGAACTCGGTGATGTCTCGCGCGTCGGTGAGTGCGTGGGGTTCGCAGATAAAACCCTTGACCTGGAGGCCGTCCGCGAGCGTGAGCGTGCCGATGCCGAGCGGGGACGGGATGCCGGCGACAAAGGACCCGAACTCGGTGATCGGCAAGTCCCAGAGCTCTACCTTGATGGGCGCCCCCGATTGCGATAGGGCGAGACCGGGCTTGGGCGGTGTGGTGTTGGCGAGCGCGTACAGGCGGTAATCGCCCGAGGTGGAGGTCGCTTCGACAAAGTGCGCATGACGCGAGGTCAACTCGTGATTGAGCGGCATGCCGCGCAGATGGGCGCCGACGACTGCGACGCGAATCGTGCCGTGTGCCGGCTCCGCGACGCCAAATGATGCCGAGCCGGCAGGGAGCGGCAGATCAGTCGCTCCACGGGGCAGCCCCGTCGCCTGGTGCCAGTACCCGGCGAAACTGGCCAATGCCCGTTCGCACCAGGCATCGCCGATTAATGTGATGCCGAACGGCAGGCCGTCCTCGCGCAAATTGGCAGGGACAGCCACCGCGCTCCAGTCGAGCAGGTTGACGAAATTGGTGTATTTGCCCAGATTGCTGTTGAGCCGGATCGGATCGGCGAGCAGCTCGGCAATCTTGTAGTGAGTCGGGGCTGTGGGCACGACCAGGGCATCGAATTGAGAAAGGACGGCGTCGGCCTCTCGCTTCAGATAGGCGAGTTGGTAGATGCCATCGAATGCATCGGCAGCGGAAAATTCACGCGCCTTGAAAATGACATCGCGTACGACCGGATGGATCTTCGCCTCGTGATCCTGAGCGAAACCGCGAATCGCGGCATAGCGTTCCGCGACCCAGGGCCCGTGGTACAACAAAGCCGTGACGCGGTCGAACACCGAAAAATCGATGGGTACACAGGTCGCGCCGCGTGCCTCCAGATCGGCGATGGCTGTCCGGAAGGCTTGCTCGGCCAGCGCGTCGCCGAAGAATTCGGGTTCGGAGGGGATGCCGAATCGGGGCGCATCGGGCAGCCGCCACGTCTGCGCGTTGCCGGGCATGGCGCGAGACAAGCCATCCTTCGGATCGAGCGCCGCGGCGACGTCGTACACGTGCACCGCGTCTTCCGTCGTGGTGGCGAACACCGACACGCAATCCAGGGTCCGACATGCAGGTACTACGCCGGTGTTGCTGAACGCACCGCGCGTCGGCTTGAGGCCGACGACATTGTTGAGGCCGGCCGGTACCCGTCCGGATCCGGCAGTATCCGTGCCCAGCGAAAACGGCACGATGCCGCGCGCGACCACCGACGCCGAGCCCGAGCTCGATCCCCCCGAGATGTATTCCGGATCGAACGCGTTGTGCGGGATGCCATAGGGCGATCGCACGCCTACCAGCCCGGTCGCGAACTGGTCGAGATTGGTCTTGCCGATTGGGATCGCACCGGCTGCCATCAGGCGTTCGACGACCACGGCATTGACATCGGGAGAGTAGGCGAACGCAGGGCAACCGGCGGTGGTGTCGAAGCCCCCGACATCAATGTTGTCCTTGGCGGCGAACGGCACGCCATACAGCGGCAAGCGCTCGATATCGCCTCCTGCTGCCTGCAACCGGCTCTCGAGCGCTTGCAGGTATCGGTGGAGGATCGCCGGCGTGGCACGTGAGATCCAAGCCAAGTCATCGGCCTGCAGTGTTGCCAGCAAATCGCCGAGAAGATCGGCAGGCTTGGCGCCATCGCGATAAGCGGCAAGCCAGTCTGAAATCGTCCAACCACGCATCTCGTATTCTCTCTTGTGTACAAGTTATGCGTAGGGACTATCAAGTCTCGTGCCAAGTGTGCGATTTGCCGGCTGTCGCTTAACAGGCAACGCGTTGCACAGTGGCATGAGTCCCAAGCAGTGTTGCGATGCTCGTTTGTGGCGCGCTCTGGCGGCCGAGATTGGTGCAAGCGATCAGGCTTGGTGCGTGCCAAATTGGGAATTAGACGGGTGTGCGAATGTCCTGTAAGCATGGACCGGCCAGCCTTTCGTAGACATCTTCGAGCCATAATTTATGGCAACCGAGGAGGTCGGTATGAGCGGCAAACGGTACACGGATGAGTTCAAGATCGAAGCAGTCAAGCAAGTCACCGAGCGTGGTCATTCGGTCGCAGATGTGGCCCAGCGTTTGGGCATTACGGCGCACAGCCTGTATGCCTGGCGGGCGAAGTTCGATAAGCCGGATGTCGTGCGGCAGGCCGAACTGGACCAGAGCGCCGAGGTGCGGCGACTGAAGGCCGAACTCAAGCGGGTGACCGAGGAGCGCGACATTCTAAAAAAGGCTGCCGCGTACTTTGCAAAGGGATGACGGCAAGGTACGCATTCATGCGGGCCCATATAAACGAGCACTGCCTGCGTACGATGTGTCGGGTGCTCGGCGTTCATCGCAGCGGCTATTACGTCTGGCAGCGTCAGTCGAGCAGTGCGCGCAAGCACCAGGACGACCGACTGCTGAGTCTGATCAAGCATCATTGGCTGGCCAGCGGCGGCATCTACGGTTACCGCAAAATCACGATCGATTTGCGTGAATCGGGCGAGACGTGCAGTTGTCACCGCGTGCTCAGGTTGATGCGGAGCGAAGGTTTGCGTGCCGAGGTTGGCTATGGCAGCAAGCAGCGATATCGCGGAGGTCCGGTCGGTGTGGTTGCCAACGTATTGAACTGGGACTTCGCACCTGACGCGCCAAACAAGGTCTGGGTAACGGACATCACGTACATCCGGACCTATGAGGGCTGGCTGTATCTGGCGGTAGTCATGGATCTGTACTCGCGGCAGATCGTCGGCTGGGCCACTCGCTCTACGATGACCCGTGACCTGGTGTTGCAGGCTCTGTTGGCAGCGGTATGGCAACGCAAACCCGAACCTGGCGTCATGATTCATTCGGATCAAGGCAGCCAGCTCACCAGCGATGACTGGCAATCATTTCTGAGGGCCCATCACATGGTGCCGAGTATGAGTCGTCGCGGTAACTGTCACGACAATGCCGTGGCGGAAAGCTTCTTCAGTGCGCTGAAAAAGGAACGAATCAAACGGCGAATCTATCCGACCAAGGCGACGGCAACCACAGATGTATTCGATTACATTGAGATGTTCTACAACCCCATTCGCCGGCACGATTTCACGGGCGACTTATCACCTGTAGAGTTTGAGCGGCGCTACGCGCGAAACGGCTCGTGAGTGTCTATGGAACTCTGGCCGGTCAAGATATCTAATACGGATAACTACTATTTTGGCAGCACATGTAAGCTACGCCCTTCAACTTGACAAAACCATCCGAAGCCGACCGGCGAAGCGCCGGACGAAGACGCGGTACGCCCGCACATGATCCGCATGACGGACGTGACGGACAACGTCGAATGACGAATGCCGCCCCGGTGCGCGACCACGGCACCGGGGCGGACTGTCACGGCTTGCCGCAGCGCGATCAGGCCTTGCGCGCGATGACACCCACCGGCGAAGCGGGCACGCGTTTCGGCGCGGTCTTGTAGTGCGTGCTGTACAGCGCCGCACCGACGAACACCAGCCCACCGACCAGGTTGCCGACTACCGTCGGGATCTCGTTCCACAGCAAATAGTCGACGATCGTGAAGTGGGCGCCGAGCATCAGGCCGGACGGGAACAGGAACATGTTCACGACCGAGTGCTCGAAGCCCATATAGAAGAACACGAGGATCGGCATCCACATCGCGATCACCTTGCCGGGGACGGACGTCGACATCATCGCGGCGACCACGCCGGTCGACACCATCCAGTTGCACATCACGCCGCGCACGAACAGCGTGAGCATGCCGGCGGCGCCGTGTGCGGCATAACCGAGCGTGCGGGCTTCGCCAATGCCGCCGATTTTCTGACCGATCGCGTTCGGCGCCTCCGAAAAGCCGAATGTGAAAATGATCGCCATGAACAGTGCGACCGTCAGCGCACCCGCGAAATTGCCGAAGAACACCAATGTCCAGTTGCGGAACACCCCACCCCAGGTCGCGCCGGGCCGGCGATCGATTACCGCGAGCGGCGCGAGCGTGAAGACGCCGGTGAGTAGGTCGAAGCCGAGCAGGTACAGCATGCAGAATCCGACCGGAAACAGCAGCGAACCGGCCAGTGCGTTGCCGGTGTTGATCGTGATGCTGACCGCGAAGGCGGCCGCGAGCGCGAGGATCGCGCCCGCCATGTACGCGCGAATCAGCGTATCGCGGGTCGACATCGATAGCTTCGATTCACCGGCGTCGACCATCCTGGTGACGAATTCGTTGGGCGTGAGGTAGGCCATGGTGTGCGCTCGTAAAGTTGGACGGGCAAAAAAAAACGCGCCAGGCACTCGCTCGACATGCGAGTGCCTGGCGCGGACGCTGTTATCCACGTGATCGGCCGCCATGGTTCGACATGGCGCGACCGTCAGGCCGCCATTAGCCTGACGAGAGTGATGTACGCAATTTCCATACCAGTGATGGGGATATCGCGATGCAGGCGGGCTGGACGCGAAATACCAGGTGCGCCGGCCGCAGCCGATCGCGGCGAAGCGCACTCGTGCGGTGCAATCGGCACTTCCCGCACGCGTCGCGCGCGCTGCCGAGGTGCGTGGCCCGTTCCTGTCAGGTCGCGCCGCCGTTGCCCGGCGCCTCCGGCGCGCTTCGTTGAGAAGGTCGCCGCACGGAAGGCTGCACGTGCTCGTCGACGAATCGCTCGGGGGACGTCAGCGCATCTTCCGCGATATCGGCAAGCGCCCGATTGCCGTTCATCGACGCTTTCTGCAGCATCCGATACGCCTCGTCCTCCCGCAGGTTGAAGCGCGTCATCAGCATGTTTTTCGCGCGCTGCACCAGCTTGCGTTCGTAGAGGGCGCGACGTGCCGCGTCGAGTTCGACCTCCGCGCCGGCCAGTCGCGCCGATTGCGACTCCAGCAGGGATTTCAGGCTGGCGAGCGTCCACGGGTCGGAGCCGGAGAGGCGTTCCGGCAGTTCATGCACCGCCGCGCGCACCGACAACGGATCGCCGGCGAAGAAATGGGCGAGCGCCTGGATATGCGGGGGCGGATTGCTCCGCAACTGCGCCATCAGGCGCTCGGAGTCGCGCAGCGTCCGATGCGCGTCGTCGATTCGTGCGTCGCACGTTTCCTGCACCTGCAGCGTCAGCGCAATCTGAAGGTGCCAGAGATCATCGATGCGGGCGCTTGCCGCATCAAACCATGCTTCGCTCAGGCCGGCATCGAGCGCATCGCCGGCGTGCGCCGTGCACAGTACGTGTCGCAGCTTCTCGAGCGTCGCCACGTGCGGCTCCGCCATGCGCGTTTCCCGCCATGCGTTTTGCGCCGTGCTCGCGAAGTTTGCGAAGACTTCGAGACTGCGCTCCTGCGCTGCGATCAGATACAGCAGGCGCTGCTGCTGGTCCGCCGAAAACGTGCCCGCCGCGAACATGTGCGCGCCGACGGCGCGCTCCTGTCCCGCTTCCTCCTTGCCCTCGACGACATGGACGAGTGCAATCAGCATGCGCGACACCGACGGATCCGCCGCGCTGTCGGCGAGCTGGAAAATCAGCTCCACCAGGCCGCCGATCACGGTGCTGAATGCCTGGACGGAATCCGGCGCGGACAGCGCAATGCGGTCGATCCGATCGCGCAGCCCATCCAGCGATTCCAGGTCGAGCAGCACCCAGGCGATCAGCGACAGCAGGCGCGACGTCGAGCCGCGCGCGGGCGTTAGCTCCAGATCGAGGCGTTCGCGCAACTGAGCGACGAGCGGCGCGGATTCGTCGCGCGATGCCGCGCGTTCCGCGGCAAAACGCCTGCCGCTCGACGCCAAATAGATGCTGGAGGCGCCGCGCTCGCGCTGCAGCGCGTGGGTCAGGCGGCCGAGCAGGTCGACCAGTTCGATCTGCTCGGCCAGGTGGCGCAGGGACGCGATTTCTTGCTGCTTGGCGAGCAGCGCGAATTGCAGGGCGGTGGCGGGCATGGTAAGCGCTGACGGTCGGCAGGGACTCGGTGCAGTGTAGTGCGGACAATAATCGTGTTTTTGACGTCTTGTGCATCGAGATTCGTGACGAAGGCGTGGTCCGCAACAAGGCGATCTATCTGGTGCTGGGCGTGTGCCGCGATGGCAGAGCTGACAAACGCGTGCAGTTCCGCAATGTTCGGATACTGACCCTGCCTTGTTTTCACGTACAGCATGTAATGCAGCGGCGCGTAGGGCTTGATCCGCTTGGGTTTTCCGGACCAGATCTAGAGCGAGTTTTGCGGCGTTTTGGGTCCAGCCGGCCCCGGCGAAAGCACCAACTGACGGGCGAATTCGGCTGGCGCCAACTCTTTGAGAGCAGAGTGAGGACGGCTCTCGTTGTAATCCAGGCGCCACGACTCGACGATCGCTTTGGCTTCGCCCAACGTTTCGAACCAATGTAGGTTCAAGCACTCGTCGCGGAATGATCCGTTAAACGTCTCGATGTGGCAATTGTCCGTCGGCTTACCGGGCCTGCTGAAGTCGATTTTTGCTCGGTAGTGGTACGCCCACATGTCGAGCAGGCGCCCGGAAAATTCGCTGCCGTTGTTGACAAACAGATGCCGCGGAGCGCCGCGCCGAGCTGCGATTCGATTCAGTGCAGACACCACATGTTCGCCTTTCAAGCGTTGGCCGACTTCGATGGCCAACGCTTCCTTCGTGAAGACATCCATGATCGTCAAGGTGCGAAATTTCGAACCGTCAGCCAACTGGTCGGCCACAAAATCCATACTCCACGCGTCGTTTGGTTTGGCCGGCACGATCTTCGCCACCCGCGTCACCACCATCTTTCGTCGCTTCGGCAACTTCGAGCGCAGCTGCAACTGCTCTTCACAATACAGCCGGTACGCTTGGTTCTTGCCTACCTGCCAGCCTTCGCGGCGCAGCAGTACATGGACACGTCGATAGCCGTAGCGCACCCGCGTATAGGCGATCTCGCGCATACATGAGCGCAGTTCCGGACGGGGATCCTTGACGCTTCGGTAGTACTGAACACTGCATGGTTGCTTCACGAGCCGACAGGCCCGCCTCATCGTCAATGGTGAAAACCTTCGTGGGCGGCGCTCGGGTGCGCCAGCAGGGGCAAGCGCCTGCCGCCGGCTGTAAGATGCCGTCCTGGTCGTCGAACAGCCTGTGCTGCATCGCATAGTGCACGAGCGCCGCATCGTGCCGCATCTGCATCTTGTCGAGGATTCGTGCCTTGTAGGTGCTCACGGTCTTCGTGCTGACGCATATGGCCTGAGCGATCTCGGTAATCGTCTCGCCGGCCGCGATCCGCCGGAACGCGTCGAACTTGCGGCCGGACAGCCTTTCGCCGTCGGCGCCGAACCTGCAGCAGGTTCTGAGCGATCGCGAGATTCGGGGCATGCTGTTGGCCGAGATCGCAGGTCGCCGATTGTCTACCGTAACTCAGATTCGACCTGACCACCGAGATGAAGGTGCATCTGCACGAGTGTGAGAATACATCCACCCGCCCCTGTTTCTTTCGATTATCGGAATGTCTGCCAGAAAGGTGAAGGAGGGGGAGTTGAGCAACTCGTACCTCGATTTCGGCGCTTCTCGTGTTAGCTCATCTTACTGACGTATCGACGAGCATCCGACTAGGTAGGGCTGTTGGGGCCGGACTGGCAATTGTTTCGGAACGCGGCTCATGGGAGCGTTCACTAAGTGGGTTGGAGCGAGTTCTTGATTCGAGCGGCAGCAGCTATTTTGCACTGACAGCGACGGATTCGCTTGTTGTGAATTCTTCATCTGTGAGCCGGCGAAGTCGAATGCCTGAGATCATTGGGTGGTCGGCGTGACAAAGATTAGCTTGTCACGTCAAGCAGTACTTCAAAGACCAGAGGTTTTCAGGAGCGTAGACGGCGAAATGTTCAGCGCGTCTGCGATTCGGATGAGATTCAGGATAGTCAAATTTCGCTCGCCTCTTTCGATGCGGCCCATATGACTTCGGTCAATGCCGGTTATAAGGGCAAGCGCTTCCTGCGAGACGCCAAACTCCAGCCGACGAGCGCGAACCGTCGCGCCAATCGCGGCCAGATGTCTTGCCCCGTCCAGTTTGCCAGATACCCTTTGCATCGGATGATGGTCGCGGTATGATGCTCCTTTGGCCACGGCATTTACGACCCATTTTCGGGGTTGCTGCCAGTTTCTCTAGCTGCAAGGCATATGTTTTTGATTCAGGATGGGAACCGTCTACCGCTTCATTCGGCGATGGCCGGTGCAGCTGTATGGGCGGTGATGGAACAGTGGACGCCTGGAGACTTGCTGGTTCTACGGGTGTCAGAAAAGCGAGCGCGTGGGATTCCCTGTGTGATCTGGACGGATCTCACGTCGGGTGCGGCATCGCTGAGGCAATTTCTCGGCGGTAGTAACGTGCTGCGTGGGGCTGCAGTGGTGAGTACGCGTCGTGCACGTCAGGTAGATGACTGGTATCTGGATCCACTGAGCGAGATCCGGGTTGGGGCGACCGAACTCAGCGAGGACGATCGCACGCTGCTGACGGTGACGCAGTTCACAACGGTGACGGGGCGAAAGTTTTCCGTACCGAGTGGTTTCGCGACGCGCCATGCTCGCGGAAGGCGGGTCTGGCAAGCGCGTCGGTCGCGCTCGGAGTCGGGGTCGGGGCCGCAGCAATGACCGAGAGGGATTGCGTTGTCAGATCGACAGCATGGTCCGGGCTCTTGTAGTGAGGTTTGGGGGGAGTTCAGGTGTTCCGTGCTGAATGCGCGTGGAATAGGCGGCTATGACGGAGGCGAGATTTCAAGACGGGCTGAACTGGTCGGTACCTTCCAAGGGCCGTAGCAGTTGGGGAAACCGATTCTTCATCGACACCGAGTTCACGGATTTTGAGGCGCCCCAACTCATTAGCCTCGCAATCGTCGGGGAGAACGGATCGGAGTTCTACGGCGAATGCACTGACTTCGACGCGGCGCGATGTAGCGATTTTGTTCGGGCCTTGGTGCTGCCGCAACTCGGTCGATTTAGAGAGCAAGCAATGCCGTTTGATCAACTACGAGGGGCGTTGCGAGCTTGGATTACGGGCATTCCGGCGCAATCCAAGCCGGTGCTCTGCTACGACCACGAGACGGACTCGAATTTGTTGCGGCTCCTGCTTGACGAACCGCTGCCTGATGGCTGGGCGCTTGAGGATATCCGCGGTCTGCTCGATTCTCGGCGCCGCGCTGCATACTTCGCGCGGCATAGCGGTGAGCATCACGCGTTGCATGACGCTCGGGCAAATGCATACGCTTGTATTCCCTGAGCGTGACCCGGTCGAGGCCGAGGCACGATCTCCTTGCGCTAAGTCGATGAGTTGAAGTTTTTTTGCTCGCGTCTATCTCGCTGACAAGTATCTTCCTGATCCAATGATGGTGAGAGACTTTGCTCCACGAGTCATTGAGACATAAAGATCCTTGGCATCGAGGGCGTCGGCGTCGAGGATAACCGCGTGGTCGTATCCAACCCCTTGACCAGCAGCGTAGTTCCGATGAGCTTTCGAGGAGGTATCCGGAATTTCGTGTGTGAGGCGGATTGAGATTCAGACTCCAATGTTGAATCGTTCCGGGTAGAGCAGCGCGAACTGGGTCATGGCGCTCTTCCAATCGTGCCGGGAACCGGTCCACTTGGCTACGACGTTGCGCAGCGCCAGCCAGATCAGTTTGAGCGCGGCCTCGTCCGACGGGAAGTGGCCGCGCGCCTTGATGATCTTTCGAAGCTGCATGTGCAGCGACTCGATGGCGTTGGTCGTATATACAATTTTCCGGATGTCAGGCGCGAAGGCGTAGAACGGAATCACCTGATCCCAGGCTCGTCGCCAGAGGGCGGCAATCGGTGGATATTTCGTACCCCACGGGCTCGTATCGAACGCATCCAGCGCCACGGCGGCCGCTTCGGCCGACGGGGCCCGATAGACCTCCTTGAGCGCCGCCGCGACCGATTTCCGGTCTTTCCAGCTGGCGAAGTCCAGCGAGTTCCGGATCAGATGCACGATGCAGGTCTGGACCGTCGTTTCCGGGAACACCGTGTTGATCGCTTCCGGGAAGCCCTTTAGGCCGTCAACCACGGCAATCAGGATGTCCTGCACGCCACGCAGCTTCAGGTCGTTCACCACCCGCAGCCAGAACTGGCCCCCTCGGTCTGCTCGATCCAGAGGCCCAGCACGTCACGTGTGCCGTCGCGGCGAACGCCCAGCGCCAGGTAGATCGCCTTGTTGCGGACCACGCCTTCGTCGCGGATCTTGACGCGCAAGGCGTCGAAGAACACCACCGGGTACATCGGCTCGAGCGGCCGCTGTTGCCACTCGCGCACTTCGTCGATCACCGCGTCAGTGACGGTACTGATGAAGTCCGGCGACACCTCGATGCCGTACATCTCCAGCAGGAAACCCTGAATCTCCCGCACGCTCATGCCGCGTGCGTACATCGCGATGATCTTGTCGTCGAAGCCGGTGAAGCGTCGCTCGCCCTTGGCAATCAGCACCGGATCGAAGGTGCCTTCGCGGTCGCGCGGAATCTCGACGTCGAGCAGGTCATCGTCGGTCGTGATGCGCTTGCGGCTGGTGCCGTTGCGGTGGTTCGAGCTACTCGCCGGCTTGGCTTCACCCTTCTCGTAACCGAGATGATGGGTCAGTTCGCCGCCCAGCGCACGCTCGAAGATCGCCTTCTTGAGCGCGGCCAGTTGCTCGTTGATCGTTGCCCGATCCAGCGTCCCGGGCACCAGTTGCTTGATCAGTTCCGGGTCCAGGTTCAAGCCCTTGCCCGGTTCAATCGTCACTTCTTCCTTGCGTTTGCGTGGCATAAAGTGGCTCCTTGGCCATCAGTTTATGCCTCACACACAAAGGTTCGGATAGGCTCGCTTTCGATGGTTAATAGGCCGCCCTGAGTGCCTCATCTTGCGCTGGTACAGGTTTGCAGCCTCTGAGAGAGTTGACCCTTCTCCGTCGATGTGCATCTTCAGCACGTTGAGGAAGCGGTACAGCAGGTCACGACAATATGTCGACGTCTCCGGATTGGCCGTTAACGCCAGGAAGAATGACTTGAGATGGCTGCTCGTTGGCGTGTTCAGGTATCCGCACGAAATGTGCAGTTTCCTTAGAGACGGTTTCATAAAGGCTGCTCGGTCCGCCGGAGAGTATTCCAGCAGATCAGGCAGCAACCGAGTTTGAGGAACGCGCCGTGAATGTCAGCACGGCGCTCGAAACGAATACGGAGGCGACGGAAGTGATGCAGCCAGGCATGCGTGCGTTCAACGACCCAGCGATATTTGCCAAGGCCGCTGCCGTGTTCGGTACGACGCTTGGCGATCACCGGCTCGATACCGCGATTGCGCAACGCTCGTCGATGTCGCTCGGAGTCGTAACCGCGATCGGCGTAGACCACGCGAGGCCGTTGAATCGGGTGGCCGCGCAGGCCACGAATTGGCGGAATCGCATCGATCAGCGGCAGCAATTGCGTGACGTCGTTGACGTTCGCGCCGGTCAGGATCGCGGCAAGCGGGGTGCCGTTGGCGTCGGTGACGATGTGGTGCTTGGAACCAGGTCGCGCGCGATCGGTAGGGTTTGGCCCAGTTTTTGGCCCGCCCCAACTGCGCGAATCGATGATGAATCGACAGCAGCTCGCGAGAAGTCGATCTGGTCTGCTGCTCGCAGCTTCGCGAGCAGCAGTTCGTGCAAGCGGTCCCACACGCCGGCGGCCTGCCAGTCGCGTAGTCGTCGCCAACACGTTACGCCCGAGCCGCAGCCCATCTCGGCAGGCAGGTCGCGCCAGCGCAGTCCGGTCTTGAGAACGAACAAGATACCGGTCAGCGTGGCGCGATTCGAAACAGGCAAGCGGCCCGGGTTCTTCTCGCGCCGCGGCTTGGGTGGCGGCAGTAGCGGCTCGATCAGTGCCCACAATTCGTCGTCGATGATCGGCTTGCCCATCTCCTCGGTCTCGCTTGTTCCGATGCATGAGGTTAACAGCTCGCCGCGAAAGTTAACAGCCCCTCGGGGCCTTTTTGAAACCGTCTCTTAGCCACGCAGCTAAGTGCTGCGTACGTAGTGAGCGCAGGAAATCGGAAAACTGTTTCGGAGGGCCATGGAGGCACAACGACCGGATATCCGATGCCTTAGGCGGACCCACGCGCGGCGGGGGGATTCGTGTTCCCTTCGCTAGTCCGCGTCCGCATGTTGCTACGCGTGGCGGATCGTCTGTTGGTATGGCTGGCTCCACTCGTGGAAACCGATGGTCGGCTTGATGCGGCGATACAATTGTTATTGTAGCGTCATGGATAGTGTTCGTTAGCAGCACCATGCCGAAATTTGCATCGGCGAGTCGTATGGACAGGAACTTCCGGGGTCAGGCTGTTCTCACCATGATTGCCATGGACATGCCTTGCGCTTGAGTCGCCTTGACCAACGGAGCTTTCGCGCATGTCTATGAGGGGGCAATTCGCGGTTGGCAGGATCGATGAGCCCCGTCCGGGTTTGCATGTTTTGTGCGGTCACCTGGCCGCACGGTGCGCGTCTCGACGATGCGATCGGCGGGGCTGACGCTGGAAGACCCCGCTAATCTGACGCGCACGCTTGGCCTCTTCGTCGTGCAGATACGTCGACGTGGTTGCCACTGACGCGTGCCGCAAGTTGTCTCGCACGACCACCAGTTCCACGCCGGCGTCCAGTGCGTGGGTGGCGTGTGTATGGCGCAGCCAGTGGGGGCTGGCGTGCCGTAGCTTCTCGGCGAGCGTTGGATTCCGGGGGTTCACGCGCTTGGCCGTCTCCCGAAAAAACTCACCTAACACTTGCCGCAACCGCGCCGCGCTGATACCGGCGTGGCGTTCCGCGCGATGTTCCGCAGTGAGAGCAGCCACCAACGGGGTGGTCGGATGCCAGCGAGCGCGCATGACGGGCAGGCCCCGTGCCTTCAGCGCGCGCCGCAGCGCGTCCCGCGCGAGGGGCGGTAGGGCCACGCGCCCCGACTTCGCCCCTTTTCCTGTTACCTGCAGCCATAACGCGCCGCGGGTGTCCGCCGTGATGTCGCCGAGCGTTGCGGCCACCAGTTCCTGCGCCCGCAACCCGGTCGCGTAGCCGAAATCCAGCACGAAACGCAGCCGCTGCGCGGCCGGCGCCGTCCAGCCGGTCCGCTCGAGCTGGTCGGCCGCAGCCCTCACGATCTTCCACTCCCGGCCAGTCAACGCCCGTCCGCTATCGAACGGCGCGCGGGTTGTGCCACCGCGTACCGTCACCCCCGCAAACGGATTGAGCACGACATAGTGCTGGCTTATGAGCCACCCGAAGAGGGCGCGCAGGACGGCCAGCGCATAGGCCGTTGACCGCGCCGTCAAAGGTCCTGCGAACGGACGCCAGGCGGGCGTCGTGCGCGGGTGCGGCGGCCCGGTCCAGCGGACGGCGGGCGTCGGATGCCGCAGGAAGGCGCGATAGGCGATCGCATCGTCGGTGGTCAGTGACGAGAGGGGCTGACGGCGCGCCACGATCGCCCACAGCAGCAGTCGTTCGGCCTCGCGCCGATAGGCGCGGACGGTGTGGGTGCCTTCGTGCAGCGCCAACCATGCCTCGATCGCCTGGTAGTCGTTGGCGGCGGCGAGGCCGCAGCTGTCGCGCGGGGCCCGGAAGCGGCCCCGCGAACCGTCGAGGTCGGCGGGCAGCGCATCCAGGGACCCCCGTGGGACCAACTGAGCGGTCACCACGTCGTAAGGAACCAGCGCGGCGGCGCGCCGGGTCAGGTCCGGGTGCGCCGCGACGAAGGCGGCGACATGGTGCGCCCCCAGGCGCCCCAGCCCCGGGATCGGCCGCCACCAGCCCCGGCGGTGGGCGATCCGCACCAGCAGGTCGGCACACGAGTCGACGCCGGCGGCGGCCAGCGCGCGCACGATGCGCGGCGGCAGCCAGTGGGCCACCGGATCGGTCGGCTGCGGCGCGGGGATCGGGGTGGTGCGCAGCGCGTCGAGCGCGGTGACGACCTGCGCCGCATGACGGATGCGGTCTGCCGCCGGATGGGTGAACAGCGGGATCAGGTCATCGCGCTGGCGGGCGATCGCGCATGCGACGAGCTGGCGGCGGATGTGGCCCAGCAGGCCGCGTGAGGACTGTCCGTCGTCGCGCGCGTGGTCGAGGTAGCGTGTGACGGCGGCGCGCGCGGTGAGCCCGGCGTGCCACGCGCGCAGCGCGGCGAGCGAGGCCAGGGTGGGGAGGTCGGGCGGGGTGGCGGGCGTTCCGCGGGACCGCCTGTTCCGCTGCCCGGTGGCCGGGACAGAGGTGGTGTTCATGGGAACAGTTTAGGTCGCTGGGAGAGCACTCACGATAAGACTATTTATCGCAAACCTCCTGAAGGAACATCCACCCAATGTCACGTTTCGCGTGCTCGGCAGCACGCCGAGTCCTATGATGCGATGGCTCTCACATGAGGGAACGTCTTGCGTCGTGGAAAACATTAAGATTCTGACCGAGCCGGAGCGCCGCTCGGAGCGTATGGGCCGAAAAAACCGTGGAAGCACCGGTTCTCGCCGCCTCAGCCGCGGCCTACCGCAGTGGAACGAACACAGCTCGTGGTGTGACCTGATGCCGTGTCCAACTAACGTAGACGTACGGTTGGTATACGTCGATGGCTTTGACCTGTCAGAGAGAGCTGAAAGTGCGTATTTACGGGATGGCCGAGGCGCAGACAGTAGCAGTCGTATGGATTAGTGACCTCCGGTCGTTCATCCATTTGCCGCAAGCGCTGTTTGATGTGATGCGAGAGAAATTGGCGCATAACGGCAAGGGGCGTTTGATGCTGGATACAGGTGGTGCGATTGGATGTTGGAGCAGGGGGGGGGCGATGACGGGAATTGGGATTGTGGACGAAACAGGAGTGGCGATGAAAATGGACGACGAACTGCAGATTCATGTCTATGGGGTCGGCCATGGTGACTGCCTACTCGTTGAGCTCAAGCAAGGTGGCTTGCCGCGCTTTCGTATGCTTTACGACGGCGGAAAGAGCGCGGGAAATCATATTGATAAGCTTGCCGCGTACTTGACTCGTAATCGGCGAATTGAGGGGCCAGATATTGATGTCGTTGTGCTCTCGCACGTCGACCACGACCATCAGGGTGGGCTGCATACGCTTGCTAATCAAGCGGGTCTACACATTGGTGAGTACTGGGGGCCATGCTTGCCTGCCTTTCGGCGGCTCACGTGGCTTTTTTCGCAGCGTGTCCAGAATGCCGTTGCCCGTGCCGACGAATTGGAACGCTTGATGTCTGAGCGCGGTGCCAGGGTGATCTATCCGATGGAAGGGTACGCTGGTACTTGGATGGCCGGAAAGGTGAGCGCGGCAGTTATCTCTCCGCCTGTACGTCTGCTGAAGCGACTGCTCCGTAGTCGTCGAGAAGACCTCCGATTTCTGGCGAACCCTGCAGGCCCGACGCCGTTGGAATGGCTGATCGCGTCACCCGAGACGGACGCCGAGCTTGATGAGGGGCCCGGTGGCGAACTGGAGCGACGCACTTTCAGTGTACCGTCTGATTTCGCTGATGAGCTGATAGCGTTACCGGTTGAGCCAAATCCGGCCACCGGGTTTTACAGGGACGAAGCAGCGGAACCCAATTTCTTCGGAAACCGGCTTCTCAATAACACATCACTCGTTATCGCGCTGGATGTCTGGCTGGATGGAAAGCGGCGCAGGCGCATCCTGTTAACCGGGGACCAGGAAAACTGGTCGTATATCGCCTCGCGGTATCCGGCGGGACTCGGCGTCGATGTCCTAAAGGTGCCGCATCATGGCGGTATGGTGTATCTGGCCGACAGGAAGGATGGCGATCAGGACGATCGTGATGCCGGGGTCGTCGAACAGGCCTATCTATGGCTGAAACCGCGTATTGCCATCGTGAGTGCGCAAGGGACGTACGACCTGCCACACAGTCGTATGCGCGACGCCTTGCGTGCCACCGACACGGCGATCTTGTGCACAAACATCCGAGGTGCCGAACGCATTGTGCCGCCTTCCAGCGATCTCACGTTGGAGCGCAGCTGCTACGATGCCTTTGATTGTGGTACGAGCGGACAGCCACAAGTAACCGTGCTGACGCTAACGTCTGATACTGAGAAGATGGACCGAGCTGCCTGTGTTTCGAGGTCCGAAGGCAGAGGCGTGGCACCGATTGTGGTGATGACCCAGCGCGTGGTTGATCCCGACGAGGCCTTCGTTCGTTGGACTCGAACCGAACTTGAGCGTCACGCCATATGGGTGAAAGAATTGCTCGGCGAGGCGCGGGCAGTCTTCGTGGAAGCGGTGGCTGGCAAGGGTCCTCTGGCCGCAATGGAATGCGTTCCCGTTGGATGGCGCCACATCGAGACACACGCGAGGGCAAGCGGACGTCATCATTTTCTTGCTTCGCCGTACGAGGCGTTGCATTACGCGAGGGCGCGTGGATTCATCTGGGTGTCTGCGGGAAATTTGCGTTACCCGGACGACGTCGGATTCTACGTCTTGCCCGCCCGTAAGGAACTGGACGCGATATGGAGTTGGGTGGCGAGTATGCCGAATATTCTGCTGCGCGCAACTCTTTCCAAAGCCGCCATCGTGGGCAATGACAAGCTGTCAATACTGAACTCAGCCGATACGGACATTCTCTGTCGATTGATTGCCGCAAAGATATGTTTTCCTGTGGATGTCGTGAAAACGGAGATCATGCCTCAGATATTTCTTCGCATGACGGAGCGCTTTTCCTTCCGCATCTGCAATAAGGCATATCCGTATCGCGCATTCGGGAAAGACTGTTGGGGGAACGAGCTGCTTTGGCTCCAAAAGGACGGAGGCGCGAACGTGTCAGTGCCGGACCTGTTCGATGACGATTGGCAAAAACATCTATTTTCAGGATATATTGCCGATAGGGAAAATCTAGAATTCTTTCTATCTGAAGCTCAACGCAGCGCATTTGTCGGACCAGTCCTATGCGCGAACGGAGAGAAATTGTTGATTCAGTCGGGTGCGTTCGGATCGTTTGAGCGTGAGTATGAGTACGGGGCAAATAAGCGGATAGCGGGAGTATTCCACGACCGTTTCGAAAGGGCCGGCTGGTTGACGTTGCCTTAACTTAAGGAGGAGCGTTAGATGAGTGTGGGCCCCATAAGACTATAATCAGTTGCGTGGGTGTCGTTCCTCGACGAGCCGCTGGCTCCATCACCGGTTTCCTATTTCTAGAGCGGCGACCAGCCTGACGGGCCCGAAGTCGCAAGTGAGCACCATGCATGCTCGGTGGGATGATTCTACGCGGCGCGCAGGGCAGATTGTTGATCATTGATGGAAACTATCCCGTCAACCTGCCGTTGATGCAAGGCGTCTCGCGGTACTGACGATCTGACTCGTCATGGTGTCAAGCCAAGCGGTGGTCACGGTATTGTCGTTTGCAGCTGGTGGTCAAACGAGTTACGAATCGGCGGGAATAGCCTAATCAATATTGGAACTAGGCCACCGGCCGTTGTTGGCCCGTCCACCGATTCTGGTGCAGGGGCGACTAAAAGCGGCCGATTTTTGCTTTCGGTCTTGGTTGGAAAAATCCGACTCAACAAAAATCGGTACTTTTTACTCGTGGCAAAAAGTACCGATTTTCGCAAAGAACAAACTCATTCTTGGATCAAGAATCGATTCCGGTTCTTTGCGTCCTTGATCCAAGCTGGTGCGCGACCGCGGCCTGACCATGTCGCGCCAGTCTTCGGGTCACGATACTTTGCTTCCACCGTCGCCGTCGCTTTTTTTGCGCCAGCTCGACCTCGCCGCCCACCGAAGATGTCCTTCTCGGTGAGGCCGTACTCCGCGACCTTGGTGCGGATGTCATCGACGACTGCTTGTAGCTCGGCTATGCGTGCAGCTTCAGTTTGTTCTGCCAAAGTGTCCATTTTTGCTTTCAATTCTTTGTATGTTGCCATATGCTCCTCCAATGGTTAAAGGGTGCATAATAACCTCAATAGCTCGAAAGCGTAAGAATCGGGCTAGTACCTACGTCCTGTTTTCCCGTCTTGGTATCCCATTCCCCCTGATCTGCATGCCGCTCGTGCGGTATCCTGCCGTAGGCGTGCGCGAACGCGATCCGAGCGTTTGGGCTAATTGCTTGACCGGGGCCGTTCCAGTCGAAAAATGGTGAATATGGAACATGGTGAAAATCGCAGATCCTAGGGTTGCTGTTGCTATCAGCATTGCCGCATTAGTGGGGACGGCATGGCAGGCGTACGAAGGGGGTGTTGCCAACAAATTCAATCAGGAAGCGTTGAATATCGAGGTTGCTCCAAATGCTATTCCGCTGAAGCGAGTAGATAAAGTCCTCTGCTTCAGCGGACCCGCTGTGGTGTACCTATCGTGGCAAGTTACTATCTTCAACGCGTCTACACAGCCAGTGACTATTAAGGATATATTTTCGATGAGTCAGTCACCTGGCGGTACAACTGCTGGTTTAGCGCCTCTCAGCCTGAAAGACGGGCCAGTAGGCCAGCAGTTTCCTGCGGTGATAGATGCGAAAAGCTTTAAAAAATTTACCGTATCAGTCCCAGAGGTAACATCCCCGGCGTTTGATTCGTGGTTCCGCATGCACGGGGGTTGTAACGGCCAGGTTGATTGGGCTGGGGCGCTAGATCGCCACGGATTTTTCGATACAGGATGGCCTTCGCCGAGGGCCGTCAGTGCGTACTTCAGGGTTACGACAGGCGAAGGGAATATTTTCAATGCAATATCGACGTGGTAGCTCTCGATGTCTCGGGTGTGTTCAGTATATCTAACTCAACAGCAGGTCAAAGTCAGGAGCGCTGCTGGTCATCCGGAAGCACTGACGCTTCCCGTCCAACAACGCGATCAACACGGCGTTCGAATAACGGGCGATGTCGATCGCAACCAGGTTCAGGGGCAGCGTACCTTCCAGCAAGTCAGCCATTTCAGTGTCCTCTGGCGGGCGGTGAACGGGCAATACAAAGGATGCCCGTTACCCCTGATGGCTGACATTCTGCATGTACTACGGTCTGGAGTTCGCTGGTACCTGAGCCAAGCTCAGTCGAATTCCATCGTCATTCAAAGGGCTGTCCCTGAAAGACGAGTTTGGCGACGGCAAGATCCGACGGGCGAAACTAGCAGCGGTTCGCGAGGGTAACTTACGCGGTCCGAAAGCGGACATCTTTATCTAATTACTACATTCGAAGTCATATCCGGATTCAGATATCGTAGCGCCAGCTACATCCCAATGTCGCATGTTTCATTGGGCGTGCCGTCGTGCAGCGTTGAAGGAATAAGCCCAAAACAGCAGGGTGCATACACTCGCCCGCGGGGGGCTTGGCGGCAGACCCGCTCACATGCGTCCTTCATCCGAGGAATCCTGCCTCGACCATCTGCGGATACTTGATCGCCGCGTCCGCGCGCCCCTCAGATGCAAGAGTCAGCGCCGTTTTGTAATCAAACTCGCGAAGCGGTTCGTTCTTGAGCCAGAAAATCGCACGCTCGACGTCGCCTGAGACGTCAGTGGCTGCGCGGAGCACACGGAGCGTTTCGCGCAAAAAGCGCTGGACCGTCTCGGAATCCGGCGCATGGCTGATCGTGTTCCGATCGACATGAGCTTGTGTAGCGAGATCCTGCAGTTCGAGACGAAGCACGCTGATGTAGCGACGCGGTGAAATCGACACCTGGCTGGCATCGGCGTCATGCAGGTAGTTCATCAAGGCGCCGAAATCAGCCTTGAACGTCGGAATGACTTCAGCTTGAGCGGACATTTTGCGACTCCAATACGACACATAAGCTATGGAATAGTAGCGCGAAGGCTATTGCTTGGCCCAAGAGGCGAAAGAATTATCGGGGCCGATCGGGAAGGCTTGCAAAGCGACGTGAAAGACATCGATGAACTAGGGCACGTCCACGTTCGTGCGTTGATCGCGACCATTCGAAACCTTCCGCCCGGCGATCGTGGGCGATGCCGGGCGGACGTGCTCCATGCGGTCGCCGGCGGCTCGTGGGAGTGGCAAATCGGCTGGATTTGCCGTCCGGAAATGGTACCCCGCGTCTGAGCCGTGTGGTGAGCGGGGCGCTCGCCTTGCGAACGGCCTCGTCAATGAAAAACCCCCGAGGGTTGGAATGGTGTCCAACTCTTGGGGGGCAATTCACAATGTAGGCCGTTTATATATGTATCGAACTCGACGAATCCGGAATGGGGACGTCGATCGACACCTGTGCGATGTCGACAGCTCTCATGCAGAGAATGAAGAAGGCAAATTGAAAGGTTCCTCTTCGAACCTTCTGGGCGATCGACGCTTCAGTTTCGGCATGCCCCAGTGCAGACAGTTTTTCCGCAAGCTGTGCGTACGTGATACCGCGTGCTGACAGCACTGTCTTCAGCGAACGCCGCGCGAACTCGGTGTAGTCGAGGTCGTTTGCAGATGCGGTGCCAGAGATACCTTGCACTTTACGGCGACTTTGCATAGTATCTCCCTGGGCATGCGTGTCTTGTCATAGTTTCTCAAAATTAGATGATTTTTCTCCACATCTGGAGTAAATAGATCATTTATGATAGCGTCTATCGAGATGTGGCAAACCCCTGCTGCCCATCGTGGGCGGCTAAACGCGCAGTTTAACAAGTCCCGTGCAGCGTGCCGATGGTTCACGCATGTGCTGGGTGGCCGCTTGACCCGGTGCGGTGCGCTTCCTCGGGGCGCGCCGATGTCTTCGTCCCGCGGGCACTGGGCGTCGAGTTCACGCATCTAGGTCTTTGCTCGAACAAACTTACCGAACATCGCTCAGCGCTCAACCACCGACCCGAACGAGCCAGTAGGCGGGGTAGAACCGAGTTGCGCGACAGTGAGCTACGCAGTCTCTGTCGTCTGTATCAATAAATTAAGGACTCCTAGGCTATTGCTCATTTCGAACGCTGTCACTTTGGGGAGCGCACGTGAATCCGGATGCCTACAGCAAATCTGATCTTAGGCGAGAGCGAATGCGTCAAGAACGCCGTGGCGTGGGAGACGGAGGCGAATATGTTCCTGGCTTGACTCAACGGGAGATGGGCAGCATTGGCCGCGCGCATCGATTTGTCTGTACTCGCTGCGGTGGCCGCCAAATTGCTCTGCCATCGGACATGGCATTAGCAGTCTTCGTCGAGGAGCATTGGGATCAACGCACATGCGACCTGAAGGAATATTTCCCGCATATTGATGTTGAATCTACGGTCAAAATTGCACAGGGATTGGGGGTTCGACATCCAGTGTTTTCGGACGGAAGCCCAGCCATTCTGACGACAGATCTTCTTGTTTGTAGGCGGAAAGAGGATCGTTATCAATGGAGCGCGATTGAAATTATGTCTGCTCGCGCAGAGATTTCGGATCCTACTGTTAAATTTCTGATCAAGCAGGAATACTGGCGAAAATTGGGCGTATCGATGCGAATCGTACGATCAGATGGATTGAATAGCAACCGAGCAAAGCACCTCTGGTATTTGTTCAATGTCGCCGAGGAATTTCTTCTTCGGGGTCTAACCGAAGACATGAGGATCACTCAGAATACCCTTCTCAGAGAACTCACTTCGGCGCGTGACGCGACCCTTCTCCAGTTCTGTCATCGGGTTGCTGATATTCATGGTTTCGCTCGCCGTGATGGTGTCGCTGCTATTCGTCGACTCATCGCGCTGCGCCTGGTTGAGTGTTCTCTTGATGTGCCGAATCTACTGGCACAAAGTCTCCGTGGTATCAAAGTATGTCGGAATAAATTCGAGGCAGAGATAAGATGACTCCACTGGCGGGCATTATTTTTAATGATGTATGAGACGTATTTCTGACAACGTCAATTAACGAGCGATGAAATTTACTAAATTGATTGCCGGATGTTCAGATATGGAGATGCAAAGGCGTGGAGAAACATTTTGGAGGAGTTCCGGCTCTTAGGGAGCTATACCGTGAAGCGTCGACCGGTAAGCTGTATCGTGTGGTTCATGTTCATGGGCGTAAGGCAGAGGTAATTCTATGTTTTATGTTTGGGTCTAAGCTAATCCTTAAGTATGTGCCAATGCATGAGTTTCGCGAGCGTAGTGCAGTAGAGTACGAAGGAGAGGGTAAACTACTTAAGGTAAAGCAGGGTGACGATCCATATGGATTTTTAGATAGAATTAAAAGAACGACGCTTGGAAACAAAATACTGAGTGACCTCAACTGGAAGCGAATCGAGCCACTCGTGAACAATCCAGATCATTTCTATCGTACGCTCTTCCGAGGGGCGGATAGAACGCGCATCTTGCAAGATCTCGCGGACGAGTGTGGCCTAGCAATCCAGGGTATTCGAAAGTTGCACCGTGAATACCTCCAAAGAGGTATGACCGCTGTGTCGGTCATTGGTGACTTGTGGCGTTGCGGGCGACGCATACAGCCGCCTCGATATCAGGATGGCGAAGAGGCGGAGTCAATTGAAATTGTGCGGAAGTATGAGAAGCGACCGGGGCGTGCACCGTCCAGGCGAGGTGAGCACGCCATACCCACCGAAGCGCTACATCGTTTGTTTGAGCAATGTATCGACATCTATGTCACCAATAAAATGGGCCCGTGGAGGCTCGACCTCAGTGAGGAAATGAGGAGAGAAATAGAGAGATTCAATGGCAGGGTGCTCTTCGGCGCGATGAGGCGAAAGCGGAGGTCATCAGCGCGGGTCAAAGCGGGGCGTCGCAAACGGATTTCCAGCCCGTCCGGCCGCCGCTCCGGCAAACGAACCAGAACAACCTGGCAAGACCTTGCGGACTTTCTAAACTACGTGTGCCGCTGTACAAGAGTGGTTCGGGATCTCAGTGGTCAAGTGATCGAACTCGAATTGGCGCCAGTCGGGATAGTTACCGTTCGGCAATTAACACATTACTATCGTTCACGAGTCGATCTCGATATCCAAAAGAAGCGAGCAATGGGGCCGAGGGAATATGCCCTCGTGGGTCGTCCTAAGCGAGGTCATGCGCTCCAGCATTCAGTAGGGCCCGGCGCAGAGTATATGATCGACGCAACGATCGCGGACGAGTATCTGGTGCTTTCCTACGATAGAACGATTGTAGTCAAGCGCCCGACCGTCTATTTGGTCATGGACGTAAGTAGTCGGATGGTCGTTGGACTTCATGTCACGTTTGATCCGCCTTCGTTCGAAGGCGTTGCGCTAGTCTTGGAAAATATCGCTACACCCAAAGATGAATTCTGTGCTCGATTCGGAATCGACATCGAATGGAGCCTCTGGCCGTGTGAGTATTTTCCATTGACCGGATTCATCACCGACCGTGGCAGCGATTTCATGCACTATGCTGCCTGGCAGTCGATCAACAAATGTCTTGCGACATCCATCAGTAACACACGAGCTTGGGACCCCACGATGCGCGGGTTGATGGAGAGGAGGTTCGGCATCATACCGGCTCATTATCAACGCGCGAGTTTCGGTGTAGTCGAAGCGGATGCCGCGACCCGAGGAGCACCGCATTATGCTTGGGAGGCTACCTTGACGATAACAGAGTTCGTAAAAAAACTGATTCGAGCAATTCTGCGATACAACCAGACGCCAATCGGCCGCGAAGGGGCCATTCCTGAGATGGTGACCGCAGGGTTGGCCGACACGCCGCTGAATCGCTGGAACTGGGGGTTGGATAATTTGACTGGAAGTTTGCGTAAATATTCCATCGATGAGGTTCGGCGTGCGACTTGGCCGTCTGAACTGGCAAAGCCAACGGATCGAGGCTTGCGCTGGCACGGTATTTATTATACATCGCCGTTGATCGAGTCAAAACTTATTCACTGTTGGGGAAAGCGTGTGGGAGAAGGGGTCGAGATACGCTTCAATCCAGACGATCTGTCGAAAATAATCGTCTTGGGTGATGACCATTGGGAATACGCACGCCTTGCCGGTACAAATAGAGTTTCCCCTGAAAGTATGACTCTAATGGAGTGGGAGATATATAAGTATCTCGATAAACGTAACGCCCGAGAACAGCATGATGCGCTTGAGGCTCAACGTGCAATGGACCTATTGAATAATTCTTATGAAAATAGGGCGGCGAGACGCGAGCAAAAAACGGCGCTTAAGCAGGCTGGCATGGAGCATCCCGTGCCGCAGCGTCGAAATCATGCTGATAATAATGTTGACGCCATGAAATCACCAGCGTCGAGGTTCGGGAGATTCAAAGTAAAAAACCAGGATGTTGTTAAAGATAATGATTTTCCTGATTCGTTGAAAAAATCGCCAAAAAGCGAGTCGGAGGATGTCAATATTCTGAAAAAGATTGCGGAGGACACGAGAAAGATGCTTGATAATTTGTGATTTATGTTCCTGGTTTGTAATCGTGTCATGCGAGGAAATAATGAGGCGATCGGTTAAGAGCGCTCGGAAGTCTACCGTAACGACAGTTGAAAATTCGGATGTCGATGCATACAAGGAAGTCCCGTTGAATGTGGGCAGCGACCCGATTTTTAGCCGAATCTGTCCATCCGTTTCGGCTTGCTATCACGATTACAATTTAGAGCTGCCTGAAAACTGGGCAAGCCCGCTAATTTTAGCGTTGCCTCCGTTTGAGGAGCGCGAACAATTGGCCGCAGCAATGACGGTTGGTTTTGCCGTGCCACACTCGGAAGACGCAAGAAAACTGCATCTACAACTACGACTGCTCGCAATCGAGCGAATTTCTCGAGTCCTCGTACTAACAGAAGCCCACTTTAAACTTATCGACTGGATTCATATCTCTTTACGGCATCGGTACCGAGGACTTGTGCCAACGCGCTCATTGCGCAAGCTTACGCAAGAACATTACGAGGCGACACAGCAGGGTCACACGCAGATGATCTATGCACCGGAAACGTCGCACGCCGACTGCATTTTCATAGCGGGCTTATCAGGGGCCGGTAAAACAACGACGGTGAAGATGGTTCTAAGTATGTTTCCAATGATTATAGAGCATACTTCTTTTCGTCAAATTGAAGCGAGGTTTACTCAGGTCGTCTGGATTTT
Organism: Burkholderia catarinensis; assembly: GCF_001883705.2. Taxonomy (GTDB): domain Bacteria; phylum Pseudomonadota; class Gammaproteobacteria; order Burkholderiales; family Burkholderiaceae; genus Burkholderia; species Burkholderia catarinensis. The sequence goes on from NZ_MDEQ02000009.1 coordinate 30,647, forward strand.
TGTGTCATGCCCGCCAAATGGATCGGTATTGACCTTGATGAAAGGGATTTTGCACTGGTTCGACACTCATCTCGGAACGTACTATGTCGAGGAGGTGAGGAGTCGGGCAAACACGGGCGATTATATAAAAGTAGTGGTGAGCAAATTAAAGAATCATCATGTTGGAATGTTGATCATTGATGAAATTCAATTTGCAATAAAATCGGCAGAGAAGACGGATTTGCTCGGTTTCGTGACGAGTTTGCTCAATGACGGAGAGTGTCTGTTTGTTCTTGTTGGGACGCCAGACGCAGGAGAGGTAATAAAAGAGACGGTGCGAAATCTCAGAAGGGTTGTCAGCAGGACATATATTTCCTTGGAATTGTTCCCAACAACGGATAATGTGATGCCACTAGCTCGAGAAATCACCGCTATAGACTTCATGCCAGAAGCACCGACCGATCCTAAGGAAATTGCAGCAACCTTGATTGAGGTCGGCGCAGGTTCGCCCGCATTTATGAAACTCGCATGGGAACATGTCCAATACGCAGGGTTACGTGGCCGAATAAAATGTATCACGCCTGCGCTAATTTCCAGCGCAGTAGTAGAAGCATTTTCTCTTGTGGAGGGATTGCTGGACGCTCTACGTAAAAGAGATCTTCTGGCGCTCGACAGGTATCGGGATACTGCTATTGCACAATTGACTGAGCTTCGGGAGCGGATGTTGATTGAAAAGGAAAGGCGGCGCTTAAAATTGAATGGTAACGCAAGTGAGGCATCGGAAAAATTTTCGAAGTGTGTCAGCGTACTAATTAATATGAATTGGTCCGATATAGATGCAGAGGCTTTCTCGAGAGATATCTTAATGAAGGATCCGGCGGCATCGGTTGAAGACGTCCTTCGGCTTGCGCTGAGACATGATGATGTGGTGCGAGAGAAGGAGTTGAAGCCGCACGGGGTGTCGCGAAAAATAGCGTCGCGGAGATCGAGGATGGGCTGATTTGTTTTCGATGAATGGCTGAATTAATGTGACTTTAAATCATTATCAATATCTTAAATGTGGTGATGATGACGATTTATCTAGATCAACCTCTTCCAGATGAGATTCTGTTTAGTGTCGTTGCGAGATATATCGAACGGGAGCGTATAATATATACGAGTTCATTTCTGAAGAGATTAATGGGGGGCGAGTCACGGTTTGATACATCGGCCGAGTTTGGTCATTTAGCAGCAGAGACAGAGCGAACGTGGGGCATGAGTGCGGATCAGATCACGGAGCGGCTCACGTTGCTACCGTTCTACTCTTCGCTCTTTCCCGGTGCTTCTCGCATAGGAGTCGTGCGACAGGTGCTGCAAGGTACGCGATGGTTGGGCTACCTCGCACCGGGTCGGCCGAGGATCAGATACTGCGAGGCTTGCTGGCGTGACGACGATCAAAGCGGAGATCCCCGCTATTGGAGGCGCGCTCATCAGCTTCCGGGCGTGGCTGTATGTCCCTGGCACGGCGACGTGCTATACAGCGCAAGTCAATCTCCTACCCACCGTCTGATGGTTTCTGCAGCCAGAAGCGTAGGTGGCCGTCCCATCGCCGCGCCCTCCACGCGTGAAAGGGAGGCATGGCAACAGGTTGCACGGCTCGCATATCGACAGCTGTGCGGTGAGAATCTCTGGGAAAATTTGGAATCGAGTAATAGACGTATGGAGATGGCGCGTCGATGCGCGTACCTTGCTGTCGGAGGTATCGATAGTAGACGGATGAGAGAGGACCTGGTTGTCCGTCTGGGCGAAGAGTATTTCGATTTATTTACTTCAAAAAGCGGTATTACGATTCCACTAGAACGCGCTGTGCTGACTGATCAAGAAATGGGTTCGCCTTGTTGTGCATTATGGGTAGACTATTTGCTTACAGACATTAGCACACGGACGATACGTGATATCAACCCTGACTGTCCGGGAAGTCGTTCTCATCGGGATTTTAATCATTGCGTGGTGCCGTGGTCGAGCCGTGAAGGCCGTCCGCACTATCTTTGCATCTGCGGTTTTTCTTTTTTCCTGACGCAGGGTGAGCGGGGCGTGTCAATCTCTCCGACGCAGGATGGACGTGATGTAGCGTTGGCGATCGTGATGCTGACCGCTAAATCGTATGCCACCTCGACGCTTGTAGCGATGCTCGGTGTACCACCTTTCATGGTCGATTCAGCGAGAAATCGACAAATTATCATCCGTGATTGGGACCGTACAACTGAACGCGCGAGGCGGTTAGTACGGTGGATTGATCTTGTTAACCACTATGGCGATCCAGATATCGCGTATAAAAAGCGCGCGCATAAATATCATGATCTTGGACGGCTCGCCAATATCCTACCGCAAGCGGTGACGCCGAAGAATGGGATGATCATTGATGAACATCGGAGAGGTAGAGGAGAGCGCTAGACAAGCATCAAAGTGAGACATCAACGACATCAGAGTCGCACTTTTACATGGCAGTCTGAAATCGTGGAGGACATGTATGGCGACATATTTGGATGAGCCGCTAGATGATGAGCCGCTGTTTAGTATTGTGGCGAGATATATTCAAAGTTCCATTGTATCCAGAAAGAAAGATCTCCTGAAGCGGCTCTTCGGGGTGGAACGCATTGTTGCAAATACCGCACTGATTGCACAGGAAACATACGCATCCTGGGGATTGTCTGCGCAAGAAGTGGCAAAGCGCATGACGATGTATCCGTATTTTGCGGCGTTCTTGTCGCCAGCTCAAGCGCACAAATGGCTTGAGCGTATTGCGAGTACAAACCATATACCACAAGGAAAAGACAGAAGAGGAGTTAAACTCGATGGGGAGTGTGACCGACATCGCTACTGTCGTTCCTGCTTTCGAGAAAACATCCAATCGGGAGACCCATTACATTGGAGGCGAACTCACCAGTTGCCAGGTGTGATCTTCTGCGTTCGACATCAGGAGTTGCTCTATGAATGGGAATATACACACTTCCTCCATAAAGTTGTTGCGGCAGGTCAAGTCGAAGGGGAACGTATTTCAATCGAAGCGACGGAGCGACAAAGATCTGCGCTGTTGGCGATAGCGAAAATATCGGATGATGTCCTGAATGAGAGGGTTTCATTCGAATCAGAGAATTTTGTTCGCAGATTTAGAAAGTATCTTTTCTCGAAGTCCCGATATTTTTTTGGGGAGCGGTACGATCAATGCGTTGCTCGACTCGTCGAGCGCACGTTCGGAGCAATGTATGTCAGAAAATATAATGTTGATCTTAGGCAAGCACATTTCAGGAAAATCAGAGGTGTGAGCGCTATGACTGCGCTTCGTGTTATCACTGCGGCTGCCTTGGTCACGCAGATTGAAGAGGATGAGACGTTAGTTGATGATACGCATTTTTCCGACCTCTTTGATAATGTTCCATCCGATTTGATTCGAAAAAAGGGGGTGCGGCTTGGGCCCATTGGTCCGCATCCATCGTCAACTTGCCCCAGCAAATTGGCCAGCCACGGGACCGGACATGCTATTAAGCATTGGCATCGCAGGACAGGCACTTATCGCGGTCAATGCAATTGCGGTATGGCAATAACATACACACTGGGCGTTGACGGCGAACCCATGATCAGGATCATAGATTGGGGCGAGCCATACAAGAGGGAGGTGATAAGGCTTGCGCGAAAAGGGGAAAATATAAAATCGATTTCAATTAAACTTGGAATTTCTCGGTCGACGGTAAAGAAAATTATAGTGAAAGCTGGGATTGAATGGCGAACGAGGGCGTCGGTTGCCCCAAGCATGAGGAATCCAAATGTAAGATTAAGCATCGAATGCCCGAGCGTTGTCGCATCGCACGGTCGTGGCCACGAAATAGACCATGTGCGGTGGAAGAAAGGGCGATACCACGGTCGGTGTGAATGTGGGTTGAAGGTCGTTTGCAAAGGTTTGCCCAATGGGGAGTATGTTTTTAGAGTTTCTTTGTGGGGTGATTTGTATGATCGAGAGGTGTGGAGATTGATTGGTCTTGGTTTTTCCAGAAATGAAATCGCTACTAAAATGAATGTACCAATTCATATTGTTGATAGCTGCAAGAGGAAATATAAGCATCTATGAGGTATTGTAAGGTCGATGGCTGGTTGTAGTAATGTAGATTAATGAAATATTTAGATGTGTGCGATGTGGGTTGTTTGGTGTGCCTGGGTGTGTAAATTTTATTATCTTATATGTGGAATTTTGCTGACAAATAAAAATGCTCTCGAAGCAAAGGGTGGGGGAGGTTATTTGTGTTATCTATTTTAAAGTTGGCATTCTATATTTTCGATATTTAAATGAGAATGTTTTGTCGTGGTTAGTAGGCGCTGAGGTCGCGTCGATTGCCCCTCACCTTGTATGCGTTTGTGTACCAAAGGATTCCAAGTTCAGCAGATTGCACATCGCAAGCGGTGCGTAATTTATCTTCTCAGTTTTAAACCGGATCTCAGTCGTTCGGATCAAGCTTCGGAGGGAGCCCGCTCAGTTAGTCACGATCAGCGGTTCGGGACTCCGTGTCAGCCGTGAAATGAGTGGGCAACGTATATCTGAATGGCCGGTCGAGCACATCTGCATTTTTAATGCGTCCCTTTTTTTATACCGCTTGAGGGTCCATGCTGGGCGTGCCAAGTGCGGACTTTGAGCCATCATGTCGCGCGTAGAATTGGGCGCCCCGACAAAAGTGCGCGCTTTCCCTGGCCAGCGGAAGCGCGGTGCTCGGTCGGAAGAGTGAGGATTTACGGGAATATTAAGTGCGTTCCTTTTTGTCCGTTGAGATCATGACGTCGACATACAAAAAAGATCGCACTTGGGAGAAGGGGGCGGAAATGTGCAAAAAAATCCGTTTGTCTATGACCCGCGCCTGCTGACGATCGGCCAGTCAAGGTAGGGTCGGCGGAACGCTCGCGAGAAGAGAAAACTACAATGACCAATACTTCTCAATGCGACCCCGACGACATGCCGATTTGCGCCAACTGCATCGGCGACGACTTTCTGCGCGACGAGATTCGGACAAGCGGCTGCACCGCTTCGTGTTCCGTGTGCGGCGCCGAGGCGATCAGTTGGGGTAGCCGGCAGTATGCCCAGCGAATTTTTTTCAATTTTCGAATCTCGCTTTGCACCTGCAAGCATCAGATTTTTTTTGGCAATTTCTGAAGATTTAAATTATATTGAAGACTCGCCTTACTACCTAATGGAGTGAGATAATGATTAAGATATCTTTTGCAGGTTATGGCGTAAATACTGACACATACGACGTGACAAGCCAGGTAACGAAAATGTATGCGGACGGCATAAGGCAGTTTCCTGCAGACAACAAAAAATGGGGGGACCCATCTCCCGGTCACGACAAGTGCCTTTTTATTGTTTGGCAGAATGGTTCAGGAGCATCTGGTTCTGCAGTTGTCACGGAAGGGAGAACCATAACGCTTCCGTGAAGTGTTTTTTTTGAGACTGAATGCGGCGTCCAAGGATTTGGCCACAACGAAATCGTGCCCATTCGCGAAACGACGCCGCATTCCGTTGCGTGACGCGCCCCGCCAGCGACGAGGGAGGATTCTATGGCTATGAACGCATCGAGCAAGTTGCGCCCGAAGGTGGTCGAGCTGCAGAAGTTCGGCCTCGCGGTGGTACTTGAACACACGGAAGTCGCCGTGGAGAAAGGATCGCTGCCGGCGCGCCCACTTCGACCGCGGTACCGGGCGAAGCTGCGCGTTCGGCGTTCGGTCGAAGCCGGAAAAGACTAAGAATTTCGGAAAGCGACAAGCGCCACCTTCGGGTGGCGTTTTCGTTTGGATGAGCGGGAAGATATCCTGGGTCCTTGAACCGTTACACGGTGCCCGATATCAAAGTCGAGGTCCAATTCGGATAGAGGAAAAGCAAACGATGGGACAGCTTGTCGAATTGGCGATTGCTGCGAGTTCGGGCGACGAGTTCGATAAATTATGTGATCGCGCCGAAGCCTTGGCAGGGGTCATTGCCATGAAAGTAAACAATAAGGCAAACAAAATCGAAACGCTGCAAGCCCGGCTCGTTACGTCATATCGACGCGACTTGGCGACCTTAACCGTGACCCTTGAACTGGACGCCGACGCGATCCGATCTTTCGAGCTTTCGCTGGATGGTCGGACGACCTTGGATGCTATCGAGAGGTTGACGCTGCATTAATTTGAGAAGGGGTTGGTGTGCGTGCAGGCGAGGTTGGCATTCTGGGAAAATGCGAAATTCGGCGAGCGCTGTAACCCTCTTCGCTCACTAAAACTATCGAGGCAATGACAAGCATGAAAGCTACCAATTTGGCGTTCCTTCGGATTTGACGCTGCCCCGATTCCACGTACAGCAAGAAGTTTGATAACTTTTTGTATGTACGGAGAGAAGCATGTCAGAGAAACGGGTACCGAGAAGGCAGTACACGCAGGAATTCAAGATGGAGGCGGTCCGGTTGGCCGAGAGCGTCGGTCAGCATGAGGCTGCTCGCAGGCTGGGCGTGCCGGTCCACACTGGGGAACTGGTGCCGTGATCAGCGCAGCGGCAACACGGACACGGCAACCGGGGCAACTGAAGTCGACGTTTCTGCACCACGCTGGAAGAGGGAATGGCTGGACCCGGAAACAGAATACTGCGGAACGCACCATAGATTGCTGGAGTTGATTCCGGCATCCATATTTCGAAAGGCTGCAAATTTCGATGCAGCTCTCCGAGCAATATCGCGCTATCGAACTCCCCACTTCTCGCGGCTCAGAACCCTACGCTAGCAGGGTTGCTGAACATATTAGCGCGCCTGTGAACACTGCTAGCGCTAATTGTGAACGCCTACAGAAGTAGCTTTTGAAGCTGCGGTACCGGCCTGATCGAACTTGGACTCGATGTCTACGGTCCGGGCGATTGCGAGCATCCTTACCGATCCGGTCCGAGGTCATGTACCACATCTACATCGGCCATAAGAACATTGGAGGAAACCCTGATTCGTCGCGACGAACCGGGATTGAGATATCAACCTCCTGTCAGGATTGCCAGCTTGCTCACATACCGTCGCTAGGCATGTAATTTGACCGCAGCGGCTGGCTAAGCGAGATACGGACGACGACGCATCGCCAAGCATGAAATTGGCGTAATCAATTCCGCTTTTCAAAGCCTCTCTGAAGTTCGACTTAGCGACTCGGCCATTGCTGCATCAATCGGGACCGTGATCTCGCGGATCGCTGAAATTGATTTGCTTCCGGATGCCCTGGAGCCCCAACATGCACGACACAACGCATCGCTATGACGTCATCGTTGTCGGTGGAGGGCCCATGGGCCTGTCGACCGCCTACCATCTCGGCAAGCGCAAGGCCAGGACGCTGGTGCTCGAGCAGTTCACCTTCGTGAACCAGCTTGGCAGCTCGGCTGGCGTGTCGCGCCAGTTCCGCATTCCCTATCCCGACGCCTACATGGTCAAGCTGGTCAAGCAGTCGATCCCCTATTGGGACGAGTTGCAAGGCTTGACGCCGCAGCCGCTCATGGACACGGTCGGCACCTTGTGGTTCGGCGATCCGTCAGTCAAGTCGACAGAGGGCAATATCCCCGCCGCCGAGCAAGCGCTGAAGGCCGAAGGGGTTGCCTATGAAACGCTGGATGCGCGTGAATTGGAGAGGCGTTTTCACTTTCGCAATCTGCCGTCGACGTATACGGGACTCTTTCAGGCCCAGGGCGCCAGCATCGATCTCGCGGCCACGCAGCAGACGCTGCTCGACTGGAATCAGCGCTCTCCCTTCGTGCAGCTGTTGCAGGAGGCGCCGGTCATCGGCATCGAGCGTCGGCAGGGCCTCTTCGAAGTGAAGACTCCGCTTGGGACCTTCACTGCCGAAAAGCTGGTGCTGACGCCGGGCCCCTATGCCGACGACGTGTTCAAGCTGCTGGGGTTCCGTATCGCGGCGACCTACTGGAATATGGCCTCGGCCTACTACCGCAAGACTCGGCCGGATATCCAGTACCCCACCTGGTTCGTGTTCCAGAACCCGGTGGGCGACAACGGCAATCAGTTCTACGGCTTCCCGGAGGTAGCCTGGAATTACCCAGGCTATATCCGTGTCGCCTCCGATTTCGTCCTCGCGCCGCTGACGTCCCCCGATCAGCGCACGCCCGTTCCGAATCCTCAGGAGCTCGCGTTCACGGCCGAGTGGGTCGGCGAGCATATGGATGGTCTCGAGCCGGTTCCGCGCTTCACGTCGACCTGCCTCGTTGCACTCAGCAAGATTGCGAACAAGGAATTGCTGATCGACTTCGCGCCCGACTATGTGCCGAGCCACCGCGACATCGTCGTCTATGCGACCGGCTGGGCCGGAAAGTTCGTTCCGCTGCTAGGCGAAATTCTTTGCCAGTTGACCCTGGACGGTCATACCCCATTCGATATCTCACACTTCTCCACCGGTAGTCGCTATTTCAACAAGCTGGCCTGAGCACAGGCCGCGCATCTACGGGAGCAGGACACCATGGCAAGCAAGACCTATTCGATCTTCGGGTGTGGTGCCGCCGGTCTGTACACGGCCTGGCGACTGTTGAATGGCCGGACGCGAGCGGGGGGCGATCCGCATCGGCAGTTGGAGCAGGGCGATGTCCTGGAACTCTTCGACTGGGGCAAGTACGATTTTTCGAAGGAATTTCGGGGCACCCGTGCACCCGGTGCCCGGGTCTGCACCTGGCACTACCAGGACAATCCCAACCATTCGTACCTCGAGTTGGGCGGCATGCGCTATTCGCAATGGAACGGCAAAAACGACGGTAAAGCGCAGGGCCACCGGCTGGTCACGACGGTGATCGCCCAGCTCGGGCTCGACCGCTATGCCGTACCTTTCAACGAATCGAGCAATCCCCTCTACTACCTGCGTGCCAGGAATCTCTATCAAAGCGATATTTCTTCGCGCACGCCGGCGCCGTACGCGGCCAACAACTTTGGTGCCGCGACCACGCCCGACCAGGGCTTCGCCGTCGTCGAAGCGTTGTCGGTCACGAGCACCAGTGGTCCGAGCACACGCAAGCAGTGGGACGCGTTTTATCAGCATGGCCGCATCACGGCCGAACTGCCGTCGAGCTCCATCTTCCAGAAAGGCGATTTGCTCAAGGACATCGGCTATTGGAACCTGATGTATGACCAGCTCGGCTCGGAAGGCTATCAGTACGCCGCAGACGGCAACGGATACTCGTCCAACGTGATCAACTGGAATGCCGCGGTCGCCTTCGAGGCGAACAACGAATTCACGCCGGGCAATCAGTACATGACGCTGACGACCGGCTACTCGGGCATGTTTCACGCATTGTTTGCGGCCATCGAGCAGTTGGCGAGGCAGCGAGGCGTCACGCTTCAGTATTACCCGAACCGGCGGCTGCGCTCTATCCATGTCGAGAACGGCGTCGTCCATTACACGATCGCGACGCGGGAAGATCCCTACCGGGAGGCTGCCCGTCAGGTCACGGCGGCTGCCTGGCTGGCCATGCCGCGCGCGGCGCTCGAACAGGTTGCCCAGGGCTCCCGCTATGACGATCGGGGCGGACTGGACGTCCTGAACGACCAGAAGGTCAAGCTCTATCTCGAGTCGGCCATCATGCAGCCGTCTTACAAGGTCGGCATGTTCTTCGAGAAGGAATGGTGGCTGGACCCGGCTACGCCTTATCCGCCAAAGATCAACGGCTATGAAGTCACGGACGCCGTGATCGCGTCGCTCGAGGAGCAGGACTTTCCGCCAGTGTTCGTGCAGGCGATGTCCGGTTCGGACACGATCCTGAATGTCCAGTTCGCGAGCGCCGACGAGCTGGTCAAGGCCGTGGAAGAAGCGGCCGGCGAGCGGATGACCGTCAAACAGGAAACGTTGCTGCTCGCCGTCGCAACGCGCAACACCATGGGACCGAGCGTGACCGACACGCCGATCCGCATGGTGGTCTACTTCGGCAACAACGCGGCCGACAAGGATGCAAAGCCGGTCTACGGCCTGCTGGCTTCCTACGACGACGAAACCTTCACGACGTTTTGGCGCGAGTTGGAGCTCGGGCCGGAGGAAGAGCGGCATGTGCCGATCGCCGATGATATCCAACCCCTGATCGGGCCGCGCAAGGTGCCCGACCGAATGGTCAAGATGCTGCGAAAGCAGTTGGCGGAATTGCACTTTGGGCCGAACTCGGACTTTGCGGACGTGCCCGAGCCGCTCGATGCGGCCTATGTCGACTGGTCGCTGCCGCCGTTCCGTGCGGGCTACCATGCGTGGGCCGCGCACTACGATGTTGCTGACGTCCAGCAAAAAATACGCAAGCCGTCGCAGCTGATCGACGGCAAGGATGCGCCCATCTTTATCGTAGGGGAGTGCTACTCAAACGATCAGGCTTGGGTGGAAGGCGCCTATTGCACGGCGGAATCGGTGCTCAACGATTTCTTCGACATCGAGCCGTTGATTGATGATTCCGAATACCCGTTCATCTGCCAGCCAACCTGATTGTTCGGCGCATGCGGTCGCAGTTGAACGTGCCGCGGATCGCTACGGAGAGCTGGAGCCGGGAAAGACGAGCGGGCGGGTTCGGTGACGCGCCCGCTCGAACGACCGCGCGGCTAGTCGAGAGACGTTTGGCGCGCATCAATACCGAATTACCAGCCATTCCCTGTAGTGCTGCACGACCCTCTTTTTCTGACGCAGGTAATAAGGAGCGGCAATGCAATCTCTCAGACTGTGGCGGCATCTCGCGCCCGGCGGTTCATCCCTGGAGCGGCTTGCGCTTGGCGAGCCGGACGCCGGAGACGCTTCCATCAAGCATGTGCTCAACCATGAGCTATCGACGCGCGACTACGTCACCTATCTGCTGTCCATCGACGCGGAAATCGAGCATTGCCTGATGGTGCAGTATCTGTACGCCGGCTATTCGCTGGGCGGGCCGCAGGTGCCGGAGGCGTTTCGCGACACGGTCCGCAATTGGCAGGAAACCATTCTCGGCATCGCCAAGGAGGAGATGGGCCACCTGATCACGGTGCAGAACGTGCTGCGCCTGATCGGCTCGCCCTTGCATTTCGAGCGTGACGATTACCCGTGGGATACGCCGTTCTATCCGTTCCCTTTCATGCTCGAACCGCTGACGCTGGATTCGCTCGCGAAATACGTCTATACGGAGGCGCCGCTCGATTGGGACGGCGGCGAGCTGGGCAAGGATATCCGCCGGCGCGTCGGCGAGCAGGCCTCCGAGCCTCATAAGGTCGCCGAGCTGTTTCATACGCTGATTCCGCTCGTCAGGGACCACCTGCCCGATGATGTGTTCCAGGCCGACACCTACCGATGCCAGGCGGATTTCGCCGAATGGGGACGCGGGTACAAGGGCGGCCACAGGGGCAGCGGCGGCGGTCGCTCGCTAGGCGGAACGCCGGACGTGCTCGTGATGCCCGCCACCTCGCGCGACGACGCGGTGAACGCGCTGGATAAAATCTCCAAGCAAGGGGAGGCGCCCCACGGCAAGGATCCCTCGCATTTCGTGCGCTTCTTGCGGATCTATGTCGAGATGCTTGCGGTCCTCGAAGGCGAGCTGTGCGGCCTCGACATCTGGCTTGCCGCACGCCCCGACGATTTTCTCGAAGAAGCCTGGACGGAAGCCTATCCGGCAGCGGCGGCCGAGCTGCACGCGGCGAAGGTAGACGACACCTGGCGGCCTTCGCGGCCCGTCGCGGTCAATCCCTACGTGGCGCTCGACCCCGAGCTCGAGCCGGAGCAGGGCGGCGCACCCGTGACGCCCATCACCGAGCCGGTGACCCAGCTGTGGGCGTCGCTGTTCAACCTGCGCTACCGCATGCTGCTGCAGTACCTGATCCACAGCTTCACGCTCTACGGCGGGCTCAATGCGGCCGGGCAGTTCACGCCGCGCGGCACGATCGTCAATGCGGCGTTCGGCGAGATGTACAACCTGCGCGCGCTCTCGGAGATCCTGATGCAGTCGCGCGTGTCGATTGAGCCGGACGCGTCGCTCGCGGGGCCGCCGTTCCAGATGCCCTATACGCTCAACAGCCCGTTCGGTGAGGCAAACCGCTGGCGCGGGCACCTCGATCTGCTCGCGGCCTCGGAGAACCTCGTGGTGGCCTTGCTGGCCGAGACCGATGCCGCACGCCATCCGTATTTGCTCAGTCTGCGCGAAGCCGACAGGAACCTGGCCGCCGTCGCCAGGCGCATCCTGTCCGGCGACGTCGACCTGGCGCTACTCTAGGAGCCGTACATGCCGATACTGGAACTCCGGATTTTGCCGCCCATCGCGGTCGGCAGGCTGGGCGCCGCGGCGACGCCGCTGGAAGCGTTCGACCTCGTCGTTGATCCCGACAACCCGCTCGACTTTCGACGCATCGTGCCGCGCACCACGCTGGAGGTGGATCCCGAAAGCGGCGAGATCGTGAAGGCCTATGTGCCCGACACGATTCGCTTCAAGGACGAGAACAAGAAGGTGCGGCCTGTCGCGCCTTTTCTCGAAGTGTTTGCGCGCACGAGCGAGGCGCCCGATACGCTGCAGCCGCTCACGCTGCAATTGCTCGCGGCGGAACAACTCGATCTCGACGCGCTGCATTGGGATATCCATCTGGGCAACATCAAGATATATCGCCGCACCAACGACACGAACGACAAGATCCATGCGAACCTGACCGGCCTCAAGGATCACAAGCGGCACGCGATGCACGGCCATTGCGAGCACTTTCGCCCGGGGCGGCCTCTTCCGCTCGGCCACGTCCAGTTCATCAAGCCGACGGCGCAGTTCCCCGAGATCCGCCTGCGCTACACCCCTGCCGCCGGTCTCGTGTACGGGACGCGGCTGGTGCGCCGCACCTCGGACGACGAACGCGAAGACGAGTTGAAGCTCGATCCCGTCATCGATCGCGACCATCTCCTGCTCTACGCCGAGACGCCGGGCAAGTGGCTCGGCTTCAGGGAGGCGGGCGGCCCCACGAAGGCGCATCCTGCGCCGACCAACCCCGCGCAGATTTTTGCCGGATACACCGACAAGGATGGCAATCAAGTCAGTTGGGGCTATCTCGACGACGAATGCGATGGCCATGTGCAAGTCGTGCTGACGAGGAAGGACGGCTCCACGCTGCGCGCGCACGGCTATATCGGCGCCGGGCCGCCGGCCTATGCGCCCGATACCATGCCGGTGCGCGTGGTGTCCGACGAGATGGAGCAGATTCTCCACGGCATCGACGTCCCGGAAGAAGAGCGCGTATCGATCGACGAAGCCACGGAGATCGTCCTGCGTGCGCTTGAAACGATCCGCCTCATGAACACCGCCGTCATGAACGGCAACCCGATCAACGGAAGGCTCAACGTCGCGAGCACGATGGTGCGGCAGAACACGGCCGACTTCGAGCGCTATTACGAGCCGATCGCCGCCGAATCGATCGTCGACAATCTCGCGCTGCGTGCGCTGCACGAGCGCGTGTTCAGCACGCTGGCGGCGGGTGGCGCGCCGTGGTTCGCCAAGCTGCTGCGCCAGCCCGAGGACATCGGCGACCTGACCGCCGAGGGCTTGCGCAAGATGCCGGCCCTGATGCGCGGGGCGGATGGCCGTAGCCTGACGCTCACGCGCCGCCACATCAACCTTGTGATCAAGGCGGCGCGAGACGCGATGTTCGGGCAACCTGATCCGAAGGGAGACAAGCATGTCGGCTAACGATCCGAACGTTCCGAAAGACCTCGAGCAGCCCGGCAACGGGGAGATCCGCGCGTCCAACCTGACCGCGCAGATTCACCATCGCGGCGTGGGCAACCCGGCCTCGGCGCTGCCGCGCACCGCGATTTCGAATTGCTTCCCGGGCCTGGAGTTCGATTTCCGCAATCTCTGGCGGCGCGCATTCGTAGGCATCACGCTGGTCGAGAACAACAACTACGTCGTCGATGCGGAGCCGGGCTACGAGCATCTCAAGTCGCGCCGCCTGCTGAGCTTCGACGGCCACAAGGTCGGCACGATGGTCCTCACGAAAGGGCCGGTGCTGCCTGGCGGGGATCCTGTCACGCTGGTGAGCAAGCCCAATCCCCATGCGGTGTCGTTCATGGAGTGGTCGAACTCCATCGCTCGCATCGTGCATTTGCAGGGCCAGTCGGTCGAATGCGAATTCACGGCTCACGAGAACGCCCTGGAAGAGGTGTATTACCACCAAGGCAAAACCGAGACCCTGAAGGCGACGCTCACGCTGAGGCGCTTTTTCGAGGGCGACACCGCCAGCTTCAACCTCGAGATGCTGAAGCCGGGCGAGCTGACGCAAGGCCTCTGCGCGCCCTGGCAGAACGACTATCGCGAATGCGCGTGCTACTACTGGGCCGCGTCGCGACCTGACTTCGTCAATGTCGAGCCGGGCGACGACGGGCTGGCGCGCGGCGACATGTGGCTCTCCAAGCGCCGCACGGGCACGTACGTGCCGGACAATCGCGTCGACACGCGGTTGTGGTCCTACGACGATCTGTTCCGGTCCTGGCAGGAGGATCTGCAGTTCGTGATCCGCGGCAAGGATGCCGATGAAACCTGACCCCACCGTCGAGCCGCGCGCGGCGGCGCGGCTCGCGCCGCTGGCGTCGGCGATGGCGGCGCGCATCGTCGAGGCGTCGCGCCCGCGGCATCCCGGGATCCACGTGGTCGAGGATCCGGAGGGCGCGCAACTGTTGCTCGTGAACGGAAGCCGCCTGTTTCATGTGCCGCACGACCTGCGTGACGCGTTTCAGGCGGCGCTCGAGGACGGGGATGCGCAGGCCGTCGCCTCGCTGGTCGCGAGCCGCGGGCTCGACATGCGCCCGGCGATCGACGACGAGCCTTTGACCGAGATGCCGGTGCACGCGTTGTCGCTTGCCGTCGCGCAGAAATGCAATCTCGGCTGCACCTATTGCTACGCCCAGCAAGGGGAATTTGGCGGCAAGGCGAAGAACATGCCGCTCGAAACCGCGCTTGCGGCAGTCGACCTGCTGATCGAGCAGGCGAGCGAGGGCGGCAAGATCAATCTTGCATTCATGGGCGGTGAGCCGCTCGCCAATCGCGCGGTGCTGCGCGCGGCGACTGTCCACGCGCGGGAGCGCGCCGACGCCCGCGGAATCCGATGCCAATTTTCCGTGACGACGAACGGCAGTCTGCTGCAGGAAGACGACGGGGCGTTCTTCGAAGAGCACGGCTTCGCTGTCACCGTCAGCCTCGACGGCCCCGCGCCCGTGCATGACCGCTTGCGTCCGTTCAAGGGCGGCATGGGCTCGTTCGATCACATCGTCGAGCGCGTGACGCCGTTGCTTGCGCGCCAGCGGCGCATGCAGGTCTCGGCGCGCGTGACCGTCACGCCGTTCAATCTCGACTTGCCGAGCACGCTCGATACTTTCGTCGACATGGGGTTCCACAGCGTCGGCTTCTCGCCACTGCTGCGCGCTTCGAACGGCCGCGCGGAAATGGGCCCGGACGATATGGCAGACATGCTGCAAGGGATGATCGCCTGCGGGCTCGCGTTCGAGCAAAAGGTCATGCGCGGCGATCGCTACCCGTTCTCGAACATGCAGAACGCGCTGCGCGAAATCCAGCGCGGCACGCATCGGCCGTATCCGTGCGGCGCAGGGGCGGGGTATTTCGGCGTCTCCGCCGATGGCGAGCTCGCGGCGTGTCACCGCTTCGTCGGCGACGAGGCCGGCGTCATGGGGCATCTCTCCACGGGCGTCGATCAGGCGCGCCAGACGATCTGGCTCGCCGAGCGTCACGTGCACAAGCAACAGCCCTGCAATGCATGCTGGGCGCGCTATCTTTGCGGCGGCGGATGCCATCACGAGGTCCTCGAGCGCGGACGCAGCGCCTGCGATTACATCCGCGGCTGGCTGCACTATGCGATCGGCGCGCACGGCAGGCTCGCGCGCTATGCGCCGGCCTGGTTTGCCGGTTCGCCTGGCGCGTCGTCCAGTGGTGCGGGAACGGCGTGAATCGCACGTTCGACATGCTCGTGACCGGCGCCGGTCCCGCTGGCCTGTGCGTGGCGCTTCGCTTGAATCATCTCGGGCATCGCGTGCTGCTCGTCGAGCGAAGTCCGCTATGGCCTCGTCCGCAGATCGGGGAAGCGCTGACGCCGGGTGTCAGAAACATCATCGACTACCTCGACGCGGACGAGGTGCTCGAATCCGTTCCCATCCTCGCAGGCAAGCCCACGAGCGTACGTTGGACGAGCGAATCGATCGAGACGGTGGCGCACGACGGCGCCGTCGTGGAGCGTGCCGCATTCGATGCGGCGCTGCTGCGCTTGGCCGTGGCGCGCGGCGTGGAAGTGCTGCGGCCGGCGAGCCTCGCGCAAGTCGACGGAGCGCCCGGTGCCTGGCGCGTGCAAATCGCTACGCCCGATGGGCTGCGGAACGTCGAGGCGCACGTGCTGCTCGATGCCCAGGGCCGGCAGAGCCGGCGCGAGCCGCAGCGCTTGCACGCGCCTCGGTTGTCCACGGTATGGGCCGAAGCCGCGATGGAAACACCGGCTGCGCATGCCGATGCCGCCACGCGCGTGGAAGCGCTCGATGACGGATGGATGTGGGGCGCTGCGCTGCCGGGCGGCCGTTACCGCGTGATGTTCACGTTCGATCCCTCCGCGCGGGACGACGCGCTCAAACGCGAGCCGGAGTCTGTCTTGCGCAACGCCTGCACGCGAAGCGCCTTGTTCAAGGACATGGCAGGTTTGCCTTGGTGCGAATCGCCGCGCATGTGCGTATCGACGCCCTACGTCGACGCGCTCTCCTGGCAGGACGGACGCATCAAGCTCGGCGACGCGGCCTTCGCGCTCGACCCGATCTCGTCCTCGGGCGTCGAGAAGGCGATGCGCTTCTCGCTCCAGGCCGCTATCGCGATCAACACGTGGTGCCGGGCAAGCGATGCCTCGGAGCGCGAACTGGCGCAGCGCTTTTACGAATCGCGCCTGATCGAAAGCGCGGCGCGTCACCTCGCATGGACCGCCGGGTACTACCGTCAGGCATGGTGCGCCGATTCGCCTTTCTGGCGCCTGCGCTCGACGCCCGCATTGACGTCCGATACGGTTGCGACGTCCTCGCTCGGCGACGAAACCGCGGCGCGCGTAGACCTCATGACGCACGCGCTGCAAGACGAATTGGCGCACGTGCCGTCGAACCAGCCCCAGCCCAGCGAGCCCGCGCCTCCGTTGCCCTTGCACAGTCCGATCCGCTTCGCCCGCAATATCGGCATTGTCGTGGTGCCTTGCGCGACCGGCGACCGCGTCACCGCGCATCCCGCCTTGCAGCATCCGAGTCTTGATCGACCCGTCGCGTTCTGGAATGGCGTGGCGCTGTTTCCGCTCCTCGACATGCTGACGCGGGCAACGCATCCGCTCGAGCTGATTGCGTTTCTCGGCAGATCGATGGAAGCGGCCAGGGCGCAACAGCTGCTCGAATGGCTGTGGAGCAAGCAAATGGTCGAGCCCGCTGTCTTCGGCGCGTGAATACCTATTATTGGGCGGCGCGAGCACACTCGCTTCGTGACCGCTTGTCCCCTCGTGCAGCGATACTTCCCGGACCATCGCTCGTCTGCTGCGGAAACGCGACGTAATTTGCCAAAGACTGACGATGTGATCCGGCGTGGGCTTTGGCGAGGTCAGCTGTTGATAACTGTTGTTAGCGATAGGGTTTCAGAAATTCATCGCTGACTGACGGGTACATCGACTCGCACATCGATAAATGGCTGGTCGTTTCCGTCCAATACTTCCGGAAGCAGCGTGGTCCGTAACAATTAGCGGGTACCTCGGGCGCCTCTCGATCGAATACAAGCGCCAGCTCGGCGAAACGCCATCGGCAGCACTCGGGACGCAGTGAGTGAATGAAAACGCATAAAAGCCGCCGGGGCCTGACCGGCAGGCCGGAAGCGTCACGGATGTTCGATGGCCACGAGCGCGTCGAACGCGTCGGCTTTCGGAAACTCCGCCCACGATTCCGGTCCCGCCTCGATTTCTTCCACCGTCAGCAGGCACGCATCGAGTTCGCGCCGCAACCGTCCGTGATCGATTGACTGCCCGATGAACACGATTTCCTGCCGGCAATCGCCGACCGGCTCCACCCATTTTTCCAGCACGCCGGCGCGGCGATAGTCGTCGCGTGGCCAGTCCGACTGCGGCACGAATCGCCACCAGCGGCCGACGTAGCCCCACTGGAACCGGCCCCCCGTCTGCACGAGCATGCCGATCTCCTGATGGCGGTGCGCAGCCCACGCATAGCCTTTGCAGCGAAGTAGCCGGCCGTTGGTCCACGGCCGCCGCAGCCATGCGAGCAGGCGCGCCGGATGAAACGGCGCACGTTCGCGATAGACCCACGATCCGATTCCGTATGTGTCGGATTCTGACGGTCGTTTGTCGACCTGCATGTGCCGCATCCATCCCGGGGATTCGACGAGCGCCGACAAATCAAAGCGCCGGGTATCGAGCACGTCCGACGGATCGATTTCACCATCATGCATCGGCAGAATCCGCGCGGATGGATTCAACGACGCGAGCACCGCGCGCAGCCTGTCGAAACCCACATCGCCGATCCGATCGAATCGGCTGACGAGGACGACGTTCGCATACTCGACCTGTTCGATCAGCAGGTCCGACAGCTTGCGTGGCTGCCCGGTTTCACTTCCGTTCGAGGTCAGTTCTTTCGACGTGATCATGCCCTCGAACGTCTCGCCGTTGACTACCGTGACGAGCGTATCGAGCCGCGCGAGTTCGCTGAGGCTGAAGCCGTCGCGATCGAGGAACGCGAACGTTTCCGCGACCGGCATAGGCTCCGAGATTCCAGTCGACTCGATCAACAGGTAATCGAAGCGCTGCTGTCGCGCGAGCGTGCTTACCTGATCGAGAAGATCGGCGCGCAGCGTGCAACAGATGCAGCCGTTGCTCATCTCGACCAGCTCGTCCACGCCGCGATGCAGCTCGACGTTGCGTCGCACATCGTCGGCGTCGACGTTCACTTCGCTCATGTCGTTGACGATCACGGCAACCTTCCGGCCGGCGCGATTGCGCAGGATGTAATTCAGCAGCGTCGTCTTCCCGGCGCCGAGGAACCCGGACAGTACCGTCACCGGAATCCGCGCCGGTGGGTCGGCCAGCGCGGGTTGATTCGCCACCGCATTCATGCGCGCGTCTCCGGCGCGCGATCCAGGTAGCCTTCGAACAGGTCGGCCACGACGTAACCGTCGTCGGCGGCGTCACCCCAGAGATCCCTCACGCGGAATTCGACGTGATAGGTCGGCTGATGCGCGGCGCCGGTGTCGCCGTGGCCGATCGCGTCCGGGAACGGCCACGATTCGGTCGTCCGGTGCAGCACGACGCCTGCCTTTCCTCGCACGTAGCCCGGTGCTCGGATGTGTCCGCTCACGTATTCGTCGCGCACGACGACGCGATCGCCGACCTCGAACCGCATCGGGCCGACAGGCGCCGCTCGGCCGACGGAATGCGACTGGTTCGCGAGCCGGAAGTGCGAACCGAGCGCGCGGTCGAGTTCGTCCTGCGTCAGCACGCCGGTTTCGACGAGCAGCGTCGCGGTCGCGATCACGTAGCGCTCGTAGTAGCGCGTGCCGACATGCTGGCGCACGTCGATCCGTTCGACCGCGTGACGCACTTCGTCGACGCTGAACTTTTTCAATTGATCGACACCGACGAACATCAAGCTGTATGCGAGATGTTCCCAGTCTTCCTTGAAGACCGGCTTGTAGCCGAGGCTGTTGATCGTGTGCGGCACCCGGCCGAAGCCCTGGAATCCGCCGAGGTCGTGAAAGCCGTCCATCTGTGATCTCCGAAATGAAGGTCGATAAGGGAATGCGGCGCGGATCAGCTCGCGCGCGGTAGCGCGACGCCGATCAGCACGTCCTTCGTGACAAGCGTTCGCAGTTGTTCCTCGGTCATGTGCTCGGTGCCGACCGGACGCACTGGCAGCACCAGGTAGCGGCTTTCGGCCGTCGTGTCCCAGACCTTCACGACGACGTCGTTGGGCAAGTCGGTACCGAGTTCGCGCAGCACCGTGCGCCCCTCGCGGACGAGCCGCGCGCGGTATTCGAAACCCTTGTACCACTCGGGCGGCAGCCCAAGCACCGGCCAGTTCGTGCACGAGCACAGGCTGCAGACGATCACGTTCTTCAGCGTCGGCGTATCTTCGAGCGCGACGATGTATTCGCCCTGCGGGCCGGTGTAGCCGAACTGCGCACACGCGGCGGTACCGTCCTTCAACAGCAGCTCGCGAAACCCCGGATCGGCCCATGCGCGCGCGACGATCCGCGCGCCGTTGGCCGGGTCCCAGGTCGTCGACATCAGTTCCGTCAGGCCTTCGATATAGCCGTCCGGGATCAGGTTTTTCTCTTTCATCACGCGAAACAGCGCCCAGGCGCGTTCGCCGGGCGTCGATGCTGTTTCTGCAGAGTGGTTCGCGCTCATCGTGGGGCTCCTCGTGGTGGTTCGGGTTGACCGCCGCCACGCCGCTGCTTCCCTGGCGGCGCGCGGACACGTCGTATCGGTCACGCTCGACGACTAGGGTAAGAAGAGAAAAAGCGCGGTTCTTTGCCGGCACGGATCGGAAACTGTGCTGAGACGGATCCGACACCTGCCTTGTTGCGACTGTATGGCATCGGCAGCAGAGGCCCGCCCCAGCCAATTTCTTGTTCCGCCGGAAAACAGAATCGCGGATTTTGCCTCCCTATTCTCACCCTCAAGCGACGGCGGTTCGGTGTCGCGAATCGTCGGCGCACCAGATGCGCCGATGGATAACAGCGTGCAGCACACCACGACTCCGGCGTCCGGCAACGGCGCGCGTTCGTCGCACATCGGACGCGATGGTATCTGCGCATCCAGGCAAGGGGCATGATGGACAACGTCAACAGAATGAAACTGAAGCAAATCGCGCACTGGATCGGCGCATCGTTGCTGGTAGTCGCGTCGCATTACGCGGGCGCGGTCGAGGTCGATCCGGGCGACTACGAGCAGTACCCGGCCGGCGCGACGATCGGCGTGCTGTATTACAACTATTCGGCGACGAACGCGTACTACGCGAACGGCAGCAAGACGTCGGATTTCGACCTGCAGTCGAACATCGGCATCGCGCGCCTGCTGCACGTATTCCAGCTTACCGACCGGCTGACGATCGATCCGCAGGTGCTGCTGCCGTTCGGCCACGTGAGCGGCTTCGGCAATGCGAGCGCGCTCGGCAGCACGACCGGTGTCGGCGACGTGATTCTGACCGCGCCGCTGAAATTCCGCCTGAACGAAGCGAAGGACGTGATCGCCGCGACCGTCTACCTGTATGCGCCGACCGGAAGCTACGACCAGAACCGCGGCCTGAATCTCGGCGCGAACCGCTGGTCGCTCGACTTCCAGGCCGCGTACGTGAAGCATTTCTCGGCGCAGTGGGCGCTCGACCTCGTCGGCGACGCGATCTGGTACGGCAACAACACGTCGTACGGCGCAAGCGGTGCGACGCTGCATCAGCGGATGAGCTACAGCGCGCAGGCGATGGTTCGCTACATGCCTGATCCAGGCACATCGCTCGGCGTCGGGATCACGCAATTTTGGGGCGGCGAAACGAGCGTCGACGGTGTCGACGGCCATGACGCGCTACGCACGACGCGGATGCGGCTGACGGCATCGAAGTTCGTGACGAAGGCCGACCAGGTACAGGTCCAGCTCGGCACCGACCTGAGCGTGCGCAACGGGCCGAAGAACAGCCTGCTCGTCGGCCTGCGTTACGCACACATCTTCTGACGATGAGCCGGCGCCGGCTTCTGCTTCCGGCGCATATCGATTCATTTTACCGACGGTTGATTCGTCGACACCCGAATCCCTTTCCAATGAGGCCATGCATGGAATCTGCAATCGATAAACACCTGGTCTGCCCGCGCACGCTGTCACGCCGTGTCGCCGACGATTACCAGCCGCCGTTCCCGATGTACGTCGCCCGTGCGTCCGAAGACCTGAGCCAAGTCGTGATGGGCTATTTCGGCGTGCAGTATCGCGGCGCCGACAAGCGCTCCGTCGCACTGGCCGCGCTGCGCCGGATCGTCGCCGATTTCGATGCACCGGACGGTCCGGGCAATCATGATCTGACGCAGCACACCGACAACCAGGGCTACGACAATCTGATCGCCGTCGGCTATTGGCGCGACCCTGACGCATACGCGCGCTGGATCGTCTCGCCGGCGGTCGCTGAATGGTGGGCATCCGACGCGCGACTGGCGGACGGCATCGGCTACTTCCGCGAGATCGTCGCGCCGCGCGCGGAGCAGTTCGAGACGCTGTACGCGTTCACGGACGATTTTCCCGGTGTCGGTGCGATCATGGACGGCGTCAGTGGCGAGATCGAGGAACATGGTTACTGGGGATCGATGCGCGACCGGTTCCCGATCTCGCAAACCGACTGGATGAATGCGGACGGCGAATTACGGATCCTCGCGGGTGATCCGGCACGCGGCGGCCGCGTGGTCGTGCGAGCGCACGACAACATCGCGCTGATTCGTTCCGGGCAGGACTGGCGTGCGGCCGAAGACGACGAACGCCGACTGTATCTCGACGAGATCGAGCCGACGCTTCGCAGCGGGATGGAGTTCCTGCGCGACAACGGTGTCGACGTCGGCTGCTATAGCAACCGCTACGTGCGGTCGATCGATCTCGCCGGCAATCTGCTCGACGAGAGCTACAACATCGGCCACTGGCGCTCGCTCGACCGCCTCGAGCGATGGGCAGAGTCGCATCCGACTCATCTTCGGATCTTCGTCACGTTCTTTCGCGTCGTCACCGGGCTTTCGAAGCTGCGGCTGTATCACGAGGTGTCCGTATTCGACGCGAAACATCAGGTCTACGAATACGTGAACTGCCATCCGAAAACCGGGATGATGCGCGACGCCGTCGCCCGCTGAATCGTGCTGGCGCCGCGCAGTTCGGGCGGCGCCGCCTTACCGAACTGGAGAACGTCGATGGCCATCAAACGCCCGACCCGCGAACAACTTTCCGACATCGCAGCCGGCTTCGGCTTTCATGTCGATGCCCGGCAGCTCGCCGATTACGACGAGGCGCTGCAGGCGAATTTCGACGCGTACGACGCGATCGACGCGCTGCCCGACTATCTGCCGGCCATAGCGTATCCGCGCACGCCAGGCTACCGCCCGGAAGGCGACGAGAACCGTTATGGCGCGTGGGCGCGCTAGAGCACGATCCACGGCGCCGCCGACGGCAAGCTGCGCGGCAAGACTGTGGCCGTGAAAGACAACATCTGCGTCGGCGGCGTGCCGATGCGCAACGGCGCGAGCACGTTCGAGGGTTACGTGCCCGATATCGACGCGACTGTCGTCACGCGGATGCTCGACGCCGGCGCGACGATCGCCGGCAAGTCGACCTGCGAGTACTACTGCTTTTCCGGCGGCTCGCATACGAGCGCGTCCGGGCCAGTGCTTAATCCGCGCAAGGCCGGACATTCGGCCGGCGGTTCGTCGTCCGGCAGCGGTGCGCTGATCGCGAGCGGCGAAGTCGACATGGCGCTCGGCAGCGACCAGGGCGGCTCGGTGCGGATTCCGTCCGCGTATTGTGGTGTCTACGGAATGAAGCCGACGCACGGCTTGGTCCCGTATACCGGCGCAATGCCAATCGAGGCGACCGTCGACCACCTCGGGCCGATGACGAGCAACGTGCTCGACAACGCGCTGTTGCTCGACGTGATCGCTGGTGACGACGGGCTTGATCCGCGCCAGCGGGCGCTGCCGCCGCGCGCCGACTATCTCGGTTCGATCCGAGACGGCATAGCCGGCCTGCGGATCGGAATCCTGCGCGAAGGGTTTGGACTCGCGAATTCGGAGGCGGTCGTCGACGAGGCCGTGCTCGTCGCCGCGTACCAGTTGCGCCAGCTTGGCGCGAAAGTCGACGAGGTATCGGTGCCGTTGCATGCGGCCGGAACGTCGATCTGGCTGCCGATCGCGGCCGAAGGCGCGACTCAGCAGATGATGAAGGGCAACAGCCACGGCTTCAACTGGGGTGGTCTGTACGTGACTGGCATGATCGATCATCACGCGGGCTGGCGCGAGCGTGCCAACGAGCTGCCGGATACCGTCAAGGTGACGATGCTGCTCGGAGAGTATTTCACGAGCCGGTATCGCGGCCGCTATTACGCGAAGTGCCAGAACCTCGCACGGCGGCTGCGTGCAGATTACGACACGGCCCTGCAATCGTACGATCTGTTGCTGATGCCGACTGTGCCGATCCGCGCGTCGAAACTGCCGGAGCCCGGTTGTGCGATGGCCGAATCACTGACGCGCGCGTTCGAGATGCTCGCGAATACGGCACCGTTCGACGTATCCGGACATCCGGCAATATCGCTTCCATGCGGGATCGCGGAAGATCTACCGATCGGACTGCAACTGGTCGGGCGTCGCTTCGACGAGGCGACGATCTACCGGTGCGCCTATGCGTATGAACAGTCGTCCGACTGGCGCCAGACGACGTTCGCACAATGAGCCTGGCACGTCGGCGCACCCCGTGTCGCGTCGGCGGGCAACGCGGCGCAAGCTTTCGAATGGGTTGGACAACGCGTTTTTGAATGGGCACGCTACTCGCTGCCGTTTGCTCATCCATGTGGGGCACGATCATGACAACACATTCGCTCCCTCCCGTCCCCGGTAGCGAGGCCTTTGGCCTCGCGCCAGGCGGTGCGCCGTTCGAATGGACGCGTTCGTCAATCGAGGTCGCGACCGACGGCTCTGTCAGCCAGCGCATCGAATTCTGGCGCGAGATGATCCTGCGCCTGTTTGCGGATGTTCAGATCGCGGCGGTCCAGAAAGACGATTTCTTTGGCCGGGTGCGGCAGCGCAAGTGCGACAAGCTGCGGATCTCGGAGATCCACGCGAGCGAGCAGGCGGTGACCCGGCGCTTTCGTCAGGCGCGTAGCGAGTACGAGGACAAGTATTTCGCGGTACTGATGCTCGAGGGTAGCCAGTCGGTCGAGCAGGACGGCAAGATCGTCACACTGCGTCCGGGTGATTTCGCGGTGTACGACGCGACAAGGCCGCATCACCTGCAGTTCGGCCAGTCATGGCGCGAAATCGTCGTCAGCATTCCGCGCACGACGCTAAACCAGCTCGTCGTCGGGATGGAGCACCGTACCGCTTGCCCGATGCCGACCGGGCAAGGAGTCGGCTGCGTGATGCGCGGGTTTCTCGAACAGATGTCGTCGCAGATCCGCCACGTGTCCGAGGACGAGATGCTGCAGTTGTCGGATACCGCAATCTCGCTGATCGCGATGACACTCGGGAGCCTGCAGCGCAACGACGTCGCGCAATCGCGGATGAAGGCGCTGACGCTCATGCGCGTGAAACGGCATCTGCTCGAACATCTGCGCGACCCGGAATTGAACCCCACGATGGTCGAGCAGGCGACCGGGATATCGTCGCGGTACATCAACAAGCTGTTCGAGGCAGAAAACACATCGCTGATGCGCTACATATGGAACCTGCGGCTCGAACGGTGCGCGGAAGATCTCGCGAATCCGCAATGCGGGGTGCTGCGTGTGTCCGACATCGCGTTGCGCTGGGGATTCAACGACATGTCGCATTTCAGCCGAGCGTTCCGCGAACGGTTCGCGATGGCGCCGCGGGCGTGGCGCGGGCAAGGTGGTGCGGGGGCGGCGAGTTGACGGTGTGGCGGTTCCCCGCCGATCCAATTGTCGGTATTCGCTATGGAGAGCGCTCCGCGCCTGAGACGCCTCTCATTGATGCCGAGGCGTTTTAATGATCCCAGCCATAGGTGTCTCCGAACCGACCGCCCCGGCAGACCATCCGGCAGATCTTCAACATCGCATCTTTCAGTCGATCTGATTGAAAATGGCGCATTAAAATCAATGACGTATATAGGGACACTGTTCAAAACGACGTCAGCAACAGCCTGCTGACGACGTGCGGGCAACGTGACGAAATCGATGAGAAGCGACGCTCGAATCCGATGTCATCGGCGGCATGAATATTTGGTTCCGCTCCCATCTCGGCCCGGTCGGGCCGGATGCTGATGCGATCACGCCGCGGCGTGACGCACTATCCGTCGACGCATCATCCACCGATTGCTCAACGCGAGCAGCGTATGCAGTTGCTGCGTGTTCTTCATCAACCCGCGATAGCGCACCTTGACGTGACCGAACTGGAGTTTGATGACCCGAAACGGGTGCTCCACCTTTGCGCGAATGCGCGCTTTGAGCCGTTCGTACTCGTCGAGCAATTGACCCAGCGTGGTGTCCTTGTCCAGAGCGCGACGCTTGCCCGGACGCATCGCAATGTGCCATTCGGCCTGGACGTCCTGCGTTTCCTCGCGCTTGCCCCTGGGCTATCTGCTGCCGCTCGATGCGCAAAACGATTTTGAGGCAGAAGCCGCGACCATTTTGCCGCTGCTCATTCATCGACGAGACGAAATACGTCGCAAATTCTATGGTTTTCGATTATTTCCATCTCACGTGCGGGAAAGTGATATTTTTTGCGTCGCACGTGGGCGTTATGATTTCTTCAACCCAATCTCTGTCGGTAGAACCCTTGGGGCGCGCCAGCATGGCTGCGAGGCGGCTCCACAAGCATTGAGAGAGTTGTATGTCAGCCACGCCATTCGTCGTCATTGAACGCGCCCGCAGGCGAACCGCACAGGTTCGGTCCGGAGACGCGCTCGTTGCGTTGCAGGCCGGGCCCAAGTGGGTGTGTCACATCGTGCCGGATCATGAGGCGCGGGCCGGAACCGGATTCATATCATCGGCGTGCTCGGCCAGGGTGCTTGGCCGAATGAAGCCTGCGAACATCGTGCTGACGGATCCTGTCCCGCACGTCGGCGGCTGGCTGGCGCGTTCGTCAACCGATCGAGCGGGCCGATGTCGAGCGTACGCTCATCTCGGTGAGGACAGTGTCCTTGAGATGGTCGGCATGCCAAGCGCCGGCCCGTGGCTCGACGAACGCGATACCTGGTGGCCGGGCGCGTACGAGCTACCGCTGCTTGAGCTGTTGTCCGCGGCCGCGCCGTCTCTGCCCGATCCGCTCGGCGCGGCTGCATCTGCGCATATTCTGATGAGCCTGACCGAAATCGACGGAACTGCGCTTGTAACCGAATCGGATGACGGCATCGAGCGACCGTTCCGTATTCCCGCAGGCGTGGATACGGTTCATTTCACGCCGGTATGCATCGACGGAGCGGCTGAGCACTGGCGCGACATGCTCGTTGCCGCGTTCGACCGCGTCCGGCGTCTCGTCGGGATCAGGTCGTCCCGCCCTTTCTACCTTTGACCCGAACACCTCTTGCCCCGCGAGCCGCGCCATGACCGACTCACTCGACGCCTTTGACCGCAAGATCTTGAATATCGTCCAGCGCGACTGCACCACCACCGCGGATGCCATCGCCGAGCGGATCGGCCTGTCTACGTCCGCGGTGCAGAAGCGGCTGAAGCGGATGCGCACCGAAAAGATCATTTCTGCGGAAATCGCGGTGGTCGATCGTGCCGCGGTCGGCCGCCCGATGACCTTCATCGCCGCGATCGAAATCGAACGCGAAAACTACGAGACGATCGCGAAGTTCCGCGAGTGGTCGAAGTCGCGCGACGAGATTCAGCAGATCTATTACGTGACGGGCTCCGTCGACCTGATCGCGATCATCACCGCGTCAGACGTCGAAGCGTACGACCGATTGTCCGCACGGATCATGCAGAGCAATCCGATGATTCGCCGCATCAATACGAACGTCGTGCTGAATCCACTCAAGATCGGGCTGTTCGTGCCGGTCGAGAAGGACGGCGACGACGAGCCGCCCGCCGGCTGACACGAACGCACGGCACGAGGACGGCCGATCCGGCCGTCCTGCATGACCAACCGCAATACACGCATGCGATAACGGCCGAAACGCATAATTTGGCGATCGATTCGCACCACTAATCTGTTTCCTGAATTCACTGAACAGGAGATGATCGAAATGGAACTCAAGTTGGCACTGGTCGGCTTTGGCGGCGTCAATCAAGGACTGGTCGAGCTGCTCAAGAAGAAGCGCGCGATGCTGCAGGCCATGGGGCTCGACGTGTCGGTCACGATGGTCGCGGATCTGCGGCTCGGGATCGCGACGAATCCCGGCGGCATCGATCCGGACGTGCTCGACGAAACGGCGCGGCGCGGTGTCGACGCCGGCGTGCTGCACCGCGACGCCGGCACGCAGGTGTCGCCGGACGTCAGTCTCGACGCGGTGCTGAAAGCGATCGCGTCGGAGCACGTCGATGTCGTCGTCGAAGCAACCTTCACCGATCCGAACACCGGCGAACCGGCGCTGTCGCACTGCCGCACCGCGCTCGAATGCGGCAAGCACGTGATCACCACCAACAAGGGGCCGATCGCGTTTGCGCAGCAAGCGCTGATGCGGATCGCCGCGCAGTCGGGTGCGTGCCTCAAGTACGAAGGCACGGTGATGAGCGGCACCCCGGTGCTGCGCCAGCTCGCGACGACGCTGCGCGGCTGCGATGTGAACGGCTTCGCGGGCATTCTCAACGGCACGTCGAACTTCGTGCTCGGTCAGGTCGAGGGCGGCGCGAGCTTCGACGCGGCGATCCGAGATGCACAGCAGCGCGGCTATGCGGAAGCGAACCCGGCGGCTGACGTCAATGGCTCGGACGTGCAGCTGAAGGTCGTCATTCTCGCGAACACGCTGTGGAACGCGGGCCTCACGCGCGGCGATGTAGCGTGCCGCGGCGTCGTCGAGCTGACCGAGGACGACGTGCGCGCCGCGGTAGCCGACGGGATGTCGTGGCGGCTGATCGGGTCGGCGGTCCGTTATCCGGACGGCACGGTGACCGCAAGCGTCGAGCCTCGCAAGCTGGCGGCCGGCCATCCGCTGCGTGCCGCGAGCGGGGTGACGAATGCGATCACGTTCGACACCGATGTGCTCGGCGGCGTGACGATCAGCGGGCCCGGCGCGGGCCGCGAGGAGACCGCGTTCGCGATCCTGTCGGACCTGATCGAGCTCGGCGAGCGCATCGGCGCCGCGGCGCAGGAGGTGCTCGCATGACCGCGCGCGATGCAGTGATCGGCGGCTTCGCGTCGGCCGCCACGGCCGACATTCGGTCGCCCTATGACGGTAGCGTCGTCGGCACGGTCCGCCTGTCGCCGGTCGACGTGGCGCCGGCACTCGTCGAGTGCGCGCTGGCTGGCGCGCGCGCGGCTGCCGCGCTGCCGCGCAGCCGGCGCGCCGACATCCTGTGCCGCGCGGCGGCGTTCGTCGAGGCGCGCGCGGAGACGCTCGCGCGCACGATCGCGCTCGAAGCAGGCAAGCCGCTGCGGCAGGCGCGCAAGGAGGTCGCGCGCTGCGTGAACACGCTGCGCCTGTCCGGCGAAGAGGCGAAGCGCCTCGTCGGCGAGACGCTCCCGTTCGATGCGTATCCCGGTTCGGAGGATCGCAGCGGCTATTACACGCTGGAGCCGCTCGGTGTGATTCTCGCGATCACGCCGTTCAACGATCCGTTGAACCTTGTCGCGCACAAGCTCGGGCCGGCGATCGCGACCGGCAACGCGGCGATCCTGAAGCCGTCGCTGCTCGCGCCGCTGTCCGCACAGGCACTCGTCGAGATCCTGTGGGAGGCCGGAGCGCCACGCGACGCGTTGCAGATCGCGCACGGCGGCGCGGAGATCGCGTCGGCGCTGGTGCGCGACCGGCGGATCCGGATGGTGACGTTCACCGGCGGCCCGGCGACCGGCGAGTCGATCACGCGCGACGCGGGGCTCAAGAAGATCGCGATGGATCTCGGTGGCAACGCGCCCGTGATCGTGATGGCCGACTGCGACCTGAGGGACGCAGCCGAGTCGTGCGTATCGGGCGCGTTCTGGGCCGCGGGCCAGAATTGCATCGGCACGCAGCGGATCTTCGTGGCCGAGGCTGCGTATGAGCCGTTCGTCCGCCACTTCGTCGAGCTGACCCGCAAGATGGTCGTCGGCGATCCGCTCGACGACGCGACGGACATGGGGCCGATGATCTGCGAGGAGCAGGCGAGCAGGATCGAACGCTGGGTCGACGACGCGGTCGCGGGCGGTGCGACGGTGCTGACCGGCCATCGCCGGCGCGGCGCGGTGTATGAGCCGACCGTGCTCGTCGACGTGCCGTGCGACGCGCGCGTGTGGACCGACGAAGTGTTCGCGCCGGTCGTGACGATTACGAAATTCACCGACCTGCAGCAGGCGCTCGACGCTGCGAATGCATCCGAAAGCAGTCTGCACGCGGGCGTCTTCACGAGCCGTCTCGAAGTCGCGCTCGGCGCGGCGGAGCAGCTTCAGGCGGGCGGCGTGATGATCAACGACTCGTCCGACTATCGCTTCGACGGCATGCCGTTCGGCGGATTCAAACATGGGTCGCTGGGCCGCGAAGGCGTGCGGTTCGCGATGACGGAAATGACGCAGCCGAAGGTGGTGTGCTTCAAGCGCAACCGGGTGCTGTCGAGCTGATGCGCTGCGCCGGCGCGTGGGGCGCCGGCGCAGCGCGGACCGGGGCGATGTGCAACGTATCGAAGAGGGAGTCGGGGATGCCAGCAGCAATTCCTGCATGCAAGCCAGCGGCCGACGTGCTGGTGGTCGAGGATATTCACAAATCGTTCGGCGGCGTCGAGGTGCTGAAAGGCATCTCGCTGACCGCGAGGAATCACGAGGTCGTGTCGATCCTCGGCAGTAGCGGGTCGGGCAAGAGCACGTTCCTCAGGTGCATCAACCTGCTGGAAACGCCCGACCGCGGCCGGATCCGCGTCAACAACGAGACGCTCGCGCTGAAGCCGGCCGGCCGAGACGGCGCGCTTGTCGTCGCCGATCCGAAGCAGGTGATGCGCGTGCGCCGCAAGCTCGCGATGGTGTTCCAGCAGTTCAACCTGTGGGCGCACATGACGGTGCTGCAGAACGTGATGTTCGTGCCGGTGCGCGTGCTCGGCATGCCGAAGCGTGATGCGCGCGACAAGGCGATCGCGATGCTCGAGCGCGTCGGGCTCGCGGGCAAGTGCGAGCACTACCCGAACCAGCTGTCGGGCGGCCAGCAGCAGCGGGTCGCGATCGCGCGTGCACTCGCGACCGATCCCGAAGTGATGCTGTTCGACGAACCGACGTCTGCGCTCGATCCGGAGCTCGTCGGCGAAGTGTTGAAAGTGATGCGCTCGCTCGCGGACGAGGGTCGAACGATGCTGGTCGTCACCCACGAGATGGGTTTTGCGCGCGAAGTGGCGAACCGCGTCGTGTTCGTCCATCAGGGGCGGATCGAGGAGGACGGCAGTCCGGACGAAGTATTCGTGAGCCAGAAATCGCCGCGTTTCCAGAAGTTTCTGTCCAGCATCATCTGATGCGGATCCAATGCCAACCGGAGGGGAAATCATGAAAAAACTATTTCAGTCGCTGTGCGTGGGTGCAGCCTTGCTCGGATCCGTCGCGCATGCCGAACAGGTCGTGCGGGTCGGCACGCTCGCCGATTACGCACCGTTCGAATACAAGGACGCGTCCGGCACGCTGCAGGGCATGGAGATCGACGTCGGCAAGAAGATGTGCGACGCGATGAAGGTCAGGTGCCAGTGGGTGACGATGGACTTCGACGCGTTGATTCCGGCACTGAAGGCGAAGCAGATCGATGCGGTGCTCGCGCAGATGTCGAAGACGCCGGAGCGCGAGCAGTCGGTCGATTTCACACGCATCTTCACGACGGCGCCGGTGCAGTTCGTCGCGAAGCGGGGTTCGGGCGTCACCGACAACCCGGCAGCGCTGCGCGGCAAGACGATCGGCGTGCAGACTGCGTCGACGCACGAGTCCTATTTGCGCCGCCGCTTGCCGGCGAGCAAGTCGGGCGTCAACGTGAAGGTCTACCAGACCCTCGACGAAGCGTGGCTCGATCTCGAGGCCGGCCGCATCGACGGGGTGCTCGCGGACAGCACGGTGGCCTACGACTGGCTGGCGAAGTCCGGCAAGAAGGACGGCTTCGACTTCGTCGGCAAGCCGATCGCCGACGCGGAGACCTTCGGCGACGGCACTGCGATCGCCGTGCGCAAGGGCGACGCGGCGCTCAAGACGCTGTTCGACAAGGGCATCGCCCAGGTGCAGGCCGATGGAACGTTCTCGGCCGCCAACAAGCGCTACTTCCCGTTCAGCATCGCGCCACAATAACCGCGCATCGGGTACGCGCGGCCGCCGGGCGGCGGCGCGCGGCCGGTCTGCGCCTCGGAAGGAGCGATACCACGATGAACATGTTGGTGAACTACGGCGCCCAGATCGCGGCGGGCGCGCTTGTCACGCTGGAACTCGCGCTCGCCGCGCTGTGTCTGGGCATGCTGTTCGGCATCGGCGGTGCGTCGGCGAAGCTGTCGAACGCCCGCTGGCTAAGCGGCGCGACCTACGCGGTGACCAATTTCCTGCGCGGCATTCCCGAATTCCTGATCCTGCTGATCTGTTACTTCGGGCTGTCGCGTCTGCTCAATACGCAGTTCGACGGCGCGATCACGGTCAGCCCGTTCTCGGCCGGCGTGATCGCGCTCGCGCTGGTGTTCGGCGCGTACTCGTCGGAGATGTTCCGCGGCGCGTTCCTCGCGGTGCCGGCCGGCCAGATCGAGGCGGCGCGTGCGTACGGGATGACGCGCCTGCAGACGCTGTGGTTCGTCCGCTTGCCTCAGGCCTGGCGGATTTGCCTGCCCAGCCTGAACAACATGTGGCAGAACTTGCTGAAGGACACGTCGCTCGTATCGATCGTCGGGCTCGAGGACATGCTGCGCAAGGCCAACATCGCCGCACAGTTCACCAAGCAGCCGTTCGTCTTCTACATTGCGGTCGGCCTCGTCTACTTCGGTTTTCTTGCTGTCTCCAACCCGGCGTTCGCGTGGCTCGAACGCGTCGCGAGCCGCGGCTACGCGACACGCACCTGAACAGGCCCCGCCATGAACGACTTTCTTGCCCTGATCGCCCAGTCCGGCCCGGACATCGCGCGCGGCGTGTGGATCACGCTGGAACTGCTGGTGCTGTCGTGCACGCTCGCATTCGCGCTTGCGGTGCCGCTCGCCGTCGCGCGTGTGTCGGAGAGCCGCTGGTTGTCCACGCCGAGCCGCCTCTTCATGTCGGTGTTTCGCGGTACGCCGCTGCTCGTGCAGATCTTCGTGCTGTATTACGGCCTCGCGCAGTTCCCGGCCGTGCGCGCGTCGCCGCTGTGGCTGCTGATCGGCGGCTCGTTCTCGTGCGCGCTATGTGCGCTGACGCTCAACCTCGCCGCCTATATGGCGGAGGATCTCCGCGGCGGGATCGCCGCCGTGCCCGCCGGTGAAAAGGAGGCCGCGCTCGCGTTCGGGATGAGCCGCTTCATGCTGACCTGGTGCGTGGTCGTGCCGCGCGCAATCGGCATCGTCGCGCCGACACTCGGCAACGAGATCGTGCTGCAGCTCAAGTCGACCGCGCTCGCGAGCACGATCACCGTGCTCGACCTGACGGGCGTTGCGCGGCGCATTTCGATCGAAACCTATACGACTGACGCACTGATGCTGGCCGGCATCGTGTACGTCGGCATCACGGCGGTCCTGTCGACCGTGCTGAGACGCGTGGAAGGCACGCTCAACCGCCATCTGGGCCGTGTGCGTGCATAGCGGCGCCGGATGGAACCGACCTATCGAACGATCCGAGGACGACATGGGATACAAGCTTGAAACGCTGGCGCTTGCCGCCGACCGCGATGTGACCGACGAGAAAACGGTCGCGCCCGCGATCCACTATTCGGCCGTGTTCAAGGCTGCCGGCAGCGAGGAATTCGCGGAGATGTCGAGCGTGCCGCAGCATCCGCGCAACTACACCCGCTACGGTAACCCCGTCCACGAGCGTGTGAAGGCGGTCATGGCCGAGCTGGAAGGCACGGAAACCGCACTCGTCACGGCATCCGGGATGGGGGCGATCGCGACGGCGATCCTCAGCCTCGTGAAGGCCGGCGATCATGTGATCGGCCAGACGCGCCACTACATGAGCACGACGAAATTGCTCGACGACATGCTGCGCAAGTTCGGCGTGGACGTGACGTTCGTCGACCAGACCGACGCGGCCGCGTTCGACCGTGCGATTCGTCCGAACACGCGGCTGATCGTGCTCGAAACGCCGGTCAATCCTCTTTTGCTCGTGACCGACATCTCGGCGGTGACCGAACTCGCGCGGGCGCGCGGCATCCTGACGCTCGCGGACAACACGTTCGCGTCGCCGGTTAACCAGCAGCCGCATCGGCTCGGTGTCGACATCGTCGTCCACAGCGCAACCAAGTACCTCGGTGGTCATCACGACCTCACCGGCGGCGTGATCTGCACGAGCCGGGTGCTCGCCGAGCAGATCTGGCACACGCACATCACGCTTGGCTCGGTGTTGTCGCCGATGGACGCATGGCTGCTGTTGCGCGGCCTGCGCACGCTGCCGCTGCGCGTCGAGCGGATCAATGCGAACGCGCTCGCGCTCGCCGAGTTTCTCGAACGGCATCCGAAGATCGAGCGCGTGTGCTATCCGGGCCTGCGCAGCCATCCGCAGCACGCGCTCGCGTGTCGGCAGATGCGCGGGTTCGGCGGCGTGGTTGCGTTCGGCGTGCGGGGCGGCTACGACGACGCGCAGCGTTTCGTCGAGGCGCTTCGCTTGCCGCTGAACGCCGGCAACCTCGGCGGCGTCGATTCGCTCGCGATCCACACGGCGTCGATGTGGGCCGGCACGATGTCTGCGGAGCAGATGCGCGCGGCCGACATTCCCCTCAACTTCATTCGCTACTCGGTCGGCGTCGAGCACGTCGACGACCTGACGGCGGACCTCGCGCAGGCGCTGGAATGCATCTGACCTTCCGGCTCACCGATACTCGACCATGACCCATCTTTCCCAACCGATCCGGGGCAGCATCGTCGCGCTCGTCACACCGATGCACGACGACGGCAGCCTCGATTTTCCGGCGCTGCGTGCGCTCATCGACTGGCACGTCGCGAGCGGCACCGCCGCGCTCGTCGCGGTCGGCACCACCGGCGAATCTCCAACCGTCTCCGTCGACGAGCATCTGCGCGTGATCGCAGCGTGCGTCGAGCACGCCGCCGGACGCATCCCGGTGATCGCCGGCAGCGGCGCGAATTCGACGGCCGAGGCGATCGAGCTGACCACGCGTGCGAAGGCGCTTGGCGCGAGCGCGTCGCTGCAGGTGGTGCCGTACTACAACAAGCCGACGCAGGATGGCCTGTACCGGCACTTCGCGCGGATCGCCGAGGCGGTCGACCTGCCTGCGATCCTCTACAACGTACCGGGCCGCACGGTGGCCGATCTCCGCGATGAGACGGTGTTGCGCCTTGCGAGCGTGCCGGGCATCGTCGGTATCAAGGACGCGACGGGCGACCTCGAGCGCGGGATGCGCGTGTTGCGCGCGGCGCCGCCCGGTTTCGCGGTCTACAGCGGCGACGACGCGACCGCGCCGCTTCTGATGCTGATGGGCGGCAGCGGCAATATATCCGTGACCGCCAACGTCATGCCGCGCGCGATGGCCACGCTGTGCGACGCCGCGCTCGCCGGCGATGTGGCCACGGTGCGCGAATTGCAGCTTGCGATGATCGACCTGCACGGCGCGCTGTTCGCCGAAGCGAACCCGATCCCGGTGAAGTGGCTGCTCGAGCGGATGGGCAAGGTGCGCGGAGGCATCCGGTTGCCGCTGACGCGTCACGATGAGCGCTTTCATGTGGCGCTGGCGGATGCGTACGATCGCGTAGAGGCGGCGTACGATTCGATCCTGCAGCAGCCGGGGTCGATCGCAACGGTGGAGCTCGGACAATGAACGGAATGACGCTACTCGACGGCGGCATGGGGCGCGAGCTGGCACGAATCGGCGCGCCGTTCCGGCAGCCGGAATGGTCGGCGCTCGCGCTGATGGAAGCGCCGCACTACGTCAATCTCGCGCATGACGCGTTTATTGCCGCGGGCGCCGACGTCATCACCGCGAACAGCTATGCGATCGTGCCGTTCCATATTGGCGAAGACCGGTTTCGGCGCGACGGCGCCGGGCTCGCGGCGCTCGCCGGGCAGATCGCGCGGCAGTCGGCCGGCCGCGCGGGGCGGCCGGTGCGCGTCGCCGGCTCGCTGCCGCCGACGGGCGGTTCGTACCGGCCCGATCTGTTCGACACGGCGCGCGCCGACGTGATCCTGGCGACGCTCGTCGACGGACTCGATCCGTATGTCGACCTGTGGCTGGCGGAGACACAGAGCCTGACCGGCGAGATCGGCGCGGTTCGGCGCGCGCTGGGTGCGAATTCGAAGCCGCTATGGGTGTCGTTCACGTTGCGCGACGATGTCGATGACGGCGCGCAGCCCGTGCTGCGGTCGGGGCAGACGCTCGACGAGGCGGTCGACGCCGCGTTGTCGGCGCGCGCTGCCGCGCTGCTGTTCAACTGCAGCCAGCCCGAAGTGATGGGGCCGGCAGTCGAAGCGGTGCGAGTCGCGCTTGTGCGCGCGGGCGCGGCGCTGCCGGTTGGCGTCTATGCGAACGCATTTCCGCCGCAGCGCGATGACGCGCAGGCGAATGAGGAACTGCACGGATTGCGCAGCGACCTCGATCCGCCCGGCTATACGCAATGGGCAGGGCAATGGATCGAGATGGGCGCGCAGATTGTCGGCGGGTGCTGCGGCATCGGCCCCGACCACATCGCGGCGCTGCGGAGCGCGATCGATGCGCGCGGTGCCTGCACGACTGGAACGGCGGTATGAAACTCGACGGCATCGACCGGAAAATCATTGATGCGTTGTGTGCGGACGCGCGCATTCCGCTTGCCGCGCTGGCCGATCGGATCGGCCTGTCGCGGCAGGCCGTCCGCCATCGGGTAGATCGGCTGGAAGCACTGAAGATCATCGCGGGATACACGCTGCGGCTCGCGTTGCCCGACGATGCGGCACCCGTGCGCGCGGTGATGCTGGTCTATCGCAAGGACCGGATGCGCGGCGCGGACGTACTCGCCGCGCTCGAGGGGATCGCCGAGGTGCGCGATTGCTCGGTGCTGAGCGGGGAGGTCGATCTGCTGGTTCAGATCGAGGCCGCGTCGCACGAGCGGATCAGCGAGATATGGGCGTCAATCAGCGCGACTGACGGGGTACAGAACATGACAACCTGCTTCGTGCTCGATTCGGTGGTTCACAAACGATGAGCGCCTTGCCGCAGTGCAAATGCGATCTGCTCGTCCGTCAACTTGCTCGTGTTCATGGCATGGCCTTCGTGTCCGCCTGGACACATCAGGCCGAATTTCTCCACTTTTGAACCGGACTATTTCCTGGGTCAGGGTCAATGTCATTTCACGGCGGCATGGAATGAATCGGTTGCTCGAGTGTTGTCGATAGATATCAGCTACCGACCTTGTTCAGGAACGAAATGAGTGCTTTGACCGAACTGCTGGATGCTTCCGTCGCCGCGTGGAACGAGTCGATCGACGCGTTTTGTCGCTTGCAGGATGTGGGCTTCGTGGAACGCGGCGCGCATGGAACGAAGGCGATCTACAGTGGCGCGCCCGTGGCCGTGCTGAACGCGGTCATCAGCGTGACGCGTCAGCCCGATGTCGACGAAATCAGGCGTCTTTCCGGAGTGTTCAGCGCGTGCGAATTGCCGTGGAGCATTCAGACACGCGATGCGAGCACGCAGGCCGACGAGATCCGGCGGATCGCGGACGATCATGGCCTGACGCAACATGTCGCGTTGCCGTTCATGACGAAGCGGCTGGAGCGCGCCGTCGCGCCGGCGAACGGCGACGGGCAAGCGGTCGTGCGGCGCGTAACGGCAGCGGACAGCGAACGGTACAACGGCGCGCTTGCCGCTGGCTATGAGGCGCCGGAGGGCGTATTTCGAAGGCTGAGCGCGCCGGCGGTCCTGGAAGCCGACGGCATGATGGGCTTTTGGGTGGAGTTCGACGGGATCCCGGTCGCGACCTCGTTCGGCGTCGTGCGCAACGGTCAGGTCGGCGTATTCAATGTGTCGACACTACCCGCCTATCGGCGACGAGGTTACGCGCGGGCCGCGACTCAGGCGGTACTGGATGCCGCGTTCGAGACAGGCGCGCATACCGCGTTTCTGCATTGCACGCCGGCAGGGCGCCACGTGTACGAGTCGATGGGCTTTACCGCCGGCGAGGCGTGGCAGGTATACGTCGGTCGCTGAGTGACGTGGGCGCACGCACTCGGGAATCGCTCGCGTTTTCCGGGCAGCGCCCGGCGAATTCGCCGGGCATTGAACGGCGGTCATTCCATCGCCGGCAGTCAAAGCGATGTGGCTTTCGTCTCCGGCAACAGGAGAACCGCCAGCAGCACCACGCCATAGGCCGCGCCCGAAAAGATCGCGATGGCCAGCGCCAGGCCGAGCGAATGGCTCAGCATCCCGACGAGGCTCGGGAACAGCGCGCCGATCCCGCGACCGAAGTTATAGGTGAAGCTTTGCGCGTTCGCGCGGAAGTCCGACGGGTACAGTTCCGTCAGGTATGCGCCGACCCCGCTGAAGATGCCGCATGAAGAAAAACCCAGCGGAAAGCCCAGCCACAGCATCTGCGCATTCGACAGCGGAAGCGTCAGGTACAGACACACCGACACGAGGGACAGCGCGGAGAACAGCATGAAGTTGCGCCGGCGTCCCCAGAGGTCGGAGAGGTACGCGCCGACGACATATCCGCAGAACGACCCCACGATGATCACGAACAGATACGCGCTGGTGTCGAGCACGGACAGGTGTCGCTCGATCTTGAGGAATGCCGGCAGCCAGGTGGACATCGCATAGAAACCGCCCTGAATGCCCGTGCATAGCAGCGCGGCCAGGACCGTGCGTCGCACCTGCGAGCGCGAGAAGATGGCCCACACCGACGGCTGGCTCGCGCCTTGTTTCCTGGCGGCGTCCGCCTGCACGAACACGTCGGGTTCCTGCACGTGCTTGCGGACGTAGAGCACGAGCAAGGCGGGCACGATTCCAACCCAGAAAAGGCTGCGCCAGGCCAGCGACTCGGGCAGAACGGAAAACGCAATGCTGTAGAGAATCGCCGCGCAACCCCAGCCGATTGCCCAGCCGCTTTGTACCAGGCCGACCGCCTTGCCGCGATGTGCCGGCGCGACGATCTCGCCGATCAGCACGGCGCCCACGGCCCATTCGCCGCCGAAGCCGAGCCCTTGCAGCGCGCGAAGGACGAAGATCTGCTCGAAATTCTGCGCGAAGCCGATCGCCAGCGTGCAGACCGAGAACCACAGGATGGTCCCTTGCAATACCTTGACCCGTCCGTATCGATCGGCCAGGATGCCGGCGATCCAGCCGCCCACTGACGAGAAAATCAGTGTCACGGTGCTCAGCAGGCCTGCCTTGCCGCGATCGAGGCCCCACAGGTCGATCAGCGAAGCCAGCACGAAGCTGAACACCATGAAATCGAACGCATCGGTGGCCCAGCCGGCGAACGACGCCTTGAACGCGCGCTTTCCCGCAGGATCGAGTTCCCCATACCAGGACGGGCGGAATACGGCAGGTAACGAGACTCGCCCGGCATTTCTTGTTGATGTCATCGAGTTATCCGCGGGTGGAAACGGCTCTATCGAAGCCCTGCAGGCTGGTTTTGGGTCGCGAGCGCCAGCCGGACGACATCCGGTGTGGCGGGGGCTTCGCGGATGCGTACGCCGGTCGCGTGATGGATGGCATTCAGGATGGCCGCCGCCGTGGGGACCAGCGCCGGCTCGCCAATGCCTTTTGCCCCGTAGGGGCCGACGGCCGTCGGCGCTTCGATGAAAATCGACTGCACGTCGGGCATGTCATGCACCGTCGGAATCACATACTCATGCAGATTGTTGTACTGCCCGGGGTGATACTTCTCCATCAGCGCCATGCCGATGCCTTGTGCCACCGCGCCTTCGATCTGACCTTCGAGCAGCGTCGGATTGACCATTCTGCCCACGTCGTGCGCGGCCACGACCTTGAGTACCCGGACCCGCCCGCTCTCGCAGTCCACCGCGACTTCGGCCATCTGCGCGCCGAACGCGTAGGTGGCGTAAGGCGTGCCTTGCCCCGACGCATCGAGCGACGTCGTGGGGGGATCGAAGCTTTCTTCCGCCGCGATGACGTAGCCGTGCGCATCGATCGGCAGCGTTCGGAGATCCAGTGCAGTGCCGTTGACGGCAATCCCGCGCGTATCGGACGAAATCCGCGCATCGGGTGCCGCGCCTGCCAGTGCGAGCAGCCGGTGACGCAGTGTCGTTCCGGCCAGGAAGGCCGCTCGACCGGTGATGAACGTCTGGCGCGACGCCGACGTGCGGCCGCAATCGGGCGTCAACGCGGTGTCCGGTCCGACGAATTGCAGCCGATCGACCGGTACGCCCAGCGCATCGGCCGCGATTTGCGGAATGACGGTGTTCGCGCCCTGGCCGGCATCCACGGCACCCTGGTGCAGGACGATCGTGCCGTCGGGCCGGATGCCGAAGCGGACGGTCGACGGGTTCGGCAATGCGGTGTTGCCGCAACCGTAGAAGAACGCCGCCAGGCCGACGCCATGGCGAAGGTGGCCCGGCGCCGCCGCATTCAGCGTGGCGATCCGGGCGTGCGCGTCACGCCACGCCGGTCGCAGTGCATCGAGGCAGGCGACGAGACCCACGCTGTCGTCCAGGACTTGCCCGGTCGGCAGCGTGTCCCCCGGCCGCAGCGCGTTCATCGCGCGAAACTCGAGCGGATCGATGCCGGTCGTGAACGCCAGCTCGTCGATGAGTTGTTCCTGGGACATCGTCGTTTGCGGTACGCCAAAGCCCCGGAATGCGCCCGCGGCCGTGACGTGCGTATGAATCGCACGTGCACGCGCCGTGTAGTGGGGAATGACATATGGGCCGCCGGCATGC
Organism: Burkholderia catarinensis; assembly: GCF_001883705.2. Taxonomy (GTDB): domain Bacteria; phylum Pseudomonadota; class Gammaproteobacteria; order Burkholderiales; family Burkholderiaceae; genus Burkholderia; species Burkholderia catarinensis. The sequence goes on from NZ_MDEQ02000009.1 coordinate 71,466, forward strand.
ACCGGTACCCGATTGGCGACGGCCGTGCCCCAGGACGCGAATGCGCCGGTATTGAAGTCGGCGTCGAACGTCACGGCACGGAGCCGGCCATCGGCATCGGCGGCCATGCTCGACGTCATTCGGCCGGGATGGCGCTTGGTCGATGTGGCCATCGATTCCTCGCGCGAGAACACCATCGCGACGGGCTTGTCGAGATGCCAGGCCGCGATCGCGAGCAGCGGCTGGACCGTCATGTCGAGCTTGCCGCCGAAACCGCCGCCGACCGCGGTCGCCACGACGCGCACCCGCTCTGGCGGGACGGCAAGAATGCGTGCGAGATCGCCGCGATGCGGATGCGGCGCCTGCGTGGACGAATGGATTTCGATGGTGTCGCCCACGCGTCGCGCCCAGCCGGCCTCGGGCTCGAGGTATGCGTGCTCGACGAAACTGGATTCGAACGTTGCGCTCACGACGTGACGGGCGCCTTGCATCGCGCGTTCCGGGTCGCCGCGGCGCACCAGCCCCTCGATCAGCACGTTGCCGAGACGATCGGCGTGCAACTGCGGGCTTTCGTCCAGCACGGCATCGGCGATCGCGAGAACCGGCTTCAGCGGTTCCCAGCTCACCGGAAAGCGGTCCAGGTCGAGCGCCGCGATGGCGGCGCGCTCGCCGACCACCAGCGCCACGGCCTCGAGATGGTGGCGCGTCTCCGTCTCCGGCAGGACGGGCTGATCCGCGTACGGTGTCGCGACACCGTGCAGATTCATGCCGGGCACATCGGCGTGGGTGAGGATGCGATGCACGCCCGGATGGGCATCGACAAAAGCGTCGAGGTCGCCGAACGCGAAACGCGCGCGGTGATGCGGACAGCGGACCGCGCGCAGGAACAGGCTGTCGGCCGGATAGTCGTCGGCGCCGAAACGCTGGCTGCCATCGACCTTTTCGGGCCCGTCGAGGCGCGTCAGCGGTACGCCGACGGACGGCCCTTCGGACGGGGCAACCGTCCGGCACCGCGCGGCGGCGCCGCATCCCACCTCGGTCACGGCGTCGACGATCTTCTGATAGCCCGTGCATCGGCACAGCACGCCGTCGATGGCGGCCCGCGCACCGGCGCGGTCGGTCACCTGGCCGGCGTCGATTGCCGCCGCCGATGCCGTGAGCATGCCGGGCGTGCAAAAGCCGCATTGCACCGCCTGATGCGCGAGAAACGCCTCCTGCAGGCGGCCGCCGCATCGGGTGCCGTCGGCGAGGCCTTCGACGGTGACGACACGGCGTCCCGCCACCTGTCCCACCGGAATCAGGCACGCGTAACGCGCGTCGCCATCGACGATCACGGTGCAGCTGCCGCAGTCGCCCTGGCGGCAACCTTCCTTGGTGCCGAACTGGCGCAGGTCCGCGCGCAGATGGTCGACGAGCCGCTGCGAGTGGTCTGTCGGCAGGCTCCGCCGCGTGCCGTTGAGTTCGAACCAGTCCGGTTCCGGCGAAACCGGCGTGTTGCCGTCCGCGGTGGTGTCGCGAACGTCGGCAAGCGGGTCAAGCAGGGGATGCGCCACGTGCGTTCTCCTCGATGCAGCATGTGAAAGCGCGCGTGACCGCCAGCCGCGCGAGATGAATGCGATGCAACGCGGTCGCCCGGCAGTCGTCGACCGGAGACAGCTCCGCAAGAGGTGCCGCTGCGATCACGCCGGCCAGTTCGTCGAGCCGCCGGCCCGCCAGTGCCGCCTCGAGCGCCCGCATCCGGCGCGCAACGCCGGATGCGCCGCCGACGGCAACGGCGGCCGCCTCCACCGTACCGTCCGCGCACACGCGCAGCTGCGCGGCGGCCGACACGACGGCGATCGCCGAGCCGTCGCGATTCGTGCATTTGATGAACGACGTGCGGTCGTGCGTGCGCGGTTGCGCAAACAGCACGGCAACCAGCAGTTCGTCCGCATGCAGCGCGGTCCGGCCGTTGCCGAGCAGGAACTCGGCCAACGGCAGGCGGCGCCCGCCCCGCAGGCTCGCCAGCTCGACGCGAGCGTCGAGCGCCAGCAGCGCGGGAATACCGTCCGCCACCGGCGACGCATGGCATACGTTTCCGCCGATCGTGCCCTGGACGCGAATCTGCCGGGGGCCGACGCAAGCGGCCGCCTCCGTCAGCGCCACGGGCAACCATGCCGTCCGGGCGATGGCTTCCCAGGTGGTCGCCGCGCCGATGCGGATGACGCCGTCGTGCTGCTCGATGGCGCGCAAGGCGTCGATGCGGCTGATATCCACCCAGGCCGATCGGGCGGGCACGAGGCCGATATCGGCAAAGGCGTCGGTGGCCCCGCAAACGATGCGTGGCCGAGGCTGTGCCGCAAGGCTGCCGAGCACTTCGTCGATGGTGTTGGCGCGAAGATAGTTCATCGCAAGGGGGCCTGCATCCTGATGGTCACGAGGGTCGATATTGGCGCCGGCACACGCTCAATCATCGGTCGATGGATCCTTGCGGACCACCCGCAGCACGCTGTCGATCACGAACGTCTCCCAATGGCGCACGGCATCCGGCGCATTCAGTTCCTCCCCGAGGAACGCGGACAACGTATACAGGTTCGACGTATAAAAATACGCGGTCGAGATGATCAGCAGGAAAACGTCGCGCGCCCTCAGCCCCTTGCGAAACAGGCCTTGTTCGACGCCGTTCTCGAGAATCTTCGCGATGATCTCTACCGCATGCGACGAATACTCGCCCCGGCGCTCGAGCTTGGACAAGTGCTTGCCCTTGTGCAGGTTCTCCGTGTTGAGCAGCGTGATGAAATCGGGATTGCGCCAATAATAGTCCAGCTTGAAGCGAATCACGGATTTGAGCGCTTCCACGGGGTTCGAAGCATCGGGCGCCATTTTGAGTTCCGCCTCGTCCATCCGTCGATAGATGCCTTCGAGCACCGCAACGAACAGCCCCTCCTTGCTCCCGTAGTAGTAGTAGATCATCCGGTCATAGGATTTCGCCAGCCTGGAAATCCTTTCCACGCTGCCGCCTTCGTAGCCGTAGCGCGCGAAGACCTTGGTCGCCGCGCGCAGGATCTTGTCACGGGTTTCCTGTGCCGCTGCCTCCCGGACACCGGTTCCGCGCACAGTCTTGCCTTTTGCTGCTTGAGCCATACCGTTCCTATGGCGGCCGACAACCTGGCCATGCCGCCTGAAAAAAACTCTCAATAGCGGGATTCCGTGTTTTTTGTACAGGGAACGCTACATGAACTACGGATTCTACGGAACTCTTGGCGTGTCCGCAACATGACATAAATGTATCGTAAATTCAAAGAGTTATATTTGACTTCGACGGCCGGGTGGCCAGCATCGCGAGCGCACGTCCGACATCTTCACGTTTTTATTTTGAGAAAGTGCTGCTACCATTCGTTTGTGGAGTACTCACTACATGAAATGTCAATTTCAGGTTGGCAGAGGCCGATGCCCGGTAAGCAGGAGATAGACGCATGAACAACGAACTCGACGATTCCTGCAGCGCTTTCGCTGCGCGGACTTCCTGGAAATCGCTCTCCGACGCGAGCGGCCCTGAAACGACCCCGGTCTTTGAGGAACTCATGTCTCAATCGCTGCCCGCACTGGACATGCATGTGTTGCGCCAGGTTTCCCACATGATGGCGGACGAGGTTCCGCCCGCGACGCGCGTCGGGAAATTGCTCGAGGCTGCGATACAGGGTACGGCAGCGACGTGGGGCGTGATTGCGGTCATGCGCGAAGGCGGCTGGGAGGGGGCCGCCGGTGCGACGGCGGCGGATGCGCCGCACGTGGAGCGACTGCCGGTCGACCGGTTGCCGCTCCCGATCATTGCCGCCGCCGTCCATCTGCGCAACGGACTGGTGCTGCCCGATGCCTGCTCTGCCGACCATTGGCGGACGGACGACTATGTGCGCCGTCGCAAGCCGCGCTCGGTGATCTGCGTGCCGATACGGTGCAATGGCGCATTGATGGGGGCACTGTATCTGGAACACGGGGGCTTGCCTGGGGTCTTTACGCCGGCGAATACCGCGTTGGTCGAGATCATTGCGCTGCATGCCGGGTTCGTTCTGGAGAACCTGCGTCTGCACGACGAGCTTGCCGCTCGGCAGGCACGCGCGGACAGCATCGCGGCAAGGATCGGCGACACGCCTTCCGACGCGGATCGTGCCGAGCGGCTGAAGGCCTACGGCGAGCTGGCGGCCTCGATCGTGCATGAAGTCGCGCAACCGATCACGGCAATCGACACTTCCGCGCGCGCGGGGCTGAAGTGGCTCGATCGCGGCGCGCCGAACCTCGACGCCGCGCGCGAGATGTTCGCCCACATCTGCGCGTGCGCCGAGCGCGCGCGCACCATCATCCGCGCGCTGCGCGCCAACGCACGGCACGAAGCGCCCGCGTTCGCAACGTTCGATCTTGCCGAAGCGCTTTCCGAGGCGGCCGAGATCATGGCAAGCACGCTGGATGCGATGAAGGTGAGCTTGCGCGTCGACGGACTCGAGTCCCCGCTGCCGATGCGCGGCGAACGCATTCCGCTGCAGCAGGCCGTCATCGGCCTGCTGATGAACGGCGCGGAATCGATGCTGTGCATCCCCGAGGAGCGCCGCGTACTCGTGCTGGCGTGCGAAGCCGTTCAGGATGGCTTGCGCATTCGGATCGACGATAGCGGCGACGGCATCGATCCGCGATTGGCGCAACACATCTTCGAACCGCTGTTCACCACCAAGCCGCACGGCATGGGCATGGGCCTTTCCATCTGCAAGTCGATCGTGGATGCGCACGATGGTCAACTGGCACTGACGCCGCGCGTCGAAGGCGGCACGCGCGCAATGGTGACGCTCCCGCGTTTTCCGGTTGACGGTGCCGCGGCCGCGCATCAGGCGGCGTGATGCGCAGCGACGCGTGCAGTCATTTCCGCAGCCTATACGAACGTATGCGGCCATCTATCCTGACGGGTCGTGCAGCTAGCTACAGATGCTATGGATGCCGGTGACGCTGCGCCTTATTCTGGTTCCACCGGTACACGAATCGCATCGGCAACGACTCGGGCGGCAGGTGATCGAGTCGGCTTCGCGATGTGGCAATGATGCGATTCGCGTGCGTCGCGACGATGCACACGACCGGAACATGCGTGCCATTCGATACCAGCAACCCAAGGAACCCATCATGAAAATTCGACAAGTCATCCTGAATGGCGGTCTGGCGGCCGTCCTGCTCGCTTGCCTGCAACTGCAGGCATTTGCCGACGAAAGTGCCAATGCGGCGGGCACGGATGCCGCGGTGACGTCCACCCAGACGAAGAAGGCCACGCGTGCGGCCAATCGCGCGTTCTCGCGGTCGATTCAGAAAACGCTGTCGCGAACGAAGGGGCTGCAAGGGCAAGCGATCACGGTTTTCGGCAATGCCGCGACCGGACAGGTGACGCTGGCCGGCCAGGTGCAAACTGAAGACGAAGACCATCTCGCGGTCGAGTCGGCCAGGAAGATCCACGGCGTCAAATCGGTGAAAAGCGAGCTGATGCTGCGTGAGAAAGGCGGAGCCTGAGCGAGGGCGCATCGCGGGGCCGAATGACGGGGTATCGGTGATTCGTGCGTCCGCTTTCACATGATCGATCCGATTGATTGGGAGAAGAGGTGATGGTGATGTTGCATGAAGCGGACATCGTGGCTCGCACGTTGATCAATGTCCTCGATCCTTCGCAAGAACAACGCAGCGTTTGCTTGCAGGCGCAGCGCACCCGATACAAGGCGCGACGCCTCGGGCTGCGCCAATGGGATGAGGGCGATGCGCGTGCGCGGGCCGAACCGCCTTTCAGAATAGCCGTGATGGAACGCCTTTCGTTGTCCATGATCAGTGTTTCATGGAGCGACTCGTGTTCAGGGCGGTATGCCGAGCAAATCTGGTGCAGGAGCCGCGCGCGTGTCCCGTCGATATGTGTGCTGACGGGGCGTGCGATACAACGCGGTGATCCGGTGTTTCGTCCGCGAGCGAGCGATGTCTGTCTGCCCGCCAACCGGCAGCGGATGATTCTTGCCGCGACCGTTCAACCATGTATCGATGCGGCCGACGCGATTTAGACCGGGCGAATCGCGGACGAACGCGATCGCGCGTCGTCCGCGCGCATCGATGCGCGCCGGCGCTAGGTCGACGGGACCGTGACGACGATAAGCGCCGCACCATGAAGGCGCTCGGCCAGATCGAAGTGAACGGGGCGCTCGCGCCACCAGCGAGCGAACCCGGTGCGGGCACGATATCCGACGACGATCATGTCCGCGCAGGTTGTCGACGCATGCGCCGCGATAGCATCGGCCGCGCGTCCGAACCGGAGATGGCCGCATGCGGCGATGCCGTCGTCCGTCAGTTTGCCGACCGCCCGTTGAAGATCGCGATGGGCGAATTCTTCCAGACGCTGATGGCCGAGCTCGCTGAGCAGTCCGGCCGACTGTGCGTTGGCGGTTACGTTGTCGACAATGGCGACGACGTCGACCGTGGCCGACAATGCGCGAGAAAGCGACGCACACCGCGCGAGTGCGGCGTTTGCTTCGTTGGTTCCGTCATAGACGAGCAACATTCTGGACAGCGATGACATCTTCGGCATTGGTTGCGGGAATAAAGTCGCCCGTGGCGGGCACCGGTGCAAGCGGTCGGCGTTCGGCCACGTGCGCAGAAGCGGGTGCGGCTGCTTTCACTGAACACGCGATGGCCATCATTTATTCCAGTGCGATCCCCCGCGCCGGCGATCGTGTCGCTGCCGGTTCGCCTCGGCAGACACGCGACGTCGCGCGTCGATGTCAGGTCTGCGCGTCGATACAATGTCCCGTCTCCATTCGTGATTCGCCGGATCCGTCGAACACCATGCGAAGCGCTTTGCGCGCGCGGGATATCCGGCTCATGATGGTGCCGACCGGTATGTCGAGCGTATCGGCTGCTTGCCGATAGCTGAGCCCATCGACGCTGACGAGCAGCAATACGGTGCGCTGGGATTCCGGCAGCCGCTCGACGGCGTCGATGATTTGCCGGATGGCCAGCCCGGTTTCGGGCGTGGAGCGGGGATCGGAGACCGTTTCCAGCAATGCGTCGCTCAGTTCGAGCACGAGGCGGTTGCGATGATTGCGTTGCCGCAGTTCATTGAGCCATATCGACTGGATGATCGAGAACATCCAGCTCACCGGCGACGTATCGGAGCGCAACTGATGAGCCCGCTCGAGTGCGCGAATGCATGCACGCTGGACGAGCTCTTCGGCATCGTACCGGTTACCGGAAATGCGCATCGCGAACGACCACAGGCGCGGCAGCATATCGGGCAGCATCGTTGAAAGTTCGGTTTGCTCCATGACGACTCAAGTCCGGCATGGGATCCCGGCTGCACGTCACGCGACGCGTCGACAGCGAGTGCGGTCCGGAGGAATCCCTGGGGAAAGGAATGTCCAGATGCGGCGGTCGGGCAGAGGGTGGTGTGAGTGCATCGAGCTGGCCGTGCGACGTCTGTACCGACGTATTGGACCGCCGGGAGGTATCGGGCTTATTTCGTCGAACGGGGTTTATGCAATGCAATGTACCTGCGGCGCACTCGGATACAGTGAGAGACAATCGAGCGCGCTGCGACGGTGGCCGCCGTAGTGCAACCGCATGGCAATTTCCGCAATCGACCGGCGCGACTGCGGGTCACTGGAATTCGCGCGGCAGGGCCGCTCGTCAACGGCAACGCATCTTCGTGGCTTCGCCCGGACGCGGATGGGCGGCCGGCCAATGAAGCACGTGCACGAGCCGGCCACTATTGCGCCTGCCCGTGTCGGATCGCCGGAAACGACGGCGCTTCAATGGCCGGAATAGAGTTTCCTGAGCGCGTCGAGCTCGCCGCTCTGGCGCGCGTGCGCGAGCTCCTGGCGCACTTCGATACGTGTCTTTCCCATCGGCATCGCCGCGGCCGGTGCCCATTGGGTCGTGGCCGCGGCATCTTGATTCCCTGTCATCGAATCGACGGGGGCCGCTGCATGGGCGCAGGCTGCGGTAGCAAACGCGACGAGCGCGAAGGTGATCCTTGATGTCTTCATGTCGGAATCCGGAAGGTGGGTCGATCGAACGGTACGCACGGTATCTGGCGAAGGCGGGAGCCGGATGCGCCGGCCGCGTTGCGCTGGTCGTCAGAATCCGTCGCGTGGGTATTGAGCGCCGCAAAGGTATCCCGCATGTGTCCGGGGCGTGGCATTTTGCAATGTCATGTATCCATCCGGAGACCAGGTACATCCGGATACGAAAGCGCCGGTCATGACGGGGCGCGAGTCCGCTTGGGCAGCTCGCATGCGTTGGCCGGCGCACATCGTCGCAAGCGCGTGGAGAGCGTATCGCGCTGTCGAACCGGCTCGATTCGAACCGCGGACAATCGATCGTCGGGAGCGGCGCGCGATCTGCGTGATGCGGGGCGTGCCGATTCCGGCGCGCGTTGTTGCATTGACGATATCGTGCTGGAATAATCTGCGGGTTCGCGTGTTATCACGGGTACCTGGAAGAAAGGCGCGGCGGCCGGTGAGGTGCGACACCGCACGAGCGAAATCGCGGGAGCCCCGCGGCCCGCGTCGCGACCGCGGGTTCGAACGAACGGATACAACCCGGCATCCCGCTCCGGCACGTTGCACGGGTGCCGCATGCCGTGCTCCACGCCGCCGTGCCAGCGGCGTTCGAGTTGATGACGCCACCGTTTCCTTACTGCATTCGCATGATCGAACTTTCGACACGCCGCTTTATCGAATTGAGCCCCGGCCCGCCACGGCTGCACCGTGCGATCGACGACCATGCGCCGTCCGTGCTGGTCGCCGGGCGCGGCGTCGCGGCACCGTCCGCGGTCGCCGCGCTGCAACGCGAATATGGGTTGCGCTCGGCACTGCACGAACGCTGGTCCGCTGTTCCACAAGCCATCGTGTCGCACGGTGGCGGCGCCGTGCTCGTCCTTGCCGATCCGGGCGGGATGCCGCTCTCCGTTGGCGGTGTACCGCAGCAGCGTTTGCCGGCGTTTCTGCGGCGCGCGATTTCGCTCGCGACAGCGCTGGGCGAGATGCATGCGGCCGGTATCGTGCATCGCGCGCTTGCGCCGCATCGCTTCCTCGTCGATGACGATGATCGTGCGTTTCTGACGGGCTTCGGCTACGCCATCGGCCCCGGCGCGACCGACCCGTTGCGCGACGCCGATCTCGATCGGGACGACACGGATTTCGTCTATACGGCGCCCGAACTCGGCACGCGCATGAACCTGCGTGTCGACGCGCGGGCCGATCTTTATTCGCTCGGATGCATTCTCTATGAGCAGTTGACCGGTGTGCCGCCGTTCGATGCGACCGATGCCGCCGGACTCGTGCACGCACACGCCACGCATTCGGCGCGCCCCCCTCACGACCTCGTTCCGCACGTACCGGAGCAGATTTCGCGGATCGTCGTGAAGCTGCTCGAAAAGGCGCCGGAGCAGCGGTACGGCACGGCTGCGGGGCTCGTCGCCGACCTGCAGCGATGCGAGCAGTGCCTTCGCCGTGACGGTCGCATTCCGATGTTCGCGCTCGATGTCCATGCGGCGCTGCAGCGTCTGCAGCAAGCCGATCACGTGGTGGGCCGCGAACAGGAGATCGACGCGTTGCGCGCGCAGTACCGTGCCGTCGCCACCGTTGGAGAGGCGCGCGTCGCATGGGTTTCCGGCCACTCGGGCATGGGCAAGTCGACGCTGCTTCTGGAGGCCGTCGCGCGAATCAGGCACGACGGGGCGCTGCTCGTGGCCACCAGCAAGGGCGAGGAAGGGCGCCGCGGCACGCCGTATGCGATGCTTGCCCAGGCGCTGGAGCCGCTGCTGCAGTTCGTGCTGGGTTGCGCGGACGACGAATTCGACAGGTGGCGCGCGCGAATCGGAACGGCAGTGGCGCCTGTCGGACGCACGCTCGCGAGATTCCTGCCGGCGCTCTCGGCGGTGCTTGGCCCGCAAGCGGGCACGCCGGAGCAATCCGAACTGGCGCCAGGGCTGGAGCGAGAGCGCGTGCTGCAAGCGATCGCCCGGCTGATCGCGTGTTTCGCGGCACCGGAGCGCCCGCTCGCGCTGCTGCTCGACGATCTGCAATGGGCCGATGCGGGCACGATACAGGTGCTGGAGCGCCTGGCGCAGCAACACCGCGACACGGCGTTGCTGCTCGTTGGTGCATATCGCGGGAACGAGATCGATGCGGGTCACCCGTTGCGGGCCGGCCCGCTGGCCGACATTCCCGATGCATTGACGGTGGAACTCGGGCCGCTGAACGAGCGGGCGACGACCGAGCTGATCGCCCACGCGCTGCATCAGGATACCGATGCGCTTCGCCCGTTGTCCGACCTGATCGGACGGAGAACCGGCCGCAATCCGTTCTTCGTGCATCACCTGCTGCGCCTGCTAGCCGATGAAGGCATGCTCGATTACGACGCGGGCGCCGGCCTGTGGCGCTGGAACATGGTGCACATTGCCGCGCATCGCGGCGGCGATGACGTCGCGATGATGCTGGCGCGGCAGTTCGAGCTGCTGCCGGACGCCGCACGATTCATGTTGCGCTTGCTGGCCTGCATCGGCCAGCGTGCGTCGACGCGCCTGCTGGCCACGGCCGCTGGCCTGACCGAGCCCGATGCGATCGAGGGGCTGCAGGCGGCGCTCGATGCCGGCAGTCTCCAGCGCGACGGCGACGACTGGACGTTCTGGCACGATCGCATTCGCGAGGCGGCGTATGCGTCGATCCCGGAGGGCGAACGGGCGGCGCTGCATCATGCAATCGCCTGCCGCTTGCTGGCGGCGGGCGATGCCTGCGCCGACGCCTTCGTGCTGGCCGCGCAGGCGAACCTCGCCAGCACGGTTGTCGAGGCGCGCGCGCAGCGCTGCGCGTTCGCGCGCGTGAATCTGGAGGCCGGGCGGCAAGCCAGGGCGGCAACCGCGCATCATTCCGCACTCGGCTTTTTTCGCGCCGCCGTCGATTTCCTCGGCGAACGGGACACCAGCGACGACGGGCTCGAGGCGCGCATGCTGTGCGGCGAGGCCGAGTTCATGACCGGTGCGCTCGAAGCCGCCGAAGCGCGCCTGGCCGAGCTGGAGCGGGTGGCCGGCGACGGCACTTTCGGCGCGGATCTCACGCGCCTGCGCGCGGCGTTGTACACGGCGCTGGGCCGCTTCGACCTGGCTCTCGGTGTCGGCCTTGCGTTCCTGAAGCGGTCCGGCATCGATATCCCGCCTCATCCGGACAGCGCGGACGTGCATCGCGAATACCTTCGCCTGCGCGGCTGGCTGGACCGCAACGGGATCGACGCGCTGCGTGACCTGCCGATCATCGGCGATCCGCTGCAGCGCGCGATTGTCGACATCTTTGCCGACCTGATCCCGCCGGCACTCTATTCCGACCAGGATCTGGTCGACATGATTCTGCTGCGCGCGGTGAATCTGGCGATCGAGCACGGCCATTCCGATGCGTCGGCCGACGTCTACGTCTGCATGAACCAGATCTTCGGCGCACGTTACGGCGATTACGCCGCGTCGCTGGCATTTGGCGAGCTCGCGCTGCATCTGGTCGACGAGCGCGGACTCGATCGGTATCGCGGCCGCGTGTACATGGCGCACGGCACGATCGTGGTGCCGTGGGTGTTGCCGGCGCGCTCGGCCCGTGGGTATATCTCGCGGGCATTCGAGATCACGGTCGAGTGCTGCGATCATACTTTTGCGCTCTATTGCAAGCGCAACGAGGCCACCGGCATGCTGTTCGCCGGCGAATTTCTCGGCGACGTACGCGACACGGTGGCGCACGGGCTTGTGATCGCGCGCGATGCGAATTTCCAGCTCGTGATCGATGCACTGCTTGCGCAGCAGATGCTGCTGAGGCGGTTACAGGAAGGCGAGACCGACGATCGCGACGTGTTGCCGCCGCCGGAGGGCAGGCCGGCGACCCTGGTCGATCTCGCCTACTGGGTCTACAGGCTGCAGGCGGCACTGTTGTTCGGCGATCTGCCGGACGCGCTTGACGCGCGCCGGCGCGCCGAAGCTTGCGAGCATGCGGCTCGTTCGTTTGCCGAGCGGGCCGATTTGCCGTTCTACGGCGCGCTCGCATTGCTTGCGCTGCCCTGCCGCGATGCGTCCCAGGAAGCTGCGCTGCAGCGCCATGTCGAGCAACTCGACGTCTGGGCGCGGGCCTGCCCGGCGAACTTCGTCGCGCGACGCGAGCTGGTGCGCGCGGAGCACGCGCGCGTGAATGGCCAGCCGCTGGACGCGGCGGAAGCTTATGCGCGCGCCGTGGCGCACGCGGGCAAGCATGGCTTCACGCAGGTCGAGGCGCTGGCAGCCGAGTGCGCGGCGCGATTCCATGCGGGCCGCGACGATATCGCTGCGCACGCTTATTTGCGCCATGCGCAGAGCGCATGGCAGCGTTGGGGGGCGCTGGCGAAGGTGCGCCAGTTGCAGGCCGCGCATCCCGATGTATTCGATGCCGGAGCGGGCAACCCTGTCGGGAGTCGGATGCACGCACTGGACGTCAACGCGGTGCTGCGCGTGTCGAACGCGCTGGCGAGCGACATCGTGCCGGCGCGTCTCGTGGAAACGCTGTTGCGCACGACACTCGAAAGCGCCGGGGCGGAGCATGGCGCGCTCGCGGTGCTGCGCGAGGGCGTCTGGCATGTACCGGCGCGCGCGGACGTGATCGACGGTACGATCGTCGTGACGCAAGAGGCCGTGTCGTTGACGGCGAGCGTGCTTCCTGTCTCGGTCGTGCAGGCGGTCGCCCGGACGCAGGAAGGGGTGGTGATCGACGATGCGTCGGAGTCGCCGGTTCATGGTCAGGATGCTTATGTTCGCCGCCGGCGCCCCCGTTCGGTGATGTGCGTACCGCTGATGCGTTATGCGACGCTCGTCGGCGTGCTGTATATGGAAAACAATCTGGCGGCGCGGATGTTTACCGCGGCCAAGGCGGCGCTGGTGGAGGTGATCGCCTCGCAGGCCGCGTTCGCGCTCGAGAATGCGCGGCTCTATGAGGAGCTGGTCGAGCAGAACCGTCAGCGCGCGCATGCCGAGGAACAGTTGCGTGCCGCACTTGCCGGCCTCGAGCGCGCCAGCCGCCTGACAGCGATGGGGGAGCTCGTCGCATCCATCGTCCATGAGATCGGACAGCCGATTGCCGCCGTGGACACGTCGGCGAGCGCCGCGTTGCGTTGGCTGAACCGGGAACCGCCGGACGTCGGCGAAGCGCGGGCGATGCTCGCACACATCAATCGGAGCGCGGCGCGGGCCAAGAGCATCATCCAGGCGCTGCGCGCGAAGGCACGCAAGGCCGCGCCGCAGTTTGCGACGGTTGACCTCGCCGAGGCCGTGCGCGAGGCCGCGGCGCTCGTCGCGCGGCAGCTCGACACGCTGGACGTGGTGCTGGAGCTGCGCAGTCACGATGGCCCCGTCTACGTATACGGCGACCGGATCCAGCTCCAGCAGGTCGTGATCAACCTGCTGACGAACGGCGCCGAATCGATGGCCGAGCTCGAGACGGCGCGTTGTCTTTCGCTTGCCTGCGCAGCGCACGGCGTTGACAGCGTACGCGTGACCGTGGAGGATTCGGGCAGCGGCATTGCACCCGACGTCGCGGACCGGCTGCTCGAACCGCTTTTCACGACCAAGGAGAACGGGATGGGCATGGGCCTCGCCATCTCGCATTCGATTGTCGACGCTCACGGCGGAACGTTGACGCTGTCGCCGCGCGAGGGTGCCGGTACGCGAGCAACCGTCATGCTGCCGCGCGTCGATCCATGATGCGTCGTCCGTCGGCGCGACGCGCGGCGGGCGGACAGGTTCTTCGAGTTGTGTTTGAGCCGCTCCGCGACCACTCCTGAAAATTCATCAGCGAATATCGATGCCGGAAACCAGAATGCCCCACGCGACACCTGCATCCGCGGATCGGAGCGGCCGAGTCGTCTACGTCGTCGATGACGACGAGTTCGTTCGTGCCGCGCTGATCAGCCTGCTGCGATCGATCGACCTGGACGTTCGTGCCTTTGCGTCGACGGACGAGTTTCTCGCGGCAACGAAGGGCGCAGGACCGTCGTGCCTCGTCCTGGACGTCAGGCTGCGCGGGCAGAGCGGAATCGCGTTTCAGACGTCGCTGGCAGAGAGCGGCGGCCCGCAGATGCCGATCATCTTCATCACGGCGCACGGCGATATTGCGATGACGGTGAAGGCGATGAAAGCCGGCGCGATGGATTTCCTGACGAAACCGTTCCGCGACCAGGACATGATCGATGCGGTGATTGCGGCGCTTGACCGCGATGCGAAACGGCTGCAGGACGATCGCTCGCTGCTCGATCTGCGCGCGTGTTGGGAATCGCTGACGCCGCGTGAACGCGAGGTGCTGCAACACGTCGCGACGGGCCTGATGAACAAGCAAGTCGCGGGCAACATGGGAATCGCGGAGATCACGGCCAAGATTCATCGCAGCCAGGCGATGCGAAAAATGCAGTGCCGCTCGGTCGCTGAACTGGTGCGCAAGATGACTGCGCTCGGCATCGACGTACCGTCGCGCTAGCGGCGGCCCGGGCGCGGAAAACCATCGGCGCTGGCGCATCGCGCGCCGAGCCGGATAACCTGCATCCATGCGGCGTGCGGCATCCCGATCTCCGGCGTGGCGCGCCCGGGGCACAGGCCGCCGCGCCCGCTGCGGAAAAAGCGAGCGCCATTCGTTTACCCGGATCTTTCATCAACCGGTCCATGCACCGACGCCGGCCCTACCCATACGTAGGTATGATGACGGTGCCGCGGCGTGACGGTATGCTGGCAACTTGGGTTAACAGTGCTCGGGACGGGCCGGTCCGTCCCCCTCGTCATAAGCAGGGATGCCTTTTTCACTCTCAACCTCCGATCTCGTATCCATTGTCGACGACGATCCCTTCGTACGCGCCGCCGCGGGAAGTTTCGTGCGTTCGTTGGGCGGGGAGGCGCGCGAATTCGCGTCGGGGCCGGCATTCCTGGCGTCGGACGTGGCGTCGCGAACGGGTTGCCTGATCTGCGACATCCAGATGCCCGAGATGGATGGCATCGAAGTCCTGGCCCGGATGGAAGCACGCGGCCTGCGCATTCCTACCGTGTTGGTCACGGCGTTCGTCACCGCCCGCACGTCCGAGCGAGCGCGGGCCAGCACCGCGCTTTGTCTCCTCGAGAAGCCGATCGACGCACAGGAGCTCGAAGGCTGGCTTGCCCGTGCGCTCGGATACGGCTGATCGCCGGTCTGCGCCGCAACGGCAACCTAAACCTTCGTAGGGGGTGGATGGCCGCTCGTTTGATGGTGCGAACCCCCTCACGCATGTTTTCATCTTCCCTGTACCGTCCGCCGCGACGGCGACAGGAGAACGAAGATGGCCAACATTCCTACCTTATCGTCCGGAGCCTGGTTTGAGGCTCGGCTCACGCGCTGTATCCGCAACCTCAGCCGCGCATGCCGTGGGCATGCGCGCGAACTCGTCGCGTGTCCGGCCCGGCTGTTCGTCGTGGCTGGCGTGCTGTTCGTCGCGGCGGCCCTGTACGACGCTCGCGACCTGCTGGCGAATGAATTGCTTCCCGCCGTCGGCGGCGATTTCCTGATTGCAAGCGTGGCGGCCGCGGTGCTTGCGCTGTTGGTGGTGGTGCTGTGGCTGCGTGCGCTGCGACTGGACGCGACCATCCGGCAACTCGCCGCGGCAGTCGAGAACCATGGGCTGGAAGAGTTGCCCCGGTCACTGGTCGAGCGCGGCACGCCGTCGATCGCGAGACTGGCAGTCGCGATCAACGACGCGCATCACCAGCACGGGGAACGCTTGACGGAATTGCTGCAGGTGCTCGCGGCCTATGCGCATGATCTGCGTACGCCGCTGACGCGCGTGATGCTGCGTAGCGGAATGCTGGAAGATCGCACGTTGCGCGATGCGATGGAGCGCGACCTTGCCGAGATGGGAGAACTGATCAACGCGAGCCTTGCCTGCGCGCGGCTTCAATGCAGCGTGGCGGAGCCGCCGCGCCGCGTCGACGTGGACGAGTTGCTCGGCTCGCTGGTCGACAACTATCGTGACGCGGGTCTTGCCGTCGCCCTGGACGGGCGGGTGGACTGTCCGCTCGTGACATTCCCGCATGCACTGCGGCGCGTGCTCGTCAACCTGATCGACAATGCACTGCGTTACGGGCGCGATGTCCGCCTGTGCGTTCGCGTCGATGCCAGACTCGTGATGCTTGCCGTGGTGGATTCAGGGCCGGGCATCGTGCCGGCGGAGATGGAAGCGGTATTCACGCCGTGGTATCGGGCGCCGCAGACATCGGCGCGCGCGCCGGGATCCGGATTGGGGCTCGCGATCGCACGGCGGCTGACGCAAGCGATGCAGGGGGAACTGCAACTGAACAATCGCAGCACCGGAGGCCTCGAAGCGCGCGTGACATTGCCGCTCGCCGTCGCGTGAGGGCATGGAGGCGATGTCGGCGGCGGCCGTTGTTCTGTTGCCGTCCGCTTTCATACAGCCTTTCAAAAACTCGCACGCAATCATGTAGGTGTCCAGATGATTGATTCATTTGTGAATGTCGTTCATGAACCGCGGAAAGTGCTTCGGGATGAGTGCGCGATCGCCGCTTCGTACAGAGGTTCGCCGGATACATTCCGATACGCCAGGGACATACGCGAGATACATGGCGGGCTCCCAATGATGCATGACGTCGAGTTCGGCGAGTCCGCGATCCCGCGGACGCACGGCGAACACCCGTTTTCACGCCGTGTGCGGGACGGGACGTCGATCGCAAATGACCGGGAGTGCGACAATGAATGACAGCAAAGTTTGGTTCATCACGGGCTGCTCCGGCGGCTTGGGTCTTCAGCTTGCCGAGGCGGTGCTTTCCGCCGGCCACAAACTGGCGGCAACGGCGAGGGACGTGACGCGTCTGGCCAGCCTGGCGGACGCATATGGCGATCGGATTCAAGCGATCCCGCTGAACGTCACCGACCCGGGCGCGGCGCGCGGCGCCGTCAGCCTGGCGGTGGAGCAATTCGGTCGACTCGACGTGCTGGTGAACAACGCGGGCTACGCCGATCTGGCGTCGATCGAAGACATCACCGACAAGGCGCTGCACGAGCAGATGGAGGTCAACTTCTTCGGCGTGTGCAATGTCACTCGTGCGGCACTGCCGTTCATGCGTCGGCAACGGGCCGGCCACATCATTCAGATCTCGTCGGTGGGCGGAAGAGTCGGCGGCCCCGGGCTCGCCGCCTATCAGGCAGCCAAATGGGCGGTGGGCGGTTTCTCCGAAGTGCTGGCGAAGGAGGTCCGTGATTTCGGCATCCAGGTAACGATCGTCGAGCCGGGATCGATGCGGACCCGTTGGGCCGGTTCGTCGATGACCATTCCGCCGATCAGCGACGCGTACAAGCCGATCATCGAACCGGTCGCGGCACGGTTGCGCAGCATCGACGGCATGCAACCCGGCGATCCCGCGCGGATTGCCCGGGCGCTGCTCGGCATTGCCGGATCGCCGACAGCGCCTTTGCGATTGCTGATGGGCAGCGACGCGGTCGCGGTAGCCGGCGCGGCGGCAAGGTTCCGTGCGGAAGAGGACGCACAATGGCGCGAATTGAGCGAATCCGTTTCGTTTCCGCCGGCGCAGCCCGAATGAAGTCGGCTGCCGGAGACCGACCGATGACCGCGCTATCGGAGGGCGATATCGTGGTACGGGTGCTGCTGAACGTTCTCGATCCGTCCGCCGAGCAGCGCCAGGCGTGCACGAAGAAGTGGTCCATCGGGTACCGGCCGCGCCGTGCAAGCGCGGGTTCGCGCACGGCGAGGCGACCAGTCAACGTCGTGATCGTGAGGCGGATTTCGGTAAGCGCGATCAGCGTCTCGTGGAGCGACGCGTGTCTGGGCAAGTCTACCGAGCAGATCTGGAGCAGAGGTTTTGCCGACGGCGCGGCTGTCTGTGCACTGACCGGGCGTTGCATCGACCGCGGCGACCCGGTGTTTCGCCCTCACGCCGGCGACGCGCGCGTTCCGGCGAGCCGGGCACTCACGATCCTGGCCGCAACCGTCGGGCAGCATCCCGATCCGCTGCTCGCCGATACCTGAGCGCGTCGCGCGCGCGTGCAGGACCGTGGGCTGTCGTCTGCGTCTATACGAACGTATGCGGCGCATCATCGGAACAGTTCATTTCTTCGATGGCGGATTGTGCGGATCATATCGCGACGGCCCTGAGCGGCGAGCTTTTCGCGCCGCCGCACGAATCGACCGGAATCTTGAAACAAGGGGAAGCATGATGGCCGATCCACGCACGATGTCGCCGCGCGTCGCCTCGTTCGTGCTGCTCGGCGCGCTGCTGACGGCATGCGGCTACGGCGCGACATTTCTGCTGTCGATGCATTTCCGTGTGGCGGGTGGAAGCGACATCGACACGGGGGCCGCACTGGCCGAAGCGATGATCGGTGCGCTGATCGGCCTGCCGCTGGTCGCGTGGCTTGCGCACCGGATCGGCGCTGCACGTGCGACCGCGCTGGCGGCGCTGGTCGTCGGCGCAGGCGTCGTCGGCTTCGCGCTGATCGGGCGCACCGGCTCGCTGAGCGTCGTGCCCGGATTGCTGGTCGGCATCGGTTGGGGCGGGTTCTGCCTCGCGGCGCCGATGATGCTCGCGGAGCGCACGGCAGATATCGAACGTGAGCGCTGGTTCCTGCGGTTCGGGTCGTTTCAGATGGCCGGCGTCGGAGGCGGTCCGGCCGTTGCGGCACTCGCGATACGCAATTGGCACTGGACGACGGGCGCGGTGTTCTTCACGGTCGGCGGACTGTGCGCGACGGCTGCGGTGATGCTGGAATGTTTCGGCCGCCTCTCGCCTGCGTCGCACGCCGTTGCGCCGCCGATGCGGGAACGGTGGGTACGCGAGATGGGCGCGATCGCCCGCACCCATGCGATTTATCCGATCGCGATCATCGCGCTGGGCTCGAGCGTCTTCTCGGGGCTGATGACGTTCCAGATGTCGATGGCGCAAGGCGCGGGCGTGAAAGCCGGAACGTTTTTCGGTCTGTATTCCGCCACGGTGGTCGTCATCCGCTGGCTGCTCGGTGCGGTCGTGATTCAGATCCGCGTCAGCGCGACGACGCAGATCCTGCTCGGCTTCATGTTACTGAGCGTCGCCGTGACGTTCGCCGTGCCGCACAACGCGCTGCTGCATTCGGCCAGCGCCGTGCTGCTCGGCACCGGGTATGGCCTCGTCTATCCGATCGTTCAGGCGCAGGCCGTCAACAGTGCCGATGCGCGGCACCGGCACGCCGTGCTGACGTGGTTCGTGGCGTCGTATTTCGTCGGCGCATTCGGATTCCCCGCGCTCGGCAGCATGGTGCTGGTCAGCATGGGCAAGACGATGCTGTTGATACTGATCGCTGCATGCGGCCTGGCGGCGCTGCTTCTGTCGATCGTCGAGCACCGCAAGCGGGTATTGCCGGTGGCGTGCTGAATGCACGCACCGGTGTTCCGGAATCCGTCTGGCGATGCGACGCGCGCGATGTTCGGCGTCGAGCGCAGACGAGGCGAGCGGCCTGACGGTCAGCTCACGGCTTCGTGGAGAATCGCGCGGACTTCTTCGAGAAGTCCGGGTATCGCGCCATGGCTCGTATGCGTGAGACGTAGCACGCCATCGATCGTGCACGCGCCGATGACCTGGTCGTCGGCGAAGCCCGAAGTCACGACGGGGCCCCATAGCGCTTTGAGCGACAAGCCGTCGTACGCGCAAGCAATGGGCTGATTGCCCAGATTCGACACCATGACGTCGAAGGCAAGCACGGCCGATAGAAACCCGGCCGCATGCTGAACGCTCGGCCGCGCGGACATCGCGGCATCAAGTGCCTTCAGTTCCGCCGCCACGCTCGCGCGCGCTTGCGACGGTGCAAGATCCTGTTTGATCTTGCGGGCGGCGGTCCAGACATCCGTACCGCGCGGGTGATCGTCGACCGTGATGGTCTGCGTGATGTATACGCCGGCAGCGACACGCGCGTCGTCGGAGAGATCGCGCAGGTCGATCGGTGTGACGGTTCTCAACGCGCGTTCGGTCCACGCGCTGGACAGACGCCGGCCGGCTTCGTGAACGGCCGCGGCAATGGCGCCGTGCACGGTGGTTTGCTCGACACGTGCCCGGACCACGAGCCGGCGGGTGACGTCGGCAGAAAGCGCAATGGCGTCGACCTGCGGCACTTGCGCGGCGTCCGGACGAAATGGCTTGGGCGCGGGTGCCGGCGATGGGGCCGGCGAGACGGCGGCGTGGTTCAGATCGGTATCGAGCACGGTCTCCAGCGACGGCACCAACGGCAACGATGCCAGTCGCTCGCCCGACAGCATGCGCAACAGATCGTCGATCAGCGATGCACTGCCCATGCCGTCGACCACGGAATGATGTGCAACCAGGATCAGCGTCGAGCTGCATTCGCCTTGCAGCAAGGTCGCGCGCAGCAGCGGCGCCGCGGACCAGTCGAAGCGCGTGGCGATTTCGCGGGCCGCTTCCGCCCGCCACGAAGTCGGGTCTTGCTCGAGCACGCGCAACGGCACCGCGGCGTCAGCCACGCGATAGAAGCCTGAATTCTGTTGCGCGTCGGTGGCGATGCAGGTCGACAACAGCGGATGCCGGCGCTGGAGCGCCTGAAAAGCCGCACGCCATGCGTCCGGCGGAAAGCGCCGGTCGATCTCCGCGACCATCGCGAAATGCGTCGGCCGATTCTGGTCGAGCAGCCAGAACAAATGTTCCGTGCTCCCGAGCGCCCGCACGGGCCGCTGATTGTCCTCGATTTCCTGTGATTGATTCCGCACCGCCTGACTCCCGAAGTGATGGTCTGCGTCAACAGAACAATCGAGAAGGGCGCGCTATTCCGCCATGGCCGGATCGCTCGACATGCCGGACTATTTTTTTCTGTCGTCGGGGCTGTAGGTTACATAGAGCTTGGTATAGCCCGGTGTGTCGAAATGTCCCGTCCATCCCTTGGGAAGCGTGACGGCCTCGCCGGTCTTCACGAGCATCACCGAACCGTCCGACGACGTCAGCTTCACGCTGCCTGACAGAAAGTACAGGAACTCGTTGTACGGCAGCCCGTGCGGCCCCTTGATTTCTTCATGCGACGGCCCGGATCGATAGACGCCGGTCTGGTAAGCGTTGTCGGTCGACGTGAACGTCGCGACGTCCGCGCTCGTTTCGCCGCTTTGGTCTTTTTTCACGGCGTCGGCGCGATTGAATATCGCACCGGCGAGGTCGGACTTCGACGCCTTGATCGGCTTGATCGTTTCGGCGTGCGCGTGGACCGAGGTCATGACGCTGAACAACAGCAGCGCTCCGAGGGCGTATCTGGACATCGGCTATCTCTCCATGGTTTTTTCGTGGCGGCGACATAAAGGGTGAACCCGCTGTCGTGGCGCCATTTTGTCGGAAAAACCCGGTTTCGTTTGGCGATTGATCGCAAACGAGACGGCAGATTTGTTTCTCAATGTGTATGACACCGGTCTGGATACAGGGCCTTGCAAAAGCCATTTCTCGAGACACACGTCGGATACGTGGTCTGGATTTAATGCATCTCACCGATCGAATCAGAACAGGGCGCTCGAGCCGGCTTCGCGAGATCAGCGACCGCCGCGGGCCCGGACAGATTTGTGACAGTCGAATTTATCCAGGAGAACGACATGAAAGTAAAGACGATCGCTTTGGCTTTCGCGGCGTGCGCCGCCGTTGCAGCCACCACTTCCGCATTTGCAAGCAGCCCCGTCGACACGAGCATCAACGACCATGCCGTCGGGCAAGCGAGCCAATGGGCGACGGCCGGCAAGTCGCCGAAGGGAAAGACGCGCGCCCAGGTCCGAGCGGAACTGGTGCAGACGCAGAAAGACGGTCAGCTCGCGGCGCTCGAGAAGCTCTATCGAGGCAGTTGATTGCCTGCTGCCGACGCGAAGCCGATTTTCGGCATCGTCATTCACCCACCCCGTTCAACACGGTACCGATCATGCACCACGAAACGAAAATTCTGTACACCGGCGAGGTTCGCACCACCGGCGGGCGCGATGGCGCCGCGCATAGCGCGGATGGCCGCCTGGATGTGAAGCTCTCCGCGCCCGGCTCGGCCGCGCCCGGCACGAATCCCGAGCAGTTGCTGGCGGCGGGCTGGTCGGCATGCTTCATCGGCGCGATGGGCCTGGCCGCGCAAAAGCTGAAGGTTTCGCTGCCGCGCGACACGCATGTCGATGCGCAGATCGATCTGGCCATCAACGACGGCGCGTACTTCCTGCAGGCACGGCTGAACGTCAGCGTGCCGGGCGTCGACGCCGATGTCGCACAGGCGCTGGTCGACGCGGCGCACCAGACGTGTCCGTATTCGAAGGCGACCCGCGGCAACATCGACGTGGTCGTCACGGTGGTCTGATACGCGTGCGGCACTCGACGCGATCGACGACCCGTTAGCGATTCTCCGGAAGGTGCAATGACCGCATTGACGTGGTGTGCGATTTTTCTTGCCGCACTGACGGCGATCTCGAGGATGCCGCGCCGGCTGACGCTGATCCTGCTCGCAATCGGCTATGCGATCGCGTTCGCGTCGCGGCAGTTGCAGCCGATCGCGCTCGTGCCGATCGCACTGCTGGTCGGCACCGGCGTGCTGTTGCAGCGGAATCTGCCGTTCGTCGGCAAGGTTTTGTGCAACGTCGTCTTCTGCGTCATTGCGGTCGGTCTGTTTCAGCATTGGCTGCCGGGTTTCGACAATCTCAGGGTGATTCAGGCGGCACGTCTGACGCCGGATGCAGCGCCCTACACGATGTATCTCAACTTCGACAAGCCGCTGGTCGCGTTCTGGCTGGTCCTGGCGTACCCGTGGGTTCGGCCGGAGAAGTCGCTGTCGACACGGGCGATAGCGGTGGTCGTCGCGTGTGCGGCGACATCGGTGGTCTGCTTCTCGATCGCCTGGTGGGCCGGGGTGATTGCGTGGGCGCCGAAGTGGCCGCATTTCGCGTGGCTGTGGGTGCTCGACAACTTTCTGCTGGTCGCGTTCGCGGAAGAGGCGTTGTTCCGCGGCTATATCCAGGCGGGCGCGACGCGGTTGATGCGCGCGCAACCGAATGCCGGCTGGCTGGCGCTTGTGGCCGGCGCCGTTCTGTTCGGCCTTGCTCATTATCAGGGCGGCGCGCTGCTGGTCCTGCTGGCCGGCCTGTCCGGCATCGGATACGGGCTCGCCTATCGCGCCGGCGGGCTGCAATCGGCCATGCTCGCGCACTTCGGCGTCAACCTGGTGCAGTTCGGCTTGCTGACCTATCCATTCATCGCCCGGGCCTGAGCCAACGCGCTCTCTGGCCGCGAGGACCTGTGATCCGGCAGTTCGGGTAATACGCGACGGCAGATGGAATATCTGCGCCGTCCAGCTGTTTACGTGGACTGCGGGGGTGTCGCCCGCTCAATTTCGCCTAAACCCATGGATACACGTCAGATACTGCAGTTCGTCAACGTCGGCTTGGTTGCACCGCGGGGGGATCGACGTAGATGACCGCAGCCGAACTGTCCGCCATGCTTCCCGCGATGCTGCCGCGTCTGTGGGCATTCGCGCTGCGAATCTCCGGCGATCGGCACGACGCCGAGGATCTCGTGCAGTGCGCGTGCCTCCGTGCACTCGAACGCGCGCATCAATTGCGACCGGGCACCGCGCCGCTCAGCTGGATGTTCTCGATCGTGCAATCCACCTGGCTCAACGAGCTCCGCGCACGCAGTGTGCGCCGGCGCTCGGGCATGGACTGGGACGACGACCTGCTCGAAACCGTCTCCGATCCCTCCGCGCCGACACTGGAACAGCAGGCGCTGGATGCACAGATCGTCAGGGCGGTGCAGCAGTTGCCTGAAGCGCAGCGCGTGGTCATGTTGCTGGTTGGCGTGGAAGGGCTCAGCTACAGCGAAGCGGCCGAGGCGCTCGACGTACCCATCGGTACGATCATGAGCCGGCTTTCGCGTGCCCGCCAGGCGATCGGTGCCCTGTTCAGCGATCGAAAGGAGCGAACGGTGACAAGCGCAGCGAACAGTGAGGATCAGGGGGCATGAAAATGGACGACATCCTGCTCATGGCATACGTGGATGGCGAACTCACGTCGCACCAGCGCGAGGCAGTCGACAGGGCGATTGGAACGTCGGCCGAGATCGCCACGCGGGTTGCCTGGTTCGAAGCATCGGTGTTGCCCTATCAGCGCGCGTTCCAGCGGCAGGAATGGCCGCCGGTGCCGCAGAGCCTGGTACGCAAGGTCGCCGAAATCGCGCAGGCGTACGCCGCGCCTTCGGCGCAGTCCGCGGTCGGCGACGGTCGTCGCGTGGATGCGCCGGCGTCGCAGCCCGACGTACGCGCGCCGTCGTCCGCGCCGGTTCGCTCGCGCATTCGCATGACGGTGTCGTGGCTCGCGGTCGCCTTCGTCGCGGGTGCGTTCTGCTGCGGCGCCATACTCCACTTCGCGCCGGGTGCGGCTCAACGCGGTTTCGCGCCGCAGGGCGCACCGGTAACTGCGCAGACGCAGATGTCCCCGTGGATCATGGCGGCCGTGAATTATCAGCGGCTCTATACACGCGACACCGTTGCGTTCGATTCGTCGAATCTCGCTGCCGCAGCGCATACGGTTGAAAACATTCGCCGGGACGACGGGCTGCGGATACGCATTCCGGACCTGCGTTCGGTCGGGCTGACATTCAAACGCATACAGCGACTGAATTTCAATCACAAACCGCTGGTGCAGATGGTCTATCTGCCCGAAAAAGGCTTGCCCGTGGCGCTGTGCGTGATGAAGGACGAAAGACCCGACACCGTGCCAGCCCGACAACAAGTCGGCAGCATGGATGTCGTGACCTGGCGCCGGGCCAGGATCACCTATGCGCTGATTGCCGCGCCCGGAGACGCCGACCTCGGTGCGATCGGCAAGCGGATCGCCGAAAACGGCATGGAAGAAATGCTCGGTCAGCTGCAGCAGGCCGGCCAGGCGATCGCGAGCTGAGTGTTCGCGGCGGCGCGGGCGCCGGGCGGCGACACCGTGCGGGCGCCGCGGCCGGCATGCCGGTGCGTTACGGTTCGCGGGGGGCGTCAGGCGTCGGCGTGATCAATCGGTTGATGTGGGTGCCTGTTTGCCGTGCCCGCCCGCCAATGCTCCCGGGCTTCCCGGCACGGCGAGGGTAAAGCCCTGGCCGAGGCGTTGCGAGACTTGCGAGGTGAACTCGACGGGTTTCGTGGCGCCCGGGACCGCAAACCGCACGATGTCACCGAGGGAGTGAATGAACTTGTCATGCGCGAACAAACCGCATGGGTGAAACAGGCCCGTCGGCCCGTCTATCCCCATCAAACACGCGAGACCGTCGGTTTATTCCCGGCACCGCAGTGACGCCGATAAACCGATGCGCAATGGAATGACGTGAACGCGTTGCGTGTTCTCGGGAGGTGGCACGTCATCGGATCTGCCTGCCGATCCGAAACCCAACCTCTTCCAGGAATGAATTCATTGAACGCGTCTCAGATTCCGCTTGCGCCGCACCGTCCGCTGTCGGCCGGCGATCACCGAACGCTGGTGCTCGCCGCGCTGGGTGGCGCACTAGAGTTTTACGACTTCGTGATTTACGTGTTTTTCGCGACGGTCATCGGTCAACTGTTCTTCCCGCAGTCGGTCCCCGACTGGCTGCGCCAGGTGCAGACGTTCGGGGTTTTTGCGGCAGGCTATCTTGCGCGACCCCTCGGCGGCGTGATCATGGCGCATTTCGGCGATCTCGTCGGCCGCAAGCGCATGTTCACGATGAGCGTGATGCTGATGGCCTTGCCCACGCTGATGATGGGGCTGTTGCCGACCTACGCGTCGCTTGGCGTTACCGCCCCCGTGCTGCTTCTGCTGTGTCGCGTGCTGCAAGGCGCGGCCGTGGGCGGCGAGGTGCCCGGCGCCTGGGTGTTCGTGTCCGAGCATGTGCCGCCGCGTCATGTCGGCTACGCCTGCGGTCTGCTGACGGGCGGCCTCACCCTTGGCATCCTGCTCGGCTCGCTGATCGCGGCAGGGATCAACCAACACTACTCGCATGCTGCAATCAGCGCTTATGCGTGGCGGATTCCTTTCGTGGTCGGCGGCCTGTTCGGAATCCTGTCCGCATTTCTGCGACGCTGGCTCAATGAAACGCCCGTGTTCGTCGAAATGAAGCGCAGCCGGGCGCTGACCCGCGAAGTGCCGTTGAAGGCGGTGCTGCGCGATCACGGCAGGGCAGTGCTCGTTTCCATGATGCTCACGTGGACGCTGACTGCCGCGATCGTCGTCGTGATCCTGATGACGCCGACGCTCGTCGCAAAGCGTTTTCATATCGAGCCGGCGCTCGCGCTGCAGGCCAATTCGGCTGCGACGCTCTGCCTGACCGTTGGATGTATCGTCGCCGGTTCGGTGGCCGGACGCATCGGCACCGCCCGCACGATCTTCGGTGGCTGCCTGTTGCTCGGCGCATCGTATTTTTTCATGCTCAGGCAGCTTTCCGTCGATCCGTCGTCGCTGCTGCCGCTCTACGCGATATCCGGTTTCTTCGTCGGGGCGGTGGCGGCAATCCCGGTCGCCATGGTCAAGGCATTTCCGCCGATCGTGCGTTTTTCGGGAATCTCGTTCTCGTATAACGTTGCGTATGCACTGTTCGGCGGCCTGACGCCGGTGTTCGTCTCCGTGATGCTGAAATCGAACCCGCAAGCGGCAGAGATTTATGTGGGCGCGCTGTGCATCGTCGGCGCAGTGGCAGGTTTCGCGTTGCGCCCCGCGCGCTAATGCGTACGATCCGGCGTCGGGGCGGTTTCTCGAGGTGTACACGACGCAGCCGGGGCTGCCGTTCCATACGTTCAACAGGTTGAACGGCAGCGTCGCGGGCAAGGGCGCGACGGTTTACCGGCAGACCGACGCGTTCGCGCTGGAAGCCGGGCACTTTCCCGATTCGCCGAACCATCCGTCGTTCCCGAACACCGTGCTCAGGCCAGGGGAGACGTTGCACGAGGTGGCGGTGTGGAAGGTGGGGGCGCGGTGACGGCGTGCAGGCGGAGCGGGACGCGGTACGTCAATGCGACGACACATAAACCGCATCCTCGAACGCCGCCGGAATCGCGAAACTCTCGCGCATGCGCTTCGTCTCCTGCGCGGGCGTCCGCCCGAACAGCCGCTTGAATTCCCGGCTGAACTGCGACGGGCTCGTATAACCGACCGCATAGCCGGCCGCCTCCGCCGTCAGGTCCTGGCGCACCATCAACAGCCGCGCCTGATGCAGGCGCGTCGACTTCAGGTACTGCATCGGCGACACCTGCGTGATCGCCTTGAAGTGGCTGTGAAAGCTCGGCACGCTCATGCCGGCTTCGCCGGCCAGTTGCGGCACGTCGAGCGGCTGCGCGTAATCGGCATGGATCACGCGCAGCGACCGGCCGATCCGGCCGAACTGCCCGCGCATCGCCAGCGCGCTGCGCATCGCGCTGCCTTGCGCGCCGGTCAGCACGCGGAAATACAGCTCGCGAAGCAGCGCCGGGCCGAGCACCGCGGCGTCGAGCGGCCGCTGCAGCGCGTCGACGAAACGCAGGACCGACGCGTGCATCGTCTCATCCATCGGCGTCGACATCATGCTCCTGGGCGCCTGCACGTGTTCCGTCATGCCTTCGCGGTCGATCTGCGCCGCGAGTTCGGCGGCCATCGTGAAATCGAGGTGCAGGTATAGCGCGAGCAGCGGGCGCTCGGGTGTCGCGTCGGTTTCCATGCTGAACGGCACGGGTACGGACACGGCGAGGTAGTGATGCTCGTCGTACAGATAGCGCTCGCCGCCGAAGTAGCCGCGCTTGCATCCCTGGCACACGATCACGATGCCCGGGTCGTACAGCACCGGCGTGCGCGACAGCGCGCGGTTCGAACGCAGGATGCGCACGCTCGGCAGTGCCGTGAGGTTGTAGCCTTCGTCGGGCGCCAGCGCGCGCAGCAGCGAGATCAGGCGCTTCCGGTCGCGCGGGGACAGCGACGGAGATCGGGCGGAGGTGGGCGCGGCGCTCATAGTTTTGTGCAAGAAAATCAGCGGAATCTGGCTTATTCGACGGTGTTCGCCAGACTAGTATGCACGCTTCAATCGACATTCGGGAGAAGCTCAAATGGCATCCGGCAACCTCATGCTCATCACCGGCGTCAGCAGCGGCTTCGGCCGCGCGCTCGCGCAAGAAGCGCTCGCGGCAGGTCACACGGTGGTCGGCACCGTACGAAGCGCGCAGGCGGCGCGGGATTTCGAAGCGTTGTCCGCGCAGGCTTTTGCGCGCGTGCTCGACGTGACCGACTTCGACTGTATCGACAGCGTCGTCGCGGACATCGATGCGAACGTCGGGCCGGTCGACGTGCTGGTGAACAACGCCGGCTACGGACACGAAGGGATCATGGAAGAAGCGCCGCTCGCGGAGATGCGCCGGCAGTTCGACGTGAACGTATTCGGCGCGGTCGCGATGATGAAGGCCGTCGTGCCGTTCATGCGCGAGCGCCGGCGCGGCCGCATCCTGAACATCACGTCGATGGGCGGTCACATCACGATGCCGGGAATCGCTTACTACTGCGGCAGCAAATTCGCGCTGGAAGGCATTTCCGAAACCCTCGGCAAGGAGCTCGAACCGTTCGGCATCGCCGTGACGGCCGTGGCGCCGGGTTCGTTCCGCACCGACTGGGCGGGCCGCTCGATGGCGCGCACGCCGCGCTCGATCGCCGACTACGACGCGATCTTCGACCCGATCCGCAAGGCGCGCGAGGAGAAGAGCGGCAAGCAGTTGGGAGACCCGGCGAAAGCCGCGCGCGCGATGCTCGCGGCGATCGCGGCGGAACGGCCGCCCGCGCACCTGTTGCTCGGCAGCGATGCGTTGCGGCTCGTGCGGAACAAATTGTCGGCGCTGGAAGCGGAAATCCGGGCGTGGGAGGCCGTGACGGTCTCGACGGACGGCTGACGCCGGCGCGCCGCCTCGTTCGTCTCACGGGCGTTTATTTCCTGCTGGTGGATGGTCGGCAATCGCGGCGTGCCATGGCATTGCGGTTTCACAATAATGTCCGATAATGGCTGCCGGCCAGTACGCCACGTTCATCCACTCACAGGAGTCCATCGCGATGCCAACCGTCACAACGAAGGATCACGTCGAGATTTTCTACAAGGACTGGGGCCCGAAGGACGCACAGCCCGTCGTCTTCCATCATGGCTGGCCGTTGTCGTCCGACGACTGGGATGCGCAGATGCTCTTCTTCGTTCAGAAGGGCTATCGCGTGGTGGCGCACGACCGGCGCGGCCACGGCCGGTCGGCGCAGGTGTCCGACGGCCATGACATGGACCATTACGCGGCGGACGCATTCGCGGTCGTCGAAGCCCTCGACCTGCGCAACGCGGTGCATATCGGTCATTCGACCGGCGGCGGCGAAGTGGCCCGCTACGTCGCGAAGCACGGCCAGCCGGCCGGCCGCGTCGCGAAGGCAGTGCTGGTCAGCGCGGTGCCGCCGCTGATGCTGAAAACCGAATCGAACCCCGAAGGCTTGCCGCTCGAGGTGTTCGACGGCTTCCGGAAAGCGCTCGCCGACAATCGCGCGCAGTTCTTCCTCGATGTGGCGAGCGGCCCGTTCTACGGGTTCAACCGTGAAGGTGCAACCGTGCATCAGGGTGTCATCCGGAACTGGTGGCGGCAGGGGATGGAAGGCGGCGCGAAGGCGCACTACGAAGGCATCAAGGCGTTTTCGGAAACGGACCAGACCGAGGACCTGAAGGCGATCACCGTCCCGACGCTCGTGCTGCATGGCGAAGACGACCAGATCGTGCCGATCGCGGATGCCGCGCTGAAGTCGATCAAGCTGCTGAAGAACGGGTCGCTCAAAACCTATCCGGGCTATTCGCACGGGATGCTGACGGTCAATGCGGAGGTCCTGAACGCCGACCTGCTGGCATTCGTGCAGGCTTGACGGTGTCGGCGCATGCCCGCTTCGGCGGGCGGCGCGGTGATTGACGGCAGGCGATCCGGCGGCACCGTTCGAAGCGGCTGCCGGATCGCCGGCCGCACGTTTCAGCCCATACCGCTTGACGCGGACGCCCGGATACGCCGGGCGCGGCATCCGGCTTCCTTATCGAACCCAATCATGTCCAGCACCGCCCCGACTTTCTCCGAGCACCTTTTTTCATATGGCACGCTGCAACTCGAACAGGTGCAGCTCGCCACCTTCGGCCGCAGGCTCGATGGTCAGGCGGACGCGATGCCTGGCTACGCGATGACGATGCTGAAGATCGACGACCCGGAGGTGGTCGCGACGAGCGGGAAGACCCATCATCCGGTGGTGGCCTATACCGGCCAACCGGGCGACCGCGTAACGGGCACCGTGTTCGCGATCACGCCAGAAGAACTGCAGCACGCGGACGACTACGAAGTCGACTCATATCGCCGCGATCGCGTCGTGCTCGAATCGGGTGTCGCCGCGTGGGTGTACGTGGACGCGAGTTCGCCGCGCGCGGACTGAATCCGGTGCGCGGGAAGGGGCGCCGTCGCGGTATTTCGACCGGCTAGTCGTTGCGCAGGAACACGACGTAGCCGCGGAACCACGGATTCGATGCGAGGTAGGGCGGCGCGTCCCACTCGCCGCCCTGGATCACGCCGATGCGAAACGGCAGCTGCAGCCGCGCGACGCGCGGCAGGTAGGCCGCGTAATCGGGGATCGTGCTGCGGCCCTGGTAGGTCTGCACGACCACTTCGTCGACGATCCCCCTGAGCTGGTTGACCTGGTCGGTATCGATGCGGCTGCTCCAGTCGAGCAGCCCCGTGATGCTCAGCCGGCAATCGGCGGGCAAGGTCTCGCGCAGCGTCCGCAGGAATTCGAGGTAATCCTGCAAATGGCGCGTGCGTGCATCGAAGTCGATCTGGATGCCCGTGATCGTGCGGCCCGACGCGCGCCAGCGCTCGAGCTGCGCCAGCATGATCTGCGTGACGCGCGGCGTCCAGCGCAGCGTATGCGCCCGATAGACGAGCCACACGCGCGCATTCGGCGCGGGCGGGAGTGCCACGCCCTGTGCGATGACGCGTACCTGCGACTCGTCCCGCGGCGATGCTTCGATCTGTCCTTGCAGTACATAGACGGCGCGCGCGCCGCGTACGACCGCCTGCGGCTTCACGCCCGCCCAGAGCCAGAACGCGTCGTACTGCGCGGCGTCGACGGTGCCGGCCAGCGCGACGCGTCCGGCCAGCAGCAGCGCGATGCACGCGATGCGCTTCACGCGGTGCTTACCAGTAGTAGCGCAGCTTCTGCGCCCACGGGCTGCCCGGATAGCTGGCCTTCAGCGTATCGAACCAGCGCTTGCGCGCGTTCTTCGGCACGTCCTTGCCGCCGCATTCGTTGTAGCCGCCCGGCGCATAGCACTTGATCGCACGGTAGTACGCGTATGCGCGGTCGTTCGGGTTCGCCTGCGCATCGGCCATCACGGTCACGTAGCTCGACATCCGCTCGTACGGCTTGCCCGCGAACTGCGACGGCGCGTTGCCGAGGGTCGGCGGCACGCGCGTGGCGGAGGCCGCCGATGCGTTGCGCACCCACGGCGCCGGATCGCCTTCGAGGCTGACCACGGGCGGATTGAGGCGCACGAAATCGGCGAGGCAGTTCAATCCTTTCGCATCGCCGGGATTCATTTGGAGTGTCGCCGCGATGTCGCGCGCGGACGGGCACGTATAGCCGTCGTCTTTCCTGGTGCCGGACGCGATGAACGGCTTCAGCGGATCGGCGGGCGTGCCGGACGCGAGCGCGGTATCGGCGATGAAATCCGCGTAGTGCGAGCGCGTGAGTTCCTTGTACAGCAGCGTGTACAGCGCGGTGTCGCGCAGCGCGCCGCCGGCCGCCTGGTTCTGCGCCTGCGCGCGCAGCAGGTCCGCATTGGCCGCGCGTCGCAGCAGGACCGCGCGGATCGCGGCGTTCTGCACGAGCGAATCGTCGGCGAACGCGTCGTTGACGAGCCCGGCCTGCTCCAGGTTGATCGCGAGCGCGAGTTCCAGCGCCTCGCGCTGGAAGCGGAATTTCGCGAGCGGGATCAGGTCGCGCCACAGCTGGCGGGCCTTGTCGCTCTGGCCGCTATCCTCCAGCGCGAACCCGCGCAGCGCCTGCTGGCTCAGGCCGAAGTAGTCGAGCGGCACGGCGGGCGTCGGCGGCAGCAAGTCGAGCGCGGCATCCGGCTTGTGCCCGATCTGGACATACCAGGTCGCGAGCAGGTAGTCGTAGAGCGCGGGCGCGTTCGCGAAGCGCGGCTTCTGCGCCTGCAGATCGTCCAGCGTCAGCGGCTTGCTGCGGCTCGAATCGCTGCTGTCCGACGTACGCATGCGCATCAGGTCGACGGTCGCGAGCACGGTCGGCGACTGGATCTGGCTCGCGTCGAATTTCGACCCGAACAGCAGCTTGCTGTCGAGCTCGTTCGCCAGTTGCATCAGCGGCACGTTCGACGTCGCCGGCGACCAGCGCGCGAGCGCGTGGCCGTAGAGGTCGGCCTGCTGCGTGACGTTCCCGCCGAGCCATGCGACGCGCCGCAGCAGCCCCGTCGCGGAGACCGCATAGCGCCCCTGCGGATACACCTTCAGGTAGGTCCGAAACACGGTGTTCGCCGCGTCGAGCGACACCTTCGTCACGCGCGCGCGCGATGGCGCGGGGTTGTCGTTGTCGAACACATTGGCCTGCGCGGCGTTCAACTGCGCGCGCCCGGCCATGTAGAGCCCGGTTTCCTTCAGCCACGGGTTCGCGCTGTGCGATGCGTTCGCGAAGGCCCGGGTCGCGCCGAGGAAGTCGGCGCGGTAGAACGCGTTCGTGCCGTCGAGGTAGGCGGCGAACTGCTGGCCGACCGGCGATTTGACCGGCGGCTTCGTCCATGCGGCGCTCGCGCCGCCCGCGGCGCAGGTCTTCTGGGCGATGTCGGCGCGCGCCGCGCGCAGGCGCGTGGCTTCGTCGGCGGGGATCCCGCTCGTGCCATTCAGTGCGTCGTTGAACGCGTCCGAGCCCGAGTTCATGCTGCGGCAAATGCTGCCTTCGCCGTCGGCGTACCGGTTCGACGGCGCATCGGCATCCGCCGCGCCGCTGCCCTTGTCGGGCTCCTTCTGGCCGATAGAGATCCATCCGGAAAAGTCCATCGGGAACGGCACGATGATCTGGTTGATCCGGTCTTTCGCCGGGATCGTCTTCGGGTCCGGAAACACCTGCGCGACCTTGGCGCTGTCGACCATCAGCAGCATCGCGTTGATGCGCGTGTCGTTGGCGGGGCTCAGCATCGGCAGGTTGGCGCACGAGTAGCCGGTTTGCCGGAGCGTGGTCGGCGCATAGCAGCCGTCGTCCCCGCTGGCATGGGCGGCCGGAATCCAGAGCAGGCTGGCCGCCAGCGCGGCGAACAGGTTTCGGTGCAGCGACGGGTTTCTTGGCATTTTTCTTGTGCTGGGTATGGGGCCGCGACGGCCGGTTCTCTCAGGGGGGGCGTCTTGCCCCGGCGCGTATCGTACCTCACGGGCCGCTTCGGCAGCCCGCATGCGCAGGCCGGCAAGTCGCGCCGATTGCCGGCCCCGGCTGAATGGAAGTCCACTCAGTGCAAGG
Source organism: Burkholderia catarinensis (assembly GCF_001883705.2). Taxonomy (GTDB): domain Bacteria; phylum Pseudomonadota; class Gammaproteobacteria; order Burkholderiales; family Burkholderiaceae; genus Burkholderia; species Burkholderia catarinensis. The sequence goes on from NZ_MDEQ02000009.1 coordinate 105,015, forward strand.
CGGAGTTCGGCCATACGCCGAAGGAAACGCTCGAGTGTGCGGCCGCACCGGTTCTGCTGCCTTGCGATCCGGCCGCGGATCGATGGGCCGACGGCGGCCGGCTGGCGGGGTGGACGTTGCCGTTCGGCGTGCTGAACAACTGAGCAGGCCCCGTGTCGCCGTTTAGCGGCGGCCCGGCTCGGGCATCACGCGCACACGCTGCTTGCGATGCCGTCGTCGGCCACATCGTCGATCGCGGCCCGCAAGTCGTCGATCGCCACCATCAGCTCGCGGACCTGCCGCAACGACGGGTATTGATGCAGCACGGCGTGCCATTGCGGCAGGGTCAGCAGCGCGTGCCAGATGACGCCGAGGTGGCCCGGATCGGCATCCGGCTGCTGTGCGAGCGCGCTCGCGTATTCGAGGCTGGCTTGCGCCGACAGCAACTGCATCCGGCTCGCGGCGCCCAACAGGCGCGGCGTCGCGTCCGCGGACGCATCGCAGCAATAGAGCACTTCCCGTGGCAGCGCAGCGTCGTCGGTCGTCAGCGCGCGCAGCGACGCGCCGTGCACGCGCACCGTGCCCTGGTGCGTCTCGAACGAATAGATCGTGCCCGGGTCGGCCTGCGCGAGCAGGGTCAGGCCGCGCAGCAGCCGCGGCAAATCGGTCGTCGCCGCATCCGCGGATGCCTTCGCTTCGACGAGGAAGCGGACGTTCCATGCGGTCGCCGGTTCGTCGCCGCGCTCGCGTTCGAGCAGGATCGCGTCCCATTCGGTTTTCGCGCGGTCGTGCCGGCCCGGGATCGATGACGGCACGCGCATCGACGTGACCACGCGGTACGTGCGCTGCCGGTCCACGGCTTCGAGCCTGCGGGCCAACGCGTCGAGCGCCTGCGCGGCCAGCGCTTCGACAGCCGCGCCGCGCTGCTGCGACGCGACTCCCCGCGCGACGGCGACCGTGCTGCCTTCGAGCGGACCCTGGCGGACCCAGAGCGCGCGATATCGACGGACGTGCTCGTCCGATGCCAGCGCGTCGACCCGCAGCATGCGTTCGAGTGCGGAGCTGTCTTTCAGCTTGACGATGTCCTGCTTGAACGCGGCGTCGGCGGCCATGTCGGGCAGCGCGAGCAGTTGCTGCAGCGTGGCATGCAGATCGGCCCACGAAGCGGCGGTGGCGGCCGCGTGCAGCCGGGCGAGCCCGTCGCGTTGCCACGCCTGTGCGCTGCGCTCGAGTTTGGCCGGGTGCGCGATTGCATTGACGGCCGAGTGCAGCGCGCGCCGGTCCTGCTCGGCGTGCGCGGACAACGACGCGTATTCGCGCACGCTCGGCGCATCGTGCCGCAGCACCGCGGCCTGAAAGGCGGGATCGCCGGAATGCGGATCCATCGCGTCGCGGATCATCCGTGCGAGTGCATCGATGAAGCGCTGCCGCAGTGCCGCGCCGGGAGACTGGCCGTCGCTCCGTATCCGGCGCGCGTCCTCGATCACGAGCGCAAGGGTGGCGGCCGGGTTCGCGGCATCGGCCGGCGACGACGCGCTGTCGAGCGGCGGCAGCCGGTAACGGCGCGCGACGGTGCGCAGGGTTTCGTCGAGCAGGGCGGGCAGCGGTGTCAGCGACATGGCGGGCAAGGGCGTGAAAGCGGTTCGTGTGTCCGGCCCTCGGGCCGGAGCGCGCGATGATGTGCAACGTTATCACGGCGGGCCGAAGGTGCACGGTGCCGTGACCGGGCAGCCACGCCCCTGACCCGTCACGCCGTCAACGTCACCGACAGACTGCCGAGTTCGCCGAAGCGGACCGTCAGCGCGTCGCCGAGCGGCACGTCGATCGCGCCCGCGTACGAGCCCGTCGTCACGATTTGCCCGGCGCGCACGGCATCGCCGCGCGACGCGAGGAAATTGACGAGCCACACCAGCGGCTTCAGCGGATCGCCGTCCGGATGGCGGCCGTCGATCGCGCGGTTCAGCGCGCCTTCGAACGACAGCGCGAGCGTCGCGAGCGGCACGTTCAGCCCGTCGGGCACGACGGGGCCGACGCACAGCCCCTGGTTGAATTGGCCGTCGGCCAGCAGCTCGAACTTCGATGCGCGCGCCGGCTCCGCATAGCGGCAGCCGAGCACCTCGAGCACGATGCGCACTTCGCGGATCGCGCCGCGCACGTCATGCTCGTCGTACGGCTGCGCGCGCGCGGGCAGGTCGCGATCGAGCACGAACGCGATTTCCGGTTCGATCCGCACGATCGGCCCGCCGACGACGCGATAAGGCGCGTCGGCTTCGCGGATCGTCGACGCGAAGATCGGCGCGAGGATCACGCGGTCGGGCGGCGGCAGCGCGCATTTCCAGCCGCCGACGGGTTCGCCGAGCAGGTCGGCGACGCGCTGCTGGATTGCGAGCGCGGTATCGACGTTCTCGGGACGCAGCGCATCGGGCAGCAGCGGGCCGGGCGAGCCGGCATGGCGGGCGGCGACGAGATGCTGGGCGGCGCCGTCCACGCGTTCGGTAGTCGTTGTCATGTCGGTTGAGCGAGTTGAAGGTGAGCCGGCAAAAAAGGGCCGGACGAAAGTCGCACATCCGATGATAGCGCCTTCCGCGCAATGGCCGCTCAATCCGCATGGCGTCGGCCCCCAGCCGGCCAGGTGCGCGACCTTGCCGCAAGCGCAAGGGTCCGACTTCCGGTCGCGTCGCTTTGCCGCACGCGCGGTTTCCGGCCGACCTTGACCGCCGTCAACATTCGAACCGGCCATCCGCCGATGATGGCGACATGGCCGCGCGCGATCGGGCGCACGGCAGTTCACCCCAGCGAGGTTCGCATGTACGAGAAGATCATGGTGGCCGTCGACGGCAGCGCTTCGTCGCAACAGGCGCTTGCCGAGGCAGTGAAGGTGGCGTTGACGGGCGACGCGCACGTCAGCGCCGTGTATGTGGTCGACAAGTCGGTGTTGTTCACGTACGCGGGAGGCTTCGATCCGCACGAGCTCGTCGAGGAGATTCGACGCGACGGGTTCAAGGTGCTGCGCGAAGCCGAGCAGGTCATCGCGCTGGCCGGTGCGAAGGGCGAGGCCGAGCTCGTCGAGACCGAGAGTATCGGCGAGGACATCGCGGAACGCCTGCAGCGTTACGTGAAGGAGCGCGGGATCGATCTCGCGGTGGTCGGCACGCACGGGCGGCGCGGCATCCGGCGCGTGCTGCTCGGCAGCGTCGCCGAGCGCTTCGTGCGCGGCTCGAAGTGCCCGGTGCTGCTGATCCGCGGCGACGACAACGACGTGCCGGCGGCCGCTGCCGCGGCTTAACGCGTCGGGCGCGCGATGATACGCCGCCAGTACCGGATCGTCGTCGCGGCGATCGCCGTGTTCGTGTCGCTCGCGGGGATGATGGCCGTCGTGACGGGGCTGCTGTTCGATGAAACGATGGCGCTGCGCGGCGGCGCGATCGCGTTGATCGTCGGCGTGGCCGGCTTCGTCGTGATGCTCAATCCGGGCGTGAAAGGCGAGGAGTGACGCGGGTGGACGTGGCCCGCGGCTCCCGTCCGGCGACGTCGGCCGGGCCCGGCCATCGTTTCGGGAAAGGCCCGCGACAGCCGTTGCCGCGCCGTCACTTCCTCTACTCGCTGGTCGTATCGGCCGCCTTCGCGCCGTCCTGCCCGATCTGAATCGCCAGCCGCTTCAACGTTTCCGCCAGCTCCACGTTCTTCGGCTGAACCTTGCGTGCCTGCGCGAACGCATCGCGTGCTTCGTCCTGGCGGCCCAGCTTCCACAGCACTTCGCCCTTGTGCGTCAAGCCGGTCGCATGCGCTTCGCGTGCCACGCTTTCTTCGTCGCCGGATTTTGCGAAGATCGCGATCGACCGGTCGAACCACGTCAGCGCTTCGTCGTCGCGGCCGAGGCGATGCAGCGCCCAGCCCTTGCTGTCGAGCGCATACGCATCGTCCGGCTGCTTCGCGAGATGCGCGTCGATCATTGCGAGCCCGCGCTCGACTTCCATGCCCGCGTCGACGAGCCGATAGCCGATGTCGTTCAGGCGGTCGTCGGGGATGTCGCCGAGGTCGAGCACCGCGGCGATACGAGCCGTGTCGTGTCCGGCGATGGCGAGCGACAGCAGCTTCCCGATGATCTGCTGCCGCAACTCGTCGCTGATCCGGTTGCCGTTGGCGACCAGACTGCCGAGATATTGCGTGTACAGGTCCGGCGCGCCGGGATCGTTCGCACCGTTCGCGATGGCCGCTCCCGGGCCCGCGCACCAGTCGGTGTCGTCGGGCGCGATCAGCATCCCGGTGTAGAGATTGATGTTGCGCGGCGTGCGCGATTGCGCGTAGTAGGTGTAGCCGCCGGCATCCGAGTAGCCGCACGCCAGATATTCGTCCTGGACGTCCAGCACATACGGCACGCCGCCGAGCGGCGCGTCGCCGGACGAGCTGACCAGATGGAACGCTTCGCCCATGTCGCCTTCGCCGATGATGGCGTTGAACACCCATTGCTTTTGCGGATGCAATTTCGGCAGCCGGATCCTGACGGTGCGCCCGGCCGCGTCGGTCGTGCCGAAGATCACGCTGTCGTGCTGGCCCGGCTTGACGGGCACGCCCGCGATGACCTGACCGGGCAGGAACAGCCGGTAGCGCGCATTCGGCAGCGGCTGGTGCGTGACGGGGTCGCGCAGCACGAACTGGTGAATGTAAGCCCCTTTCCCGAACGATGCGGCCGGCGCGAGATAGGTGCGCGCGTGGGCGGCGGGCAGCGCGGTGCAGCTCAAGGCCGCGGCAACGAGCGCGGCGAGAAGGCGTGATGTCATGAAATTGCGGTTCTTATATAGGAAGGTGTTATTGACCGACGGCCGGAAATGCACTGGACGAACCGTGCAGCCTTTGATAAACGACGGGCTGCGGCTTGCGAAGCCTGATGCCACGCATCGGATCGTCCAATGCAATTCAATGCAATGTGTATCGCGCCCGCTGCCGGCGCATGCGTGGCGGAAACGGACGGGCGACACCGGAATGCAGTGCGCAGCATAACAGGCCGCACCGCGCGTTCATGCCCCATTGGGTTTCGCTGTTGCGCGCGCTTCTGTCAAACTTGCGCCCATGAAACCGCGCCTCGCCTCACCGCCTTCCCCCGATTCCGCGCCTGCGCCCGCAGGCTTTCCCGACGCCGACGAACTGGCCGCGCTGCGCGCGTGGTATGCGGGCATGACCGTGCGCCAGGCCGTCGAGCGCTACCTGCCCGGTCGTCTCGGCGAAGGGCGCTCGGCGCGCGGCGTGATCGGCGGCATTCGACGCCGCCTCGTGCGCGTCGCGCGCCAGGCCGGCCGGCCCGATCTCGCGGAACGGCTTGGTCATCCCGACGGTGAGCGTGTGCGGGAGGCGAAGGCCGCGATCGAAGCGATCGGCATGCTGCGTTATGCGCGCACCCCGGTTCCGCAGATCAGCGACGACGTCGGCCTGTGGCTGCCCGCGCGTGCGGTCGTCGCGCTGCGTGCGCACGGGATCGCGACGCTGGCCGACCTGACCGTGCGGATTCCGCGCCGGCGCCAGTGGTGGAGTGCGATTGCAGGCCTCGGCGCGGCCAGCGCGCGACGCATCGAAGCGTTCTTCGCCGAGCATCCGGACCTGACCGAACGGGCGCGCGCGCTGATCGCCGCGACGCCGCGCGGCAGCATCGTGCCGTGGGAGCAGTTGAAGCTGCCGCACGAGGTCGACGGGTCGGCCGGCACGTTCCGCGCGCCGCGCGCGACCAGCACGCTCGATGCGGACAACGATTACGCGGCCGTGCACGCATGGCTGTCGCTGCACGAATCGGCCGCGACGCGGCGCGCGTACCGCAAGGAGGCCGAGCGGCTGATCCTGTGGGCGATCGTCGAGCGCGGCCGCGCGCTGTCGTCGCTGACGACCGAGGATGCGGTCGCGTATCGCGCGTTCATCCGGCGCCCGACGCCGCACGAACGCTGGGTCGGGCCCGTGCGGCCGCGCAGCGCGCCCGACTGGCGGCCGTTCTCGGGCGCGCTGTCCGCACGCTCGGCGGCATACACGCTGTCGGTGCTCGGCGCGCTGTTCCGCTGGCTGATCGAGCAGCGCTACCTGCTCGCGAATCCGTTCGCGGGCGTCAAGGTGCGCGACACGCGCGGCGCGAACGCGCTCGACACGTCGCATGCGTTCACCGAAGGCGAATGGCTGCTGGTGCGCACGATCGCCGACGGGCTCGAGTTTCGCAAGGGCACGGCCGCCGGCGCGCCGCAGTCGGGCTGGACGCCGGCCGCCGCGCAACGGCTGCGCTTCATCCTCGATTTCGGCTATGCGACCGGGCTGCGTGCGAGCGAGCTGGTCGGCGCGACGCTCGGCGGCATCGAGACGGACGCGCACGGCGACGCATGGCTGAAGGTGATCGGCAAGGGCAGCAAGGCCGCGCGCGTCGCGCTGCCGCCGCTCGCGCGCACGGCGCTCGATCGCTATCTGGTCGCGCGCCGGCTGCCGGTCACGCCGGTGCGCTGGCGGCCCGATACGCCGCTGATCCCGAGCCTCGCGGAAGACGGCGCGGCCGCGATCACGAGCGTGCGGCTGTGGAAGGTGATGCAGCGCTTTTTCGCGCAGACGGCCGGGCTCGTCGATGCCGACAACCCGGCGCTCGCGCAGAAGCTGCGGCAGGCGAGCCCGCACTGGATGCGTCATACGCATGCGACGCACGCGCTTGCGAGAGGCGCGGAGTTGACGACGGTGCGTGACAACCTGCGGCATGCGTCGATTTCGACGACGTCGATTTATCTGCATGGCGACGATGTGAAGCGGGCGCGGCAGATGTCGAGTGCGTTTGCCGCCGACAAGTAAGCGGAACGCGCGGCGAACGGGTGCGGCGAACGATTCATCGGGCCGCGATGTAACTGTCAGGCGTGTCAGGAGATTGTTGGCCGGGAAGGCCCGCCCGTGCGTGAATGCGTTTTCCGACGACGAATGGATAACGTGCCGCAGCGCATCTGTCGATGGAACGGAACGGCCGGTGCACGCCACGGTCTTAAATTCTTTCGCAAGGAGCAGCGGATGGCATCCAGTCAGGGCACGGTCGATTTCATCGTCGAGCAGATGGCGGCGGCCGGCACGGTATCGGCCCGCAAGATGTTCGGCGAATACGGCATCTATTGCGACGGCAAGATGGTCGCGCTCGTCTGCGACGACCGGCTGTTCGTCAAGCCGACGTCCGAAGGCCGCGCGTTTCTCGGCGCCTGCGACGAAGGCTCGCCGTACCCGAACGCGAAGCCGCACCTCGTCATTGCCGGCGATCGCTGGGACGACCGCGAATGGCTGTCGGCGCTGATCCGGATCACCGCCGCGCAATTGCCGATGCCGGTGAAGCGGAGCCGATAGCGGCCGCGCGCCTTGCAATGTTGCGCTGCGGGCAGGCGTATTCTGTGACCCATGCGCGAGACCATCGCGCGCCCGGCGGGAGAACAAGAATGGAGACATCCGAATATCCGCGCGGCACGTGGCGTGCCCGCCGCGCGTGGCACGCGCTCGTCGCGGCGCTGTGTGTCGGCTGGAGCGCGCTGTCGTTCGGCGCGGAGGGCGCGACCGGCGCGGCGGCGCTGCTCGACCGTTATCACAGCCTGGGCGAGCAACTGAAGAACAACCCGTTCCACCGCCCGCTCTACCTCGAATCGTCCGAGGCGTCGTCATCGCTGAAGGGCGACATCTATGCGGTGGTCGACTATCCGTTCGCGGTCGTGAACGGCCAGCTCGACGATCCCGCGCAGGGCCCCGCGAACTGGTGCGCGGTACTGATCCTGCACCTGAACACGAAGTACTGTCACGCGTCGACCGGCAGCAACGGCCCGGTGCTCGACGTGAACCTCGGCCGCAAGATCCAGCAGAAGCTGTCGGACACCTATCGCGTGCAGTTCCGCTATCGCGTGGCGGCCGCCACGCCCGACTATTTCCAGGTCGACCTGACCGCCGACAGCGGCCCGATGGGTACGAAGGATTACCGGATCGAGCTGGAGGCCGTGCCGGTCGGCGCGTCGCGCACGTTCCTGCACCTCACGTATTCGTATGGCTTCGGCACGGTCGGCCGCATGGCGATGAAGACCTACCTCGCGACGGCCGGCAGCGACAAGATCGGGTTTACGACCGTCGGCGCCGCATCGGCCGCGCAGCCGCAATACATCGGCGGCGTGCGCGGGCTGCTGGAGCGCAACACGATGCGCTACTACCTCGCGATCGACGCGTATCTCGCGACGCTCGACAAGTCGCTCGACCAGCGCCTCGCGCACTGGTTCGATGCGACCGAGCAGTATCCGCAACAGCTGCACGAAGTCGAGCGCGGCGCGTATCTGCAGATGAAAGCGCAGGAGGTGCAGCGGCAGCAGGCGGCGCGATAACGCCGCCCGCTGCCGGGCTGCCCGGCGTCGATCAGTTCGACGCGCCGCCGACCGTGCGGATGCTGTGCCATTGCCCTTGTTCGACGCGGAACAGCGTGTACGGCGGCTTGATCAGGTCGCCGCGCTCGTCGAACGAGATCTTCCCGGTCACGCCGGTCACCGACACACCCGGCAGGCTCGTGACGAGCTTGCTGCGATCGACCGAATCGGCCTTGCGGATCGCCGCGATCATCGCGAGCGCCGCGTCGTACGCGAACGGTGCATACAACTCGACGTCCTGGTTGAAGCGCGCCTTGTAGCGCTGCGCGAACGCGAAGGCGCGCGGCGTGATCGTGATGCCGTCGTCGACGTTCGCGGTCGATCGCGCGGAAATCGAGCACGGCGTGCGCATCAACCTCGCGTGCCCGGCCACGCGCGACGAGCTCGTCAACGGGCTGCGGATCCTGTCCGGCACGCTGAAGGACCGGCCGCGCGCGCTGTTCGGCTCGATCTGACGGCCGCCGCTCAGTCGAGCAACCCCGCGACCACATCGACGATCCGTTGCAGCAGCGCTTCGTCGTAAGGCAGCCACGGCACCGCGCGCAGCGGCGACGGCGGCGGCTCGATCGCGGGTTCGACGGGCTCGCCGTCGCGCGTCACGCGCCCGGTCGCGCAATGCACCGACCACGGGCCGACGCGCACATGGCGTTCATCGATCGTGATCTTCCCTTGCGCAACCGGTTCGGCGAACACGAGCGACAGCACGTGCCGGCGTTGCCGCGCCATCGTGCCCAGCGGCAGATCCGACAACCGGTTCAGGCGCTGCCGGCGTTCCGTTTCGATTTCGCGCTGGCGGACCGCGTCCGTCGTGAGCGCAGCGGCGGCTGTGCGCGTCGCGTCGTCGTCGAGCGCGAACGCGGCCACGCTGACGAGCAGGTCGACCGCGCGTGCCACTTCCGAGAACACGACGCGATCGATCTCGCCGATCGGCAGCGGCACCCAGCGCCGTTCGTGCCGGCGCTCGACGTGCAGCCGGCGCGACGTGCCGTGGCTTTCCGAACCGGGATAGAGCCGGGCATCGACGAGGAAGGTCGCGCGCACGTCGCCGAACTCGCGGACGAGCCCGTCGTCGTATGCGCGGATCGACCAGCCCTCGCGGCGCGCGACGCCGAGCAGCGGCCGGCTCGACAGCACGTGACCTTCGAACATCGCGGAATCGCTGGCCGACGCGTCGTCATCGGCGGGCACGTAGTACTCGCGGAAGGCCTGCCTGACCGGCTGCCGCAGCGCGCGGCCGACGATCGCGCGCTGCCATGCGAGCCGTTCGTCCGCGCCGGCCAGCAGCGGGTGCCATAGCCGGATGTCGCTGTCGGCCGCGATGTCGCACGCGTGCCCGGCTGCGTCGCGCAGCACGACCTTGCCCTTCGCGATGTCGGGCATGAACGACTGCGTCGTGCCGTCACTGCCGCGCGCTTGCCAGATCATGCGCGCGGAGAACGCGGCGCCGGCCGGCGCATCGACGAGCCGCTCGCGCCATTCGGCATGGCCGAGCGTCATCGGCTGCCAGAAGCCGGCTTCCATGCAGGCGGCGAGCATCGCGAGCTGCTTCTTGTCGGGCTTCGCGTCGAGCGTCATGCGCAGCGCGGTATGCGGCCGCTCGCCGAGCGCGCGTTCGGCCGGCTTCAGGTTGCGTGCGAGCTTCTTCTGCACGCCGGTATGACGCACGGCGGCCAGCGCATCGCGCAAGGCGCGCACGCCCTCGGGCGTCGGGATCGTCTCGACCGCGTGGCCGAGCGCGATCGCGAGCGACTGCGACGGCGCGGTCTTCGCGGCCGTCGGCGCGACGCACACGCCCGCCAGCAGCGGCCCGATCAGCGGGCGCAGCCACGCTTCGTCACGATAGGCGGCCACGCGCGCGGCGCGCGCGACGACCTGCGCGTCGTCGGTCGTGAACGCGCGATCGGCCTCGTACGGCACGGTGCCGGCATGAAGCGCCGCGACCTGCCGCGCGGCCTCGGCCAGCGCGTCGTGCGCGAATGCGACATACGCGGCGTCTTCCGCGAGCGTGACGGCCGGATCGCTGAAGTCGATCCACAGCCGCTTCGGTGCGAAATAGCCGTCGTTCGTCGCGGCCAGCGCGAGCAGTGCAGCCGGCCCGAGCTCGGGCAGCACGTCGAGCTCGCGCACGCGAAACGGCGAATCCGCCAGCGCTTGCGCATACGTATCGCGTCGCGCCGAGAAGTCGCGGCGGCCGGCGAACCAGTCGAGCGCATACGCGCCATACGTGGACGCCGCACGCATGCCGCCGTCCTCCGGTTCGCCCGCGATGCGGGCGAGTTCGGCCTGCAGCGCGGGCGACGGCAGCGCGTCGAGGCAGGGCAACGCTTCCAGTGCGCGACGCCACCCGCCGGGCGGGATGTCACGGAACAGTTCGAGCGCGGCATCGGCGTCGACGAGCGGCACGAGACCGAGCGCATCGATCTGCCCGCGCAGCCAGCGCGCGAATTCGACGCGCGGATCGTCGTATGCGAAGTCGCATTGCATGATCGCGTGCTCGGTGCGACGCAGCGCCGGCCAGACCGCGCCGAGCGTGTGCGCGTCGAGTGCCGACAGGTCGATCGGCGCGCCGGTGAAGCGCGGATGGTCGGCGCTGCCGGTCAGCCGCGCGACGAGCAGCGCAACGAGGCCGCGATCAGTCATGCGCGGTCCCGTTGCCGGCGGCGCGCGATGCTTGGCCGGCGGCGCGGCCGGCCGCGTGGTTCTGGCGCCATTTCTGTACTTTCCGGGCGACGCGGGTTGCGCCGCCGAGGTCGGATGCCTGCTCGATCGTGTGCTGCATGGTCTGACTCCGGCAATGAAAACCGTGCGGTCGCACAGTATTGCACCCCAATTGCGGCAGTCGGGCGAAAGGCCGTGCAGCGGGCGCCTCGGGCGGGCCCGGCCGCGCCGCGCAAGGCTTCCGGCCACCCGCCATTTCATAAGACGTACAGTTCTCCCGCCATGCGCGATTCGCGCCGAACTGTACTCTTGTTCGCGCGATCGATGTGTGTACTCGTCGCCAACTGTTCTTCTCTTAAGATTAAACCATCAAGTGCACAGTGCCGCGGATCCGGTCGTACCGGAACCCTGCCGGCGCATCTTCAAGAGAGAGCCAGTGCGATGGAAAAGGCAAAACCGGAGGGAAAGATCAGGAATCACGACGGCCCGATCGGCGGGCGAATCACGCGCGGCCCGGACGCGCACGGCATGGCGGTACGGTTGCGCAGGCCGGCGGGAGGCGCGCGATGAAACTCTATGAAAAACTCGCGGACGACATCGAGCGCCTGATCCGCCAGGGCGTGTACCGGCACGGCGACCGGATCCCGTCGGTGCGGCAGGCGAGCCAGCAGCACCGGATCAGCATCACGACCGTGCTGCATGCGTACCTGCTGCTGGAAAGCCGCGGGCTGCTCGAAAGCCGGCCGCAGTCGGGCTATTTCGTGAACCTGCGGCGCGACGACAGCCATGCGCCGGTGCGCGAGCTGCGGCCGTCGAAGCCGATCGCGATCTCGTCGTCGGTCGACGTGAGCCGGCTCGTGCTGTCGACGCTGCGCTCGATCGGCACGGACGACGCGGTGCCGCTCGGCTCGCCGTACCCGGACCCGAGCCTGTTCCCGTTCGAGAAGCTGAACCGCTACGCGTACGCGGCCGGCCGCGACAAGTCGCTGTGGGGCGTGACGGACGGGCTGCCGCCCGGCCATCCGCGGCTGATCCGGCAGATCGCGCGGCGCTACCTGGAGAACGGGATGTCGGTGGACCCGAACGAGATCATCGTGACGGTGGGCGCGACGGAGGCGATCAACCTGTGCCTGCAGGCGGTCGCGAAGCCGGGCGACACGATCGCGGTGGAATCGCCGACGTTCTACGCGATGCTGCACGCGATCGAGCGGATGGGGATGAAGGCGATCGAGGTGGCGACGCATCCGGAATACGGGATCGACATCGCCGCGTTGGCCGCGATCGCGAAGTCGCAGCCGATCGCCGCGTGCATGGTGATGCCGAACTTCCAGAACCCGCTGGGCTTCCAGATGCCCGACGAGCGCAAGCGCGAACTGGTTGAGTTCGCAACGAAGGCCGGGATGCCGCTGATCGAGAACGGCGTGTACAACGAACTGTATTTCGGCGAGTCGCATCCGAGTTCGCTGAAGTCCTACGACCGCAGCGGGATCGTGCTGCATTGCTCGTCGTTCTCGAAGAGCCTGACGGCCGCGTACCGGATCGGCTGGGCGTTGCCGGGCCGCTATCGCGATCAGGTCGAGAAGCTGAAATTCCTGAACACGCTCGCGACGCCGTCGCTGCCGCAGCTCGCGATCGCGGAGTTTCTCGAACGAGACGGCTACGAGCATCACCTGCGGCGGATTCGCAAGGCGTATGCGCAGCAGGCGAACCTGATGCGCGCGATGGTGTCGCGGTTCTTTCCGGAGGGCACGCGCATCTCGAGCCCGGCGGGCGGGTACGTGCTGTGGGTCGAATTACCCGCCCAGGTCGATGCGATGCGGCTGTACCAGCTGGCGCTGGAGCAGGGGATCACGATCGGGCCCGGCTACATGTTCTCGATCGCGGACAGCTACCGGAACTTCATCCGGCTGAACTACAGCAGCCCGTGGTCGCCGGAGATCGAGCAGGCGGTGATCACGGTCGGCAAGCTGGCGGCGGCGTGCATGCGGTGAACGCGCACGCGGTGTCTTGCGCGACGATCGTGATGAAGTGGCTGCATCGAGGATCGCAGCCGCGCGCGCGCCGATCGTGCGGGGGGCGTCCGGGCGGTGCGGCACGCGTTGGCGCCGGCCGGCGCAACGTCGCGCGCGGCGGGCCTCAGCGATTGAGCTCTTCGAGCCGCAAGCCGTTGGTCCTCGGGCCGAACGCGCCGATGATCACGGCCACGAACAGCATGAACACGGTGATCCCGGCGAACACGCCGGGCACGCCGAAGTCCTTCAGCAGCGCCGCGATGACGAAGCCCGACATCATCGCGCCGATGCGGCTGGCCGAATACACGATGCCGCTCGCGCGGGAGCGCACTTCGGTCGGGAACAGCTCGCACTGGTACGCGTGATACGCGACGGAGATCGTCTGCCCGGCAAGGCTGATCAGCACGCCGAGCAGGATGAGCGGCACGACGGACTTCATCTGCCCGAATGCGAGCCCGCAGACGATCACGATCAACGCACCGCCGACGATCAGGTGCTTGCGCTGGATCCGGTCCGCATACAGCATCGCGAGCAGCGGCCCGGCCGGCATCGCGAACGCGATGATGAACGCGTACAGCAGGCTCTTGGTCACGGTGATGCCCTGGCCGATCAACAGCGTCGGCACCCAGTTCGCGAATCCGTAGTAACCGATTGCCTGACAGAAGTTGAAGGCAATCAGCATCAGCAGACGGTAGCGATAGGGCGCGCGCCACAGCTCGGCGAAAGCCGCACGCCGCACGTCGGGCAGCTCGTCCGCCGGCACGGGCGGCGGCAGAGGCATGCCCGACTCGCGCTCGGCGATCGCTTCCATCCGGCTCACGATCCGCCCGCTCCTTTCTGCGTCGCCGTGCGCGGCCAGCCACCGCGGGCTTTCGGGCACGGCCCGGCGGATGAACCAGACGACCACGGCGCCGGCCGACCCGGCCAGCACCACGACACGCCAGCCGTCGAGCCCGAACACCGTCGTGGGGACGAGCCACCACGACAGGATCGCCGCGACTGGCGCAGCGGCGAACATCACCACCTGGTTGAACGCGATCGCGCGGCCGCGCATCTGCTGCGGCACCAGCTCGGTCACGTAGGTGTCGATCGTGACGATCTCCAGCCCGACGCCGATGCCGGTAATGAAGCGCCACAGCAGCACGCCCTCGGGCGTCGTCTGGAACGCCATGATGGCCGAGCCGATCGAATACCACAGCAGCGAGTACGTGAATACGGTGCGGCGTCCGTAGCGGTCCGGCATCCAGCCGAAGCCGAAGGTGCCGACGAACAACCCCGCGAAGGTCGCTGCGATGAAGGCGGCGATACCGGTGAAGCCGAAGAACGCCTGCGTGGTGGTCTGCAGCAGGCCGCTCTTCGCCATGCCCGGCGCGATATAACCGGTGAAGATCAGGTCGTAGACTTCGAAGAATCCGCCGAGCGAAATCAGCAGCACGAGCATCCACAGATGCCGGGTGACCGGCAGCCGGTCCATGCGCGCGGAGACGTCCGCGCCGGCGTGGCTGCCGGCGCGCACCTGCGGCGGATCGAGCGGGGCGCTGCCCGCGGTGACGGTCTGATGCATGTCTGTCTCCTGACTGTTATGACCGGCGGCGTGCTTCTCCGGGATGCCTGCCTTGTAATGGGTTATAGGCGTACGCCGCGCGCATGGGGCGCCGGATTCCGGACGACCGGCGCCAGGCCGCCGCGCGGCGGGCGCAGGCCACCGCTCATGCGAGCGCGCGGTGCTTCAGCCGTGCCAGCACTTCCTGCGTATGCTCGCCGACGCGCGCAAGCGCCTGGCGCACGCCGGGCCGCCGTCCGCCCATCGTGATCGGCAGCAGGACGACATCGGTCGTGCCGCCGTCGTCGGTCTGCATCGGCACCAGGCCGCCGCTTGCTTTCAGGTGCGGATCGTCGAGCAGTTGCTCGGGGCGGACGATCGGCGCATAGGGAATGCCAGCCGCCTCGAGCTTCGGCGCCAGGTCGGCGGCGCGATGGTCTTTCAGGACGGCGCCAAGCCGTTCGAGCAGCCGCGGCCGTAAGGCGACCCGCGACGCGTTGGTGGCGAAGCCGGGTTCGGCGGCGAGGCCGGGGCACGCGAGCACGTCGCACAGCGTGACGAACTGCCGGTCGCTTACCGCGCCGATGAACAGTTGCTCGCCGTCGGCGAGCGTGAACACGTCGTAGACGCTCCAGGCCGACACGCGCGCGGGCATCGGCGGCGGCGGTTCGCGCGTCATCGCGTATTGCTGCATGTGCTGCGCGCACAGAAACACGCAGTTCTCGAACAGCGCGCTTTGCACTTCCTGTCCGCGGCCCGTGTGTTCGCGTTCGCGCAGTGCGGCGAGCACGCCGATCGCGCCGAACATGCCGCCCATGATGTCGTTGACCGACGTGCCGGCGCGCAGCGGCCGGCCGACCGGCCCTGTCATGTACGACAGCCCGCCCATCATCTGCACGACCTCGTCGAGCGCGAGGCGCCGGTCGTACGGGCCGGGCAGGAAACCCTTGTGCGACACGTAGACGAGCGCCGGATAGCGTTGCGACAGCGTGTCGTAATCGAGGCCGAGCGTCGCCATCAGGCCGGGTCGGAAATTCTCGAGCATCACGTCGCAGGTGCCGATCAGCTCGACCGCGGCCGCCAGGCCTTCGGGCGAATGAAGGTCGAGCACGACGCTCTTCTTGTTGCGGTTGAACGAACGGAAGAAGCCGATGCCGAGGCCGGGCAGGCTGCGCGTCTTGTCGCCGCCCGGCGGTTCGATCTTGATCACTTCGGCGCCGAGATCGGCGAGGATCATCCCGCACGTCGGCCCCATGACCATGTGCGTGAATTCGATGACGCGAACGCCGTCGAGCGGAAGTCGGGTTTCGGGGTTCATGAGGTTCTCAGTCGATAGTGGCGGTCGTGGCGGTCGTGGCGGCGTGGGTGGCGGGCAGACCCGCACGCCACAGCGCGCCGTGCAGCATTTCGCCGTCCAGCCAGCGCGCGATCTTCGCGCGCAGCGTCAGCAGCGCGGCAATGTCGATGCCGGTGTCGATGCCCATGTCGGCGAGCATGAACGCGAGGTCTTCGCTCGACGCGTTGCCGCTTGCGCCCGGCGCATGCGGACAGCCGCCGATGCCGGCGAGCGTCGCGTCGAAGCGGGTAACGCCCGTTTCGAGCGCCGCATAGACATTCGCGAGCGCAAGGCCGCGGGTGTCGTGAAAGTGGCCGCACCAGAAGCGCTCGCCGGCGATGGCGCGTGCCTGTTCGAACAGTGCGCGGACGGCGGCCGGCCCCGCGTAGCCGACCGTGTCGGCGATGCTCACGCGATCGGCCCCCGCGTCGAGCAGCGCGTGCAGGTAGCGCAGCACCTCCGACGGCTCGACGCGGCCCTGGATCGTGCAGCCGAACGCGGTGCCGATGCCGCCTTCGATCAGCGTCTTCGCGCCAGCGGCGTCGCGCGCGGCGCGGATGCGCGCCACTTCGGCGACGACTTCGTCCGGCGTCTTGCGCAGGTTCGCGACGCTATGCGCGCGGCTCGCCGACAGCGGCACCAGCAGCAGGTCGGCGCCCGTGTCGATCGCGCGTTCCGCGCCCTTGAGATTCGGTACGAGTACCGACACGCGCAGGCCGGGCAGCGTCTTCGCATGGGTCACGAGTTCGGCCGTATCGGCCAGTTGCGGGAGCAGGTGCGCCGGAACGAACGACCCGACCTCGATTTCGCGCTGACCGGCGGCGTATGCGTCGCCGATCCACTCGATCTTGCGTTCCGTCGGAAGAATGCGCCGGATGCTTTGCAGCCCGTCGCGCAAGCCGACTTCGCGTATGACTGCATGCTGGGGGAACGACCGCATGTCGCTTGTCTCCGTTGTTTTCGCCGGTGTCGGTGCGCCGGCGTTGTGCTAACTTTAGACATTCCCGATGGACGTTAAAGCGGTATTTCGGAACCTTCGTGTTTCCGAACCGGAATGTCTGAATGCCTGGAGACGGCGGATGCGCGACATCGACCTGAAAACGCTGCGGCTGCTGGTGGCCGTGTGCGAGCACCGCAACATGGCGCGGGCGGCGGAGGCAGCCCATATCGAGCCGTCGGCGATCAGCAAGCGCATCGCGCAACTCGAAAGCGATCTGGGCGTGCCGCTGCTCACGCGCTCGCGGCGCGGTGTCGAGCCGACTGCCGCAGGCAATGCCTTGCTCGAGCACGCGCGCAGCGTGCTCTTCACGATGGAGCGGATCGCGAGCGATGTCGCCGCATTCGGCGGCGGGCTGAAGGGCCGCGTCAGCGTCTGTGCGTCGGCGTCGGCGATCGCGGAGGCGCTGCTCGACGACATCTCGTCGTTCATGCGCGAACCGGCCAACGAGAACATCCGGGTCGACGTGGAAGAGCGGCTGTCGTCCGACCTGGTGCGGCAGTTGCGCGAGGGCGCGGCGAGCGTGGGCGTGTGCTGGGACAATGTCGACCTGCAGGGCTTGCAGTCCCGGCCGTATCGGCAGGACCGGCTCGCGCTGGCCGTGCATCGCGACCATCCGTTGGCGAACGAGCCGTCGCTGTGCTTCGAGCAGACGTTGGGTTACGAACACGTCGGGCTGTTGCCGTCGACAGCCGTCCATACGATGCTGCAGCGAGCCGCCGCCGATGCCGGCACGACCGTGTCGTATCGGGTGATCGTGTCGAGCTTCGACGCTGCGTTCCGCGTTGTCGCGGCGGGGCTCGGGATCAGTGTCGTGCCGGTGGAGGTCGCGCAGACTTATCGGCCGGTGTTCGACATCAGGGTGATTCCGCTCGTCGATGCGTGGGCGAAACGCCGGTTCGTCGTGTGCTTCAGGAGTTTTGATGCGCTGCAGCCGGCTGCGCAGCGGATGGTCGACTATCTTGCGGGGCGGGCCGCGACGCCAGCCGCTCCCGGGTGATGCGCAACGCCCCCGGGGCGTGTGCCGCAACGGTCGATTCGCATCACGACGGGTCGCCCCATCGCGATGTCACCCGCCCGTCACCGGCGGAAAAAACGCGACCTCGCTGTCCTCGCGCACGACGAAGTCCCCGGTCACCATCTCGAGGTTCACGGCCGCCCGCACGGGGCGCTCCGTCCGCAGCGCTTGCGCGCTGCGCGCGTCGCGCGCGGCCAGCGTGCTGCGCAGCGCGTCGACGGTGAGTTCGCGCGCGTCGATCTCGACGGTTTCCTCGTCGAGTTCGAGTTGTTCGCGAATGCTTGCGAAGTACTTGATCGTCAGTTTCATTGCGATGTCTCGAGCAGGGTCGGCGGAATCGGAAAACACGAGGCGGATGCGGTCAGCCCCAGCGCCGCATCGCCTGGTCGTCGTGCGCCTTCGCCTCGACCCAGCCGGATGCGCCGTCGTGCCGGATCTCCTTCTTCCAGAACGGTGCATGGGTCTTCAGGAAGTCCATCAGGAATTCGCACGCATCGAACGCGGACGCGCGATGCGTGGCGGCCACCACGACCAGCACGACCGCCTGGCCGAGCGGAATGCGCCCGACGCGGTGCACGATCCTGACCGCTTCGAGCCGCCAGCGCGCGCTGGCTTCCTCGACGATGCTCCACAGCGCCTGCTCGGTCATCGTCGGATAGTGCTCGACTTCCAGCGCGACGACGTCGTCGACATCGCCTTCGTTGCGCACGACGCCGAGGAAATTCACCACCGCGCCGACATTCGGATTGCGAACGATCGGCGCAAGCTCGGCGCCCGCGTCGATCGGCGCGCACTGCACGCGTACTTCGAACCCGGCGGCAATCGCCGGCGGCGGCTCGGTGTGCGGGTCGGCGTCAGCGTCGTCGGCGGGATGCGAGTGGCTGCCGGTGCGCATCGGGTCGCCCGGCAACGCGGCACGGGATTCGGTGAAGCTCGTCATGACGGTTCTCCTGTAAGCGGTGCGTCCCCTGCCGCGCGGCGGCCCGTCAGCCGCCGACGAGCGACATGCGCACGGTCGGATAGGTCTTGCCCTGCGCGCGGGCCGGCCGTGCGGCCCGGCGCTCGGAATAGCGGTCGTCGCGCTGGGTCCAGCGATCGCGCACGGCGGCGGCAAGCGAATCGGCCGGCGCCGCATCGTCGAGCCATGGCAGCAGGTCGGTGCCTTGCGTCGCGAACAGGCAGGTATAAAGCTTTCCGTCGGCCGACACGCGTGCGCGCGAGCAGGTGCCGCAGAACGGATGCGACACGCTCGCGATGAAGCCGACCTCGCCCGCGCCGTCGATGTGCGCGCAACGGATCGCGGTCGCGTCGTGCCCCGGTTCGCCGACGAGCACGAGCGGATAGTGCTCGTCGATCAGCGCGCGCATCCGCGCGGCCGGCACGACCTTGTCGCCGGACCAGAGGCTCGCGCCGCCGACGTCCATGTATTCGATGAAGCGTACGGTCACGCCGGTATGCCGGAAGTGGCGCACGAGCGGCAGGATCTGGTCGTCGTTCGCGCCGCGCTCGATCACCGCGTTGACCTTGACCGGCGCGAGCCCGGCCGCCTGTGCGGCCTCGATGCCGGCCAGCACGCGCGCCACGGGCACGTCGGCGTCGCTCATCCGGCGGAACACCGCGTCGTCGAGCGCGTCGAGGCTGACGGTCACGCGCGACAGGCCCGCGTCGCGCAGCGTGCGCGCCTTCGCGCCGAGCAGCGAGCCGTTGGTCGTCAGCGCGATTTCGACGGGCTTGCCGTCGACGGTCGTCAGCGCGGCGAGGCGCTCGATCAGGGCTTCGAGGTTGCGGCGCAGCAACGGCTCGCCGCCCGTGATGCGGATTTTTTCGACGCCGAGCGACGTGAACGCGCGTGCGATCTTTTCCAGTTGCGCGAACGACAGCCGCTCGGACGACGGCATGAACGCATAGCCGGCGCCGAAGCTTTCGCGCGGCATGCAGTAGCCGCAGCGGAAATTGCACTGGTCGATGACGGACAGGCGCAGGTCGCGCAGCGGGCGGCCGAGCGTGTCGGACGTGCGGGGGAAGGCGCCGGGCGATACGCCGCCGGATGACGCGGCGGCGGCCGGCGCGGCGGAAACGATGGCATTCACGATCGGTTCGTCGGCCTGCATGAAGTAAGCGGAGGGGCATCGCCGGGCGGCCGTGCATGTGCCGACGTGTCGGTGCACAGGTCGTGACGAGCCTCATCGTGAGGATAGTGCGCCGGACTTTTCCGGCAGGGACACAATCGCGCCCGAATTGCAGGAATACAGTTCGCCGTGCGGCAGGCGCGGTGAACGCGTCGGATCGGGCGGGTGTCAGGCGTCGCGATCATGCGAGCCAGTGCGCGAATTCGTAATACGGTACCGCGTCGCCGCGCGCGATGCGTCGCCCGGCCGGCAGCCGGGCGAGCCCGCTCGCCTGCACGAGCGACTGCAGCGTGCCGGCGCCTTGCTGGCGCAGCGTATCGAGCACGGGTGCGCCGCCGGGGCCGACGGCGCAGCGCACGCGCACGAAGCGCTCGCGCTGCGCATCCGGCTCGAAGCCGATGTCGATCGGCAGCGACGGCACGACCGGCAGGCGCACGTCGCGCCCCTGCAGGCAGCGGATCAGCGGCGCGACGAACAGCGCGAACGCCGTCATCGCGGCCCCCGGATTGCCGGGCAGCAGCACCACGGGCCGCGCATCGAGCCGCGCGAGCGCGACCGGCTTGCCGGGCTTCATGCGCACGCCGGCGACGACGAACGATGCGCCGAGCGCGGCCAGCGCGGGGCGCAGCAGATCCTTGTCGCCGACCGACGCGCCGCCGACGCAGATCACCAGGTCGCAGCCTGCGTGCAGGTCGCGCAGCGCGCGATCGACGGCGGGCGCGGTATCGGCCGCATGCAGGCTCATCGCGACGCCGGCGCCGGTTCCCGATACCAGCGCGGCGAGCATCGGCGCATTGCTGTTGTAGATCTGCTGCGGCGCCCGCGGCTCGCCGCACGCGACGAGCTCGTCGCCGGTCGTCAGGATGCCGACGCGCAGCGCCGGGCGCACGTCGATGCGCGCGAAACCTTGTGCGGCGGCCACGCCGACATGCATCGCGCCCACCCGCACGCCGGCTGGCACGAGCAGGTCGCCGGCGCGCACTTCCTCGCCCCGGCGGCGGATATGCGAGCCGCCGCGCTGCGGCGCGTCGAACGCGACCCAGCCGTCCTGTTCGCGCGCGTGCTCCTGCATCACGACGGTGTCCGCGCCGGGCGGAATCAGGCTGCCGGTGAACAGGCGCGCGGCCGTGCGCGCGGCCAGCGGCGCCGGCGTGTCGCCCGCGTAGCAGCGCTGCGCGACGCACAGCGGCTCGCCGTGCGCGAGATCCGCGTGACGCACGGCGTAGCCGTCCATCGCGCTCTGGTCGGCCGGCGGCTGGTCGAGCACGGCGGTCAGCGGCGCGGCCAGCACGTGGCCGGTTGCTTGCGCAACCGGCATGGAGGCGGATGCGTCGAGCGGCGCGAACGCGCCGGCGAATTGCTGCTGCGCCGTATCGAAATCGATCAGTGGTTTCATCAAGGGAGAGCCGGATGCGCTTGCTCGAGCGCGGGTTGGTCGGGATCAACGGCGTCGGGCGACACGTATTCGACGAAGCCGTCGTTGCGGCAGAAGCCGAGCAGCCGCACGCCGGCTTCGCGCGCGACGCCGATCGCGAGCGACGTCGGCGCCGAGATCGTCGCGATCATCGGGATGCCGACCCGCGCGGCCTTGCGCACCAGCTCGTAGCTCGCGCGGCTCGACAGGAACACGAAGCCCGCGGCGAGGTCGGCGCGGCGTCGCGCGAGCCGGCCGATCAGCTTGTCGAGCGCGTTGTGGCGGCCGACGTCCTCGAACACGTCGAGCACGGCGCCGTCTCGGTCGCACCACGCGGCCGCGTGGATGCCGCCCGTCTCGCGCATCAGCGTCTGGTGGGCCGGCAACGCGCGCGCGGCGCGCGCGATCGCGTCGGTGCCGATGCCGGCGGCAGTTCCTGCGGCCGCGATGCGCGGCGGGTGCAGGTCGAGCTGCGCGATGCTTTCGATTCCACATACGCCGCAGCCCGTGCGGCCGGCCAGCGCGCGCCGGTGCGCCTTCAGCGCCATGAACGCCTGCTGCGACACGGTGAGCCGCACTTCGGCGCTGCCGGGCCGGCATTCGCTTTCGATGTCGAATACGTCCGACGCGCGCTCGACGATGCCTTCGCTCAGCGCGAAGCCGAGGCCGAACACGTCGAGGTCGATCGGTGTCGCCATCATGACCGTGTGCGAGATGCCGTTGAACACGAGTGCAACCGGCGTTTCGTCGACGACGCGATCGACGGCGTCGCGCGCATCGCCGCCACGATGGCGCGTCACATGACACGCGGTGCTGCCGGTCGGATCGTCTCGGTGGGTCATGCGTTTTTCTCCAGGCGGATCGGCCGGCGCGTACGCCGAACGACGGAAATCGATGCTGCCGGGCGGGCGCCGGGTGGCGCGCCACTGCCGCGGGCAGGCGTTGCATCACATGTTAATGGGGTGAACGGCGCGCCTGAGGCACAGCGCCGCAACGCGGAAAGCAGTACAGCTGACCCGCCCGCAGCCACGAAATGTGTTTTCCGTGCACACATCTTCGGGGACGGGAGCAGCACAGTTTCAGCGCGCGTCCGAGTGATTGCGAGTATCGTTGCAAACGCGATATCGTCACTCACGCTTCGATGCCATGCGAGTGCCGGTTTGCGTTCGCATGTGTTGTCGACAAGCCGTCGCACGATTTCCTGCTTCGGGCAGACGTTCTCACAATTACGAGCAAATTACGGTCATGGAAATCTTCGATGCGTTCCATCTCGCACGATTGCAATTCGCGTTCACGGTGTCGTTCCACATCGTGTTTCCCGCGATCAGCATCGGCATGGCGAGCTTCCTGGCGGTGCTGGAATGGCGCTATCTCGTCACCGGCGACGCCGCCTATAAATCCATGTTCCAGTTCTGGTCGAAGATCTTCGCGATCGGCTTCGGGATGGGCGTCGTCTCCGGCGTCGTGATGGCGTACGAGTTCGGCACGAACTGGGCCGGCTTCTCGCGCGTCGCGGGCAACATCACGGGGCCGCTGCTCACGTATGAAGTGCTGACCGCGTTCTTCCTCGAAGCCGGCTTCCTCGGCGTGATGCTGTTCGGCTGGCAGCGCGTGAGCCCGCGCGCGCACTTCTTCGCGACGCTGATGGTCGCGGTCGGCACGCTGATCTCGACGTTCTGGATCCTCGCGTCGAACAGCTTCATGCAGACGCCGCAGGGCTACAAGATCGAGAACGGCCTCGTCGTGCCGGTCGACTGGTTCAAGATCATCTTCAACCCGTCGTTCCCGTACCGCCTCGTGCACATGACGATCGCGGCGTTCATCGTCGCCGGCTTCATCGTCGCCGCGTGCGGCGCATGGCACCTGCTGAAGGGGCGCCGCGACGAGCCGGTGAAGCGCAGTTTCTCGATGGCGCTGTGGATGCTGCTGGTGCTGGC
Organism: Burkholderia catarinensis; assembly: GCF_001883705.2. Taxonomy (GTDB): domain Bacteria; phylum Pseudomonadota; class Gammaproteobacteria; order Burkholderiales; family Burkholderiaceae; genus Burkholderia; species Burkholderia catarinensis. The sequence goes on from NZ_MDEQ02000009.1 coordinate 128,428, forward strand.
GCCGATCCAGATCGTCGTCGGCGACGCGCACGGGCTGAACACGCGCGAATACCAGCCGGCGAAGATCGCGGCGATCGAGGGGCTGTGGGAAACCGAGAAGGGCGGCACCGCGCTGAACCTCATCGGGCTGCCCGACATGCAGGCCGAAACGACGCGCTACGCGATCCAGGTGCCGCACCTCGGCAGCGTGATCCTCACGCACAGCTGGGACGGCGAGATCCGCGGGCTGAAGGAATTCGCGCCGCAGGACCGCCCGTATTCGCCGATCATTTTCTGGACGTTCCGGATCATGGCGGGCCTCGGGATGCTGATGCTGCTCACCGCGCTGCTCGGGCTGCTGCTCAGAAAGGGCGGGCGCCTGTATGAAACGCGCTGGTTCCAGTGGTTCGTGGTGGGCATGGGGCCGTCGGGCATCGTCGCGCTGCTGGCCGGCTGGATCACGACCGAGGTCGGGCGGCAGCCGTGGACCGTGTACGGCGTGCTGCGCACCATCGATTCGGTCGCGCCGGTCAGCGCGCAGCAGGTCGGCGTGTCGCTGCTGGTCTTCGTGGTCGTGTATTTCCTGGTGTTCGGAACAGGTATCTACTACATGATGAAACTGATGAAGCGCGGGCCGGCTGCCCAGGCCGGGTATATCGAGCTGCACCGGCATCCGGGGCTGCGCAAGAGCGCGCTGTCCACGCCGCTGAACGTCACCGAAGCGGAGTAAGCCATGCAAATCGATCTTCCTGTCGTGTGGGCCGCGATCATCGGCCTCGGCGTGTTCATCTACGTGATGCTGGACGGCTTCGATCTCGGCATCGGCCTGCTGTTTCCGTTCTTCGATGCGAAGGCCGAGCGCCAGGTGATGCTCGACACCGTCGCGCCGGTGTGGGACGGCAACGAGACGTTCCTCGTGCTCGGCGGCGCGGGCCTCTACGGCGCGTTCCCGGTCGTGTATTCGACGCTGCTGCCCGCGAATTACCTGCCGCTGGTGCTGATGCTGGTCGGGCTGATCTTTCGCGGCGCGGCGTTCGAGCTGCGCGCGAAGGCCACCCGCACGCAACACCTGTGGGATCTCGCGTTCATCGGCGGCTCCGCGCTCGCGGCGTTCTGCCAGGGCATCGTGCTCGGCTCGCTGCTGCAGGGCATCAAGATCGAGAACCACCAGTTCGCGGGCGGGCCGTTCGACTGGCTGTCGCCGTTCAGCCTGCTGTGCGGGATCGGCGTGCTCGTCACGTATGCGACGCTCGGCTGCGGCTGGCTGATCCTGAAGGTCGACGGCGAACTGCAGCGCAAGATGCGGCTGCTGATGAAGCCGCTCACGGGCGTGCTGCTCGCCGTGATGGGCGTGGTGAGCCTGTGGACCGTGATCGGGCTGCCGGCCGTCGCGCACCGCTGGTTCGGCGGCGGCAATCTCGTCTGGTTCCTGCCGGTGCCGATCCTCGTCGTTGCGTGCGTGTGGGGCATCTTCCGCACGGTGAAGCGCGAGCACGAGGCCACGCCGTTCCTGCTGACGCTCGCGCTCGTGTTCCTCGGCTACACGGGGCTCGTGATCAGCATCTGGCCGAACATCGTGCCGCCGTCGCTGACGATCTGGGAAGCATCGTCGAGCCATTCGAGCCAGCTGTTCGCGCTCGTCGGCACGGTGATCGTGCTGCCGATCATCCTCGTGTACAACGCGATGCAATACCGCGTGTTCCGCGGCAAGGTGCGCGAGGGCGACGTCGGTTATCACTGAGCGGCGCGCGGCGTATCATCACGCGCGGCGCCCGGCACGGCACCCACCCGAAAGCGGCTCGCCACGTGCGGGCCGTTGCGCATCGGGCGCGGGCGGGCCGCGCAGCGTATTCCCCTGGCTGTCGAGAAAACACCATGATCGTCCGACCACGACAAAACTGGCTCAGGATGCTGTTCGTCTGGAACGGCTCCGTGCTGCAATCGATCATTCCGCAACTCGTGTTCATGGCGATCGTCAGCACGCTGGCGGTCTTCACGAACGGGCGGATCTTCGGCGAGAAGATTCCGCTCAACACCGCGCCGTTCACGCTGTTCGGGCTCGCGCTCGCGATCTTCCTCGCGTTTCGCAACAACGCGAGCTTCGAGCGCTTCAAGGAGGCGCGCCATCTGTGGGGCAACCTGCTGATCGCGGCGCGCGCCGTGACGTCGCAACTGCAGCGCTACCTGCCCGACGGCATCGGCGACGCCGAGCGCAACCGGCTCGCCGACCTGCTGATCGCGTTCACCTATGCGCTGAAGCATCAGCTGCGTCATACCGATCCGACGCAAGACCTGCAGCGGATCCTCGGCGCGGAGCACACCGCTGCGCTCGCGCGCAAATGCTTCAAGCCCGTCGCGATCCTCGACGAGCTGCGCGGCGGCATTGTCCGCGCACTGGGCCGTGCGCCCGGCAGCGACGTGACCTGCTGGATGTTCGAGGCGCAGCTCGACGCGCTCGGCAAGTCGGTGGGCGGTTGCGAGCGCATCCTGTCGACGCCGATCCCGTTCTCGTACAGCGTGCTGCTGCACCGCACGGTGTATGCGTACTGCGTGCTGCTGCCGTTCGGCCTCGTCGATTCGACGGAGTTCTTCACGCCGCTGATCTGCGTGTTCATCTCGTACACGCTGATCGCGCTCGAAGCGATCGCGAACGAGGTGGCCGAACCGTTCGGTCTCGCGCCGAACGCGCTGGCACTCGATGCGATGACGCGCACGATCGAGCGGTCGGTGCTCGAACTGGGCGACCGCCCGATGCCGGAGGAATTCGAGCCGGCGTCGACGTACCAGATCACGTAGGCGGGGTGCGCGAAACAGGGAAGTAGCGGATCGCGTCGGGCGCTAGAATGGCGCTTGCCTATTCTCCGGACCTGACGCGATGACCCTCGTTGACACCTATCTCGCCGGCCTGCATGCCGCGCTGCCCGACGCCGACAATGCGGCGCTCGCCGTCGCCACGGGCGCGACGCCCGCGCAGCTCGACGCGCTGCGCGCGGCGTATCCGCAGTGCCCGGCTAGCCTGCTCGAACTGCTCGGCAAACTCGACGGCACTTACTGGTGCGACTACGGCGGCACGACGATCAACGTGCTGGTGCTGGGCTCCGACGTCTACGAATACCCTTACTACCTGCTGTCGGCCGCGCAGATGCTCGAAGAAGGCGCGAAGTATCGCGACAGCATCGCGGACATCTACGGCGACGATGCGAACGACGACGGCGAACTCGTCGATTCGCGCATCGACATCGCATTGCCGATGGGCCGACGCCTGTGTTTCTCGCATTGCATGAACAACGGCGGCACGTCGCAGCTCTATGTCGATTTCGAGCCGGCGCCAGGCGGCAAGGTCGGGCAGGTCGTGCGTTTCCTGCACGACCCCGACAGCTACGCGGTGATCGCGGACGACTTCGACGGCTACCTGCGCAAGCTGATCGACGGCGATTATGCGTTTGTCATCGATTTCGACGAAGAATAGCGGCGGGTACCGGCTGCAGCTTCAGGAGAGCGTGAAATGCGAATCTACGTGACGAGTATTTTTGTCGACGACCAGGACCAGGCGTTGACGTTCTATACCGACAAGCTCGGGTTCAAGCTGAAGAACAACGTGCCGGTGGGCGAGTACCGCTGGCTGACCGTGGTGTCGAAGGATCAACCCGACGGCACCGAGCTGCTGCTCGAGCCGAGCAACCATCGCGCGGTGGGGCCTTACAAGCAGGCGCTGTACGAGGACGGCATTCCGGCGGCGTCGTTCCAGGTCGACGACCTCGATGCGGAGTTCGCGCGGCTCACGGCGCTCGGCGTGCGCTTCACGCTGGAGCCGATGGACGCGGGGCCTGTGCGCATCGCGATCGTCGACGATACGTGCGGGAACCTCATTCAACTGATGCAGATGAAGTAACGCGTCGCGCGGGCCATTCAGCGCGCCGCGACCGGCGGCTACCGATGCCGATATCCTTTGATCGAATCGGAGTCCTACGTGCTACGTGAGACGGCGTTGCTCGGCATGCCGGCCGTCAACGCGTCCCGTTCGCGAAATCGTCGTCGCAGGCAAGCGTCACGCGACGACAACGCACCGTACCCGCGCCGCTCAATCGAAATACGTGAGCCCCATCGCGCCCTTCACCTCCGCCAGCGTCGCGCCCGCCACGTCCCGCGCATGCATCGTGCCGCGCTTCAGGATCGCCATCACCTCGGCCTTGTCCGCCTCGAACTCGCGGCGGCGCGCGCGGATCGGCTCGATCAGCGCCTGCAGCCGCTCGTTCAGCACGCGCTTGACGACGCTGTCGCCGAGCCCGCCGCGGCGATAGTGGGCCTTCAACTCGTCGACCTTCGCCACGTCGGGCTCGAACGCGTCGAGGAACGTGAACACGACGTTGCCCTCGACCTGGCCCGGATCGCTCACGCGCAGGTGGTTCGGGTCCGTGTACATGTCCTTCACGGCCTGCGTGATCTCGTCCGGCGTCGAGCCGAGCGTGATCGCGTTGCCGAGCGACTTGCTCATCTTCGCCTTGCCGTCGATGCCCGGCAGCCGCGTGACCGACGACAGCACGGCTTCGCATTCGACCAGCACGGGCAGCTCGACGGTCGCGTTGAAGCGGCGCACGAGTTCGTTGGTCTGCTCGATCATCGGCAACTGGTCGTCGCCGACGGGCACGTGGGTCGCCTTGAACGCGGTGATGTCGGCCGCCTGGCTCACCGGGTAGGTCAGGAAGCCGGCGGGGATGTCGCGCTCGAATCCGCGCAGGCGGATCTCTTCCTTGATGGTCGGGTTGCGTTCGAGGCGCGCGACCGTGACGAGGTTGAGCAGGTATTGCGACAGCTCGGCGAGTTCGGGCACCTGCGACTGGACGACGATCGTCGAGACTGCCGGATCGATGCCGACGGCGAGATAGTCGAGCGCGACCTCGATCACGTTCTCGGTGACGCGCTGCCGGCGGCCCATGTTGTCGGTCAGCGCCTGCGTATCGGCGAGCAGCAGGAATTGCCGCGCTTCGTGCTGCATCTGCACGCGCGCGCGCAGCGAGCCGATGTAGTGGCCGAGATGCAGCGGGCCGGTGGTGCGGTCGCCGGTGAGGATGGTCGGTCGGGTCGGGTGGGTCATGGTGGTCATTGGCTCCGGGTTGTCGAAGCCGCCAGCCATGATGTCAGCGCAGAAATGCAAATGCCGCCATGGCTGGCGGCATCACGTTTGGGACATGCAAAAGGAAACGGGCCGCCTGGGTCAGGCGCGCCACCAGCAATGCACGTTCGGCGAGGCAGGTCGGGTTTCCATCGCGTAATTATAGCGGAGCGCGGGGCGGGGCCGGTCGCGTCAGCGCAGCACCGACTCCATCGCGAGGTACGCGGTTTCGGCCGACGGCCACAGCAGGTACAGCAGGCCGGCCATCAGCAGCAGCGCGCCCGCGCGCACCATCGGCGTCCGGTCTTTTTCGCGCGGGGGGCGGATGGGCAGCTTCGATTTCTTCATGCTTGCAGGCGCGTGGCGCGCCACTCCAACGGTTACTGCAACGGGTCGCTCGGGCGACGCCGGGGTGTTGCGGGGTTGACGGGGCTTTGGGGTGCCGTTCGGCACGCAGCGTCGATGGGGGCGTGCGGGCTGGTATCGCCGGTTGCTCGGCACCGAAAAAAAGGGGGCGATCGTGTGTGTCGATCCAGCACGGGCGGGGCCCCCGCAGCCTGTTGCGAGGCGACCGACATGCTACCAGTTCGGCCGTGCGCGCACCGTCAAGAATTGTCGGGAGGGGGTGCTTCGGGAGGCAGGGCTTCTCCGGGCGCGCACATGTTGGTGATCTTTCGGCCGCAAACCGGGCCGCGCAATCAGCTCAGCAGGCACCACATCGCGAGCAGCGGGGCGCTTCCCGAGCGCATCGCATGCACGATGTCGGGCGTGTTGTGCAGCCCGCCGCCGATTCCAGGATCGAACCAGTCTCCATCCCGTTGCCGGAATTCGCCGGCGGACAGCAGGACGTACGCCTCTTCCGGGAGATGTTGATGGTCGGGGTATCGCGTGAAAGGGGCGAGCAACGAGAATCCCAGCTGGACGTCGTAACGGCTTTCCATGCCGCCGGGCCCGCAAATCATCCCGTGCACGTGCCGGTCGACATAGTTCTCGCTGCCGTTCAATCCCGACGTTCGTCGTTGCCAGCCGAGCGACGGTTCGAGCGTCTTGATCGTGCGGGCAGCGGCACCGAGATCGGACGCGTCGTCAAGCAGCGGCGCGAGCGCGGCGTCGAGCAGGTCGCAGGCCGGATGCCGTTTCGCCGCGCGCATCCCGTCGCTGGCTGGACGTTCGAGGCGATCGAACACCTTCGCCGCCACCTCGCGGGCCGCATCCGGCAGCCGCGGCGACTGAAACAGGCGTTGCGCGATACCAATGAAATTGGCCAGGTCCTCAGGTCGGTTGTACATGGTGCTCCGGGATTGCAGTGACGGCTTCGCATGTTGTGCGACGCATTGAATGTGACGCGCTTTCCCGTGAATGCCGCTGCGCGCTCACGGGCTTTCCCCACGGCTCGAATCATAGGCCGGCCATGTCATGCGTGGAGCATGCCGCCTTTCCGGGGCTTTCCCCTGACAGGACTTTCCCTTAATCGCGGGCATCGCGAGCGGCCGCCCGTTCGCGCGGGCAGACGCCCCGCACCGGCACCCCGCCTCGCCGCCAAACCCCGCCGGTATTGACGTTGCGCGAAGGCCGCGGTGGCCGGCCGACGCGCGGGCAAGCGCCGCCCCCCGGCCATGCATTACCAAAGGTAGGGGAAAGGGTGAAGAAAATGTAGCTGGGCATTGCAATTTGGATTGATACGCTGCAATCAATGCATTAATCACCCGAGAGGGCGAGATCAACGTCTGAATATACGAATAATTTTTATATTTTTGGTGATTCGTGCGATTTAAAGGCCGGCGACATTTTATTTCGACGCAAACCGCGCGAAAAGACGCGACACCGCCAAACCGCGGCTATCCGCAGACGCAGGACGCGGCGGCCTTCAATTTCTTGAACAGCCAGTTGGGATGACAGAATGAACCCGAATTTGACCTACGTGCCGGGTGACGCGATACCGCAACGCGCAATCGACACGGACGCCGCGCCGTCGGCGGCCCGGCCCGTTGCCGTGTCCGGAACCGACATCCTGACGGTCAGGAACCTGTCGAAGATCTTCGGCCCGAAACCCGAACGGGCGATCCAGCTGATGAAACAGGGTGTCGGGCGCAACGAGATCTTCGCCGAGACCGGCAACATGGTCGCGGTCAACGACGTGAGCCTGAGCGTCAAGGCCGGCGAAATCTTCGTCATCATGGGGCTGTCCGGTTCCGGCAAGTCGACACTGGTGCGGCTGCTCAACCGGCTCATCGAGCCGACGTCCGGCCAGGTCGTGCTCGAAGGCCGCGACATCGCGCCGATGTCGACACCGGAGCTTCGCGCCGTTCGCCGGCAAAAAATGGCGATGGTGTTTCAGTCGTTCGCGTTGCTGCCGAACCGCACGGTGCTCGACAACATCGCATACGGGCTCGAAGTTGCCGGCATCAGGAAAGCCGAGCGCTACGACATTGCGCGCACCGCGTTGACGCGCGTCGGCCTCGGTTCCTACGAAAAACTGCTGCCGAGCGAGCTGTCCGGCGGCATGCAGCAACGGGTCGGCCTGGCCCGCGCGCTGGCCGTGAACCCGTCGGTACTGCTGATGGACGAAGCGTTCTCGGCACTCGACCCGCTGATTCGATTCGAAATGCAGAACGAACTGCTGCGCTTGCAGAAGGAAGAGCAGCGGACGATCGTCTTCATCTCCCACGACATCGAGGAGGCGGTCAAGATCGGCGGCCGGATCGGCATCATGAAGGACGGCTGCCTGATTCAGGTCGGCACGCCCGCCGAGCTCATCCGGTCGCCGGCCGACGAGTACGTGCGGGACTTCTTCCGCAACGTCGACGTGTCGCGCTTCCTGAAGGCATCCAGCCTGATGACCCGGGTCGATCGCGGCATGATTTCGTGCGACGCCGGTGCGCCGTCCGGGCGCTATCTCGAGCAGCTCGTCGACAGCGGCGCCGAGTGCGGCTACGTCTGCGACCAGGCGGGCCAGTACCTGGGCTGCGTGACGGCCGCGACGCTGCACAAGTGCGGGGATCGACCGATCCGGGACGCGTTCCTGCGCGACGTCGACGGCGTGTCGACGGAAACGGACCTGCATCAACTGGCCGCCATCGCGCTCAACCAGCAACACGACGTACCCGTCACGGATGCGGCCGGCAGGCTAGCCGGCGTGGTGTCCTGCCGGGCGATTCTCAAACAGGTGATGGAACGGAGGGCAGCATGAACGCGTCGGTTATCGGGAAGTTCGCGGAGAGCGTCGTCAACTTCCTGTTTCTGCATTTCCGCGGCGGCTTCGACGCATTCTCGGCCGGATTGGGTGCGGTGGTGAAGCTGCTGGAAGACGGGCTCGCCGCGATTCCGTTCGTCGCGATGCTCGTGATCCTGGTCGGCTTCGCGCTGTGGCGGCGCGGCATCGTGTTTTCGATCTTCGTCGGCTTTGCGCTGCTCGTCATCCACTACATGGGCTTGTGGGCACAGACCGTGTCCACGCTGGCGCTCGTCACGGCCGCGACGTTCTTCAGCCTCGTGATCGGCGTGCCGCTGGGCATCTGGGGCGCGCGCAACAACCGGGTCGGCATGGTCCTGCGCTCGCTGCTCGATTTCATGCAGACGATGCCGGCCTTCGTCTACCTGATTCCGGCCGTCATCCTGTTCGGGCTGGGCCGCGTGCCGGCCGTGATCGCGACGATCGTGTTCGCGATGCCGCCGGTCGTGCGCCTGACGACGCTGGGGATCCGGCAGGTGCGCGAGGAGCTGATGGAAGCCGGGCGCTCGTTCGGCAGCACCGACTGGCAGCTTCTCTGGAAGATCCAGTTGCCGAACGCATTGCCGTCCATCATGGCCGGCGTGAACCAGACGATCATGATGGCGCTTTCGATGGTGGTGGTCGCGTCGATGATCGGCGCGGGCGGCCTCGGCGAGTATGTGCTGAGCGGCATCCAGCGCCTGGACATCGGCATCGGCTTCGAAGGCGGCCTCGGCGTCGTGCTGCTTGCCATCGTGCTGGATCGCCTGACGGAGAGCTTCGGCGTGAAGTCGAAGGCCAACAAGGCCCGGCCTGCTGCCCGGGCCAGGAAACCGGGCGCCGGCGGCGCGGCGCAAACCTGATTGACCTGCCGGCCGCGCGCGCGGGCCCGGTGCCCGGGCGCGGCCGGCAGACGATGTGAATTGCGGACCGGTCCGGCGCACGCCGTGCCGCTCCAAGAGCCGTGCGGCATGTGAGGCGACCCGGTGCGCTGCATCGCGGCGTCCGTCATCTTTGAAGACAACGACGAGTTACAAAGGAGTGCTATATGAACAGCAGTGCGGTTAAATCGCTTCTCGCGAAACTGACGATATCGGCGGTCGTGGCTTTCGGCGTCGGCGTGGGGCCGGTCGCGGCGGCCGAGCCGATCAAGATGGCGGTGACGAACTGGGCGGACGTGCTGGCGGTGGCGAACGTGGCCAAGTACGTGCTCGAGAACGATATCAAGCAGCCGGTGCAGTTCGTGCAGGCCGATATCGGCATCCAGTACCAGGGCGTGGCGCGCGGGGACCTGGACATCATGGTCGGCGGCTGGCTGCCCGTGACGCACGCGGCCTACTACACGAAGTACAAGAACGACCTGGATGACGTCGGCATCATCTATACGGGCGGCAGAAACGGCTGGGCCGTGCCGACCTACATTCCCGAGTCGCAGTTGTCGTCGATCGCCGATCTGGCGAAGCCGGAGGTCAAGAGCAAGCTGAACGGGATCGTCCAGGGCATCGAGCCGGGCGGCGGCCTGATGCAGGCGTCCGAAAAGACCATCAAGGCCTACAACCTGGACGGCTACAACCTGCAGTCGTCGAGCGAAGCCGGCATGCTCGCGAGCGTGCAGCGCGCCTACCAGTCGAAGCAGTGGGTGGTCGCGACGGTCTGGAGCCCGCACTGGCTGTTCCAGAAATGGCAGATGCGCTACCTGAAGGACCCGAAGGGAACGCTGGGCGGCGAAGAGCAGATCCACGCGTTCGCGTCGAAGAAGTTCGCCGGCAAGTTTCCGCGGGCGGACGTGTTCTTCAAGCATTTCAAGCTGACGCTGGCCGATGTCGAGGCCATCGAGTTTGAAGGAAACAGCACGAACGACTATGCGACGGCCGCGAAGAAATTCGTCGACGCGCATCCGGAGAAGGTGAAGGCCTGGCTGGCGCAGTGAGCCGGTTGCGCCGTCTACCGGGAAGGCACGCGGCCGGTGTCGCACCGGCCGCGCGCCCGTGAAGGCAAGCCCTCTTTCCACACGGCCTGGTTCGACGACCTGCGCCGCGGAGTGACCCAGTGAACGAGAACTCACGCTTTTTTGCCGAATCGCTCCAGAGTCGCGATCCCGTCATCGCGTCGGAGATCGCGCTGGAGTTGCGGCGACAGCAAACCCGGATCGCGCTGATCGCGTCGGAAAACATCGTATCGGCCGCGGTGATGGAAGCACAGGGAACGGTGCTGACCAACAAGTATGCGCAAGGGTATCCGTCGAAGCGGTATTACGGCGGTTGCGATCATGTCGACCGGATCGAGGCGCTCGCGATCGACCGCGTGCGCGCGCTGTTCGACGCGGAGTTCGCCAACGTGCAGCCGCATTCGGGCGCGCAGGCAAACGGTGCGGTCATGCTTGCACTGGTGAATCCGGGCGACACGGTGATGGGCATGTCGCTCGACGCCGGCGGCCAACTCACGCACGGCGCGCGGCCGGCGCTCGCCGGAAAAGGGTTCAACGCCGTGCAGTACGGCGTGAGCCCCGAGACGCAGCGCATCGATTACGACGCGGTGCGCCGGCTCGCCGAGCAGCATCGGCCGAAGCTGGTCATCGCGGGCTATTCGGCTTACCCGCGCGCGCTGGATTTCGCGGCGTTCCGCGACATCGCGGACAGTGTCGGCGCGATGCTGATGGTGGACATGGCGCATATCGCGGGGCTCGTCGCGGCCGGGCGGCATCCGGATCCGGTCCGCCATGCGGACGTCGTGACGTCCACCACGCACAAGACGCTGCGCGGGCCGCGCGGCGGTTTCATCCTGACGAACCGCGGCGACGTCGCGAGGAAGGTCGACGCGGCGGTGTTTCCCGGCCTGCAGGGCGGGCCGCTGATGCATGTGATCGCCGGCAAGGCGGTTGCGTTCGGCGAGGCGCTGCGTCCGGAATTCACGGCGTATATCGATCGGGTGCTGCGCAATGCGCAAACGCTCGCCAAGGTGCTGCAGGCTGGCGGGCTGAGTCTCGTCACGGGCGGCACGGACAACCATCTGTTGCTGGTCGACCTGCGCGCGCAGCGCATCACCGGCATGCAGGCGGAAAAGGCGCTGGAGCGGGCCGGCATCACGTGCAACAGGAACGGCATCCCGTTCGACACGGAAAACGCGGCCGTCACGTCCGGCATCCGGCTCGGCACGCCGGCCGGCACGACGCGCGGATTCGGCACTGCCGAGTTCGAGCAGATCGGTGCAATGATTCTCGACGTACTGTCGGCGCTCCAGGCCGATCCGAACGGCGACGATCAGGTCGAACGCGCGGTGCGAAGCCGCGTGCGCGACCTGTGCAGCCAGTTTCCGCTCCATGCGCACGCGGAAGCCCATGTCTAGGCCATCGAATCGTGAAGGCCGTCAGGAATCCGAATATTTTTGAACTGCCGCGCCTCCGTATGCGATCCCGCCCGGCCGGTTGCCGGGGTGACGCGCGGAGAGCGCGGCGTACTTGATGAAGAGAGGAACCAAAATGAGCTTCGAAGGCGTACATACCCCGCTGGTCACCCCGTTCGCCGCGGACGGCGAAATCGATCATCAACTGCTCGGCAGGCATGCGGCCGATCTCGCGGGCCGCGTATCCGGGCTCGGTATCGGCGGCACCACCGGCGAATACTACGCGCTGAGTTTCGACGAGCGGGTCCGGACGTTCGGTACCGTCGCCGAAGCGGCCGGCGGCAAGACGTTCCTGACCGCCGGCATCAACGCGACGACGACCGGCGAAGTCATCCGCCTGGGCCAGGCGGCCAAGCGCGCCGGCATGTCGGCGCTGCTGGTCGCGGCGCCTTATTACGCGCAGCCGACCCAGGAGGAACTGCTCGCCCACCTGCTGAAGGTCGACGACGCGCTCGACATGCCGGTCATGCTGTACAACTTTCCGGCCCGCACCGGCACGGCGATCGGCGACGACATCCTCGCGACGCTGCTCGAACGGCGGAATTTCGTCGCGATGAAGGAAAGCACCGGCGACATCTCGCACCTGCATCACCTCGTCACGCATTTCGGCGACCGGCTGGTGCTGAGCTGCGGGATGGACGACCAGGCGCTCGAGTTCTTCGTGTGGGGCGCGAGAAGCTGGGTCGGCGGCGCGTCGAACTTCCTGCCCGAAGCGCATACCGCGCTGTACGACGCATGCGTGACGCGCGGCGATTTCGACGCGGGCCGCAAGCTGATGGCCCAGCTGCTGCCGGTGCTCGAACTGCTCGAACGCAGTGGGAAGTTCATTCAGTACGTCCGCTACGGCTGCGAGCTGGCGGGGCTGCCGGTCGGGCCGGCGCGCGCGCCGCTCGGCACGCTCACCGACGAGGAGCGTCGCGCATTCGCACAACTGGTGAAGCCGCTGTTCCGCAAGGATTGATCAGGCGACATGGACTCGAATCTGGAATTCGCGCGGTTTCCCGCGCCTGACGGCGTCAACGGCTGGTGGCAAATCCTGCTGCCGCCGCCGGCCGCCCGCGCAGTATCGTCGGAGCACCGTTACGACTGGGTCGTCGTGGGCGGCGGCATTACCGGATTGTGCGCGGCACGGCGGCTGGCCGAGCTCGCGCCCGATGCATCGATCGCGCTGGTCGAGGCCGATCGCATCGGCCGCACGACAGCGGGGCGGAATTCCGGATTTTTCGTCGACCTGCCGCACGACATCAGCAGCGAAAGCTACTCGCGCAGTATCGACGAAGACCAGGCCGACATTCGGTTCCAGCGGCACGGGATCGACTATGTACGCTCGATCGTGCGTCGTCACGGCATCGACTGCGACTGGCGGGACGACGGCAAGTTTCATGCGTCGGTCAACCGGAAGGGCGAGACGGCGCTCGCGCATTTTGCCGACGGGCTGACCCGGATCGGCGAAGCATGCGAATGGCTCGACGGTTCGGCAATCCGGGCGGTGACCGGTACGGATTTCTATCGCGGTGCGCTGTTTACGCCCGGTTGCAGCACGGTGCAGCCGGCCGCGCTGATGCGCGGCCTCGCCGCGTCGCTGCCGGAGAACGTGACGGTGTTCGAGCTCAGCGCGGTGACGCGGATCGAACGTCGCGGCGCCGCGAGCGTGTTGCATTTCGCGCGCGGCAAGCTCGTCGCGAAGCAGGCGGTGCTGTGCACGAACGCCTATGCGGCGACGTTCGGCCGCCATCCGAACGGCTTGCTGCCGGTCTACACGTTCGCGTCGATGACGCGCGTGATGAGCGCGGACGAAATCGCGAGGCTGGGCGGAATGCGGTCGTGGGCGCTGATTCCGGCCGACCCGATGGGGACGACCGTGCGCCGGCTGTCGAGCGACCGTCTGTGCGTGCGCAACCACTTTGCGTTCCGGCCGGGGCTCGAGGTGTCGCCGGCCGACCTGGCGAAGGCGAAGAGCCTGCACCAGCGATCGTTCGACCGGCGCTTTCCGATGCTGAAAGGCGTCGAGCTCGAATACACGTGGGGTGGGCCGCTGTGCCTGTCGGCGAACAACGGCGCGCTGTTCGGGCGACGCAGCGACGGCATTTTCGAAGCGGTCGGATGCAACGGTCTCGGGCTGAGCCGCGGGTCCGCATCGGGCAAGCTGATCGCCGAGTACGCGCTTGGCCGGTCGAACGAACTCGTGACGCAGTTGCTGAAGCAGCCGCACCCGCGTTCGCTGCCGGTTCGACCGATTGTCGACGTGGCCGTGTCGGCCACGATCTGGGCGAAGGAATTTTCGGCAGGCGCCGAACTTTGACTTGTGAGGACAGGACATGAAGACTCATCAGGAATGGAAGCAGAAGGCGCAGGCGTTGTCGCTCGACGGACGCGCGTTCATTGCCGGGCAGCGATGCGCGGCCGCGTCGGGCGAAACGTTCGGCACGCTCAATCCGGCATCGGGCAAGGTGCTGTCCGACGTGGCGCGATGCGACGACCGGGACGTGGATCGCGCGGTGGCGGCTGCCCGCGACGCATTCGAATCCGGCGCATGGTCGAAAGCCGCGCCGGCGCATCGGAAGGCGGTGCTGCTGCGTCTGGCGCAACTGATCGACGAGCATGCGGAGGAGTTGGCGCTGCTGGAAGCGCTGGAGGCGGGCAAGCCGATCGGCGAGTGCCTCGGGCTGGACATTCCCGAGTCGGCGGCCTGCATTCGCTGGCATGCCGAGGTGACCGACAAGCGCTATGACGCGTTGTCGCCGTCGGGATCGGGCGTCGTCAGCATGATCACGCGCGAGCCGATCGGCGTCGTCGGCGCGGTGCTGCCATGGAATTTCCCGGCGCTGATGCTCGCGTGGAAGATCGGCCCGGCGCTGTCGGTCGGCAACAGCGTGATCGTGAAGCCGGCCGAGCAGACGTCGCTGTCGACGTTGCGCATCGCCGATCTCGCGTTCGAAGCCGGCGTGCCGGCGGGCGTGTTGAGCGTCGTCACCGGCTTCGGCGAAGGCGCGGGGCAGGCGCTCGGGCGTCATCCCGATGTCGATCTCGTCGCGTTCACGGGCTCGACCGCGACCGGCAAGCGCTTCCTGCATTATTCGGCGGACACGAACCTGAAGCGCGTGGTGCTCGAATGCGGCGGCAAGAACCCGCAGGTCATTCTCCCCGATGTCGCGAATCTCGACGCGGTGGCCGAGCAGGCGGTGGCCGCCGCGTTCTGGAACATGGGCGAGAACTGCAGCGCGGGATCGAGGATTCTCGTTCCGTCGAGCCGGAAGGCGGAACTGCTCGAAAAAGTCCAGGCGGTGCTCGCGGGCTGGAGGACGGGCGACCCGCTCGATCCGGACGTGAAGCTGGGCGCGCTGATCGAGGAGAAGCACTACCGGAAGGTGTTGGCCCATATCGAGCAGGCGAAGGAAGAAGGCGCGCGCGTCGTATGCGGCGGCCGCGCGACGCTCGAGGAGACCGGCGGCTGGTTCGTCGAACCGACGATCTTCGACCAGGTGAGCCCGGAGATGAGCATCGCGCGCGACGAGGTGTTCGGGCCGGTCGTCTGCTTCATCGAATACGACGACGTCGAGGACGCCGTTCGAATCGCCAACGACACGTGCTATGGGCTCGCCGCGTCGCTGTGGACGGACAACGTGAACAGCGCGCACAAGATCGCGGCGCGCATCCGCGCGGGCACCGTGACGGTGAACTGCTTCGGCGAAGGGGATCTGTCGACACCCTTCGGCGGGTTCAAGCAGTCGGGCTTCGGCGGTCGCGACAAATCCGTGTATGCACACGACCAGTATTGCGAGTTGAAGACCACCTGGCTGAAGCTCGACTGACGGCGGCGGCCAATCGGCGCGCGGCGTTGCCTGGGCACGCCCGCGCATCCCGCCCCGCGGGAACGGATCACGCGGTCTGCCCCGGAGTTTTCCTGCGATTCGTGGCACGATAGCTGGATTCCTACCGGAGCACGCGCGTGCCGGCCACGCGTGTATCGATCCGCACCAAGCCTATCCGTTTCGAGAGTGACAGCCATGTCGAAGAAGCAGCTATTTGCAGACCGACTCCTTGCCCAGATGCCGTCGCTCCGGGCGCTGAGGTGTTTCGTGACGGCGGCGCGATACGAGAGCTTCACCCAGGCCGCGGAGGTGCTCTGCGTGACCCAGGCGGCAATCAGCAGACAAATCAAGGAGCTCGAGGATTCCCTCGACGTCGCGCTGTTCGAGCGTACCGGCAGGCATATCGCGCTGACCGACGCCGGGCGCATTCTCTACAATGCGTCGTACCTGTCGATCATGAACATCGCGGAAGCGGCGGAGGCCGTGCGCCGCAACGACCGGCATGCATTGACGATTTGCGTGTCGCATACGTTCTCGGCGCTGTGGCTGTCGTCCCGTCTGCCGGCATTACGTGAGCGCTTTCCGGATCTGCGCCTGCACGTGATGGTCACGGAGCACTTCATGGAGCTGGACGAGCTGCTGGAGCCCGACGTCATCATTACGAAGAATCCGCCGCGCGAGGCGGAGTTCGAGGTCGAGCCGCTGTTCCATGACGTCGTCTATCCGGTGTGCAGCCCGTCGTTCCACGAGCGGCATTTTCTCCGGCGGACATTGAAGCCGCTCGACCTGCTGACGCAACCCACGTTGAACCTGTCGCTGCTGGGGCGTGCGCAGGTATGCGAGCACGTGGACTGGCGCGTGTGGCGAAACTGGTTTCAGCAAAGCGACGGCACGGAAGCGCTGGCCGAGAACAAGAACCTGGAGAGCAACGACTACCGGCTGCTCGTGGCCCAGGCGGAGGCCGGCGAGGGCACGCTGCTCGGCTGGCATCATCTCGTGCATCGCCAGGTCGAGCAGGGGAGCCTGATGCGGCCGGTGCCGGATGCGCTCGTGTTTCGCGATCGTCATCACTATCTGATCACCCACAAGAATGCGCAGCTTCGTCCGGAGTATCGACAGTTTCGCGACTGGCTCGATGCGGAAGTCGGCGCGATGATGCGCGACTGGAGCGACGTCGGCGTCGAAGTCGCCCGATAGCCGGCGATCGCTTCGAACGGGCGAGGGCCGTGGCAGCAGCGAAAAAAATGATCGTTTACAAAAGAACCGCCACGATTCTTGTGAACGCGCGGCGGTTTTCCGGCAATCGTCAGTGATATTTATACGACTATCGTTGACGGTCGATTATCAATCAGTAGTCCCACTGAACCGGCACGAAACGGTAGCGTTCTTCGCGCTTGGAAATGTGACCGATGGACGGGAACGCGACATGCGCCGCGGCCAGCATGGCGCCGGTTTCGGCGGCTTCGTCGAGCAGCGCGATACGCACGTCGACAGCCGTTTCAGGATCGTGCTCGAAGCCGTTTTGCCAGTCGGGATTGTCGAAGTTGACTTCGAAAATTGCGTCGCCGACGAACGTCAGCTTCTCGCCGTTCGATGCGATGTCCACGACGCAGTGCCCCGGCGTGTGCCCACCCGTCACGCGCGCCGACACGCCCGCTGCGACTTCCACGGTCCGGTCGAACGGCACGATGTTTTCCCGGTAGCGTTCCACGAACTTTGCAGCCGCCTTGCGGAGCGCGGGAGGGACCGTTTCCGGCATCACCGTCTTGCTGAAGTCCGGATTCTTCCAGAACTCCAGTTCCGCGGTCGACACGTGAATGCGCACGTCCGGGCTCAGCTTGGCCTTGACGCCGTCGACGTTCAACCCGCCGACGTGATCCATGTGCATATGCGTAATCACGATATCGGTGATCGCGGACAAGTCGATGCCGGCCGATTCCAGACGCATCACCGACCGCCCGGCGCGCGTGAAGTATTCGAAACCGTCGCCCACGCCCGAGTCGATCAGGATCAGGCGTTCGCCGCTGCGCACGAGCGCGATATTCAGCGCCCAGTCGAACATGTCGCGTTGCAGGAAACGCCCATCGAACCATTCGTTGCGGTCTGCCTCGTTCACGTTGGTGGACATCGTGGAGGTCGGCAGCGGCAGAACGCCGTCGCTGATCAGCACGACGTCGACGTCACCCACGCGCACGGCGTAGCGGGAAGGCACGAGTTCGCCGGAACCGGTTTTGCCGAGTTCGGCCGTAACCGGCTGAACATTGCGGGTTGTTTCGCCCATTTTCGATAGTCCTGTTGATCAAGTGGAATAAGCCGCGCCGCGGTGCACGAGCACGACCACGCATTTCGCGCGCTTCGTTTCGCTCGCCTTTCAACCGAGCGTGCGACCGATTGTGTCAGGAGGGGGCGAATGCCAGTAGCGCCGCGAAGGCGCACACCATGTTGTCCGAACGACAACAATCGATGAGGGGCAGGCAATGAGAGGCTCGCCGCGGGCGATTGCATCGACGGGTTGCATCCGTCATGGCACCGTCGATTCGCGTGATGTGGGGCGTTGATGGACTGCATCGAACCGGCGCGCTACCCACCCGCCCCAGCTTTTTGCTCGTCAACACCAACAAAAAACATCATTTCGCACCCGCCTGCGCATCAGCAGAATGTCTCCATTCCAACTCACGCGACAGCACGAGCGTCGCATGAGCCGCACTTCAGAAGGAGACAGCCGTGGCAGTCGAAACAACCTCAATCGATACGCTCGTCGTCGGCGCCGGGCAGGCCGGCGTGGCCATGAGCGAGCACCTGGGCAAGCTGGGCGTGCCCCATCTCGTGCTGGAGCGCAGCCGCATCGCCGAACGCTGGCGCACCGGGCGCTGGGATTCGCTGGTCGCGAACGGCCCCGCGTGGCACGACCGCTTCCCGGGGCTCGAATTCGACGGCCTCGATCCCGATGCGTTCGCATCGAAAGACCAGGTCGCGGACTACTTCGAAGCGTATGCGCGCAAATTCAACGCACCGATCCGCACAGGCGTCGAAGTGACGCAGGTCGTGCGCAATGCGGGCAAGCCGGGCTTCGTCGTCGAAACCTCGGACGGCACGATCGAGGCGAACCGCGTGGTCGTCGCGACGGGGCCGTTCCAGCGCCCGGTGATTCCGCCGATCGCGCCGGACGACGCGCGCGTCGTGCAGATTCATTCCGCCGGCTATCGCAACCCGGGCCAGCTTCCGGAAGGCGCGGTGCTGGTGGTCGGCGCGGGGTCGTCGGGCGTGCAGATCGCCGACGAGCTGCAGCGCGCGGGCCGGCAGGTCTACCTGTCGGTCGGGCCGCACGATCGCCCGCCGCGCGCGTATCGCGGCCGCGACTTCTGCTGGTGGCTCGGCGTGCTCGGCGAATGGGACAAGGAAGTCGCGACGCCCGGCCGCGAACACGTGACGATCGCGGTGAGCGGCGCACGCGGCGGCCATACGGTCGATTTCCGCGCGCTCGCGAACCAGGGCGTGACGCTCGTCGGGCTGACGAAGTCGTTCGACGGCGGCGTGGCCGTGTTCGAACGCGATCTCGCGGTCAATCTCGCACGCGGCGACGAGAACTACCTGTCGCTGCTCGACGCGGCCGACGCCTATGCGGCGCGCAACGGCCTCGACCTGCGGGAAGAACCGGAAGCCCGCCGCATCCTGCCGAACCCGGAATGCGTCGCGCATCCGATCCTTGCGCTCGACCTCGCCGGAGCCGGCGTCACGTCGATCGTCTGGGCGACCGGCTATGCGGTCGACTACGGCTGGCTGAACGTCGACGCGTTTGCGCCGAACGGCAAGCCGCAGCACCAGCGCGGCGTATCGAAGGAGCCGGGCATCTATTTCGTCGGGCTGCCGTGGCTGTCGCGGCGCGGCTCCAGCTTCATCTGGGGCGTGTGGCACGACGCGAAGCACATCGCCGATCACATCGTCACGCAGCGCAAGTACCTCGCGTACCACGACGCGTCGCAGCAGCGAGCGGCCGCGCAATCGGCGCAGGCCGACGCGCGCCCGCTCGCCGAAGCGGCGAACTGACGAACCGACACGAACCCGCCGCACCGCAGCCTGCTGCCTGCGCGGCGGGTGTTTCCACCGACGATCGAAGGACCTCGATGAGCCAGCCTACCCATACGCGTATCCGCATGTTCAACACGAAGGATACCTACCCGAACCAGACGCTCGACAACGACCTGTGCCAGGCCGTGCGGGCCGGCAACACCGTCTACGTGCGCGGCCAGGTCGGCACCGATTTCGACGGCAACCTGATCGGCCTCGGCGATCCGCGCGCGCAGGCCGAGCAGGCGATGAAGAACGTCAGGCAGTTGCTCGAAGAAGCCGGCAGCGACATCACGCACATCGTGAAGACGACGACCTACCTGATCGACCCGCGTTATCGCGAGCCGGTGTACCAGGAAGTCGGCAAGTGGCTGAAGGGCGTGTATCCGATCTCGACGGGGCTCGTCGTGTCCGCGCTCGGCCAGCCGCAGTGGCTGATAGAGATCGACGTGATCGCGGTGATCCCGGACAACTGGCAGCCGAACCGCGCATAGGAGGCAACATGACTTTCTCCATCGTCGGGCGCTGCCC
The DNA here is from genome assembly GCF_001883705.2 of Burkholderia catarinensis. GTDB lineage: Bacteria > Pseudomonadota > Gammaproteobacteria > Burkholderiales > Burkholderiaceae > Burkholderia > Burkholderia catarinensis. The sequence continues at coordinate 148,544 of NZ_MDEQ02000009.1, forward strand.
GGAGACGGGCCAGCTCGGGATCGCGATCAGCTCGTCGAGCATCGCGGTGGGCGCGCGCTGCCCGTGGGTGCGCGCGGGCGTGGGCGCCGTCGCGACGCAGAACATCACGTTGCCGGCGCTTGGGCCCCAGATTCTCGACCTGATCGAGCACGAACAGCTCGCGCCCGCCGCGGCGCTCGACCGCGCGCTCAGCGCGAACGGCTGGAGCCAGTACCGGCAGGTCACGGTGATCGACGGGCAGGGGCAGACGGCGTGCTTCACCGGCAAGGAAGCGCTCGGCACGCATCACGCGGTGCGCGGCGAGCAATGCGTCGCGGCTGGCAACCTGCTGGCCGCGCCGGCCGTGATCGACGCGCTGGCGAGGGCATTCGAACAGGCGCCCGGCCTGCTCGCCGATCGCCTGCTGGCCGCGATGCACGCGGCGATGGCGGCCGGCGGCGAGGCGGGGCCGGTGCATTCGGCCGCGCTGAAGGTGGCGGGCGACGTGACCTGGCCGGTGGTCGACCTGCGCGTCGACTGGGCCGATACGGATCCGATCGGGCAGCTCGATGCGCTGTGGCGCGCGTATCGGCCGCAGATGCAGGACTACCAGACGCGTGCATTGAATCCGACCGCCGCGCCGAGCTACGGAGTGCCCGGCGATGAGTGAACCGTCGAGCCGCGCGCTGCTCGAACGGCTGATCGGCTTCGCGACGGTCAGCCGCGAGTCGAACCTCGAGATGATCGGTTTCATCCGCGACTATCTCGCGGGCTTTGGCGTCGCGAGCGAACAGTTCTACAACGCGGAACGCACGAAGGCGAGCCTGTACGCGACGATCGGGCCGCGCGATCGCGGCGGCATCGCGCTGTCGGGCCATACCGACGTGGTGCCGGTCGACGGACAGGCGTGGACGGTCGAGCCGTTCCGGCTGACCGAGCGCGACGGCCGCCTGTACGGCCGCGGCACGGCGGACATGAAGGGCTTCATCGCGTCGGTGCTCGCGGCCGTTCCGGCGTTCGTCGCACGGCCGCTGGGCGTGCCCGTGCATCTCGCGTTCTCGTACGACGAGGAAGTGGGGTGCCTCGGCGTGCGGCCGATGCTCGACGAACTGGCCGCACGCGCGCACCGGCCGCGCCTGTGCCTGATCGGCGAGCCGACCGGACTGAAGCCGGTGCTCGGTCACAAGGGCAAGCTCGCGATGCGCTGCCACGTGCAGGGCGCCGCGTGCCACTCGGCGTACGCGCCGTCGGGCGTCAACGCGATCGACTATGCGGCGAAGCTGATCGGCCGGCTCGGCGAGATCGGCGCGGCGCTCGCGCGGCCAGAAGGGCACGACAGCCGTTTCGATCCGCCGTTCTCGACCGTGCAGACCGGGCTGATCAAGGGCGGCCGTGCGCTGAACATCGTGCCGGTCGAATGCGAGTTCGATTTCGAGGTGCGTGCGCTGCCGGATTTCGATGCGCACGATGTGCCGAGGAAGCTGCAGGACTATGCGGAATCCGAACTGTTGCCGAGGATGCGCGCGGTACAGCCCGATACCGACATTCGACTGCAGCCGCTGGGTGCGTATCCGGGGCTCGCGACCGCGCCGGACAGCGAAGCCGCGCGCCTGCTCGCAATGCTGAGCGGGTCCGATGCGTTCGGCACGGTTGCATTCGGCACCGAGGGCGGGCTGTTCGGGCAGGCCGGCATTCCGACCGTGGTGTGCGGGCCCGGCAGCATGGACCAGGGGCACAAGCCCGACGAGTTCGTCACGCTCGAACAGCTGCACGGATGCGACGCGATGCTGGGCCGCCTGGTCGCGTATCTGGCTTCGGCCGCCTGATCCGCTGCCGACACGCACGACACGCACGCACCGCATCCGGCGGCGCGTGCGTGTTCTGCTTCCTTATCGCGCCGTTTCCGCGATGATCTGCGCGAGCCGCTCGCGGCAGAAATCGACGAACGACTGCGCCTGCTTCGTGAGCTGCCCGCGCTTGAGCCGTGCGCTCACGAGCCCCGACGGGCTCACCGTTTCGCTGAGGCCGATCGTCACGACGCGCTGGCCGTCGTACGTGTATTCGGAATGGGGGCGCGTGACGAGCAGCGAGAAGCCGAACCCCTGGCCGACCATCCCGCGCACCATCTCGATCGACGGCGAACCGAACACGATGTTCGGCGTGAGCCCGAGTTCATGGAAGAGGCTGACGAAATACGTGCGGCTCGGCTGCACGTCGAGCAGGATCATCGGCTCGACGCACAGGTCGCGCAGCGACACGTGCGACTGGCCCGCGAACCGGTGGTTCTCCGGCAGCAGCACGTACGGCTGCTGCGGCGGCATCAGCGGCTCGGTTTCGATCGTGCCGTCGAGATCGTGGTCGTACATCAACGCGAGATCGAAGGCGCCGGCCGTCAGGCCCTGCACGAGTTCCTGCTGGTCGCCGTCGCGCAGCCGGATGTTCACGCCCGGGTAGCGCTCGCGAAAACCCGCGATCAGTTGCGGCAGATAGAGCGGCGCGACCGTCTCGAAGCAGCCGATGTCGATCTGCCCGGAGATCACGTCGTTGTCGGCGAGCGCGTTCTGTTCGAATTCGTGCGCGATGCGCAGCAGTTCCTGCGCTTTCCGGTAGAAGCGCGTGCCGCTCGGCGTCAGCGACACGCCTTGCGCGTGATGACGGATGAACAGCTTCACGCCGAAGCTTTCCTCCAGCCCCTTGATCGCGCTGGAGATCGACGGCTGCGCGATGAAGAGCTGGCGCGATGCCTCGGCGACGCTGCCGGATTCGACCGTCGTCACGAAGTATTTCAGTTGCCGCAAAGTGTAGTGAGCCACAAGCACCTCTGATACGCGCCCCGGGCGTGCTGTCGCGGGGCGCAATCTGTCCATGGTTTTGCGTAGCACCTTACCTGAAGACCTTCGGCGCCATAATTTCCGCTGCAGAGCTTTTTCGTATGTCCCGGAAATATTTTTAGTATTTTCCGGTCCCGATGCCCGTGACGCACCATCGTCTCCAGCCTGGATCACGACGAGGCCGTACACGCGCCGGCGGGACATGTCATCCGTCCCCGCATGCGCGCATTGTCCGCATCGTTCGACAACCGCCGCGCGTGCATGCGGTGCGTCGTCGCTCGCGTATCCGGCCCGATTGCCGGCGTGCACCCCGACGCGCGCCGGCGGAAAACGGCAAGCGCGCATCGCCGCGCAGGACAGGAGATATCACCATGACAAACGCGGACCGCAATGCGTCCCCGATGATAGAGAAGCACACGATCGGCTATGTGCCGCCCGCGGAGCGCCACGGCAAGGTGCGCGACCTGTTCACGCTCTGGTTCGGCGGCAACATCGCGCCGCTGCCGATCGTGACCGGCGCGCTCGGCGTGCAGATGTTCCACCTGAACCTGATGTGGGGGATCGTCGCGATCGTCGTCGGCCAGGCGGTCGGCGGCGTGCTGATGGCGCTGCATTCGGCGCAGGGGCCGCAGATGGGCATCCCGCAGATGATCCAGAGCCGCGCGCAGTTCGGTTCGTGGGGCGCGTTGCTCGTCACGGTGATCGCGGCCGTGATGTACGTCGGCTTCTTCGCATCGAACATCGTGCTTGCCGGCAAGTCGGTGCACGGCATCGCGTCGTCGGTGCCGGTGCCCGTCGGCATCGTGATCGGCGCGGTAGGCTCGGGGCTGATCGGCATCGTCGGCTACCGGTTCATCCACATCCTGAACCGGATCGGCACGTGGGTGCTCGGCATCGGCATCCTCGTCGGCTTCTGGATGATCCTCACGCACGTGACGACCGGCGATTTCCTGACGCGCGGCGGCTTCGACTTCGCGGGCTGGCTCGCGACGGTATCGCTGTCGGCGTTGTGGCAGATCGCGTTCGCGCCGTACGTGTCGGACTATTCGCGCTATCTGCCGGAAGATGTCGGCGTCGCGTCGACGTTCTGGGCGACCTATCTGGGCTGCACGATCGGCTCGACGCTCGCGTTCATCTTCGGCGCGGTCGCGGTGCTCGCGGTGCCGGCCGGCGCGGATACGATGGATGCGGTCAAGCAGGCGACGGGCCCGCTCGGCCCGCTGATGCTCATGCTGTTCCTGCTGAGCGTGATCAGCCACAACGCGCTGAACCTGTACGGCGCGGTGCTCGCGGTGATCACGTCGGTGCAGACGTTCGCGTACCGGTGGATTCCGACTGCAAAGGCGCGTGCGGTGGTGTCGGTCGTGATCTTCGTCGCGTGCTGCTACGCGGCGATCGGCGCGTCGACGAACTTCGTCGGCAACCTCGTCGATCTCGTGCTCGCGCTGCTCGTCGTGCTGGTGCCGTGGACGGCGATCAACCTGATCGACTTCTACGTGATCCACAAGGGCAAGTACGACATCAAGTCGATCTTCATGGCGAACGGCGGGATCTACGGCCGCTTCAATCCGCAGGCGCTGCTTGCGTATGCGATCGGCATCCTCGTGCAGATTCCGTTCATGAACACGCCGATGTATGCGGGCCCGATTCCCGCGCATCTCGGCGGCGCGGATCTGTCGTGGGTGGTGGGGCTGGTGCTGACGTCGCCGCTGTACTACTGGCTCGCGACGCGCGACAGCGCGTACCGGCGCCGGCAGGCGGGCGCGGCCCTGCCGCCGACGGCGGCGCGGTAACGACGGGAAAGGAAGGCAGGGATGAGGGCCGCCGCGTCGGTCGCGATACGGCGGCGGCTGGTAGAAGGGATCGGGCAGGCTCGCGCTTGGTTACCCGCCGCGAGCCTGCCCGCACCTCAAACGACCGCCGAGCGCGCGACGCGCACCGGCACCGACTTGTACGACGGCGTGCCGCTTTCCTTGTCGATGTAGTCGAGCGGCACGAGCACGTTCGCTTCCGGGTAGTATGCGCCGACCGACCCCGGCGCGATGTCGTACTCGATCGCGGTGATCTTCTCGAGACGCAGCGTGCGGCCCGATGCGGTGATCGTCTCGATGTCGACGAGGTCGCCGTGTTCGAGCCCGTACTTCGCGAGGTCCGCGGTGTTCATGAACAGCACGTCGCGCCGCCCGAACACGCCGCGATAGCGGTCGTCGAGCCCGTAGATCGTCGTGTTGTACTGGTCGTGGCTGCGCAGCGTGATCAGCCGCAGCACCTGTTCGCCGCCGAGCACCTCCGCGTCTTCCGCCACGCCCTTGTACACCGAGAACATCGCCTTGCCGGTCGCCGTGGGCCACACGCGCTCGGTGGGCGGCAGCGGCAGGCGGAAGCCGCCCGGCGTGCGGATGCGCTCGTTGAACGACTCGAAGCCGGACACCGTGCGGTCGATCAGGTCGCGGATGCGGTCGTAGTCGGCGATCAGGTCGAGCCACGCGACCTTGCTGTCCGGCAGCGTCGCATGCGCGATCCCCGCGACGATCGCGGGCTCCGAGCGCAACTGGTCGGAGGCCGGCTTGAGCTTGCCGGCCGACGCGTGGACCATCGACATCGAATCCTCGACGGTGATCGACTGGCGGCCGGTGGCCTGCATGTCGAGCTCGGTGCGGCCGAGCACGGGCAGGATGAAGGTTTCCTTGCCGACCAGCAGGTGCGAGCGGTTCAGCTTCGTGCCGAGATGCACGCTCAGGTCGAGCTTCGCCATCGCCGGGAACGACTGCTCGGGATCGGGCAGCGCGACCGCGAAGTTGCCGCCGAGGCACAGCAGCGCCTTCGCGCTGCCGTCGATCATCGCCTGCATCGCCTGCACGGCGTCGTGCCCGTGATGCGCGGGCGGCGTGAACCCGCACACGTCCTCGATCTTCTTCAGGAACTCGGCCGACGGCTTCTCGGTGATGCCGACCGTGCGGTTGCCCTGCACGTTCGAATGGCCGCGCAGCGGGCACACGCCGGCGCCGGGCTTGCCGATGTTGCCGCGCATCAGCAGCAGGTCGGCGATCAGGCGCACGGTTGCGGTGCCCTTGTTGTGCTGCGTGACGCCCATCCCGTACGTGATGATCGTCGCGTTCGACTTCGCGTATGCGAGCGCGACCTGTTCGAGCTGTTCTTGGCTGAGGCCGCTCGCGCGCTCGATGTCGTCCCACGACGTGGCCTGCAGGTCGGCCGAGAATGCGTCGAAGCCGTCGGTATGCTGCGCGATGAAGTCGCGGTCGAGCACGTCGCCGCGCTCGGCTTCGAGCTGCAGCAGCGCCTTCATGATGCCCTTCAGCGCGGCCGCGTCGCCGCCCGCGTCGACCTGGTAGTACGTCGATGCGATCCGCGTGGAGCCGAACGACGCCATCTCGATCATGTCCTGCGGATCCGCGAAGCGTTCGAGCGCGCGCTCGCGCAGCGGGTTGAACACGATGATCGGCACGTTGCGGCGCGCGCACTCGTGCAGCGTGCCCATCATCCGCGGGTGGTTCGTGCCGGGGTTGTGGCCGATCGAGATGATCAGCTCGCAGTGGTCGAAATCCTCCAGCGACACGGTGCCCTTGCCGATGCCGATCGACTGCGGCAGGCCGACGCTGGTCGGCTCGTGGCACATGTTCGAGCAATCGGGGAAGTTGTTGGTGCCGAGCTCGCGCGCGAACAGCTGGTACAGGTACGCGGCTTCGTTCGACGCGCGGCCCGACGTATAGAACTCGACCTGCTCGGGCGGCAGCGCGCGCAGCACTTCGCCGATGCGCGCGAACGCGTCGTCCCATTCGATCGCGCGGAACGTGTCGGTCGCGCGATCGTAGACGAGCGGATGCGTGAGCCGGCCCATGTCCTCCAGTTCGTAGTCCGACATGCGCAGCAGCGACGACACGGTGTTCGCCGCGAAGAATTCGGGCGTCACGCGCTTGGTCGTCGCTTCCCACGTGACGGCCTTCGCGCCGTTCTCGCAGAACTGGAACGTCGACTTGTGTTCCTTGTCGGGCCACGCGCAGCCGGGGCAGTCGAAGCCGTCGGGCTGGTTGGTCCGCATCAGCACGATCGGCGCCTCGATGGTTTCCATCTGCGTGCGCACCGCATCGGCTGTCGCGCGAAGCGCGCCCCAACCGCCGGCGGGCCCATCGTACTTCCTGATGCCTGGCACTTCGCGTCGATTTGTCATTTGAATCTCCATGAGCCGGGCCCGATGCGGGCGGCTCGGTTGCGCCATGTCGCGGCGTGGGACGGCTCCGTCCGAGGTGACGGAGCCGGTCATGCGTGCCCCGGGCTGCAGGGCAGGCGGGTGTCAGTGCGCGTCCTTTTTCGCGCCGGACGATTTCTTGCCGGACGGCTTCGCGGTGGGCGGCGGCGCGTCGGCGGGCGCATCGCCGGCCTTCGCGTCGGCGCTTGCCTTGGCCGCCTTGCCGTTCGGTTTGGCCTTGCCGTCGGCGTCCTGCTTCGCGTCCTTCGAGTCTTTCACGTCCTTCGCTTCAGGCGCGGCGAGCTTGTTGAACTTCACTTCGTCGCTGTCCTTGTCGTAGTCGATCTCGCACCGGTCGCCCGACTTCAGCCGGTCGGCAAGAATCTCCTTCGCGAGCCGGGTCTCGATGATCTGGCGGATCTGGCGCTTCAGCTCGCGCGCGCCGAATTCCGGCTGGTAGCCGGCTTCGGTCAGGTGCTCGACGAGCGAGTCGCCCATCACGAGCGCGATGTCCTGGGCGGCGGCCGTGCGCACCACGCGGTCGAGCTGGATCTGCACGATCGAGCGGATGTTCTCCTTCGACAGCGCGTGGAACACGATCACCTCGTCGATCCGGTTCAGGAACTCGGGGCGGAAATGACCCTTCAGCACCTGCATCAGTTCCTCGCGGATCGCCTTGTCAGTCTTGCGCGCGGCTTCCGGTTGAGTGAGGTTGTTCATGATGATCGCGGCGCCGAGGTTGCTCGTCGCGATGATGATCGTGTTGCTGAAGTCGACCACGCGGCCCTTGCCGTCGGTCAGGCGGCCGTCGTCGAACACCTGCAGCAGCACGTTGTAGACGTCCGGATGCGCCTTCTCGATCTCGTCGAGCAGGATCACGCTGTACGGGCGGCGCCGCACGCGCTCGGTGAGCTGGCCGCCTTCTTCGTAGCCGACGTAGCCGGGCGGCGCGCCGATCAGCCGCGCGACCGCGTGCCGCTCCATGTACTCGGACATGTCGATACGGATGATCGCCTGCTCGTCGCCGAACACGGTCTCGGCCAGCGCCTTCGCGAGCTCGGTCTTGCCGACGCCCGTCGGCCCGAGGAACAGGAACGTCGCGATCGGCCGGTGCGTCTGGCCGAGCCCCGCGCGCGACAGCCGCACCGCATCGCTGACGGCCACCACCGCGTCGCTCTGGCCGATCACGCGCTCGCGCAGTTGCTCCTCCATCTTCAGCAGCTTCTGGCGTTCTTCCTGCGTGAGTTCGGACACGGGGATGCCGGTCAGCCGCGACACGACCTCGGCCACCGCTTCGACGGTCACCTCGAGCGTTTCGGAGCCCGTCTTGCGCTGCCACGCCTCCATCATCTCGTCGACCGTCTTCTGCTTCGCGTTGATCTGCTCCTCGAACTGCTTCGCTTCGTCGAAGCGCTTGCGCGACGTCGCGTAGTCCTGCTCGCGCTTCAGTTGCGCGATCTGCGCTTCGCCTTCCTGGATGGCGACCGGGCGCGACGTCGCGCCGATCCGCACGCGCGCGGCGGCCTGGTCGATCAGGTCGATCGCCTTGTCCGGCAGGAAGCGCGACGTGATGTAGCGGTCGGCGAACTCGGCGGCCGCGACGAACGCGTCGTCGGCGAACGTCACCTGGTGATGCGCCTCGAGGCTGTCGCGCAGCCCGCGCAGGATCACGATCGTCTGCTCGACGCTCGGCTCCGGCACGAACACGGGCTGGAAGCGCCGTTCGAGCGCCGCGTCCTTCTCGATGTACTTCTGGTATTCGTTGAGCGTCGTCGCGCCGATCAGGCTCAGCTCGCCGCGCGCGAGCGCGGGCTTCAGCACGTTCGCGATGTCGAGGCCGCCTTCGCCGCCGCCCTGGCCCGCGCCGACGATCGTGTGCAGCTCGTCGATGAACAGGATCAGTTCATCCTGCTTCGCGGTCACTTCGTCGATCAGTTGCTTCGCGCGCTCCTCGAATTCGCCGCGATACTTCGCGCCGGCCACCATCGAGTTGATGTTGACTTCGACGAGCCGCTTGCCGCGCAGCACTTCAGGCACATCGCCGTTGACGATCCGCTGCGCGAGCCCTTCGACGATCGCGGTCTTGCCGACGCCCGGCTCGCCGATCAGCACCGGGTTGTTCTTCTTGCGGCGCGCGAGCACCTCGATCGTGCTCTCGATTTCCTGCGCGCGGCCGAGCACCGGGTCGAGCTTGCCCTGGCGCGCGATCGCGGTGAGGTCGCGGCCGAAGTTGTCGAGGTTCGGCGTGCCGGTCGGCGCATCGACGCGGCCGTCCTCGGCGCCCTTGCCGACCACCTTCACGACCTTCTGGCGCAGCGCCTCGGGCGTCACGCCGTATTTCTTCAGCAGCGTGCCGGCGATGCTGTCCGGCACCGACGCGAGCCCGATCAGCAAGTGTTCCGGGCCGATATACGAGTGACCGAGATCGCGCGACGCCTGGAACGCGTATTGCACGGCCTTCTTCACGCGCGGCGAGATCGACAGCTTGTCGAGCGGCGCATCGGGAGCGGCCGTGCCGGTGTGCGCATGCTCGTCGATGTACGACTTGATGTCCTGCGGCGACAGCTTCAGTTCCTTCAGCAGCGCGGCGCACACGTCGGTGTCCGCGAGCGCGTAGAGCAGGTGTTCGGAGTCGAGCTCGCTGCGGCGCAGCTCGTGCGCCTTCTCGGCCGCGCGCTGCAGCAGTTCCAGCGTCTGTTCGCTGAACGCGTCGGTCGGGTCGACCGATTCGCGCGGAATCTCGGCGGCGAGCGGCGATTCGTCGCCGAGCTCGCCGAACAGCGACGACGAGCCGCCGCCGCCGAGCAGCGAATCGAACGGGTTCAGCATGCTCTGGTGCCGCATCAGCTGGCGGAAGTGGTAATCGCAGATCGAGATCGTCTTGCGCTCGCCGTCCTGCATCACGGTTGCGCGCGCGACGGCCGGCCGGGCGTGGCAGATATCGCAAAGTGCGGGCATGGTGGTCTGGCTCCTGTCTGTGAAGGTGGGTCGAAGGGTGAAGTCGCGATGCGGTGCGTCGCTTGCGCGTCCCGACCGCGAACACACGGCGCACGGCGCACGACGCGCGGCGGCGCGCGTGCCGCACCCGTGCTGTCGCGCCGCGCGCGCCGGCGTGGCGCACGGCCGTGGTCGGGGCGGGAAGCGCGCGTGCTGCGAGGAGCCCACGGCATTGCTTCGACTGCGTTCAAAATAGCGAATCGGCGGCGGTCATCCAAGACACAGTTCCATGCCGGCCCGGTCGCAAATTGCACCCTCATATGCGGGCGCGCACGGGCGGCAAGGAGTACAGACGGGCGCGCACGCGGCGGCGCGGGCGTGCGCGGCGAGCGCCGCGTGCGGTGAATGGCAGCGGGGAGCGGCGGCGCGCGAACGAAGCGCGGTGCGACATCGGCGCGCAGGGCGCCGGTTGGCGGCAAACGGACGGCGATGCGGGGGGACCAGCGCGGCGCAAGCGCCGCAGTGCGAGCGTGCGCGCAACGGTTACGCCCGGTCACGCGCGCACCGCAGATACGCGCCGCGCGGCCGAAGGAAAGCGCGGGTTGCACGGTATGGGCCGGACAGGGCGCCCCCGTGGCGAACCGGAATCAGTCGGAGAGTTTCATCGCGAGCCGCTGCCGGGCAATCTGCTTCACATCGGTTGACAGTGCCGCATTCGGCAGACCATTGGCCCAGACCGTGAACGAATCCTCGATCAGGTTGCGCGTGTCGGGCGGCAACTCCGCCAGCATCAGCGACACGACGGTGAACAGCACGGCGGTGTCGCCGGCCTGGCTGCCCGCGTTGGCGTCGACCGTCTTCTTCAGGGTGTCGACCGACGCTTGCAGCGCCTGCAGTGCCTCATTCGATTCGCTCATCACACACTCCATGCAGAATGGGTTCGATCGGCGACGAACATGCGGCCGGCAGCGCGGCCGGTCGCGCGCGACGCCCGCCAGGCATCGCGCGCGGGCAACCGCGATCAGGCCGCCGTGCCGGCCTGCGGCGTCACGGCCACCGATGCTTCGCTCGTCAGCATCAGGAACGTGAACGTTTCGCGCAGGTACAGGCGGACGGCCTTGTCGGTATGGCCCGTATAGCCGATCGAGACGTCTTCCCCGAGATGCAGTTCGTAATCGCCGCCGCGCGTGGACAGCACGCAGCCGCCGCTGATCGCCGGCGCCCAGATGATCTCGCCGCTGACGATCCGCTTGATGTGGCCGAGGACCGGATAGCCCTGGTCGCGCGCCTCGCTGAGCGCCGTGTACGCGTCGGAGCCGAGCACCACCGAGTACGGGCCGTCGACGCCGGCGAGGCGCAGCGCCTCGAGTGCGTCGCTGATCGCGTCCGGATACGCGCTGACGTCCGCCGGCAGCGTGAGCTTGCGGTTCGACGTGCCTTCGCGGATGCCGAGGATGCCCGCGGCCGGGTAGCCGTCGAAAATCGCGTTGTCTTCGGCGAACGCGAGCCGCTGCGCGGCGTCCTTCGCCGGTTGCCAGTCGGCGTCGCGCGCGCCGCGCTCGACGCTGTCGATCGCATCGCGGCTCAGCTCGAACGGCACCGTCAGTTCGACGATCTGGCGGACTTCGCGCAGCCGCGCGCTCACTTGCTCGCGCGGCGCGGTGACTTCCTGCAGGTGCCCGGTGCCGACGGCCGACAGTTCGGGGCCTTCGGGGCCGTCGACGTCGACGACGCGGCGGCCGGCCACCGATCGCTTGAAGGTGCGCGCCACTTCCTCCTCGATTTGTTCCCACGCGGAAGACGAGATCGGGGCGAGTTCGCGGTGCAGGTTATTCATAGGTCGGAGTTCCTTTCAGGGAGCCGATGTTCAGCGAGCCGTCGCGATGCAGTGCGGACGGCGTGGACGGCGAGGATTGCGGCTGCGCGGCGTCGGCGGCCGGCGCCGCGCGATCGGCGAGCGCTTCGAGCAGGTCGGCCGACGGCACGAAGAACAGCGAGCCGGTGACTGCGCGGCTGTAGTCGAGAAGGCGGTCGTAGTTGCCGGGCGGGCGGCCGACGAACATGTTCTCGAGCATCTGCTCGATCGGCGCCGGCGAGCGCGCATAGCCGATGAAATAGGTGCCGAATTCGCCGGAGCCCGGGCGCCCGAACGGCATGTTGTCGCGCAGGATCTTCACTTCCCGGCCGTTCTCGTCGAGCGTGGTCAGCGAGCTGTGCGAGCACGACGGCTTCACGTCCGGCGCGAGCTCGATGTCGGCCAGCTTGGTGCGGCCGATGATGCGCTCCTGCGTCTCGACCGCGAGCGCGTTCCAGCCGGCCATGTCGTGCAGGTACTTCTGCACGATCACGTAGCTGCCGCCCGTGAATTCCGCATCTTCGTCGCCGATCACCGTGAAGTCGACCGCGTCGCGGCCTTCCGGGTTCTCGGTGCCGTCGACGAAGCCGATCATCGCGCGCTGGTCGAAATTGCGGAAGCCGTGCACCTCGTCGACGACCGTGACGGCGTCGCCGAGCGCGCCGAGCAGTTGCGTCGCGAGTTCGAAGCACAGGTCCATCGCATCGGCGCGGATGTGCAGCAGGATGTCGCCCGGCGTCGCGACCGCGACGCGCTGCCCGGCGCCGAATTCGCGGAACGGATGCAGCGACGCGGGGCGCGGGTTGCCGAACAGCGCATCCCATGCGTCGGCGCCGAAGCCGCACACGCAGGTGAGGTTGCCGCCCGGCACGCGCTTGCCGACCGAGCGCACGAGCGCGGCGATGTCGCCGCACCATGAACGGATCGTGTCGGCGTGATCGGCGCCGGGCTGGATCGTCGCCACGAGGAAGATCGCGCTGCGCGTGATCGGGCTGTGAACGGCCTGGGAAAGCGGGGGAGGGGTTGTCTGCATCGCGGCCTGCCGGTCAGTCATGTCGGGGCGGACGGGCCGCGGCTGCCGCGGCGCGCGAAGGCGAACGGTTGGACTGTGTCATGCGACTGTTCTCTTTGTGACATGCGGATGAAGGACGTTGCACGGGCATCGCGCAACGGGCCGCAGCGGCGTCGGCCGGCCGCCCGGCGCATGACCTGCCCGCACCGCGTAACGTCGTCGAGCATGCAATCTAGCAGCTTCGACGGGCCATTGGAACACGTATCGCCAATCTGTGATTCGAATGCGTCAAACGGGGCCGGATTTTGTGCGGCGCCCGCGCAGCTGTACTCCTGGCGTGCGCGGCGCTGTGCTCTTGAGCGCGCGTGCCGCGTGCAGTAGATTAGGTTCCGCTGCGCCGCCGACGAGGAGCGTCATCATGAACCTGCTGGAAGCGATGCGTGTTTTTGTCGCGGTGGTCGAGCATGGCGGCCTGGCCGGCGCGGCGGCCGAACTGAAGCTCGGCGACGCGCAGGTGAGCGAGCAGATCGACCGTCTCGAACGGTATCTCGGCTGCCGCCTGCTGCTGTGCCGCGAGCACGATGACGTGGCATGCACCGAAGCGGGCGCCACGTTCCACGTGTGCTGCCGCCGGACGCTGTCCGCGGTCGAACGGGCGATCGGCGCGGCAGGTGCGCCGCCGCCGGATGCACCCGATACCGCGCATGACGCCGTGTATCGCGGCGCGCATTGCACCGATTTCCCGCCGCCCGGCGCCGCTTACGCATCGTCACACCGACTGTCGCCTTGAATACTACGTCCACCGTTTACCGTTCGCCGGCCGAGCGCATCCGTCGCCGTTTCGGTCATTTCCTTCACGCGGCCGAGCTGGCCGGGCTGGTCGTGATCGGGCTCGCGACGGCGTTCGCGATGACGCAGGAAGCGTGGAAGGTCGTGCTCGCGGGCGAGGTGTCGCTGACCGACCTGCTGCTCATGTTCCTGTATCTGGAAGTGCTCGCGATGAACGTGCGCTATCTGCGGCTCGGCCGGCTGCCCGTGCGGTTTCCGCTGTTCATTGCGATGACGTCGCTCGCGCGCGACCTGATTCTGCGCGGCGCGACCGACAGCCCCGAGCGGATGCTGATGACGACGTTGGGGATCGTGCTGCTCGCGGTGGGCGTGCTGATCCTGAGCTTCGGTCAGCATCGCTTTCCGGCTGACGTCGACGATGTCGAGGAGGATGCGCATGTGCGCAGGTAACGGGCAAACGGCATGCCGCTTGCGTCCGCCATGTCCTTGCAGGGAGGTTTCGCATGAGCACGCATGCCGTCGAAACGAAGCACGCGATCGAATTGCAGCAAGCGTCGGCGCACGCGTACCGGCTGGCGCGCGACGCGCGTGACGCCGTTGCGGCGCGCGCACCTGCACCATCCGTCGGCGCGATGCAGCAGGCGGCCGCGCACGCGTATGCCGACGCGGCCCGCGCCCGTGTCGCGGCAACAGGCATCTGAATCGAACGCCGGGTTGCCGTCGCGCCGCACGGTGTGCGGCGGCCGCGCATGTCCATTCAACCGGGAGAGGTATCGCATGACCCAGCAACTGATCGTCGCCGTGTTCGGCAGCGTCGACACGGCCCGCCAGGCCGTGAACGATTTCGAGGCGCTGTCGGAGAAGAATGAAGGATTCCACATCGAAAACGGCGTCGTCGTCGAAAAGGACGCGGCCGGCAAGCTCGCGGTGCTCGGCGCCGAGTCGCGGCCGTTCAAGGGCGGCGTGATCGGCGCGATCGCGGGCGGATTGCTCGGCATGCTCGCCGGGCCGCTTGGCGTGGTCACCGGCATGGCGGCCGGCGCGGGCGCCGGCCTGCTTGCCGAAGCGGCCGGCAATGCGCTGCTCGACGGCACGTTCGTCGAGACGGTCGCGGCGCGGCTCGTGCCCGGCAGCGTCGCGATCATTCTCGAGGCGAAGGAAGCCACGCCGTTCTCGGTCGACAACGTCGTGACGGGATTCGGCGGCAAGGTCTTTCGCCAGACGCTCGACTGAAGTCATTTTCGAACCATTTCGGGAGTACGGCATGCGCATCGATCAATCGTACCGGCGCTTCGACATCGCGGCGACGCTGTCGCCGCTGCCCGGCAACCGCGCGCTCGCGACCGTCGACGTGACGACCGCCGATTCGGCCCGCATCGCCGATCTCGGCACCGGCTATTTCCTGCAGATCAGGAAGTGGGTCGAGTCGAACGACATCGCGCTGCTGACGGTGGTGTTCGACGAGTGCAAGGTCGCGATTGACCACTACGCGGACAACGTCGACGACGCCTGAGCGCACGCGGGCCCGCGCATGACGGCGCCCCGCGTCATCGCCGGCTGGCTGCCATCGGAAATACACGATGACGTGCGCCGGCGCAGCACCCGGCGAACGGCTGCCGCGCGATTGCGTGGGGCCGCGCCGTCGCGTTTGAGTCTGTTCACCATGGGGCGCAGCGAAGACGACATTGCAGTTATTTTCGGCTGCAACGTTGCGACCGCGCGTTCAACGCTCGCGCTTCTCGACTGCTGCGAGGCGACAGAAGGTGGTGGTCAGCGACGACATTCTCGTTACGCACGCACGTGCACTGGCGAAGGTGTCGCCGGCCGAGCAGAGGGCGAAGGTTCACGAACCGGACGAAGCGGCGGTCGGTAAGTTCGGTCATGCTCGATCGCGCGTCCAACGCGCAGTGATGAACAGCGGCGCGGCCCGGATGCGTTCGAAGGCGGAGATACGCGCGGAACCGGAAAACGCAGCCGGCGAGCGAGCGGACGCGTTGCGGCAGGTGATGGGAATCGACGGTCCGGCGCCGGCTGTCCAGGCTGGCGACAGCCGGCAAATGACCATCGAGGGCGCGACGTGACGTTGTGCCGTATTGCGTTAGGCGTGCGCCAGTTCGACGCGGGGGTGCAGCCCGACGCGCACCGCGAGCGTGATGAGCATGTCGAGACTGAATTTTTCCCACTTACCGCGCATGAGGTCGGACACGCGCGGTTGACCGATGCCGAACACATCGGCGGCGTGCGCTTGCGTCCATCCGCGCGCTTCGATTGCCTGACGCAGCGACGCCATGAGTTCGGCGTGCAGTCGCAGCAGGGTTGCTTCTTCTTCGGAGAAGCCGAGATCGGCAAACACGTTGCCGCTCGATTCGGTGATGGTCGGTGTCATGACGAGTTACGCGGCTGGTGTGAACGTCATACGAACACCGAGCGCATGAATAACTTTCTGAATGGTTTCGTAACGCGGGTGCGCGCCGGGGCTGAGTGCTTTGTACAGGCTTTCCCGCCCAAGCCCCGCTTCTTCGGCAATCTTGGCCATGCCGCGCGCGCGCGCGACCGCGCCAACCGCAGACAGGAAAACGGCGGGATTGGGATCGTCAGCAGCGGCCGCGAGGAATGCCGCGATGGTTTCGTCGCTATCGAGATAGTCGGCGGCGTCGAACGGTGCAAAGGTGGTCATAGGTTACTCCTTGAGTTCGCGCGCCATAGCGACGGCGCGCTTGATGTCTTTCCGCTGGGTGGACTTGTCCCCGCCAGTCAGCAGGAAGTAGACGACGGAACCTTGGCGCACGTAGTAGACGCGGTAGCCGGGGCCTACGTCGATTTTCATTTCGCAGACACCTTCGTCAAGAACACGGTACTCGCCG
Organism: Burkholderia catarinensis; assembly: GCF_001883705.2. GTDB lineage: Bacteria > Pseudomonadota > Gammaproteobacteria > Burkholderiales > Burkholderiaceae > Burkholderia > Burkholderia catarinensis. The sequence goes on from NZ_MDEQ02000009.1 coordinate 165,018, forward strand.
AAATTTCCATGCTGGGCGCTGATGAGTCGAGCCGCGATGCGGGCCTTGGCCATCTTGTCGCGCAAGTCATTGAGCCAAAGGTTGAATTCATCAGATCGGATCAGCGTGTTCATAGCGTCATTGTATCCATATGGATACGGAATTGCAAGAGGCGCGGCGCGCTCGGGAGGGCGGCATGCGGGTAAGCGACGTGCTGCGCCGCCTTGGGCGGCTGGTTGGGTATTACCCGCGACTCGAGGCCCTATTGGGCGGCGCGAATCCGACCATCCTGTTTTGTCAGTGCCGGCGTCGGCGCGGTTTGTCCGTCCGCGTAGCGCGTAATGACCAGAATCGCGTCGCGCACGTAGCGCGGCGGATAGCCGTCGACGGGATCGGGGTACAGCACGCACAGGACGGTGGCCATCGGGTAGGACTCTGGGTAACACGGTGAAGGCGGCACGCGGATTGCGCAGGACGCGTGGTACCCGTCACAGGCGGCCTGCGTGCTGCGCCGCAACGTCGATGACGTTCTACGCCGGTCATGGATCGCGTACAAGCTACAGTCGGTGTTTGCGTGCGCTGCGGGGGCGTCTGTACCTGTTCTTTTCATGAGGGACGCCGATAATGGGAGCCTTACCTGACTCTGCGGGAGCGACGTCATGTCCGGAAGCGACTCCTCGTCTTCACGCCCCGATCTCGCGCAAGGCATCGCGCTCGACGACATCGCCGACGGCGCGATGATCGAAGGCCATGTCGGCGACGCGGCGGTGCTGCTCGTGCGCCGCGCCGACGAACTGTTTGCCGTGGGCGCGCAATGCCCGCACTACGGCGCGCCACTGGCCGACGGCCTGCTGGTCGGCGACACGCTCCGCTGCCCGTGGCACCACGCGGCGTTCTGCCTGCGCACGGGCGAAATGCTGCGCGCGCCGGCGCTCGACGCTCTGCCGTGCTGGCGCGTCGAACGCCGCGACGGCCGCGCCGTCGTGCTCGATGCGCGGCCGGCCGCCGCACCGCCTGCGCCGAAGGCGGCCGGACTGCCCGCATCGGTCGTGATCGTCGGCGGCGGCGCCGCCGCGATCGCGGCGGCCGTGACGCTGCGGCAGGAAGGCTATCCGCATTCCGTCACGCTGCTGAGCGCCGATCGCGATCCGCCGTACGACCGGCCGAACCTGTCGAAGGACTATCTCGCCGGCACGGCCGAAGCCGACTGGCTGCCGCTGCGCGCGCCGTCGTTCTATGCGGACCATCGCATCGACGTGCGGTGCGGCACGCAGGTCACGCGGATCGATCCCGCGCAGCATGAGGTCGAACTGGCCGACGGCAGCCGCGTCGGATACGGTGCGCTGCTGCTCGCGACGGGCGCCGAGCCGAACCGGCTGAGCGTGCCCGGTGCGGAGCTGCCGCACGTGTGCGTGCTGCGCTCGCGCGCCGATTGCGACGCGCTGATCGGCAAGCTGAAAACGGCACGCCGCTGCGTCGTGGTCGGCGCGAGCTTCATCGGGCTCGAAGCGGCCGCCGCGTTGCGCACGCGCGGGCTCGACGTGCATGTCGTCGCGCCCGATGCGCATCCGATGGCGCACGTGCTCGGCGATGCGCTCGGCGACACGCTCAAGGCGCTGCACGAATCGCACGGCGTCGTGTTCCATCTCGGCGCGACGCCCGCGCGGATCGCACCGGACAGCGTGACGCTGTCGACCGGCGACGTGCTGCCGGCCGACATCGTGGTGGTCGGCATCGGCGTGCATCCGAACGTCGCGCTCGCGCAGGACGCGGGGCTGGCCGTCGAGCGCGGCGTGACGGTCGACCGCTTCCTGCAGACGAGTGCGCCCGGCATCTACGCGGCCGGCGATATCGCGCGCTGGCCCGATCCGCTGACGGGCGAGCGGATTCGCGTCGAGCACTGGGTCGTCGCCGAGCGGCAGGGCATCGCCGCGGCGCGCAACATGCTCGGGCAGCAGCGGCCGTTCGACGCGGTGCCGTTCTTCTGGAGCCAGCATTACGACCTGACGATCCGCTATGTCGGGCATGCGGAGCAATGGGATCGCGTCGAGATCGACGGCGACCTCGGCGCGCACGACTGCTCGATCGCGTACTGGCGCGGCAACACGCGGCTCGCGGTCGCGACGGTCGGCCGCGATCTCGACAGCCTGAAGGCGGAAGCGGCACTCGAGCGGCAGATTGCGGCCGCGTGACAACGGCGTGGCGACACGCTTCGAACCTGGAGGGAAGATGAATTCCGATGTCCGTGCACGTTTCGAAACCGAGTTATTCTCGCGGCGATCGCGATGCAGATGATCGTCGCGAGCCTGAAGGCCGCGCTCGGGCTGCCGCATTGAATGTCGCGCCGGCGCCTTCCTGACCTTCCGATGCGCGCCGCCGGGCGCGCGGGCGGTCACGGCTTGCCCTGAACCCGGCGCACGACGCGCTGCAGCAGCGCGTCGAGCACGGCCATCTCGACAGGTTTCACGAGGTGATCGTCGAAGCCCTCGCGTTCGCTGCGCGCGAGGTCGGACGAGCGTGCATGGCCGGACAGCGCGACGCAGGTCGTCGTGGCCAGCGCGTCGATCGCGCGCAGTTCGCGCAGCACCGTGAAGCCGTCGGCGTCCGGCATCGACAGGTCGAGGATGATCAGTTGCGGCGCGTAGTCGCGGGCGAGCGTGAGCGCATCGCCGGCGTTGTACGCGACGCGCGGCGCATGGCCTTTTACCTGCAGCAGCACGGCGAGCGTGTCGGCCGAGTCGCGGTTGTCGTCGACGACGACGATGCGCAGCGGTGCGGCGGCCGGCCGTGCCGGCGCCGCCGGGGCGGGCAGGTCGACGGGCGCGATGCGCTCCATGCGCTCGATCGGCAGCCGCACCGTAAACGTTGAACCGGCACCGGGCCCGTCGCTTTCGGCTGAAATCCTGCCGCCATGCAATTCGACGAACGACCGGCAAATCGCGAGGCCGAGCCCGAAGCCGTCGGACGGGTGCTGGCCCTGCGCGCCTTCCTGTTCGAACAGGTCGAAGATCGTTTCGAGCGCGCCGGGCGCAATGCCGACGCCGTGATCGGCGACGTGGATCGCGACGGCGGGCCCTTCGACGCGCGCACCGACATCGATCCGTCCGCCGCGCGGCGAGAATTTCGAAGCGTTGTCGAGCAGGTTGTGCAGCACCTGGACGAGCCGCGCGTCGTCGCCGTGCAGCACCACGGATTCGGCCGGCAGATCGACGCGGATGTGCTGCCCGCGGGTGGCCAGCTTCGACTGGATGCTTTCGACGCCGCGGCACACGATGTCGCGCACGGTGACCAGGCGGTCGTCGAGTTCGAGCTTGCCGGCCGTGATACGCCCGACGTCGAGCAGATCGTCGACGAGCCGCGTCAGTTGCCCGATCTGGCGATGCACGGCGTCGCGGCACAGCGCGAGCGCGGGCGCAGGATCGGGCAGGCTCTGCAGCACGCCGACCGAATGACGCAGCGGCGCGAGATGATTGCGCAGTTCGTGCGCGAGCATCGCGATGAACACGCTGAGCCGGTGTGTCGATGCTTCGAGTTCCTCGAGCCGCTTGCGTTCGGTCATGTCGCGCGTGATCTTGATGAAGCCGCGCAGCGCCTGCGTGGGGTCGTCGCGCACGGCCGTGATCGTCACGCTCGCCCAGAACAGCGAGCCGTCCTTGCGCACGCGCCAGCCCTCGTCCTCGAAATGGCCGTGCGCGGCCGCCTGGGCGAGCCCGTAGGACGGGCGGCCGGCCGCGATCGCGTCGGGCGGATAGAAGCGCGAGAAGTGGTTGCCCACGATCTCGGCGGCGCGATAGCCCTTGATGCGCTCCGCGCCCGCGTTCCACGTCGCGACGTTGCCGTGCGGATCGAGCATGAAGACCGCGTAGTCGGTGATGGCCTCCACCACGGTCTGGAAACGGAACTCGGCAAAACGGTGCTGCAGGTCGCGCGCGTCGGGGAGCCCGTGCGGCGCCGGCTGCAGCTGGGGATCGGTGGCTTTGGTCATCGGAGCGGCAAATCAAATGCGAGCGGCCGGAGGCCGCCCGAGCCCGCCGCCGGACACGCCGGCAGCGGCGACACAAATCGGATTGGCACCCCGAAAGCATAAGGGAACTCAATTCGCCTGAGCAATGGGTGCGCATCGACTGTGCCGCAAGGTCGCGCACCGGCCGGCGCGCGATGCGGCATGCCGATTGCACGACCGTGCCCGCAATCGACGCGTCGTGCCGCGGCTGACTGGTCCGCACCGGGCGCCGCGCGACGCAAGGAGATCGACATGAACAGCACACTGAACCCGGACATCGAGCCGGATCGTGTCGAGCGGCTGAGCGAGCCGGGCCGCACCGACGAAGCGGAGGATCCGGACGAGCCGGGTTCCGGCGGTGCGTAGCGACGTGTTCGCGTGCGTGCCGCGCGCAAAAACTGCAATCGTGTTGCAGATAGGACCCAGCCGGGCGAGCGGCCGCGGATCGCCGCCGCGACGCGCACCTGTCGCGCGCCGCCCGTATCGCCGGACGGAGGCGGGTGCGGCGCGCTCAGCGGATCGGCGCGCCCGTCGGCCGGGCGGTGTTGCCGGCGTTCGTGGTGTCCGTCGCGTTCGGGTTCGGTGCGGCGGGGCCGCCGGCGGCATGGCGCTCGTGCTCGGGCAACAGCGCGAGACGGTTGTACAGCGTTTTCAGGCTGATGCCGAGCGCCTTCGCGGTGCGCGGCTTGTCGCCGTTGAAGTGCCGCAGCGACGCGACGATGAAGCGCTGCTGCGTATGTGCGAGCGTCGTGCCGATATGCAGGGTCATCGCGTTGTGGCGCACTTCCTCGCACGGCGGCTGGCGGCGCGGCAACTGCAGTTCGATCTGTTCGTCGGAGAGGATGAACGCGCGCTCGAGCGCATTGCGCAGCTCGCGCACGTTGCCGGGCCACGTGTAAGCGCGCAACGCCTTCATCGCCTGGATCGACAGCCGCTTCCTCGTACGATGCCGCGCGTTCAGGCGCTCGACGATCTGCAGCGCGATGTCGCCGACGTCGTCCTCGCGCTGCCTGAGCGCGGGCACGTGCAGCGCGACCGTCGCGATCCGGTAGAACAGGTCGTCGCGCAGGCGGCCGCTGCGCACGGCCTCGACGGGATCGTGATGGGTGGACGCGACGATCCGCACGTCGAGCGGAATCGGCTCGTGGCCGCCGACCCGCACGATCGTGTTCGACTCGAGCGTGCGCAGCAGCTTGACCTGCAACTCGGCCGGCATCTCGGCGATCTCGTCGAGAAACAGCGTGCCGCCGCGCGCGGCTTCGAACATCCCCACATGCTGGGCGACGGCCCCCGTGAAGCTGCCTTTCTCATGACCGAACAGATGGGATTCCGCGATGTCGTGCGGGATCGCGCCGCAATTGACGGGGACGAACGGGCCGCGCCGGCGCTGGCTCATGTCGTGCAGGAGCCGCGCGACGATGTCCTTGCCCGCGCCGCTTTCGCCGACGATCAATACGCTGACGCCCGTGGCGGCAACGCGCGACACTTTCATCAACAGGGTCTGGATCGTACGCGAGCGACCGGATAACCGCGTGCCGTCATCGGCGGATTTCGACATGGCGTGATATCGAATGGCGAAGATTTGACCGAATGCGTCGAGACGGGGCGAAAAAATGACGTGGCATGCGTCGTTTTTCACGTGTCCAGCATAGCTTTTATACCGATTTCGAGGCATTGAATCTGGCAATGCGTGCCGCGCCGGCAGATAGATTTATTCGATGGCCGGCGAATGCGCGACACGGCTCTTCTATACTGCTAAGCACTCGTTTGTCATTGCGGGACAGCCAGTCTGCTCGTTCGCGTGCAGCGTGGATCGTGTTGCCGTGTGCCCGGCGCCGCGGATCGCATTGCACGCCCGTCGCGATTTTCGCTGATATTTGCGCGGGGGCCGCATCACCAGGAGCCACGATGCCTTACGTCCTGATCGTCGAAGACGATGCCGATACGCGCACCATGCTCGCCACGCTTGCGCGTACGCAGCAACTCGCGTGCGATACGGCCGCGACGCTCGAAGAAGCGCGCACGCTCGTGTCGATGAATACCCCCGATCTCGTGCTGTGCGATCTCGTGCTGCCGGACGGCAACGGGATGGACCTGTTCGACGCATTGCCCAAGCGCGCGCATTGCGAAATGGTCCTGACCACCGGTCACGCGAGCCTCGAGACCGCGATCGACGCATTGCGGCGCGGCGCGACCGATTATCTGGTGAAGCCGCTGAACATGCAGCGGCTGAACAGCATCTTCGCGCGCGTGCCGCGCACGACCGCGCTGCACGAAGAGATTGCCGAGCTGCGCTCCGAACTGCAGCGCCTCGGCCGCTTCGGCCGGATGCTCGGCAGCTCGCCCGCGATGCAGGCCGTGTACGACGCGATCGGCCGCGTCGCGCGTACCGAAGCGTCGGTGCTGCTGACCGGCGAATCGGGCACCGGCAAGGAGCTCGCCGCGCAAACCGTGCACGACCTGAGCCTGCGCCGCCGCGGCCCGTTCCTCGCGGTGAACTGCGGCGCGATCGCCGCGAATCTGGTCGAGAGCGAGATGTTCGGCCATGACCGAGGCAGCTTCACCGGCGCGGAGCGCCAGCACAAGGGCTTCTTCGAACGCGCGGACGGCGGCACGCTGTTTCTCGACGAGATCACCGAGATGCCGGTCGAATCCCAGGTCAAGCTGCTGCGCGTGCTGGAGACGGGGCGCCTCACGCGGCTCGGCTCGACGCGCGAGATCGACGTCGACGTGCGCATCGTCGCCGCGACCAATCGCGATCCGGAAGCCGCGATAGCGGACGGCAAGCTGCGGCCCGACCTGTTCCACCGGATCAACGTGTTCCCGATTCCGCTGCCGGCGCTGCGCGAGCGCGGCGACGACATCCCGATGCTGGCCGACGCGTTCCTGCAGCGCTACAACGACGAAAGCGGCCGCAACCTGCGCTTCGCGCCGGCCGCGCGCGAAGCGCTGAAAACCTATGCGTGGCCCGGCAACGTGCGCGAGCTGCGCAACTTCGTGCAGCGCGCGAGCATCTTCAGCGACGTCGACGTGATCGATACGCTGCCGCCGCCGATCATGGACGAACTGTCGAGCATGGTCGATTCGCACGAGGATCGCGTCACCGTGCCGTTCGGCACGCCGCTCGAGGAAGTCGACCGCAAGCTGATCCTCGGCACGATCGCGCAATGCGGCGGCGTGAAGGCGCAGGCGGCCGAGGTGCTCGACGTCAGCCTGAAGACGATCTACAACCGGCTCGCGCAACTGGAAGACGAAGCGGACAAATCGGATTCCTGATGCCGCCGCGGTGCAGCGACGGCAGCGCCGCCCGCCGGATCCGCGGGCGAATCGCGACGGAACAGGCCGCAGGAGCAGGTTCGATGGGTGACATGACACGGATGCAGGCCGGAAATTACGCGACGGCCGTGATGCTGGTCGCGATCGCGACCGTGCTGCAGGCGCTCGCGATCCGCTTCGGCGGCGTGAACCTGCCGTTCGTCCTGTACTACCCGCTGCTCGCGGGCGCCGCGTGGGCGACGTCGTTCCTGTTCGGCATCGCGTCGACTATCGTCAGCGGAATGCTCGTGTGGACGCTGTTCCTGTCCGATCCGTCCGCCTATACCGCGCCGCTGCCCGACCGGCTCGTGCAGCTCGGTACGTTCATGCTGGTCGGTGCGCTGGTGTGCGCGATCGCGGCGATGCTGCATCACACGCGACTCACGATCGATCGTGCCCGCCGGCGCGAAGCGGCCGCGCGGCGCCGGCTCGAAGCCGTGCTGCAGGCGCTGCCGCACGGCGTGATCGCGACCGATACGAAAGGACGGCTGACCTACATCAACGCGGCCGCGGCCGACCTCGTCGGCTGCCGGCCGGACGATGCGGCGGGGCGGCCCGTGCGCGACGTACTGCGGATCGTCGACCATGAAGGCCGCCGCGTGCAGGCGACGCCGCTCGACATCGCGCTCGGCGGCGCGGGCGCGATGTCGGACCGGCACTGGCTGCAGGCGGGCGGCGGCAATCCGGTGCCGATCGTCGAGGTCGCATCGCCGATCGGCGACGCGGACGGCAACATCGATGGCGCGGTGCTGTTGCTGCGCGATGCCGGCGCGGACCGCGCGCGCGTCGACGCGTCGCGCCTGCAGCATGCGGTCGTCGACGCATCGCCGGACGCAATCGTCGGCATCGACGTCGAGGGCCGCATCGTCAGCTGGAACCCGGCCGCGCAGCGGCTCTTCGGGTACGACGAGGCCGCCGCACGCGGGCGCACGTTCGAATCGCTGATCGCGGAGCGCTGGCTGCGACGCAATCCGGTTGCCGAATCTTTCGACGCGATGCACGAGCCGGTCGGCCCGATCGAGCTGCTGTGCGTGCGGCGCGACGGCCGGCGTTTTCGCGCGATCTTGTCGGCGTGCCCGGTGCGCGGTGACGCGCGGGCCTGCGTCGCGCTGTCGCTGACGTTGCGCGAGACCGGTGCGCAGCGCCGGCGCGATTTGCGCGCGCAGCGTTCGCTGCAACGCGCACGCGATGCGCGCGACCAGGCCGCTACCTCGAACCGGCTGAAGGATGAATTGCTCGCGACGGTGTCGCACGAGTTGCGCACGCCGCTGAACGTGATCTACGGCTGGGTCGAGGTGCTGCGCAATTCGGGCGACGCCGCGCTGCAGCATCAGGCGATCGACGCGATCGACCGCAGCGCGCGCTCGCTCACGCGGATGGTCGGCGACATCCTCGACGCGTCGTCGCTCGCGACCGGCAAGCTGCGGCTCGACGCGATGCCGGTGGACATCGTGCGGCTGTTTTCCGACTCGGTCGGCGCGTTCCAGACGGCCGCGTCGTCGGCCGGCATCGTGCTCGAATTCGACTGCGCGGCAAGCGCGTGCATCGTGTCGGGCGATGCCGAGCGGCTGCGGCAGATGCTGTCGAACCTCGTATCGAATGCGCTCAAGTTCACGCCCGGCGGCGGCAGCGTGACGGTCGGGCTGGCGCGCGACGACGCGCATGCGGTGCTGACCGTCGTCGACACGGGGCAGGGCATCGCACGGGAGTTCGTGCCGCACGTGTTCGACATGTTCCGCCGCGCGGACGATTCGCCCGCATCGCCGCGGCGCGGCCTCGGCCTCGGCCTGTCGATCGTGCGGCACATCGCCCAGCTGCACGGCGGCAGCGTGACCGTCGAGAGTGCGGGCCGCAATCGCGGCGCGACGTTTGCGGTGACGCTGCCGGCCGGCTGGCAGCCGATGGGCGCGATGGCGTGGGGGATCGCGCAAGCGGACGGTCGTCGCGATGCGCCGACGCTCGAGTCGCAACGCATCCTGATCGTCGACGACGACGCGACGACGCGCGCGAGCCTCACCGCCGCGCTGACGACGTTCGGCGCGGCCGTCGCGATCGCATCGACGGGCCGCGAAGCGCTCGCGGTAGCGGCCGACATGCGGCCGACCGTCGTGCTGTCGGATCTCGCGATGCCCGACGGCGACGGCTTCTGGCTGCTCGACGCGTTGCGGCGTGCGGGCGCGAACGGCGGCGGGCCGCCCGATACGCGCGTGCTGGCCGTCACCGCGCATGCGGGCCTCGCCGACGAGCGCCGCGCGCTCGAGGCCGGGTTCGACGGCTATCTGTGCAAGCCGGTCGACGTGCGCGAACTGGCGGACAAGATCGCACGCCTGACGAAGCACGCCGACTGACGCCGCAACGCGCCCGCCGCCCGCCTGCGATGGCGGTGCGCATTCGTGCGCATTCACCCCCCGATTCCGTTCGTCTCGACGCGTGTCGCATCCCGATGCCGGCGCCACGCCGAACCCCGTGCGGTGCGTGCCGGTCCGCAATCCGCCGAGCAACCGGCATGCCTGCCGGCGCGCGGGCACGATCGCGCAAACGGTGGTCGAAAAAATTACAACGCGTTGGATGAAAGGGCCTCCGATCGGCGCTTCGCGCGCGTGCGCGGCATCGACGCCGCGGCACACGGCTTGCGCCGTCAACGTGTACCCGCCGGCCGAGCCGCGCCACGCGCTGCACGAGCGCGAAGGGATGGCCGGCCCCGTGCTGCGCGGCTGCGGGTACAACGCGGTGGTGCAGCGGCCGAAGGTCGCGGTCGGCGCGGCGGTGCGGCGGCGCTGGTGATTGCCGCGCTGGCGCGTGCGCGGCGCGCGTCCGCGTGATGCCGGCCATTTTCAGCAGGAGGTTTCAATGACATCCCGAATCCATACGGGCCACGAACTCAGCCATGCACGCGCGCACGAAGGCGACCGCGTGCAGCAGGACCACGACAAGGGCGGCCACCAGAGCGGGCACGGCAAGGCGCCGGGCCCGGTCGACGTGCAGAAGACGTTGAAGGGGATGGACTATCCGGCGAGCAGGTCGGACATTGTCGAGTGCGCGGAACGCTCGCATGCGGACCGCGACGTGATCGACATGCTCCGGCGCATTCCCGATCGCGAGTACGGCACGCCGGCATCGGTATCGAAGGAACTCGGGCGGTTGATGTAAGCGGCCGTTCCGTCGTGCGCGGCAGCGCGCGCGGCGCATTACCCGTCACGAGGAGCACGAGCATGGCGATGATCGTCGCAGGCCGCTTCACGACGTTCGATGAAGCGGAGGGTGGGGCGCGCCACCTTTACGAGCGCACGTTCGGCCCGGACGACGTGTCGATCTTCTTCCTGAACCCGGGCGGCCAGCATGCGCGCTTTCCGATCGGCGGCGACGTGTATGCCGATACGGCGGCGCAGCCGGGCGGCCGCGGCGCGATGGTCGGCGCGATGCGCGGGTTGCTGATCGGCATCGTCGTGGGGCTGGTCGCCTACGCGGTGGGGCTGCGCTACTGGTACGTGCCGGCCGCCGGCGCGCTGGCCGGCGCCTATCTCGGCGCGTTCGGCGGCGCGCTCGGCCGGATGCGCGGCGAGCGGGCCGAAGGCAAGGGCGCGCTCGCGCGGAGCGACACGGGCGTGATCCTCGCCGCGCACGTGACGCCCGACACCGCGGCGACGGCGGAAGACGTGTTGCGCGCGACCGGCGCGAAGTCGATCGAGCGCGTCGAAGGCGACTGGCAGGACGGCGAGTGGCGCGATTTCGATCCGGTGCGCCGGCCCGGCGAGGCCGCGTCGGGCGGCCGGACGCACTGACCGGGCAGACGCCGCACCCGAACGGCGGCTCGATCGTCGGCGGCCGATGCGGCGCGCGCCGAACGCTCGCGCGGCAAGATGATGTGACGTGCCGGCTGCCGGGCAGTCTCGCGCTTGGCGGCTGCCCGGGCCGCCGGTTCAATCGGTTGCGAATGCAACCAGCCTTCGGTACCACGCTTCGCGGCGGGCGACACGGCCTGCGCGTGCGGCCGTGCGTCTTCGCCCGGCCCGCTCATCCGGCGTTTCCGCGGGTTTCGGGCTTGCCGCCGTGGTCGTGGTGAGGGTCGCCCGCGAGGTGCGACGCGGTGCGCAACGCATCGACGAGCGTCAGGTACGCGTGCTCGCGCGAATCGGCGCCGCGCGTGCGCAATACATACGACGGATGACAGGTCGCGACGACGAGCCTGCCGTCGGCCGTGCGCACCGGCGCGCGTGCACGCTCCAGCGTCGCGTCGTGGTCTTGCAGCACCGCCCGCAACGCGGTGCCGCCGAGCGCGACGATCACGCGCGGCTGCACCACCTCGAGTTCGCGATCGAGCCAGCAGCGGCACGCTTCGACTTCGCGTTGCGCGGGTGTCTTGTGCAGCCGCCGCTTGCCGCGCGGCTCCCATTTGAAGTGCTTGACGGCGTTCGTCACGTACACGCAAGTGCGATCGATTCCCGCTTCGTCGAGCGCGCGGCCGAGCATGCGGCCGGCCGCGCCGACGAACGGCAGGCCCGTGCGGTCCTCCTGGTCGCCCGGCTGCTCGCCGACGAGCATGATCGTCGCCGCGACAGGCCCCGCGCCGGGCACCGGCTGCGTCGCGTGTTCCCACAGCGTGCAGCGGCGGCACGCGTCGAGCGTGGCCGGCAGGTCGTCGGCGGCGGGCGGCGTCTCCCGTATCATCCGGCGCCTCCCGTGCAGGCCGGCAAGGGACCGTGGCGCGATCGCGCGGAACGCTCCGGCGACGCGCGGCGTGTTGCACGCGCGGATGGAAGCAAAGCGGACGGAGGGCGCGAGATCACAAGCATGAAGGACTCCCGTTTCGACGATGCGAAATATGCGGCAGCCGATGCAGCAACCGGCATGCCGCATGCAGTCGACATGGGCGCACGGCTTGCGTGTTACACGGCGCTTGTAAAAACGCGTGACGCGTCGCAATCGTATGAAAAACGCCCCGCGTGGGGGCGGGGCGTGTTGAACGGTGCCGAGCGCGGTGCCGGCGAACCGGCACCGCATCACCGCAATCAGTGATGACCGCCGCGCGTGCGCGGATCGTTCAGTTCCTCGGTCGGGTCGGTCAGCCCGAGCTCGTCGCCGGGGCTCCAGTACGGCGCGCTGCCGTAGAACTCGTGCAGCGGCTCGGCCCATTGCGGGTCGGCCATTGCCGGCCAGTGGTCCTTGTCGAAGCCCGGCGCGTTGCGGATCCGTTCGGACGACACCGACAGCAGGAAGCACTTGCGCTCGGTGTCGAGCGTCAGCGCGCTCCACGGGATCGCGAGCAGCTTGTCGCCGATGCCGAGCACGCCGCCGCTCGACAGCACCGCGTACGCGACGCGGCCCGAGCGCACGTCGAGCATGATGTCCTTGATCTTGCCGACGTCGTCGCCGTCGGTCGTGTAGACCTTGTCGCCCTCCAGGGTGCCGGCCGCCATGACGTCGGGGCCGGGGCCGGCCGCTGTTGCGGCGCCCTTGCCGATGATGCGGGTCTGACCTTGATCGTGAGTCTGCATGGTTTCCTCCAGGCTGCGTAGGCGCGACCGGGCCCGGATGGGCCGCGGTTCGCGCGGGTGGGCGGGACGGGGGCGAAGAAGCGCTGCTCCCCGTCACGTCTGCTTCGGCTGCGACACGCCTTCGAGCGTGTTCGCGATGCCGTCGCGCGACGGGCCGGCCGTGCGCGTCGCGATGTCCGCGAGCGACAGCATGCCGACCAGCCGCTTGTCGTGATCGACGACGGGCAGGCGGCGCAACTGCGCGTCGGCCATGTAGTGCTGGATCTCGTCCAGCGAATCGTCGTCGAAACACCATTCGATCGGGCCCGACGCGACTTCGTGGATCCGCGTCTCCGGCGATTTGCCGGCCGAGATCGCGCGCACCGCGAGATCGCGATCCGTCACCATCCCGATCAGCCGGTTGTTGTCGCACACGGGCAGCGCGCCGATGTCGTAGCGCTCCATCAGTTGTGCGGCATGACGGATCGAGTCGGTCGGCGCGATGTGCACGACGTCCTGCGACATGATTTCGTTGACGCGATGCATGAAGTTCTCCTTGCGGGTTGGGTGGGCGGATTCTTCAGCGAATTCCGCAGCGAATTCCGCAGCGAATTCAGCAAACCGCATGCCGTCCGGCACCCGCGGCCTGTCATGCGTCGCCGCGTTCGCGCTGGTCCTGCCACGGCCCTTCGTCGTGCGTGCCGGGCGGCGTGTCCGGCTCGATGCGCGTGACGCCGCCGGTTGCCGGCGGGTCGCTGGCCGGAAACGTGTCCTCGAGTTGCTTGTCGATATGGCGTTCCGAATGGCGCGTCTGCGTGCGGTCCTGGTGCTTCAGCGGCGGCGACGGGTCGGATTGCCGCTCGTGCGCCGGCGCGTCGCGGCCGGACCGGATCGAATCGTTCATGGCGAGGCTCCGTGTCGATGACGATGACGCGGATATTTTTGCAACGGCCATTCCCGGCTCGCACGCGGCACGCGACTTGCCATGTCGACAGCGACGACGAAGACGATCATGACGACAACGCGCGGCGCAATCGGTGCCTGCCATGCGCACATCCAGCCGGAGGCACGATGACGATTCCAAAACGACGACCAGGTGTGCGCTACGAGGTCAACGTATGCGGCGGCGGATTCGATTCGGTGAAGAGCCATTTCGATTCGTGGAAGCAAGAACCGCTGATCTACCGGCCCGAGCGCCGGATGTTCGAAGGCAAGGCCGAAGTGCGGCCGCTCGGCGACGAGACGTTCGGCTCGACCGAGCCGGCGCGCTTTGCGCTGCAGTGCGCGTGTGAGCCGGCCGACCCGTATGCGCTCGCGGCGCGCGTGCAGGACGACGGCCGCGAGCTGTGGCTCGTGATGGCCGCGTACGATGCGTAGCGGCGCGCTTGCAAGATTTGCAGCGACCGGTGTAGCGAAGACACGGTGCATCGCGCGCGAGTGCCCGTACGCGCACCGGCGCGCGCAGGCGGGTCGCGCGTGCCCGCGCGTACCGGATGGCATGCGGATTGCGAGCCCTCCGTCACGACAACGCCATGATGGAATGGATGTGATGAATCAGGATGTCGATCATTCGCCGCGCCGGCTCGATCCGCCGATGCTCGATGTCGAGCCGGATCCCGACCCGGACCCCGAACCGCCCGATATGCCGGAGCGTTGCCGTCCTCCCGAGGGCGATCCGCCCGGGCATGCGCCGCCTTCGCGAGAACCGCCCGTGAGCATGCTGCCGGCGGGCGCGGTGTCGCCGGCACGAACGCGAATGGAGTGCATGCGATGAGCATTCGTGTGAAACCCGGCATGCTGCGCGACCTCGCCGAGACGCTCGGTCGTCATTTCGAGTCGCGCGCGATGCCGTTCCATGTCGAGGAACAGCCGGCCGGCGCACTGCACATCGGCTTTCGTGTCGACGGTCGTCCGGCGTCGCTGACCGTGACGTTCGACGCCGACGCATTCGCCGCGCTCGAACAGGCCGGCATCGAGCGGCAACGCGGCTCGCTCACGCGCGTCGCGGCCGAATTCGACATGATGATGGCGCGCCGCGCACCGGCCGCGTATGCGGGGGATTTTCATTTCAACCGGCTCTGAGTCGTGCCGCAACGGCCTGCCCGGAGCCGTCGATCCCAGGGAGGGTTCCGATGAAACCGACCCAGACGATGCGCGTGGGCGCAGTTGCGTTCGCTGTCGCGTGCGCGCTGGCCGCATGCACGCAACCGACGACCGGCACCTACGGTACGGGAGGGGCGCCCCCGGCGCCGCCCGACGGTCGCGGGGCGCAGTCGACCACGACGATGCCGGACGCCAACACGCGCTACGACACGCGCCGGTCGCCGGGCAACACGCTGCCGCCGGGCGCGGCCGGCGGCGATCCGGCCGATGTTCCGCCGCCGGGCCCGAACGGCGTGCAGGGCGACCAGCCGCTGCCCGGTATGCCGCCGCCGATGCAGTACTGAACGCACCGAACCGGGCGCGTGGCACGCGGCACCGTGATACGGCCGGAGGCATGCGATGGCGAGCAGCATCGAGCCCGTGACGCACCGATGACCGGGCGCGCTTCGTGGCGCGCGAAACGCGTGCCCAAACTTGCCGGCGGCTTGTAAAAAAGCGGCCTCGAGAAGACGCGCGACGGGGTGCGAACCCGCACAGGCCGCGACGCGGCGCGGCGGGCCGGTCTGGCACGAAAACTGCATGAATCCTGCACGCATACCACGAACCGAACCGTCAGGAGGACTTTCGATGTCCGTCTCGCTTGCGCTGCAGATGCGACAGCATCTGGCACTTACGCCGAGGCTTCAGCAGTCGCTGCGGCTGCTGCAGTTGTCCTCGCTCGAATTTCAACAGGAGCTGCGGCAGGCGCTCGACATGAATCCGTTTCTGGAAGACGGCCAGGGCGACGAGGAAGCCGCCGCCGATGCCCCCGAGCAGACGGCCGAAGCGGCCGCGCCGGAAGCCGTGCCCGAACCCGACGAAGTACGCCCGCCCGACGACGAGGTGCCGTATACGGCCGCGCCCGCGCCGCGCGGCACGAACCGCCAGGGCGACGACACGGACGGCCTGGCACCCGGCGAATGGATGGCCGCCGAGCCGTCGCTGCACCAGCAACTGCACGATGCGCTGCGACTCTATCCGCTGAACAAGCGCGACCGTGAAGCCGCGCGCATCGTGATCGACGCGCTCGACGACGACGGCTACCTGCGGCAGGAACTGCCCGAGCTGCTGGTCGCGGCCGATCCGGCGCTGCTGCTGTCGGAACAGGATCTCGCGGTGGCGCTGCGGCTCGTGCAGATGCTCGACCGCCCGGGCATCGCCGCGCGCTCGCTGTCGGAATGCCTCGCGCTGCAGCTCGACGCGATTCCGGCCGGCACGCCGGCGCTCGCCGAAGCGAAGGCGATCGCGCACGAGCATCTCGAACGGCTCGCGCGCCGCGAGACCGCCGAGATCCAGCGGCGCGTCGGCTGCAACGCGCAGACGCTGCACGCGGCCTGCGCGCTGGTGCGCGGGCTCGACCCGCGCCCCGGCGATCACTACGGCAGCACGCGCGGCGACTACGTGGTGCCCGACGTGATCGTGCGCCAGGTGCGCGACGAGTGGATCGTGACGATCAACCCGGCCGTGTTGCCGCGCGCGCGCCTGCATGAGCGCTATGCGACGCTGTTCGCGCAGTCGAGCGGCGAGCGCGATTCGCCGCTCGGCCAGCAACTGCAGGAAGCGCGCTGGCTGATCCGCAACGTGCAGAAGCGTTTCGACACGATCCAGCGGGTCGGTGCATGCATCGTCGCGCGGCAGCGCGATTTCTTCCGCTACGGCGAGATCGCGATGAAGCCGCTCGTGCTGCGCGACATCGCGGAAGAGCTCGACCTGCACGAATCGACCGTGTCGCGCGCGACCGGCAACAAGTACATGGCCACGCCGCACGGCACGTTCGAATTCAAGCACTTCTTCCCGCGCAAGCTCGAGGCGGCCGGCAAGGGCGTGTGCTCGGCATCGGCCGCGAAGGTGCTGATCCGCGACATGATCGCCGCCGAGCGGCACACCGATCCGCTGTCCGACGTCGTGCTCGCGCAGAACCTCGCGGGCCGCGGCATTCTTCTTGCGCGTCGCACGGTGACGAAGTATCGCCAGGCGATGAAGATTCCGCCAGCCGACCTGCGGCGCCGCGACGCCGCGTGACGGTCCGGTGGTTTGACCGCGCGCGTGCCGCACGTCGAAGCGACCCGCGCGCCCCAACGACAGGAGGGCAACCATGCCAGCAAAATCCCAGGCCCAGCAGCGTGCCGCGGGGGCCGCGCTGTCGGCCAAGCGCGGCGACACGAAAATGAAGGACCTCAAGCCGCCGGCGAAGTCGATGGCCAAGTCGATGAGCGAGAAGGAACTCGAAAAAATGGCTTCCACGCCGATCCACGGCAAACCCAGGCACAAGCACGATGCGTGATCGGCGACGACGTGTATTGACGACTGCTGCCATCCAGGAGGTATCCATGCTGCGATACGCCGTTATCTTCTTCATCATCGCGATCGTCGCGGCCGTGTTCGGCTTCGGCGGCATCGCGGCCGGCGCGGCCGAGATCGCGAAGATCCTGTTCTACATCTTCGTCGTGATCTTCCTGGTCACGCTGCTGCTGGGCGTCGTGCGACGATGAACGGCAAGCCCGACCGGTCGCAGCGTATCGCGGAACTCGAGCATGCGCTCGCGATCGGCTTTCCGTCGGAGTCGACCGTCATCGTGCATGCGGACGACGCCTCCGGGCGGCTGACGATCCAGGTGTCGTGGGTGCGCGTGCCGATCGACGAAAGCGCGCGCGAATGGCGCTGCGTGGTCGACCTGCGGTTCGATCCGGACGTGATCACGCGCTACGCATCGCTCGACGCGGCTGACCGGCTGCGCGTGCGCACACGTCTGTGCGACGACGCGCGGCGCGCGGTGGACGAGCGCAAGCCGAGCGTCGAGGATGACGCGATCGAATGCAACGTGGCGCTCGATGTGACGCGCGCCGAATTCGACGCGGCGCTGCGCGCGCCCTGACGCCGAAGCCGACCGCGGGGCGGCGTCGCAACGATCCGCGTTGCCGTCGCGCCCCGAACGCGCGAGCGCACTTCGATGCCGATTCCTCCATCAGCCGACCCGACTCCGTCACCCGCATGGCGGCGCGACAGCGCGGCGTGGCGAATCGTGAACGCGTCAGCGCCGGTGCTGCTGCAGCCGGTGATACCAGTTCATCAGCGGTGTCGCGGAGATCCCGTGCGCGATCACCGATGCCGCCACGACAGCCAGCACCGGTGCCGCGAGCGGACGCATCGCGCCGGACGGCCCGTGCTCGAGCGCGAACAGCAGGTAGTAGAACGAGCCAATCCCGCGGATGCCGAACCACGCCATCAGCCGCCGCTGCGCATGCGTCGCGTGCGAACCGGCGAGCGTGAGCAGTACCGCCAGCGGCCGCACGGCGACGAACAGCATCGCGGTCAGCGCGGCCGCGCCCCACGTGAGCAGCGGGCCGGGCAGCGTCGCGAGCACGCTGCCGATCATCGTCATCACGACGGCTTCCGCGATCCGTTCGAGCTCGATCGTAAAGCTGAGCACCGATTCGGCCATGAACGCGTGCGCTTTGTCGGGATGCTGCTCGGTGGCGACGACGTCCTCCGAATCGATCTTGCCGATCACCTCGTGCGGCTTGCGGTCGCCGCTCGCGCGGTGCTCGACGCGGCGCATCGCGACGCCGGCCGCGAACGTCGCGATGAACCCGAACGTATGCGCGAACTGCGCGGCGCCGAACGACAGCACGATCAGCGCGAGCGCGAAGAAGCCTTCGAGGCCGAGCGCCTGCGCATGGCGCGTGCGCAGCCAGCCGACCGTCTTCGTCGTCACCCAGCCGAGGCTGCCGCCGATCGCGGCCGCGCCCGCGATGCCCCACAGCGCGACCAGCGCGAACGTGCCGGACAGTGGCGGCAGCCCGTGCGTCGCGTCGGGCGCGCCGCACAGCGCGAGCCCCGCGAGTGCGAACGGCAGCGCGATGCCGTCGTTCATCCCGCCTTCGCCGGACAGTGCGAAGCGCACGAGATCGCGGTCGCCCGGGTCGTGCACCTGCACGTCGTGCGCGAGCACCGGATCGGTCGGCGCGAGGATCGCCGCGAGCAGCAGCGCGGGGCCCCAGCCGAGCCCGAGCGCGAGCACCGCGCATGCGGCGAGCAGCGGCACGGTGACGATCATCGCGAGCAGCCCGAGGCGGCACGGCACGAGCCACAGTTGGTCGGACAGCGGCACGCGCAGCCGCAGCCCGATCGCGAACAACGACACCAGCAGCGCGATCTCGACGATCTCGCGCAGCAGCGGCGCGTCGCGTTCGAGGTCGAGATGCAGCAGGCCGGCGCCGGACGGGCCGAGCGCGACGCCGAGCACCAGGTAGATCATCGCGGCGCTGCACGGCAGGTGGCGCAGCGCGGACGTCGCGACGCCCATGCCCATCAGCACCGCGCCGATGATCAGGTACCAGAGCGTCTCATGCATGTGCGCGGTCGCGGCAGGCCGATACGGCGGTGGGGCAGCCCGTCAGGGCTTGCGGCCGAACGTCTCGCGCAGTTTCCGCTTCGCGCGTTCGAGTGTTGCGCGGCGGGTTTTCGGCAGGTGGCGGCCCGCGCGGTTCACGTAGAAGTTCAGCATCGACATCGCCGACTGGAACGGCGACGCCTTGCGGCGGCGGCTGTGTTCGGCCGAGCGCTTCAGCGACGCGGCGATCGCGGCCGGGTCGTCGGACTTGAAGATGTCGGGCTCGATGTCGAGCGCGTCGCTGGTTTGCGTGACTTCGGCGGACCAGCGCTTGCGGGGTTGCTGATCGGTGCTGCGGGCGCGGCCCGGGCGTCGCGTCAGGCGCTTGCCGTGCGCGTGGGAAGCGGTAGCGGAAGGCATTGGATGGGCTCCGTATGGGGTCACAGGGGCGTAGTACTGGCGTTGGCGGCGCAAACCGCGTGCCGCGCAACTCATATCGCATGCGCGGCGAGCGCGTGCCACCGGCGGCATGGGTCTTGCTGGAAAGACGAGCAGGACATGCCATCTCGCCACCATGCAGGAGGTCATCATGCAATCGAATTCCCGGACCTGGCTGGAGAATGACGAAGTCGACGGCGACACGATCGACACGGACGATCCCGATACGACGGTTCATGTCGACGTTGCAACGGGCAGGGTCATGTTTCATGCGGCGTGGGCGAATACAGTCGCCGCGCCGCCCGAGGCGGCGCGGCAATCGGTCGTGCTCGCGCTCGACTGCGACACGATGGAACGCTACGCGGAACTCGACGAAGGCGCGCGGATGCGCGTGCATGCGATGCTGCACGATGCCGTGCAGCAGGCGCTCGACCGGTTGCCCGACACCGACGAGGAACTGACGTTGACGGTCGAACTGACCGACGCGATGCTCGACGCGGCGCGTCATCTGCAGTAACCGTGCCGCCGAATGCCGCCGGCGGCATCCGTGTCGGGGGCGGCGCATCCGGCCGGTTACACACCGTTGAAATCTTTGCAGCCGGTGCGGGCGACGTCGTACGGGCGGGCCCGGGATGTACAGGCGTGGACGGGCGCCGGCCCGTCGTGCCGTCGTCCGATCCCGGGTCGCTCCCCGGTCGATACAACACCGCGAACGATCCGGCTACGACGTCGCGGCAGGCAGCCGGCTGCGCCGGCACGCCGATTGCTGCGCGACCGGCACGGCACGACGCGTGCCGCCACGGCAACGGAGGCATTCATGAGCGGCAGGCTGGATCATTGCAAGGTGGCTATCCTCGCGGTCGACGGCTTCGAAGAAGCCGAACTCGTCGAACCGCAGCGCGCGCTGGCGGCCGAAGGCGCGCAGGTCGACGTGATTTCGCAGAAGCGCGGCGAGATCCAGGGCTTCCGGCACGTCGACAAGGGCGAGCGCGTGAAAGTCGACCGCACGTTCGACGATGCGCGCGAGGCCGACTACGACGCGGTCGTGCTGCCGGGCGGCGTCGTGAACGGCGACGCGATCCGGATGATTCCGGCCGCACGCGAATTCGTGACGGCGGCCGTCGGCGCCGGCAAGCCGATCGCGGCGATCTGCCACGGCGGCTGGCTGCTCGTGTCGGCCGGCCTCGTGGAGGGCCGCACGATGACGAGCTGGCCGAGCCTGCAGGACGATATCCGTCATGCGGGCGGCAAGTGGGTCGACGAGGAAGTCGTGCGCGACGGCAACCTGATCACGAGCCGCAAGCCCGCCGACCTGCCCGCGTTCAACGGCGCGCTGGTCGATCGCCTCGCGGCGCGGGGAGCTTGAGACGATGCCGACCGATTCCGCCCGCCGCGTGACGCTGACCGACGCGCCGCCCGTGTTCGATGGCGCGGCGCTGCAGTTGTGCTTCGTCGTCGACGTCGATGGCGCCCCGCAAACCTGCGCGATCACCGTCGAAGCGCTGGAGGATCATTTCGGCGCGCCGTCCGCGCTGGAGGCCGATCTGCGCGCTGCGTTCGAACGCGGCCGCGCGCGCATCGAGGCCGCGTGCGCGGAAGTGCTGGCCGACCGCCACGGCGACGTGGTGCTGCACAGCGGCTATTTCCGCGCGCCGGCAGGCAGCGCGAAGGCCGGCCTGTTCCGGCCGCGGTCCTGACCCGATTGCCGTCCCCGACGTTCTTCCGCTTTGCGCGTCCGGCATTACATGTCGTTGAAAACTTTGCAGCGGCTCGCAGGTGCCGCGTAGTGCCACATCGCGCCGCGCGCCGACGGCGCTCGTGCGAAGCCGATTGGCATGGTCCCTGCGTGCTTGTTCTGTGGCCGGCGTGTGAATTGCGCCGCATGCCGGTGCGATGCCGTTGTCGCATCGCGCGCAGCCGACCACAGGGGGAAACGAACATGCTGACCGCCCATGAATTTGCCACGCTGTTCCTGGTGCACCGCGCACCGGAACAGCTCCAGATCGACCGCGAGGACGTTATCGCGCTGGTCGAACAACACCTGATCGTGATGCAGCGCGACGACGCGTCGGGCGAGTATCGCCCCGTGTTGACGGCCGACGGGCTGTCGGTCCTGCGGTGCATGCAGCGGCACGGCGCGACCGACTTGAACGACTTGACCGACTTGAACAACGCGATCGATGTGACCGACGCGTAATGCGCCGTGGCGCGCGCGGTGCTCACCTTGCGATCGCGACGGACGTGTTGACCTGCACGACGGGCGTCTGGTCGTCGAACGGCGGCGCGTACAGGAAGCGATCGATCACGCCGGTCTCGAACAGCAGGCAGACCGTCGAGCCGCCGAACTGGAAATAGCCGATCTCGTCGCCCTTGTCGACACGCTGGCCCGGCACCACCTCGACCACGCACGACGATACGTCGCCCATCCCGACGAACACGGCCGCCACCGTGCCGATGCCGGGATCGTCGCAGGCGATCGCGACCACCGCGCGCGCGGCGACGGCCGTCATGTAGCCCTGCGAGTCGTTGAGCCCGGCCGGGTCCGCGCCTTCGGCGTCGGCGACCGAGTAGTAGGTGCCGTCGACCCGGTACGCGTGCGTGACGACGCCGCGCACCGGCGCATGCCAGCGATGGTAGTTGTACGCGCTGAGATAGGCCTGGTAGACGTCGCCGCCGACGAAGCGCTCGGCGAGCGGCAACCACGCGGGCGTGAAGATCTCGCGCAGCGAATACGGCTGCGCCTTGATCCAGAACGTGTCGCGCAGCTTCACGTTCGATTCTGTGTGATATGGCGCGGCCTCGCACGCGCTGACGACCACGTGCGGATCGTCGGGCGACGCGACGGGCCGCGCGCCGTCGCGAAAGCGCCGCGTGAAGAAGTCGTTCCACGAATCGAAACCCCAGTACGGCTGGTCGTCGCGATACCGGAACTGCGACAGGCCGAGGCGCTTGCATGCCGCGTCGCAGAACCAGCCGTCGGGCGCCGCCGTGTCGAGATGCGCGCGCGAATGCGGGCCGCCGAGAAAGTCGCACCATACGTTCAGCACCTGCTTCAGTTGCGCGTTCACGGCCGGGTCGCGAAACACCGCATGGCCGGACGGCATGCACATCGGCCAGTCGAGGAACGCGTTCAGCGGGCACACGATCAGGCTCGCTTCACTGAACGGCGGCGTGTAGGTCATCAGGCGGTCGATCACGGTCATCAGTTCGCCGGTCGACGCGTAGCCGAGCCGGTATCCCGATGCGAGCGCTTCGTCGATCGCGAGGGTCAGGCCCATGCGCAGTACCGGGTTGTCGTCGAACAGCCGCGCGAGTTCCTGCACGGCCGGCGTGCGCAGCCGCGCGCCGGCATGCGCGCGCGCTTCGTTCGCGATTTTTTCGCGGAACGCGGCCATGTGCGTTTCCTCGCGGGCCATCCATTCGCCGAGCCGGTGGCGCGCGGCGGGCGGCGTGTTGAGGTCGGTCGGCATCGTTGCCTCCGGGCGCGGACAGGGTACGAATGCGCAGCAATATGCTTGCCCGGCGGCGGTATCGAAATTGCTGCCGTGGTTCGAGTGCTTGTTTCAACGGCACGGGAGACGAAGATGAACGCGGTTTCGAATGCGCGGCAGAAAAAGGATGCGGGCCCGGGCGACGAGCGTCGCGGCGGCGCGCAGCGCACGGTGGCGCCGGCGCGGACACGGGTGCGGGCGACGTCGCGCGATACGCGGCGGTCGAAGCATCAGGGTACGAGCGGGCCCGTGGCCACCGGCGATGACGGCAAGACGGGCAAGCCGCTGTGGGAGGATGACGGCGGGCCGTTGCCGCCGGAAGAGTGGTCGTGACGTCGGGGAGTCGTATCCGCGCCTGCGCAAAAGGCGCAAAAGGGATTGCGGCGCGGGACCTGCCGGACGCGGCCGAATCGGCATCGCCCTCAGGCACGCGCCGCGACGAGCACCGCAACCGGCGACGCGGCCAGGCAGCGATCGAGCGTCAGCACGCCCTCCGGCGCATCGATTCCGTCGCGCGCATTTAACCAGTCCGCCCACGGCCCTTCGGCACCGCGCGGCAGCACGACCGCCGTATCGCCCCATAGCGCGGGCTCCACACGCGGCAACCCGGGCGTTTCGCCGAGCAGCCGGCACGCGAGCCGCGTCGCAACGACCACCACGGTGGCCGCATCGTCGCGCCGCGCGAACGCAACCGCATGACGCCCGAGCCCGCCGCGCACCCGCAGCGGGACATACGCGCCATCCGCAAACGTCGCGGGCCAGCGCGCGCGCAACGCGAGCATCCGCTCGACCAATGCCCGCTTCACCCGCGCATCGGGCCACGCCGGCAGGTACGACGCTACCGCCCCGTCGACCCGTTCGGCCGCCAGCGCCGCGAACGGCACGTCGCGCCGGTTGTCCGGATCGACGAGCGAGTGATCCCATGACTCGGATCCTTGATAGAGATCGGGCACGCCGGGCGACGCCATCCGCAGTACGGTCTGCGCGAGGCTGTTGACGACGCCGGCCGGTGCGATCCGTGCGACGAACGCATGCAGCCGGTGTGCGAAGTCGCCGGCGCCGCGCGGCGTCAGGATCGCGCGGACGAACGCTTCGCAATCGCGCTCGTAGCCCGCATTGGGCGCCTGCCAGTCCGTATGCAGCTTCGCTTCGCGCAGCGCCTTCGTCTGCCACTGCGCCACGCGCCCGGCGAGCGCGTCGAGCCCCGCCGCATCGTCGGGTTCGAGTGCCGGCGGCCAGCAGCCGACGAGCGTCTGGTACAGCATCGCCTCGGCGGCCGGCCCCGGCGCCCACACGAGGTCGCGCTGCGCGCCGCCGCGATGCGGCCGGTTGAGCACGGACCAGTCGAGCGACACAGCGCGCCACGCGTCGGGCATCTCGCTGAGCACGGCCAGCCGCGCACGCGCATCCTCGCCGCGCTTGTGGTCGTGCGTGGCGGTGGCGACGAGCCCGTGCGGCACGGTGCGCGCGCGGCGCCGGTTGCGCGCATGGAACGCGCCGCGCGACAGGCTGAAGTCGCCCGCGTCGGCGCCGACCTCGTTGCGCGACAGCAGCCGGCCGTAGCGATAGTGGGCCGTATCCTCGACGCCCTTCGCGGCCAGCGGCGCGGTGAGCTGCGCGAACGCGACACGCGCCGCCTGCAGCGCGGCGGCGTCCGCGCGCGGCACGCGCACGACCGGCAACCCGAGCCACGCGGCGACATGGTCGAGCGCGAACCGGTCGGCCGGATCGACGGCCGCGCCCGCGCGTTCGTACGCCTGCGCGAGCACGCGGCGGTCGGCGTCGGCGGGTTCGTCGTCCCGCGCCGGATACATCCGGTACACGGGCAGCTGCACCGCGAGTTCGGCGAGCACGCGCCGGATCGCGACCAGGCTCACGTCGCGCGTCGCGGGCGCGGTACGCGCAATGCCGTGCAATGCCCGCGCGGCGCGCGCATGCTCGACGGCGAGCTGGCGCATCAGCACGCGCCGCTTGGCGTCGAGCGCCTCCTGCGCGAACGTTCGCGATGATCCCGACACCGACGCCCAGTGCGCGGCCAGCGGCGCGGCGCCGGCCGGATCGTGCAGCAGCGCGCCGACGTCGTTCATGAAGTCGTAGCCGGTCGTGCCGTCGACGGGCCAGTCGGCGCACAGCGCCTCGCCGGGCGCGAGGATCTTCTCGACGACGACGTACGGCCGCGCGTCGCGCTGCGCGGCGAGTCGCTCATGCAGCCGCCGGCAATACGCGCGCGGATCGGCGAGGCCGTCGACGTGATCGACGCGCACGCCGTCGACGAGCCCGGCCGCGTGCAGCCGCAGCGGCAGCGCATGAACGGCGTCGAACACCGCATCGTCGTCGACGCGGATGGCCGCGAGCGTCGCGATGTCGAAGAAGCGCCGCCAGTTCAGTTCGTCGGCGGCCGTGCGCCACCATGCGAGCCGATAGTGCTGGCGTTCGAGCAGCCGGTGCAGGCAGGCGCGCGAGCGTGCGCGGCGCGGATCGGCGCCGCGCAGCACCGCGTCGAGCGCATGCGGGCCCTGCGCGGCCGCGTGATCGCGCAACGCCGCATGCGCGGCGGCTAGCCGCGCGCCGTCGCGTACCGGCGCGGCGTCGAAGCGTTCGGCGAGCGCATTCAGGTCCGCGCGGTTCGCGACGCGCAGGATCTCCGCGTAGGTGGCGGCGGCCACCGGCAGCCGCCACCCGGGGCACGACACGAAGAAGCGGCCGGTGGCCGGATCGGCGCCGAGCGTGATGTCGCCGGCCGCGAGCGCATCGCCGTACGGCGCGCCGAGGCAGGGCAGCAGCACCTTGCCGTCGAGCGCCGTGTCGGGCGGATGCCAGTCGATGTCGAAATGGCGCGCGTACGGGCTCGCGGGCCCCCATTCGAGCACGTCGTTCCACCAGGCGTTCGACGATCCGCCGACGCCCATGTGATTCGGCACGATGTCGACGATCACGCCGATCCCGCGCGCGCGCAGCGCGTCGGCGAGCCGCACGAAACCGGCTTCGCCGCCCAGTTCCGGATTGAGCGCGCCGTAGTCGACCGTGTCGTAGCCGTGCAGCGAACCGGGCTCGGCCGTCGAGACCGGCGACAGGTACAGGTGGCTCACGCCGAGCCGCGCGAAGTAGTCGGCGTGCGCGGCTGCGTCGTCGAACGTGAAGCCCGCATGCAGCTGCAGCCGCAGCGTCGCGCGCGGGGTCATGTGCCGCGCCCTCGCGAGCGGCGCGCTTGCACGATTGCCGCGATGCGTTCGCGCGCGTCGGCGTCGAACAGCGTGTCGATCGCACGCGGCAGGCGTTGCCGCCAGTTCGGATGGCCGCACGGCGGCCCGGGCAGGTTCGGCTGCGCGTCCAGCGCGAGCAGATCCTCGAGCGGCACGATCGCGAGCGGCGACGGGCTGCGCGCGACGTACGCGAGGATCGCGCTCACCGGCGGCGCGTCGGCGGGCGGGGCGGCGTCGCCGGCCGGTGCGCAGCCGGCGCGCTGCAACGCGCGCCACAGCGCCGCGCGTTCGGCGGCGCGTTGCGCGTGCGGGGCGACGAGGCCGGGATGAGCGGCGGGCGGGAGCGCGCCGCCGTCTGCTTCCGCGCGCGGCGCGGCGTCATGCGCGGCGGCCGTGCGTTGCACGCTTTCGTCGGAATCGTGCGCGCTCGCATCGTCCGGCACGGCGCCGGCCGCATCGTGCGCGCCCGTGCCGGTTTGCTGCCTGGCGGCGTTGGCCTCGGCCTCCGCCGCGACCTGCCGCCACCCCAGGTCGACCCCGCGCCACCAGCCGGCCACGGTCGGCAAATCGTGCGTCGACGTCGTCGCGATCGCATCGCGATCCCATGCGGACGGCGGCCGGAACGCGCCGTCCGCATCGCGCTCGAACCACAGCACGCGCATGCCCGCGACGCCCTGCGCACCGAGCCGTTCGCGAAAACCCGCCGGCACGGTGCCGAGATCCTCGCCGATCGCGATCGCGCGATGGCGCGCCGCTTCGAGCGCGACGAGCCGCACGAGGTCGTCGACCGGATAGCGCAGGTACGCGCCGTCGCGCGGCGAGCCGCCGTCCGGCACGATCCACATTCGCGCGAAGCCGAGCACGTGATCGATGCGGATGCCGCCCGCATGCGCGAACGCCGCGCGCAACAACTCGATGAACGGGATGAAGCGGTCCGCGCGCAGCGCGGCGGGCGTCCATGTCGTCACGCCCCACGCCTGGCCGGCCGCGTTGAACAGGTCGGGCGGCGCGCCGACCGACAGGCGCTGCAGCAGCGTCGTGCCGTGCGCCCACGCGTCGCTGCCCGCGCGATCGGAGCCGACCGCGAGATCGGCGATCAGCCCGGTCGCCATGCCCGCGCCGCGCGCCGCGTGCTGCGCATCGCCGAGTGCGCGCGTCGCGCACCACTGCAGGAACGTGTGGAACGCGATGGCGTCGGCGTGCGCATGCGCGAACGCATCGACCTCGGCCGATCCCGGCATGCGCCACGGCGCCGGCCACTGCCGCCAGTCCGCGCCGATCCCGTGCTCGATGCAGAACGCCTGCAGTGCGTCGAAGCGCGCATGCACGTCGAGCGCCGCGCCGCCCGCCGCGCGAAACCGCTGGAACGCGTCGTGCGACGGCGCGTCGCCGGCGCGCCATGCATCGAAGCACGCGCGCAGGCGGCGCAGCTTCATCGGCAGCACGTGCGGCCAGTCGATCAGCGGCGCGTCGGGCACGGCACCGGGTGCGTCGCGCGCGGCATCGGCGCCCGGCACCGCGTCGCAGTCGAGATACGCGACGTTGTGCCAGCGCCGCGACGACGGCGAATACGGGCTGTCGTGCGCGGGCAGCGCCGGATAACCGGCGTGCGTCGGGCTGATCGCCACTGCCTGCGCGCCATGCCGTGCCGCATGCGCGGCCAGCCGCGCGAGCGCGGTGTAGTCGCCCGCGCCGTCGTCGCCGGTGCGGCGCAGGCTGTAGAGCTGGGCCGCGATGCCCCAGCGGTTGCCCGCGTCTTGGGCCCGCGCGAATGCGTCGAACGGGCGCGCCCGCGGCGGCGCGATCGCGAGCCCGATGCGCTGCTCGCCGAGGTCGAGCGCGTGATAGCCGGGCATTGCGAGCGGCGGCAGCGTGCCCTGCGCGCTCACGCGTCCGTCGACATGTCCGCCGGTCTCGAGCGAGATCCGGAAGCGCGCGCCCGGCGGCGCGACCGTCGCGGGCAGCGTCAGCGGCAGGCCGGCGTCGCCGGTGACGATGCGCGGCGGCGCCGTGTTCGCCTCGGCGAGCGCCGCCGCGCTGTCGACGCGCTGGAGCGCCGTGCCGCACGGCCAGCCGAGCGCGTCGACGAGCGCGACGAGCGCGTCGTCGTCCACCCGCCGCGCGAGCCCGCCCGCATCGGTCCAGTCGGCTTCCAGGCCGGCCGCATGAGCGAGTGCCGCGATCGATACGTCGGTCGTCATGATCGGCTTTGCCCGTTCGCGCGGTGCTGCCGCGCATCCTGGTTGACCGCGCCGTCGCGCCACACGATGCATGCGCGGGGCGGCAGGCGCAGGTCGGACAACCGGTCGCGTGCGCGCGGCGGCGTCTCGAACACGATCTTGCCGATCGGCAGCGCGGGCAGCGCCGCGTCGTGCGAGCCGAGGTTCAGCGCGATCGTCAGCGTGCTGCCGTCGCCAAGCCGCCAGCGCGCGACGAGCGCCTGCGGCTCGCCGTCGGCGGCGAGCAGGTCGACGCCGAGCGCGTGCACGCCCGGCAGGTGCGGCGTCACGAGCGCCGCGCGGACGGTCAGCGCGCTGCGGTAGAAGCGCCGCCAAGCGGCGACGTCGGGCAAGGAGTCGTCGGCCGGGTGGCTCGACGACGAGCGCACGAACGTCGCGATGTCGTTCGGATCGGGAATCGCGTCGCGATGCGCGGCATCGGCGAACGCGGGAAACGCGGCGAATTCGCGGCGCCGGCCTTCGCGCACCGCGTCGGCGAGTACGCCGCGATAGTCGGTGAAGAACTGGAACGGCTGCGTGCTGCCGTCTTCCTCGCCCATGAACAGCAGCGGGATCGACGGCGCGAGCAGCATCAGCGCGGTGACCGCGCGCACCGCGTCGTCGTTCGCGAGCGCGCGCAGCCGTTCGCCGAACGCGCGGTTGCCGATCTGGTCGTGGTTCTGCAGGAATGCGACGAACGCGGTGGGCGGCAGGTGTGCGCTCGGCTCGCCGCGCGCGGCGCCGTCGTGCAGCGGCGACGGTTCGCCCTGGTACGCGAAGCCTTCGCCGAGCGTGCGCGCGAAATGGCGCAGCGGCGCATCGGCGTACGCGCGGTAGTAGCCGTTGCGCTCGCCGGTCAGCAGCACGTGCGCGCTGTTGTGGAAATCGTCGTTCCACTGCGCGTCGAAGCCGCCGGGGCCGAGCAGGCTGGCCGCATTGCGCTCGTTCTCGAGCACGAGGTGCACATGGCGCGTGTCGCCCGCATAGGCGCGCACGCGGCGCGCGAGTTCGCGCAACCACGCGTCGTCGTCGATCGCGTGCGCGGCGTCGATACGCAACCCGTCGAAACAGAATTCGTCGAGCCAGTACAGCGCGTTGTCGATGAAGAACGCGCTCGTCTGTTCGCGCGAGAAGTCGATCGCGGGCCCCCACGCGGTCTGCCGGTCCGTGCGGAAGAACGCGGGCGCGTAGCGCGGCAGCAGATTGCCTTCGGGGCCGAAGTGGTTGTAGACGACGTCGAGGAACACCTGCAGCCCGAGCCCGTGAGCGGCATCGACGAGCGCTTTCAGTTCGTCGGGCCGCCCGTACGCCGCGTCGGGCGCGAACGGCAGCACGCCGTCGTAGCCCCAGTTGCGCGCGCCGGGGAACGCGTTGACGGGCATCAGCTCGAGCGCGGTCACGCCGAGCGCGGCGATCGCCGGCAGTCGCCGCTCGACGGCCGCGTAGCCGCCGCAGGCGCCGACGTGCAATTCGTACAGCACGGTCTCGTGCCACGGGCGGCCGCGCCACGCATCGTGGCGCCAGCGATACGCGGCCGGATCGACGACCTGGCTCGGGCCGTGCACGTCGCCCGGCTGGAAGCGCGACGCGGGATCGGGCACCACGAGATCGCCGTCGAGCCGGTAGCGATACCGCGCGCCGGGGCCGCACGGCGCGACCGCCTCGAACCAGCCGTCGCCGGCAGGTGTCATCGCGATCGCGTGCACGCCTGCGTCCTCGAGTTCGACGGCCGCCGTGCGGCTCGCGGGCGCCCATAGCCGGAAGCGCGTGCGATCGGCGTCGATGCAGGTCGCGCCGAACGACGCTGCGTAGGCGTGCGTAGGTGGCGGACGGGACGGACGGGCGGAACGGGATGTCATGGCGGTCCTCACGAAGGCGGGTCGGGCGGCACGGCGGCGACGGCGATCGCGGCCGCGTGCGCGGCGACGTCGAGGCCGGCGGCCGGCCACGCGCGCGGGCCGGCGTCCGGCGTGGCCGTATCGACCAGCACGCGATAGTCGAGCACGGGCCCGGGCGGCGCGAACGCGATCGTCTCGGACGACGCGTTCAGCATCACGAGCAGCGCCTCGGTGCGCCCGGTGCGGCCGGTGCCGACGCGCCGCATCGTCAGCGCGCGGCGCTCGCCGTCCTGCCACGCGGGCACGGTCAGCGCGTCGCCGCGTTCGTCGAACCAGCCGATCTCGGCCATGCCCGGCGCGCCGTCGCGATCGCCCGACGGATAGCGCGGCGCGGACATCACCGGATACATGCGCCGCAGCGCGGCGAGCCGCGACACGAAGCGCATCAGCGTCACGGCTTCGTCGCTGCGCGCGAGATCCCAGTCGAGCCACGACATTTCGTTATCCTGGCAGTACGCGTTGTTGTTGCCGTGCTGCGTGCGGCCAAATTCGTCGCCGGCCACCAGCATCGGCGTGCCGAGCGCGGTGAACAGCGTCGCGAGCATCGAGCGCGCGACGCGCGCGCGCACCGCGAGGATCACCGGGTCGTCGGTCGGCCCTTCGACGCCCCAGTTCGCGGTGCAGTTGTCGTCGCGGCCGTCGCGGTTGTCCTCGCCGTTCGCGTCGTTGTGTTTCGTCGCATACGACACGAGATCGGCGAGCGTGAAGCCGTCGTGCGCGGTGATGAAATTGACCGACGCCCAGGTATGGCGCCGCTGGTGGTTGAACAGGTCGGCCGACCCGGCGAGCCGCGCGGCGAGCTCGGGCCGCTGGCCCGCGTCGCCGCGCCAGAAGCGCCGCACGGTGTCGCGAAAGCGGTCGTTCCACTCGGCGAAGCCGGGCGGATGGCGGCCGAGCTGGTAGCCGCCGGGGCCGAGATCCCACGGCTCGGTGATCAGCTTGCGCTGCGCGAGCACCGGGTCCTGCCGCAACGCGTCGAAGAACCCCGCGCCGGGATCGAAGCCGTGCGCCTCGCGGCCGAGCGTCACGCCGAGGTCGAAGCGGAAGCCGTCGATGTTGAACGCGGTGGCCCAGTAGCGCAGCGAATCCATCACCATCTGCACGACGCGCGGGTGCGACAGGTTCAGCGTGTTGCCGCAGCCCGTCTCGTCGACATGAAAGCGCGGGTCGCCCGGCACGAGCCGGTAGTAGCTCGCGTTGTCGAGGCCGCGCCACGACAGCGTCGGGCCGAGCTGGTTGCCTTCGCACGTATGGTTGTAGACGACGTCGAGCACGACCTCGATGCCGGCCGCATGCAGCTGGCGAATCGCGATGCGCATCTCGTCGAGCCGGCGCGTCGCGAGATACGCGGGCTCCGGCGCGAAGAACGCGGCCGTGTCGTAGCCCCAGTAGTTGCGCAGCCCGTGCTGCACCAGCGCGCGCTGCTGCAGGAACGCATGGACGGGCAGCAGCTCGACCGTCGTCACGCCGATCGACAGCAGGTGATCGATGAACGCCGGATGCGCGAACGCCGAGAACGTGCCGCGCTCGGGCGGGCGCAACCCGGCGCGCCGCATCGACGCGCCGCGCACGTGCGTCTCGTAGATCACTGTGTTGCGCCACGACACGCGCGGGCGCCGGTCGGTGCTCCAGTCGAACGCCTCGTCGACCACCACGCACTTCGGCATCGCGGGCGCCGAATCGCGCCGGTCCATCGACAGGTCCGCGCGGTTCGAATGCAGGCGATAGCCGAACAGCGCGTCCGACCAGCGGAACTGGCCGACCAGCTTGCGCGCATACGGGTCGAGCAGCAGCTTGGTCGGATTGAAGCGATGGCCGTGCTGCGGCTGGTACGGACCGTCCGCGCGAAACCCGTACACGGTGCCCGGATGCGCGTTGGGCAGGTAGCCGTGCCAGATCTCGTCGGTGCATTCGGGCAGGTCGAGGCGCGCGAGTTCCTTGCGGCCGGTCGGATCGAACACGCACAGCTGGATGCGCTGCGCGTGCGCGGAAAACACCGCGAAATTGGTCCCGAGCCCGTCCCAGGTCGCGCCGAGCGGGTAGCTCCGGCCGGATTCAAGACGGGCGGGCAGGGCGGTCGGCATGCGGCGGATCTCCGTATCGAGGGCGCAGGCATTCAGACAGGACGCAGCCACAGCGTCGCGAGCGGCGGCAGGCGCAAGCTTGCCGACCACGCTTCGCCGTGGGCGGGCACGGCCTCGGCCCACACGGCGCCGTCGTTGCCGGCATCGGTGCCGCCGTACGGCGCGGCATCGGTGTTCATCAGTTCGCGCCACTGGCCGGGCGCGGGCAGCCCGACGCGGTAGCCGGTGCGCGGCACGGGCGTGAAGTTGCTGACGGCGACGACCAGGTGCCCGGCCTCGTCGCGGCGCGCGAACGCGAACACGCTGTTGTCGCGATCGTCGCCGATCAGCCAGGCGAAGCCGGCCGCGTGGCAGTCGAGCGCATGCAGCGCCGGTTCGGCCGCATACGTGCGGTTCAGGTCGCGCACCAGCCGCTGCACGCCGCGATGCGCGGGCGCGTCGAGCAGGTCCCAGTGCGGCGTGCTGTCATGCGCGAACTCGGCCCATTGCGCGAATTCGCTGCCCATGAACAGCAGCTTCTTGCCCGGGTGCGCCCACATGAAGCCGAAGTACGCGCGCAGCGTCGCGAGCCGCTGCCATGCGTCGCCCGGCATCTTCGAGACGAGCGAGCCCTTGCCGTGCACGACCTCGTCGTGCGACAGCGGCAGCACGAAGCGCTCGGAGAACGCGTACAGGAGCCCGAACGTCATCCGGTCGTGGTGATAGCGGCGGTGCACGGGGTCTTCGCGCAGATACGCAAGCGTGTCGTGCATCCACCCCATGTTCCACTTGAAGTCGAAGCCGAGCCCGCCGTCGCCGGTCGGCGCGGTGACGCCCGGCCACGCGGTCGATTCCTCCGCGACGGTGACGACGCCGGCCGGCGCGGCCGCACCGTGCAGCGTGTCGTTCAGCATGCGCAGGAACGCGACCGATTCGAGGTTCTCGCGCCCACCGTACACGTTTGGCACCCATTCGCCTTCCTTGCGCGAATAGTCGCGGTACAGCATCGACGCGACCGCATCGACGCGGATGCCGTCGACGTGATACCGGCGCGCCCACGCGAGCGCCGACGCGACGAGGAACGCGCCGACTTCGGTGCGCCCGACGTTGAACACGCACGTGTGCCAGTCGGGATGCAGCCCTTCGCGCGGATCGGCATGCTCGTACAGCGCGCTGCCGTCGAACTGCGCGAGCCCGTGCGGATCGTCGGGGAAGTGCGCGGGCACCCAGTCGACGATCACGCCGATGCCGGCCGAATGCGCACGGTCGACGAACCGCGCGAAGCCGTCGACCGGCCCGAAGCGCGCGGACGGCGCGAACTGCGCGAGCGGCTGGTAGCCCCACGAGCCGCCGAACGGGTATTCGGCGATCGGCATGAATTCGACATGCGTGAAGCCCATCCCCTGCACGTACGGAATCAGCCGCCCGGCGAGCTCGTCCCAGGTCGCGCTGCGGTCCATCTCCTCGGGCACGCGCTGCCAGGACTCCGCATGCACCTCGTAGATCGACCACGGCACGCGGTAGCGGTCGGCGTGCGGCCGCGCGTGCATCCAGCCGTCGTCGTGCCACGCGAACGCGTCGAGCGCCGCGACATCGGCGACGACGGACGCCGTGCGCGGCGGGGCTTCCGTCGCGCGCGCGCACGGATCGGCCTTGTGCGGCAGCACGCGCCCGTCGGCCGCGCGCAGCTCGTACTTGTAGTGCTCGCCCGCGCCGATGCCCGGCACGAACAGCTCCCACACGCCCGACGGCAGCCGCAGCCGCATCGGATGGCGGCGGCCGTCCCACCCGTTGAAATCGCCGACCACCGACACGCGCTGCGCGTTCGGCGCCCAGACCGCGAAGCGCACGCCGTCGGTGTCGTCGATGCGCGCGGGGGTCGCCCCGAGGCACTCGAGCACGGCGGCCGGGTCGCCGGCCGAGAGACGCGCGAGCACCGCGTCGTCGAGCAGCGTGCCGAACGCATACGCGTCGTCGGTCACCTGCCGCGCGTCCGGCCAGTCGATCGCGAGCAGGTAATGCGGCACGCCGCCGTTGCGTCCGATCGTCCCCGCGAAACAGCCGGCGCGATCGACACACGCGAGCGTGCCGAGTTCGTCGCCGTCCGGCGACAGCGCGCGCACACGTTCGGCGCCGGGCAGCAGCGCGCGCACGACGAGCCGGCCGTCCTGCCCGTGCGGGCCGAGGCACGCGAACGGATCGGGATGACGGCCGGCGAGCAGGGCATCGATATCGGATCGTTCGAACAGCGTATCGGTCATCGTGTGCCTCCGTCGTCGGGCGCGCCGCCGTCGTCGAGCAGGCGCTCGACCAGCGCCGCGAGCCCACCGACCGGCACGCTCAGCCAGTCCGGCCGGTTCGCGGCCTCGTAGCACAGCTCGTACGACGCCTTGTCGATCAGGAACAGCGCGAGCAGGCGATCGGCATAGCGCGGGTCGACGAAGCGCGCGGGCGCGAGCTCGGCGGCCGTGCGATAGCAGTCGACGAAGCGGTCGGCGGCGGCCTGCCCGAAGCGGTCGAACAGCGCGCGCTTGCGGTCGGCCGCCTGCGGCGGGGCCTTCTCGATCGCGATCTGCGCGGTCGCGCTCACATACGACAGCGAACGCAGCAGGCCGGCCACGTCGCGCAGCGGATGCGATTTCGCGCGGCGCCGCTCGAGCGGGCGCGCCGGTTCGCCCTCGAAGTCGATCAGCAGCGCGTCGCCCTGCACGTCGAGCACCTGACCGAGGTGGAAATCGCCGTGAATCCGCATGCATTGCGCGTCGAGCGTGCGCGGCACGAGCGCCCCGAGCGCACGCACGGCCGCATCGCGCGACGCGAGCAGCGCGTCGGCCGCCGCGCGGATGTCCGGATCGAGCGCATCGAGCCGCGTGCGCAGCACGTCGAGCGCGCGCTCGAACGACGCGATCGCGTCCGCGGTCCAGCCGTCGACGTGGCCGGGCGTCGCGGGTTCGGGCGCGAACGCGGGATCGTCGGACGGCTGCGCAAGCGCGACGTGCAACTGGCCGAGCCGCGTGCCGACGATGCCGGCAAACGCCGCATAGCCGAGCAGCGCTTCGGGTTCGTCGTCGGTTTCGGTCGCGGCGTCCTCGTCCGCGGCCGGCAGCGCGAGCTCGTCGACCGCGCGCCGCAGGAAGTCGAACGAACGCGTCCACGCGTCGCCCTGGTTGTCGACATAGCGCTGCAGGATCGCGACCGTATGCGGCGTGCCGTCCGGATCGACGTGCACGACTTCGCCCGCGAGCGTCGCGGTGTTCGCATAGCCGATCCGCGTCAGGTGCCGGCTCATTTCGGCTTCCGGATGCACGCCGTGCGCGACCTTGCGCACCAGCTTCAGCACGATCGCGTCGCCGATCACGAGCGAGCTGTTGCTCTGCTCGGCCGCGAGCCAGCGTACTTCCGCGTCGTCGCCGGGATCGAGCGCGGCGAGCGCGTCCTCCGGCAGGAATGCGAGCCGGCCGCCGTCGGACGTGGGCACCGTCGCGCCGTCGCGCAGCTTGCGCAGCATCCCGCGCGCGAACGCCGGCAGCGCGAACGCGTCGGTCAGGTAGCCGACCGTGTGGCCGCGCCGCACGCGCGCGAGCGCGAGCTGCGCGAACAGCGGATGGGACGTTTCGCCGCCCCACGCGGTCGCGAGCGGCACGACGTAGCGTTCGACGCCGCCGTCGCTCGCGGATACCCACGCCTCCGCGTACTGGAACGGCTCGTCCGGCACCGGCGTGACGACGTTCAGCCACGCATCGCCGATCGCGCGATCCTTCGACGCGAACCAGCGCCGCCGCGCGAGCCACGACGCGAGCGCGTCGTGCGCGAGCGCATGCAGTTGCGCGACGTCCGGCCGCGCGTCGCCGCGCCGCATCACGAGCGTCACGTATTCGGGCAGCGGCTGCGCATGCGGCTGCCGCCACGACGGCTCGCGCCCGTGCTCGGCGAGCACGAACCACAGGAACCCGTAAGGCGGAAAGGTGAGGAGATACGGGAGCTGGCCGATCGGCGGAAACGGCGAATCCGACGTCATCTCGATCGGCACACGGCCCGCGAATTCGGATAGGTCGAGCTCGACGGCCTGCGACGCGCGCGACAGGTTCGCGACGCACAGCACCGGATCCTCGCCGTCCAGCTCGCGCAGGTACGCGAGCACCTTGCGGTTCTCGGGGCGCAGGAAGCGGATCGTGCCGCGCCCGAACGCCTGCGACGCGCGGCGCGTCGACAGGATGCGGCGGGTCCAGTTCAGCAGCGAATGCGGGTCGCGCGTCTGCGCCTCGACGTTGACCGCATCGTAGCCGTACAGCGAGCCCATCACCGGCGGCAGCACGAGCAGTTCCGGGTCCGCGCGCGAGAAGCCGCCGTTGCGGTCGGACGACCACTGCATCGGCGTGCGCACGCCGTCGCGGTCGCCGAGGTGGATGTTGTCGCCCATCCCGAGCTCGTCGCCGTAGTAGATCACCGGCGTGCCGGGCATCGACAGCAACAGCGAGTTGATCAGCTCGATGCGGCGCCGGTCGCGTTCCATCAGCGGCGCGAGGCGGCGCCGGATGCCGAGGTTGATCCGCGCACGGCGGTCGCTCGCGTAGGTCTGCCACAGCAGGTCGCGCTCCGAATCGGTCACCATCTCGAGCGTCAGCTCGTCGTGGTTGCGCAGGAACACGGCCCACTGGTTGCTCGGCGCGAGCGCCGGCGTCTGCCGCATGATGTCGACGATCGGGAAGCGGTCCTCGCTCGCGATCGACATGTAGATGCGCGGCATCAGCGGAAAGTGGAACGCCATGTGGCATTCGTCCTCGTTGCCGAAATATTCCTGCACGTCTTCCGGCCACTGGTTCGCTTCCGCGAGCAGCATCCGGTTCGGATACTCGGCGTCGATCGTCGCGCGGATCCGCTTCAGGATCGCGTGCGTCTCGGGCAGGTTCTCGTTGTTCGTGCCTTCGCGCTCGACGAGATACGGCACCGCGTCGAGCCGCAGCCCGTCGATGCCGAGGTCGAGCCAGAAGCGCATCACCTGGATCACCTCGCGCACCACGGCCGGGTTGTCGAAGTTCAGGTCGGGCTGGTGCGAGTAGAAGCGGTGCCAGTAGTACTGGCCGGCAACCGGGTCGTGGGTCCAGTTCGACGTTTCCGTATCGAGGAAGATGATCCGCGTGCCCGCGTATTTCGTGTCGGTGTCGGACCACACGTAGTAGTCGCGGTGCATCGAGCCGGGTTTCGCGCGGCGTGCGCGCTGGAACCACGGATGCTGGTCCGACGTGTGGTTGATCACGAGTTCGGCGATCACGCGGATCCCGCGCGCATGCGCTTCGCGGATGAAGCGCCGCACGTCGGCCAGCGTGCCGTAGTCGGGATGCACGTCGCGATAGTCGGCGATGTCGTAGCCGTCGTCGCGGCGCGGCGACGGGTAGAACGGCAGCAGCCAGATCGTGTCGACGCCGAGTTCGGCGATGTAGTCGAGCTTCGCGATCAGGCCGGGGAAATCGCCGATGCCGTCGTTGTTCGAGTCGTAGAACGACTTCACGTGCACCTGGTAGATGATCGCGTCCTTGTACCACAGCGGATCGTCCGCGCAGAGCGCCGGTGCGCGGCGGCGCGCGCGGCGCCGGCGCGGCGTGCCGGCCGGCGCGAGCGACGGGAACTGCGCGCGGCGTACGTCGTCGAGGGAATCTTCGCGTTTCATCATGCGTGTGCTCCCGAAGGGCGGCGGGCATCGTCCGGTCTCGGCGCCGCCGCCCGCACGGCGCCCGGAGACGGCGCGAGCCGCCAGATCGCATACGGCCGCACGTGCGGATCGAGCGACACGTACTGGCGAGGCCCGCGCCACGTTTGCGCCTGCGCGGCATCCGGTTCGAGCGCGTCGAGCGGTTCGCCGAAGGCGAGCCCGAAGCCGCGCCACAGCGCCGCATCGAGCGTGAAGTTCGCGGCCTGCGGATGCCACGGGTCGAGGCTGATCGCGACCGCCACCACGCTGTCGAACGCGGGCGTCGCCTTCACGAACACGAGCACCATGTCGTTGTCCGCATCGGCGAACGTGAGGCCGAGATGGGTCTGCAGCGCCGGATTGTCGCGCCGCGCGCGGTTCAGCCGCGCGACTTCGGTGCCGATATGCGCGGCACGGCTCCAGTCGCGCGCGCGCAGCTCGTACTTCTCCGCGTTCGCGTATTCCTCGCTGTCCGGCAGCGGTGCCGATTCGCCGAGCTCGAAGCCCGAGTACATGCCCCACGAGCCGGCCAGCATCGCCGCGAGCGCCGCGCGGATCACGAACTGCGAGCGCGGCGCGTTCTGCAGGTGGCGCGGGTTGATGTCGGGCGTGTTGACGAAGAAGTTCGGCCGGAAGAACTCGCGCGCGGGGCCGGCGGTCAGCTCGGTCAGGTAGTCGATGAATTCGCGCTTCGACTCGCGCCACGTGAAGTACGTGTACGACTGCGAGAAGCCGACCTTCGCGAGCCTGTACATCATCCCCGGCCGTGTAAACGCCTCGGACAGGAACACGACGTCCGGATGCCGGCCGCGCACGTCGTCGATCATCCACGCCCAGAACGGCAGCGGCTTCGTGTGCGGGTTGTCGACGCGGAAGATCCGCACGCCCGCGTCGACCCAGAACTGCACCGCGTCGCGCAGCGCGAGCCACAGGCCGGGCCGCGCGTCCGGCGCGTAGAAATCGGGGTTGACGATGTCCTGGTAGCGCTTCGGCGGGTTTTCCGCGAAACGCAGCGAACCGTCGGGTCGCCACGCGAACCAGCCCGGATGCGCGGCGAGCCACGGGTGGTCGGGCGAGCACTGGATCGCGAAATCGAGTGCGATCTCGAGCCCGTGACCGCGTGCGGCATCGACCAGCGCACGGAACGAATCGAGCGTGCCGAGCTGCGGATGCACGGCCGTGTGGCCGCCGTCGGGCGAGCCGATCGCGTACGGGCTGCCGACGTCGTCGGGGCCGGCCTTCAGGGTGTTGTTGCGGCCCTTGCGCGCGGCGCTGCCGATCGGGTGGATCGGCGGGAAATACAGCACGTCGAAGCCCATGTCGCGGATGCGCGGCAGTTGCGCGATCACGTCGTCGAACGTGCCGTGCCGGTGCGCATCGTCGCTCGCCGAGCGCGGGAACATCTCGTACCAGCTCGAGAAGCGCGCCGCGCGGCGCTCGACGTCGACCGGGTAGGTCGTTTCGTCGTGCGTGACGAACGCGCGGTAGCGCAGCGCTGCGAACGCGTCGGCCAACGGCGGCGCGCCGAGCAGCGCGAGCCGCGCGTCGGCCGGCGCGTCCTTGAATTCGGCGACGAGGCGTTCCATCCGCGGGACCGCGTGCGCATCGAGCGGATCGGCGAGCTTGAGCGCGGTCGCGAGCAGCAGCTGGGCTTCGCGCACTTCGAGCGTCACGTCCTGGCCGGCCGCGTGTTTCTTCGCGACGTCGTCGACGAGCGATGCCCAGTCGTCGCGCCATGCGATCACGCGAAACGCATGGCGGCCGACGCGGTCCAGCATGACGCGTGCGTGCCAGCCGTCGTTCGGTTCGGCTTCGAACGGTATTTCGCGCCAGTCGTCGTCGCCGTCCGCGCGCCACTGGAGCGCGGCCGCGAGATGCGCGTGTCCGTCCGTGAAGATCGATGCGTGCACGACGAGCGGCTCGCCGATCACGCGCTTGACCGCGAAGCGGCCGCCGTCGACCGACGGCTCGACGCGCTCGATCGCGATCCGGTCGGCCGCGAGCGCGGCGGACAGCGCCGAGCGCTCGCGCGCGTCGTCGGGGCGTGTCGTGACGGGCGGCGCCCGCCACGCATGCAGCAGCGCATACGCGCCGGGCCCGAGCGTGAACGGTTCGAGCGCGGCCGGCGGGTGGGTTTGCGCGCCATCGTGCGTGACGACGCGCGTGAAACCGCCCGGCACGCCGGGCAGGATCGTCGCGGGGTCGACCGTCGCCGCTGCGTCGAGATCGGGATTCAACGCGATCAGCAGCGCCGCTTCGTCGTGTTCGAGCGACGGCCCGGTGCCGCGCAGCAGCGCAGTCGCGTTCGCGCCGGGCGCGCTCAACTGCGCGATTTCGCCGCGCGCGGCCGCCACCGGCGTTGCGCGGCGCCATGCGTTCGCATCGGCGAGCGCACCCGACAGGTCGAAGCGCGCACGCTCGAACGCGGCGCGGTAGCGCGCGGCATCCGCGTCGCGCGCCATCAGCGGCACCGCGACGCCGCGCTCGAACCCCATCGGCACGAGCCAGCCGGTGCCGACGGCCGCGGCCGTCCACAATGCGCGGCGATAGGCGCGCGCGACGGTGTCGTCCGGCGCGTTGGGCCAGTCGTCGGCGAGACGCGGGCCGTCGAACGTATCGGGAAACGCGATCGGCGAGCCGATGCGCCGCAGCAGCCGGTGTTCGTCGGCGAACCACGGCGCGCGCAGGTCCCACCAGCGCACCGATGAAAACACCGCATCGAACCCGGCCCCTTCGAGCTGCGCGAGCGCGTCGCGCGCGTGGCCGGGCACGCCGGCGAGCACCGCGACGTCCGGGCGCGCGCGGCGCAGCGCCGCGCGCCAGCCGGGCCACCAGTCGGCCGGCAGATGATGCGGCGCGTCGATCAGGAAGCCGGCCGCGTCCGCATCCGCGAACGCGGCGAGGTGCGCGCACCACCACGCGGACAGCGCATCGCGCGCCGCGTCGTCGCCGAGGTTCGCGTGCGCGATGTCCAGTGCCTGCGCGGAGCCCCGCGGGTCGATCAGCGCGTCGTCGTGCGTGTGCTCGACATACCAGTCGGGATGCTCGGCGCGCAGCGGATTCTCGTGCGCGATGCGGTCCGGCACGACTTCGAGCAGCAGGCGCAGCCCGTGGCCGTGCGCGAGCTGCGCGAGCCGCGAGAACGTTTCGAGTGCGCTCGCGCGCGTCGCGAACGATTGGGCCGGCCGGTGGAAATCGGCCACGTGGCGCGGAAAGCCGGCGACGCTCGTGGCCCAGAATGCGCCGACGAGCACGTGATCGAAGCCCATGCCCGCGATCTGCGCGAACGTCTGCGGCCATGCGTCGAGCGGACCGACGAGGCGGGCGTCGCAGAAGTAGATGTGGGGAGCGAAAGTCGGCGTGGAGTCCATGGCGTGGCGCGGGCAGGTGGCGGCGATCGATAAAGCCGGTTCGCCGCAACGCGCGTGCCTGCCGGGATGTGTTCCCGGTGTTCCCGCGCGGCAGCGCTCGGGCGGGAGGCCGTTGGTTCGGCGACTGTCGTTTTTACATGACGGCGGCAGGGCGCGTGTACTTACATGCGTGGGATCGAACGGATATCCGTGCTGTCGCCGGCGGCCCGATCGTCGTCCGCTTCGGGAAGCGGCGCCCCGGGGTCGTAGCGCACCACCGCGCCGTGTTCGATCCGGTGCGCGAACGGCGGCGGGGCGTCGACCTCGTCGCCGAAGCGCGCGCGCACGAACGCGCGCAGCAGCGCCGCGCGTGCATCGGGGCCGTGTGCGCCGCAGGTCGACGGGCCGTCGACGAAGGTCGCGTCGCATTCGACGTCTTCGCCGTGGTGCGCGATCCGCAGGTCGTCCACGCGGTCGAGCACCGCGCCCGCGTCGGCCCACGATGTCGAAGGCACGAACGGTGCATCGCGGTGCCGGAACGCGTCGCAGGCGGCCGTCACGACCACGGTCGGCGCGACGGCCGTGAAGCTCAGCGTGTCTTCTTCATCAGCGCACAACGCGCGTGCGCACCAGTAGTCGAGATCCTTTCCGTCCAGTATGTCGGTTCGCATGGGCTGCTCCGCCGGATCGTAAAAGGGGCTCACCGCGCAAGCGGCGTGCCCGTCGCGGGCGCCCCACGCATCCGCGCGACGAGCGGATAGTGGTCGGACGCGTGCCGTGCGCGCATGCTGCGATGTACGACCACGTCGATCAGCAGTTCGCCCGGGTGGATCCAGATCCGGTCCAGCGAGCACACCGGGTACAGCGTCGGGAACGTGCGCGGCGCCGTATACGCGATGCCGAGCCGTACGTCGCGCACGTCGACGTGTGTATGGGCGGCTACCGATCGTCGACGTCCGGGCCGCCGTCGATGCGCTGCAATAGTGCATCGCAACGCTCGCGCAGCGCGCGCAGTTCCGGCGAATCCGCGTCGAGCCGCACACGTTCGCCGCTGTCGGGGTCGCGGTTCGCGACCGCGATGTCGTAGATTCCTTGCGCGATCGTCGCGGACGCGTTCGCGATCCTGATCCGGGCGAGCCAGCCGCGTTCGGCGTGATGGCACGCGAGCCACACGCGCTGCGCGCCGATGAGCTGACCGGTCGTGAGCCATGCGCCGGACCGCATGCGCGCGGCCAGCTGGCTCGTCACGAGATAGGAGAGCAGGTCGGTCGTCTGGTTCACACGA
Source organism: Burkholderia catarinensis (assembly GCF_001883705.2). Taxonomy (GTDB): domain Bacteria; phylum Pseudomonadota; class Gammaproteobacteria; order Burkholderiales; family Burkholderiaceae; genus Burkholderia; species Burkholderia catarinensis. The sequence continues at coordinate 207,900 of NZ_MDEQ02000009.1, forward strand.
AACTCCTTGACGAAGGGGCGGGGCGACGAGGCCGCAGGCCGGTTCGCGGGAACGAAGCCGGGAGGGCACCGAGGTCCGGATCCGTCGTCCGGGTGCTGGACGATGAACCGCTTCACGGGCATGCAGCGGTGCCGGTAGCGGGTCGACGCGCAAACGGGGGCGCAAGCCGCGTGCCGGCCGCGGGCACCGGGCACGGTACGTGCGTGCAGCGCCGACTGGGCGCGCGGCGATCATGCGGCGCGCATTTTTTGCATCGCCATCGTAGATAAGGATAGGAGGCCACCGTGCAAGATCAACAGGACGCACAGGTTCGCGACCCGTATCGCGGCCACGAAATCCGCGTGTGGGCGCGGCGCAACGACAGCGGCGCGTGGCACGACGAGGTGCAGGTGTATGTCGGCGGCGCGCGCATCGAGGTGGTCGTGCCGGCGGTCGCCGGCCCCGACTGGCTGACCGAGAAAGAAGCCCTGCTTGCTGGCGTCGAGCGCGGCCGCTACCTGATCGACAAGCGCATCGACGACGATTGAGCAGCAGCGCGGCTGCGTGCCGGTACGGCGAGGCGTGGCCGGACGCGGACGGCGTGACAGGCCCGATGCCGGTCCGGCGAAGGTGCTTTCGGCGATCCGGGCGGTTCAGGGCCGCGCGGCAATTTCATCGAGATGCCACAGCAGGTCCGCCGGATCGTCATACACGCGCAGCGCGCCCGCGCGTTCCAGCTCATCGCTGCCGTAGCCGCCCGACAGCAGCCCGACGCCGAGCGCGCGGCAGCGGCTCGCGGCGAGCATGTCCCAGATGCTGTCGCCGACCACGACCGTGTGTTCGATCGGCACGTTCAGTTGCGCGGCCGCGGTCAGGAACAGGTCGGGGTCCGGCTTTGCATATTTCACCTGGTCGCGCGTGACGACGACCTGTTTCGCCGGATCGACGCCGAGCGCCTCGAGATTGATGGCGGCCGTCTCCATCCGCCCGCTGGTGGCGATCGCCCAGCGGATGCCCGCGCTCGACAGCGCGGCCAGCAGCTCGCGCGCGCCCGGCAGCGGCCGGACCTGCGCGCGCAGCCGCTGGTACGCGGCCGCATGCAGCCGGGCAAGCCGTTCGACGCGCTCGGCGTCGATGTCGCCCGCCGTCTCGCGCAGCAGCTGGTTCAGGAACAGGCCGCCGCTCATCCCGATCTTGCGGTGGATGCGCCATACCGACAGTTCGATGCCCTCGGCATCGAGCGCTTCTTTCCACGCGAGCACGTGCTGATAGACGCTGTCGACGAGCGTGCCGTCGAGATCGAACAGAAACGACGTTTCAATGCGCATGTAAATCTCCTGGCCCGATGAGGTTCGGGCGTATCGTCCGCGAAAATCCTGTCGACACATTATCCGCGGATGGCCGTGTCATCGTCATGTCCCGCCGCTGCGACGTGCCGCGACGTGCCGCGACGCGTCAAGCGCCGCTGATACAATCGCGGCGATGCGCCGGGCCGGGCTTTCCGTACCGGACGCGCTCCCAACCCTCGTCTCGTCGATTCCACGTATGGCAACACCCGACGCCATCAGTTCCGAACACTCGTGGTGGGGCGTATTGGCCCTCGCACTCGCCGCCTTCATCTTCAACACCACCGAATTCGTCCCCGTCGCGCTGCTCGGCGCGATCGGCGACAGCCTGCACATGCAGCCGACCGACGTCGGGCTGATGCTGACGATCTACGCGTGGGCCGTCGCTGTCGTGTCCCTGCCGCTGACGCTGGTCACGCGCCACGTCGAGCGGCGCAAGCTGCTGGTCTGGGCGCTGCTGGTGTTCATCGCCAGCCACGTCGTGACCGGCGTCGCGTGGAATTTCACGGTGTTGATGATCGGCCGGCTGGGCATCGCCTGCGCGCATGCGGTGTTCTGGTCGATTTCCGTCCCGCTGGCCGTGCGGCTCGCGCCGAGCGACCGCAAAAGCCGCGCGCTCAGCCTGCTCGCGATGGGCACGTCGATCGCGATGGTCGCCGGCATTCCGCTCGGGCGCGTGATCGGCGAGGCGTTCGGCTGGCGCGTGACGTTCCTGATCATCGGCGGTGCGGCGGGCGTCACGTTGCTGTTGCTGCGTGCCACGTTGCCGGTACTCCCGAGCCAGGGCGCCGGATCGCTCGGCAGCGTCGGCGTGTTTCTGCGCAAGCCGGCGCTGGTGGCGCTGTACGCGATCACCGTGCTCGTGGTGTCCGCGCACTTCACGTCGTATACGTACATCGAGCCGTTCGTCCAGAGCGTCAATCACGCGAGCAGCAGCCGGATCACGTACGTGCTGATCCTGTTCGGCGTGGCCGGCATGCCGGCCGCGATCTGCTTCAATCGCGTCTATCCGCACCGGCCGGACGATTTCCTGCTGGCGTCGATCGTCGCGTTGTCGGGCTGCCTGCTGATCCTGTTCCCGTGCGCGCTGAACATCGTCACGCTGTCCGTGCATACGCTGGTGTGGGGCGGGGCGATCGTCTGCTTCGGCCTCGCGATGCAGGCGTGGGTGCTGAAGCTGGCGCCGGAGGCGACCGACCTGGCCGTGTCGATCTACTCGGGGCTGTACAACGTCGGCATCGGCGCCGGCGCGCTCCTCGGCAACCATATCGCCGGCGGCTTCGGGCTGCCCTGGATCGGCACGTTCGGCGGCGTGGTCGGCGCGTGCGCGGCCGGGATTGCATGGCTGGCGTTGCGGCTGCACGAGAGGCGGGCGGTGGCGTAGCCGACGCCGGGTTCCGGCGTGCGGCGAGGGCGGCCGGTGCCCGGTGCCCGGCGAATTCACTTCCCGGATCGCGCTTGCCGCGTCATGCAACCGAATAGCCGCCGTCGGCCACGAGCGCGTGCCCCGACACATAGCTGGAATCGTCCGACGCGAGGAACGCGACGATCGTCGCCATCTCCTCGGCGGACCCCCACCGTCCTGCCGGTGTCGATGCGGCAAAAGCCTGCTGCGCATCGTCCGACGGCCAGATGCCGCGGTGATGGAACGGCGTTTCGATCAGTCCCGGGCACAGTGCGTTGACGCGCACGCCGCGCCTGAACCATTCGATCGAAGCGGTCTTCGTCATCCCGATCACCGCGTGCTTGCTCGCGATATAGACCGACGCATTCTCGAAGCCGATGAGCCCGCCCATCGACGCGTTGTTGATGATGCTGCCCGAACCCTGGCGCAGCATGATTTCAGCCGCGTACTTCATCGAATTGAACACGCCGCGCACGTTCGGTTCGAACACCATGTCGAACCGTTCGGCGTCTTGTTCGAGCAGCGGCGCGAACACGCCTTCCGTGCCGGCATTGTTGAACGCAATGTCGAGGCGCCCGTAGGTCGATACCGTGAAATCGAACAACTTCCGCAGATCGCCTTCGTTCGCGACGTCCGCGGCGAATGCGCGGGCTTCGCCGCCGGCGGTCGCGATTTCGTCGACCAGCCGATCGAGTTCGGTCTTGCGCCGCGCGCTGACGACGACCTTCGCGCCGCGACGGGCGAGCTCGATGGCGGATGCGCGGCCGATGCCGGAGCTGGCGCCCGTTACCAGGGCGATGCGGCCGTCGAGCTGGGCCGGTTTCGTGCTTGCGTTCATGATGAGATTCTCCAGGGTGGTTTGACCGTTCACGTCAAAGCGACGTCTGTTGCTCATTGTGGTCGTTCGTCGCCCGCAAAAAAATGGAACAATGGCGCATTCAGAATTCCTATTTCAGGAATTAAATTCACTGCTTCCCGCGCGTCAGAAGGGTCCGCCATGTTCAACCGACTCGACATCCTGAAGATCTTTTCCGCGGCCGCCGCGGCGCCCACGTTCCGCGAGGCGGCGACGCGTCTCGGCGTGTCGCCGCAGGTCGTGACGCGCGCGGTGCGCGAGCTGGAGGAGATGCTGGGCGAAACCCTGTTTCACCGGACAACCCGGCGGATCCGGATTACCGCCTTCGGGCAGTCTTTCGCGCGTGACGCGCAGGCGGCGCTTTCCGCCGTCGACGGGCTGTTCGGGCCGGTGGCCGGCCAGGCCGACGAGCCGGTCGGCGTCGTCCGGATTACGGCGCCGTCAGGCATGGGCCGTCGTTACGTCCAGCCGGTCCTGAACGATCTCACGCAGCGGTATCCGGGGCTCGTGCCAGATCTGCGGCTGTCGGACGTGCCGTCGCCGGTGGTCGACGAGCAGATCGACATCGGCGTGCGGGTCGGGGCGATCGGCGACAACCGCTTTGTCGCGCGCATGGTGGGGCCGTTGCCGATGTGGGTCGTCGGCGCGCCGTCGCTGATCGAGCGGTTGGGCGCGCCCAAAAACCGCAAGGAACTCGAATCGATGCCGGTCACGTGCCTGATCGACCGCGCGAGCGGTCGCGCGTGGCCGTGGATTTTCCGGGGAGAGCAACAATTCAAACCCGCGTCGCCAGCCTATCTGACGGACGACGCCGAGGTGGAGGTCGAGGCCGTGTGCGCGGGGGCGGGCTTCGGCCAGTGCTCGGAGTATCTGGTCCGGCCTTACATCGACGACGGGCGCCTGGTGCGCTTGCTGCCCGGCCTCGAACCCGAACCGTGGAAGCTGCACGTCTATCGGCCGCGGCGCGGCCCGATGCCCCGTCGTATCAGGGTGGTGTACGACGAACTGGTGGCGAAGCTCGTGCAGGCGACGTGGCGAGGGTAGTCGGTGCGGCCGGGGGAATCGGCGCAGGCAGTCAAGGCAGGCGCGGCGCGATCGTTCGGCGGCGACGGGGCTGTACAACGTCGGCATCGGCATCGGCGCTGGCGTGCTCCTCGGCAACCATATCGCCGGCGGCTTCGGGCTGCCCTGGGTCGGCACGTTCGACGGCGTGGCCGGCGCATGCGCGACCGCGATCGCGTGGCTCGCGTTGCGGCTGCATGAGAGGCGGGCGGTGGCGTAGCCCGCGGCGTCCCGCCCGTGACACGGCGTCACGCCGCGTCACCCGTGATGCCGCGTCAATGCGGCCTGTCGTTCCTGATGCCCGCCGCATCGAGCTGCCTGAGCTTCGCGTACAGCGTCGTGCGCGAGATGCCCAGTTGCCGCGCGGCGGCCGATACATTGCCGTCGTGCTCGTCGACCGCTCGCCGGATCGCGTCGAGCGACTGCTCGTGCAGGCTGGCCTGCGCGCCGGCAGCCAGCGCCGTGCCGCACACGTCGGCGGCTTCTTCGAGCGCATCGGATTGCCGCGGCATCGTCGCCCGATCGAGCGGCGCGCGCATGGTCCGCACCCACACGTGACTGCCGTCGTCGCGCGCGATCCGCTGCGGCGTGCGCGCCGGTGTCAGCAAACGACGCTGCTGCGCGGGCGTCGCGCCGGGAAAGAGTTGCCGGAGATCGCGCGGCCCGAGCGGCCCTGCGGGCGCGAGGTCGAGTATCTGCCGCGCGAGCCGGCTCGCCGCGCGCACGCGGCCCGCCTCGTCGAGCGCGACGACACCCGCGAGCGGCGTGCCGAGCCAGCGCGGATCGTGTTGCACCTGCAGCAGATGGCAGTCGCGCAGCATCGCATACAGCCGCTGCTCGGCGGACAGCGCCGCATGCCGGAACTGTTCGCGCAGTTGCACGACATTGCGCCGGCCGACGCCGGTGATGTCGAGCGCGCCGATCACTTCGCCGTCGAAGCCGACCAGCGGCACCGCGAGACAGTACACCCGCGACAGCTGGTCGAGATAGTGCTGGGCGCCCGCGACGACAGCCTCGGCGCCGTCGTGAATCACGCAGCTCGGCGCGGTCGTGCCGATGTTCGGTTCGACGATCCGGCGCCCGGCGACGATCGGTGTCAGCAATGCGTCGTCGCACTGCGGGCTGCGCCGCGCATGGACGATCGTGCCGCGCGAATTGGCGCAGAAGATTGCCCATTCGCTGCCGCCGAACGCGGCCCATAGCTGCTCGATCTCCTGCGCGACGCAGCGGGTCAGCCGCCGGTCCGCGCGCGATTCGTCGAGTTCGCGCTGCATTTCATAGCGAGCGGTTTGCCACGGCCGGAGCCCGGCGTCGCGCGAACGCAGCCACGAGCGCGCGACGTTGGCCGGCAACGCCGTTTCCGGCAGCGGCTCGCCCGCCGCGAAGCGGGCGCGAAGCCGGTCGAGGTCGACCGGCCGTGAGGGGGATTCGGGTGCCGTCTTCACGCTGCGTTCCATTTGGGGTCGAATGTCCTGGCCGGGCGTGCCGGCCCGGCGTGTCGCGCGAATGCGTAATATAGCCCGGTGCCCGAAGCGGGGTATTTTCCCGAAAGCGGGGGCGCCGCGCCCCGCCGGGCGGCCCCGGCGCCCCGGCGCTCAGTGCGGCAAGCGCAGGATCGGCTTGAGCGTGATGCCGTTGCTGCTGTCCTCCGCGGCCTGGTTGATCTGTTCGAGCGGATAGAACTTCACCAGCCGGTCGAACGGAAACCTGCCTTGCAGGTGAAGCTGGACGAGCTGCGGAATGAACGTCTGCGGCACGCTGTCGCCTTCGACGATGCCGCGGATCGAGCGGCCTCCGAGCAGCAGGTTGTTGACGTCGAATTCCGCCTTGGTGCCGAGCTTCGGCGCGCCGACCACGCCCATCGTGCCGCGCGAGCCGAGCGCTTCGATCCCTTGCGACAGCACGGCGGGCAGCCCGGTCGATTCGAGCGCGAAGTCGACGCCGCCGCCGGTGATCTCGCGGATTGCGTCGACGACGTCGACTTCCTTGCTGTTGATCGTGTGCGTCGCGCCGAGTTCGAGGGCCAGCGCGAGCCGCGACGGCACGACGTCGATGGCGATGATGGTCGTCGCGCCCGCGACGCGCGCGGCCATTACGGCGCTCATGCCGACCGCGCCCGCGCCGAAGCTCGCGAAGCTGCTGCCCGGGCGCACCGCGAGCGAATGGATCACCGCGCCGGCGCCGGTCTGGATCCCGCAGCCGAGTGGCCCAAGCAGTTCGAGCGGCGCCTCTGCCGGCACCTTGATCGCGTTGTTCTCGCGCGCGAGCGCGTAGCTCGCGAACGACGATTGCGCGAAGAAATGATCGTGCAGCGGTTGACCGTGTTCGTCGCGGATCGCGGTCTGCCCGTCGGCGTCGACGCCGCCGAAATTCAGCGCGAAGAAATGCCGGCAATACGCGCCGTGACCGACGACGCAGGACGGGCAGTGGCCGCACGCGCCGTAGGTGAGCACGACGTGGTCGCCCGCGGCGAGCGTCGTCACGTTCGGGCCGACCGCCTCGACCACGCCGGCGCCCTCGTGACCGAGCACGGCCGGCAGCGGCACCGGGAAGTACTGGTCGCGCACGATCAGGTCGGTGTGGCACAAACCCGTCGAGACGACGCGCACCAGCACCTCGTCGCCGCGCGGCGCGCGGATGCGAGCGGCTTCGATCGAGAAGGGCGCGCCGGCGGCGCGCACGACGGCCGCGGTGATGATGCGTGTATCGTTTTCCGTGTACATGTTCGGTCTCCTTGTCAAAGCGGATACAGCGGTGCTTCACCCTTGATCGTCAGCCACTGCCACTGCGTGAACTCCTCCCAGTTTGCGGCGCCACCGATGCTCGAGCCGTTTCCCGATGCGCCCACGCCGCCGAACGGGTTGATCGCCTCGTCGTTGACCGTCTGGTCGTTGATGTGCAGCAGTCCGGTGTTCAGGCGCTCGCCGATCCGGAGCGCGCGGCCGATGTCGGCGGACAGGATCGCCATCGACAGCCCGTATTCGCTCTGGTTCGCGAGCGCGATCGCATCCTCGTCGGTATCGAACGGCACGACGACCGCGACCGGCCCGAAAATCTCTTCGTCGAACGCCGGATTGCCCGGCGCGACGCCGCTCAGCACGGTCGGCTCGAAGAACAGGTCGCGATGGCCGCCGCCCGTCTCGACACGCGCGCCCGCACGGCGGGCCGCGTCCACCAGGCTCGCTGCATGGTCGCGTTGCGCGGCATTGATCAACGGGCCGAGGCCGACGTCGGCCGTCGCGGGATCGCCGACGCGCAGGCTTTGCGCCTTCTCGACGAGCTTCGCGACGAAGCGGTCGTGAATGCCGCGCTGCACGAGCACGCGGCCGGTCGCCATGCAGATCTGGCCTTGATGCAGATACGCGCCCCACGCGGTATTGGCGACGGCGCGGTCGAGATCGGCGTCGTCGAGCACGATCAGCGAGTTCTTGCCGCCGAGTTCGAGCGATACCTTCTTCAGGTAGCGGCCGGCCGCCTCGCCGACCTTGCGTCCCGCCGCGGTGGAGCCGGTGAACTGGATCATCGCGACGTGCGGATCGGCGACCAGCGAGGCGCCGGCCGCGCCGTCGCCGGGCAGCACATGCAGTACGCCTTCCGGCAAGCCGGCGAGCTCGAACACGCGGGCGATCGCGACGCCGCCGCAGACGGCGGTGCGTGGATCGGGTTTCAGCACCACGGCGTTGCCTAGTGCGAGCGCCGGCGCGACCGCACGCATCGCCAGGTACAGCGGGAAATTGAACGGCGAGATCACGCCGACGACGCCGCGCGGGCGGCGGCGCGCGAGCGACAGGCGGCCGGCCGCCGACGGCAGCACTTCGCCGGCCGCGCGCGACGGCAGCCCCGCCGCTTCGTGCAGCGCCTTGATCGTGACGGACGTTTCGAACGACGCCTTCGCGCGCGTCGATCCGCTTTCGCGCACGAGCCAGTCGACGATCGCATCGAAGTGCGTTTCCGCGACGGCCGCCGCGCGGCGCAGGACGGCCGCGCGCTCATCGTACGGCAGGCCGAACCACGCGGGCTGCGCGCGATACGCGGCGGCTGCCGCGTCGGCCACCGCCACGCCGTCCGCGAGGCCGATGCGGCCGAGCGTGCGGCCGGTCGCGGGCTCGATCACGTCGGCCGCGTGCGAACCCGCGTGCCAGCGTCCGTTGAAAGTCTTGCCGCGCCATACGTCGGCGTCAAACAGTGCCGTGTTGCTGCTGCTATTCATGTAGGCTCCAGAGGGAATTCCGACCCGCCGGATCGCGGCTTGCACCGCCTGACCGGCATGCCCGCGAAGGTAGGCGGGCACGGCGAAACCGAGCTATCCGGGTTTGTTCCCACCCGCCGCGCCCGCACCGGCCGGTGGCCACCTGCGTGCACGTGTGCGGAAACTGAACACGCGTCGCGCGGCCGGCGCGAGCGGTGCGTTGGTGACTCGCTCACGACGGGGCTGCCCGTCGTCGAGCGAAACGGCCGGGATCGCCACGCTCGCCACGCGTATCGGCGGCGATCGTTGCCACGGCTCGCGTGCCGGCGTACGAGCTTTCCGACCGTCATTCGCCGCAGTCGAAGTCGAAACCGGATGGTCAGTCCCGCCGTTTTTCCCTAAGGAAAACCCTGATCCGCCCGTGCCGGCGGCTTGTTTCAGCCGGATTCACGGGCCCGGGCAGCCACCGCATCACGCGCCCGCGCAAGCCGTGCCCCGAGCGCACGGGACCCCGCTCCAGAAAGCCTCCCGGCGCGGCTACCTAACCAAAAAAGTATGGTGCGCTGCAATATTCCGCGTATTCAGTCGCATTTCAATACCTGCCAGGTATTGAAATCCGCGACCAAAAGTATTGGACGCTCCATTTCCCCGGCGCGTATAAATCCGTCCCATGAACTCCCCACACGCAGCGTGCCCCATGTCCTCCGTCACCGTCGAACGCATCGAAACCCGTCTTGTCGACCTGCCGACGATCCGTCCGCACAAGCTGTCGGTCGCGACGATGCACGGTCAGACGCTGATGCTCGTGAAGGTGATCTGCAGCGACGGCGCGACGGGCATCGGCGAAGGCACCACGATCGCCGGCATGGCGTACGGCCCCGAAAGCCCCGAGGCGATGAAGCTCGCGATCGACACGTATCTCGCGCCGGCGATCGTCGGCCGGGACGCGACGCGCGTCCAGACGCTGATGGCATTCCTCGGCAAGCTCGCGAAGGTCAACCACTTCGCGAAGAGCGCGCTCGAAACCGCGCTGCTCGACGCGCACGGCAAGCGGCTCGGCGTGCCGGTCAGCGAACTGCTCGGCGGCCGCCGGCGCGACCGCCTGCCGGTTGCATGGACGCTCGCTTCCGGCGACACGGCAACCGACATCGCCGAAGCCGAGCGGATGCTCGACCTGCGCCGCCACAACGTCTTCAAGCTGAAGATCGGCGCGAAGGCGCTCGACGCGGATATCCGGCACGTGGCCGAGATCAAGAAGGCCGTCGGCGATCGCGCGTCGGTGCGCGTCGACGTGAACATGGCGTGGAGCGAAACGCAGGCCGCGCGCGCGATTCCGGCGCTGGCCGAGGCCGGCTGCGAACTGGTCGAGCAGCCGGTTGCTTCGGCCGCGGCACTCGCGCGCCTGATGCGCCGCTTCCCCGTCGCGCTGATGGCCGATGAAATCCTGCAGGGCCCCGACAGCGCGTTCGACATCGCGAAGCATCACGGCGCGGATGTATTCGCGATCAAGATCGAGCAGAGCGGCGGCCTCTTTGCCGCGCAGCGCGTGGCCGCGATCGCGGATGCGGCCGGCATCGAGCTGTACGGCGGCACGATGCTCGAAGGTGCGTTCAGCACGGTTGCCTCCGCGCACCTGTTCGCGAGTTTCGCGAACCTGCAGTGGGGCACCGAACTGTTCGGGCCGCTGCTGATCACGGAAGAGATCCTGACGCAGCCGCTGGACTACAGCGAATTCGAACTGACCGTGCCGGACGGCCCCGGTCTCGGCATCGAGCTCGACGAGGACAAGGTCAGGCGTTTCACCCGCGACGGGCTGACGAAAGTCGCGCGGTAGTCCGAGTCAGGCAAAGCCGTCATTCCCCCAAATACACGTGGAGACACCATCATGAGCGTCAAAGTTTTCGATACCCGCGAAGTGCAGGACCTGCTGAAGGCCGCGTCGAACGCCGGCGGGAACGGCGGCAACGCGCGGACGCAGCTGATCGTCCAGCGGCTGCTCGGCGACCTGTTCAAGGCGATCGACGATCTCGACATCACGCCCGACGAAGTGTGGGCCGGCGTCAACTACCTGAACAAGCTCGGCCAGGACGGCGAAGCGGCGCTGCTCGCGGCCGGCCTCGGCCTCGAGAAGTATCTCGACATCCGGATGGATGCGGAGGACAAGGCGGTCGGCCTCGACGGCGGCACGCCGCGCACGATCGAAGGGCCGCTGTATGTGGCGGGCGCACCGGTGCGCGACGGCGTCTCGAAGATCGACCTCGACGCGGACGAAGGCGCGGGCCCGCTCGTGATCCACGGCACGGTCACGGGCCTCGACGGCAAGCCGGTGGCCGGTGCGCTGGTCGAATGCTGGCACGCGAACTCCCACGGCTTCTATTCGCACTTCGACCCGACCGGCGCGCAGACCGATTTCAACCTGCGCGGCGCGGTGAAGACGGGCGCGGACGGCAAGTACGAATTCCGCACGCTGATGCCGGTCGGCTACGGCTGCCCGCCGCAGGGCGCGACGCAGCAGTTGCTGAACGGCCTCGGCCGCCACGGCAACCGCCCGGCGCACGTGCACTTCTTCGTCGACAGCAACGACCACCGCAAGCTGACGACGCAGTTCAACATCGACGGCGATCCGCTGATCTGGGATGACTTCGCGTACGCGACGCGCGAGGAACTGATCCCGCCCGTGGTCGGGAAGACCGGCGGCACGGCGCTCGGCATGAAGGCCGATGCGTACCAGGACATCGAGTTCAACTTCGTGCTGACGCCGCTGGTGCAGGGCAAGGACAACCAGATCGTCCACCGCCTGCGCGCAGCCGCGACGGCCTAACCGCCCGACGGCGCGGCGCGCATGCGCCGCCGCCCGGGTCCCCGCGAGATTCAAACGATACCGATGCGAGCGTGCTTGCAGGACGCGGCACGCGCATGGGAGGAGCCAACATGTCCGCCACGATCGACCACACCAACGAACTGGATCACCTGCTCGCCACCGCCGTGCAGGACGACAAGGAGGCCGGCATTTTCCGCTGCCGCCGCGACATCTTCACGAATGCGGAACTGTACGAGCTCGAGATGAAGCACATCTTCGAGGGCAACTGGGTGTATCTGGCGCACGAAAGCCAGATTCCGGACAACAACGACTACTACACGACGTGGATCGGCCGCCAGCCGATCGTCATCACGCGCGACAAGACCGGCGAGCTGCACGCGGTCATCAATGCGTGCGCGCACAAGGGCGCGATGCTGTGCCGCCGCAAGCACGGCAACAAGGGCAGCTTCACGTGCCCGTTCCACGGCTGGACCTTCTCGAACACCGGCAAGCTGCTGAAGGTGAAGGACGAGAAGACGACCGAGTATCCGGTGCAGTTCAACACGCACGGCTCGCACGACCTGAAGAAGGTCGCGCGCTTCCAGAACTATCGCGGCTTCCTGTTCGGCAGCCTCAGCGCCGACGTGCTGCCGCTCGAGGACTACCTCGGCGAAGCGCGCGTGATCATCGACCAGATCGTCGACCAGGCGCCGGACGGGCTCGAAGTGCTGCGCGGCAACTCGTCCTACATCTACGAAGGCAACTGGAAGATGCAGATGGAGAACGGTTGCGACGGCTACCACGTGAGCACCGTGCACTGGAACTACGCGGCGACGATGGGCCGCCGCAAGGAAGACGGCACCAAGGCCGTCGACGCGAACAGCTGGAGCAAGTCGGTCGCGGGCGTGTACGGGTTCGACCACGGCCACATCCTGCTGTGGACCAAGACGATGAACCCCGAAGTGCGGCCCGTGTACCAGCATCGCGACGAGATTCGCGCACGCGTCGGCGACGTGCAGGCCGACTTCATCGTCAACCAGACGCGCAACCTGTGCGTGTACCCGAACGTGTTCCTGATGGACCAGTTCAGCACGCAGATTCGCGTGGTGCGGCCGCTCGGCGTCGACAAGACCGAAGTCACGATCTTCTGCTTCGCGCCGAAGGGCGAGAGCGAGGCCGACCGCACGGTCCGCATCCGCCAGTACGAGGATTTCTTCAACGTGACGGGCATGGGCACGGCCGACGATCTCGAGGAGTTCCGCGCGTGCCAGGCCGGCTATGCGGGCATCACGGCGATGTGGAACGACCTGTCGCGCGGCGCGCCGCTGTGGGTCGACGGCCCGGACGAGAACGCGAGAAAGATGGGGCTGAACCCGCGCATCTCGGGCGAGCGCAGCGAGGACGAAGGGCTGTTCGTGTGCCAGCACGAACACTGGGTGCATGTGATGCGCGATGCGCTGAAGAAGGAACGCGGGGAGGTGGCGGCATGAACATCGATTACCGGACCATTTGCGCCGCGCTGTATCGCGAAGCGCGCCTGCTCGACGATCGCCAGTGGGACGAGTGGCTGACCTGCTACACGGACGACGTCACGTACTGGATGCCCGCGTGGGACGACGACGATCGGCCGACCGACGATCACCAGCGCCAGATCTCGCTGATGTATTACCCGGATCGCGGCGGCCTCGAGGATCGCGTGTTCCGGATCAAGACCGAGCGCAGCGGCGCATCGACGCCCGAGCCGCGTACCAGCCACAACGTGACGAACGTCGAGGTGCTGGCCGAACGCGACGACGAGGTGGACGTGCGCTACAACTTTCATACGCTGAACCACCGCTACCGCGTGACCGACCATTTCTTCGGCACGATGTTCGTCACGTTGCGCCGGGCGGGCGACGCGCTGCTGATCTCGCACAAGAAGATCGTGCTGAAGAACGACTACATCCGGCAGGTGCTCGACGTCTACCACGTCTGACGCCCGTTGCTTTGTCATGAAAGGAAGTGGAGGTGATCGCATGTCCAGCTACAGGATTGCACTGAATTTCGAGGACGGGGTGACCCGCTTCATCGACTGCAAGGCCGGCGAGAAGGTTCTCGACGCGGCCTTCCGCGCGAAGATCAACCTGCCGATGGATTGTTCCGACGGCGTGTGCGGCACCTGCAAGTGCCGCGCCGAAAGCGGCAGCTACGATCTCGGCGACGATTACATCGACGATGCGCTCACCGAGGACGAAAAGGACGGCGGCCTCGTGCTGACCTGCCAGATGGTGCCGCAAAGCGATTGCGTGATCGCGGTGCCGACGTCGTCGGTCGCGTGCAAGACCGGGCAAAGCGGCTTTGCCGCGACCGTGACGAAGGTCGAGCAGCACAACGATGCGGCCGTCGTGCTCGAACTCGACGTCGGCGCGGCCGCGCCGGTGTTCCTGCCGGGCCAGTACGTGACCATCGACGTGCCCGCGAGCGGCCAGCACCGTTCCTATTCGTTCTCGTCGGCGCCGGCCGACGCGAAGGTCAGCTTCCTGATCAAGAAGATTCCCGGCGGCGTGATGAGCACGTGGCTCGAATCGGCGCAGCCCGGCGACAAGCTGGAGCTGCACGGGCCGCTCGGCAGCTTCTACCTGCGCGACGTAGAGCGGCCGCTGCTGTTCCTCGCCGGCGGCACCGGCCTCGCGCCGTTCCTGTCGATGCTCGAGGTGCTCGCGCGCAGCGGGTCGCGGCAGAAGGTGCATCTGATCTACGGCGTGACGCGCGATCTCGATCTCGTGCTGGTCGATGCGATCGAGGCCTACGCGGCGACACTGCCGAACTTCAGCTTTGCGACGGTCATCGCGGACGCCGAATCGAACCACCCGCGCAAGGGCTGGGTCACGCAGCACATTCCGGCCGATGCGCTGAACGACGGCGATGTCGACGTGTATCTGTGCGGGCCGCCGCCGATGGTCGACGCGGTGCGCAAGTACTTCGACGACGAAGGCGTGAAGCCGAACAGCTTCTACTACGAGAAGTTCACTCCCAACGTCACGGCAAAGGCGGCATGACCATGCAACGATTCTCCGGCAAGGTCGTCGTCGTCACCGGCGCGGCGCAGGGTATCGGCCGCGGCGTCGCGCTGCGCGCGGCGGCCGAGGGCGGCAGGGTGCTGTTCGTCGATCGTGCGGCGTTCGTCGCCGAGGTGGCCGCCGAAGCGCCGCAGGGCGAGACGGCCGGCTTCGTCGCCGATCTCGAAACGTACGAAGGCGCGCATGCGGCGATCGCGTGCGCCGTGCAGACGTTCGGCGGCATCGACATCCTGATCAACGGCGTCGGCGGCGCGATTCGCATGCGTCCGTTCGCCGAGTTCGAGCCGGCACAGATCGACGCGGAAATCCGCCGTTCGCTGATGCCGACGCTCTATACCTGTCATGCGGTGCTGCCGCACCTGATCGCGCGCGGCGGCGGCACGATCGTCAACATCTCGTCGAACGCGACGCGCGGCATCCGCCGCGTGCCGTATTCGGCGGCGAAGGGCGGCGTCAACGCGCTGACGGCGGCGCTCGCGATGGAATACGCGGAGCACCGCATCCGTGTCGTGGCCACCGCGCCGGGCGGTACCAGTGCGCCGCCGCGCCGCGTGCCGCGCAATGCAGCGGGCGACAGCGAGCAGGAACAGGCTTGGATGGGCGAAGCGGTGCGGCAGGTGACCGAGTCGACCTTCCTCAAGCGCTACGGCAGCCTCGACGAGCAGATCGCGCCGATCCTGTTCCTCGCGTCCGACGAGGCGAGCTATATCACCGGCACGGTGCTGCCGGTCGCGGGCGGCGATACGGGTTGAGCGGCGCGCCGCTTGCCCGTGCTCATCGACAAACAACCGGCCGGCGCGAAGACGCCGGCCACGGAGACATCCATGCGTGAACGCAAAGCCATCGTTCCGGCGGGAATGGAAGCGGTGTACGAGAAGATCGGCTATGCGCCGGGGCTGAAGGTCGGCGATACGCTTTATGTATCCGGCCAGATCGGCCGCGATGCGGCGCTGCAACTGGTCGAAGGCCGCGAAGCGCAGATCGTGCAGGCGTTCGAGAACCTGAGGCTCGTGCTGGACGCGGCCGGTGCATCGTTCGGCGACGTGGTCGACCTGACGACATTCCATACCGACATGCGCGACCTGCCGTTGTTCATGCAGGTGCGCGACCGCTACCTCGATGCGCACCCGAAGCCGGCGTGGACGGCGGTCGGCGCGCACATGCTGGGCGGTTCGCCCGGCTATATCGTCGAGATCAAGGCGGTGGCCGTGCTGCCGGACTGATCGCGTCGTTGCATCGCCGTCCGGCGTCCGCTCAG
Source organism: Burkholderia catarinensis (assembly GCF_001883705.2). GTDB lineage: Bacteria > Pseudomonadota > Gammaproteobacteria > Burkholderiales > Burkholderiaceae > Burkholderia > Burkholderia catarinensis. The sequence goes on from NZ_MDEQ02000009.1 coordinate 223,854, forward strand.
GCGTGCAACGCCGGATCGTCGCGTTGCGCCGCCGGCAAATACGCGATCCCGTGCTCGTCGGACAGGTCGTAGATGAGCCGCAGGTCGACGGCGGCGTCCATCACGTCAATGTGCCGGGCCAGACGCGCGTGCGACGCTCGGCGCGTTGCGCGGCACCTACTTCCTGTCGAAGCAGACGGCCTCTACCTGCAGGGCGCGTACCTCGCCAACAGCGCGCACGCCGCATTCACGATCAGTGCCGGCGGCGGCGGCACGACGCCCGCACCGGGGCAGAACCAGGTCGGCGTGATGGCCGGCATCCGGCACATGTTCTGAGCGGATCGCTTCGAACCCGCACCAGGCGGCGGGCGCGATCGGGTTCGGCAAGCACAACGGCCCTTGCATTACAGCCCGGTTGTAAATAGGGCACCGGTGTCCGGCTTGTGCGCTGACCGGGATGCTCGACGCGCGCGACCCGCGCGTCGTCGCGACGGTCGCCGCGATCGAACGGGAGCTGGTCGACGACGGCTTGCCGTTCCGTTATCGTCCGCCGCGTTTCGAGGACGGTTGCGAAGGCGACGAGGGCGCGTTTGTCGCGGCCGGGTTCTGGCTCGTGCAGGTCTACCGGATGCAGGGGCGCGACGCCGACGCGCACGCGCTGTTCGAGCGGCTGCTCGGCTTGCGCAACGACGTCGGGCTGCTCGCCGAGGAATACGACGTGAAGGCGCGGCGCATGTGCGGGAATTTCCCGTTCACGCTCGCGCAGGTCGGGCTCGTGAACGCGGCGCTCGCGCTGCAGGGCGACGAGCGGGACGATGACGGCATCGGATAGCGCGTCGCGTCGCGTTACGTCACATCACGCAAACCTTTCGTCGGCATCGTGTAAACATCGCCGGGCATGCGACATGCTCGTGGGTGGACGGCGCGTGCATACGGGAGCGAACCCCGCGCCGAGATCGACAGTTGCATCCGGGAGGCGCCATGCGCGAAACGAACGATCCTTCCCGCATCCGGCAGGATGCGGGCGGCGAACCCAGAGCCGATGTCGCGGCTGCGTACCGGCCGCCCCGGCACCCCGTCACGCGCGCCTTCGAACGCTTCGCGTCGCACGTGACCACGTGGGCCGGTTCGCCGGTCGCATTCGGCAGCGCGGTCGCCGTCACGGTGCTGTGGCTCGCCACCGGGCCGGTATTCCACTATTCGGATGCCTGGCAACTCGTCATCAATACCGGGACGACGATCATCACCTTCCTGATGGTGTTCCTGCTGCAGCGCAACCAGAACCGCGACAGCGTCGCGCTGCACCTGAAGCTCGACGAGCTGCTTTCCGTCACGCGTGCGGCCAGCGACCGGCTGATCGGGATCGAGGACGCCTCGGAGGAAGAGTTGCGCGCAATGGCACAGAGCTACCTCGACATGGCGAAGCGGGTGGCCGCGCGGGAGGACGAACCGGATGCCGGTGACGAACGCGAAACCGGCGAAGACCGGCCTGAAACCGGGCCGGCGTCGTGACGTGCGCGCACAACGGAACGGCGCCTGCGGGCGTGACGACACGACCGGGTTGTTCCGGGTATCGCCGGCGGCGCGATGAGAGGCGAAATACACGAAATCGGCGCGCATAGGACTGTTTTCCTGACGGCAACCTGGCGCCCCATCCGGAGAAAACCGATGACCGAACGCGAGCCCCCCGACACGACGCCTCCGCACGCGGAGCCCGGTGCGCACGACGCACTCGAACACCTGCTCGGCAGCCTGCACCGGCATGGTTTCCTGCATTTTGCGAACGAGGTCGTCAGCGCGAACGCGCGGCTGGCCGACACGTTCATCGATGCGCTCGACAAACCGGGCATGCAGAGCGGCATGCAGAACCTCTCGGTGCTCGTGTTGGCCCTGTCGCGCATTCCACCCGAACAGTTCGGCAAGGCCGTGTTCGCGGCGGCCGATGCGCTGCACCACGTCGGCGCGTGGCAGCCGGCGCAGCACGAACACGTCGCGCCCGGCGTGCGCGGCGCGTACCGGTTGCTGCACGACGAAGCGCTGTGGGATGCGCTGACGCCGTTGCTCGAAGGCTTGAAGGTGTTCGCGCAAGGGCTTGCGCGCGATCCGGAGACACCCGCTGCCGCGCCCGGCGACAAGACGACGGGCGCGTGACGGTGTCCGGTTGCGGGCCGGCCTCGAGGTGCTCGACGCCGAACGGCAATGGTCGTAGCGGTGCACACGCGCAATGGCCGGTGGGCAGTCGATCGACGCGTGCGGTCGTGTGCCGCACGCGTGGCGCACGACGCGACGCGTCAACACGTATGCGGCGTTATTCCCACGCGTGCTTGCTGAACTGATAGCCCTTGCAGCGGATCGTCTTGATCCGTTTCGGCTCGCTTGCATCGTCACGCAGTTTGCGGCGCAGCTTCGAGATGCGGCCGTCGATCGAGCGATCGAGGCCGTCGAACGCGATGCCGCGCAACAGCAACGTCAGGTCTTCCCGGCTGACCACCTCGCCTGCGCGGCAGGCAAGGGCCCACAGCAGGTCGAATTCGGTTGAAGTCAGGCGAGGCGCGCTACCGTCAGGAAGGCGAATCTTGCGATTCGCCCGGTCGATCGAAAACTTGCCGAACTCGAATCGCTGGGGCGATTCCGGCGCGCGGTCGGCCGGACGCATGCGGGTCCGCCGCAACTGCGCCTTGATCCGCGCGAGCAGAATGCGTGGCTCGACCGGCTTGCGAAGAAAGTCGTCCGCGCCGAATTCCAGGCCGAGCAACTCGTCGAACTGTTCGTCGCGGGCCGTCACCATGATGATGACGCCGTCATATTGCAGGCGTGCCTCGCGGCAAATCTCGAAGCCGTCCTTGCCCGGCAGGTTGATGTCGAGCAGCACCAGGTCGGGGCGACTCGCGACAATCGTCGACACCGCATCGGTGCCGTCGAACAGGGTGTCCACCTCGTATTGATGGTTGCGCAGATAGTCCGCGATCAGCGCGGACAAATGGATGTCGTCTTCGACGAGCAGGATTCGGATGGGCATCGCTAAACGAGGGGGCAAAGCGGGAAAACGGCGAGCGGTCAGGCCCAGTCCGAACGCGTGTCAGCCGAAGCGAGGCGGATGATACTGCGCAACATTCCGACGGAATGTGCCGAAATATGGATCGTTCGGTGAACCTATCCATACGGCGATCCCCGCGGATTGGCGGAAAAGCGAATGGATGGCGATGTGGAATCGTGTCGACGGCGAACGGCCCGAAATTCGACCGAAAATGTTCGGCGCGAGAGCTGGCGCGAAGCGGCGGGGGATGCGAGACAAAACATCCTTCCGACGAAAACGTTTGCGAAAAAAACCGCGGTCGTGAACGTCGCTCATGCTGGCCAAGCCGAGGCCAGGCAAGGTTACTCGACATATCATTACAAAATATTACCGACGTGGCGGTGTATCGCTCCCTACAATCCTCGCACCTGGCAGGCGTGTACGATGCGCGGGGATTTCTCGCTGTTTCCGATCGTGTTGCCTGCCGGGTTTGACGAAGCGTTTTGCTGTACTACGCATGCCCGGCAGGCAAGCGGGCGGTACGACGTACTGACGGGGGGAGTTGAAATGACGCCGTTGCAAGTCATCCGGAGTCTCGACGCGCTCACCGACGCGATCGAAGTCGCGGTCGCGCGGGCCGACTGGAGCGAGGCCGTCCGGGCCGCCGACGCACGTTCAAGGTTCGTGATTGCGCTTGCGCCCGGTCAACCGGATGAGGTGCTTGCGGCGCTCGGCAGAATGCAGGAGATCGACGTGCGGATCTCTGCCGTCGCACGGGAAACGCTGCATGCGCTTATCACCGAGGGCTGGATTGCGTTGTACGAAACCAGGCTGGCGACGAACGCGTTGAAGGCGACACGGAAATCGCCGGGGGCGGGCGCCGAGATGTCGCCATGCGCTTCCCGTGCCGATACATGGTTCGCTTCTCGCGCGGCAACGCGACAGTGATATCCGTTTCTTTTGGTGGTGACATGCAATTCAGAAAACGCGCCGGTTATGTCGATGCAACACGATGGTTCGTCGAGGGCGACCATGATCGGGTGGAGCGCCGTCAAGGCAGGTGGGCGGTCGCCACGCCGGAAGGTTGGCGTCCGGTGAATCCGGGTGACTGGATCCTGCTCGATGAAGGCGGAAACTGCTGGCCGATGGACAACAGCCTCTTCATGCACTTCTACGAACCGGTAGCGGACTGATCGGTTCGACGAAGGCCGGAGCGAGCCGGATGCGAACGATCGACGCACGCCCCGGGTAACGGATGGAGCGCGGCCAGATCGCCCGCGCCCGAAGCGGATACGACGCTGCCGCGATAACCGGTTGCCGCGCCTACCGGCACGCGCGCGAAAACAGCAACGAATCCGCGTCGTTGAAGCGCATGCGCACCGGTTCGCCATAACCGGCCTTTTCCGCCACCCGGATCGACGCGACATTCGTCGGCGCGATCAGGCACACGCTGCGCTCGAACCGCTGCTGCCCGTCGAGCCATGCGAGCGCGGCCGCGAGCGCCTCGGTCGCATAGCCCCTGCCGTGCGCCCAGGTCGCGAGCGCCCAGCCGGCTTCCGGCACGCCGCGAATCGACGGCTCGATGTTCCGGTGGAAATCCGCGAAGCCGAGATCGCCGACATAGCGGCCCGACACCTTCTCGCGAATCGCCCAGTAGCCATAGCCGAGCAGCGGCCACAGCCCGCGATACGCGAGCATGCGCATCCACGAGTCGCGCGGCGCCGACGGCTCGCCGTTGAAGATGTGCGCGACGACGTCCGGCTCGGCCCACATCGTGGCGAGCGCGTCGAAGTCGCCGGGCGGATGGCCTTCGAGGACGAGGCGCGGCGTGTCGAGAACGGGCGGGGAAGAGACGAGCGGCATCGCGGTTTCCGGAAGAAGGGTGAATGCCGGGCGGCTGGATCGTCGGCACGTCGACGCCGCGCTGCCGCAGGTTGTCGTCCACGGCCGGAGCGGCGCCCGTATCGGCGATCGGCATGTCGAGCGGCTCGACGCTCGCGAGCGCGGACAGGTTGCGCTTCATCGGCTTCGACGCGTCGGCGACTGCGATCACGCGGCCGGCACGGCAGGGCGCCGAAATCATATCAAAACCCCTGCCGGCGCGAGCGAGGGCAATAGCGATGGTTCGCGCAGCCTGTTCGCCAGCCGATCGGGCCGTGCAACGCCGATGCCGGCACGCATTCGCAACGGCCTGCAATCGTCGGCATCCGGCACCGGTGCGGGCCCGGCCGTGCGCCGGCGATCTACTTCCGGCTTTTCAGGAAGGTCCGCCCTGCGGGCGTGATCGACGCGCCGGAGCGGCCGTGCACGGGATGGCTGACGAAGCCCGCGCTGACGAGTTCCCGCGCGATCGACCAGCCGAGCGCCGGCGCGTCGCGTCCGTAGCGGACGTCGGCGAGGCGTTCGAGCGCCCAGATGGCGGACGCTGACAGGTCCGGGGCGTTTGACGTGAAGTTGTCGCTCATCGCTTCCTCGTGGATTGGAGATTCAGGGTGGGCGGCACGCTGCCGCGACATCGCGTGGCGCACGGGGTCAGCACGCTTGCAGCAACGGCAGCAGCGCGTGCAGTGCGGCTTCCTCGTCGGGCCCGGTGGCCAGCACCTGCGCGGACGTGCCGCCGTGCACCTGCAGCGACGCGACGGCCGTGCCGTCTTTCGCGTTGCCGCTGTACCCGTTCGCGATCAGCAGGATGTCGCTTTCGAAGCGGCGTGCCGCGTCGACGGCTGCGTCTCGCGCGGCGCGGCCGCGATTGCGGTTCCACGCGGGGCCGATCTGAACGTACACAACGGTTGCCACGATGCTGGAAAGCCTCCGGACAGGTGGTCGGGATCGGTACGCGGCGCGGGGCCGGCAACGCACCGGGCCCGCGCGAAACGCGGTTTCGCGACGCGTGTTATGGACATCGGGCGGCCGGACTTTCGCGATTTGCCGCAGGGTCGCGGAGCACCGGCCGGGCGGTCGAGGCTCGTTATCCGGCGCGAACACGCCGGCATCCTCACTGAAGCCGCTTTCAAGTTCGCTGAATGTCGCGAAGTCGACGATTATAATGCATCGGCCGGATCATGTGTATTGCATTATAATGCCGTGTGCGCCCATACCGGCCCGCCGCTCCGTCGGCGGGCGTGCCCGGACCGCACTCGACCGGGCGCGCAGCCTGCTTGCCCGGCATTTTTTCGACCGACCCGACCCGACTCTTCTCGAATGGAAGCTGCAATGAACGCCGCCCCCGCCTGCCCGCAATGCGCGATGGAAAACACTTACCCGGACGGCACGCTGACCGTCTGCGCGGACTGCGGCCATGAATGGTCGGCCGGCGCCGGCGCCGAAGCGGGCGACGAACCGGCGGGCAATGTCGTCAAGGACGCGAACGGCAACGTGCTGTCGGACGGCGATTCGGTCGTGCTGGTCAAGGATTTGCGCGTGAAGGGCTCGTCGATCACACTGAAGATGGGCACCAAGGTCAAGAGCATCCGGCTCGTCGGCGGCGATCACGAAGTCGATTGCAAGACCGACCTGGGCGGCTTCATGCTGAAGGCCTGCTACCTGAAGAAGGTCTGAGCACGCACGATTGACGTTTCCATCCGACTAGCCGCGCATGGCCGAAGATCGCACTTCCTACGAAGCGTTCGTCAAATTCCTGGCGACGCCGCTGACCGACGGCAGGCCGTTCGTGCTGGAGACGCAGCATGCGCTCTCGCTGCACTTCGATCATTTCGGCACGCAGAGCTTCATGTCGCTTCGCGATCCGCTCCGGCTCGAACTCGGCTATACCCGCGTGATGATGGGCTTCCTGCTGCTGCAGCCCGAACCTGCGCACATCTGCATGCTCGGGCTCGGCGGCGGCTCGCTCGCGAAGTACTGCTACCGGCACCTGCCCGGCGCGGCGATCGACGCGGTCGAGATCAATCCGGACGTGATCGCGTTGCGCGATGTGTTCAGGATTCCTGCCGACGATGCGCGGTTCACGGTGGTGTGCGCCGATGGCGCGGATCATCTGGAACGGGCGGATGTCCGGACCGACGTGATCCTGCACGACGCGTTTGTCGCCGACGGCATGCGGGGCCGGTGCATGGGCGCCGCCTTCCTCGACGCGTGCCGCGCGCGCCTGGGCGAAACCGGCGTGCTGGCGATCAACTTCATGGATGACGATCCGGCGCTGCCGCAGCACGTCGAGCAGTTGCGATCGGTGTTCGGGGCGTCGTATGCGCTGGTGCCGTGCGGCGACGACAATAACTTCGTCGCGTTCGCATGGAAAGACGGCCGCCGGTTGCCGTCGCTGCGCATCCTGCTCGAGCGCGCGCTTGCGTGCGCCCGGGCCGGCGAGCTCAAGCTGGCGGCCACGGCGAGGCGCATGAAGGCAGGGGAATGCGTCGATCCGCGGCGGCTGGTCCGGCGTACGCAATCGCACGAACGATGGGAAATCGGCGCGTAGCCGGCGCCGCCGGCGCGACCTGTCCGGCCGCGTTACTTCACCCGCTTGCCGAGTGCGCTCTTGGTCTTGTACGTTACGCCGTGCCGGTCGAGGTACTCGCGGATCAACTGCCGCACGACTTGCGACGGCGTGAGATCCTGCTCCGCGCAGAGCATCTCGAAGGCTTCCTTCTTCGCGGGGTCGATCAGGACGGTCAGGCGGGCAGTTTTCGTTTCCATTACGGGGCGAGGGTGGTCGGTATGTTAATCAAATTATAATCGATCCGCTTACGGCGCCGCGGCCGGATGTGCCGCCTTCGCGTGCGATCAGCGCCTGTCGCGGAGCAACGCGAGCAGGTCGTCGATCACGGGCACGATCGCGAGCATGACGAGCAGCGCGGCGAGCGGCACGGTCGACACGTAGCCGACATGCTTGAAGCCGATCGCGCCGGCCAGGCCACCGACGAAGAACGACGCGAGCATCGTGCCGTGAATCCCCAGTTTCGAGCGGTTGGCGATTACCGCATGCGCGTCGACGTCGATGGCCGACCGGTTCCAGTAGAACAGCTTGCCGAGCTCGATGCCGAGGTCGGTCACGATGCCCGTGATGTGCGTCGTGCGGATCTCCGCGCCCGACAGCTTCGTGATCGTTGCGTTCTGCAGCCCCATGATGAAGCACAGCAGCGTCACGGTCACCGGCACGAAGAACGTTTCCCACAGCGCGAGGTGGCTGCCCAGCAGCCCGAACAGGAGCAGCAGCGCGGACTCGACCAGCAACGGCAGCATGAACTGGCTCTGCAGGCCGCGGCGGCGCCCCCAGTTGACGAGGATCGCCGAGCAGCTCGCGCCGACCAGGAACGCCCCCAGCGAGCTGATGCCGGCCAGCGCGAGCCGCACGTCGCCGAGCGCCGTCTGGTCGGCGATCGCCGACACGATGCCGCTCATGTGCGACGTGTACTGCCTGACCGCGAGGAAGCCGCCGGCGTTGGTCGCGCCGGCGACGAACGCCAGCGAAAACCCGAGCTGACGGTTCGCGGTCGCGCTGCGGTGTTTTCCCGTCAGGTTTCGAAAGTACTGCGCTGGCATAAGGGCTTCGCTCAATCGCCGCGGATCGCGGGTACGGACTGGAAGACCGGTGCCGGACGGCAGGGCGGGCACGCCGCCTGCGCCGGATACCGGGTTCTCGAATCATGTGATGACCATGATAATGTCATTATCATACTCTGTTAGCCGGATAGGGCTTTCAGTACAATGGCGTGCCGCACGGCCCGCGTTCGCGACGACTCCGACCCACCGCTTCATGACTCCGACCAAGTTCATTCTTCGCTATACGGCGATCCCTTTCACGGCCATCGTGGCCGTGGTGATCTGGACTGCCATCCCATCGTCGAAAGAGATCGATGCGCGACAATATGCGGCGCTGTCGCGCGCGTACGCGAGTTTCCCGCTGCCGTTCCGGCACGAGATCTCGGAAGCGATGGACCACGGCCGGATCAACGACCGGCGCTACCAGACGCTCGTGCGCGATTCGCTGGGCAACGGCGTCGCGCTGGATTGGCCGGCGTCGGGCGTCGGCGGCATCGCCGACGAACGGCAAAAACTGGCCGAACTGATTGAGGCCGATTCGAATCTTCAAAGGCAACGGCAATGAAAACCCTGCTGGTTTCTGTGGCATTCGCGCTGATCATCGCAAGCCTGATCTTCGCGCTGTATTTCATGAATCACGATCGCGGCAAGTCCAAGCGGATGGCATGGTCGCTCGCGGCGCGCGTCGGGCTGTCGGTCACGCTGTTCCTGTCGCTGCTGATCGCGTACAAGTTCGGCTGGATCGAGCCGACCGGGCTGCCGATCGGGCGTTGAGCGGGCCACGCCCTGTTGCATGCGGGGCGTTTCCGGAAATGCAAGTTTCAGTCTGAAATAGATGTGTTGTGATAAGAATACTTATCTCAATGGCACGATTGCCGGCTCACTCACGGGCACGCGCATCGACCAGCGCGTCCAGCCGAGGCGGGGCCGGGAGAAGGTCTTGCGTCGAATGAATGGGCATCTTGCCGCCTCCAGGCCGGAGATGGCGTTCGGAATCCGCGCATCGCACGTCTCTATCTCGATGTCTGCGCGTCACGCGCGCCGGCGCGGATCGTTGAATCAATTTGCGTCGATCGGAATGGAGCGCGAGCCGGCGTCGCATCCCGGGGCACGCACATGTGCGGCCGGTCAGTTGTCCGCGTGGTTTTTCCGTGCGTGTGCCGCCATGCGTTCAGCGCGCAGGGTCTCGTGTCGAGTGCGTGCGTCGGCCACGAAGCGCGCGACGTCGATCGACTCCAGCGCCGCGACGGCGTCGTGCGCCGGGTGATCGCCCGGCAGCGGCCGGCGTTCGTAGCTTCGCCCAAAGCCATCGCGTTGCCAGTAGCGCAGATCGATCAGCGTGCGCCTCAATTCGACATGATCGATGCGCAGCATCGAGCCGGCTTCGCCGAGCCATTGCTTGAGCGCCTGATTGACGGCCGGCTCGGCGAGCGGCGTGTTCGCCTCGATGCAGACGGATGCCAGCGCCAGTATGACGGACATGTCGCCGGACGACAGGTTTCCGAGCGTGATGCCTTGCTTGGCGGCGAGTTTTTCGAGTACAGCCAGGGCGCTCGGCTGTTCCGTTGCCAGTTGTGTGTTCACCAATTCTTTCATTCGAGAATAATCGGAAGTGGGACAAAAGTGATGCGGCGACCGGACGCGACTTCACGCCCGGATGAGGCTCGCGGCGAGAAGCCGCGCATTGCACTGCTTGATGCCACTGCCGCCGAAGCGGATCGGTTGGGCGGCCTTTCCGCCACCCGGCCGGGCTGCCGCGTTGGGCCGGCAGGCTTTGCTCGATCTCTGCCGTTTCGTCAAACTCGAAAATGACATTGGCACGGCGCGATTAAGGCAGGGACGCGACCAATGGGACGAATCCGATTTTTCGACCGCAATGCCGACGCGGACCACACGCTTTACGGTTGGCCCGCATGTCGGGTCCAGTATGTATAAACAAATGCCAGTGCGGCTAGATTACCTCGGAAGGAATGAGTCACGATCAGAAGTGGAGATTTCCGGCTGGGTTGCGTGGCGAACGGTCGTCGCGAGGGGCTTACCATTCGCGCGAGTGCCGGACAGCTCGTGTGCGACGTCGACGCTCGCGTGTCTGGCGCTCTCGCCACGATGACTGGCGTGCCGGGGCGCCCGATATGCGCGTCGCCGGCTCATGTTCGCGTCGGCACGACGAGCAAGCTAGCGAAGCGAAATGCGTTTTCGCCGAGATCGGCGTTGCGTGCGATTTGCACGTAGTTTGTGCCGGGTGAGAACGGAAAGACGTCAGTCGTCTCGTAATAGAAGAACGCCTGGCCGTCCTCGCCAAGCAGCGCAGGTCCGCTGTCGTGCGCGGCAAGCGTGGCCGAAGCGAGCGTGCGTTGCTTGTCGTGCGCGAGGAGCGTCAGATTGACGAACGTGTCCGAGGTCGTCCTGACGTCTGCCAGAAGCGGGATGAGACGGCAGGTGATCGGTGCGGCGGTTCGATTCGTCACGACGAACGTCAGGTGCTTGCCGACCAGGATCGACTTGCCGATCATCACGTCCGGATAGGCTGTCGGCGCACCAAGCGTCGTTGAATCAACGGTGCTGTAACCACATGTCAGATCGAGTTCGAGACCGACGTCGGCGTTGAGCAATTCCGCGAGCTGCGATGCAGACGAGTAGTGGCGTAGTGCCATGCCGGCGTACGGAACCCCGCGGCTCGAATCCTCGCGGCAGGTCTTGCCGGAATAGGTGCCCGGATTGCTCAGGAACGCCGAGACGAAATAACCCGGCTCGAGCTTCGCCGCGTTGTCGGGCGAGTACGACTGTATGTAGCCCGGATTGTCGACCAGATCGACTACGTTGCCGTATCCGTCGGTTGCAGCCGAATAGCGGGCGCCGGTGCCGTCCTGCATTTGCAGCGCATACAGGATCTGGTCTTCGTCACGACTGACGATCGCACCTCGGACGGCCGCCTTCCAGATGCAGTTGCGGCCATCCGTCAACTCTCCCTTCGATTGATTCGCGGCGAACGAGCGCTGAATCGTGGCCAGGCCGCCCGACACGCCATCGAAGTCGCCGGTGCAACCTTGCGTGTCGATGTGTGTCGGCCGGCCGGCGCCATCGACGAAGGTCTGATTCAGTCGGACGACGCTAGGATCGCCGCCGTAGCCGCAATGGCAAATTGCGAGCAGGTCCGTCACGTACGACGTGCGCGACACGAGCGTCGCATCGGCCGTGCTTCGCACGACGTCGTTCGTATAGATCTCCATCGAGTTACGGAAGTCGATTTTCGCTTCGTGCGATGCCGTGAAGTAGGTCTTCGCCGATTCGAGAAACTTCGCGTAACCGAGCGTATAGAAATTGCGGACGTAGTCGTTCTTTTTCGCCGGATCGGAAAGCGAGCTCAAATGATCGGCGAGCACTTTCCGCATGTCGTTCTGGTACTTGTAGATCTTCTCGCGCATCTCGTTCAGTGTCGCGGCGATCGTGTCGGGCGCGAGACCGAGTTCGCGACGCATCGACAGGTACACGCCATACATCGACAACTGCGCGCTGCAGGCGAGCGCATGCATTGTCAGTCCCTGGTATTCGGACCCCTTGATCAGGAACATCGGCGTCAGCATGGTGCAGCCGCTCCAGAACGCCACGAACTTGGCGGCAATGCTGTCTGCCATCGATCTCGAGTACGGCGGCGCATTCGTTCGCACGAATTCGGCGAGGAAGTGCAGGTCGTCGTTGATGCCGGCCAGCGTCCGACGCATGATCTCGACGTTGTTTTTCGAAATCTCGTCTGTCGCAATACGCCGGATTACTGTTTCTTCATCCGGCCCGCGCTCGAACAGCGTATTCAGGTGATTGAACAGCAGGTTGAATACTTCGCCGACGATCGGCCCGACGGCCGGAATGAACGATGCGAGCGCCTTGATCGTGACCTCGCCGAAGGCGATGAGTCCCGGTAGCGTATTGGCCGACAACGCCGAATCGACGACATCCGCGATCGCGATCGCCGCCGACTGGTATTGCTCGATTTGCGTCTTGATTTCACCGAGCTTCATTTTGAAACCGGGAACCAGCAAGTCGTTTTCGTCGAAAGCATGGATAGGCAGGGCGGCATTTCCCCCGACACCCGATGCGATGGCGCGTGATCGGGCCGGTTGCGTGCCGCTGTCGTCGCCGCAGGCGGCGAGAAGTGGCAGCACCGCACTGCATGCGCTGTACATCAGGAAGGCTCGTCGGTCGATTCGAGATGTCATCGCGTCTCCGTAGGAAAGTGACGGTGCATCGTGCGGCCGGCGTGATCGGTGGTGAATCGGCTGGCTGACGTGCGGATACCCGGCGTGCCGGGCAACGGGAACGGATGTGGGGAGGAGCGGTTCGGGTGCCGCGTATCGGTTGGGCGAAGTGGCCTTTTTCTTGTTCGGCTGCTTCTTTATGACGGGAAGGATAACATTTTTGTGTACGAAGCCTGACTCGCGGATTTCGAGGAAGAAGCTCCCCTCGTCGCGATATCTATAAGCGCACGACGCTTGATGACTGGCTCAATCGAAACTTGAGCCGGCAGATAAGTGCTTGGTGTCGGACCAGCAAAAAAAGGTTCATCGCAGATTACCGGGGAACGCGGGGAGGGCCGTCGGCATTCAGCCAACTCCCGCCATTGCCCCCTACTTTTCCAACGGACATTCGAATGTTGAATCCGCACCGGATAGCGGACCTTTGTGCTCGAATCAGCGGGGAGCGCTATGCAGCTCACCCCATGCAAGTGCTGCTTGACGCTGACACTTGTCCTGCTATCGTCAAAGCCATATCGTTTCGTGCTGTGCGGCGTGCCAGTCGTGGGTAAAGGCGATTCGTGCGTACGGGTTGTACCCGCGCAGATAGATCTGTGGGTGGGCCGGATCACCCGCACTGCGCTCGCCGAGGGTATAGCCACTTAACTTGAACCAGCGCCCGTAGGGAGTCAGTTCAGGAAATTGCCCGCCGGCGTGACACGCCACGCAGCTTTGCCCTGTTTGACGTGCGAATATGGGCAATGGCCTGGTGCAGGCAAAGCACCGCCAGTACAACAATCCAGGCGCGGCGAAACAGACAGCAGGATATTCGATCGCGGGCAAGAGCGGACGTCATGGTCGTTTCTCCCTCTGCAGTGTCGCACCGCATCTCGCTCTTCATTAGAGTAATCGGTAGCGAAGGCGAGTCAATTAGCGATGAGTGAATCTCCCGGTGCCGTGGCAACTGCGCATTGATCACAATTATCAGGCATACGAAATAGATTATTCAAAGTCCGCCGACGCGCTATGCGATCGGCATTTCATTTTGATTGCAGATAGACAGAAACGGCTTTGGCCTGTTCGTCATCCAAAGTGTGCGCCACTGCGCTCATCACAGGCGCATTGCCACGCGTACCGTTTTTGAAAACCTCGATCTGATGTAATAGATACTCCTTGTGTTGCCCGGCCAGCCGCGGGAATGCGCCGGCCCCCTGAGCCTCCGCGCCATGACATGTTGCGCAAGCTGGCACGCCCTTATCCGGCACGCCGCGTTCGAAGATTTTCTGCCCCTTGGCCGTCAAGGCGGCATCTCCAGTCGCGCCTCGCGTTGCCGGCTGGTGCGAGAAATAGTCGGCCAGCGATTTGACGGCGGCGGCGTCCAGCAGTGCGGCCATGCCCCACATGTAATCGCGGGCAGTGTTTTCGCCGCGCGCGTGGTCGCGGAATCCCTTCAATTGCGCTTCGATGTATTCGGGGGTCTGCGCATTGAGCTTCGGAAACATCGGCGATACGCTACGCCCGCCTACACCATGGCAGCCGGCACAGATCTGCATGGCAATGTGGGGGCCGTCCTCGCTTTGTGCGAGGGCCGGAGTCAAGGTGAAGCCAGTGGAGGCAAGCAACGCGATCACGGGCATTCGTGGACGGAGGATCATTTTTTATCAGCGTTGTCTTCAAGACGATCGGATGAAAGCTGTCGCCCCGTCTAGGCAGCATAGGTTATTTTCGAACTCAATGCGAAGGGAAAGTTGAAGGCGGACGTGTTGTGTCACAGATGCGGCCGGTCCTGGTACGTTGCCACAGGCAACGGCGCTCGAGTGACGAATCCTGAGTGTCTCGATCACGGTCGGGCCGGTCCGTGAAGCGCTTCGGCATAGCACTTCCCCCAACGGGCTCAGCTTGTTCGTTTTCGCGCGGCGGCAAAAATTGTCCAACCGTCTCATGTGCGCCTAACGGACGGCCGTGAACGCCGGCCGGGTCGCCCCCGTCGGGGCGGGCACTAGCAGAGTGTTTCTACGGAATCAGTCATTCGCGGAGGTGCCATACAGTACCCCACAATTAACCGAAATGGTCATAGTTCCTTTGGAACCAGCCGGTGGAACTGCGCCCGCTCGAAGGGCAGTTCAGGGTCGGCAAGCGACGTCCACGGAAATCCACGAAGAACCAAAAAAAAGCCGATCAAAGAATGATCGGCTAAAGAGTTCTGGCGATCCGAGGATGACATATGCCAGAACCCAGGCTCGGTGTGCATGGAATTTCTTGGATTCGGTGCATTATCCGGAGGGCAATAGTATTGCTCAAAATCTTTAGTAATTTAAGTCTAATTATTTGTCAGAAATGACACCTATTTCATCGTTTTTAGATTGTAATTAAATATGTCATAGGTGGTGCGCGCTATTGTGATCAATCATGTATTTTTTTCTTGAAATCAAATGGTACGCAAAAAAGAATTTCACAATCACATAAATTGGATGAGTTTTGTGGATGAATAATCCTTGTAATTCAACCAATCTTGTCGTCTTCGATGTTTTCGTGATCTTCCCGGTCGGGAACGGGAAAATGATATGATTCCAGTGCATGGTGATTCGTGATCCGGTAATGTCATGACACCAGACGCTCGCGTAGTTCCACGTTCTTGTATTACAAATTTGTGACAGGCGCCCTCGGTACGAGCAAGCCATACCAAGCTACGACGCTACGATTCGATGACCGCAGGTTGGGACGGGATGCGGTAGGTTGGCTCTCGAAAGGTGAGTCATTCAAACGTAGAGGTAACCGGCGTCCGGACTGCCTGCTTGTTGCTTTTCCAACTGGTTCGTTTATCACAAGCCGGATGCGAAACATGGTGGAACTCTGTAGTGCGTGCGTGAGCCTTCAAGGTCATCCCGCCGACCGGTCCAACGACAGTGGAATGACACTGATTGGAATCGGCGCGTGTGACGGGACAGTGGCAATCGAGCACTATCGCTGTCAGCGATGTGGTGTCGTCATGCACCGGCAGTTTGTAGGTAGTCCGGCTGAACGGATCTGGACTGTCCTGTATCGAACGGCATGATGCCCCGCCAGGGCATCGTTCCTGGCTTTCGGCTGCACTGTACGACGATGGGAATACCGATGCGGATTGTCGAGCGCCGGTGAACAAGGCTGGCTCAAATCCCGTCGCAAGCTACGGCACAGCGCGTCTTACCCGCGTCCGAGTGCCTTCAACGCCAGTGCCGCCGCGGCCGAGCGCGTCTCGAGATGCAGCTTGCGGAACAGGTGTTCGAGGTGCTTGTTGACGGTGCGCGGCGCCATGTCGAGGATGTCGCCGATATCGCGGTTGGTCTTGCCTCGCGAGACCCACAGCAGCACCTCGGCCTCACGCGTGGTCAATCCAAAGCGCCCGATCAGCGTGGCAACCTGCGCGTCGTCGTCGGAGGCTTCGAGCACGATCACCCATTCGCCCTGATCGGGCGTGCCGCTCACGCGCGCGGAGCGGCGCACGCCGCTATCGGCCGTTTCATACACGGCATCCTCGGGGCAGCCCTGCTCGAGCCATTCCATGAACCAGCGCGTCAGCGGCGGCGGCAGTATCGCGCGCGCGATCGACAGGCCCGCGTCGTGGCCGGGCTCATCGTAGCTGGCGAGCCGCGACGCGGCCTGCGCGCTCTGCCAGCGGATCGCCGCCGCGCCGTCGACGATCACGGCCGCGCGCGCATCGAGCCCGAGCACCGTATCGGCATAACGCTGCGCACGCGAGCGCTGCACGTGTGCGGCGATTCGCGCGCACACTTCTTCGGGCCGCACGGGCTTGGTCACGTAGTCGATGCCGCCGACGCGAAATCCCTGCACCACGTGCTCGCTTTCGGCGAGCGCCGTCATGAAGATCACCGGCAGATGCTCGTGCCGCCGGTCGAGCTTGATCCGCCGGCAGGTCTCGAAGCCGTCGAGCCCGGGCATCATCGCATCGAGCAGCACCACGTCGGGCGTCACGCGCGCCAGGCATTTCAGCGCATCGTCACCGCTGAGCGCCACCAGCACGGCATAACCGTCGGCGCGCAGCATGTCGGACAGCAGAGCAAGGTTGTCGGGCGTATCGTCGACGATCAGCACCACGGACCGATTCCCGAGCACGCCGGGCAGCGCGGCTTCGGGGATCGCGCGCATCGATTCAGTCATCGGCGCCGAGCGGGAGACGGTCAAGCTCATGCTCGAACTCCTTCAGTTGAAATAGCTCGGCTCGTTCGCGTAGCGCTGCCAGCGCCGGCGCCAGGCCGGGATGGCGCGCGACAGCGATGTCGAGCGCTTCGATCAAGCCCTGTACGTAACCGACGTCGAGCAAGGCCCTCAGTTGCGCGTGCGTCGAGCGCGGCAGGACCGGCGACGCAACCGGGGCCGCCGGAGCGGGCGTGGCCGCGACCGCATGCGTGGCGGCCGAGGGCGACACAGCCGCTTGCATCGCAGTCCCCTGCGTCGTGGCAACGCCGAACGCTACGTCGTCCGCATGCGTTGCCGTCAATGAATCGGGTGCCCCCGTCTGCGGGTCGGTCCGCGCGTCGTCCGTCATGACCCATTCGAGCTTCAGCAGGGCTGCCAGCTTGTCGAGCAGTACCGGCACCTGCACCGGCTTCACGAGGTAGTCGTCGCAGCCGATCGCGATCGCACGCTCGCGATCGTCGGCGAAGGCATTGGCCGACAGCAGCATGATCGGCGCGTCCGAGATGCGTCGCTCGCGGATCAGCCGGCCGGTCTCGTAACCGTCCATGACCGGCATCGAGATATCCATCAGGATGGCGTCGGCCGCTTGCGTGCCGAGCCAGCGCAGCGCGCCGATCCCGCTGTCGGTCTCGACGATGTCGAAACCGAGCGGCGCGAGCATCTGCGCCACGATGGCACGCTGGTCGGGCAGGTCGTCGACGATCAGCAGGGTACGGCGCGGCCCGCGATAGCCGGCGATATCGGCCAGTTCGGTGCGCGCCGGCACCGCCGTGTGCACCGCCGGCGCGAACACCTTCACCACGAAGCGCGTGCCGCGCCCAAGCTCGCTGTCGACCTCGAGGCTGCCACCGAGCGCATGCGTGAGCAGCTTGCAGATCGTCAGGCCGAGCCCCGCGCCGTGATCGTTCGCGCTGGCTGTGACGCCGCGCTCGAAGGGCAGGAACAGCCGCTCCATGTCCTCAGGTGCGATCCCGGGCCCGGTATCGATAACCTCGAACGTCAGCGTGTCGAGCGTGTGGCCGACGCGCAGCGTCACGCCGCCGGCCTGCGTGAAGCGGATCGCGTTGCCGATCAGGTTGGTCAGGATCTGACTCAAGCACTTCTGGTCCGATTTGACGGTGGGAGGCAGCCGCGCAGCCGGCTGGACGACGAAGTCGAGTGCTTTCTCGACCGCCTGCGGCCTCAGCATCGAGGTCATCTGCGCGAGGAAATCGGGCAGCGCGATCGGCGTGACGTTCAGTTGCAGCTTGCCGGCCTCGATGCGCGCGACGTCGAGCAGGCCGTCGACCAGCGCGAGCAGGTGCTCGCCGCTGCGATGGATGGTGCGGATCGCGTTGAGCCGCGCGGGCGGGACATCTTCGCGCGCCTGCAGCATCAACTGCGCGTAGCCGAGGATGCTGTTGAGCGGCGTGCGCAGCTCGTGGCTGAGGCCGGTCACGTAGCGACTTTTCGCGTTGTTGGCGGATTCGGCCGCGGCCCGCGCGCGCTTGAGCGCGGCATCGGTTTTCTGATGCGCGTCGATCTCGTGCATCAGCAGCTCGGTCTGGCGCTGCGATTCCTCCTGCGTGACGCGCCGGTTCTCGCGCTCGAGCACCGGCCACCAGGCGGCGATGCAGCCGATCAGCGAGAGCACGACGAACACTTTGACGTAACCGTTGGCAACCTCGTGCCAGGCTGCGGAGCCGGGCGCGGCCAGCGAATCGGCGCTCTGCGACCAGATCAGGTAGAGCACGGTGGCAAGCAGCAGGGAGATCACCACCACCAGGCTGAGGTAGTGAGCCAGACGCACGCCGGTGGCGCCGAGCCGCGCATTCGGGAACAGCCGGTGCAGGACGCGCTCGAGTTGCGCGCCGATCCGCGCGTGCGGCTTGCAGCGGTCGTTGCAGCGCGAATCGAGCGAGCAGCAGAGCGAGCAGATGGTGCCGCCGTAGGCGGGGCAGTAGGCCGTGTCGTCATGCTCGAATTCGTTCTCGCAGATCGCGCAGCGCCGCAAGCCGGCTAATGGCTCGGGTTCGGCCTGCCGGGCGAGGTAGTAGCGGCCGCGCGTGGCGATCGCGATGGCCGGCGCGGCGACGAAGGCGACGCCGAGCGCGATGAAGGGCGACATGGCGCGCGCCAGCTCGCCGAATGCGCCACCGTGCGCGAGCATGGCCACCACGGTGGCGATCGTCATCGCGCCCACGCCGACCGGGTTGATGTCGTACAGATGGGCGCGCTTGAACTCGATATCGCGCGGGCTGTAGCCGAGCGGCTTGTTGACCACGAGGTCGGCGAACAGCGCGCCGACCCAGGCGATCGCCACGTTCGCGTACATCGACAGCACCTTGCCGATCGCCTCGAACACGCCTATCTCGACCAGCAGTAGCGCGATCAGCACGTTGAACACCAGCCACACCACGCGCCCCGGATGGCTGTGCGTGAGCCGCGCGAAGAAGTTCGACCAGGCCAGCGAGCCGGCATAGGCGTTGGTCACGTTGATCTTGAGCTGCGAGACGATCACGAACAGCACGGTGGCCGGCAGCGCCCAGGTGGCGAGCCCGAGCGGGTCGAGCAGCAGATGGTAGGCGACCAGGTACATCTGGGTCGGCTGGGCGGCCTGCGTGACGCCGATCTCGTGCTGGATCGCGATGAAGGCGAGCAACGCGCCGCCCAGCATCTTCAGCGCGCCGGGCACGATCCAGCCGGGCCCCGCCGCGAGCAGTGCGATCCACCAGCGCCGGCGGTTGCGCGCGGTCAGCGGCGGCAGGAAACGCAGGTAGTCGACCTGCTCGCCGACCTGCACGATCAGCGCGAACACCACGGTCGCGGCTTGCCCGAACGCGATCACGCTGAACGCGCGGCCCTCGGGCGCGAAGCCGGCGAAGGTGGTCCATTCCCGCAACAGCGCGGGGTGGTGCCAGAGCACCGCGCCGTAGGGCAGCACGAACAGCACCAGCCATAGCGGCTGGGTCCAGCTCTGCAGGCGATTGATCAGCGTGATGCCGAACATCACGATCGGAATCACCACCAGCGAGCTGATCACGTAGGCGACGCCGATCGAGATCGGAAACATCAGTTGCAGCGCGAGCGACATGATCGCCGCTTCCAGCGCGAAGAAGATGAAGGTGAAGCTCGCGTAGAGCAGCGAGGTGACGGTCGAGCCGATATAGCCGAAGCCGGCGCCGCGCGTGAGCAGGTCCATGTCGACGCCGTGTCGCGCGGCGTAATAGCTGATCGGCAGGCTCGTCATCCAGATCAGCACCGAGACGGCCGCGATCGCGCAGACCGCGTTGGTGAAGCCGTAGTCGACCACCAGGCTGCCGCCGATCGCCTCGAGCACCAGGAACGAGACCGCACCGATCGCGGTGTTCGCGACCCGGAATTCGGACCAGCGGCGAAACGAGGTGGGCGCGTAACGCAGCGCATAGTCCTCGAGCGTTTCGTCGCCGACCCAGGCGTTGTAGTCGCGGCGCACCTTGACGATGCGTTGGGTGACGATAGGTCGCCCGTCGGCTCGTGCATCGGGCTCGGGAGCGACGGACTGGTGCATCGGGGCCATGTCGGGTGATCCAGGTTGGGGCGCGGATGGCGGGTGGGATGCGTCACGCAAGTTACATTCCAGGCGCGCGTCGGGATATACGTCAATCGACGTATTTCAGTCGTTTATTTGGCTTCCTACATTCCGCCTCACACGCCGGCCACCTGCTCCGGCGGACCGAACCGACAAGGAGAATGGGATGTCCATGGACGATCGATACGATGACGAAGCCCCGTCTGTGCTGCGCCGGCGCCTGATCGGCAGCCTTGCCGCCGCGCCGCTGATGGCGCTGGGCCTGCCTCGCGGCGCCCACGCGCAGACCCCGCCGACGGCGAAGGTCAATACCACCAGGCTCGCGGTCACGGACACCACGGTGACGGTCGGCCAGCTGCACTCGGCCACCGGCACCATGGCGATCTCCGAGACGGGATCGATCCAGGCCGAACGGCTCGCGATCGAGCAGATCAATGCGATGGGCGGCGTGCTGGGTCGCAAGGTCCAGATCATCCAGGAGGACGGTGCCTCGGACTGGCCGACCTTTGCCGAGAAATCCAAGAAGCTGCTCGAGAACGACCACGTGGCGGCCGTGTTCGGCTGCTGGACCTCGGCCTCGCGCAAGGCGGTGCTGCCGATCTTCGAGAAGGACAACGGCTTGCTGTATTACCCGACCTTCTACGAAGGGCTCGAACAGTCGAAGAACGTGTTCTACACGGGCCAGGAAGCAACCCAGCAGATTCTGTGGGCGCTCGACTGGGCCTCGAACACCAAGAAGGCCAAGAGCTTCTTCCTGGTCGGCTCCGACTACATCTGGCCGCGCACCTCGAACAAGATTGCGCGCCGTCATATCGAGCAACACCTGCATGCGAAGGTAGCCGGTGAGGAGTACTACCCGCTGGGCACGACCGATTTCTACTCGTTGATGAACAAGATCAAGCTGGCGAAGCCGGACTGCATCTTCGCGACCGTGGTCGGTGGCTCGAACGTGGCTTTCTACAAGCAGTTGAAGGCGGCCGGCATCACGCCTCAGAAGCAGTTCCTGCTGACCCTGTCGGTCACCGAGGACGAGGTGCTCGGCATCGGCGGCGAGAATTTCGCGGGCTTCTATTCGTCGATGAAGTATTTCGAGTCGCTCGCCAACGACAACAACAAGACCTTCGTGCAGGCGTTCAAGGCGCGCTATGGCCAGAAGGCCGTGATCGGCGACGTCACCCAGGCCGCCTATCTCGGCCCCTGGATCTGGAAGGCAGCCTGCGAGCGCGCCGGCAGCTTCGACGTCGACAAGGTAGTGGCCGCGTCGGCCAACATCGAGCTGAAGAACGCGCCGCAGGGTTACGCGAAGGTCGATGCGAACCACCACCTCTGGAGCCGTTCGCTGATCGGCGAAGGGCAGGCCGACGGCCAGTTCAAGGTGGTCGCGCAGTCGAGCGAGCCGATCCAGCCGAACCCGTTCCCGAAGGGCTACATGTAAGCGCGGGGCTGCCCGTTCTTGCCACGCCGTTTCGTCGCCCTTAGCCAGCGTGCTGGCGGCCGCCCCAGGCTGCCGGCACGAGGAGGATCCCGATGTCCGCTACCGACATTTTCAATATCACGCTGATGCAGGGCTTCGCCGGCCTGAGCCTGTTCAGTGTCCTGCTGCTGATGGGCCTCGGCCTGGCCGTGATCTTCGGCCAGATGGGCGTGATCAACATGGCCCACGGCGAATTCATGACGATCGGCGCGTACACGGTCTACCTGTTCTCGTGGTTCGCGCAGAACGTCTGGCACGGCTTCACGCCGGTCTATTTCTTCGTGGCGATCGTGGCCGCCTTCCTGCTCGCCTTCGCGGCCGGCTGGCTGGCCGAATGGGCGCTGATCCGCCATCTGTACCGGCGCCCGCTCGACACGCTGCTGGCGACCTGGGGCCTGAGCCTGGGCATGCAGCAGGTGTTCCGCTCGACCTTCGGCCCCAAGGAGGTCAGCCCTGCGCTGCCCGACTGGCTGATGGGTTCGTGGGAGCCCGCGCCGGGGCTCGACATCCCCGTCAGCGGCATGTTCGTGATGGGGCTCGCCCTGATCATGACGGGCGGCCTGCTGCTCGCGCTGTATCGCTCGCGCTGGGGCTTGCGGGTCCGCGCCACGGTCGCCAACCGGCCGATGGCCAACGCCGCCGGCATCAATACGCGACTCACCGACCGCATGACCTTCGCGATCGGCTGTGGCGTGGCCGGCGTGGCCGGCGCCGCCTTCACGGCGATCGGCTCGACCGGGCCGACCAGCGGCTCGCTCTACATCGTCGACTCGTTCCTGGTGGTGACCTTCGGCGGCGCGGCCAGCCTGCTCGGCACGGTGGCCTCGGCCTTCGGCATCGCGCAGATGCAGTCGATCAGCGAGTTCTTCCTGTCCGGCTCGACCGCGCGCGTGCTGACCCTGCTGACCGTGGTGATCAT
Organism: Burkholderia catarinensis; assembly: GCF_001883705.2. Taxonomy (GTDB): domain Bacteria; phylum Pseudomonadota; class Gammaproteobacteria; order Burkholderiales; family Burkholderiaceae; genus Burkholderia; species Burkholderia catarinensis. The sequence continues at coordinate 246,714 of NZ_MDEQ02000009.1, forward strand.
CCTGATGCTGCGCCCGCAAGGGCTGTTCGCGTCGAAAGTGCGCCGCGCCTGAGGCCGGCCGTCACGGCTTCATGGCTCGTTCAACCGAATTCCGACCTCCCGACCGGAGAACCATCATGGACCCCATCCAACCTGTCGCCAACGGTGTCGCGCCGCCCACCGGCCGCACCCGGCCCGGCGGCTGGCGCGCGCTGGCGCGCCGCGCCGATGCCTCCGGCTATGCCGGTATCGTGCTGCTGGCCATCGTGATCGTCGTCGTGTTTCCGCTCGCGCTCGACGCGTTTCGACTCAACCTGATGGGCAAATACCTGACCTATGCCTTCGTGGCGGTGGGCCTGGTGATCGCCTGGGGCTACGGCGGCGTCCTGAGCCTGGGGCAGGGCGTGTTCTTCGGCCTCGGCGGCTACGCGATGGCGATGTTCCTCAAGCTCGAATCGTCCGATCCCGTGTCCACCAGGACGCAGACCACGCCGGGCATTCCCGACTTCATGGATTGGAACCAGCTGACTGCGCTGCCGCTCTGGTGGAAGCCTTTCCATTCGCTGCCGTTCTCGATCCTCGCGGTGCTGGTGGTGCCCACGCTGCTGGCCTTCGTGGTCGGCTTCGCGATGTTCAAGCGGCGCGTGGGCGGCGTCTACTTCGCGATCATCACGCAGGCCGTCTCGCTGGTTCTCTCGGTGCTGATCGTCGGCCAGCAGGGGTATACCGGCGGCGTCAACGGCATCACGGACCTGCGCACCCTACTGGGCTGGAACATCCAGGGCAACTCGGCCAAGTACGTGCTCTATTTCATCAACGCCGCGCTGCTGATCGGCGCGATGCTGGCCTGCCGCTGGATCCAGCGCGGCAAGCTCGGCACCTTGCTGCTGGCGATGCGCGACAAGGAGGATCGGGTGCGCTTCTCGGGCTACGACGTCGCGATGTTCAAGGTGTTCGCGTTCTGCGTCGCGGCCATGCTGGCGGCGATCGGCGGCGCGATGTTCACGCTGCAGGTCGGCTTCATGTCGCCGTCCTTCGTCGGCATCGTGCCCTCGATCGAGATGGTGATCTATGCCGCGGTGGGCGGGCGGATGTCGGTGGTGGGCGCGGTGGCCGGCACGATCCTTGTCAACCTCGGCAAGACCTGGTTCTCGGAGAGCTTCCCGAATCTGTGGCTGTTCCTGATGGCCGCGATGTTCATCGGCGTGGTGATGGCCTTCCCGGACGGTCTGGCCGGCCTCTACGAGGCGCACCTGCGGCCGCGCCTGCGCCGCTGGCTCGGCGACACCACGCAACGGGGGGCATGAGCATGAGCAATACCGACTTCCTGCTGGCGGTCGAGGACCTGAGCGTCTCGTTCGACGGCTTCAAGGCGATCGATTCGCTCAATCTTTATCTCGAGCGCGGCGAGCTGCGCGTGGTGATCGGCCCGAACGGCGCCGGCAAGACCACCTTGCTCGATCTGATCTGCGGCAAGACCCGCGAAACCGGCGGCAGCATCAAGTTCCGCAACGAGGAGATCACCCAGCTCGCCGAGTACCGGCGCGTGCGCAAGGGCATCGGCCGCAAGTTCCAGACGCCCTCGATCTACGAGAACCTGTCGGTCTCGCAGAATCTCGAGGTGTCCTTTCCGCGCGGGCGCGGCGTGTTCGGCGCGCTGGCCTTCAAGCGCGACGCCGAGGTGAGCGACCGGGTGCGGGCGGTGGCCGAGGAAATCGGCCTGGCCGCCGTGCTCGATCTGGAGGCGGGGCTGCTTTCGCACGGCCAGAAGCAGTGGCTCGAGATCGGCATGCTGCTGATGCAGGACCCCGAACTGCTGATGCTCGACGAGCCGATCGCCGGCATGAGCGTGAAGGAGCGCGAGATCACGGCCGAACTGCTGGGCCGCATCTGCCAGCAGCGCTCGATGATCGTGATCGAGCACGACATGGCCTTCGTCGAGCGGATCGCGCACAAGGTCACCGTGATGCACCAGGGAAAGATCCTCGCCGAAGGGCCGATGGCCAAGGTGCAGGCCGACCCGCGCGTGATCGACGTCTATCTCGGCCATTGAACAGGAGGAACCCAGCATGCTCGAAGTCGACGATCTCGTTGTCAGCTACGGCCAGAGCGAGGTGCTGCACGGCATCGCGTTTTCGGTCGGCAAGCGCGAAAGCGTGGCGGTGATGGGCCGCAACGGCATGGGCAAGACCACGCTGTTCAAGGCGCTGATCGGCATGCTGCCGGCCAGCCGCGGCAGCGTGAAGGTGGGCGGTGCCGATATCTCGAGAGACGAGAGCTTCCGGCGCGTCGCGCGCGGCATCGGCTACGTGCCCCAGGGACGGCAGATATTCGCGTCGCTGACGGTCGAGGAGAACATTCGTACCGGCCTCGAGAACGCCAGGTCGCAGACCGTGCCCGACGATCTTTATGCGCTGTTCCCGGTTCTGTTCGACATGCGGCGCCGCAAGGGCGGCAATCTTTCGGGCGGCCAGCAGCAGCAGCTTGCGATCGCACGGGCGCTGGCCACTGATCCGAAGGTGCTGCTGCTCGACGAGCCGACCGAAGGCATCCAGCCCTCGGTGATCAAGGACATCGCCCGCGCGCTCAACCAGATCCGCGCCTCGCGCGATATTGCGATCGTGGTGTCCGAGCAGGTGCTGAGCTTCGCGCTCGAGGTTGCCGATCGGCTGTTCGTGATCGAGGGCGGCCGATTCGTTCACCAAAGCACGCGTGAGGCCGGCGATACCGACCGGATTCGCGAGTACCTGTCCGTCTGACGACGCGGCCGCGCCGCCATTCACGCGATTCATTGCGCAACATTGCCGAAGCGAGGAGCACACGAGATGACCGATACCCTGATCAAGGTCGACCTGAACCAGTCCGCCTACGAGAACGAACAGGTCCACAACCGCTGGCACCCCGATATCCCGATGGCGTGCTGGGTCAGTCCCGGCGACGACTTCATCCTCGAGACCTACGACTGGACCGGCGGCTTCATCAAGAACGACGACAGCGCCGACGACGTGCGCGACATCGACCTGTCGATCGTCCACTTCCTGTCGGGGCCGGTGGGCGTGAAGGGCGCCGAGCCGGGCGACCTGCTGGTGGTCGACCTGCTCGACATCGGCGCGAAGCCGGACAGCCAGTGGGGCTTCAACGGCTTCTTCTCGAAGACCAACGGCGGCGGTTTCCTGACCGACCATTTCCCGTCGGCGCAGAAGTCGATCTGGGATTTCCACGGCATGTACACCAGCTCGCGCCATATCCCCGGCGTGAACTTCGCCGGCCTGATCCACCCGGGCCTGATCGGCTGCCTGCCCGATCCGAAGCTGCTGGAAACGTGGAACGAGCGTGAGACCAGCCTGATCGCCACCGACCCGGAGCGCGTGCCGCCGCTGGCGAACCCGCCGTTCGCCGCCACCGCGCACATGGGGCGCCTCGGCGGCGACGCGAAAGCCAGGGCCGCCGCCGAGGGCGCGCGCACCGTGCCGCCTCGCGAGCATGGCGGCAATTGCGACATCAAGGACCTGTCGCGCGGCTCGAAGGTGTTCTTCCCGGTCTATGTGGACGGCGCCGGCCTGTCGGTGGGCGACCTGCACTTCAGCCAGGGCGACGGCGAGATCACTTTCTGCGGCGCGATCGAGATGGCAGGCTGGGTCCACATGCGTGTGAACCTGATCAAGGGCGGCATGGCGAAATACGGCATCCGCAACCCGGTATTCCAGCCGAGCCCGATCACGCCGAATTACAACGACTACCTGATCTTCGAGGGCATCTCGGTCGACGAAACGGGGGGCCAGCACTACCTCGACGTGACGGTTGCCTACCGGCAGGCCTGCCTGAACGCGATCGAGTACCTGAAGAAGTTCGGTTACTCGGGCTCGCAGGCCTATTCGCTGCTCGGCTGTGCGCCCGTGCAGGGGCATATCAGCGGCGTGGTCGATATTCCGAACGCCTGCGCCACGCTGTGGCTGCCAACCCAGATCTTCGATTTCGACGTCCGGCCGAATGCCGAGGGGCCGATCCGCCACGTGAAGGGCGACGTGGACCTGCCGATTTCCTACGACCTCGTGAAGGCCTGAAGGCCGGGAGTGCGTGATGCCGATCTACGACTTTCATTGCGAATCCTGCGGGCCCTTCGTCGCGATGCGTTCGATCGCCGAGCGCGACCGGGCTGCACCGTGCCCTGTCTGCGGCACGATCGCCGCACGTCTGGTCACGGCACCTTCGCTCGCGCTGATGTCGAGCGAGCGGCGCATCGCGCGTGCCGCGAACGAGCGCGCCGCGCACGCGCCGCAGCTGTCGGGTGAGGTGGCCGCGGCCCGGCACCGGCCCGGCTGCAGCTGCTGCTCGAGCGGGCGCGCAACGCTGGCCGGTGCGAGCGGCGGCACTGCGATCGGAACGGCATCGGGCAGCCCCGCCAGCGCGGTGGCGGGCGCCCCGGCGCTGAAACGGCCCGCCGGCCGGCCCTGGATGATCAGTCATTGAGCCAAGCAAACGGAGGACAACGATGCGACACGGTGATATTTCGAGCAGCCGCGACAGTGTGGGCGTGGCGGTGGTCAACTACAGGATGCCACGGCTGCATACGACGGCCGAGGTGCTGGAGAATGCGCGCAAGATCGGCGAGATGCTGATCGGCATGAAACGCGGACTGCCGGGTATGGATCTCGTGATCTTCCCGGAATATTCGACGCACGGGATCATGTACGACCCAGCCGAGATGTATGAGACGGCGTCGGTTATCCCGGGTGCCGAGACCGCGATCTTCTCGGCTGCCTGCCGTCAGGCGAACGTCTGGGGCGTGTTCTCGATTACGGGCGAGCGCCACGAGCAGCACCCGGAAAAGGCGCCGTACAACACGCTGATCCTGATCGACAATCACGGAGAGATCGTCCAGAAGTACCGCAAGATCATGCCCTGGACGCCGATCGAAGGCTGGTATCCGGGTGACCGCACCTATGTGACGGATGGGCCGAAGGGGCTGAAGATCAGCCTCATCATCTGCGATGACGGCAACTATCCGGAGATCTGGCGCGACTGCGCGATGCAGGGCGCCGAGTTGATCGTGCGTTGCCAGGGCTACATGTACCCGGCCAAGGAGCAGCAGGTACTCGTTTCGAAAGCGATGGCCTGGATGAACAACACGTATGTGGCGGTGGCCAATGCGGCCGGTTTCGACGGCGTCTATTCCTACTTCGGCCACTCGGCGATCGTCGGTTTCGACGGCCGTACGCTCGGCGAATGCGGCGAGGAGGAGATGGGTGTGCAGTATGCGGAGCTGTCGGTCTCGCTGATCCGCGACGCGCGCCGCAACCTGCAGTCGCAGAACCATCTCTACAAGCTGCTGCACCGCGGCTACACGGGTACGATCGGCTCCGGCGACAGCGTGCACGGCGTCGCGGATTGTCCATTCGGGTTCTATCGCGACTGGATCACCGATCCGCAGAAGGCGCGCATGGCCGTGGAAGCGATTACGCGGCCGATGCCCGGCACGCCGGAATGCCCGATCGACGGTATTCCGTTCGAATCCGTCGGTCAGACGCGTTAGGGGAGAGCGGGGAGCGGCGCAGCCGGGACGACAAAATCGCTGCGCCGCCGGCACGCGACGGCACCGCGTGAGCGCGCCTGCGTCCGACGACGGATCGTAGTACCCGGTGCACTTGTAGGCGAAGTCGGCTTCGTCGAACAGCACGCAGAAGCCGTGCGCGAAGCCCGGCGGAATCCACAGCTGGCGATGCGACACGTCGTCGAGCACGGTGCCGAACCAGCGCCCGAGATGCGGCGAGGCGGGGCGGATGTCGACCGCGACGTCGTACACGGCGCCGCGCATCGGTTGCCGCCGGCCAGCGCGCGCAACGCGCTCGCGCGTGCGAGTACCCGACCCACTCAGCCGGCGCACGGCAACGACTGATTTCACAGACCCATCGCACGGTTCGTCCCTATAGCGGTCCTGCCGGAATTTCCGGCAAGGCCGTCGCGCATCCATTTCCGGGAGAACACCATGCGATATCCATTGCAGCACGCCGACGAACGCGCCTTCGCGCCGCGTCCATCCGAACCCGAACCGCACGCACCGGCGCCGCGGGCGGGCATCGAGGAGGTGTGAGCCATGAGCAACGAAGCACTCGACCCCTTGCTGCGGCAGTTCGCGGAGAAGCGCTTGGGACGGCCCCTCGAGCCGGGCGAAGAACAGGCGCTGCTGGAGCAGCTGCCGAGCCGGCACGGGAACCCGCCGGCGCCGGCCGCCGGCACGGCCACGCAGGCACCCGCCGCGAACCTGCCATTGCCGCAGTTGAAAACCCGGCAGGAGGCGCGCGAGCAGGTCAAGCATTTCCTGCAGCTCAACCAGCAGAAGGCGTACGAGAAGATGCGCGGCATCCTGCAGACGATCGACGCGCAGAACGAGACGACCCTCGGCATGCTGGCGTCGGAACAGCGGAAGGTGTCCGGGGTACTCGACGCGCACGAGCCGCCGGGCGACGCTCAGGCATCCGGCGCGGCCGACCTCCAGGACAGCACCCGCCAGGCGCTGGCGACGATCGGCGAACAGCTGACGGGCCTCATCCGGCAGGAAATCGAAGCATGCTTCCGGCAATACGTCGATTCGCTCGCTGAACGGCTCGCCGTGCGGCTCGACGCGATATGCGATCGGTTGCAAGGCGTCGGCGCCGGTCCGACCGAACTGCCCGAACCGAGCGCGCCGGATGCCGCCGCCACCGCTGCCGTTCACGACACCCCCGGCCCAGCGTCCATGGAGTAGCACGCGGGTCATGCGGCCGAAGTCAAGCGGCTGAACGCGAAACCTGCCGGCCCCGATGTGCGACCTCTCAACTACGTGAATCAAGGAGCAAAAAATGAGTGGAACGTGTCAAGTGTGCCAGGTCAATCCCGCGATTACCGATGCGGTCACGCAGGTCAACGTCAAGGTGGTCGCCGAAGCGCCGGCAATGGCGATGGGCTCGCTGTACCAGGCTCAGAGCCATTCGCTCAGCATCCTGTTCGAGAACGCGGTGCAGCAGCAATCGCAGGCCGCGATCCAGTCGCAGACGTCGACGAACGTGGGGACGATGCAGCTCTACACGATCGGGCCGGAAAGCGCGGGTGCGGCCGCCACGGAAATCGGCGCGAACGGGATCATCTCCTTGCTGGCCGACGTGATCGCGATCGGAAAGGCGGTGAAGGGCACCTAAGGCGCCATCGCAATGCCGTGATTGGCGGCGGAGCAAGCGGCACGAGCCGCCCATGCCGCCGCCGTACCGCGGATCCGCAGCACGGCCGCCGGCGCCTGAACAGCGGTGCCGCGCGGTGTTCCGGAGTAACCGACAGAACGGGCAGAGCCGATTCGATGCGGCGCCCGTTCGCAATCCAGGAGAAATACGATGGCAAATGACGCAAATACGGACGTCAAGGACCCGAACGACGCCTGCAACTGCAAGACGTGCGCGGTCAACGCCGCGATCACCGACGCGGTCACGCAGACCAACGTCAAGGTGGTGGGCGAAGCGCCCGCGATGGCGACGGGCTCGCTGTACCAGGCCCAGAGCCATTCGCTCAGCGTGCTGTTCGAGAACGCCGTGCAGCAGCAGTCGCAGTCCGCGGTGCAGCTGCCGACCTCGACGAACGTGGGCACGATGCAGCTCTATACGCTCGGGCCGGCGAGCGCCGGCGCCGCCGCGACGGAAATCGGCTCGAACGGCGTGCTTTCCGTACTGGCTGACGTGCTCGCGCTCGGCAAGGCGCTCGCCTGACGCGTAACCCGGCGTCGACGCCGGGCGGCGGCCCCGGCCCCGGTGGCTGCCGCCCGGCGCTCGACCTCGTGTCGACGCCCGCGACGGCGAGCGCCCGCGCCGCATCGACGGCGCTGCGCGTCGCCGACCGATCCACTCATGCTTTCGCCGTGACTGCGCCGCAGCGGCGAGCAAACCAGGAGTAACGACATGCCGGAACAGGTCTCCGCCGCGATTACCGATGCAGTCACGCAAGCCAACGTCAAGGTGGTGGGCGAAGCCCCCGCCGTGGCCCTGGGCACGCTCATGCAGTCGAACAGCCATGCGTCCGCGATCCTGCTTCACAACGCGGTGCAGATGCAGGCGAACCAGGCGGCGTCCAACCTCGCCGCCACGACTGTCGGCATCATGCAGCTCTATGCCGGCTCGCCGGTGGCGGCGGCCGCCGCGGCGCGGTCGGCGAACGACAACTTTGTGTCGCAGCTGGGCGCTGTCGCGCAGTTGTTGAACGCCATCGGCCACTGGCGCGGCTGACCCTCACAGCGCGCCGCGCAACCCGGCGCGCGCAACCGCCCCGCGCCGCGGCGCTGCACGACGCACGTGCGTGCCGAGGCGTCAATTGGCGTCGGCGATGTACCGGAGCTGCTCCGGTTTCTCGATCGTCACGCCGTGCCCGTGAAGCCGGATCAGGCCGTCGCGCTGCATCTTCTGCAGGCTGCTGTTCAGGCGCGGCCGGCTGACGTTGAGCATCGCGGCCAGGATGCTCTGGCTCTCCGGCAGCGGCACCTCGAGATCGTTCCCTTGCATGCGGTTCAGTATATGGCGCGCGAGCCTCGCTTCGAGCCGGTACAGGCACGCCGACTCGACGAAGTCGCTCAGCTGGTGGATGTGCCGGCACAGCTGCTCGTAGATGCGCTCCATGAAATCCGCGTTGGCCCGCAGCGGCGCGAAGTACTGGCGATGCAGCAGCGAAACGCGGCAGTCGGGGCTCAACTGGGCGGTGAAGCTGCGCCGGTGTGCGCGAAGCAGCGTGCTTTCGCCGATGAGTTCGCCCGGCATCGAGTGGCCGAGAATGATTTCGCGTCCGCCGGGTTCGTGCAACGTCTTGTAGACGCGGCCGCGGTGCACGAAGGCGACGAAATCTCCCGGATCGCCCTTGAAGAACAACAGGCGGTTGCCGTGTTCGGGCCAGGGCGTGACATGCCGCTCGATGTGAGCGAGCAGGCTTTCCGGGAGATCGGTCAGTATCGGTACATTGCGCAGCGTTTGAACGTCAGCAAGGGCAGGCATGTTTTCCGTGCAAGGTTGTTTGACGATGCGGCCACCTAGCGGAAAACGCTGCCTCTGGCACTGCGTGAAAAAAGAATAATGAAATGAGCGAAATAATCGGCAAGCAATCCGGATGTGACGTCACTTCGGCGGCAAGGACGCTTGGTCGATCGACATGGATAGCAGCGTGCCGGCGCGGGAAAGCATCGCGGCGGCAGTCGTTCTTTTTCATCGCAATGTCGTTATTCACGCCCGGCGGCGCGCCTGGCGCGACGGATCGGGCTACGCCGGGGGGATTAAAAATTTCCGTTCATAATAATCAATAAAATTTACAAAAACGATTATCTTGATAATGGTGTTACGCGGGTAACAGCGCCATTCGCGGCATTAAATCGATTCTGTGTTTTCCAAAAAAAGGAAGGCACGGGATGACAACCTCGAACCAGCACGCTGCCCCTACGCCTGTGTCATCGGCGCAGCAGCTCGATCGCACGTGGCGGGAAATGCAAGGGAAATTGCGGCGGCGCGCGCGCCTGTTGTGCAAGGGCGATATTCACCGTGCCGACGAACTGCTCTCCGATACCGCGCTCAAGGTCCACATTTACCTGCAGCGCTCGCCCGAGCGCGTACGGAACCTGGCCGGCTTTCTCTTTCTGGCGCTGAATCACGCGTTCCTCTCCGGCGCGCGCCACCGACAGCGCGAAAACGGCGTGCTCGAATTCGACCCGGGCTGGGACGACGATCACACCGTCGAGCTGGCGGGCTATGCGCCGTCGATGGAGCAGCAACTGCTGCTCCGGCAACAACTGCTGCGTATCGAGCAGGCGCTGTCCGCGCTCCCGCAGCAGCAGCAGATGCTGTTCACGCTGAAGTTCGAGGAGGACCAGCCCTATCCGCTCATCGCGGCGATGCTCGGGATCAACGAGCCGCTTGCCAGAAAGCGCGTCGAGCTGCTGCGCAAGAAGTTGCGCGAGGAACTCGCCTGAGTGCGTTCACGAACGCGGGCAAGCAGCGTCCCTAACGGCATACGCGGCGTCGATGGCCTGCCGGCCCGCCCGTTCCTTCAATCGCACGCCGGAGCCGAGATCAGAGGAGGCCTCGTGGCAGACAAAGTCAATGAGCAGGTGACCGACGCGCTGACGCAAACCAATGTCAACGTCGTCGCGGGATCCCCGGCCCAGGCGCTGGGCATGCTTTACCAGATGTTCAGCCAGGCCGTCGGCATCTCGGCGCAGAACATGACGCAGCAGCAGGCGGCGCTGAACCAGATTTCGAACGCCGTCGTGTCGAAGGCGGTGGCGATGATCCTGTCCGTCGAAGCGTCGCCGAAGGCCGCATCGGGCGGCGCGGCGCCTGCCGCGACGGGCGGGCCGCAGACGGGCTCCACGCATTAGGACATGATGACTCTCGGGATACCTGAACGATGAACATGAAAGGCCTTTTGGGCGGGCGCGACGATGGCGCGCCGCCGACCTCCCGCGATGTCGCGGACGCCGCAGCCGAAGCAACGACGCCGGCCGATGTCGCGCCGCCCGCCGCGGTGTCGAAAGCCGGCGCGCGCGCGTGGCCGGTCAACCGGCTGCGCAGGCTCACCGACGCGCTGAAGGCGCCGGACCAGATCGCGGGTGGGGCCGGGCCCGGCGGCCCGGCGCTGCAGACCGTGCAGGCGATCAACGCGGAGACGGCGTCCTACGCGACGACGCAGATCGCCGTCGGCCCGAACATGATGATCACGCAGGCGGGCGGCCTGGTCGCGCAGGCGGCGGCCAACTACTTCGAGGCGTCGACGTCGCTGGCGATCGCGGGCAAGAGCGTGCTGATGAAGGATCTGGCGCAGAAGACCATCGACGAGAATGTGCCCGGGATGGCGATGGACGCGATGGGCCTGCTGTTGACGGACCTGTTCGTCGCGACCGCGGCGATCGTCGCGGGTGCCGCGGAAGCGATCGAAGGGGAGGCCGCGAGTATCGCGCTCGACAAGATCGACGAGAGCCTGCAGAAGTACCAGGCGCTGCTGGACAAGAAGGGCGCGTAGTGCGCGCCGGTAGCGCCGCGGCGCATCGCCGATTCACGTCCGGTGGCGGTGGACGTCCTTGGGGAAGCAAGACGAAGGCGGGCAACGTGCCGATTTCCAGCCTGCCGAATCCCGGGCATGAGGGCCGGAGAAATAATGAGTACACCGACAGGTTAAGTCGTCCATACCGTGTGCTTCGGCGGGACCGCCTGCACGTGGGATGAGGGAGAAGCGACCCGCACCGGCAGCGACACGCGGATCCATTGTCGAGTCGATGACGAACGTCCGGGCAATCATGCCTGTGAACGCAGGTCGATTGACTTCCGCGGACGTGTCGCACCTCGACGCAGACCAACCGCGTTGCAGCGCCGGGCCGCGTGACGTGCATCAACCCATGTCGCATCGAGGCTCGCAATAATTCCCGCTTACCTGATGCGTGTGATGCGATCGAATTCGGTCGGTGGAAGGGCTGCATCGGTCATGCCGCCGAAGCCGGTTCCGTGCTTCAACAGAAGCGCCGACTAGCTGCCCGATGCGTTGATCATGTCATGGCGATAGGTGCGCGGCGAGCAGCCCACGATGCGCTTGAACGCATGTCCGAACGCGCTGTCCGAATCGTAGCCGAGCATCTGCGCGATTGCCGATATCGATGCGTTCGAGCGTCGCAGCGCTCGCATCGCAAGCTGCATCCGCCAGCGCAGCACGTATTCGAGCGGTCCGAATCCCAGCCGTCGCTTGAAATGCAGTGCGAACGTCGAACGCGATACATGGCAGCAGGTCGCGAGTTCGTCGACGCTCCAGCGTCGCGCAGGGGCCGCGTGAATGGCGGTCAGCGCCGCGCTCACCCTCGAATCCGCGAACCCGGCAAGCCATCCGGCATCGCCGTTCGCGCCGCTATCCATGTAGCGCCGCAGGATCTGCACCAGCATCATGTGCCCGAGATGCCGAACCATCAGCGATCCACCCGGCGACGACGCGCCGAATTCATGCGCGAGTTGCTGCAGTGCCCAGCGCAGTACCGCCGCCTGCTCGGAGTCGCCGCTCACGATGACCACGGGCGGCAGGCTGCCGAGCAGCAGCGGCATGCCTTCCTCGTAGGCGAAACGGCCGCCGATCAGAAAGCAATCGGCCGGTTCGCCATAGTGCGCGATACCGCGTTCGACATGCCGATATACGTCGGTGGCAGGCACCGGCGCGACCGACGGATCGCTCGCCAGCGAAAATGCCCGCGGCGCGGCAAGCAGGAAGCAGTCTCCGGTGCGCAGCCGGATGGGCGGCCCCGCGCCGTCGACGGTCAGCCAGCAGCTTCCTTCGACCACCGCGTTGAACTTGATCCCTTCGGGCGGGGGAATGGCGACCGCCCACTCGCCGCCGGCTCGCAGACCGGTGAAATACGAGTCGCGCGTTTCCAGCAGCGACAGCACTTCCGATAGTGGATCCATGTGCGATTCCCGGACGATCTCGACGAAAAGCCGGATTCTATTGCATTCACAGTCCGGCTGCGCCACCGCAGAATGGCCTCGTGCAGTGACGCGGCCGACAGGCGGGCGCGGGCTGCACGCATCGTTCCAGGAGCCTTCAATGACGAGCAGGCAACACCCCCTTCATTCCGGATTCGGCGCCGCGTCGACGGCAAGCGACGTACTGGCCGATCTCGACCTCCGCGGCAAAACCGCCATCGTCACGGGCGGCCATTCCGGTCTCGGCCTCGAAACGACGCGCGCGCTGGCGCAGGCCGGCGCGACCGTCGTCGTCGGCGCACGGAGCACCGATGCCGCGCGCGAAGCGACGCGCGGTATGGCCGGCGTGGAGATTGCGGCACTCGATCTCGCCGATCTCTCGAGCGTGGCCGCATTCGCGGCGCGGTTCGTCGATGCACGGCGCGACGTGCATATCGTCATCAACAGCGCGGGCATCATGGCCTGCCCGGAGACGCGCGTCGGCGATGGCCGGGAAGCGCAGATGGCCGTCAATCATCTCGGCCATTACGCGCTCGTCAACCGGCTGTGGCCGGTGCTCGTGCACGGCGACGGCGCCCGCGTGGTCGCGGTGTCGTCGCTCGGGCACCGGCTGTCGCCGATCCGCTGGGATGACGTCCAGTTCACGCATGGCTACGACAAATGGCTGGCGTACGCCCAGTCGAAGACCGCCAACGCATTGTTCGCGGTGCAGCTCGACGCGCTTGGCGCCCCGTTCGGCGTCCGCGCCTATTCGCTGCATCCGGGCAAGATCGCGACGCCGCTGCAGCGTCATCTGACACGCGAAGAGATGATGGCGCAGGGCTGGGTGGACGAGCACGGCGAGCCTGTCGATCCGACGTTCAAGACGCCTGCGCAGGGTGCGGCAACCCAGGTATGGGCGGCAACGTCGCCGCGCCTCGCCGGGATCGGCGCGGTCTATTGCGAGGATTGCGACGTCGCGGTTGTCACGCGGGGAAACGAGGAATCGGGCGTGCGGGCGCATGCGATCGATCCGGAGGAGGCGGCGCGTCTGTGGGCGTGGTCCGCGGAGCTGACCGGCGTCGATGCCTTTGCGGCGCGCCGCTGACGCCCGGGCGCTCCCCGGGAAAGGCACGGGCACCGGTGAGGGCCGGCCGGCACGATATCCGCGCGTGGCCGCTTACCCGCGCGCCTTTCGAAGCGCGCGGCTCATCTCCGCGATCGGCATCGCGGCAATCGAGTTCAGCAGGCGGATTTCCCCGGCGTCGGGGCGGGCGATTTCGCGCACTTCATCGAGCGTTTGCGCGACGCCGCGATCGAGCGGTTCGAGAAAGCGCTGAAGCTCGTTTTCGGCTGCCTTCTCCTTGAGCCCGAGCGCATTGCCGAACGCGATCAGCGCGCCTGCGTCGATGTCGGCGAATCGCGTCGCCGCGCCGAGCGGCATCGTCAGTTCGCAGTGCGGCCAATGATCGCCGCGATGGTCGGGCCGGTGCGTGGGCGTGTGATAGACGACCGTGCTGACGATGTCGTAGAACGGCGCAAGCCGGTAGCCGCGCGCGTCGACGAAGAACGACAGGTTCTTCAGGTGTGCGTCGGCGTTGCCCACCACCACGTTGAAAATCGTCCAGCGGAATACCGACAGGCGCGCCAGCGCGCGCGTGCTGGTCTGCCCGATCGCGCGGCCGAGTTCCTCCGCGTTCGCGCGCTGGTACTTGAAGCCGCGATCGTAGTTGAGCAGCTGCATCGCATCGATCGTATGCAGGCGCCCGGCCGGCTCCGCCGCGGTATCGCGGTCGAAACGGTCGATCACGTAGCACGCGGACGGCACACGCAGAAAATGCACGTCGGGGACGTCGAGGCCCATCCGCTTCGCGAGCTTCATGCAGAAGAACTCGTTGATCGCCGAATGCGGGTAGCCGGCGGCGCGCATGTCCGGCTTCAGCAGATGCATCGACGGTTCGCTGCCGACCGGCTCGAACAGCGCGTAGTCGGGTGCGTTGCCGCGCAGGATCAGCAGCAGTTTCTGCTGCGCGCCGGCCGCCGACATGCGCTTGGGCGCGGTGGCCGTCAGCGCGCGCTCGGGCATCGCCCGGATGCGGCGCTCGAGTTCGTCGAGCGGGAGCGGCTGCATGCTGCCGGCCGCTTCCCGTTCGCCTTCGGCCAGCAGCGTGAGCGCGCCGGCCGATTCGCGCCCGAAGTACGCCAGCAGGCCCCACGCATCGGCTGCATCGACCTTCGCCTCGCGTGCGAGCGACGTGCGCATGCCTTCTTCGGGCAGCAGGTTGTCGAAGAACCACTGGACCGGGCGATCGGTCGAGCTGTCGGTGAAGGTGTCGGGCCGCAGCGCGAAAGCGGGCGACAGCGGGTACGCGCCTGGCGACGCGAGCCACTGCGCGTCGTACGTGAACGACCAGATGCCTCGGTCGTCGGTCAGCCGGCCCATGCGCATTCCGTTCGCGGACGCGATCAGCGTTCTAGTCGCCATGGCGGCTCCTGCGGCGTTGCGCGGCCTTGAGCACGTTTTCCGCCGAAATCTCGATCGACGATTGCGCGAGCAGGCTGACGCCCAGCTCGCCGAGCAGCAGCAGCACCTTGCCGATTTGCGCGGTCGGCTTCCCGGCTTCCACCTGGCTGATGAACTTCGGCGAGAGCCCTGTGGCGTGCGCGAGTTCGTCCCGCGTGAACCCCTGCTGGAGCCGCGCTGCGCGGATGAGGTTGGCGAGTGCGCCGATCGTGTTGACGGGCAGGGTCTCCGACATGAGGTTCTCCGTGCTTCGTATCTGAGCGGGAACAGTATTGCATAACTCGCGGGCGCGAGCATCTGTTCGTATCCGTACGGGAACGTCAATGCCGTGGGAATGACTGGAAGGCCATTTCGTTTCCGGTCGGGAACGAAATGCCGTGAATCCACGGTCGAGGCCGCTTTCGTACCCGAGTGAATACGGGATCGATCGACCCATCGCTTTGCATCGATCCTGCGGACGGCTTGCTACCCGTCGACGATGCACCAGTGAGGCCGAGTTGAACGAGATCGTGTTCGAATCCGTGCCGACTTGCCCGTCCTGCGGGTTTGCCTAGCGGGAAACCATGCCTGCGGATGCCTGCCGGTTCTTTTACGAGTGCCGCGGTTGTCATGCCCGATTGCGCCCGCGGCCCGGGGACTGCTGCGTGTTCTGTTCGTTCGGATCGGTCCGGTGCATTGGGGCATCCCGCACTGACGCGACCGTGCGCGATCATTCCCGGCGCACGCATAACCAAAGCTGAAATCGGTTTTTCACGCGCGCCGGGCGCGTCCCTATACTTTGCGGTGCCATCCGTGCGCCGTGTCGCGAGTGCATCGATCGTGCCACGCAGCAGCGCTCCCGATCTTCCAGAACAAGGACTTGCCGAATGACTGCCCGTGATGCCGTCGATCCGCGCGACGCGTTGCGCGACGCGCTTGCCGCGCTACCCGATCTCGCGAACGCGATCGGGCAGGATGCCGCGCAACGCGAGGCGCGTCGCGAACTGCCGTTCGAGGGTTTCGCGGCCTTCCGGCGTTCGGCGCTGGGCGTGCTGCGGATTCCGGTGGCGCGCGGCGGCCTCGGCGGCACGCTGGTCGATCTGTTCGACACGATCGCGACGCTGGCCGCCGCCGATTCGAATCTCGCGCACGCGCTGCGCATCCACTACGACCAGACCGAGACGCTGCGGCTGTCGTCGCGTACGCCGTTCAACGACGTGCAGCTCGAACGTGCGCTGGCCGGCGCGATCTTCGGCGGCGCGTCGACCGAGCGCGGCACGTCGCGGCCGGGCGAAAACACGACCGTGCTGCGCCGGGACGGCGATCACCATCGCGTGACGGGCCGCAAATACTATTCGACGGGTACCGCATTTTCCGATTTCGCGCGCATCAACGTGGAGGACGAGCAGGGCGACGCGCTTGCCGTGATCATTCCCGTCGCGCGCGACGGCGTGCAGGTGCTCGACGACTGGGACGGCATGGGCCAGCGCATGACCGCGAGCGGCAGCCTGCTGCTGAACGACGTGCAGGTGTTCGCGGACGAAGTGGCCGCGCGCGACGGCTCGACGCTCGTCGGCCGCCATTGCGGCGCGCTGCGGCAGCTTCATCTCGTTGCGACCGGCGCGGGGATCGTGCGCAACGTGGTTGCCGATGCGCGCCGCTACGTGCTCGCGCACGGCCGCCCGGCACTGCACAGCCCGGCGCCGACCGCGCGCGACGATCATTTCATCCAGCAGATCGTCGGCGAGCTGTCCGCGCACAGTCATGCGATCGACGGGCTCGTGCGCGAAAACGCGCGGGCGCTCGACCGCTCCGCCGACGCGATCGCGGCCGGCCACGCCGATGCACACGCGCTCGTGCTGGACAGCGCACTCGCCACCGCGCGTACGCAACTCATCGTCAGCAAGCTTGCGCTGCATGCGGCCGAGCGGCTGTTCGAAGTGGGCGGCGCGTCGGCGACGGCGCGCGAACACAACCTCGACCGGCACTGGCGCAACCTGCGCACGATCTTCAGCCACAACCCGCTGCTGCACAAGGCACGCGTGATAGGCGACTACGAGCTGAACGGCGTGACCACGCACCTCACCGAAGGCCGCGTGTTCTGACGACGGCAGCCGGCGGCTGCGGCGTGATGGCGCAGCCGCGGACCGTTTCGCCGCGATGCCGTGGCGCGTCAGGCTTCTGCCGCCGGACGTCAGTGCCGCAGGCCGGCTTCGCGCAGCAGCGGCAGCACGCGCTCGCCGAAGAAGTCGAGGTCAGGTTTGAAATCGTAGAAGCTCAACTGGATGCCGTCGATGCCTGCGCGGTGCAGTCGCACGATGGTGTTGGCGACTTCGTCGGGCGAACCCGTGATCGAGATATTGCCGCCGATCGCGCGCGCCGCCGCCTGCGAACGCTGCTCGAAGCCGCCGCGCCACGCATGCGCGTCGCTGTCGAAGCGGTGGAAGCTGCCTTCGTCGGCATGCGCGACGATCGCATCGCGGTATGCGCGAGCTTCGGCTGCCGTCTCGCGGCAGATCACGAGCGGATTGAGCAGCGTGCGGATCGTCCGGCCGCGCGCCGCGGCGGCGGCCTTCACGCGTGCGGTATGCGCGGGCAGCGCGCCGAGCGCGAGATCGACATCGGGGCCGGCCGGGCTCGTGACGAACACGATGTCCGAATAACGTGCCGCGAAATCGATGCCCGCGTCGGAGCCGGTCGCATTGACCAGCAGCGGGCGGCCGTAGCGCGGCTTTGGCGTCACGAATGCGCCGCCCAGCCGCCAGCTCGACCGTTCCGGCGTGTAGCTGAAGTTGTCCGGTTGCGCCCACAACTGCTGGACCGCATCGAGGAATTCGGCGGCCATCTCGTAGCGCCGGTCGTGCTCGATCCGGTTCCAGCCGAACATCTCGTGCTCGATCGCGCGATGGCCGGTCACGACGTTGATGCCCCAGCGCCCGCGCGAGATGTGATCGAGCGTCGCGGTGAATTTCGCGAAATGCAGCGGATGCCACGGCCCGTAGAGAACGTGGCTCGTCGCGACGAGGATGATCCGCTCGGTGCGCGCGGTCAGCGCGGCCAGCGTCATGAACGAGTCGAGCGCCTGGCCGTCGAACACGCCGCCGTAGCCGCCTTTCGGCAGCCACTGCGACAGCGCGAACACGAGATCGAAGCCGAGTGCTTCCGCACGCGCGACCAGCTCGGCGTTGTAGTCGAAGGTCCAGTCGGTCGAGCGCGGCAGCGTCGACGCGCTCCATCCGCCGGCCTGGATCGGCAGGAACAGCCCGAGCATCAGCGGTTGCGCGAGGGCGCGCGACACGGGGCTGTCGGGGAAATCCACCGGCGAGCGAACGTCGACGAACGGCGACGGCGCGACCGGGGCTGCGAGGGAGGTGTCGCTCATGACGGGATCCTTGCGGGGTACGCGCGTGCCGGGCGATGACGGCGGGCACGAAGCCTTCGTGGTTCGACATCTGCACACGCGATCGCCCGTCCACCCGCGAGCCGGTATGGCGGACGGGGACGGAAACGGGCGTCGGTCACGGTCGAACGCGTATCGTGCTCAGGGGCTGTGCACAGAAAACGGACATTCTCGGCAACCGGGCGCGGCGCGGCAAACAACGATTCCCGCTTTGCTTATCGCGCCGCGCCCGATGCGCGTGCCGTCAGAACTTCACGCGCAGCCCGCTGACGAACGCGAGCTGCCGGTTCGTCGACGACGCGCTGCCGATGTTCGAGATCGCCGCGATCTTGCGATAGCCGCCCGCCGTTGCCGTGCTCGGATCGCCGGCCGCGAGCTGGTAGATGCCGGACACGTAGAGATCGGTGCGCTTCGACAACGCATAGTCGAAACCGAGCGTGAACTGGTGCCAGCGCGGCTTCAGCGTCTGGCCGCCGGTGCCGGGCAGTCCGCTCGCGCGCCCGTCGGTGAACGTATAGACGCCGATCAGCGTGGCCGCCGGCGTGATCTGGTAGCGCGCGTTGACGTCGTAGTTGTTGAACTTGCGCGACGAGCCGTCGAGATAGTCGAGCTGCGTGTGGCTCCATGCGAAGCCGAGCGTCGCGCGGCCGAGCGCGTAGTTCGCGCCCGCCGCGCCGATCTGCTGCTTGAGCACGCCGCCGTTCAGCCCGTAGAAGAACGCGCCGCTGTAGTCGTTGCCGGTGGTCGAGGTCGCGCCACCCACCGCGCCGCTCGTATTCGACGTCGCATTCGGATGATTGAACCGCACATAGCCGGCGCCCACCGACAGTGGGCCGTTCACGTAGTTCGCCGACGCACCCCACGCGTTGTTGTTCGAGAAACCCGTGCCCGCGCCGCCGTTGGCCTGGTTGCTGAACGCATAGAGCAGATCGGCCGTGAAGCCGGCGATTGTGTCGCTGCGGAATTTCACCGCGTTGTTCAGCCGGAAGCTCTGGTTCATGTTGTCGTTGTCGCCCACGTGCGTGGCCGGCGACCAGAAGCCCGACCCCGAGTATTGCGCGACGAGATCGGTGATCGGCTCGTACTGGCGGCCGAAGGTCAGCGTGCCGATGCCCGACTTCGCGAGGCCCACGTACGCGGAGCGGCCGAACAGGCGGCCGCCCTGGCCGAGCCCGCCGTCGCTCGGCCGGAACCCGCTTTCGAGCGTGAAGACCGCTTGCAAGCCGCCGCCGAGATCCTCCGCGCCTTTCAGGCCCCAGCGGCTGCCGCTCAGCTTGCCGCTCGTCTGCTGGATGTTGCTCGCGCCGCCCTGGTTGTTCGTGTACGCGATACCGGCATCGACGACGCCGTACAACGTGACCGAACTCTGTGCATGCGCGCTGACCGAACCGATCGAAACCAAACCCAGGACTACCGATTTTTTGATCATGACTATCCTCTGTTTTTATGGGTACGTCTGTGAGGATCACGATGCTATTGACGACGGGTGCGCAGACGAACGGTCGATCCGTGGTTTGTAAATCGCTGCGCGGTCGATTTGCAATGTGCGTTGCCGCCAGCCCGGCATGTGCGTCGCGATTGCGTCCGGCGCGCATGCTGTGGCGAACGCATCGCACGGACGGCGAACGTCGATCGCCGCACATGCGCGAGCGCCGTCATATCGATCGATAAAATCGTTCGATGTGCGCAATACATGCGGTTCGGCGCACGATGTTTTTACGCAACGCCCGCTGTGCGACGAGCGGCCGATGCGCTACGCGCGCTCGCATATCGATTCCGTAAAACGTTGGTAGGGCCGTGCGATGCGTGACGGTAGAGTCGGGCATCCGGTCGCGGGCCGGCATGCTCCGGGAACTGGCGGGCGCGCAAGCGCGCGTTCGTCCCGGGTGAACCACGAACACGGGAGCCGTTTGACATGAGTCGTGATGTGCTGTTTCTGCTGGAACCGGGCTTTGCCGATCCGAAGCATCCGGGCGAGCGCTTCGTCTGTCCGCATGGTCTGTCGATCGAAGGGCTGCTGGCGAGCGCGCCCGACCGCGCCGGCCGTATCGACGTGAAGCGCGTCGGCTTCGAGCGGCCGCGGCACGCGGTGATCGACGCGCTCGACGATGCGCACCAGGGGCTGCCGGTCCTCGTGCTCGGTCATGAGCAGCCGGCGCCGGACGACGCGCAGACGCTCGGCGACGTGCGCTTCGTCACCGACGCGCGCCGCATCCTCGAACTGCTGGCCGAGCGCCACGGATTTCCGGTGCTTCATTGACGCGACGGTTTCATTTCCTATCCGATTGACAGGAGCATCCGATGTCGTCTGTTTCGGCGGTACGCCGCCGCCTGCTGCTCGCCGGCGCCGCGATCGCGGCAGCTCCCATGACCGCGAGGGCCGCGATCGCCGCGCCGGCCGTCAACGCCGATCTTGCCGGCACGACGTTGCGCGTCGCGACCTACAAGGGCGGCTGGCGCGCGCTGCTCCAGGCGGCCGGGCTCGGCGACACGCCTTACCGGATCGACTGGCGCGAACTGAACAACGGCGTGCTGCATATCGAGGCGCTCAATGCCGACGCACTCGATATCGGTTCGGGCAGCGAAATTCCGGCGGTGTTCGCCGCGCGCCAGAAAGCCAATGTCCGGCTCATCTCGCGGGTGCGCGAAGACCTGAACAACCAGGTCACGCTCGCGCGCAAGGACACGCCGATCCGCAGCATCGCGGACCTGAGGGGCAAGCGTATCGGCTACGTGCGCGCGACGACGTCGCACTATTTTCTGTATCGCCAGCTTGCGGAGGCCGGCCTGAGCTTCGACGACATCCAGCCGATCAACCTGTCGCCGACCGACGGGTTGTCCGCGTACGATCGCGGCGACATCGATGCGTGGGCGATCTACGGCTACAACGGCCAGCTCGCGCGCAATCGCTACGGCGCGCGGGTGCTGAAGACGGGGAAGGGCTATCTGTCGGGAAATTTTCCGGTCTACGCGAACCCCCGCACGCTCGACGACGCGCGCCGTCGAGCGGCGACGGGCGATCTGCTGCTGCGGTTCCGGCGCGCGTATGCGTGGGCGAACGGGCATTTCCGCGACTATGCGCTCGTGCAGAACCGCGAGACGCGCGTACCGGTTGCCGAT
Source organism: Burkholderia catarinensis (assembly GCF_001883705.2). GTDB lineage: Bacteria > Pseudomonadota > Gammaproteobacteria > Burkholderiales > Burkholderiaceae > Burkholderia > Burkholderia catarinensis. The sequence goes on from NZ_MDEQ02000009.1 coordinate 268,150, forward strand.
CTCGTCGAGCTGTTCGACCAGCGCAGCGAAGACTATGCGCTGCTGCCGGTGACGCCCGATGTGGTGGCGCAGCATCAGCAGGTCGCGGATGTGTTCGCGCGGATCGGCGTGCTGGACGGGCCGGCGAATGTCGCGCCGCTGTGGGATACGTCGTTTAATTCGGTGGTTGCGGCGGGGTGACGCGGTGCGGCGGGAAGACGCCGGTGTGTCGGGATCGATGCGTACCTGATCGGCAGATCCGGCTCGACCGGATCAGGAGAACGTCGTCGCGACCATGATGCCGAATACCACCCCGAGTGCGATCCCGCAGAGCCGGCCGTAAATCGATGCGCGCACATTGTCGTCGAGCACGAAAGGCGAGCGCTTGTGCTTCCATACCGTGCTGAACGCCACCGGGCGGGTCAGCAGCGCAATGCACGCGATCAGCACGGGCGTAGCGACGAGTATCGCGATGCGCTGGCCGTTCCAGTCGATGCCGTGCATGGCCAGCGAAACCAGCGCGGCAAGCGGCACCTCGACGCACAGGCCCAGCAACGAACCGTTGACGAAGGAATCTCCCGGGGACTGGAGCATGATCGGTCCTGGCGTTCGGATGAAATCGGCGCCCGGTCCGGGCTCCCGAAAGAAAAAATCACAGCCGATGCCCGACGGTCGGTCGACCGTGTTCGACATTAGCCGATTAGACGGCCGGATGTTAAGGCAAATTGCCGGCCTGTTGTCGGTCATTCAAGCTATTTAACAAATGTTCCGGAGCGGCGGCTTACCGTGACAACGCTTGGTGGCGAGCGAGGAGTAAGATATGCCACTGAAGTTGACGATCTGGTCGTCTTGCATTGATGCTCCCGTTGTAGGGCTAACGGTTCCCGAAACAGTGTAGAAGCTGAATAAAACAGAATTTAAAGAGGGGATAAATTGATAAGCGACGAAATCGGACTCGACAGTGCATACAACGCCTACCTCCGGGAAAAATCCGCAAGCACTGGACTCGCGCTGTGTCGCGCGCTCAGGCTCTCAGGTCACGCAGAGGAAGCGATCCGAGTAGTGAAAGAGCTCGCGGATCGAGTTAAAGAGCCATTTTTTCGCGCGCAGATCGGTATTGATATGAACTATCTCGGTCTTTTTTCGCAGGCTGAAACTCTATTAACTCAAGCACTCACCGAACTTCACCACGAACCTGACCTCAGAGTCCTGACGGTTGAACTCGCGATTTCACAATACGCGCAAGGTCGTTTTCGTGAAGCCCACGCTCTTAGTCGAAGACTGCGCGATGCATGGGCGCGAGCCGCCATAGTTTCAAATATTTATCAAAGCAATACCATCGAGTATGGGAAAATTGTCAGCAAGTTTCTGCGATTCGACGAATCTGTCGCGGGGAAGCGTGTACTCATCATTCAGGAGGGTGGTCTTGGTGACGTGATTATGTTTTCCCGGTATTTGCACCTCTTGCGGGAGGAAGGTGCGCTGGCTGTCGTATTGCAGGCACCGGACACGTTAGCGCCGATATTTTCATCCTTTGATTGGATCACAATTGTAGAGGACGCCCGCAGTGCAATTGACCAAAGTGATTGCATTATCTGTACCTTTGATCTTTTTGCTCGATATCAGACGACGCCATACTTCCCAGGCTGCAGCGGTTCATACGTGCAGGCGCCAGCTGGACGAGAAATGACGACACGTGTTGCCGATATTTTCAAGAATCGACGCCGTGGGGTTCGTGAGATAGGCCTGATTTGGCGGAGCAATACTGCGGTGCGCCATGAACCATATCGATCAATCTCACTGGAGCAACTTTCGCCATTGTTCAGCGCGCCTGAGAGCCGTTTCCATGCTCTACAGTTCGGCAAGATCACCGAGGATGAGTATGCAGTGCTCAATAAACACGGCATCGGTGTCATTAGTGACGAACTAAGCGATCTCGGTGACACTGCAGTCGTCCTCAATGCGCTGGATTTATTGATTACAGTGGACACCGGACCCGCCCACCTCGCTGGAGCACTCGGACGGCCAGTATGGGTATTGCTGTCGGCTGCATGTGATGAGCGCTGGTACAACAGCCATCGTGATACACCGTGGTACAGGTCCATGCAATTGTATCGACAAACAACATTGGGCGACTGGAGCGGGCCGATATCAGAGATGGCAGATGTGTTGTCCGGCAATGATGCAGTTTGGTAGCCGGTGTCGTGTACATACATCGTCGCCGAGTACTCCGTTCGAATGAATGGTGATTCATTCCCTTTGGTTGGGAATGACGCGAATGCGCTCAAATAGGTATGGGATGCGCAGGGATGTCAGTCCACATACACGCGGCGGCTTTGACCGGCTCGGGAACAGTACGGCTGGCCGAGCGCAATTCAGTTTCGAGAGTTAACGGGTTCCTCGTTGACGAACGGTATGCACGAGGACACGACCGACCTCACCGAACGTGCAAGCGCCATGCGCCGGTTCGTCGACGTTGCCAACCGTTCGTAGTCCAAGAAAAATGGTCGACATATTGGGACTATCTTTTTGCGTGATTTACGACCGGAGCACGAATGTCGTTTGATGAGGATTTCGATAGCGTTGCCGCACAGGCGCGCGAAGCAGAGGCTGCCGGGCAGTTCGACCGGTCGGCTGATCTTTTCCGGATCCTCTTTGAAAAATATCCCAATAGCGATACGGTTTTTCGCCCCTACGTGGATGCACTACTGCGCTTGGGACACGCACGAAAGGCGCTCGAAGCCTGCGATCGCGCCATCGCTGCGATGCCTACATCGACCATTCCATGGCGAGACAAGGCGCTGATCTGTTTCAATCACCTGAACGATCGCACGGCCGCCATCGCCAGTTTGAAAATGGGACTGGAGGCATTTCCGTCCAATGCCGAGTTGCATCTGATGCTGGCCGACGCAAGTTTCCAGGTGCTCGACTTCGATGCCGCGCGCCGGCATGGCGCGAAGGCGGCCGAATTCGGCGATCCGGGGATCGTATTGAGGGCGCGGCATCGATTCCTCGACGATCACGAAGGGGCCGTCCAGATCGGCCGCGCCATCCTGGAACAGTACCCGGCGGATATCGGCACGCTGGTGCAGTGCGGGATCTCGCTCTACCTGCTGGGGCGCCTGGAAGAAAGCTCGGGCTATCTGTACCGGGCCGCCGAACATGATCCCTACAGAGGCGATGTCATTTTTCCGCTGGCGAATCTGCTCTTGTTGCTGGGTGACACGAAAGCAGGCTGGCGTCGCTACGAAATGCTCGCGGATCTTGTGCCGCTCGGCAGCGGCCCCGGCGTATTGACCACCTATCACGATCGTTTGTGGCGCGGGCAGCCTCTTGAGGGCAAGCGCCTTCTGGTGATTAGCCATCTCGGCCTCGGCGATTGCCTGATGTACGCACGCTACGCGCGAAACCTGAAGGCAGCGGGCGCCCATGTCACGCTCTGCGTCAAACCGGAACTGATGCAGCTTCTGCACGACCTCGAGGGTGTCGACGAGCTGTTGAGCGTGTGGCCTGTCGAGACTTGGGGCAATTACGATTACTGGATATTCGAAAACTTGCTGCCCGCGAGGCTGGGGGCGATCGAGGGCGAGGTACCTACCTATCGGGATGGCTATATCAAGCTGAAGGATTCGGGTGTCGCCATGGCACAGGCCGACCGCCGTCGTGCATCCGGTCGGCTGCGAATCGGCCTGTGCTGGGACACGTCGCCGAATTATTTTGCGGGGCGCGCTCGCAGTCTTGCACCTGAAGATCTCCGACCGTTGGCCGAGATCGAAGACGTCGACTGGTTCGTGCTTCAGAAACATCCGCTTGAGCCGGATTTTGCGGCACGCAGCGGACTGTCGATCCTGAATCGATCCGATGAATGGAACGATCTTTACGATACGGCTGTATTTGCGACCTCCCTGGACCTGACCATTTCGATCTGCTCGGCGCCCGTGCACCTGGCCGGCGCGCTGGGCCTTCCGGCGTGGGTCATGCTGGGCGCGCCGGAATGGCGCTGGGGCGCGCGCGGCGACACGGGGCCTTGGTACCCGCATATTCGTATCTTTCGTCAGGCGGCACCCGGTAACTGGCGAAGCGTCACCGAGGCCGTTCGCGACGCTCTGGAATTGCAGCGCGGCGTCCTGCGCAGAGCCGATTAACGGGAAATGCGTTGAATCCGGTACGTATCGCCAGAGCCATCGCAACATCCGGTGGCGCGCCTCGACACATATCAGCCATGCGTCCCAGTCCGACCAGTGGCGCAGCAACGGGATGTCGCGAATGTCCCGCAGCCCGTCGCGAATCTCGTACACGTTGAAGTGCTCGCTTGCGCGCCGACTCAATTCGTCGAATGCGCGTGCGGCTTGCTCCGGGTCGGAAAACAGGAAATCGTGGATTTCGATGATGACGTGGCTGCCGGAGAGCTGTTCCAGCAGCGTGTCGTCAAACAGGTCGAACTAGCATGACACGCTCGGCCGGATCACCGCCGTGCTCCGACAGGAGCGCGGGCACGTTGCGATCGGCCGTGCCGTGTACGGCGACGCGGTCCGCCAGCCCCATCTCCGCGGCACGGTTCGGGAAATCATGGCGATGTGAAACAATGATCATGTTTGGATGAAGTTCAATCGATTACCTTTTGACCATTTTTCCGGATAAGAACCTGGAAATCCTGAGGCACGCCTCGGCTGCCTTGCCGTATGGAGGCGGCCGGAATCGCTAAGAGCCAAACATGAAAGTAGATAGCTACGACAAGCTTCAGTCTGCATTGCTTGGCGGTCACGTTGACGAATGCAGTGCCTTCCTCGCATCGCGCCACGAGGCTGACAAGGGGGGTGCGGAATACTGGTATTGGTTGGCCCAAATGTATTATCGATCGGGGCGCTGGCTTCAAGCGCTGGACATTTGCTTCAAGCTCACGCGGGAGGCCCCCGGATTTGGCACACACTTCCATTGCCAAGCAGACATCTGTGCACATCTGGGCGTTACAGACATTGGTCTTTCGGCGCTCGAGGCGCTGGCGTCCAAGCCCGAGTTCGCGGGAGAATCGTCCTACCATGCACGGTTGAGCGGCTATCACTACTTGGCTGCTGACGATGCTGTGCAGAGCCTGCAGCGCGATGTATCCGTGCCGTTCTCGTATAGCAGGGAGCACTATCGCGCACGCAGCACGATGCGTAGTCAAGGCATTGCCGCTGGCGTTGAAGTATTCGGCCAGACATATTGCAGCCGATCTGCGGTAGCCGAATTATGGCCTGCGCTGGATGTCGAGCAGCACTGGTGTGGCCAGCGGGAATTGCCAAGGCGACTCATCGTCGAGGGGCATTCGAGCGGATACGGCGATTTTATTCAATGGGCCCGATACGCTCAGGCGCTGCAGGCGCTTGGTGTGGAGATGAGTTGGGATGGGCGGCTGAATGGAATCCTGGGTGATTACAAGGTCAACGATCACAGCCATCGGCTTGGGCAGCAACTGGTGACGGCCGGCTTCATTGTCGGACGCAATGATGCGTCTATGCGGACCGATCCCTTTACGCTGTTTGCTTCGTTATATCCAGTGCTCGGGTACGGAACGACGGAACGCTACATTGAATCGCGCACCGATGGCCAGGTTGAGGAAATCGTGAGCGAGATTCGCCTGCGAGCGCGGGGGAAACGATGCGTCGGCATTTTTTGGTCCTCTGGCGAATCGAACAATCTTTATGCACATCGCAGCCTGCGCCATGAATATCTAACCCCGTTATGGGAGGCTTCGGACGATATCCATTGGGTCGTCATGCAACGGGGATACGAGCGGACATGTTGGGTCGACAGCCCGTACTCCAAGGATCAGCAACGTTGTACGCTGCTGCCGATGCAGACGAGCCTTGCACAAACCATCAGCGTTATCGATCACCTGGATGGCTTTGTCGGGAACGACGGGGTACTCAGTCATGCTGCCGGTGCGCTGAACAAATCGGGCTATTTGCTGCTTAACTCGCGATGCGCTGACTGGCGGTATGAACAATGTGTGGATACCACACCGTGGTATTCGTCACTTAGAGTGCTCAGACCCGACACGATGGGAGACTGGGGATCCTTGACGGCAAAGCTGATTTCGGGCGTTAGAGCTTTTCCCTCCTCGTAACCACGTGGAATAGCGCGTGACAGGACGGATACGCAGTGCGATCCGACCATGAACACGCGATAGCATCCGGTTGGCGTCGCTTTCGCGGCTCCACCGCCCGCAGCAAGAAAGAATTGTCGGCCGATCGACCGCCTGCAATCGCAGGCGATCGATCGACACCTGCCCGTCATTCGCCCGGGCGCCGCGTGACCTCGAAGCGAAATACCGCCACGCGATCTCCGGGCGTTCAACGCACCCACTCAAGCGTAATCAATTCACCCCGACCGCACTCCAGGCGCGCGCGACCGTTGCGCTTTCGACCGAGTTCGCGCCATACAGGTCGTTCGTCGCCTGGATCGACGCACGCCGTGCGTTCGGATAGCTCGAGTTGGCGTTCAGGTACACGGTCAGTGTCCGGTACCAGATCTTGCCGGCTTTCTCGCGGCCCAGGCCACTGAAGGTCGTGTCGCCGTTGCAGACCAGTTGCGCCCTCGACAGGCCGGTGTCGGTCGACGGCACCGCCGGGCCTTCCGACAGCAGGTAGAAGAAGCGGTTGCCGACACCCGACGTGAAATGCGGATCGTGGCGCGGATTCGACCACGAGAAGCCGCCGGACGGATAGCAACTGAACGACCGGCTATCGAGATCCTGCTTGTACATCTTGCGCAGGCCGCCGCTCACCACGCGCGCGCCGATCACGTAGTTGCCGGGATCGTTCGGGTTGTTCGCGTAGAACTTCACGAGCGTGCCGAAAATGTCGGACGTCGATTCGTTCAGGCCGCCCGCGTCGCCGGAATAGTTCAGGTTGGCGGTGGCCTCGGTCACGCCGTGGCTCATCTCGTGCCCGGCCACGTCGACCGACACGACCGGCTTCGGCAGGCTCGTGCCCGACTGGCCGTCGCCGTACACCATGATGTGCGACGGCATCCATGCCGCGTTCGCGCCGGTCGTGCCGCTGCCGGTGTCGAACACCACGTGCGCGAAACTCTTCACGCCGCGCCCGTCGTTGAAGATGCCGTTGCGGTTGTGCGCAGTCTTGTAGTAGTCCCAAGTCAACGCGAGGCCATAGTCGATGTCAGCGGCGACGGTCTGCCGGTCGGTGGTTGAGCTGTTGCCCCACACGTTCGTGCTGCTCGTGAAGATCGGCAGGTCGGTCGCTTGCTCGACGTCCTCGGCGATCAGCCCGCGGCCGTCGTAGACGGAGCCGCTGCCGCGGGTCGGATCGAGCATCCGGTACGCGTTCGTGCCGGTCTGGTCTGTGGTCAGCGTCAAGTTGCCGTAGTACAGCGAGCGGCCGGTGCCGGTCGCAGCGGCGGTCTTGATCAGGTCCTGAGCGTCGAGCACGGTGCCCGTGCGTGCGTCGACGTAATACAGCACCGCATCGCCGTGCGTATCGGTCGCCTTGCCGTATACGCGCACCGAGTAGGCCAGCGTCGGCGTGACGTCGCGCGCGAACACGACGAGTTCCGCGTCATCTATGCGGCGCACGTCCGAGTCGAAACGCGCGGCCGCGATGCGCTTGACCCTGGCCGCGCCCACGTCGGGCGCGTTGCGCACCACGAAGCGGTCGCCGACCTTGCCGATCTTGCCGGCGAGATTGATCGGCGCGGGCTGGGTCAGGCTTGCTTGCTTCAACTGCCCCTGGCTCGAATGGACGACAACGTCGCCGCCTATCACGGGCAGGCCCGCGTAGAAGCGATCGAAGCGCACGTGCTCGGTGCCATCGGGATCGACGATGACATCGCGTACCTGGAACTGATCGCCATCCGTCGGCGCGCTTGCCCGCGGCCCGTCGAATTTCAACGCGCGTGCAGTGCCGCCGATAGCCACACTGAAGGCGGACGGGTTCTGCTGGATCAGTTGCAGTGCTTTGTCGACCGTGGCCGACTGGTCGCCGGCCTGGGCAAAAGCGCTGAGACTCGCGAGGGTAATCGCGGCGATGGGCAGCAGACGAGACAATTTCTTCATGTAATCCCCCGGATTATGAATGGGTGATGTTCGAGGAATGCATCAAGTGAGGACTTTGATCTAAAACATGTTGCGAACCGCAGAGGCATGCTAGAAGGTGGTTTTTATAATTACAAGATATTTTCTGTGAGATTAATTTTTAGTATCTGTAATTTCAATCAAGTCATGATTTGGTGAGAAATATGAAATGATCTCGTCGGGCAGCGCCGGAGCTGCTGGTGACGTCGCATCGACGGAGCATGGGGAACTTCGTGATACTCGGGGCGAGGCAGGGCGCGATGCGGATCGAGCAGGGCAGATGATGTGAATCGGAGTTGAACAATGGCTGTTGTTTGCTTTATTAAATATTGAATTTTATTGTTGCCATTCTGTGCGTGTCAGTGCAATTTGATAATGCTGCTTGACCGTGGCACCTCGACGGCCCGTTGCCCGGATCGCGATGAAAAGGTGATATTGCAAACGTCGTCTGCAATATTTCGAACCTTGAGAATCCGACTCCCGTCACGCCCGCCGTCTACCCGTTGATATCGCACCAAGTCGCCACCTGTCGCGCGTCGTTCGCCGAGGCGAGGCCGATCGAACGATCGTCTGCCTATTCCTGCGGTCCCGCGCTTCGTCGGGGCTCCGTGCCGACATGATCGCCGCGTGCCGATTCTCGTCCATCATCGGTTTGCTCCAGCGTCGCTCGATTCGATGCCGATGCGTGCGCGACGAAAATCCTTGAGATCGAGCGAGGCTTTCGGTCGTACGAGAACTCGCCACGCTCACCGGAAATGCAGACGCCGCCGGCTAGCACCCGATAATTCGGCGTCTCTCGCCCCGGCTCATGCCGACCCCTTGCGGTTTCAAACCATTGACCTCGGTCAACGCCCGTTTCCGGCGAGCGCTGATGATGAAAACGAATCCGAACGCCGCCGGCGCGTCGGTTCATCCAGCGAGGTCGGTATGTACACGAACATCATGGTCGCCGTGGACGGCAGTCCTTCATCGAATCAAGCGCTCGACGAAGGCCTGAAGATGGCCAGATCGTGCAATGCGCGCCTGTTCGCCGTTTTCGTCGTCGACAAAATCCTCCTGATCACTTACGGCGGACGAATGGACCCGGACGCGATGCTCGACGAGGTGCGACGCGATGGCGCGGCGGTATTGCGAAGTGCCGAACGCGTCATCTCGCACGCGTCAGTCAACGGCGATACGGAAATCATCGAGACCGAACCCGGCCAGGATATCGCCGAACGGCTGCAACGCTATGTCGTCGATCATTCGATCGATCTGGCCGTGATCGGTACGCACGGACGACGCGGTGTGCGGCGGTGGCTCCTCGGCAGTGTCGCCGAACGTTTCCTGCGCGGATCGAGTTGCCCGGTCCTGCTCGTGCGCGGTAGCGATGCCGCACATGCCGCCGTTTCGGCAACCTAGCGTCGCCCCGCACGGTGCGGGCCGGCTTGCGGCGATCGAGCAAGCCGCCGGACGGCACGACGTACGCGGCTTGCCGGAAGCGGACGACGATCAGTACACAACCTGCCCAGGGGAACATCATGCAAATAGTTTTTCCTGCCGAACATCCGACGTACTGCGACCCGGACCCGGCGCTGGCTTTTCCGGCGCTGGTCGAAGGTCGCCGCGTGCGCTGCGCGATCACCGCGGAAGCGCTGGAAGATCACTTCCGCGCGGCCTCACCCCGCGAACAGGATCTCGTGGACGCCTTTTCACGCCATCGCCCAGCCATCGAGCGTGCGGCACGCTGCCTGCTCGAGGAGATTGGCGGTCGGCCGATCCTGCTCCACAGCGGATTTTTCCGGTTCTGCACCTGACCGCCCACGGCCCACGGCATCGCGCCGGGCGTCTCGGTTGGGAGCGGCGTGGCGGCGAATTCGCGGAAACTCCTCCTCGCCGCGCGTGCCGCCGTCGAGGTCCGGATGCGGCAGGGCGATGATGGGCGGCGACTCGCCCCGCGGCGGCGCCGACAGTGCCGGAGGCGCCTTGTTCCGTCATTTGCATCTCCTTCGAGCATCGCTGCGCGTGCGTTGAACCTCACGCATCGGCGATCTCGCGATAAGTCGGCCGGGCCGCGTCGGCTTGACCTTCGTCAAGCGACGAATGAGCAGTCCGCGACGTGCGTCGCGAGCCATCCCTTGACCTGCATCAGCGATCCGGTGCCGCACGTATGCAAATCTGGCTGTATACGGCGAGCTGGCGCGCCGCAGATCACAGGAGTGCAGGCGATGAAAACCGACAAGCAGTTGAAGCAGGACGTTCAGGACGAACTGGAGTCCGACCCGGCGATCGACGCGACACGTGTCGGTGTCGAGGTAGCCGACCGGATCGTGACGCTTTCGGGTCACCCGCCGAGCTACGCGGAGAAACTGGCGATCGAGCGGGCAGCGAACCGCGTGGCCGGCGTCAAGGCGCTCGTCGTCGACATGACCGTGCATTTGCCGAACGACGATGTCCATACCGACGAGGACATCGCGAACGCAGTGCGTTCGGTCCTGCACTGGACGGTCGGCCTGAATGACGATGCGGTCAAGGTGCAGGTCGAACGCGGCTGGATCACGCTGTCCGGCAGGGTCGAATGGGCATACCAGAGCCATCTGGCCGTGCGGGCGATCTCGCAGATGCGCAGCGTGACGGGCGTGACCGACCACATCGCCGTGCAGGCTGCGGTCGGTTCCGCCGACATCGGCAGCAACATCAAGCGGGCGATCATGCGTCATGCGGAGCGTGAGGCGAAACACATCGCGATCGAGGTGCGCGACGGCACGGTGCGGCTGTCCGGCAAGGTCGGCTCGTTCTCCGAGCGCAAGGCCGTGCGCGGCGCCGCGTGGTCTGCCCGAGGCGTGCGCGCCGTCGTCGACGATCTGGTTGTCGAGTAAGCGCGGTAATCGGCAACCGGATGCGAAGTCCGCGCGGATGAAGGAGGGAAGTCAGATGGCACTGTCAGGCGAAGTGCACGACGCGGACTGGTCGGTGGCGATCGAGACGATCGCCACCGAAACGGGCGGCTATCGTTGCCGGATTCATGTGACGCTCATGTCGCCGGATGGCACGTGCGAGCGTACGTTCGCACACAGCAGGACCCATGACACCGAGCGCGAAGCCGCGGTCGACGGGCTGCGAGCCGGGATGACCTGGATCGAGATGAGGAAATCGAACACGTTCACGGTCTGAATCGGCACTGCGGTGGATGTGTCAGCATCGACGCTGACGTTTCCTCTTGCGCGCGATGCAAGGTGCGTCGAATGCCGCATGCCTTCATGGGCCTGTCCGCCGGGGCGCACGATCTGTTCACCGGCGGGCGCATGTTCGTTTTTGTCGCTGAAGGTGATGCGCGACGGCGTCGGTTACGGTCGGAAAGAAGCTGGCTCGTCCGAATACGTCGAACAGGCCGTGGGCACGCAGACGATCCTTCACCGGCCCTTTCATTTCCGCGAAATCCAGCGCGATGCATTGTTCCCGGCGCTCCTCGCAAAGCGCCACGAGACGGTCGGCTGCGCTGACGTCGATATAACAGCGGTACGAGGGCGGCCATCGCGTCAAATGACGGGCCGATTCCGTCGCACCGGGTCCCGGCGCCGCGGCACGACCACGCTCGACGTCACGCGGCCTTGAGCGCCGAAAGCTGCAGTGCCTGTGCGAAGCGGGCCAGCGTGGCGATCGATCCCGTCACGCTTTCGTACCGCTCGCGCCCGATCTGTCCGTCGAGGATCACAAGCATGCCGGCGTCGCGAGCGAGTGCGACGAGTGCCAGCGTGTCGAGCGCGGCTGCGTCGGGCTTGCCGGACTGATTTCCCGAATCGGAAAGCTGGGTAGCGTGTGACATGACGTCTCTCCTGGTGGCTGGCGATCGGTGTGCCGGGCGGCCGTTGTCCGTGGTTTCAGTATCGTTGCCGCGCCTGCGCGATTCAATCGGAGAGCACCGAAGCTGCGGTAGGAATCGTGCGAATGCCGTCGGCGGATTCCTACACGGCATGCCGCTTCGGCGAAGCGTTGCACAATGTCGGCAGGAACGCGCTTGGCTACGGTCTACATGAGCGGAACAGGCGCCGGTCAGTCACTGACTCAGTACCCATTGCACGAGCCGATGCGCGTCGTCGGGAGACAGCGGCCCGCCGCGATCGACGGCGGACGGCATCGGCGTGTCGCCCCAGTGCGCGGGGCCGCCGGCGCGCAGCTTGCGTTTCAGTTGCGCGGCCGCGTGCGGATCGCCGCGGTATCGTTTGGCGATCTCTTGGAACGACGGCCCGAGAAACGTCATGTCGGGCGTGTGGCAGAACATGCAGTGCTGCGCGTTGACGAGTTCGGTCGGCTCGGGTACGGCCGTCTGCGCGGCAGCCAGGCCGGCCGTCGCGACGATCAGGCAGAAAGCGGAGCAACGCACGATGTTCATGTTTTTTCCTCGTCCGGATCAGAAGGGGGCGCACCGCGTCACGGGGTGCGATCAGGCGATCACTTCGCCGAGCGGGCGGCGGGGCGAATGCGGTCCGCGCAGACCGCGATCGTGGTGCCTTCGACGAGGAACCGCCACGGCTGGGAGTTGTGGCTGGACGGGGCCAGCACCGCATAGCCCAGCAGCGACCTCAGGCGATCGTCGGGACGGGCGCTTGCGGCAAGTGGGGAACGGATATCATTCGAGCGTCTTCTGGTCGCCGCTCCGGCGGCATCACGCCATTTCATCGTGTCAGCAACCATCCGGCGGCCGTTGACCCACATCAAGCGCCTGTCATCGGGCCGTGCGGGTCTAGCCTTGGAAAGCGAAGCGCGCGACGATCGTGCGGGGAGGCGGGCATGCTTGCGATGATGTTTGACGGCACGACACCGAACTTGCGCGAGGCGCGCATGCCGGACCCGTTGCCGGCGGCGGGCCAGTTGCTGATCGACGTACATGCATGCGGCGTATGCCGGACTGATCTCCACGTCGTCGACGGCGACCTCGCGCACCCGAAATTGCCGCTGGTTCCGGGGCACGAAATCGTCGGAACGGTGCGCTTGCTAGGCGAAGGCGTGACGGGCTTTTCCGTTGGCGACCGGGTGGGCGTTCCCTGGCTCGGCTCGACCTGCGGGCATTGCGCGTATTGCGCATCCGGCCGCGAAAATCTGTGCGACAGCCCGGGATTCACCGGCTATACGATCGACGGCGGCTACGCCGAGCGCACCGTCGCCGACCATCGATATTGCGTGCATCTGCCGCGGCGCTATTCCGATCTGGAGGCCGCACCGCTGCTGTGCGCCGGCCTGATCGGCTATCGAACCTTGCGCATGGCAGGCGACGCTCGTCGCATCGGCATCTACGGCTTCGGCGCGGCGGCTCATCTCGTCGCGCAGGTCGCGCATGTCGAGGGGCGGAAGGTGTTTGCGCTGACGAAGCCCGGCGATACCGTCGCGCAGCAGCTCGCGCTGTCGCTGGGTGCGGCATGGGCCGGCGGCAGCGATGAAACACCACCGGAGGCACTCGATGCCGCGCTCGTTTTCGCACCGGTGGGGGCACTGGTGCCGGCCGCGCTCCGCGCGCTCGACAAAGGCGGGATCGTCGTGTGCGGCGGCATTCACATGAGCGACATCCCGGGCTTTCCGTACGCGTGGCTGTGGGGCGAGCGCCGCATCGCGTCGGTGGCGAACCTGACGCGTGCGGATGCCGTTGAATTCATGCGGATCGCCGATGCGATGCCGCTGCGGGTCGAGGCCGTGCGCTACGCACTGACCGATGCGAACCGCGCGCTCGACGACTTGCGCATGGGGCGCGTGTCGGGCGCCGCGGTGCTCGGCATGCGCGGTTGATCGGTTCGCTCGATGCGCAGCGCGGTCAGATGCGCCCGAGACCTTCCGAATCGACGATGCGGATCTGCTTGCCTTGCGCGGCGACGAGCCCGTTGTGCTGGAATTTCGACAGCATGCGGCTGACCGTTTCGAGCTTCATCCCGAGATACTCGCCGATCTCGTCGCGCGTCATCCGCAGCACGAATTCGGCGGCCGAATAGCCGCGTGCCTTGAAGCGCGTGGAAAGGTTCAGCAGGAACGCGGCCACGCGCTGCTCGGCGGTCATCGTGCCGAGCAGCAGCATCTGCGCGGATTCGCGGACGATTTCGCCGCTCATCATCTGATACAGATGATGCTGCATCGTCCGCACTTCGCGGCACATCTGCTCGAGCTGGCCGAACGGAATGATGCAGACCGTGCTGTCCTCGAGTGCGACCGCATCGCCGTTGTGGTGCCCGGTGTGCACGCCGTCGAGCCCAAGCGATTCGCCGACGATCTGGAAGCCGGTGATCTGTTCGTCGCCGTCGCGATGCATCACGATGGTCTTGAACGATCCGGTCCTCACCGCGTAGATGCTGTTGAACGGGTCGCCGGCGCGAAACAGCGTTTCACCGCGTTTGACGGCGCGCGTCGTGCAGATCATCGCGTCGACCCGCGCGAAATCGTCGGGTGTCATTTCCTGCGGCAGGCAGACGGTGCGCAGCGTGCACGACGAACAGCGGGACGACGTGCGCTTCGGCTGGTCCGTCCGCTCGACGGTGCGCAGCGGAATGAAGGGGCGTAACGGTACGGTCGTCGAGACTTCGGCATGGCTCTGCATGATCTGCTCCGGTTGGTGGGGGCGGCAGCGCGTCACGTTGGCACGGTTGCGCTGGTCGCCGTACAGGCGGACTGGGGTGTCACCGCCTTCGTCAAGCAGGCGTCGCACCGGATCGGCGGGACGACGATGCAGTCGCGCAGGACGGCAACGCCGGGCAGCTCCGGGAGGCCCACGTGTTGGTTTTTCTTGATGTGGAGTATGGACAGCCGGACGCTTGATTGAAATCAGCGGAAATTGAAGATGCCGTAGGTGATAGGGAAGGTTTGTAGGACGATTCCTACAGGGGTGTGGCGGTTTGTCGCGCTCAGAGTTCGTCCGGATCGTCGAACAGCTTGTGACGCATCGCGTAGCGCACGAGCGCCGTGTCGTTCGGCATCTGCATCTTCTCGAGGATCCGCGTCTTGTACGTGCTGACGGTCTTGACGCTGACGCAGAGCGCCTGGGCGATTTCGGAAATCGACTCGCCGGTGGTGACGCGCCGGAATACGTCGAACTCCCGGTCGGACAGGCGCTGGTGCGGCAGGAGATCGGTCGGTTCGTTGAGACTCTGCGCGAATTGCTCGGCCATGGTCAGGCTGACATAGACGCCGCCGGCCGCGATCTTGGTCAGCGCCGCGACCAGCTCGGCGCTGGCGCTCTCCTTGGTCATGTAGCCGGACGCGCCCGCGCGGAACGCACGCACCGCGTATTGCTGCTCGGCATGCATCGTCAGCACGAGGATATGCAAGGCCGGCTTCTCGTCCTTGATCTGCTTGATGAGCTCGATGCCGTTTCGGCCGGGCATCGACAGGTCGAGCACCAGCACGTTCGCCGCCGTGTCGCGCACCAGCGCGATCGTGGAGGCACTGTCGCGCGCTTCGCCGGCGACCTCGAAACCGCTTGCGTTCCGCAGGATGTGCCGCAGGCCGTCCCTGACGAGGGCGTGGTCGTCGGCGATGAGGACCCTGATCATGGCAGTGCGTTCCCTTGCCGGATCGTGCGGACCGGCCGCGCGACGGCGTTTGTCAATCGTGCTCCGGCTCGAGCGTCGCGATCGTCCGAGATTGGACGGCGGTGATGATGGCCGCAGTCGGTGACCGGACGATGTCCTGCGCCATTTGGGGGCAGATCGTCAGGCCACGCGAGGCGCTGAAATTGTGCGCGCTTTGCGGGCGCTCGCCAATCGGGGCATATGCACGGACGCTGCCATGCGTGCTTGACCGGCGTCAACGGGACGACGGCCGCAGGGATCAGACTGGTTGTGCAATCCGATCGAAACCGGACGACATCAGGGAGGCGTCATGTATGCACGGATCTTTGCGGCACTCGACGGCAGCCGCGGAGCGCGGCTCGCGCTCGACGAGGCGATCTTGCTCGCCCGCGATTCGGGTGGCCTGATCGTCGCCGTGTGCGTGGTATCGGACGCGCCCAGGCCGACGGACGTCGACAGCGGCTCTATCGATTGGCGCGACCCGTCCGGACTGGGCGCGGACAAGGCCTTGATCGCGGTCGCGGACGCCGAAACCGCGTTCCGGCTGTCCGGCGTACGCGGCGTCGCCCGAACAATCGACGCCTACGGCGAAAACATCTCGTCCGTGCTGCTGCGAGCCGCCGCCGAATGCGATGCGGACCTGATCGTGATGGGCACGCATGGCCGTCGCGGCGTGCGTCGCGCGTTGCTCGGCAGCGTCGCCGAATCGCTGCTCCGCACTGCGGATCGGCCGGTGCTGGTCGTGCGGGAGGGGCCGGGCGCATGCGCGGCCGTGTTATGACAAAAACGGGGCAGCCGTTTGCGGCTGCCCCGTTTTGACTCGCTCAGTGAGACAGCAGGACCGGCACCGTCATCGTCTCGAGGATCGTGCGCGTCGCCCCGCCCAGCACTCGCTCATGGGCGCGGGTATGGCTGTACAGACCCATCACGAGCAGATCCGCATGCAGGTCGGTTGCGCGGTTCAGCAGTGTCGCGCCCACGCCGACCGAGCGTTCGCGCGGCGTCGTCGAAAACGACGCGCGAACGCCGTGCCGTTCGAGATACGCGGCGACGTCCACACCCGCCGGCGTCTTGTCCGGATCGGGTTGCCCACGGACGATCGTCTCGACGTTGACGAAGCGCGCGCGGGTGAGCAGCGGCAGCGCGTCGGCCATCACGCGCGCGGCTTCGCGCCCGCCGTCCCAGCCGATCAGCACGTTCTCGCCGAACGTTCGCACGTCGCCCGCGTAAGGCACGACGATCGCCGGACGGCCGCTGCCCATCACGATATCCTCGATGAAATGGCGCGCCACGTAGGTCATGCGGTCGTCGGGGTCTTCCTGGCCGAGCACCAGCAGATCGGCGTGGCGTGCGTGCAGGATCGCGGCAGCGGTCGCGTCTCCCAACGGCGCCTGCCACTCGACGTTGGTGCGTCCCGCGCGCTCGGCGGCCGCGAGGAATCGCTCCTCCGCCTCCTTGCGCCGCTGGTCGCACAGGCGTTCATAGACGGCCAGCTTGAGCGGTTCGTCGGGCCGTCGCAACGGTTCGAAGAGATCCTGGCAGACCACGTAGAGGCCGATCAGATGCGCGTTCCAGCGTCCCGCGAGTTCGAGCGCGAGGTCGACGCGCGTCGCGCAGCGGTCGCTGTCGTCGAGATGGACGAGCAGGGTCTTGTAGCTCATGACGGCTCCTTTTCGGTTGATGTGACGGCGGTTCCGGCGGGTTTCTCCGACGGGCAACCCGTCGGGATCATCAGCACGGGGCACGTGGCGTGGCGCAGCACGCGCTCGGCCACGCTGCCGAGGACGAGGCGGCGAAAACCGCGCCGGCCGTGCGTGCCCATCACGATCAGGTCCGCCTCGACCTCGTTGGCCAGGCGGACGATCCGTTGCGGGATGTCTTCGCCCGCCGGCGCGACGTTGGAGATCTGCGGCGTGCCGGCGACGTCGCGCGCTTTCATGCGCTTCGCCGCGTCCTCCGTGACGCGCAGTCCTTCTTCACGGAATGCGTCGATCAGGATCGACGGGTCGTATCCGTACGCGTCGTAGGCCGGCACCAGGAAATCGACGACGTAGACGGGGGTCAGCCGCGCACCCGTTTCCGACGCGAGCATCAGCGCGGCTTCGAGCGCGCGGGACGACGTGTCGCTGCCGTCGAGCGCAACCAGAATGTTCGAGTACATGGCATGTCCCTGGAACGGATGTCGATGGAATCATCATCGGCGCGTGCGCGCCGATCGCGCTGATTTGGATCAAGCGTCGCGGTTGCCTCGAAGCATGCCGGCCGGTTCGGCATCGAAGCGGATCGACACGCTGTTGCCGGTCTCGACCGCTTCACCCTCGTGCAGCGGCCGCCGCGCGGGATCGCCGTGCGGCGGATACGCAAAGACCGCGAACTTCACGCTCGACGAACCGGCATTGACGACGAGCAGCGCGAGCGTACGCATCGGCCGGCTCAGTGCGACATCAGCACCGGCAGCGTCATCGACGCCAGCACCGTGCGCGTGGCGCCGCCCATCAAGAGTTCACGCCAGCGTGGATGGCCGTAGGCGCCCATCACCAGCAGGTCCGAGCCCGTTTCATAGGCGTGCGACAGCAGCGTGTCGCCGATCGACGAGCCGGCGCCGGTATCGATATCGAGCACGTTCACGTCAGGCGCATGGCGCGCCAGCATCAACGCGGCGTCGGCAGCCGGAATGCGCGTGGTCGCGGCTTGCGAATCGCCGTTGACCACGGCGACGACCGTCGTGCGCTTCGCATGTTCGAGAAAGGGGGTCGCGTCATGCGCGGCGCGGGTCGCTTCCCGGCTGCCGTCCCACGCGACGATCACCCGTTCGCCGATCGACGGGAATTCGCCGGTGTACGGCCAGAACAGCACCGGACGGCCCGCGGACAGCACGAGGTTCTCCGGAAACTGGTCGTCGATATAGGTCTCGGGATCGTTCGGGTCACTCTGGCCGACAATCACGAGGTCGGCAAGGCGTGCGGCACGCGGTACGGCCAGATTCGCGCGCTCGTCGGCTTGAACCCAGGTTGCCGGCACCTTCGCGCGTGCCGTCTCCGCATGAAACAGGCGTTCCAGCGCCGCGTGCCGCTCGTCGCGCCGTTCGCGATGCGCGCGGAAATAATCGGCGGAACCGGCCATCACGTAGAACGAATGCGGTTCCGGCGTGTAGACCGCGAACAGTCCGGTCAGATGCGCACCGAAGCGCCGGGCGAGACGCAACGCGAACTCGAAGCGCGAATGCGCGCGGGCGCTCGTATCGAGGTGCACGACCATGCTCTTGTAGCTCATCGGAATCGCTCCATCGACGGGTGATCCGCCAGTGCAATCCAGTCTACGAAGCAGGGTTTCCGCGCACTTGACTCAGATCAACGGCAGCCGTGCACCAAGGCCGCACAGTAAAACGGTCGCGATGCCGATCCCGGGAAGGCGGCATGAGGCGGATGCCAACCGATTGACCGGATCGACGGAGGAAGGACGATGAGCACTCACGCTTTGACGACACCGAATGACGCTGGCCGCGCGGGCTGCGATCTCGCGTTGCGCATGGTCGCGCTGAATCGCGACTGGCAGCTTGAATGGCATGCGCTGGCAGGGCGGCGCATCGAACGGGACCGCGATGCGGTGCGCCGCCTGCAGCAGGCGCTCGCGGAAACGAACGAGTGGCCAGCGTTCGGCGACGCGGCCCGACAGGTGATGAGCGACTACGCGATCACGAGCATCGCGATCTGGCAGGACGCCACTGAGCTGTGCATGCGTGCGCAATACGAGAACGCCGGTGTATGGCGTACGTGGTTGCGCGAATACGGCGCAGGCGCGCTATCGCGCTACCAGACCGACTGGTTGCCCGATCTGGGACGACTGGCCGTGGTCAATGAAGCCAGCATGCCGTGGGCCGACTGGATGATGGCGCTGGAGCGCGGGATCGAGGATGCGGCCGGCGCAAGCGACGGGGCGCCGGTCGCGCCGCGGCGCCTGAACGGCATGACCGGTGCACGGGAGAACGACCATGTGCGCTGAGCGTGTCGCGTTCGTCACGGGGGATGGGCGGTCTCGGCGCCGCGATCAGCCGTCGCCTGCATGAGGCCGGCATGAGCTCACGGCAATCTCCACGGTCTGCGTTGCGTCGCCTGCATTTGACCGGAGGCTCGTGAAAGGCGCCGCGCCGCAGGCGTCGAGCCCCGTGGCCAGTTTCACATAGCGTTCATTGGGACAAAGGTTGTTGGCTGGATCGAATCCGACCCAACCGAGGTGATCGACATAGACCTCCGTCCACGCATGGCTGACTGCTCGCGTTTCGTGGGTGTCGTCGAGCAGATAGCCGGACGTGAAGCGCGCCGGAATGCCAAGCCGTCGCGATACTGCGATGTAGACGTGCGCGGAATCCCGACTTGTCCTTCTGGAATTGATCCACGCATCTTCGGCATCCGAGACGTCATCGGTATTTGACGGTTCGATTTTCAGGCGATCGTGCACGATCGCCATCAGTTCGTGCAGCATCAGGAGACAGTTCCGGCTACTCTTCAGCGCAGAGGCGAGCTCTATCAGCGAGTCCCCCGGTCGCGTGAGCGGCGTCTCGCGCAGGAACAGCCATGGAATCGTACTATCGTCCGGAAAGGCCGACACACCGGCATTGTTGTGCGTCGTCAATTCGCCGCGTGAAACGATTGTGCTCACCTTCTCGTCATTCGAATGACGCACAAGGTCGACATGGTTACCGAATCCGTCGGTGTACGACAATTCCGGTGGCATGCCGTTGGCCAGCACTTCCCAGTGCTCGACCGTTTGGCCGATGCTCGACGACGGGCGCAGCCGGAGGCGCTGCAGCGCCGGTTGCAACGGCGCGTCGCTGGTATGACGCAGTGTGTGGGCGATCCCGATACGCATTGCAGTGTTCAATCGAAGTTGTAGGCCTGGGATATTTCGAGCCCCAGCCGGTGGTTGCGCCGAATGAATCCGGTCAGGAACTCGTGCAAGCCGTTCTTGAAGATGCGTTCGATCGTACTGTCGGACAGCATCGTGAGCGTCTGTGCGGTGCTGTCGTGGCACGCGTGAGCGGCACCATGCTCTTTCACGAGCTGGTTGAGACTCGACATCACGCGTCCGTAGCAATAGCGCAGCGAACGCGGCATGCGGCCGTTCAGGATCAGGTAGTCGGCGATGTTCATCGGCTTGTACTGCACGTTGTATACCCAGCGGTACGAGTTGTTGGCCTCGACCGACCGCAAGATCGACTCCCAGTGATTGGTATCGAGCAGCGTGCCGACGTGCGACACCGACGGCAGCAGCAGGTGGTACTTCACGTCGAGGATCCGCGCGGTGTTGTCCGCGCGCTCGACGAACGCGCCGATCTGCGCGAAATCGAAGATCTCGTTGCGCAGCATCGTGCTGTAGAAGCTGCCGAGGATCAGCGCGGTTTCGCGCTTCACCTCGTCGAGCACCGCCGGCAGTGCGCTTTCCGGCACCGGTTGCGCGAGCGCGCGGCGCAGCGCGAGCCACGCGCCGTTCACGCTTTCCCACGCCTCGCGGGTGAGCGCCGTACGCACCATCCGCGCATTCGAGCGCGCGGCCTCGATGCACGACAGCACGCTCGACGGGTTGTCGCGGTCGCGCAGCAGGTAGTCGGTCACGGTATCGGCCGCATACGCGTCGTACTTCTGCCGGTAGCCGTCGTCCGCGCCCGAGCTGACGAGCACCGACGACCATTCGGCCGGCGCGTCGGACGTGCGCGTGAGCGCCATCCGCAGCCCGGCATCGACGATGCGCGCGATGTTCTCCATGCGCTCGATATAGCGGTACATCCAGAAGAGGCCGTTCGCAGTTCGTCCCAGAAGCATCTCGTATTCACTCCGTCTTTGTTTGGTTCTCGCGCGGGCTCAGTCGGCCAGCACCCAGGTGTCCTTGGTGCCGCCGCCCTGGCTCGAGTTGACGACGAGCGATCCTTCCTTCAGCGCGACGCGCGTGAGCCCGCCCGGCGTGATGCGGATCCGGTCCGACACCAGCACGAACGGCCGCAGGTCGACGTGGCGCGGCGCGAGGCCGGCTTCGGTCAGGATCGGCGTCGTGGACAGCGCCAGCGTCGGTTGCGCGATGTAGTTCGCGGGGCGCGCGCGCAGCTTCGC
>NZ_MDEQ02000081.1 GCF_001883705.2 Burkholderia catarinensis
CAGCTCGGCCGTGCCGTACGACAGCCCGAACAGAAGCTGGATCAGCTTGCCCGCGCCGACCATCTGCACGACGAGGTACAGCACGACGACGGTCAGCGAATTCGCGGACGTCAGCAGCCGGATCGGCCGCTGCGCGAAGCGGTACGCGACGACGTCGACGAACGTGAACTTGCCGAGGTTGCGCAGCGGCTCGGCGATCAGGAACATCACGAACGGCCAGCCGACCAGAAAGCCGATCGAGTAGATGAGCCCGTCGAAGCCGAACATGAACACCATGCCGGACAGCCCGAGGAACGACGCGGCCGACATGTAGTCGCCCGCGATCGCGAGCCCGTTCTGCAGGCCCGTGATGCCGCCGCCGGCCGTATAGAAGTCGCGGGTCGAGCGCGTGCGGCGCGCGGCCCAGCGCGTGAGCGCGAGTGTCGCGAACACGAACGCGAAGAACATCCCGATCGCGACCGGGTTCAGTTCGACCTTGTCGGGCATCGGGCCCGCGACCGATACCGCATGCGCGGCGGAGGAAACGAGAACGAAGGGAATGGCC
>NZ_MDEQ02000082.1 GCF_001883705.2 Burkholderia catarinensis
CGACCGGGACGAACGACGGATCGGGTTGCACCGACGGATGGCCGGACAGCCGCCGCCACGCGGCGCCGCTGGCGAGATCGACGACGATGATGCCTCCCGGACCGTTGGTCGACGAATCGGTGATGTACGCGAATCCCTCCTTGCCCGCCTGGAAGTCAAAGCGAACGTCGTTCAGGTAGGTCGTCGGCAATGCGACATCGGGTGGCAGCACGTAAGTCCGCGTGACGCGGTTGGTCTTCAGGTCGATCGCGACGAGCTTCGCGCCGCCCGGCACCTGCGCCCTGAAACCCGGCACGGCCGGATCGAGGACCCACAACTTGCCACGGCCGTCCGCGACGACGCTCTGCACGCTAATGAAATGCCGCGCGGGCGAATCCGTCTCCGCACGATTCGTCTGCGCATCCGGGTACGCGACCACCTTGTCGCCGACGATTTCGCCGACCGTGTACGGCACGTCGTCGCCCCAGCGCGGGAAGTTGACGAAGATCCGCCGCGAGTGCGGGTCAACCGCGACGCCCGTCGGCATCGCGCCGGTAAACG
>NZ_MDEQ02000083.1 GCF_001883705.2 Burkholderia catarinensis
CATTTCCGTCGCTGAAATGCAAAAACCCCCGCCTTGTCGGGCGGGGGTTCTTGGCTTAGGGAGCCTGACGATTACCTACTTTCACACGGGAATCCGCACTATCATCGGCGTAGAGTCGTTTCACGGTCCTGTTCGGGATGGGAAGGGGTGGGACCGACTCGCTATGGTCATCAGGCAAAGAGGGGTGTTGTGCTGGCTTCGCAGCACAACCAATCTTGGAAGAAGCAGTAATTTTGAGTTGTGTGTATCAAACACGAGAATCCAACCTGTCGCCTGGATCGCGGCCGGTGCTTTCGCACGGCGCCGATCAACAAGGCAGACTTGTTATAGGATCAAGCCTTACGGGCAATTAGTATCAGTTAGCTGAACGCATTACTGCGCTTACACACCTGACCTATCAACGTCCTGGTCTCGAACGACCCTTCAAGGGGATCTAGTCCCCAGGGATATCTCATCTTAAGGCGAGTTTCCCGCTTAGATGCTTTCAGCGGTTATCTCTTCCGAACATAGCTACCCGGCGATGCCACTGGCGTGAC
>NZ_MDEQ02000084.1 GCF_001883705.2 Burkholderia catarinensis
GTCGTAACAAGGTAGCCGTATCGGAAGGTGCGGCTGGATCACCTCCTTTCTAGAGCTTCTCGCAAAGTTGAGCGCTCACGCTTATCGGCTGTAAATTAAAGACAGACTCAGGGGTCTGTAGCTCAGTCGGTTAGAGCACCGTCTTGATAAGGCGGGGGTCGTTGGTTCGAATCCAACCAGACCCACCATTGTCTGGCGGTAACACCTGAGGTCATCTGTACATGGGGGCATAGCTCAGCTGGGAGAGCAACTGCTTTGAGAGCAGGGGGTAGTGGGTTCGATGCCGTATGCCTCCACCAATCCACAATGACAAGCGTGCGACTTGGGTCGAATCCTTGTCATGGGCGATTGAGCCAGTCAGAGGATATCAACAGATATCGGCTGTCGTTCTTTAACAATCTGGAAGAAGTAAGTAATTTGGATAGCGGAAGCGTCTTGAGATGGACGTGGAAACTATCCGGGTTGTGATTGTATCGATGTATCTCAAGATGATTCGAACTCTATGTTTGAC
>NZ_MDEQ02000085.1 GCF_001883705.2 Burkholderia catarinensis
GGACAATATTTTGGACAACGAAAATGAACCAGCCGGAAAAATCGGAACACGGTGTTCGTCTTGGCTTGCCCAATCATGCCGAGGCGCTCTCGGCGAGCTTTGCGGCCAGCTATGCGGGCATCCTTGCATTCGTTGCCGTGGCGAGCGAGGGAAGTTTTTGCAAGGCTGCCGAACGTCTCGGCGTCGGCCGTCCGTCCGTGAGCCGGAATGTCCAGAAGCTGGAAGCGCAGTTGAGTACGCGGTTGTTCCAGCGAACCACGCGCACGACTCAACTGACGTGCGAGGGGCAGCGCTTCTACGAGAATTGCCACCAGGGCGTTGCACAGATCGTGGAGGCCATGAACGACATGCTGGAGCTACGGCAGGGGCCGCCGCGTGGCCCCATTCGCATCAGTTCGGAGGTCGAGTTTGGCAGAAAGGTCGTTGCGCCGCTGCTGGGAAAATTTGCGAAGGCGTATCCCGACATCGTTATCGATCTGCTGCTCTGCGACCGGCCGATCGATTTTGTGTCGGAAGGGATCGACGTCTCGTTTCGCAACGGCCGTATCGAGGACTCCAGCATCATTGCCCGCCAACTGGTCCCGATGCAGATGGCGCTTTGTGCCGCGCCGTCGTATGTGGAAACGCATGGCCTCCCGCAGAGCCTGGAGGACCTGGACCGGCACGAGTGTATCAATTTTCGTTTTTCCGGCGGCCGCATATCTGAATGGGAGTTCAATGTCGACGGCCGCGTGCAGAAGTACATGCCGACTGCACGTCTGACGTTCAACGACACCGATCTGGTGTTGCGTGCGGTAATGAACGGGGCGGGTATTGCACAGCTGGCCGGCTATCAGATCCGCGACCATATCGCATCCCGGAAACTGGTCGTCGCGTTGGCAAACCACATGCCTGCCGATCGCGGACACTACATCTGCTATCTCAGTCGGCAACATCTGCCGACGCGCATTCGTCTCTTCATCGACTTCATGACCGAACAGATACGCGCACTGGACCTGCACTGCATGACCCAGGGCACTCCGGGCAGCGCGGACTCGTTGGCGGGATTGGTGGCATGAGCATTTCGATAAGTGATGCAATCTGATTAGGATGACGAAATCGATGCGTTGCCTTGAGGGCTTGTAGAACATGAAGGGAATCTATCGACAGCCATGTTCGATGGAGGCCATGTTCATGATGCCGGCCGCTGTTCATCACGGATCGAAAGAGTGCCTGCGAGTGACAGTTCGCGGTGTGCGGCGCCTGTCGACCGAGCCGGGTGACGAACGCCGACGCAGGGAAGCGTCCGCGTGATTCCGTGCGGCGCGAATCAGCATGCGTCATGGCTGCGGCCCGGGAAGCACTGCGCCGATCGCTTTGGCACAGTGCTTCGCCAATTGCCCGGCGACCGGAATCGCTCCATCCATCGCCGTCCTTTTCTTGCAAGTGCTCGACCGCTTCTGATTGATGTCAGGACGGCAACACCATCGTGGCGTACGCGTGTCTACCGCCATACGTGATGCCCACTTATTCTGACTTGGTGCGGAGCTTTGCCGCATTGGATCTGAACAAGGCGAACCGAGCTTGAACAGTTCGGGTCTTTCCCATCGACATCGTGGCCTCGCGTCTGCGGGCCGCGTCATCTGCATACCCACTATGTGTCGCCTGAAGAGCGTCGCGCTCGCGATGCGCATTGCCGAGGTCGCTGCCCGTGAATGAGCAGACGCTTTCCGCTGGCCATCAGACGCTTGATGCCGGCGCACGCCCCGCGGCATCTGCGCCACCGTACCCGTTCGATTTCCGACTGGCGGTGGGGCTCGTCGGCATTCTTGTCGCGTCGCTTTCGTCCGGGCTCAACAACCGCGTGACCGACGTTGCGTTGCCGGACTGGCGTGGAATCATGGGCATGGGACACGACGAGGGCACGTGGATCTCAGCCGTCTACGAAGCCGGGGAAGTGTCCGGGATGATGGTGTCGGCGTGGTTCGGCATCACGCTGTCGTTCAGGCGATTTGCGATCGGCGTGGCGCTCGCATTTGCGGCATTGGCAGCCGTCTTCCCGTTCGTGAGCAGCTATCCGTGGCTTGTATTTCTGCGGTCGCTCCAGGGATTCGTCGGCGGATTGTTGCCGCCCTTGCTGATGACGGCCGCACTCCGGTTCCTTCCGCCGGCGATCAGGCTTTACGGGATGAGCGGCTACGCGCTGACAGCCACGTTCGGACCGAATCTCGCGACGCCGCTCGCCGCGTTGTGGACGGACAAGGTTGGCTGGCAATTCGTCTACTGGCAGGTCATTCCGCCTTGCGTGCTGGCTGCCGCGCTGATGGCATGGGGCCTGCCGCAGGACCCGGTCCGGCTTGAGCGGTTCAAGCAGTTCGACTGGCGAGGCGCGATCCTGGGCTGCGGCGGCGTCACCATGCTCGTTCTGGCGCTTGCACAAGGCGAGCGGCTGGACTGGTTCGCGTCGCGGCTGGTCGTGACCTTGCTCGCGGGCAGTGCGCTCTCGCTGACCTTGTTCTTCGTCAACGAGTGGCACCATCCGTTGCCGCTCTTCAAACTGCAAATGCTTGCCCGGCGGAATTTTTCGCACGGTCTGCTCACGCTTGCGGGCATCCTCGTCGTGTTCATGTCCGCGTCGGTGTTGCCTGCTGCTTATCTGTCGGAGGTGCGAGGTTATCGCCCGCTCGAAATCGGACCGCTGACACTCACGATCGCGATTCCCCAACTGATCGCCGCGCCGTTTGCCGCGATGCTTTGCAATTTCCGCTGGCTCGACAGCAGGATCGTGCTTGCCACCGGCCTCGCGTTGCTGTCGGGCGCGAGTTTCGCGGGTTCCTTCGTGACCTCCGACTGGATCCGCGACAACTTCTATCTGCTGCAAGCGATGCATGCGCTGGGCCAGCCGCTGGCCGTCCTGCCGGTTCTCATGGGAGCGACGGGCACGGTGCAGCCGCCGGAGGGGGCGTTCGCGTCCGCGATGTTCAATACGACTCGCGGTCTGTCGACCGTGGTGGGCGCGACGCTGGTGGAATCGCTGATGACCCGCCGCGAGCATTTCCATTCGAACGTGCTGGTCGACCAGATCGGCCGACGCCTTCATCTGTTGTCGCAGTTCGGCGGAGGCGATGGAACGTCGGCGCTGCTGTCGCCATCGGGGGGGCCGCTGTCGCGCGAAAGCTGGCACCTGTTTGCCGGGCAAGTGAGGCATCAGGCGCTCGTCTTGAGCGTTGCCGATGTCTATCTGACGCTCACGGCACTCGCGATCTCGCTGATCGCATTGCTCCTGCTGCTGCCCGGGCGGGCTTACCCGCCTGGCGCACAACCTGGTTCTGCCACGTAAAGATCATCATGAAGAAGACACTCCTCCTGCAGATTGCGGCGGCGGCCGTCGTGCTGCTCGCCGGGTTCGTCGCGCTCCGCGGCGCAGGACAGTTCGGCCACGGCACCGAGGTCACCGACGATGCGTATGTCGCCGCGGACTTCACGCTGGTGGCACCGAAGGTCTCGGGACTGATCTCGAAAGTCGCGGTAGAAGACAACCAGCACGTTCGCGCGGGCGACCTGCTGGCGCAAATCGACGGCCGCGACTTCGAGGTGGCGCTCCGGAACACCCGGAGCGAGCTCCAGGCGGCGCAGGCGCGACTCGAAAACGTGCAGGCCCGTGCCGTCAGGCAGCATGCGTTGATCGAGCAGGCGGTGGCGGCCGTGCATGCCGACGACGCCGCGCTCGTGTTCGCCGGGCAGAACGCGAAGCGGTACGAGGTGTTGTCCCAACAGGGCGCGGGCACCCAGGAGCAGCGGCAACAGACGAGCTTCACGCAGCGACAGCAGGCCGCCATTCGGGAGCGCGACGCCGCGGTGCTGTCGGCCGCGCAGAAGGAGCTCGGCGTGCTGGCCAGCGAGGATGCCGAAGCAAGGGCGGCTGTCGAGCGGGCGAAGGCGGCCGTCGAACAGGCGAAGCTCAATCTTTCCTATACGACGATCGTCGCACCGGTCGACGGCGTCGTGGGGCGGCGTGACGTGCGGGTCGGTGCGTACGTGAGCCCGGGCACCACGTTGCTCGCGATCGTGCCGCTCGCGCAAGCCTACGTCGTGGCCAATTTCCGCGAGGTGCAGCTGACCCGCATGAAGCCGGGGCAACGCGTACAGGTGCGCGTCGATGCGATGCCCGACGTGGTGCTGGCCGGCCGCGTCGAGAGCATCGCGCCGGCCACCGGACTGACGTTCGCGCCGATCGCACCGGACAATGCCACCGGCAATTTCACGAAGGTTGTCCAGCGCCTGCCGGTCAAGATCATCCTCGATGAGGGGCAGCCCGGCGCGGCGCGTCTCAAGGTCGGCATGTCCGTCGTACCGAGCATCGACGTGAGCGCGCGCGCCGGAGAGGTGCGATGAGCACTTTCAGGTCTCTTGTCGCGACCGCGATCGCGGCGCAGGTCGCGGTGCTGCTCGGCGGCTGCATGGTCGGTCCCGACTTCGTCAAACCGGATCCCCGGGCACCCGCCGCATGGCGCGATCACGTGAAGGACGAAAGCGAAGGCCGGCCCGTCGTGCGTGCACCGGATCCTCGGTGGTGGACGATGTTCGGCGACCCGATTCTCGTGGGGCTGGTCAGCCGGGCCGCGGCGCAGAACCTCGACATTCAGGTCGCAACGAATCGGCTTCAGCAGAGTCGCTGGGAGCGCCGTATCGTGAGCGCGGCCGGTCTGCCGTCTGTCGGCGCGAATGCAAACGCGCAGCGCCTGGGCGCCAGCGAGCATGGATTGATGAGTCTGACCGGAGTGGGTTCGCAACCGCCGGCAGCCGCGCTCGCCAACGGTGTCGGCAACGGTGTTGCAGGGATTGGCGGCGCCGACATCAGTGCGCCGCTGAACCTTTACCAATACGGATTCGACGCAATCTGGGAACTCGACATCTGGGGGAAAACGCGACGCAAGGTCGAAGCGTCCGACGCGCTCAGTACCGCGTCGGACGAGGTTCGCCACGGCGTGATCCTGTCCGTCATCAGCGAGACTGCATCCGGCTACGTGGAGTTGCGTACGGTCCAGGCAACGCTGGGCGACACGCGGGAAACCCTCGGGCTCGCCCGGCGGAGCCTCGAGCTGACGGAGCATCGTCGCGATGCAGGGGCGGCCACGTCACTCGACGTGTCGGAGGCTGCCGCACAGGTTCGAGCCGTCGCGGCGCGGATCCCGGATCTGGAATCCCGGGAAGGGCGGTTGATCAACGCGTTGAGCCTGCTGCTCGCCGAGGCCCCCGGCGCACTGGAAAACGAACTGAGGGCGGCGCAGCCGATCCCTCCCGTGCCGTCGGACGTGCCGATCGGTCTGCCTTCCGAACTGGCGCAGCGCCGGCCCGACATCCGCGAGGCGGAGGCGCGCCTGCATGCGGCGACCGCCGGAATCGGCGCGGCCAAGGCGGATTTTTACCCGTCGATAACGCTGAGCGGCAGCTTCGGGATGCAGTCGCTGAACTTCGCGACTCTGGGGACGTGGGCTTCGCGCCAGTTCGCGGTCGGACCGACCCTCAACCTGCCGATCTTCGAAGGGGGACGGCTGAAGGGCATGCTGCATCTGCGGGAGGCGCAGCAGCGAGAGGCGGCGTTGAATTACCAGAAGACCGTGCTGACGGCCTGGCACGAGATCGACAACGCGTTGATCGATTTCGACGCCCGGCAGCGGCAGCGCGACAACCTCGGCGCGGCGCTCGACCACAGTCGTGCGGCCTACGACGCGGCGGTTGCGCGGTACAAAGCGGGGGCGAGCACCTTCCTCGACGTGCTCGTGCTCCAGCAGGCGCTACTTGACGCGCAGACGCGCTGGGTCACCGCGAGCGGCGACGTGTCACTGACCGCGATTCGTCTCTACAAGGCGCTTGGAGGCGGGTGGGAGCGTTTCTCGTCGCCTGGTACGGAGCAAGAAGCGCCGAATTCTTGAAACCGGCAGGGACTTCTGCCGGTCGGGATTGATGCCATTCAGGCAACACCGAGAGCATCTTCGCGTATCTAGTGCAAAGTTGGCGGCCATCCTACGATTCGCTCCGTGTCGGGCAACCGCGATCGCAAAAACGGCATTGCCTTCAGCGCCGACATGAATCGATACGATGGCTTGGCTTGAGCGTTTGAGCTGCCGGTAGGGCGATTCCGTCCTCAACCGGAATATCGAGCATGAAGCCGGGGCTTTTCCTGGTCCCTGGCGACGCAACCCGTCGAGATTCGAGGCCGGGTGGTGTCCTGGCGTAGTCATCGCCGCGCCGTTCGGCCTGTATGAAACTCCGGCACGAGAAGCGGACGTTGCCAGAAGCGGGTTGCTTGGCGACAGCATCCCGATCCTCGATCTTGTCCACTGCAGTTCCATGACGAGATGTACACCATGCACCTGGGAAAATCGTACACATTATCCGAATTTGTCTTCTGGTCGAGACGGCAACTTTATGCGTTGCTCCCATGCGGCGCGTTGCCGATTGTTCTTTACCAGTTCCTCGGGCTGAAATGGTTGTCGGTCCCGCTGTCCATTGTGGTATTGCTGGGCACCGCCACGTCGTTCATCGTCGGTTTCAAGAATGTGCAGACCTACAACAGGGCCTCGGAGGCGCAGCAGATCTGGACGAACATCCTGAATGGCAGTCGGTTCCTGGGAGTCATAAGCCGGGATTTCCCGGCAGGGAGGGCAGCAGGCCGTGAGCTCGTGTTGCGGCATTGCGCGTGGCTGACGGCGCTCCGCTATCAACTCAGAGCCCCAAGGATCTGGGAAAGCATGGGCAAAGCATCCAACCTGGAGTACCAGAAGAAGCACTATCGGGTGCCGGAGTGGGACACGCCATTGAAACAAGTGCTCGCTCGGTATGTGTCACAGGCCGAGATCGAACTGATTCTGCGGGCGGAAAACAAGGCGACATGGTTGCTGGCATCGCAATCCGCGACGATCAAGCGATATCGCGAGACTGGAGAGATTGATGACAATTTCTATATGGAATTTGGAAGATCGATCAAGGGCTTTTTTGAGCAGCAAGGGCAGGCGGAACGTATAAAGGACTATCCGTATCCCAGGCAATACGCGGTCATCAACAAATTGTTCGTTCGTTCATTTTGTCTTCTTCTTCCTTTCGGAATACTGACTGAATTCGAAAAGCTAAACAGCAGCGTGTCGGGTTTCATGCATGACAACATGATCTGGCTGGTCATTCCCTTCAGTGCGATGATCTCCTGGATGTATCTTGTGCTGGAGCAGGTTGGCGAAAGCACGGAGAACCCGTTCGAAGGAAACGCGAACGATGTGCCTATTGCACAGATCTGCCGGAAGATCGAACGCGAGCTCATGGACATGCTTGGCGAGATGAATCAGGCCTCCGAGCCGGAGCCCGATCATTGCATCGTTCTCTAGCCTCACACCTCCGATAAGTCACGCGATACCGTCCGGGTAGCAGAGGAAAATGCCGTCATCCTCAGGCGCGTACTGTGACAGGCAACGGATCATTCTCCCTTCGGCAAGCGGTCCGCAAACCTGATAGGCGGGCAGTTGCGCTATGCCGAACCCGTCGAGCGCGGTCTGCACGATCAGACCGGTATCGTTGAACGTGTGCGGCTCGATGGGGCTGCACCATCGGGTGAGAGGGTCGACCTTGAATGTCCATGCCTCGATACTCCCGGATTCGGCACGAAAGCTGATGCAGCGATGGTGGGCGATCTCGCCGACATGTCCTTGCAACCCATGCATCCGTGCATGGACGCGCGAAGCGCAGACGACCAACTGTCGCGGCATCAACTGGCGCGCGACGACACTATTGTCCGCTACAGGATTTTCGCGAATACAGACATCGATGTGGTCCGCAATGAGATCGACGAGACTATCGCTCAACAGCAGCTCCACAGTGATGTCCGGATATCGCGCGTGAAAGTCGCTCGACAGCGGCACCACAATCTTGCGGCCGAATCCCGGCGTGGAGAGGATGCGGAGATGGCCGCCGGGTGGATCTACGGAACTGTTTCGCATATCTCTTCACGCGTGTGTGACGAGGCTCGCGGATGGCCCGTCGACACCGATGGGTTCTGCCGATTGCTTGATCCACCGCCACAATCACCTGGTTGACTGCATTTTGTTAGCGGCTGCCGGCATGCATCCCTTGAAGTAAAGAGTGCAACGAGGGCGGTTAACACCAGCTGGTCGCCACGCTTTCGCCCACATCGCAATCCGGGAGTCGAGATTTTTGAGATCAATAATTCGTCTATGCGTCAATAGTGTTCTTGCTCTTTCATCCCAACAAATTTTTTTGCGATGGTATTCAATTGCGGCGCTACTTGCATTTACACTAGCGACGCGATGTCGATGAAGTTGAAGGAATGTTAACAATCCATTGGATAGAGTATTGACCGCGCGAAATGGATGCGCGTTTGTGTTGAAATAACTAAAAGATGGAGTGCATTAAATCGATTTTGGAAACTAATAGAATTTTAGCATCGCGGATAACTAATGAGACCATTGTTTCGCTATATGAGACGATGTGCGCACCCAGGGTTGCGCAAAGGACGATGACCTGCTGATGAGAGACGGCAGGGTGAAACGAGAAAGGCATGCCTGACAGGGGCGGCGCGCATGCTGGCCCGGAAGGCGACTTGCTGACGAACTAATCACCGTGGATTCGTTGAAAGCTAAATTATTTTACTAATTTAGTGATGCTGATTGTCTATTGAAAACTGAGAGTGCGTAATTTTTCGATAACTGAATCGAGTGCGCGAGATTTTCAGGCGAGTCAATGATGAATGAATCACCGCAAATCTGCTGGGTGGTTGAATTTTTTGATTCGTCAAATATACCGAATAACGGATACATATTTTTCAGTTGCCGTAAAAGTTACATATGTTATCCGCGGGAGACAATTGGCTTTACTCCAGATCGCATGGCGGCGGCAATCGCTGCATTGCGGCGGTGCCTGAAACACGAACCACCGAAGGAAATACTGATTTCCGATAACAAGATTGATCGTGTATCGCAGCTGGGGATGCCCTGCGAACTGATTCAGGTTTGAGCGCTGACAGTTCGCGGTATGGCGCCTGCAGACGCGCTGTGACTTTGTTTATCCACCTGGAGATGATGCGTATGAGCAATGCGAGCGTGACAACGAAGATCAAGGAAGCGCCGGCATCGAAGGAACCGGTGGCGATTCCGGCACCATTCGAGACACAGGAAACGGTCGCGAAGCGAACGTCAGTGAAGCTGACCAACGTGTTGGCGAACGGCCAGTCGAAGCGTGCGTCCCTGGACGGGCAACTCGTGTGGTACGACACGGCGCAACTGGCCAGGCCGCATCCCGACGACAGCATGTTCGTGCGGGTTATCAATTCGCTGTATAGCGGCGTGGTGGTCTACCCGGAAAACGCGGCCAACCTGCTGCCGGCCATTCCGACCCGGATGAGAGTCGTGCTCCGCTTGCGCAATGCCGCGGACGTCAAGGCGTTTCGCGAAGGCCCGCTGTTCGCCGAGTTCAAGGACGACGCCAAGCGCCTGCGCATCGTGGCCAGCGCGGATATCGCGGTGCTGAAGCAACTGGGTTCGGAGGGCGTTTCGACCTGTTATACGAGCTACGTGGACGATCGCGACAGCCTGCTTGGTTCCATCAACGACGGGCTTGCGTTCGACTATCTGTGGATCCGTTTCCGTGACCCGACCAACATTCCGCTGGAACTGGTGATCGCTTCGCTGCAGTCGACGGGCACGATCCTGATGAAGGAGATCAACGAGCCGACCAATGTCGACGACGCGATCGTGTCGTACGGCGTGATGGAGTACGGCGCGGAAGGCGTGATTTTCTCGCCGCGCGACCATCAGGCGATGACGTCGTTCCTCGAGCAGATGGCGGACGCGGAACACGAGAACCTGTCGATCCAGACCGGCACGGTGATCGAGAGCCGCCCGGTCGGAATGGGCTACCGCGCATGCATCGATACGTCGACGCTGTTCGCGCCGGACGAGGGGATGCTGGTGGGCAGCACGTCGCAAGGTGGCCTGCTGGCCTGTCCGGAAGTGTTCTTCCTGCCTTACATGGAATTGCGTCCGTTCCGCGTCAACGCCGGGGCCGTGCATTCCTATGTCTTCAATACCGGCAATCGTACCGATTACATGAGCGAGCTCAAGGCGGGCTCGCCGGTCATGATCGTGAATTCGAAAGGCCGGGTGCGGCGCGCGACGGTGGGCCGGATGAAGATCGAGCAGCGCCCGTTGCGTCTGATCGAGGTGGAGTTCCCGGGCAAGGAGCGCGTCAACATCCTGATGCAGGACGACTGGCACGTGCGCGTGTTTTCCGACGCCGCCAAGCCGCTCAACATCTCGGAACTGAAGCCGGGCGACAAGGTACTGGGCTACGTGACGGAGCCGGGGCGTCACGTGGGAATCAAGATCAACGAGACGATCATCGAAAAGTAGGAGACGTCGATGGGCTACGTCGGTAGAAAACTGAGAGAGCGCCGGATCCTGTTTCCGGATTCGCAGCGCGGGCTGATCGTGCCGGTGGACCACGGGCTGACGCTGGGTCCGATCGCCGGTATCCAGACGACGGAGACACTGGAAGGCTGGGTCGGAAGCCCCGACCTCAGCGCAGTGCTCGGCCACAAGGGGCTGGTCGAACGCCTGATCGTGCGCCAATGCCTGCACCCGGCGACGGGCGTGATCGTGCATCTGAACGGCATGGCGAGCCTCTCGCCCGATGCGGACACGAAGGTGATGGTGTCCGATATCGACGCGGCGTTGAAGCTGGGCGCGGACGCGGTATCGATTCAGGTGAACTTCACGGCCGGCAATTTCGCGCACAACTTCGCGATGCTCGGCGCGGTGACGGACGCGGCGCATGCCGCCGGGCTGCCGTTGCTGACGATGCTGTACGACAAGGTGAAGGCGCCGACCGCCGGGGAACGAATGGTACGCCTGCATCACCTTGTGCGAGTGGTGACCGAGCTGGGCTCGGACGCCGTGAAGCTCGCGTATGCGTCGGTGGACGAGATCGAGCAGTTGGCTTCCGTGCACGGGCGTGACATCCGGATCTTCTTCGCGGGCGGCGAAAAGGCGGACGAGGAGGTGCTGGTCGCGATGTCGCAGGCCGCGATCCGGCATGGTGCGACCGGCCTCTGCATCGGCCGGAACGTGTTTCAGCACGCACGGCCACGGGTCCTCCTCCGGAGACTGGCGGACTGTGTGAAAGGTCGGTCCGAGAAGGTGGCCGAACTCGATATCGCGTGATTGCGTTTGCCGTGCCAACGAGGCACGGCCGTGGAGAACCAATTCGATGAATGCAATGAACGATCAACCGGCGGCGGGGCAGGCCATTGCCGACCACACGCAGTTGTCCCAGCTTTGGGCGGACATGTTTCCGGACGGGCTCCTCGAGGAGCTGAGTGCCAATCCGTTTCTCGCGGCTTGCCGAGAAGGCACCGTCAGCGATGCGCAATTGCGCGGGTTCCTGATTCAGCACCACTATTATTCGCAGTACTTCACACGTTACCTGTGCTCGCTGATGGGCGGCCTGACCGAGGCGAGCGAGTTCAAGGCGCTGTCGCACAACCTGGCCGAGGAATTGCTGGGCGAAGGCACGGACCAGGTTTCGCACGCGGAACTGTATCTTCAGTCGATGGACGCGATGTCGGCGCCGCCGCGCAGCCTGCCGATGCTGTCGAGCACGCGCGCGCTGATCGACGTCATGTTCCACTATTGCCGCGGCACCGATCCGCTGGACGGCCTGGCCGCGTTGTGCCTCGGCGCGGAGGCGATCGTGCCGATCGTCTACGGTCCGATCCTGGCCGCCATGCGGCATCGCGATGCGCCGCCGCAGGCCACGCGATTCTTCCAGATTCATGTCGAGGAGGACGAGCAGCACGCGATCGTGATGCGCGAAATCATCGACCGGATGCTGGTCGAGAAGCCCTACCGGCGCGCGCGCGTGATCGCGGTCGGCGAAGAGATGGTGCGGCGCCGGATGGCGATGCTGAGCGACCTGCTGTCGTATCCGGGCGAGGACGCGCCGGCCGCGGATGCCCGCTTGTCCGAGTCCGGACTGGCCACGCTGCGCGCCGATGCGTCGCTGGGAAGCGGTAATTTCATCGATCAGTGCCTCGCGCTGAATTCGGCGAAGGATGTCGAATTCCTGCGGCTGGACAAGCCGGTGAGTTACGGCGACGGTGCGCCGGTATGGGCCTTCAGCCTCGCGACCCTGCAGCAGTATCGCGCCGCGCTGGCGGACTGGTACCTGGGCCAGGGCGTGGGCCGCGGGGACGTGGTGGCCGTCTGCGTGGAGGACGGCATTGCGCCGTTTCTCCACTACCTGGCGCTGACGAGCCTCGG
Source organism: Burkholderia catarinensis (assembly GCF_001883705.2). Lineage (GTDB taxonomy): Bacteria > Pseudomonadota > Gammaproteobacteria > Burkholderiales > Burkholderiaceae > Burkholderia > Burkholderia catarinensis. Next base: position 12,306 of record NZ_MDEQ02000085.1, read on the forward strand.
CGCCGCGATCGCGCTGATCAATCCCGCGATGCCGGCCGACGTGGGGGCCGCGTACATGAGCGAGAACGGTTTCGACACGCTGGTGGCGGACACGCATACGCAGGCGACGAGCGCGTTCGTGCAGCGCTGGAGTGCATCGAATGCGGGGCGGTTGGTGGACGTGTCGCGTGCGGCGTTGCGGCGCGACGCGCGTTTGCCGGACGGGTGGCCGGTGGCGCCCGAGGATTCGACGCTGGTGATGCTGAGCCATACGTCGGGCACGACCGGGATACCGAAAGCGGTGCGCTTCGAGCACCGGCAATTCTTCATGGGCAAGCGGGCCCGCATCGGGCGCTTCGCCGAGGGCCCGGACGAGCGGCTGCTGGCGGCGCTGCCGCAATCCCATTCAGCGGCGATCAGTCATCTCGAAACCGCCGTGCTGCACGGCATTCCGACCTACGTGATGGGGACGCAGGAAGGCGACGCGGTGCGCGCGGCCATCCGCGCGTTCCGCCCGACCACGGTCGTGGCGTTCCCGAAGAGCTACATGCAACTGGTCGAGGGCGGCGTCGGCGAGCGTGAATTCGACTCCGTCCGGCGCTGGTTCAGCATGGGCGACGCGGCGCACCAGAGCCATACGCGCCGCCTCCTGGTCGGCGCGCCGGAATCGCGCTTCATCGACGCGTTCGGCAGTTCCGAACTGGGCATGGCGCTGTTCCGCTGTGAATCGACCGCGGCCGCGCTGGCGCCGCGACGCGCGATCGGCCGGCCGGTGGATATCGCGGTCGCGAAGATCCTCGATCCGGTGACGGGTCATGAAGTGGCGCCGGGTCAGCGCGGCCTGCTCGCGGTGCGCTCGCCGACGATCACGTCGGGGTACTGGCAGCAGCCGGCGCGTACGGCCGGCGCATGGCACGGCGGCTATTTCCTGACCGGCGACGTGGCGTACTGCGAGGACGGCATCTTCTATCAGATCGACCGCGAGGTCGATGTGGTCGAAACGACCGCAGGCCGGCTCTACACGCTGCAGCTCGAGGAAGTGGCCCAGCAGGTGGACGGCGTGTGCGACGTGGCCGTGGTCGGCGTGGGCGGCGGCGCCGATGATCCAGCGCTGCTGGCGCTAGTGCTACCCGACAGGCACGCGGGCGACCCGGCGAGCGTGGCGGACGACGTGCTTGCGGTGCTGCTTGCCGAATGCGGCGAGATGCTGTCGGAGCGCGGCGTGGCCGTGGCGATCGTGCGTAATTTGGCGTTCCTGCCGGTGGGCGCGACCGGCAAGGTACTGAAGCGGCTGCTGCGCGACTCGGCGGGCGCGCTGCTGCGGCATGCCTCGGACGGTGTGGTCGGGACGCGCGACGTCCTTTACGTTGCGCGCGGATCGGCCGCGCGCGTTTGATCGAAGGATAAGGGACACATGAACAATCAAGACTACGAATCCGACGCATTCACATCGGTGCGGCACAGACTGGCTGCCGCCGAAGCGGACGCCTTTGTCCATTACGTGTGTGAAGGTCGCAGTTTCGCAGTGCATGCAGGGGTATTCCCGCCGACGCATTTCCAGTCGACGGGCATCTTTACCCGGCACTTGCCGTATCGCGATGGGGGCAGCTTTCTCGAAATCGGCTGCGGCGCAGGCGTGACGTCGGTGATGGCCGCGATCTCCGGTTGCGCGCGAGTCGTCGCCGCGGACATCAGTGAGGCAGCGGTGCGCAATACGCAGGAAAACGTGCGGTTGCACGGCGTGGCGGACCGGGTGTCGACGCGGCACGGCGATTTGTTCGACGTATTGGAGCCCGGCGAGCGATTCGACCAGATCTTCTGGAATTCGAACTTCGTCTTCGTGCCGGAAGATTATGTGTTCGAGCAGCCGATCCTGCAGGCGTTCTGCGACGCGGGGTACCTCGCGCATCGCCGGTTCCTGCGCGAGGCGTCGCGGCACCTGACGCCGGACGGGGAGTTGCTGATCGGCTTCAGCAGCCTCGGCGACGAACGGGCGCTGGCAGAGATGCTTGCCGAACACGACTACTCGTCGACGATCGTGGCGTCCGCCTATGGCGAGGGAGCCAGCGCGCACCGGTACGACATCCTGCGATTGTGGCCGGGCAGGCAGGTGTCCGCGGCCGACGCGGCATGACGCGGAGCGTGCATGTCGAACGTCGCATCTGAAGCGCGCCTGCTGGCCGGACCGACGCGCGAGCGTCCCGTGGCCATCGTGGGTGGCGGCCCGGTGGGGCTGTTGCTGGCGCTGTTCCTCGATCGCCACGGCATCGCGTCGGTCGTGTTCAACAGGGAGCTCGACAGCCGCTGGCATCCGAAAGGCAGCACGCACAATTCCCGCACGATGGAGCACTACCGCCGCCTCGGTATCTCTGATGCCGTGCGTGCGCTGGGCTTGCCCGCCGATCATCCGCGCGACGTCGCGTATTTCACGCGGCTCGCCGATTGGGAGCTGACGCGGCTCGCGATGGGTTCGGAGCGCGAACGGATGCATGCGGCACGAACCGCGGACGATGCCGACCAGGTGCCCGAGCCGCTGCTGCGCACGAACCAGATGTACGTGGAGCAGTTCCTGCTCGCCCATGCGCGCACCCGGCCGAACATCGACCTGCGGTTCGGCTGGTGCGTGAGCCGGTTCGAGCAGGATGCGGCGGGCGTCACGCTCGACGCGGAAGCAACGGACGGCTCGGTGCCGGGCGAGCAATGGCGGGCCGCGTACCTGGTCGGCTGCGATGGCGGACAGAGTTTCGTGCGGCGCGCGCTCGGCATCTGCTATCTCGGCCCGAGCGGCGCGAGCGACGGGTTTCTCAGTGGCCGGATGCTGTCGAGCCACGTGCGGATTCCCGCGCTGCATCGCGAACTGCTCAAAGGGCGCGAATCATGGATGTACAACGTGATGGCGCCCGGTTCGCGGATGCTGCTGATCAGTCTCGACGGTGCGGACGAATTCCTGCTGATGTCGAAAGCGGATGACGAGGACACGCTGCCGGACGACGCGACGGTGATTCGCCGGATTCGCGAAGGCGTCGGCCGGCCGGTCGAGGTGGAGGTGCTCGCTCACGCACCGTGGCAGGGCGGCGTCGCGCTGGTTGCGCAGCGTTACTCGGAAGGGCGCGCGTTCCTCTGCGGCGACGCCGTTCACCTGTTCTCGCCAACGGGCGGCTTCGGCATGAACACTGGCATCGACGACGCCGCGAACCTGGCGTGGAAGCTGGCGGGCGCGGTGCAGGGCTGGGCCGGCCCGGCATTGCTCGCGAGCTACGAAGCGGAGCGCCGGCCGATCGCGCTTCGCAACACCGCGGCGGCGCGCCGGCTGACGCAGCGCGTCGGCGAGGTGCGGGTCCCGGCGGAAGTCGAGGCGACAGGCGCGCAGGGCGAAGCGGCGCGTGCGCGGTTGGGCGAGGCGCTGCAAGCGTTTCGTGCGCAGTTCGACGCAATCGGCGTGGAGCTGGGCGCGCGATACGACGGCTCGTCGATCGTCTGGCCCGACGGCGAGGCGCCGGACGACGACCCGCTGACCTACCGGCCCAGCAGCGTGCCGGGCGGCCGTCTGCCGCATCTCTGGCTGACCGGCGCGGACGGCGCGCGCCGCTCGGTATTCGACCTGCTGGGTACGGGTTTCACGTTGTTGCGGGTGGGAACGGTGGCCGAACCGCCGGCACCCGACGACGGCGTGGCGCGGCTTGTCGAGGCCGCGCGCATCCGGGCGATCCCGCTGTCGATCGCCGAGGTCGTATCGGACGCGGTGCCCGCGCTGTACGAGCGGCGCCTCGTATTGGTGCGGCCCGACCAGCATGTCGCGTGGCGAGGCGACTGCGTGCCGCGCCACGCGGGCGAACTGCTCGATCGCGTGGCCGGGCACCCGATGGATCCGCCCGCCGTTGGGCATCAGGCGCCTGGCCCCGATGACACGATCCGGCAGATGGTCGGCGCAACACGATAGTTCAACACGGAAGTTCAACTGAGGAGCGACCATGAGTGAAATGCTGGAGGAAGCACAAACGTCGACCGGGGCGGCTGATCACGCCGGCTCGCAGCAGCACCGGGCGGATTACGACGCGGAGTCGGATTGGGCGGAAGACGCGCAGGCCAACGCGGCCGCCTTCGCGCTTGTCGAGGACGACCCCGAGCCGCTGGTCGTCAACGGCGAGCCGGAGGGTGCATCGATCAAGTTCGTCCGCACCGGCGCGAGCACGGGCGGCCGGTATCTGATGGCGAAGGTCGAGATTCCGCCGGGATCGGGGCCGCCGCTGCACCTGCATACGCTGACCGACGAGTGGTTCTACGCGCCCGAAGGCGGAATCGTGATGCTGATGGGCACGAAGAAGTACAAGGATCTGGACCAGCCGCCGAACATCGCCGGGCGCGACACGATCCGGATGATTCCGATGAAGAAGGGCAGCCTCGTGTTCGGTCCGCGCAATCACATCCATGGTTTTCTCAACGTGACGGACAAGACAGTCGTCGTGCAACTGGTGTGGACGCCCGACACGCCCGGCGAGTCGCTGCTCGGTTACTTCAAGTCGATCGCGAAGCCCATGCTGCCGGGCGTCAAGGGCGCGCTGAACAATCCGATCGTGCAACTGAAGGCCGTGAGCGAGGCGCGCGAGTTCGGCATGATGTTCAGCACCGATTTCTGGAGCTACGCCGAGAAAGTCGAGGAGGGCGTTGCTCCGTTCGGCAAGAACCTGCCGGGCCTGATCAAGCTGTTCAAATCGGGCGAAGGTTCGTGAGTGAAAACGCAGCCCGGATCTCCGGGCGTGGCCTATTAATACGCAATGCTTATCAAGGTAAAGAAAATGACTCTTCTCGCTGACAAGACCGCAATCGTAACGGGCGCGAGCTCGGGTATCGGCCGCGAGGCGGCGAAGCTGTTCGCGAAAGAAGGCGCGAGCGTCGTCCTGGTCGCGCGCCGGGCGGCGGAGCTCAACGCCCTGGTCGACGAGATCGGCGGATTCGGTGGCAAGGCCATCGCGCTGGCAGGCGACGTGAGGGACGAGCGTTGCGCGAAGGAAGCCGTCGAGCTGGCCGTCGGCCGGTTCGGCGGGCTCGACGTGGCGTTCAACAATGCCGCGACGATGGGCGCGCTCGGCAGCGTCACCGACATCACGCTGGACGGCTGGCGCGACACGCTCGAAACCAACCTGACGAGCGCTTTTCTCGGCGCGAAGTATCAGATTCCGGCGTTGCTCGCGCGCAAGCGCGGCTCGCTGATCTTTACGTCGTCGTTTGTGGGTCACACGGTCGGCTTTCCGGGCATGGCGGCGTACGCCGCGAGCAAGGCGGCGCTGGTCGGCCTGACCAAGACGCTCGCCGCGGAGTATGGCCCGTCGGGCCTGCGCGTCAATGTGCTGATGCCGGGCGGAACCGACACCGAGATGGGCCGCGAGGCGGCCAGCACGCCGGAGCAGAAGGCGTTCGTCGAGAGCATCCACGCGCTGAAGCGGATGGCGAATCCGGAAGAGATCGCGAAGTCGGCGCTGTATCTCGCGTCCGACCTGTCGAGCTTCGTGACGGGAACGGCGCTGCTCGTCGAAGGCGGTGTGTCGATCACGCGCACCTGAGACGGTTGTCCGTCGGGCGGCGCCGGCGCGCCGCCCGTTCATGCCACTTCTTCCACTTCCTTCTCCAATTGCCGGGACGACCATGAGTCACGAGGGCGAGCAGCATCCGCAACATCCGCAACCGAACGATTCGGACCATCACGGCCACGGGGGCCGGCGCGCGTTTCTAGGGAAACTGGCGGCGCTGGGCGCGGGCGCAGCCGGGGTCGGCCAGTTCGGCCGTTTCATCGACGCGGCCGAAGCCAGCTCGACCGGAACGCTGCGCGACAGCTACGACTACGTCATCGTCGGCGCCGGTTCGGCCGGGTCCCTGCTGGCCGACCGATTGTCCGCGTCGGGCGCATCGGTCCTGCTGATCGAGGCGGGCAGCAACCAGCTCGGGCAGTCGAAGGTCGCACTCGTGGCCGACTGGCTGGGGAACCTCGGCAGCGATACCGACTGGGCGCGCATGAGCGTGCCGCAGGGGCAGCTCGACAGCCGCCAGCAAGCGTCGCCGGCAGGGAAGACCTGGGGCGGCTCGGGCAGCATCAACGCCATGATCTGGCTGCGCGGCGATCCGCGCGATCATCGCGCCTGGCAGCAATGCGTCGGTCCGGAATGGAACCCGGCCGAACTGAATCGCGCATACCTGCAGGTGACGCAGGCATCGCGCACCTGCGGCACCGCCACCAGCCACATCACGGTCGGCCGGTATGCCGACCAGCATCCGCTCACCACGGCCTATCTCGCGGCCGGCGTCTCGACGGGGCTCGGGCAGATCGAACTGAACGCGGGCCGGCGGCTCGACGGCACCGGCGTGACCGAAGTCAACGCCACCGCCGACGGGCGCCGTGTCGGGCCGGCGCAGGCATTCCTGGCGCCCGCGCTGACCCGCCCGAACCTGAAGATCCTGTCGAACGTCGTGGTCTCGAAGCTGGTCCTGCAGGGGACGACCTGCCGGGGCGTCGAGGTGCGGCTCGGATCGTCCGCGCTCACGATCCACGCGACCCGCGAGACGATCGTGTCGGCCGGGGCCGCCGCGTCGCCGCAGCTGCTGATGCTGTCCGGCCTCGGGCCGCTCGATCAGCTCGCTCCGCTCAATATCCAGGTGCGGCAGGACATGCCCGCCGTCGGCCGCAACTTCCACGACCACTTGCTGTTGAGCGTCACGTACAAGGCGCGCACGGCGATCGCGCCGCAGGTGTCGAACGGCGTGTCGACGATGGCGTATTACGGCGGAACGGCGGTCAGCGCGCCGACCATCCAGGTGGCTGGTATGCAGTATCCGTTCGGCGGCCCGCTCGCCCCGGGCGACGGCTACACGCTGATCCCGTTCCTCGCGAAGCCGCGCAGCCGGGGTACGGCCCGGCTCGTCAGCGCGGACCCGCGCCAGCCGCTGGCGCTCGATCCGAACTATCTGGCCGAGGCGATCGACCGCGACACGATGATCGTGGCACTCGATCGCACGCTGGACATCGGCGCGGCGCGCGCGCTTGCGCCGTATAACGGCGGGCTGCAGTCGAGTGCGCCGCTCAGGACGCGCGCGGACAAGCTTGCGTTCATCCGGCAGAACGCCGCGCCGGGACTGCATTTCGTCGGCAGTTGCGCCGCGGGCCGCGATCCCGCCACGAGCGTCGTCGATGCGCGTTTCCGGGTGTGGGGGATCCAGAACCTGCGCGTCGTGGACGCCTCGGTGATCCCGGAAGTGCCCGCGGTCAACATTCACCCGTCGGTATTGACCGTCGCGCAGCTGGCCGCGAATCAACTCGTCGCCGAGGCACGGGCAAGCGGTGCGGCGGTTTCGGCCGCGGCCTGCTGAGCCGGGCGCGTCAGACGTCCCGCCCCGGGGGCTGCCCCGGCGGCTTCGGGCGGCGCGCCCCGTGCATCGGCACGATGCGCGGCCCCTTTCCCATTCATTGCTGGAATTGCTGGAGGAATCGCGAATGAAATCACATTTGGGCAACAAAACCGCGCTGGTCACGGGTTCGTCGCGGGGCATCGGGCGTGCCACGGCGCTCGCGCTCGCGCGCCAGGGCACGTATGTGCTCGTGCATTATTCGACCGCGGCGGCAGAGGCGGAAGCCGTGGTGGCCGAAATCCGGGCGGCCGGCGGGCGCGCCGATGCGCTCTCGGCCGATCTCGGGACGGCGGACGGCCCGCATGCGCTGGCCGCCGCGGCGCGCGAGGCCCTCGACGGTCGTCTCGACATTCTGGTTGCGAACGCGGGGGTCGCCATGAATGCGTCGATCGGCGACATGGCGATCGACGATTTCGACCGGCTGTTCGCGGTCAACGTGCGCGCGCCGTACTTTCTGACCCAGCAGTTGCTGCCGTTGATGGGCGAGGGCGCCAGCATCATCCTGCTGTCGTCGCTCGGTGCGCGTTCGCCGGTGGGCGAGATCTCCGCCTACGCGGCGACGAAAGGCGCGATCGACACGCTCGTCAAGCATTTCGCCCAGGCGCTCGGCAGCCGCGGCATTCGCGTGAACGGCGTCGCGCCGGGCGTCGTCGACACCGACATGTCGGCGTTCGTGCGCAGCGAAGCGGGCCGCGAACAGGTCTTCAAGCTCCAGGCGCTGCAGCGGGTCGCGCAGCCGGAAGACATCGCCGACGTCATCGCGTTCCTGGCGTCGGACGGCGCGCGCTGGATCACCGGTGACATCGTCCAGGTCGACGGCGGCACCAAGTTGTAATCACGCGGCCCGGCGTGCCGGATCGCATTCACTGCCCCGGCTCGCCGCCCTTCCGGACGGAGGAATTCATGAAGGCATTGCCGGACAATCCGGAACTCGCGCGCATCGTGAAGCAGGCGCCGCGCAACCTGGAACTGGATCGCCTGAGGGCGATCGCGGTGCTCCTGACCTGCTACGTGCACTGGCGCCAGGTGTTCTATCCGTGGACATTCACGATGCACTTCGCCGGGCCCGCGACGCCGCTGGATCTGCTGAGCAACGCGTGGGCCGGCGTCGACCTGTTCTTCGTGATCTCCGGCTACATCATTTCGCGCACGATCGTGAGCGAATTCGATGCGCTGCGCGACAATCCGGGTTCGCTCGCGGCGCACGTCAAGGCGTTCTACGTACGTCGCGCGTTCCGGATCCTGCCGGTTGCGTGGTGCGTGATCCTGCTCGTGCTCGCCTGCGGGGCGTTCCTGAACGCGGGCGGATATTTCGCCGGCACGGTTTACAACCTGCAGGCGGCGTTGTCCATCTTCACGTACACGTTCAACTTCTGGCTGCCCGATCACAAGATCGCGCCAGGTGTGCCACTCGCGCCGTACTGGAGCCTATCGGTCGAGGAGCAGTTCTATCTCGTGTTCCCGGTATTTCTGATGCTGACGCGCTCCACGCGGCAGCGCGTGCTGATACTCGTGCTGGCGTTGGTCGCCATCTCGGTCGCGATCCGTCCGTACCTGCTTGCCGATCCGCTCAAGGTGTTCTTCTATACGCAGACCCGATGCGACGGCATGCTGTACGGTTGCCTGCTGTATCTGGCAACCACCCGGCCCTGGTTCGCCGCGATACGCGTGAGCGCCCGCGGGACAGGCTATCTCGGCGGCGTCGTTGTGCTCGTGCTCGCCTTGGTGCTGGGCTCGATCACTGCGATCGGATTCGACAACGTCGTCGCGGTGCCGGTCGTCTGTATGTTGTCGGCCGCGCTCGTGTTCCTTGCCGCATGCGAAGGCGGCGTCGTGTCGTTTCCGCAGCCGCTGCAATGGGCATTCGACTGCATCGGCCGGCGCTCTTACTCGCTGTATCTCGTGCATCTGCCCATGTTCTTCGTGACAAACGAACTGATGTTCCGGTACACGCGCGCTCACGATATCGTCATCACGGCGCGGTTGTGGCCGCAGTACACGTTGTTGATGGTGCTGCTCGTCGCCGGTATGACGGAATTGCTGTATCGCTGTGTCGAGCGACCGATGATCGTGACAGGTCGGCGTGTCGCGTCGAGCGTGACAGGGGCGGTGCAAGCGACGGTACCGAAGGCGGGGTGAGGGCAGGCTCGATGTCGTTGCGGCGGGCGAGGCGCTTGGCTCGAGTTGCCGCGACGCATCAGCCGTTATTTGCCGTCTTGCCGTGTCATCCCGGGCAGTTCCGCGATCAACTGCTCCCGATGACCGGGTTTGAACGGCTGCAACCCGCACATGGCGTAGAGCCGTGGCCAGCCCACGACGAACCGAACGGTCCGGATGAATCGCTCCGGCAGCACGGCGCACACCCGTCACGCATGTTGCGTATGGCCGTCGGCCTGCGTCGCGTGCCTGGTGCCGGCACGCATTTCCTGGTCCAGCAGCGATTTTGCGGCTTGCCACGCCCGTCCCGCAGACGCTGAATCGTTGAACGCTCTCGCTTCTACCGTCGCACCGTCCAGCAGCATCATATAGACGGCCGCCAGCCGTTTTGCCGTTTCGGGCGCAACGAGATCGGCGAGCAGTTCGGCGATCCATTCGGTCATCTTGCGGCGATAGCGGATCGCGACATCCGAGATGGGCGCATACGCGGTTCCGAACTCGGCCAATGCGCGCTCGAACAGGCAACCGGCGAATGCCGGCGTACTGAACCACGCTCCGTACCAGTCGAAGATCGTCTTGACCCGCTCGACCGGATCGGCGACGTGCCGCAGTTGCGCATCGATACTGCCCACGATCATGTCGTAACGCTGGACCAGCACCTCCCGGATCAGTTCGTCCTTGCTCGGGAAATGCCGATACAGCGTCATTCGGGCGACGCGAGAATCGTCGATGATCCAGTCGACACCGACGGGATGAAAGCCGTGCTTCGAGAACAGTTCGGTAGCTTTGTCTACCACCAACTGGCGTTTGCTGGCTCGCACGAACGGTTCCCTCCTTGATTCCTTGCGACTGCGTACATCAGGCATCTTAGCATCGTACCGCTCGGTCACATCCGGTTTCGCCACACGCCTTTCCGGTTCGACGCGTCTGCCCGCGATAGTTTCTGCAAGTTGTCTTGACTATGAGATAGACCGATATGTATCATTTGAACTCGAAAAACGAGTTTCGGTGTATCTGCTTTAAAAAAGGCTTTAAAAAAGGCGGAACGGCAGTCGGCGATTCGTCATTTGGCGGTGCTGCGGCGGGCAACGCTGCGGGATTGAGCGAATGCCGGGCGGCATGCCTGTTCGCATCGTCTTCGCCGGATTCAGACATGGCAGTGGCGTTGCAAGCCGAAAAGAGAACCTGAGAGCCCTAGGGTGCGTGTCGACGTCGGCGGATCGTATTCGCGTCGCCGCACGCAAGCCGGGTGCGCGCTCGCGGGGTTCGGATATCGCGTAGCCGCGCGGCGCAAATAAACGTGGGGAAAGCAACAATGTATCGCCGTTTACTCGTTTCGGGGCTGCTGTTGCTATTGGCCGCGTGCGCGCAGGATCCGTCCATCACCAGCAACACGGTACGGATCTGCGACGACACAGGTTGTTCCGATCGCCAAAAAGATCAGGTCTCCTATCAAAAAAGGGGCGATTCGGAAGATCGGGAAGATCCGCGCATCGCCGCGCTCAAGCAAACCGCGAAGACCCAGCCGAAGGCCGCCTACGACCTCGGCCTGCGCTATTTCCGCGGCGACGGCGTACGCCAGGACA
>NZ_MDEQ02000010.1 GCF_001883705.2 Burkholderia catarinensis
CCTTCTTCACACACGCGGCATTGCTGGATCAGGCTTTCGCCCATTGTCCAAAATTCCCCACTGCTGCCTCCCGTAGGAGTCTGGGCCGTGTCTCAGTCCCAGTGTGGCTGGTCGTCCTCTCAGACCAGCTACTGATCGTCGCCTTGGTAGGCCTTTACCCCACCAACTAGCTAATCAGCCATCGGCCAACCCTATAGCGCGAGGCCCGAAGGTCCCCCGCTTTCATCCATAGATCGTATGCGGTATTAATCCGGCTTTCGCCGGGCTATCCCCCACTACAGGACATGTTCCGATGTATTACTCACCCGTTCGCCACTCGCCACCAGGTGCAAGCACCCGTGCTGCCGTTCGACTTGCATGTGTAAGGCATGCCGCCAGCGTTCAATCTGAGCCAGGATCAAACTCTTCAGTTTAAACCTGTTACTGTTTTCGGTTCTTTCGAACCGGTCGCTCACTCAAAGCTGACAGGAATATGAATTGCTTCATAAACCTGACTTACTTTAGTGTGAGACTCTTGATACTTTCGCTATCTGATCCGAGGATCAGCTCGCTTCCATCAAGCGCCCACACTTATCGGCTGTTAATTTTTAAAGAACATTTCTGCGAGAAACTTCGTGTTTCCCAGCAGCGCTGCGTTTTCAGCAGCAGAGAAGCGAGATTATGAACCGTGTTTCGCAGCTCGTCAACAACTTTTTACACGACATCGTTGCGACTGCGGGGTCCATCTTCCTTTGCCAGTAGCGCGCTCCAGACTGCAGCACACCGCCAGCTCCGCTTCCCCTTCCGCGCCGCGTTTCCGTTAGCGCGAAAGAGGCGTGATTGTAGGCAGCGTCCTCGATCCGCGCAAGGGGTTTGAAGCAACTTTTTTACAAAAGCAGCAATTCGGCCGTCCGGCCATGCTTGGGCACGAGACCGCTTATGGTGCAAAGAACGGACTAGAATGTGAGGTTCTTCGCCTCTTTCTATATACGTGGTTAATATGCGCCAGCGAATCGCCAAACGCCCCCCCCCCGATGCCGACAAACTGGTCGGCCTGTCGCTTGCGCTCTTCGCCTCGGGCAGCCGCACCGAGGATCGCTTCTGGGAAGCGAAGCTCGATGCGCTGCTCGCCAAGATAGTCCGCAACGGCAACCAGACCACGCTCGACGCAGCGCTCGACCACCTTCAGCAGAATCATCCCGATGCCTATGGCGCGCTCGCCGACATGGCCGAGACGCACAGCGAGTCGATGGTGATCGAGCACGACGGCCAGCCGTACGATGCGCTGCTGGTCGCGATCCCGGTGCTCGCATGGACGCGCTACATGATTCCGTCGGGCCCGCTCAAGGGTGACGTTGCAGACGCGCTGCGAGCGCACCTGCAGGCCCATGTCCTTGCGAACGGCACACTCGTCGGGCTCGCGCCGTTCCTCTACAGCATCGACCAGTTGCCGCGACACCACGTCGAGACCTACCGGCTTGCCCAGCAACTCGCGCATGCGGCAATCAGCCAGCACACGCCCAAGCTCAGCTTCGGCGACCTGCCCGAAACCTCGCCGATCCTGGCCGACCCGCGCTTCCTGCTCGCCGTCGTCGCGGCGCCCGTCGGCGCGGCGCTGTTCCGCTGGCAGGAGGAAGAAAACGGCAGCCGGATCGAACGCGGCCAGTGCCTCGAACAATGGACAGCCCAGGGCGGCCCGAACCTGTCGATCGCACTGCCCGGATGCGAGTTCGAATGCCTGCTTCCGGACGCGTACTACTCGGCCTGCCGGGATGCGGACGAGCGCATTCGTCCACACACGGTACGAACGGCCATTCGTTATCTTTTCGACACACTTGGTGCGGCACCGCAAGAGCTGCGCGCGGTGGTCGCAGGCTTCGGCGAACGCCGTATCGACGAATATCGTGTCGGCTTCACGCGGCGTGCCAGCAACGACGTGATCTACGGCGTCGTGTGGCCGCTTTACGGCCGTGAAAACGGCGACGTGTCGATCGACAGCGCGACGCTCGAAGGCGAAGCACCGATCGATGGGCCGCTCGAGGAAATCGTGAGCCTGCTGAAGGAATGCGGTGTAACCGACGTCCGACGGCACGCGGGCCGCTTCGAACCCGAATACTGCGACGACTGCGGCGTGCCGCTCTACACAGATCCGCTCGGAGAAATCGTCCATGCGGAAATGCCGGAAGACGCGTCACCCGCGCAGCCGCACTTCCACTGATCCGCCCCGCAGGCCCGAACGGCCTGCCCGTCAGAAGCCGCTCCCGGTTCACGCCGGAGCGGCTTTTTTCTTGTCCGATATTCCGCCGCCCGAAATTTCAGACTTCTCCTAAGCCTTTCAGCCAAGCAGACATCGTGTAAGGTCTTTGTCATTATCAGACCCAAGGCATGCCCGACGGCAGATCAATGACTCACATTACGGAGGTTGAATATGCGGTTCCTAGTGCTCAATTCAGACGCCGAGCGGCGTGACGGACTGAAAGCCCTGTTGCGGCAGATCGACCGTCACGCCAGCATCAACGACGCGCCCGACGGTTTCCAGGCGCGCCGGCTGCTGCGCACCCAGCGTTTTGACCTCGTCGCGATCGACTGGCTGGACGTCGGACGGCTCAGCGAGCTTCAGGCGCTCTGCAGCGCGTGCTCGCCGACACCCGCCGCCGTCCTGGTCGACGAAGCGTCGCCGGAAGCCGTCCAGCGCTTCTTCAACTATGGTGTGGTCGGTGTGATCCCGCATTCCACGCGGCCGCACCTGATCGTGCGTGCGCTCGAGATCGTACTGCTGGGCGGACACTACATCCCGCCGATCGCCCTCAGCCTGCTGCCCTCCACGGCTGCAGCGCGCCACGATACCCATTTCCAGACGCTCGCCGGATCGCTTCCCCGTCGCCCGCCAAGCGGCCTCCTGTCGCCGCGGCAAGCGCAGATCATGCGCTTCGTCCACATGGGCAGCACGAACAAGATGATCGCCCGTACGCTCGGCATCAGCGAGGGCACCGTGAAGATCCACCTCGCCAGCATCTTCCAGCAGCTTGGCGCCGCGAACCGCGCCGCCGCGGTCGCAATCTACAACGGCTGGCTATCTCCCCACCTCGAGGTGCTGCTGGCGAACCGCAGTCGCGCAAACAAGCCGGCCATCGGCGAACACGGCCCGGTTCCGCTACGGACACAACGGAACGACCGTCCGTACCCGTTACCGGCCGCGAATACCGGTACGCAGGACCTGCCGCTCGCCGCCGAGCCGCCGGCACGGTTCCGGCGCGGACGCTAGGCAAACAGTCTCGATATTGCGACGGTCGGCATGTGCGGATTCCCACCTTTGATGCTCAACGAGTAATATGAACGCATGGGTTTTCTTTTCACACCGCTTCCGCTCTGGGTTGGCATCGGTGGCTGGATCGCCGCCGCGGCCCTGATCGCGCTCGCGATCTGGAATCGCCCCTTCGTGCGCCTGCAGGACGCCACGCTCCAGCACGTGTGGCTCGCGCTCGTCACCGCGATCGCAGTCCTCTGGGCCTCGAATGCGTGGCTCGAAGATGGCATCGTCATGCATCTGCTTGGCGCAACGCTGCTCGTCACGCTATTCGACTGGACACTCGCATTGATCGCGATGGGTGCCGTTACGGCGATTGCCGCGATCATCTTCGACGCGCCGTGGCAGGGCATCGGCCTGACCTACCTGATCTACGGCGCGCTGCCTGTCGCCGTGTCGGCATTGTTGCAGCGCGCTGCGCTCGCATGGCTGCCGCATAACCTCGCGTCGTTCATCACCGGCCAGGGATTCCTGTCGCCGGCCATCGCGATCGTCGCGGTCGCCGGTGCCGCGGCCGGTGTTCAACTCGCGCTCGCGGATGGCGTGCCCATCGTGATTCCGGCCGGCTATCTGCTGAACACTGCACTGCTCGCGCTCGGCGAAGCGTGGTTCACCGGCATGGCGACGGCACTCATCGCCGTCTATCGCCCCGCGTGGGTCACGACATTCGACGTCCGGCGCTACCGCCTCGGCGGCCCGCGCGCCTGAATTCCCTTCCGATCAGCGCACCGTCAACACGTACCGGCGGCACCTTCCGCGGCGCGGGAGAATGCGACATCTACTGCCGTACAACTTTTTTACGCTAAGATTGAACTCCTGTTCTTCATCGGGCATCTATACGTGCCCGATGTCTCCTTCGCTCCTCACCAATAACCAGATGGACAGCTCACCTGCGTCGCTCCGGATTTTCCGGGCGCTCGGCAAGCTGGCAGCCTGTATCGCGGGCCTGTCGCTTGCGCTTCCGACACCGGCATTCGCCGACCTGCTCGACCAGCGCTCCGAACTGATCAACAAATTCGTCAACGAAATGCATGCCGATCCGCTCGCAGCCGATTGTGCAGCGCACGGCAGCTTCATCGCCAGCACGTCGTCGGCCTTCGACCGCGTCGACTTCGCGCCGAACGCATTCGACAGCGGCAACGCGACGATCACGCCGTGGAACGACTCGTTCGACCAGGGCAAGCAGCGCGTGAAGGTCGACAACATCGTCACTGTCGACGGACTCGGCGTGCACAGCGACGGCAGCGACCCGACGCCGCTGAAATTCCGATGCGGCTATGTCGGCCAGCAAATGCTCGCGTTCAGCTGGAACGACCCCGTTCCTCCGCTGAAACCGCGCGTCGAGCGCTCCACGTCTTCGACGAAGAAGTTCAAGGGCAAGTCACACCGAGGCAAGGTCAAGGCGAAGGCATCGGGCCGCACCGGCAAGAAGGCCGTCTCCACGAAAAAATCGAGCAGCCAGAAGAAAGCCGTGAAGAAGAAAACCGCGAAGCAGTCCTGATACGACGGAGCGGCAACGATATAAGCAAAAAAGGCCGGGGCATCTCACGATGCCCCGGCCTTTTTTATACGGCGACGACTCGCTTACGCGAACGTGTCGACGTGCACCAGGATCGCAGCCAGCATCGCCGCGCCGAGCGCCGCGCTGCGCTCACCGTTCCAGCCGACACGCTCGTCGGGCAGGTTCGCGTTGTCCTTGAACGGCATCTCGAGCGTCAGCGACAGGCAGCCGAACTGGTGGCCGATGTACTTCGACGCGAGCTTGAGCGCGTCCTCCTTGTACTTGCTCGCCGCATAGCCATGCTCGGTCTGGAAGTCGGGGCTCGCGACCTTGAATGCATCGATGAACGCAGTCTGCTCCTTGCCCTGCTGCTCGGTAAAGCTCGGCAGCATCTCCGAACCGGCGACGAACACGTACGGCAGATCCTCGTCTCCATGAATATCGAAGAACATGTCGCAGCCGATCGCGTGGATCGCGTCGCGCACGGCCAGCACCTCGGGGCTGCGCTCGGCATCGGGCGCCATCCACTCGCGGTTCAGGTTCGCGCCTGCCGCATTGGTGCGCAGGTTGCCGTGCACGCTGCCGTCCGGGTTCATGTTCGGGACGATGTGGAACGTCACGCGATCGTAGAGCTTGCGCGCAACCGGATCGCCGGCCCAGTCGCCCCATCCGGCCAGCCGCTTGACGAGGCCTTCGACGAACCACTCGGCCATCGTCTCGCCGGGATGCTGGCGAGCGATGATCCACACCTTCTTCTTCGGCGCATCGTCAGTTTCCGGCGTACCGAGCGTCAGCAGCGACATCGGGCGGCCTTCGACCGTGCGGCCGAGCTCGACGACGCTCGCCTGCGGCAATTGCTGGACCGCGCCGAGAAACGCCGCGTGACGCTCTTCCGAGTACGGTTCGAAATACGCGTAGTAGATGCTGTCGAACTCCGGCGTGTGGTCGATGGTCATCGTCTTGCCGTCGAACGTCGTCGGCACGCGGAACCAGTCGACCCGGTCGTAGCTCGCCACCGCGCAGTAGTTGCGCCAGCCCGACGGATACGCGCATTCGGCCGCGTTCTCGAACGTCATCACGCAACGCTCGCCGCGCACGCCCGTGACGCGGTAGTAAAACCATTGCGCGAATTCCGAACGGCTGTCGCCGCGCACGCGCAGCCGAATCGCTTCGGGACTGTCGCACGACACGACGTCGATTGCGCCTGCGTCGAAATTGCTGGTGATCGAAAGGGTCATCTGTCTCTCCTGTGTCGACCGGAGTTAGTGCTTTAGCACTTACTCCGGTCCCATGCAAAGCAGTCGACCGTTGTTAGCGCTTCAGCACTTACTCCGGTCCCATGCAAAGCAGTCGACCGTTGTTAGCGCTTCAGCACTTACTCCGGTCCCATGCAAAGCGGGCGACCGGAGCAGGCGGTTTACCGCCTGCCCAGCCTCATGCATGCGCCGGCCGTCTCATGAACGACCGGCATCATGGTCACTCGCCGATTCGCCGGCGATATACGTAAGTCGAATCGTTCGATGCAGCCGCGTCGAACGCATAGCCTTCCGTCGCGAAATCCTTCAGCGCCTCCGGCTCGGTAATACGGTTCTCGACGATAAAGCGCGCCATCAAGCCGCGCGCGCGCTTCGCATGGAAGCTGATGATCTTGTAGCGGCCGCCCTTCCAGTCCTCGAACACCGGCGTGACGACGGGCGCGGCCAGCAGTTTCGGCTTGACCGACTTGAAGTATTCGGTCGACGCGCAGTTGACCAGCACGCGCGCCGCGCCGCTGCGCGTCTCGAGCTGTTCGTTCAACGCCCGCGTGATGCGGTCGCCCCAGAACGCGTACAGATCCTTGCCGCGCGCGTTCGCGAAGCGCGTGCCCATCTCGAGCCGATACGGCTGCAGCAGGTCGAGCGGACGCAGCAGCCCGTACAGGCCCGACAGCACGCGCACGTGCTGCTGCGCATAGTCGAGATCGGTGGACGACAGCGATTTCGCGTCGAATCCTTCGTATACGTCGCCGTTGAACGCGAGCACGGCCTGCTTCGCATTGGCGGGCGTAAAGGTCGGCGACCAATCCGCGTAGCGCTGGAAGTTCAGGCGCGCGAGCGGATCGGAGATATCCATCAGCGTCGCGATGTCCTGCGGCGAAAGCTTGCGCAGGCCGTCGATCAGCTCCGACGCGTCGTCGACGAATGCAGGCTTCGTGTAAGACTGGACGTGCGCGGGCGTATCGTAGTCGAGGGATTTTGCGGGAGAGAGAACGATTATCATAGAGGCTCGCTGGCACGCCGTGCCTTGCGGTCAGACGAAAACCACCGATTGTAACGAATGACCCGCTCTCTCGCCCCGCACGCCGCACACCGCGTCGTACTCGATTCGAACGTCTGGATCGATATCCTCGTATTCGACGACCCCGCTACGCGCCCGATCCGGGCCGCGCTGGAACGCGGCACGCTTGCCGCCGTGATCGACGGCCGCTGCCTGACCGAACTCGAGTACGTGCTCGATTATCCCCAGTTCCAGGCGCGCGCGATCGACAAGGCCGCCGCGCTCGCGATCGTCGCCCGCCTGGCAAGCCTCGTCGAGCCGCCGCCCGTCGACGCCGGCGCGCCGCCGCTGCCGAAGTGCAAGGACCGCGACGACCAGAAATTTCTCGAACTCGCGCGCGCCGCGCAGGCCGAGTGGCTCGTCTCCAAAGACCGCGCGCTGCTGAAGCTCGCGAAGCGCACCGCACGCGACTTCGGCTTCCGGATCGCGCAACCCGCACCGTTTGTCGACGCCTGCGCGCTCGACGCCGCGCCGGCCGCCAGTGCCACGCCGGCCTGACACACGCGGCACTATCCGATTTCGACCGTATCGATGAACGCTCCTTCAGACATGCCAACGACTCCCGCTTTCCCCTCGCGCCTGCCGAACGTCGGCACGACGATCTTCACGGTCATGAGCGCGCTTGCCGCCCAAAAAGGCGCCGTGAACCTCGGCCAGGGTTTCCCGGATTTCGATTGCGATCCACGGATCGTCGATGCGGTCGCGACCGCGATGCGCAACGGGCACAACCAGTATCCGCCGATGGCCGGTGTCGCGCCGCTGCGTGACGCGATCGCCGACAAGATCGCGCAGGTCTACGGCCGGCGTTACGATCCGGCCACCGAAATCACCGTAACGGCCGGCGCGACGCAGGCGCTGCTGACTGCGATCCTGTGTGCGGTGCATCCGGGCGACGAAGTGATCGTCGTCGAACCGACCTACGACAGCTACCTGCCGTCGATCGAACTCGCGGGCGGCAAGCCCGTGTTCGTCACGCTGGAGGCGCCGGACTACGCGATCCCGTTCGACCGTCTCGCGGCCGCGATCACGCCGAAAACGCGCATGATCCTGATCAACACGCCGCATAACCCGACGGGTACCGTGTGGCGCGAGGCGGACATGCGCAAGCTCGAGGAAATCGTGCGCGGCACCAACGTGCTGATCCTGTCCGATGAAGTGTACGAGCACATGGTCTACGACGGCGCCCGGCACGAGAGCGTCGCGCGCTACCCGGAATTGGCCGGGCGCAGTTTCATCGTGTCGAGCTTCGGAAAGACCTACCATGTGACGGGCTGGAAGATCGGCTATGTCGCGGCGCCTGCCGCGCTGACCGCGGAGTTCCGCAAGGTCCACCAGTTCAACGTATTCACGGTGAACACGCCGATGCAGATCGGGCTGGCCGACTACCTGCGCGACCCGGCGCCGTACCTGACGCTCGCCGGCTTCTACCAGAAGAAGCGCGACTTCTTCCGGGCCGGCCTCGAACGCACGCGCTTCAAGCTGCTGCCGTGCCCGGGCACGTACTTCCAGTGCGTCGACTATTCGGCGATCAGCGACCTGCCCGAAGCGGAATTCTCGAAGTGGCTCACGTCGGAGATCGGCGTGGCGGCGATTCCAGTGTCGGCGTTCTATCACGAGCCGCACGAATCGGGCGTCGTGCGCTTCTGCTTCGCGAAACAGGAAAGCACGCTCGCGTCCGCACTCGAACGGCTCGCGCGCCTGTAAGTCCGGCACGGGCGGCCAGACGCTGCCCGCGCCGTGCCCGGGTCGCGCTTACGAACGCGCGGTGCCCGTCGCCTCGACATAGGCCTTGCGATCGGCCGCCACGCGCTGCGCGGCCGGCCGCTCGCCGATCAGCTTCGCGTGCGCCTTCCAGTCGATGCCTGCGTCGAGCAGGAAATCGCGGCCGAAGATGGCCTTCGTCGCCATCCCGATCACCGGCAGATGGACCGATGCGGCGATGTCCGCGAGGCTGAACGACTCGCCGAGCACGTACGGCGAAAACTGCGTCATCTGCTTGAACGCATCGATCGCGCGCGGCAGGCGCTTCTCGACGTGCGCCTTCGTCCCGTCGCTGACCTTGCCGCCGAAAAACGCCTCCGTATAGACCTCGCGCGCCATCCATTCGAGATACAGCTCGAGCGTCTCGACCAGTTCGCGCACCTTCGCAGCCGCGAACGGACCCGCCGGGAAAATGGCCTTTTCGGGATAACGCGCTGCCAGATACTCGATGATCACCTGCGACTCGAACAGCGCACCCTCTTCGGTCTTCAGGAACGGAATCTTGCCGAGCGGCGAATCCGCGAGCAGTGCCGGATCGCCGATCGGCAAGCTGCATGTCGCTTCCTCGAACGGGATGTCATGTTCGAGCAGGACGAACTTCACCTTGTTGTAGTAGTTGGACAACGGAATACCGCACAGCTGTAGCATCGGAGTCTCCTTCCTTGCTGGAGCGCGGCCGCAGCGACGCCGGCCGCATCAGGATTCGTCGCGCTGAAAAGCACGTTCGTGCTAGTCTAAAGCAGTTTCGTGTCCGTCACGACAACAATGCATCCGCTGCGGCAGCGCCCTCACGGGTATGCGCACGAGCCCGCGCAACGCGCGGCGCCGCAGCCTCGCCATTCGATGGAGACACACTCGCATGAGTGCTGAACTGCTGGCCTCGCGTCCGCCCGAGAGCGAATCGACGCTCGTCCTCACGCTGTCCAATCCCGGCGCGCGCAATGCGCTGCATCCCGACATGTATGCGGCCGGCGTCGAAGCGCTCGCCACCGCCGAGCGTGATCCCGCGATTCGCGCGGTCGTGCTTACGGGGGCCGATCGTTTCTTTTGCGCAGGCGGCAACCTGAACCGGCTGCTCGACAACCGCTCGAAGGATCCGTCCTACCAGGCCGACAGCATCGATCAGCTCGGCGCGTGGATCACGGCGATCCGCGCATCGACCAAACCCGTGATCGCGGCGGTTGAAGGTGCGGCGGCCGGCGCGGGCTTCTCGCTCGCGCTCGCGTGCGACCTGATCGTCGCCGCACACGACGCGAAGTTCGTGATGTCGTACGCGCGCGTCGGCCTCACGCCCGACGGCGGCGGCTCGTGGTTCCTCGCCCGCGCGCTGCCGCGTGCGATCGCGGCCGAGATCCTGTTCGAAGGCAAGCCGATCGCAGCCGAACGTCTGCATGCGCTCGGCGTCGTCAATCGGCTCGCCGCGCCCGGCGCGGCGCTCGCCGACGCGCTGACCTGGACCGACGCACTCGCCGGCATCTCGCCGAACGCACTCACGCGCATCAAGTCGCTGCTCGACGACGCGACGATGCAGCCTCTCGAATCGCATCTCGGCACCGAGCGCGATCATTTCGTCGCATCGCTGCATCATGCGGACGGGCTCGAAGGCATCACCGCATTTCTCGAGAAACGCCAGCCCCGCTACAAACGCTGATCCGCCATGTCCTCTTTCGAATTGCCGCGACGCATCTGCTAGGAAACCCCACGCGCAACGTCGGCGACGATCCCCCGCGCGCCTGCCCATACGCATCGGCAGGCGCGTTTCCGTCGCCAGCAGCCCGCGTCGATCCATGCTCTAATGACCGCCTGTCGCGGCGCTGCCGGCGCCGTTTTCGCGCATGCAACAAAGGAGTTGACGATGATCGACGTCTATAGCTGGGCGACCCCGAACGGCCACAAGGTGCACATCATGCTCGAGGAAACGGGCCTCGCCTATCGTGCACATCCGGTCGATATCGGCGCGGGCGACCAGTTCAAGCCCGAATTCCTGACGATCAGCCCGAACAACAAGATCCCCGCGATCGTCGATCCGGACGGCCCCGGCGGCAAGCCGATCTCGCTGTTCGAATCGGGCGCGATCCTGATCTACCTCGCGGAGAAGACCGGCAAGTTCCTGTCGACCGATCCGGCCGCACGCTATGCGACGCTCGAGTGGTTGATGTTCCAGATGGGCGGTGTCGGCCCGATGCTCGGGCAGGCACACCATTTCCGCCTGTATGCGCCGGAGAAGATCGAGTACGCGGTCAACCGGTACACGAACGAGGCGAAGCGCCTGTACAACGTGATGGAAAAGCGCCTCGGCAAATCCGAATATCTCGCGGGCGACGCGTACTCGATCGCGGACATCGCGACGTTCCCGTGGACGCGCTCATGGGAGAACCAGGGCATCGTGCTCGACGCATTGCCGAACGTGAAGCGCTGGCACGAGGCGATCGCCGCGCGACCGGCCGTGCAACGCGGCGTCGAAGTGCTCGCATCGATGCGCAAGGCGCTGCAGGACGACAAGGCACGCGAGGTGCTGTTCGGCGCAACGCAATACGCGAAGCACTGACGCGCATGTGACGGGCGGAGCGGCATCCGTGCATGCCGCCCCGCGCTTCAGAAGTAATGCTGCGTGATGAATTCCGCCGCGCAGACAAGCAGCGGCGCGTCGGGACGCTCGACCTGCATCGATACCGACCACGTCACCTGCACACCGCCCTGCGCGGCCTCGACGGTTTCCTTCACCGCAAACAGCGCGCGCACGCGCGCACCGACCGGCACTGGCTTCAGAAACCGCACGCGGTTCAGTCCGTAGTTCACGCCCATCTTCTGCTCGAAGCGCATCGCGTCGGTCATCAACGCAGGAATCAGCGACAGCGTCAGGAACCCGTGCGCGATCGGACCGCCGAACGGCGACTCGCGCCGCGCGCGTTCGGGATCGACGTGAATCCATTGATGATCGCCGGTCGCGTCGGCAAAGCCGTCGACGCGATGCTGGTCGATCGCGACCCAACCGCTCGCGATCGGCTCCTCGCCGACACGTGCCTGCAGCGCCTGTGCCGATGCGATCAGCGGCAACGTGCCGTCGGTCACGCGTTCATGCCTCCCGGATGGCGCAGCCCGAAGATCACCTTGGTGTGCACGGTAATCACCGTCTCGCCGCCGCCGTTCACACCGACCCACTCCGTCGACACGATGCCGCGATCGGGCTTGCTCTCCGAAACACGCTTGTCGTGGACCTTCTGGTACATCGTGATCGTGTCGCCGGCGCGCACCGGCTTGAGCCAGCGGATCGAGTCGATGCCCGGCGAGCCCATGCTGGTCGAGTCCGGCCCGAGCTTTTGTATCAGCAGGCTCATGAACACCGAACACGTATGCCAGCCGCTCGCGACGAGCCCGCCGAAAGGCGACGCTTTCCCGGCTTCTTCGTCGAGGTGGAACGGCTGCGGATCATAGCGTTTCGCGAACGCCTTGATGTCGTCGGGCTCGAACGTGTAGCGGCCCACTTCGGTGGTGCTGCCGACCACCAGGTCTTCGTAACTGATGCCCACTATGCGTCTCCTTGTCTGGCGCGCTCGCGCGTCGCCGTCATGCCGCTTCGGCCTGCGCGAAATCGGGCAGCGCCGCGATACGGGCGAGATGATGATCGGTGTCGCCGAGCGTCGTCTCGATGATCGATAGCCGCTTGAACAGGTGCGCGGCGGCAACCTCGTTCGTCACGCCCATGCCGCCGTGCAGCTGGACGGCCTGCTGGCCGACGAATCGAGCGGCCGCGCCGACGCGCGCCTTGGCAGCCGACACGGCCTTGCGTCGCGCATCGGCGTCGCCGCTCGCGTAGCGCACCGCGGCCAGGTAGGTCAGCGAACGCGCCTGCTCCGCATGAATCAGCATGTCGACCATCCGGTGCTGCAGCGCCTGAAAACGCGCGATCGGCACGCCGAACTGCTCGCGCGTCTTCGTGTATTCGACCGTGGCACGATTCAGCTCGTCGAGCGCGCCGACCGCTTCCGCGCACAGCAGGAACGTCGCGTAATCGGCAATCTGCTCGAGGGCCGCCGCGTCGCGCGCACCTCCCGTCAACAGTCGGGCAGGTGTTTCATTGAACTCGATCGTCGCGGCACGCTGGCCGTCGATCGTCCGGTAGTCGATCACTTTCGCGTTCGTCGCATCGCGTTCGGCGACAAAGAGGCCGATGCCGCCGCCGTCGATACGCGCAGGCACGATCCACGCGTGCGCCTGTGCGCCGTGCTGTACGACCGACTTGGTGCCGGTCAGCCGGTACGCGTCGCCCTGCTCGCGCGCGTGCGTGTCGAGCTCGTACAGGTCGTAGCGCGCATGCGGTTCGTGGAACGCGACCGCCACGCGTTTCTGTCCCTGCGCGACCGCCTCCAGCAGCGCGGCATCCTCGCCTGCGCCGGAGCCGGCAATGCGCAATGCCTCGACGCCGACCGCCGTTGACCAGTACGGCTCGATCACGAGCGCGCGGCCGAGCTCCTGCATCACAACCAGCATGTCGACCGGGCCGCCGCCGAAGCCGCCCTGGGCGTCCGGCACGGGCAGTGCGGTCAAGCCGAGTTCGGCAAACGCGCTCCATTGCGTGTCCGACACGCCCGTGTCGCTGCGCACGATTGCCTGACGCGCGTCGAAGCCGTATTGCTCGCCGAGATAACGGCGCAGCGCGTCCGCGAACTGCTGCTGCTCATCGGTAAAGCTGAAATCCATGGTTGTCTCCGTTCCGTGATCACAGCCCCAGAATCATCTGCGCGATGATGTTCTTCTGGATCTCGTTCGAACCGCCGTAGATCGACGTCTTCCGGTAGTTGAAGTAGTACGCGGCGAGCGGCGCCGCATCGTCGTCGCCCGCGATGCTGTGCTCGCGCTGGCCATCGAGGAACGGTACGTCGAACGGTGCGGCGAGCGGGCCGATCGCGTCGAACATCAGCTCGGTGAGCGCTTGCTGCACTTCCGTGCCCTTGATCTTCAGCATCGACGCCTCGGGGCCCGGCCCCTTGCCGGTCGTCTCGCGGCTGACGACGCGCAGCACCGTCACCTCGAGCGCCATCAGCTCGACTTCGAGCGCCGCGACCTTCGCAGCGAACACGGGATCGGCAAGCAACGGTTTGCCGTTCTTGCGCTGGTTCGACGCCACGCGCTTCAGGAACGCGAGCTCGCGCTTCGACGCGCCGACCCGCGCGATGCCGGTGCGCTCATGGCCAAGCAGGTATTTCGCGTAGGTCCAGCCGCGGTTCTCGTCGCCGACGAGATTCTCGACCGGTACTTTCACGTCCTCCAGGAACACCTCGTTGACCTCGTGGTCCTCATCGAGCGTGACGATCGGGCGCACCGTGATGCCGGGCGTGTTCATGTCGATCAGCAGGAACGAGATGCCCTCCTGCTTCTTCGCAGCCGGATCGGTGCGCACGAGGCAGAACATCATGTCGGCGTACTGGCCGAGTGTCGTCCAGGTCTTCTGGCCATTGACGACGTAGTGGTCGCCGCGGCGCTCGGCGCGCGTACGCAACGACGCGAGATCGGATCCGGAACCCGGCTCCGAGTAGCCCTGGCACCACCAGTCCGAGCCGTCGAGAATGCGCGGCAGGTAGTGGCGTTTCTGCGCTTCGCTGCCGTATTTCATCAGCACCGGCGCGACCATCGACACACCGAACGGCAGTACCGTCGGCGCACCGATCCGCGCGCACTCTTCGTCCCAGATGTGCCGCTGCGTCGCGTTCCAGCCCGGGCCGCCGTATTCGGTCGGCCACGCAGGCGCGGACCAGCCGCGCTGGCCGAGAATCCGGTGCCAGCTCGCGAAATCCTCGCGGTCGAGCCGTTTGTGATCGAGTACTTTGGTGCGCAGTGCGTGAGGCAGGTTGGCCTCGAGCCAGGCGCGGACGTCAACGCGGAACGCGTCGTCGGCGGGGGAATAATCCAGATCCATGCGCAGTGTCTCCTGTCGACCTGAGTTAGCGCTTCAGCGCTTACTCAGGTCCCATGCTTCGCGGTCGACCAGAGTTAGTGCTTCAGCACTTACTCTGATCCCATGCTTCGCGGTCGATCAGAGTTAGCGCTTCAGCACTTACTCTGATCCCATGCTTCGCGGTCGACCAGAGTTGGCGCTTCAGCGCTTACTCAGGTCCCATGCAAGGCTTGCCGCGACCGTCCGGCCCGGCAAGGACCCACTGCGTATGTCATTGCAGCGGTTCTTTCAGCGCGGCAGGAATCGGCAACGGCATCACGTCGATGCCTTCTTCGGCCAAGGATTGCGCATCTTCCGGCGTCGTGACGCCACGAATGCTGCGTGCCGGCGCCTCGTTGTAATGGATGCGCCGCGCTTCCTCGGCGAAGCGCTCGCCCACGTTCTCGGTTTTCTCCAGCACCTCGCGCAGCGTGCGCATCACCTGCGCCTGCAGCGCACGCGGATCGACCGGCTGTGCCTGCGTCGCGCCCGACAGGTTCAGGCGCGGCGCCGACGGCAGACGGTTGACCTCGGTCACCCCGCACACCGGACATTCGACCAGCTTGCGGGACAACTGCGCTTCGAATTCATCGGCTGAAGCGAACCAGCCTTCGAACCGATGACCGTGCGGGCACTGTAAATCGAGGACCTTCATACTGAATCAGGGCGTGTGACGAGTGTAGCGCAAAAAAGCGCTTTGTGAACGATCGTGCTAAATTTCGATCGTGCGATGCGGAAGTGCTGCGTCATCAGATTGTAACGCGGCGCCCCACCCGCCGCTGACGCCGCGCTCAGGGCGTCAGGACCGGCCCGAGCGGCCACGTGCCGGACAGTACCTTGTCGAGCCACATCGTGCCGATGATCGTCTTCACGTCGGAAATCTGGCCCGTGCGCACCCATTCCTGCAGATCGGCCTGCGTCGCGGTAAAGGTTTCGAGGAATTCGCCTTCGTCGAGCTTGCGCTCGCCGGCCGTCAGCCCGCGCGCAAGGTACAGGTCGATGAATTCGGTCGAATAGGAAATGATCGGGTGAATCCGGGCCAGGAACACGTATTCGCGTGCCGTATAACCCGTTTCCTCGCGCAGTTCGCGCACCGCACACGCGAGCGCACCTTCGTTCGGATCGAGCTTGCCGGCCGGGAATTCGGCCATCACCTTGCCGATCGGGTAGCGAAACTGGCTTTCCATCAGCACGCGGCCGTCGTCGAACAGCGGGATCACCATCACCGCGCCCGGATGCTGGACGTATTCGCGCGTCGCCTTTTTGCCGTCCGGCAATCGGACGGTATCGCGCTTGAGCTTGAGGAACGCGCCGTCGAAGATCGCCTCGCTTTCGAGGCAGGTTTCGGTCAGTGCAGCGTCGTGATTGGGTAGTTCGGCCATCGGCGGCTCCTGGATGAGCACGACGGACGGCCGGAGCCGTCAGCGTCGTTTGACGAGATACTGGAACGTGAAGCCGGGAAACGCGAGCACGATGAAAAGACTGAATGTGATCGCGTAAAACTGCCAGCCCTGTTCGAAGCGGTTGCCGGCGCGCGACTCGAGCCAGAAGCCGAGCGCGCCGACCACGAAGTACAGCACGACCAGCTCGCCGATCCGCACCCACGCACTCTTCTTCGCCGCACCGAACGGCACGACGGCGAAGAGGCGTTGGTTCAGGAACGGCAGGTTGGCGCATACGAGCGCCAACAGCACGATAAACCAGCCGGCTGCCGACATTACAGCGGCAGCGTGTGACGGATCGCCTGCAGGCAGGCCGTCAGCAGCGGGCTCGGGATCAGGCCGAGCACGACGACCGCAAGGCCGTTCAGCACGAGGATCGTGCGCTTGCAGAAATCGCCCGAGATCGGCGTCGAATCCTGCGGTGCATCGAAATACATCAGCTTCACGATGCGCAGGTAGTAGAACGCGCCGAACAGCGACGTGATCACGGCCAGCACGGCCAGCCACGTCAGGCCCGCGTTGACGGTCGCCTCGAGCACGGCGAGCTTCGCATAGAAGCCGACGGTCGGCGGGATGCCTGCCAGCGAGAACATCATGACCATCATCACGAACGCGAACACCGGGCTGCGCTTGTTGAGGCCCTTGAAGTCGTCGATCGTTTCGGCTTCGAAATCGCGGCGCGCCAGCAGCATCACCACGCCGAACGAGCCGAGCGTCGTGATCAGGTAGACGATCGCGTAGAACATCGCCGAGCTGTATG
Organism: Burkholderia catarinensis; assembly: GCF_001883705.2. Classification (GTDB taxonomy): domain Bacteria; phylum Pseudomonadota; class Gammaproteobacteria; order Burkholderiales; family Burkholderiaceae; genus Burkholderia; species Burkholderia catarinensis. The sequence continues at coordinate 17,002 of NZ_MDEQ02000010.1, forward strand.
CGTTCGCCGGTGCCGCCGCGTCGCCCTTGACAATGCCAGCGAGCAGGCCGAGCAGCACGAAGCCCATGTTCGAGATCGCCGAGTACGCGAGCATCCGCTTGATGTTGCGCTGGACGATACCCGTGATGTTGCCGACGATCAGCGACAGCGCGGCGAGGATCACGAGTGCGGTCTGCCAGTTCTGCGCGAGCGGCAGCAGCCCCATCACCAGGAAGCGCAGGCCCCACGCGAACGCGGCAACCTTCGGGCCGCCGCCGACGAACAGCGTCATCGCGGTCGGTGCGCCCTGGTAGACGTCCGGCACCCACATGTGGAACGGCACGGCGCCGAGCTTGAACGCGATACCGGCGACGATGAAGATCACGCCGAACATCAGCACGGCTGCATCGGTGTTGCCGCCGACCGCCTTGTACACCTCGCCCAGTTCGAGCGAGCCGGTCGCACCGTAAAGCATCGAGATGCCGTACAGCACGAAGCCCGACGCAAGCGCGCCCAGCACGTAGTACTTCATCGCGGCTTCGCTCGACTGCGCAGCGTCGCGGCGCAGCGCGATGACCGCGTACAGCGACAGCGACATCAGTTCGAGACCGAGGTACAGCGTCAGGAAGTTGTTGCCCGACACCATGACCAGCTGGCCAAGCAGCGAGAACATGCCGAGCAGGAATACGTCGCCGCGGAACATGTCGCGATCTTCGAGGTACTTGCGCGAATAAACGAGCGAGACCGCGAAACCGAACGACACGACAGCCTTCATCATGCTCGCGAACGAGTCGACGACGACCATCTTCGAGAAGAAGTAGTACTGCTGCGGGTCAAGCGCCTGCACGGCGAACCACACGCCGGCGACGACCGACGATACGACCGCGATCAGGTAGGTCAGGCGGCGGCCGGATGCACCGGCAAAGGTGTCGTTCAACCACGCGACGACGATGGCGGCCATCACCAGCGCGTCAGGCAACAGGACATTCATAGGAGCGTTCATGAGCTTGATTTCCTCCGCTCGCGATTACTGGGCCAGCGGCAGCTTGGACTGCGCGACATGGGAGAGGAGGTTTTCCACGGAAACGTGCATCACGTCGGTGAAAGGCTTCGGATACAGGCCCATCAGCATCGTGAACGCGGCAAGCACGGCCAGCATCACGAATTCGCGGCGGCCGATATCCTTCAGCTTGGCGACGTGATCGTTCGCGACCGCGCCGAAGTACACGCGCTTGTACATCCACAGCGTGTACGCAGCACCGAGGATCAGCGTGAATGCCGCGCCGAACGCGATCCAGAAGTTGTACTGGACGGCTGCGAGAATCACCATGAACTCGCCGACGAAACCCGAGGTACCCGGCAGGCCGCAGTTGGCCATCGAGAACAGCATCGCGAATGCCGCGAACTTCGGCATCACGTTGACGACACCGCCGTAATCGGCGATCTGGCGCGAGTGCAAGCGGTCGTACAGCACGCCGATGCAGAGGAACATCGCGCCCGATACGAAGCCGTGCGAGATCATCTGGATGATCGCGCCTTCGACGCCGAGCTGGTTGAAGATGAAGAAACCGAGCGTGACGAAGCCCATGTGCGCGATCGACGAATACGCGACCAGCTTCTTCATGTCGGACTGCACCATCGCGACGAGGCCGATGTAGATCACCGCGATCAGCGACAGCGTGATCACGACGGGTGCCAGGAAGTGGCTCGCGTCAGGCGTGATCGGCAGCGAGAAGCGCAGGAAACCGTACGCGCCGAGCTTCAGCATGATCGCAGCCAGCACGACCGAGCCGCCCGTCGGCGCTTCCACGTGCGCGTCCGGCAGCCACGTGTGCACCGGCCACATCGGCACCTTCACCGCAAACGCGAGGAAGAACGCGATGAACAGCAGGATCTGTGGCGTCATCGCGATCTTCGCGTTCTGCCACGTCGCGAGGTCGAACGAGTGCGTTTCCGTGTACAGGTAGATCAGCGCGACCAGCATCAGCAGCGAGCCGGCCAGCGTGTACAGGAAGAACTTGAATGCCGCATACACGCGGTTCGGGCCACCCCACACGCCGATGATGATGTACATCGGGATCAGGGTCGCCTCGAAGAATACGTAGAACAGCAGGCCGTCGGCCGCCGAGAACACGCCGATCATGATCCCGGACAGGATCAGGAACGCCGCGAGGTACTGCGCAACGTTCTCGGTGATGACTTCCCATGCGCTGATCACGACGATCACCGTAATCAGCGCGGTCAGCACGACGAACCACATCGAGATGCCGTCGACGCCGAGGTGATACGAGATGTCGAAGCGTTCGATCCAGGTCGACTTCTCGACGAACTGCAGCGCAGCCGTGCTCGAGTCGAAGCCCGTGATCAGCGGAATCGTGACTGCGAGACCGAGCAGCGAACCGATCAGCGCGACCCAGCGGGCCGTCCCCGGATTTTTGTCGTTACCCACCGCGAGCACGAGGAGGCCGAAAACGATCGGCAGCCAGATCGCGGTACTGAGAATCGGAAAAGCGTGCATTAAGTTGTCCCCCCGCCTTATTTGCCGCCGAGCGTTACAAACAGGGTCAGGAGCCCCAGCATGCCGATGATCATGGCGAACGCGTAGTGATAGATGTAACCGGATTGGAGGAAGCGGATCACGCTGGCGAACCAGCCGATGAACCGGGCACTGCCGTTGACGAGGCCGTCGATCACCACGACGTCACCCTCCTTCCACAGGCCGCGGCCGATCGCCACCGAACCACGGGCGAACACCACTTCGTTGATCTTGTCCATGTAGTACTTGTTGTCCAGCAGCGTGTAGATCGGACCGAACGCGCGGCGGATCGACGCCGGCAGCTCCGGACGCTTCAGGTACAGGAACCAGGCGACGACGATACCGGCAAGCGCGAGCCAGACCGGCAGGCCCGACACCGAGTGCAGGCCCATGCCCACCCAGCCGTGGAACTCTTCGGCCATCTCGGCCAGCGCCGGATGGTTTTCGCCGATGAAGATCACCTTGTCGAATGCAACGCCGTGCTGGAAGAAGTCGCCGAACAGCATCGGGCCGATCGCGATCGCACCGATGATCACCGACGGGATCGCCAGCAGCACGAGCGGCACCCACACGACCCACGGGGTCTCGTGCGGTTCGTGCGCGTGGTCGTCATGACCGTGGCCGTGACCGTGGTCGTCGTGGCCGTGCGCGGCTGCCGCGCCCATCGGCGATTCCGGATGCTTCGGCTTGCGGAAGCGCTCTTCGCCGTGGAACACCAGGAAGTACATGCGGAACGAGTACAGCGCCGTGACGAACACGCTCGCGACGACCGCGAAGTAAGCGAAGCCCGAACCCGGCAGGTGCGACAGCTTCACCGCGTCGATGATCGAGTCCTTCGAGTAGAAGCCCGAGAAGAACGGCGTGCCGATCAGCGCGAGCGAACCGACCAGCGACGTGATCCACGTGATCGGCATGTACTTGCGCAGGCCGCCCATGTTGCGCATGTCCTGGTCGTGGTGCATGCCCATGATGACCGAGCCGGCGCCGAGGAACAGCAGCGCCTTGAAGAACGCGTGCGTCATCAGGTGGAACACGGCGACCGGGTAAGCGGACACGCCGAGCGCGACGGTCATGTAGCCGAGCTGCGACAGCGTCGAGTACGCGACCACGCGCTTGATGTCGTTCTGGACGATGCCGAGGAAACCCATGAAGAGCGCCGTGATCGCGCCGATCACCGTGATGAACGACAGCGCGGTGTCCGACAGCTCGAACAGCGGCGACATGCGCGTCACCATGAAGATGCCGGCCGTCACCATCGTCGCCGCGTGAATCAGCGCCGAGATCGGGGTCGGGCCTTCCATCGAGTCCGGCAGCCACACGTGCAGCGGGAACTGTGCCGACTTGCCCATCGCGCCGATGAACAGGCAGATACAGGCAACGGTCAGCAGGCCCCAGTCGGTACCCGGGAAGTGCAGGCTCGCGAGTTCCGCGCGCTTCGCGAACACTTCGCCGTAGTTCATCGAGCCGGCGAACGCGAGCAGCAGGCCGATGCCGAGCAGGAAGCCGAAGTCGCCCACGCGGTTCACGAGGAACGCCTTCATGTTCGCGTAGATCGCGCTCTCACGCGTGAAGTAGAAGCCGATCAGCAGGTACGACACCAGACCCACCGCTTCCCAGCCGAAGAACAGCTGCAGGAAGTTGTTGCTCATCACGAGCATCAGCATCGAGAACGTGAACAGCGAGATGTACGAGAAGAAGCGCTGGTAGCCGTCTTCTTCCGACATGTAGCCGATCGTGTAGATGTGCACCATCAGCGAGACGAAGGTCACGACGACCATCATCATCGCGGTCAGCGAATCGACGAGGAAGCCGATCTCGAGTTTCAGCGAGCCGACGTTCATCCATTCGTAGACGGTCGCGTTGAAGCTCGCGCCGCCCAGCACGTCGAAGAAGACTTTCGCCGACAGGAGGAACGCGATCATTACGCCGAGGATCGTGATCCGGTGTGCGCCCTTGCGCCCGACTGCGTTCCCGAACAGCCCCGCAATCAGCGAGCCGGCCAGCGGAGCGAGCGGAATCGCCAGCAGCAGGTTTTCATTGAGTGTCGTTGACATAACAGCGTAGCCTGAAATTAACCTTTGAGCTGATCGAGATCCTCGACATTGATCGTGTCGAGCTTGCGGAACAGGGTCACCAGAATCGCGAGACCGATCGCGGCTTCCGCTGCCGCGACGGTCAGCACGAAGAACACGAAGATCTGGCCGTGCACATCGCCGAGGTAGTGCGAGAACGCGACGAAGTTGGTATTCACCGCCAGCAGCATCAGTTCGATCGCCATCAGGATGATGATGATGTTGCGGCGGTTCAGGAAAATCCCGACGATCGAGATCGCGAAGAGGATCGCGCCGAGCACGAGGTAATGAGCAAGAGTCAACATGGTTTCTTTTCCTCCGCTTAGCCGTTGGTGCTCGTACCGGCTTCGCTCTGCGCCGTTTCCGGCTGCGGCTTTTCCGCTTCCATCTTCACAAGACGCACGCGGTCTTCGCGACGCACCTTGACCTGATCCGACACGCGCTGGCGCTTGCTGTCCTTGCCCTTGCGCTCGGTCAGCCCGATCGCGGCAATGATCGCGACCAGCAGCACGAGACCGGCGATTTCAAACGCGAAGATGTAGTCGGTGTAGATCACCTTGCCGATCAGTCGCGTGTTCGACCAGTTGGCCATCTCGCCCGTCGCCATCGCGTGCACCGTGTGCGTGTCGCCGTAGCCGCGCCACAGGATCAGCGCGGTCTCGATCACGATGATCGCGCCGACCACGGTCGCCATCGGCACGAAGCGCTTGAAGTCGCGACGCAGGTAGTCGATGTTGATGTCCAGCATCATCACGACGAACAGGAACAGCACCATCACGGCGCCCACGTAGACCAGCACCAGCAGGATCGCGAGGAACTCCGCTTCCAGCAGCATCCAGATCGCGGCGGCGTTGAAGAACGCCAGCACAAGGAAAAGCGCAGACGCCACCGGGTTGCGCGAAGTGATCACCTTCAGCCCTGATACCACCAGGAGCAGCGCGAAGATGTAGAACAGTACGGTCGTGAATTCCATGATTACCGGTTCATCGTTAGGCCATAGTCAGGCGCGGCTTGCGGGACGCTCTCGCGTGCCGCACCCGTCGCGGCGGCTCGGCCCGTTCATGCCGGGCCGGCACTGCAAACACAATCAACGATACGGCGCGTCGGCAGCCTTCGCCGCAGCGATGTCCTTCTCGTAGCGATCGCCCACCGCGAGCAGCATTTCCTTCGTGAAATACAGGTCGCCGCGTTTTTCGCCGTGGTACTCGAGAATCTGCGTCTCGACGATCGAATCGACCGGGCAGCTCTCTTCGCAGAAACCGCAGAAGATGCACTTCGTCAGGTCGATGTCGTAGCGCGTCGTGCGGCGCGTGTTGTCCGCGCGCGTTTCCGATTCGATCGTGATAGCCATCGCGGGGCACACGGCCTCGCAGAGCTTGCACGCGATGCAGCGCTCTTCGCCGTTCTCGTAGCGGCGCAGCGCGTGCAGCCCGCGAAAGCGCGGCGAGATCGGCGTCTTCTCTTCCGGGAACTGCACGGTGACCTTGCGCTTGAACGTGTAACGACCGGTCAGCGCGAGCCCCTTCAGCAGCTCGGTCAGGAAGAACGTCTTAAAGAAGTGTTGGATTGCGGTCATGATTTCGTCCGATCTTTACTTCACCCAGATGTTGAGCGGCGACATCATCCAGAAGCCGACCACGATCACCCAGATCACCGTGACGGGCAGGAACACCTTCCAGCCCAGGCGCATGATCTGGTCGTAACGGTAACGCGGGAACGTCGCGCGGACCCAGATGAACACCGACAGCAGTGCAAAGACCTTCAGCACCAGCCAGAAGATGCCCGGAATGAACGACAGGAACTCGAACGGTGCATCCCAGCCGCCGAGGAACAGCGTCGCAGCCAGCGCCGAGATCACGATCATGTTGATGTACTCGGCCAGGAAGAACAGCGCGAACGCCATGCCCGAGTAATCGATCATGTGACCGGCGACGATCTCCGACTCCCCTTCCACCACGTCGAACGGGTGACGGTTCGTTTCGGCGATGCCCGAGATGAAGTAGACGACGAATGCCGGCAGGAGCGGCAGCCAGTTCCACGACAGGAAGTTCACGCCGTGGCCCGCGAAGAAGCCATGCTGCTGCGAATTGACGATTTCCGACATGTTCAGGCTGCCGGCCGTCATCAGCACCAGCACCAGCGCGAAGCCCATCGAGATTTCGTACGACACCATCTGCGCCGCGGCGCGCATCGCGCCGAGGAACGCGTACTTCGAGTTCGACGCCCAGCCCGCGAGAATCACCGCGTACACACCGATCGACGAGATCGCCATCGCGTACAGCAGGCCTGCGTTGATGTTCGCGAGCACGGCCTGGGCCTGGAACGGGATCACGGCCCACACGGCGAACGCCGGCACGACGGTCATGACCGGTGCGATCAGGTACAGCCAGCGGCTGGCGGCGCTCGGCTGAATGACTTCCTTCAGCAGCAGCTTCAGCACGTCGGCGATCGGCTGCAGCAAGCCGCCGGGGCCGACGCGGTTCGGACCGAGACGCACGTGCATCCAGCCGATCAGCTTGCGTTCCCACAGAATCAGGTACGCGACGCACAGCAGGATGACAACGGAGACGACGAGGATGCGCACGACTGCCCACACCGTCGGCCACGCGAAGCCGAGAAGCTGGGTTCCGCCCGCGTTGATCGTATCGAACAAGCTCATTTACGCCTTCTCCACCACCAGTTCACCGGACAGGCTGCCGAGCGCTGCGCCGGCAGGCGTGGCCGCCGACACGCGAACGACCGTCTCCGCAAGATTCGCGTCGCGCATGGCCGGCAACTGCACCGCGCGCTCGCCCTGGCGCACGCGCACGGCGTCGCCCTCCTTCAAGCCCAGCTTGTCGAACAGCGCGGCCGGCAGGGCCGCGGCATTCGCCGCCTTCGCTGCGACCGTCAGGTGCAGCGCACCCGCGCGGCGCACGAGCGCGTCGGCGTGATAGATCGGCACATCGGCCAGGCGCTCGAAACCGCCGTTCGCGGCATTCGCCGCGATGCGCACCGGAGCGACCGACGTCCGGTTCGACAGACGGCTCGCGACACCTGCGTCGCCGAGCGCCGCGAGACGCACTTCTTCCGCCGTCTCGTATTCGAAGTTCGGCAGGCCGAGCAGGCTGCCGAGTACGCGCAGCACCTTCCACGCCGGACGCGTTTCGCCGAGCGGGCGCACGACGCCGTTGAAGCTCTGCACGGTGCCTTCCGCATTGACGAACGTGCCGGACGTTTCCGTGAACGGTGCAACCGGCAGCAGCACGTCGGCATAGTCGAGGCCGTGCTTGAACGGCGACATCACGACGACCATTTCCGCCTGGTTCAGCGCGGCAAGCGCCTGCGCCGGATCAGCCGTGTCGAATTCCGGTTCGACGTTCAGCAGCACGTAGCCCTTGCGCGGCTGCGCGAACGCTTCGCGTGCATTCAGGCCGCCTTCGCCCGGCAGCGCGCCGACGACGTGCGCGCCGACCGTGTTCGCCGCTTCCGTCAGGAAGCCGAACGTGGCGCCGGTGTTGTCGGCGATCCACTGGGCGACGGCGTGCAGCTTCGCGAATTCCGGATGGCGGACCGCGACGTTGCCGAGCAGCACCGCGCGGCGTTCGCCGTTCGCGAGCGACTGGGCGACGGCCTGTGCGGCCGGCGATGCCGTGACGCCCGCGAGCGTGTCGGGCAGCGCAACACCGCGCAGTTGCGCGACGGCCGCGGCGATGCCGGCCAGTTCGTCGAGCCATGCCGACGGCGCGGCGACGATGCGCTGCGCGGTCGGAATCAGTGCGTCGTCACCGGTCGCGTGCAGGAAATGCAGCTTTGCGCCGTTCTTCGCGGCCTGACGCAGGCGGGCGGCGAACAGCGGGTGGTCGCGGCGCAGGAACGAACCGACGACGAACGCGGCGTCCACGTTCGACAGGTCGGCGATCGGCATGCCGAGCCACGGCGCGCCCTGGACCGGCGCCGAGAAATCCTGCTGACGCAAACGGAAATCGACGTTCGGCGTCTTCAGTTCGTTGGCGAGCTGCTTCACGAGGAACAGCTCTTCAGCGGTGCTGTGCGCGCTCGCGAGCATCGCCAGCGCGCTCGCGCCGTGATCCGCGGCGATGCCCTTCAGGCCCTTCGCGACATATTCGAGCGCGGTCTGCCAGTCGGATTCGATCCACTGACCGCCCTGCTTCAGCATCGGCTTCGTCAGGCGCTCTTCGCTGTTGAGGCCTTCATACGAGAAGCGGTCCTTGTCCGAGATCCAGCATTCGTTGATCGCTTCGTTCTCGAACGGCAGCATGCGCATCACGCGGTTGTTCTTCACCTGCACGACGAGGTTCGCGCCGACGGAATCGTGCGGGCTCACCGACTTGCGGCGCGACAGTTCCCACGTACGGGCGCTGTATCGGAACGGCTTGCTGGTCAGCGCGCCGACCGGGCACAGATCGATCATGTTGCCCGACATCTCGGAGTCGACCGTCTTGCCGACGAACGTCGTGATTTCCGAGTGCTCGCCGCGGCCCAGCATGCCGAACTCCATCACGCCGGCGATTTCCTGGCCGAAGCGGACGCAGCGCGTGCAGTGGATGCAGCGCGACATTTCTTCCATCGAGATCAGCGGGCCCACGTTCTTGTGGAACACCACGCGCTTTTCTTCCGAGTAGCGCGACGACGACTTGCCGTAGCCGACCGCCAGATCCTGCAGCTGGCATTCGCCGCCCTGATCGCAGATCGGGCAATCGAGCGGGTGATTGATGAGGAGGAATTCCATCACCGACTGCTGGGCCTTCACGGCCTTGTCGGACTGCGTGTGGACGATCATGCCGGCCGACACGGGAGTCGCGCAGGCAGGCACGGCCTTCGGCATCTTCTCGACTTCGACGAGACACATCCGGCAGTTGGCCGCAACCGACAGCTTCTTGTGATAGCAGAAGTGAGGAATGTACGTATCCGCCTTGTGCGCAGCCTGGATCACCATGCTGCCTTCGGGCACCTCGACCTTCTTGCCGTCTATTTCAAGTTCAACCATGATGGTGAATGGTCCTTAACCTATTTCCGCCCGTTCGCGCCTTCGCCCGACCGTGCGCTCAAATTCCGCAACCGGGTTCGCTTCAGGCTGCCGCCGCGTGCGCATGGCCGCCGACCATGCAGTGCTTGTGCTCGACGTGGTACGCGAATTCGTCCCAGTAGTGCTTGAGCATCCCGCGTACCGGCATCGCCGCCGCATCGCCGAGCGCACAGATCGTGCGGCCCATGATGTTCTCGGCGACCGAGTTCAGCAGGTCCAGATCTTCCTGGCGGCCTTCGCCGTGCTCGATACGGTTCACGACGCGATACAGCCAGCCGGTGCCTTCACGACACGGCGTGCACTGACCGCACGATTCCTCGTAGTAGAAGTACGACAGGCGCAGCAGCGCGCGCACCATGCAGCGCGTCTCGTCCATCACGATCACCGCGCCGGAACCGAGCATCGAGCCCGCCTTCGCGATCGCGTCGTAATCGAGATCCGTCTGCATCATGATGTCGCCCGGGATCACCGGTGCCGACGAACCGCCCGGAATCACGGCCTTGATCTTCTTGCCGCCGCGCATCCCGCCGGCGAGCTCCATCAGCGTCGCGAACGGCGTGCCGAGCGGCACTTCGTAGTTGCCCGGACGCTCGACGTCGCCCGATACCGAGAAAATCTTCGTGCCGCCGTTGTTCGGCTTGCCGATCTCGAGGTAATTCTGCGGCCCGATGGACAGCAGGAACGGCACCGCGGCGAACGTTTCGGTGTTGTTGATCGTGGTCGGCTTGCCGTACACGCCGAAGCTCGCCGGGAACGGCGGCTTGAAGCGCGGCTGGCCCTTCTTGCCCTCGAGCGACTCGAGCAGTGCCGTTTCCTCGCCGCAGATGTACGCGCCGTAGCCATGGTGCGCGTGCAGCTGGAACGAGAATTCCGAGCCCATGATGTGGTCGCCGAGGAACCCCGCGGCGCGCGCTTCGTCGAGTGCAGCCTCGAAGCGTCGATACACTTCGAAGATTTCGCCGTGGATGTAGTTGTAGCCGACGGTGATGCCCATCGCGTAGGCGCCGATGGCCATGCCTTCGATCAGCGCGTGCGGGTTCCAGCGCAGGATGTCGCGATCCTTGAACGTGCCCGGCTCGCCTTCGTCCGAGTTGCAGACGAGGTACTTCTGCCCCGGAAACTGGCGCGGCATGAAGCTCCACTTCAGGCCGGTCGGGAAGCCCGCACCGCCACGGCCACGCAGGCCCGACGCCTTCACGTCGGCGATCACCTGCTCGGGCGGAATCTTTTCTTCGAGAATGCGGCGCAGCTGCTTGTAGCCGCCGCGCGCAACGTAGTCTTCGAGATGCCAGTTCTCGCCGTTCAGACCAGCGAGGATCAGCGGTTTGATGTGACGGTCGTGGAGGGACGTCATTTCGAGAGTTCCTCAAGCAGCTGGTCGATCTTCTCGCGGCTCATGAAGCTGCACATTCTGTGATTGTTCACCAGCAGCACCGGCGCATCGCCGCACGAGCCCATGCATTCGCCTTCCTTCAGCGTGAACTTGCCGTCGGGCGTGGTCTCGCCGAAGCCGATGCCCAGCTTCTGTTTCAGGTAGTCGGCAGTCGCTTCAGCGCCGCCGTCCGGGCCAAGCTGGCACGGCAGGTTCGTGCAGAGCGTGATCTTGTGCTTGCCGACCGGGTTGAGCTCGTACATCGTGTAGAACGTCGCGACTTCCTGCACGGCAACGGCCGGCATGCCGAGATAGTCCGCAACGAACTGCATCAGTTCGGGCGACAGCCAGCCGTGCTCTTCCTGAGCAACGGCCAACGCCGACATCACGGCGGACTGTTTCTGATCGGCGGGATACTTCGTCAACGCTCGATCGATTTCCTTCAGGCCTTCAGCTGAGATCATTTTCAGACACGACTCTTTCAATTCCTACCGAACGAACCACCTGCCGCACACTGGGGTGCATGGACGGCAGACCTGGCGCTCACTCTGTTGACAGCTTGCGAAGCCGCGCCGGTTCAGCGCGCATCGCATGTGACTTACTGCTCGCCGCCCGCTCGCACGGGCGGCGCAACCATTAGCGGTCGATCTCGCCGAACACGATGTCCTGCGTACCGATGATCGTGACGGCGTCGGCGATCATGTGACCGCGCGCCATTTCGTCCAGCGACGCCAGGTGAGCGAAACCCGGTGCGCGAATCTTGAGGCGATATGGCTTGTTGGCACCGTCCGACACGAGGTAGATGCCGAATTCACCCTTCGGATGCTCGACCGCTGCGTACGCTTCGCCTTCCGGCACATGGAAACCTTCGGTGAAGAGCTTGAAGTGGTGAATCAAGTCTTCCATGTTGGTCTTCATGCCGACGCGCGACGGCGGCGCAACCTTGTGATTGTCCGTCATCACCGGGCCCGGATTCTTGCGGAGCCACTCAATACACTGTTTCGCGATGCGGATCGACTGGCGCATTTCTTCGACGCGCACCAGATAGCGGTCGTAGCAATCGCCGTTCACGCCGACCGGCACGTCGAAATCCATGCGATCGTACACTTCGTACGGCTGCTTCTTGCGCAAGTCCCACGCAATGCCCGAGCCGCGCAGCATCGGGCCCGTCATGCCCATCTGCAGCGCACGCTCGGGGCTGACCACACCGATCCCGACCAGACGCTGCTTCCAGATCCGGTTGTCGGTCAGCAGCGTTTCGTATTCGTCGACGCACTTCGGGAAGCGCGTGAAGAAATCGTCGATGAAGTCGAGCACCGAGCCGCTGCGCGCTTCGTTCATCTTCGCGAGCGCCTTCTCGTTGCGAATCTTCGACGCCTTGTATTGCGGCATTACGTCAGGCAGATCGCGGTAGACGCCGCCCGGACGGTAGTACGCCGCGTGCATCCGGGCGCCGGACACCGCTTCGTACACGTCCATCAGGTCTTCGCGTTCGCGGAATGCGTACAGGAACACGGCCATCGCGCCAACGTCGAGTGCGTGCGCGCCGATCCACATCAGGTGGTTCAGCACGCGCGTGACTTCGTCGAACAGCACGCGGATGTACTGCGCGCGCTCCGGCACTTCGATGCCGAGCAGCTTTTCGATCGCGAGCACATAGCCGTGCTCGTTGACCATCATCGACACATAGTCGAGACGGTCCATGTAGGGCACGGACTGGATGAAGGTCTTGGATTCCGCGAGCTTTTCGGTCGCGCGGTGCAGCAGGCCGATGTGCGGATCGGCACGCTGGATGACTTCGCCGTCGAGCTCGAGCACGAGGCGCAGCACGCCGTGCGCTGCCGGGTGCTGCGGGCCGAAGTTGAGCGTGTAGTTCTTGATTTCTGCCATGACGCCCCCTTAATGTTTCAGACCGCCATAGCGATCCTCGCGGATCACGCGCGGCGTGATTTCGCGCGGCTCGATCGTCACCGGCTGGTACACGACCCGCTTCTCTTCCGGGTCGTAACGCATTTCGACGTAGCCCGACACCGGGAAGTCCTTGCGGAACGGGTGGCCGATGAAGCCGTAGTCGGTGAGGATGCGGCGCAGGTCGGGGTGGCCTTCGAACACGATACCGTACAGGTCGAACGCTTCGCGCTCGTACCAGTTCGCGGAGGTCCAGATGTCGACCAGCGATGCCACGATCGGCAGGTCGTCGTCCGGCGCGAATGCGCGCAGGCGCAGGCGCCAGTTGTTCGTGACCGACAGCAGGTGCGACACGGCCGCGAAGCGCGGGCCGTCGTAGGCGCCGTCGCCGAAGGTCTGGTAGTCGACGCCGCAGAGGTCGATCAGTTGCTCGAATCGGAGCTTCGGATCGTCGCGCAGCATCGTTGCGACTTCGAGGTAATCGCTCGCTTTCACGACGAGCGTCAGCTCACCGATCGCTTCGGTAAGGCTCACCACGCGCGCGCCGAGCGCGGCTTCGAGGTTTGCCTTGAGGGTCTCGATTTTGCTTGCCATATTGAGGGGACGCTCGGGGCTTTATTGACGGGCGATGGTATTGGTGCGGCGGATCTTCGCCTGAAGCTGGATCACGCCGTAGACCAGCGCCTCGGCCGTGGGCGGACAGCCCGGCACGTAGACGTCGACCGGCACGATCCGGTCGCAGCCGCGGACCACCGAGTACGAGTAGTGGTAGTAGCCGCCGCCGTTCGCGCACGACCCCATCGAGATCACCCAGCGCGGCTCGGCCATCTGGTCGTACACGCGGCGCAGGGCGGGTGCCATCTTGTTGCAGAGCGTGCCGGCGACGATCATCACGTCCGACTGACGCGGGCTCGGGCGGAACACGACGCCGAACCGGTCCAGATCGTAACGGGCCGCGCCCGCATGCATCATCTCGACGGCGCAACACGCGAGCCCGAACGTCATCGGCCACAACGAGCCGGTACGCGTCCAGTTGATCAGCTTGTCAGCCGTCGTGGTGACAAACCCTTCCTTCAAGACCCCTTCGATACTCATTTGCTTTCCACTCCAGACGAGCGACCGAGCGTGGCCGCCCATGCAAACCGGCGATTAACCCATCACTCCCAGTCGAGGCCACCTTTCTTCCAGATATAGGCAAAGCCCAACAGGAATTCGAGCAGAAAAATCATCATTGCGATGAAACCCGGCCAGCCGATGTCCCGGAGCGCGACGCCCCACGGGAACAGGAATGCGGTTTCGAGATCGAAGATGATGAACAGGATGGCGACGAGGTAATACCGGACGTCGAATTTCATCCGGGCGTCTTCAAAGGCTTCGAAGCCGCACTCGTACGGTGCGTTCTTCTCGACGTCCGGCTTATTGGGACCAAGGAGCTTGCCGATGCTGACCAGCGCTATACCTAAACCAGTGCCCACGAGAAGGAACAACAAGACGGGGTAATAGGCTGCGAGGTTCAAGGCAATCCTCTATCGGTTGGTTCTGAGCGTCCGGAGAATACCACTTCCGGCGGAAGGAATCATTTCGGAGTGCATGCGATCGCAAGACAACCGCAAGCACACCCCAGAAATGAAAAATGCCAGCCACTAGAAGCGGCTGGCATTGAGTAACTTTGGTGCCGACGGCGAGACTCGAACTCGCACAGCTTTCGCCACTACCCCCTCAAGATAGCGTGTCTACCAATTTCACCACGTCGGCACTGCATGCAACTCGGGTGTACTGCTTGCTTCCCGCGAATCGCTTCAAGACTTAAATTCTAACCCGGCTTTCAGAATTGTTCAACGCACAACGGCAAAAAAATTAACTTTTTATTTCGGGACATCCTGGCCCGGCGCGCTTGCAGCCGAACCCGCGGCAGCGGACGCCGCGACAGCCGGTGCCGACGCTGCAGGCGCCGATGCCGGGGCGGTCGCCGCCGCGCCGAGCACGCCTGCCGACGGTGTCGACTTGTACGACCCCAGGTACGTCAGCGTCAGCGTCGCGACAAAAAAGATCGTCGCGAGAACACCCGTCGTGCGCGACAGGAAGTTCGCCGAGCCCGTCGCACCGAACAGGCTGCCCGACGCGCCGCTGCCGAATGCAGCGCCCATGTCGGCACCCTTGCCGTGCTGCAGCAGCACGAGACCAATCACACCGAGTGCAGACAGCACCTGCACCACAATAATCAGCGTCTTGAATAACAGCATCACACCCACCCGATTGGATCGGGCGACCGGACCGACCGGCCGCCGTCATGGTTCAATTCGATCTCGGACCGCTCAACGCGCGGCCCGGCAGATCGCCAGGAAATCTTCCGCCTTCAGCGACGCACCGCCGATCAGGCCGCCATCGATATCCGGCTGCGCGAACAGCTCTTCCGCGTTGTCCGGCTTCACGCTGCCGCCGTACAGCACGGACACGTCCGCCGCACCCTTTGCCGCGAGACGTGCGCGCAGGAACGCGTGCACGTCCTGCGCCTGCGCCGACGTCGCGCTCTTGCCCGTGCCGATCGCCCACACCGGCTCGTACGCGACGACGATGCGCGCGGCCTCGTCGGCCGTCAACACGGCCAGCACCGCATCGAGTTGCGCGCCGACGACCTGCTCGGTCGCACCCGACTCGCGCTCGTCGAGCGTCTCGCCGACGCACACGACGGGCGTGAGGCCGGCCGCGAGCGCGCGCTGCGTCTTCGCCGCGACCACCTCGTTGCGCTCGCCGTGATACGCGCGACGCTCCGAGTGGCCGACGATCGCATAGCGTGCGCCGAACTCCGCGACCATCGCGGCCGCCACTTCGCCGGTGAACGCGCCCTGTTCGTGCGCCGACACGTCCTGCGCACCCCAGGCGACACGGCCGCCGTCGAGTTGCGCCCGGACCTGCGCGAGATACGGGAACGGCACGCACACGCCGACCGACGTTTCGGCCGCCACCGCGCCCGCGCCCTGCACCACTTCGTTCAGCAACGCCTGGTTGCCGGCCAGCCGGCCGTGCATCTTCCAGTTGCCGATCACCCGCTTAGTTCTCTGTTTCGACATCGTGTCCGTCTCGTCTCACTGCCTTGTCATTAAACGCACCGGAAACCGGCCGTCAGGTTTGATCTGGCGAAGCAAACCCGCGATTTTACTGCGCACGGCTCGACCCGGTCAAACCGCGCATGTCAAGCCCGGCCGCACGGGCCGTCAGGCGTTCGTACCCCAATCGAGCACGATCTTGCCGGTGTGTTCGCTGCTTTCCATCAGCGCATGCGCCTGCGCGGCTCCCGCGGCCGGCAGCACGCGATAGATCACCGGCTTGATGCGGCCATCTGCGATCAGCGGCCACACGCGCGCCTTCAGTTGTGCGGCGATGCGCGCCTTGAACTCGATCGGGCGCGGCCGCAGCGTCGAACCCGTCACCGTCAGCCGGCGACGCAGGATCTCGCCCAGGTTGACGTCGGCCTTCGCGCCGCCGAGCAGCGCGATCAGCACGAGACGGCCGCCGTCCGCGAGCGCGGACAACTCGCGCGGCACGTACGAACCCGCCACCATGTCGAGGATCACGTCGACGCCGCGATCGTGCGTCAGCGACTTCACGACCTCGACGAAGTCTTCGGTCTTGTAGTTGATCGCGCGTTCGGCGCCGAGCGCTTCGCACGCACGGCACTTGTCGGCAGTGCCGGCCGTCGCGAACACGCGAAAGCCGAGCGCATGCGCGATCTGGATCGCCGTCACGCCGATACCGCTCGAGCCGCCCTGCACGAGCAGCGTCTCCTGCTCGCCACCCTCGCCCGCACCGAGCTGCGCACGATCGAACACGTTGCTCCAGACGGTGAAAAACGTTTCGGGCAGCGACGCGGCCTCGATATCGGTGAGCCCGCCGGGCACCGGCAAGCATTGAGGCAGCGGTGCGACCGCATACTCGGCATAGCCGCCGCCCGCGAGCAGCGCGCACACGCGATCGCCCAGCTTCAGGCCGAACGGGTTCATTGCGGCATCGGACAGGTCGCCGCCGACGATCTCGCCCGCGACTTCGAGACCCGGCAGATCCGACGCGCCCGGCGGCGGCGCATAGGCGCCCTTGCGCTGGAACACGTCGGGCCGGTTCACACCGGAGGCCGTCACCTTGATCAGCACCTCGCCGCGCTTCGGTTCGGGGCGCGAACGCTCCGCGAGCTTCAGCACGTCAGGGGCGCCGAATTCGGTGATTTCGATGACTTTCATGGTGATGGACACTCCAGGATCGGAATCGGATGGCGCACCCGTACGCACGGCACGGGCGCATGGCCGGCGCTGCTGCGCCGCACAACGATGCTACAGAAAAAACGGCCGGCGCGCTTTCGCGCTGCCGGCCGTTGGTCCGCCTGCCCGCTTACTGCTGCGGCGGCGTGTCCGACTGCGACGCCGCCGCTGCTTCATTCAGCAGCGCCTTTGCCGACAGACGCACGCGACCCTTCTCGTCCGTCTGGATCACCTTGACCTTGACCTGCTGACCTTCCTTCAGGTAGTCGTTGATGTCCTTCACGCGCTCGTTGACGATTTCCGAGATGTGCAGCAGGCCGTCCTTGCCCGGGAGCAGGTTCACGATCGCGCCGAAATCGAGCAGCTTCAGCACCGTGCCTTCGTACACCTGACCGACTTCGATCTCGGCCGTGATGTTCTCGATGCGCTTCTTCGCTTCGGCCATGCCGTCGCTGTTCGTGCTCGCGATCGTCACGACGCCGTCGTCCGAAATGTCGATGGTCGTGCCCGTTTCTTCCGTCAGCGCGCGGATCACCGAACCGCCCTTGCCGATCACGTCGCGGATCTTTTCCGGGTTGATCTTGATCGTGATCATGCGCGGTGCGAATTCCGACAGCTGGGTGTTCGCGCCCGACACTGCCGACGTCATCTTGCCGAGGATGTGCATGCGGCCTTCCTTCGCCTGAGCGAGCGCGACCTGCATGATTTCCTTCGTGATGCCCTGGATCTTGATGTCCATCTGCAGCGCCGTCACGCCTTGCTCCGTGCCGGCCACCTTGAAGTCCATGTCGCCGAGGTGATCTTCGTCGCCGAGGATGTCGGTCAGCACCGCGAACTTGTTGCCTTCGAGGATCAGGCCCATCGCGATGCCCGCGACGTGCGCCTTCATCGGCACGCCGGCGTCCATCAGCGCGAGGCAGCCGCCGCACACCGATGCCATCGACGACGAACCGTTCGATTCGGTGATTTCCGACACGACGCGGATCGAGTAGCCGAATTCGTCGGCGCTCGGCAGGCACTTGACCAGCGCACGCTTCGCGAGGCGGCCGTGGCCGATTTCGCGGCGCTTCGGCGAGCCGACGCGGCCCGTTTCGCCGGTCGCGAACGGGGGCATGTTGTAGTGGAGCATGAAGCGCTCGCGGTACTCGCCTTCGAGCGCGTCGATGATCTGCTCGTCACCCTTCGTGCCAAGCGTCGCGACGACCATCGCCTGCGTCTCGCCGCGCGTGAACAGCGCCGAGCCGTGGGTGCGCGGCAGCACGCCGGTGCGGATTTCGATCGGGCGCACGGTGCGCGTGTCGCGGCCGTCGATACGCGGTTCGCCGTTCAGGATCTGCGAACGGACGATCTTTGCCTCGATGTCGAACAGCACGTTGCCGACGGTAGCCTTGTCGGCCGCAACCGTACCGGCCGCCTTCGCGTCTTCCTCGAGCTTCGCCGAAGTCGCCGAGTAGACTTCCTTCAGCTTCGTCGAGCGGGCTTGCTTGTCGCGGAGCTGGTAAGCGGCGAGCAGGTCGTTCTGCGCCAGCTCGGTCACGCGCGCAATCAGCGGCTCGTTCTTCGGCGCCGGCTGCCAGTCCCACTCGGGCTTGCCGCCTTCGCGCACCAGTTCGTGGATCGCGTCGATCGCCGTCTGCATCTGCTCGTGACCGAACACCACGGCGCCCAGCATCACTTCTTCCGTCAGCTGGTCGGCTTCCGATTCGACCATCAGCACTGCGCGTTCCGTACCCGCGACGACGAGGTCGAGGCTCGATGCCTTGATCTGGTCACGCGTCGGGTTCAGCACGTAGGCGTTGTCGATGTACGCGACGCGCGCGGCACCGACCGGGCCGTTGAACGGCAGGCCCGACACGGCGAGCGCAGCCGATGCGCCGATCAGCGCGGGGATATCCGCCGGGATTTCCGGGTTCACGGACAGCACATGGATCACGACCTGGACTTCGTTGTAGAAGCCTTCCGGGAACAGCGGGCGCAGCGGACGGTCGATCAGGCGCGACGTCAGCGTCTCGTGCTCCGACGGACGACCTTCGCGACGGAAGAAGCCACCCGGGATCTTGCCGGCCGAGTAGGTCTTCTCGAGGTAATCGACGGTCAGCGGGAAGAAATCCTGACCCGGCTTCGCCGACTTCGCGCCGACGACGGTTGCCAGCACGACGGTATCTTCGACGTCGACGATCACGGCGCCGCTTGCCTGGCGAGCGACTTCACCGGTTTCGAGGCGCACCTTGTGCTGGCCCCACTGGAATTCCTTGACGACCTTGTTGAACATGGACATGGTTGCTCCTTTGAATTCATGCATTTCATTCGCCGCGCCGGCCATCCCGCGCGGCGGCGTCCCGACCGAATCACCCGGAGCAAGGTGTGTTTTTTATGCCATTCCAGCGCGGCGCTCGTGCAGCGACGCGCTGGAATGACACAAATCCCGACCCCGGCATCAGCCGTTGCGGCAGCCCCGCACAAACGTGCCGGACAGCCTGCGATGCGTGTGACGCTACGCACCGCGCAAAAACAAAATGCCTGTATCAGCGGACTGACACAGGCATCTTGCTGGCGACTATCGCCTCGATTACTTACGCAGACCCAGCTTCTCGATCAGCGCGCGGTAACGGTCGGCATCCTTGCCCTTGAGGTAGTCGAGCAGCTTGCGGCGGCGGCTCACCATGCGCAGCAGGCCGCGGCGGCTGTGGTGATCCTTCGCGTGGGTCTTGAAGTGACCCGTCAGTTCGACGATACGTGCGGTCAGCAGTGCGACCTGGACTTCGGGCGACCCCGTGTCGTTGGTAGCGCGGGCGAACTGAGCAACGACTTCCGACTTCTTGATATCTGCAACAGACATTTGATTTCCTTTCTAACTGAACAGGCGGACACGGAAGAATGGCCGTGCCGTGACTTACAACCGGCGGGCATTGTAGCACAACTCCGCGCCGTTCTTACCGCCCCCTGTCACGGGCGCGTCATCGAGCATGTCGACGGCATTTCCGTGCGCTGCGCCGGCGCCGCGAGCACCGTCCGGAAGCCGTAGCCCGACCCCTCGTTGTCGAAACGCACGCCACGCGTGCCGACCTTGTCCATCTCCATCACGTAAAGGGGCTGGATCAACTGATGATCCTGCGCGCGCATCCGCGACGCGTGGAAACCGTCGTCGAACGACAAGCCCTCGAGCGCGCGCGCGACCGCGACGGGGTCGGCCGAACCCGCGCGGTTCATCGCGGCGGCCAGCATCTCGACCATCAGGCTCATCCGCCGCACCGGATAGTCGTCCTGCGCGGCTGGAAAACGGGTCCGGAACGCACGATAGAACGCGTCGGATTTCGCGCCGCCCGCGTTCGGGTGCCAGTCCGCCACGGCCACGACCCGCCCGACACCGGCGTCGCCGAGTGCCGCCGGCGCGCCGAGGCTGTTGCCGTAGAACGTATAGAACTTCGCATTCAACCCCTGCTCGCGCGCCGCCTTCACGAGCAGCGTGAGATCGTTGCCCCAGTTACCGGTCACGACGGCATCCGCGCCGCTCGCGCGGATCTTCGCGAGGTACGGCGAGAAATCCTTGATCCGGCCGATCGGGTGGAATTCGTCGCCGGCGATCGTCACGTCCGGGCGCCGCGCCGCCAGCGCCTGCCGCGCGAGCGTGCTGACGTCGTGACCGAAGCTGTAGTCCTGGTTCAGCAGATAGACCTTGCGCAGCGCGCGGTCGCGCGCCATCACGTCCGCGAGCGCGGCCATCCGCATCCCGGCGTGCGCGTCGAAGCGGAAATGCCAGAAACTGCAGCGCGCGCCGGTCAGCGCCGGATCGTCGGCCGAATAATTGAGGAACACCATCCGGTTGTCCGGATCGCGTGCGTTCAGCTTGTCGAGCGCCGCGACGAGTGCGGCCGCGACGGCCGAGCTGTTGCCCTGCGCGACGAAACCGATATGCCGGCCCGCGGCCGCGCGCAACTGCACGAGCGCCTCCTCCGGGCTGCCCTTGCTGTCGAGCACGACGAGCTCGAGCGGATGCGCGCCATCGCGCAGCTTCACGCCGCCCGCCGCGTTGACCTGCTCGACGCCGAAGCGCAGGTTGCGCTCGACCGCCGCGCCCGCGTTCGCGAACGGGCCCGACATCCCTTCGATCAGCGCGATCCGCACCGGCTCGCCCCCGGCAAATGCGGACGACACCAGCATCCACCCCGCGCTCAACGCGAGCGCGCACCGCTTCCACCCCTGCATCGGCTACCTGCCCTTCAATCTGCCCGAGAAGCGCGGATCATAGGCCGGCGCCCCCGCCGCCCGCAAGCGCGGCGGCGCCGGCGATCCGTACCGATTTTTTCCGTGCGATGCACCGGCGCGCGCCGTCCGTGATACAACAGGACGTGTTTCCGTGTTCTGGAGGATCCCCATGCGCATTCGCATTCCCGCGCGCCTGCCGGTGCTGTTCGCCAGCGCCGCCGCGCTGCTAGCCGGTTGCGCGCAACCGTGGCAGCAATACCAGGCCGGTCAGGACGAGTCGGCGATCGTCGCGCGCATGGGCCCGCCGCGCGAGATCTACGACCTGCCCGGCGGCGGCAAGCGCCTGATGTGGCCGACCCAGCCGATGGGCGAGGTCACTGTCGCGGCCGACGTCGACGCGACCCACAAGATCGTCAACGTGCGCCAGGTGCTGCAGCCGAGCGAGTTCTATCGCGCGGAGATCGGCAAGTGGACGAAGACCGATGTGCTCGTCAACTTCGGACGCCCCGTCGAGACGTCCTACTTCCCGCTGATGAAGCGCGAGGTGTGGACGTACCGGTATCTCGAGGACAACGTCTGGTACATGATGTACAGCTTCTATTTCGATCCGCAGGGCATCCTGCGCATCACGCAGAAAACGCCGGACCCGCTGCACGATCCCGACCGCCGCAACCTGTTCTGATCGATTGCGCATCGACGCGCAATTTTCACAATGGCCATTCACGAATTATTGCGTGAATGGCCATTTCCTTTTTCCGCCATCTTATTAATTCAACAAATGCGACGGAAATCTTTTCCGGTCGATGACAACCCGATGGCAATACGCTGAAATCCCCGTCATGTGGGCCTTGCGGGGAAACAGGCATGTGCAATGCATGTCATGCATAGGGTTGGTGCATCCGATGCACTACGCCAAGCCAATTTGAAACAATTTGTTTCAACACACCCGAAGCGCTAGGGCATACCCCTAATATCAGTCGAAATTCAACCTTTCAATTTAGAAAGAATGCCATTACGTCATTTCGGCCGATATTTATTTGCCTTTGTAACAAAGGAGTCCTCATGAATCGCCCCAAGAGCATGCTGGTAGCCAACATTGCCTGGGCCCGCGAAACGCGCGAACATGCGCCCGGCTTCTTCGACGCGCTCGCGCGCGGCCAGAACCCGCGCGTGCTGTGGATCGGCTGCGCCGACAGCCGCGTGCCGGCCGAAACCATCACGCACTGCGCGCCCGGCGAACTGTTCGTCCATCGCAACATCGCGAACCTGTTCCACCCCGACGACGACAATTCCGCCAGCGTGCTCGAGTACGCGGTGCGCGTGCTGCAGGTCGACCACGTGATCGTGTGCGGGCACTACGGTTGCGGCGGCGTGCGCGCGTCGCTGCTGCCGCCGCCGGCCGACCTGCCGCACGTCGCGCGCCGCATCGCGCCGCTCTGCGCGCTCGCGCGGCGCCATCGCGACACGCTCGACGGGCTCGACGACACGGCTGCCGCCGACCGCCTCGCCGAACTGAACGTACTCGAACAAGTACGACTGCTGCGCGCGTCCCCGATCGTACAGGGCCGGGAACAGCCACCGCTCGTGCACGGCTGGATCTTTTCACTCACCGACGGCCGCCTGCAGGAGCTCGATTCCGGCTACGCGACGCCGCCTGCCGATGTCGAGCCCGCGCAGGCCACGACGGCCGCCGCGCTCGGCTGACCCGCCCCCCTTCAAGCCAATGAAATCGCCCCAACCATGAAACTCAACGAGCGCCTGTCCACCCTGCCGCGCGACATCGTCGCCGGCGTCGTCGTTTTCCTCGTCGCGTTGCCGCTGTGTCTCGGCATCGCCAATGCGTCCGGCGTCGAGCCGTTCGCCGGGCTCGTGTCCGGCATCGTCGGCGGCATCGTCGTCGCGCTGCTGAGCGGCTCGTCGCTGTCCGTCAGCGGGCCGGCCGCCGGCCTCGTCGTGATCGTCGTCGAAGGGATCGCGCAACTCGGCAGCTTCTCCGCGTTCCTGCTCGCGGTGCTGCTGTCCGGCGTGCTGCAGTTCGGGCTCGGCATGCTGCGCGCCGGCCGCTTCGCCGCCTACGTGCCGTCGCCCGTCATCAAGGGCATGCTCGCCGCGATCGGCCTGCTGCTGATCGTGAAGCAGATTCCGTTCGCGTTCGGCCTCGGCGGCTCGGCCGCGCAATCGTTTGCGAACTGGCCGAGCCTGCCGGTCGCGTGGGCCGCCACGGCCATCGCGCTCGCATCGCTCGCGCTGCTGATCGCTTGGGACGCGCCTGCGCTGCGGCGCCTCACGCTGGTGCGCGCGGTGCCCGCGCCGCTCGCGGTCGTCGTGCTGGGCATCGGCGCGACGCTGGTGCTGGGCTTCGTCGCGCCGTCGGTTGCGCCAGGCGCCGCCCATCGCGTGACGCTGCCCGAACTCGGGTCGTTCACGGCCTTCGCGGCGTCGCTCAAGCATGCGGAACTCGGACCGAACTTCGCCCAGCTCGTCAATCCGGACGTGTGGCGCGTCGCGATCACGCTCGCGGTCGTCGCGAGCCTCGAGACGCTGCTGAGCCTCGAAGCGGTCGAGCAGATCGACCCGAAGCGCCGGCCGACCCAGCCCGACCGCGAACTGAAGGCCCAGGGCGTCGGCAATCTCGTCGCGGGCGCGGTCGGCGGCCTGCCGATCACGTCGGTGATCGTGCGCAGCTCGGTCAACGTCAATGCAGGCGCGCAAAGCCGGTTGTCGGCCATCGTCCACGGGATGCTGCTGCTCGCGAGCGTGTTCGCGCTCACCGGGCTGATCAACCTGATCCCGCTCGCAAGCCTTGCCGCGATCCTGATCCACACCGGCATCAAGCTCGCGAAACCGGCGCTGTTCCGTTCGGTGATGAAGCAGGGGCCGGCCGCGTTCGTGCCGTTCGCCGCGACGATCGTCGGCGTGCTCGCGGTCGACCTGCTGTTCGGCATCGCGCTCGGCCTCGCCTGCAGCGTGCTGGCGGTCGCCGTCGCGAACCTGAAGAGTCCCGTCACGCTCGCGCAGCACGACGACCACTTCCTGCTGTCGTTCCGCAAGGACGTGTCGTTTCTCGGCAAGGTGCAGGTCAAGCACCACCTGCGACACATTCCGGATCGGGCGGCGGTGATCATCGACGCGACGCGCGCCGACTACATCGATCACGACGTGCTCGAACTGCTCGACGCGTTCGTCGCCGAAGCGCCGCGGCGCGGGATCGCGGTCGAGTTCCGCCGGCGCAGCCCGGCGCCGCGCCCGGCCGCGCGCCGCTGGCTGTTCCGCGCGCCGGCAGCCGAATGAACGGTGCATGAAAAACGCCCCGGCGGCGCAGGGCCGCACGGGGCGTTTCGGTAATGTGCGGCGCGCGGCGCTTACGAGCGCTGCGGGTTGAGCTTGTCGTCCTTCGAATGCAGCTTGTTCAGCGCGGAAATGTACGCCTTCGCGGACGCCGCGACGATGTCCGGATCAGTGCCGACGCCATTGACGATCCGCCCGCTCTTCGACAGCCGGACGGTCACTTCGCCCTGCGCCTGCGTCCCGGTCGTGATTGCGTTCACCGAGTACAGCAGCAGCTCGGAACCGCTGCCGACTTCGCTCTCGATCGCGTTGAACGTCGCATCGACCGGACCGTTGCCGTGTGCGTCGCCGGTCACTTCCTTGCCTTCGACCGCGAACACCACCTTCGCCTGCGGCTGCTCGCCCGTTTCCGAGTGCTGCGACAGCGACACGAACTTGAAGTGCTCCTGCTCGTGCGCGAACGCCGATTCCTCGGACACGATCGCGATGATGTCTTCGTCAAAGATTTCGGACTTGCGGTCGGCCAGATCCTTGAAGCGCATGAACGCGGCGTTCAGTTCGGCTTCGCTGTCGAGCGACACGCCGAGTTCCTGCAGGCGCTGCTTGAACGCGTTGCGGCCCGACAACTTGCCGAGCACGATCTTGTTCGCGCTCCAGCCCACGTCTTCCGCGCGCATGATCTCGTAAGTGTCGCGCGCCTTCAGCACGCCGTCCTGGTGGATGCCCGACGCGTGCGCAAACGCGTTCGCGCCGACCACAGCCTTGTTCGGCTGCACGACGAAACCGGTGATCTGCGATACGAGTTTCGACGTCGGCACGATCTGCGACGTGTCGATGCCGACGTCGAGACCGAAATAGTCCTTGCGCGTCTTCACGGCCATCACGATTTCCTCAAGCGACGTGTTGCCGGCGCGCTCGCCGAGACCGTTGATCGTGCACTCGACCTGACGCGCGCCGCCGATCTTCACGCCGGCGAGCGAGTTCGCGACGGCCATCCCGAGGTCGTTATGGCAGTGCACCGAGAAGATTGCCTTGTCCGAGTTCGGAATGCGTTCGCGCAGCGTCTTCACGAGGTTGCCGTAGAGCTCCGGCACGCCATAGCCGACCGTGTCGGCGATGTTGATCGTCGTCGCGCCTTCGGCGATCACGGCTTCCAGCACGCGGCAGAGGAAATCCAGGTCCGAGCGGCTGCCGTCTTCGGGCGAGAATTCGACGTTGTCGGTGAACTTGCGCGCGAAGCGCACCGCGAGGCGCGCCTGCTCGAACACCTGGTCGGGCGTCATCCGCAGCTTCTTCTCCATGTGCAGCGGCGACGTCGCGATGAACGTGTGGATCCGGAAACTGTCGGCCGGCTTCAGCGCGTCGGCCGCGCGCTGGATGTCCTTGTCGTTGGCCCGCGCCAGCGAGCAGATCGTGCTGTCCTTCACGAGACCGGCGATCGTGTGGATCGCGTCGAAATCACCGTTCGAGCTGGCTGCGAAGCCGGCCTCGATCACGTCGACCTTCATCCGCTCGAGATGCTTCGCGATGCGGATTTTCTCTTCCTTCGTCATCGACGCGCCGGGCGATTGTTCGCCGTCACGCAACGTCGTATCGAAAATGATCAGCTTGTCTGTCATGGGGGGCTCCAGGGCTCTTTATACGGAAGTCAAACGTAACGAGATCGCGCCACCGCTGGCGACGCTCAACAACAGACGAGGCTTGACGGAGGGCGGGAACGGTCAGCGCGGCAGGCGCGCCAAAGCTAGCGCGCGTAGCGGCGCACCGGCTAGAAGGAGGGAGAGGCGGGGAAATGCAGTCATGCCAAAGACTATAGCGGCATTCCGTTGGGCGCGCAATCGGACGGCACCCCGGGACGGCACCCCGGAATTCCGATGGTCCGGCTTGAAACAGGGGCACATGAAAACGGCGGCCCCGAGGCCGCCGTTTCCGGGACAATCGCGCGTCAGTGATCGCGCTGCGACGAGCGCGCCGGGTTCGCGCGCCCGCGGATGGCCATGTAGGCCCAGAACACGTAACCGGACAGCCCGTACAGCACGAACAGGCAGAACAGCATCAGCGGCGGATCGGACGACACGAGCACGAACGCGACGACGACGAGCAGGATCGCCGCGAACGGCACGCGATGCCGCACGTCGAGCGCCTTGCCGCTGTAGAACGGCGCGTTCGACACCATCGTCACGCCCGCGTAGATCGTCAGCACGAACGCGACCCACGGCAGCCAGCCGAGCTTCATCGGCACGCGGTTGTCGGTCGCGAGCCACACGAAGCCCGCGATCAGCGCGGCGGCGGCCGGGCTCGGCAGCCCCTGGAAGAAACGCTTGTCGACGACGCCGATGTTCGTATTGAAGCGCGCGAGGCGCAGCGCGGCGCCCGAGCAGTAGACGAACGCGGCGAGCCAGCCCCAGCGGCCGAGATCCTTCAGCACCCATTCGTACATCACGAGCGCGGGCGCGACGCCGAACGACACCATGTCCGACAGGCTGTCGAACTGCTCGCCGAACGCGCTCTGCGTATGCGTCATGCGCGCGACGCGTCCGTCCATCCCGTCGAGCACCATCGCGACGAAAATCGCGATCGCGGCGATCTCGAAACGCACGTTCATCGCCTGCACGACCGCGAAGAAGCCGCAGAACAGCGCGGCGGTCGTGAACGCGTTCGGCAGCAGGTAGATGCCGCGCGTCTTCAGGAACCGCTGGCGTGAGGCGCGGCGGCTCTCGATGGGCACCGGATCGGGTGCCATCCCCTTGTTGCGGCGGAACGGGCGTGGCGTCTGGCTGGAGCCGTTACGCGACCGGCGCGGTTTGAATGCGGCCATCGTGCGTACCGCCGCTTACTGTTCGAGCTCGGCGAGGATCGTCGACGACGCGTAGACCTTCTCGCCGATCGACACCTTCGCGCGGCTGCCGAGCGGCAGGTACACGTCGACGCGCGAACCGAAGCGGATGAAACCGTAGCGCTGGCCGCGCGACAGCGGCTCGCCGGCGCGCACGTAGCAGAGAATCCGGCGTGCGACGAGGCCGGCGATCTGCACGGCGGTGACGGTCTTGCCGCTCGCCGTCTGGATCACGACCGCATTGCGTTCGTTCTCGGTCGACGCCTTGTCGATCGCCGCGTTCAGGAACGCGCCCGGGAAATACTCGACCTTGGTGATCGCGCCATCGACCGGCGAACGCTGCGAGTGGACGTTGAAGACATTCATGAACACGCTGATCTTCAGCGCTTCGCGATTCGCGTACGGGTCCTGTGCGGTCTCGACCGCGACGATGCGGCCGTCCGCCGGGCACAGCACCGCGTTCGGCTGCGCCGGGATCGGGCGCTGCGGGTCGCGGAAGAACTGGACGACAAAGACGAGCAGCAGCCAGAACGGCCACGCGAAGCCGAAGCCCCCGACGGCGTGGATCAACAGCGCGATGACGACTGCAATCGCGATGAACGGCCAGCCTTCGCGCGCGATGATCGGATGAGGATAGTTCATGGATTCGTTCTGTGTTCGGTGAATTGCAAAGCCCGTAGCATAGCAAAAGCCGCCCGGGGCACTGCTGCCTTCGGACGGCTTTTTGATACCGACCCTCCACTCGAAGGGCCGGAACAGCACGCGGAGCTTAGTTCTTCGTCTGGTCGACGAGCTTGTTCTTCGCGATCCACGGCATCATCGCACGCAGCTTCGCGCCGACCTGCTCGATCTGGTGCTCGGCCGTCAGGCGGCGGCGCGACTGCAGCGTCGGTGCGCCTGCCTTGTTCTCGAGAATGAAGCTCTTTGCGTACTCGCCCGTCTGGATGTCGGTCAGGCACTGCTTCATCGCCTTCTTCGTCTCTTCCGTGACGACGCGCGGGCCCGTCACGTACTCGCCGTACTCGGCGTTGTTCGAGATCGAGTAGTTCATGTTCGCGATGCCGCCTTCGTAGATCAGGTCGACGATCAGCTTCAGTTCGTGCAGGCACTCGAAGTACGCCATTTCCGGCGCGTAGCCTGCTTCGACCAGCGTCTCGAAGCCGGCCTTGATCAGCTCGACGGTACCGCCGCACAGCACGGCCTGCTCGCCGAACAGGTCGGTTTCGGTCTCTTCACGGAAGTTCGTCTCGATGATGCCCGCACGGCCACCGCCGTTCGCTGCCGCGTACGACAGCGCGATGTCGCGTGCCGCGCCCGACTTGTTCTGCGCAACCGCGATCAGGTGCGGCACGCCGCCACCTTGCGAGTACGTGCCGCGCACGGTGTGGCCCGGTGCCTTCGGTGCGATCATGATCACATCGAGGTCGGCGCGCGGGATCACCTGGCCGTAATGGACGTTGAAGCCGTGCGCGAAGGCGAGCGCTGCGCCCTGCTTGATGTTCGCGTGCACTTCCTTCGCGTACACGTCGGCGATCTGCTCGTCCGGCAGCAGCATCATCACGACGTCAGCACCCTTCACCGCTTCCGCGACTTCCTTGACCGACAGGCCGGCGTTTTCGGCCTTGCTCCACGACGCGCCATCCTTGCGCAGGCCGACCGTCACGTTCACGCCGCTTTCCTTCAGGTTCAGCGCGTGTGCATGGCCTTGCGAGCCGTAGCCGATGATCGTGACTTGCTTGCCCTTGATGAGGGAGAGGTCGGCGTCTTTGTCGTAGAAAACGTTCATGATGGTTCCTTCGCTAATTCAAAAAATTCAACAATTCGTTCGGATGGAGTACTGCGGGCCGGGACATGACGGCGCACCCGGCGTGCCTTTGGGCATCACACCTTCAGGATGCGCTCGCCGCGCCCGATGCCGGAGCTGCCGGTACGCACGGTCTCGAGGATCGCGCTCGCGTCCAGCCCCTGGATGAACGCGTCGAGCTTGTCGCTCGCGCCCGTCAATTCGATCGTGTAGGTCTTTTCGGTCACGTCGATGATGCGGCCGCGGAAAATGTCCGACATCCGCTTCATTTCTTCGCGCTCCTTGCCCACTGCACGTACCTTGATCAGCATCAGCTCGCGTTCGATGTGTGCACCGTCGGTCAGGTCCACCACTTTCACCACCTCGATCAGGCGGTTCAGATGCTTCGTGATCTGTTCGATCACGTCGTCGGAGCCAATGGAAACGATGGTGAGCCGCGACAGCGATTGGTCTTCGGTCGGCGCCACCGTCAAGGTTTCGATGTTGTAGCCGCGTGCGGAAAACAGACCGACCACGCGCGACAGCGCGCCCGGTTCGTTCTCCAGCAGGACGGAAATGATGTGTCTCATGTTCGCTTCTTCCAGAATGTGTCCGTGTCGATTCACTCGCGCCGCGCGCCGCCGCGTGCCGCACCGCCCTTCGTGAAGGCGGCCGCATCGGACTCAAGCGCGCGTCGCGCCGTTACAGATCTTCCGATCCGAGCAGCATCTCGGTGATGCCCTTGCCGGCCTGTACCATCGGCCAGACGTTTTCGGTCGGATCGGTCTGGAAGTCGAGAAACACGGTGCGGTCCTTCAGGCGCAGCGCTTCCTTCAGCGCCGGCTCCACATCCGAAGTCTTTTCGATCCGCATGCCGACATGGCCATACGCTTCGGCAAGCTTCACGAAATCGGGCAGCGCATCCATGTACGAATGCGAATAGCGCTTGCTGTATTCGATCTGCTGCCACTGGCGGACCATGCCGAGGTAGCGGTTGTTCAGCGAAATGATCTTCACGGGCGTGTCGTACTGCAGGCAGGTCGACAGTTCCTGGATGCACATCTGGATCGAGCCTTCGCCCGTGATGCACAGCACGTCGTCGTCCGGGTGCGCCATCTTGACGCCCATCGCTGCCGGCAGGCCGAAGCCCATCGTGCCGAGGCCGCCGGAGTTGATCCAGCGACGCGGCTTGTTGAAACGGTAGAACTGCGCCGCCCACATCTGGTGCTGGCCGACGTCCGAGCACACGAACGCATTGCCGTCCGTCAGCTCCCACGCCTTCTCGACCACGTACTGCGGCTTGATGATCTCGCTTTCGCGGTCGAACTTCAGGCAGTCCTTCGAGCGCCAGCCCTCGATGTCCTTCCACCATTGCGCGAGCGCCTCGGTGTCGGGGCCATGCTCGGCCGTCTGCAGTTGCTCGATCAGCTCCTTCAGCACTTCCTTCACGTCGCCGACGATCGGGATATCGACCTTCACGCGCTTCGAGATCGACGACGGGTCGATGTCGATGTGGATGATCTTGCGCGGACGCGACGCGAAGTGCGCCGGGTCGCCGATCACGCGGTCGTCGAAGCGGGCACCGATCGCGATCAGCACGTCGCAGTGCTGCATCGCCATGTTCGCTTCGTAGGTGCCGTGCATGCCGAGCATGCCGAGGAATTTCTTGTCCGACGCGCGATAGCCGCCGAGGCCCATCAGCGTGTTCGTCACCGGGTAGCCGAGCAGGTCCGCGAACTGGTTCAGTTCACGCGACGCGTCGGCGAGGATGATGCCGCCACCGGTGTAGATATAAGGACGCTTCGCCGTCAGCAGCAGCGACACGGCCTTGCGGATCTGGCCCGAATGGCCCTTCGTGACGGGGTTGTACGAACGCAGCGACACGCTCTTGACGGGCTCGTACTGGCACGGCGTCTTCGAGATGTCCTTCGGGATGTCGATCAGCACCGGGCCCGGACGGCCGGTGCGGGCAATATAGAACGCCTTCTTGACGGTTTCCGCGAGGTCGCGCACGTCCTTCACGAGGAAGTTGTGCTTCACGCACGGACGCGTGATGCCGACGGTGTCGCACTCCTGGAAGGCATCCTGGCCGATCGCAGCCGTCGGCACCTGGCCGCTGATCACGACCATCGGGATCGAATCCATGTACGCCGTAGCGATGCCGGTCACCGCGTTGGTGACACCGGGGCCCGACGTCACGAGGCAGACGCCGACATTGCCGGTGGAACGCGCATACGCATCGGCTGCGTGCACGGCCGCCTGTTCGTGGCGCACCAGCACGTGCTGAATCTTGTCTTGCTTGTAAAGCTCGTCGTAGATGTAGAGAACCGAGCCGCCGGGGTAGCCCCAGATGAATTCGACGTTTTCGTCGGCCAGTGCCTTCATGAGCACGGTGCCGCCGATGGAGTCGCTATCGGGAGGGGAAAGGGGTTCCGACGTGGAGAATTCCGCGCTGGGCATGTTCATTTTGACCTTTCGAATTTTCGGCAAAAAATTGATCGGGTGCTCTCTGCCGGGCTTGTGGCTCGGGTTCAAGCGGCGCGTCCAGTTTGAAGGGCGGGCTTCTTGGGCCAGCCTCAAATGAGACCATCACTTCATGTTGCGAATCGCTGACGATAGCGGGTCGCGAATGGGTCGTCAAGCAAAATATCCCGCAGCGCATCATGCGCGCCGCCCGGCACCCCGCCACCGCGGCTCGCGCGCAACGTGCGACGGCCAACCCGGTCCCAAGTGGCACGAAAATTTGATAGCATCCGCGGGTTTTACGAAATTTTTCGACCTTTCACACGCCGCAGCCCGCAGCGCATACCTTTACGGAATGGCATCAGACAAGGAACTCGCCGACTTTCTGGCGGGCGTCGAAAGGCGCGCGTTCAAGCAGGCTGCATACGCCGTGCGCGACGACGATGCGTCGCTCGACATCGTGCAGGACGCGATGATCAAGCTTGCGGAGAAGTACGGCGACCGGCCCGCGGCCGAGCTGCCGCTGCTTTTTCAGCGGATCCTGCAGAATACGATCCACGACTGGTTCCGCCGGCAGAAAGTCCGCAACACCTGGGTTACGCTCTTCTCGTCGCTGAACAATACCGACGACGACGACTTCGACCCCCTCGAAACGCTCGAATCCGCGGACGACAACGCGGGCGTCGAGAGCAGCGAGCACCGCCTCGAAAGAGAGCAGGTTCTGGCCCTGATCGACGAAGAAATCCAGAAACTTCCGGCGCGTCAACGGGAAGCGTTCCTGATGCGTTATTGGGAGGATATGGATGTCGCCGAGACTGCCGCCGCAATGGGGTGCTCCGAGGGCAGTGTCAAGACGCACTGCTCACGAGCCACCCATACCCTGGCACACGCGCTCAAGGCCAAAGGAATCACGCTATGAGCTCCACTCCCGCAAACCGAGAACACGAATTCGCGCTGAAGGTGCGCCGCGCGCTGGACGAGCGCGCGGCCGCACTGCCTGACGCGACCACCGACCGTCTGGCCGTCGCCCGCCGGGCCGCGCTCGCGCGCAAGAAGCCCGAAGCCGCGACCGCGCCGGTGTTCGTGCCGGCCTTCGCCGGCGCGGCCGGTGCATACGGCATGGCGCCCGCGAGCCCCCCGCAGGCCGGCCCGTCGTTCGCGCGCCGCCTGCTGCGTGCGTGGCCGCTCGCGTTGCTGCTCGCGGGGCTCGTCGGCATCGCCTACTGGGAAGACATGCAGCGCACCGCCGAACTCGCCGATATCGACGCGGCGATGCTCAGCGACGACCTGCCGCTCAACGCGTATCTCGATCACGGGTTCAACGCGTATC
Source organism: Burkholderia catarinensis (assembly GCF_001883705.2). GTDB lineage: Bacteria > Pseudomonadota > Gammaproteobacteria > Burkholderiales > Burkholderiaceae > Burkholderia > Burkholderia catarinensis. The sequence continues at coordinate 50,057 of NZ_MDEQ02000010.1, forward strand.
TTTCGCGCGCTCACTAACAGACAATAACGAGGGGATCGCACGGGTGAGTCAGAAGCGCGGCCTGGCCGTTTTTTTCGGATGCGTGATCGCGATCGCCGTTTCCTACGTCGCCACGTATTCCCGATTCCACCCGCCTCCCGCGACGACCGTCGCCGCGGCCAGCAGCCCTGCCGCGCCCGCATCGGCCGCGACCGGGACGACCACCGAACTCCCGCCGCTGCCACTGCCGCTGCCGGCCGCTACCGGCCCGCTGTCGTGGGCGCGCCTCACGCCGGCGCAGCACGCGGCACTCGCGCCGTTCGCCGACCAGTGGGACGGCTTCAGCGACGCCCGCAAGCGAAAATGGCTGAAGATCGCATCGCGTTTCGCGAAATTGACGCCGGATGACCAAAAGCGCCTGCAGGACCGGATGACCGAATGGGCGAAGATGACGCCCGAGCAGCGCCGCGTCGCGCGCGAGAACTACCAGAGCGCGAAGGAGCTGTCCGCGCAGGCGCGCGAGCGCGCGTGGAAGGCTTACCAGCAACTCCCCGAGGAGCAGAAGGAACGTCTCGCGGCCGCCGAGCGCCGCCGCCGGCCTAGCGTCGTCAGCGCGCCGCCGACCGTCGCCGACCGTGACGTCCGCCGCCTCGTCAATTCGCACGAACACCCGGCAAGCGGCGCGGCCACCGCACCGGCACCCGCATCGGCCGGCGCCGCCGCGCTGCCGGCGCCCGCGTCGTCGACGGCCGGCACCGCGTCCGCGCCGGCCGCCGTGGCGCCGGTGTCGCCCGCCGACGCGCCTTCGCTGTTCAAGGGCTCCTGAGCGGCGTGGCGAACGCCCGCGCACCCGACACCCCGGCCGCCGCGCCGTCCGTGCGGCGGCGCGTTGCCGCGCTGCTCTACGAAGGCGTGCTGCTGTTCGGCGTCGTGTTCTTCGCCGGGCTCGCGTTCAGCCTCGCGACGCAGCAACGCAACGGCCTCGTCCATCACAACCTGCTCGCCGCGTGGATCGCGCTCGTCGTCGGCGCGTACTTCGTCTGGTTCTGGACGCACGGCGGCCAGACGCTGCCGATGAAGACCTGGCGGCTGCGGCTCGAATCGTCGAGCGGCCGGCCGCTGAGCGCCGGCCACGCGCTCGTCCGCTATGCGCTCGGCTGGCTGTGGTTCCTGCCGCCGCTCGCATTGCACCCGCTCCTCGGCCTGTCGGTACCCGTCACGCTCGCGCTCACCGCCGCGTGGATCGCCGCGTGGGCCGGCGCCGCCCGGCTGCATGCCGGCCGCCAGTTCCCGCACGACCGGATCGCACGCACGCGCGTCGTCGCCATACCGCGCTGACGCGCCGCATTCGCCAGACGAAAACAGCTCGCCCGAGCTTCTCCCCCGCCATCTGACGCACTGCCGGACAGCCGCCGACCGTTCAGTTCGGCAGATTACACAACGCCCTTTCATTTACTGCTAAACACCCTGCAGCGGTCGTAATAAGAACGTCTCGTGACTGTCACGGCACAGTCACGCCCGCATGGCGGAATGCCGGTAATGTCAACCGGCGCGAGTCATGCATGGGTCAGAAAACGTCTGCGACCTCCCTGTTCCGTCACCCCCTCGGCGCCCGCACCGCCACAGCCTTCCTGTCCGGTTCGGCCGTAACCGACGGCCTGGCGTCGCAAGAGCCGCCTGCCGGGCACGTCACGCAGCACGATGACCCCGACCCGTCCACCCACCGCTACCGCACCATCTGGCTGTCCGACATCCACCTCGGCTCCAGCGGCTGCCAGGCGCCGTACCTGCTCGACTTCCTGCGCCACAACGATTCGGAATACCTGTACCTCGTCGGCGACATCATCGACGGCTGGCAGCTGAAGAAAGGCTGGTACTGGCCGCAGGCGCACAACGACGTCGTGCAGAAGATCCTGCGCAAGGCACGCAAGGGCACGCAGGTCGTCTACATCCCCGGCAACCACGACGAGGGCGCGCGGCAGTTCTGCGATCTCGCGTTCGGCGACATCCAGGTGCGCGGCGAGGCATTCCACACGACGCTCGCGGGCAAACGTTTGTGGATCGTGCACGGGGACCTGTTCGACGGCGTGATCCAGCACGCGAAATGGCTCGCGTACCTCGGCGACACGCTCTACACGCTGATCCTCGTGCTGAACCGCTGGTTCAACCGGATCCGCAGCCGGCTCGGCTTCCAGTACTGGTCGCTGTCGCAGTACCTGAAGCACCAGGTCAAGAACGCGGTCAACTTCATCTCGCAGTTCGAGACCGTGATGACCGACGAGGCGCGCCGCCGCGGCTGCGACGGCGTCGTGTGCGGCCACATCCACAAGGCGGAGATCCGCGACATCGACGGCGTGCTGTACTGCAACGACGGCGACTGGGTCGAAAGCCTGTCCGCGCTCGTCGAAACGATGGAAGGCGAACTGAAGATCGTCTACTGGACGGTGATGCGCACCGCGCCGTCGGAGACCACGTCGCGCAAGGCCAAGGCCACTGCCTGACACAACCCTACTTACAGGACAAAGCCGCGATGAAGATCATGATCGTCACCGACGCGTGGGAACCGCAGGTCAACGGCGTCGTGCGCACGCTGAAGAGCACGTCGCGCGAACTCGTCGCGCTCGGCCACCGCGTCGAACTGCTGACGCCGCTGGAATTCCGCACGGTACCTTGCCCGACCTACCCCGAGATCCGCCTGTCGATCCTGCCGTACCGCAAGCTGCGCGCGCGGATCGACGCATTCGCGCCCGACGCGCTGCACATCGCGACCGAAGGCCCGCTCGGCCTCGCCGCGCGACGCTACGCGCGCTCGCGCAAGCTGCCGTACACGACCGCGTATCACACGCGCTTTCCGGAATACGTGCAGGCGCGCTTCGGCATCCCGCTGGCCGCGACCTACCGCTTCCTGCACTGGTTCCACGGCCCGTCGCTCGCGGTGATGGCGCCGACGCCGGTCGTCAAGCAGGACCTCGAGAAATTCGGCTTCACGAACGTCGTGCTGTGGACCCGCGGCGTCGATCTCGACGTGTTCCGGCCGATGGAATCGAAGGTGCTCAATACCGCGCGGCCGATCTTCCTGTACGTGGGCCGCGTCGCGATCGAGAAGAACGTCGAAGCATTCCTGCGCCTCGACCTGCCCGGTTCGAAGTGGGTCGCGGGCGAAGGCCCCGCGCTCGCGGAGCTGAAGTCGCGCTATCCGGAAGCGAACTATCTCGGCGTGCTGTCACAGGCCGAGCTCGCGAAGGTGTATGCTGCGGCCGACGTGTTCGTGTTCCCGAGTCGCACCGACACGTTCGGCCTCGTGCTGCTCGAGGCGCTCGCCTGCGGCACGCCGGTTGCCGCGTATCCCGTCACGGGCCCGATCGACGTGCTCGGCGAAGGCGATGCCGGCGCGATGCACGAGGACCTGCAGGAAGCCTGCCTCGAGGCGCTGAAAATCGAACGCGAGACTGCGCGCGCCTGGGCGGAACGCTTCTCGTGGCGCGCGGCGTCCGAGCAGTTCGCGTCGCATCTGAAGCCGCTGCCGAAGACCGCGTACTCGCCAGCCGAAGGTGCCGCCGTTTGAAACGAGACCTGAACGACAAGACCCTGCCCCCCGCCGCGCCGCAGCAACGGCACCGCCCGTTCGACGAGGACGAGCCGCACGCCGAAGCGGACGTGCACGCGCACGAACCGCTCGGCCCCGACGATCAACTGACGCCGCTGCCGCCGAACCCGTACAAGCGCCACCGCGGCATCACGCGCGCATGGTACGCACTCAAGCATTCGCTGAACGGCTTTCGCGTCGCGATCCGCGAGGAGAGCGCGTTTCGCCAGGAGCTCACGCTCGCCGCGCTGATGCTTCCTATCGGCGCCTTCGCGCCGGTGCCGGCCGCGTCGCGCGCGCTGCTGATCGGCTCGGTGCTGCTCGTGCTGATCGTCGAGCTGCTGAACTCGAGCGTCGAGGCCGCGATCGACCGCATCTCGCTCGAGCGCCACGAACTCTCCAAGCGCGCGAAGGACCTCGGCAGCGCGGCCGTGACGGTCGCGCTGTTCGCATGCGTGACGACGTGGGGCTTCGTGCTCGGCCCGGTCGTCGCACGCTGGCTCGGCTTCTAGACGGCAGCCCGGCGGACGCCTTTCACGCGGCCCGCGTGCGGCGCTGCACCATGCGCCGCGCGGGACCGCGATCACGAAATGCCCCGATGTCGCGAAACCGCGGTTTATAATCGTCCGCTAGACATAGAACAGCAACCCGCGCCGGACGAATCACGCAGCATCGATTGCAGCGCCCGCCAGTCCGGCACACACAGGGCCGGACGACATGGAAGCGAAACCTCCCCGCCGCACCCGCGAACGGATTCTCGAGTTGTCGTTGAAACTCTTCAACGAGATCGGCGAGCCGAACGTCACGACCACGACGATCGCCGAGGAAATGGAAATCAGTCCAGGCAACCTGTACTACCATTTCCGCAACAAGGACGACATCATCAACAGCATCTTCGCGCAGTTCGAGCAGCAGATCGAACGGCGGCTGCGCTTCCCCGAAGATCATCGTCCGACGATCGACGAAACCTGGTCGTACCTCCAGTACATGGCCGATTTCATGTGGACCTACCGGTTCCTGTATCGCGACCTCAACGACCTGCTCGCCCGCAACCGCACGCTCGAGACGCACTTCAAGCAGATCATCAGCCACAAGGTGCGCTTCGCGCGCGACATGTGCGAACTGCTCGCGTCCGACGCCGAACTGGTCGCGACGCCCGCCGAGATCGAAGTCATCGCGACCAACATGGCCGTCATTTCGACCTACTGGCTGTCGTATCAGTACGTGATGCATCCGCGCAAGTACAACGACCAGGATGCGATCCGCGAGGAATTGCACCAGGTCAGCATGCACGTGATCTCCGTGATGGCGCCGTACCTGCGCGGCCGTTCGCGCCAGTTGTTCGACGATCTGGTCTCCGGCAAGCTGCCCAAGCGCCAGTTCACCGACTACCTGCCGCCGCGCGACGGTTCGCCGCGCCCCGCCGGCAGCCCGGTCGCCAGTGGGCAAGCCCCCGCCAAGGACGCCAAGCAATGAAGGCGGTCTGCGTTTACTGCGGCTCGTCGTCCGGCGTGCGGCCCGTCTATGCCGACGCCGCGCGCGCATTCGGCCGCGCGCTCGTCGCCGCGGGCCTCACGCTCGTCTACGGCGGCGGCCGGGTCGGCCTGATGGGCGTGATCGCCGACGAAGTGATGGCGGCCGGCGGCCGTGCGGTCGGCGTGATCCCCGAACTGCTGGTCGACAAGGAAGTCGGCCATACGGGGCTGTCGGAACTGCACGTCGTGCCCGACATGCACCACCGCAAGAAAATGATGTCCGACCTCGCGGACGCGTTCGTCGCGATGCCCGGCGGCGCCGGCACGCTCGAGGAACTCTTCGAGGTCTACACGTGGGCGCAGCTCGGCTATCACCGCAAGCCCGTCGCGATCTACAACATCGATTCGTTCTACGATCCGCTGATCGCGCTGCTGCGCCATACGGTCGACGAGGGCTTCATGCGCCCGGCCTATTTCGACGCGCTGTGCGTCGAATCGGAACCCGTCGAACTGCTCGAGCAGTTGCGTCGCTACCAGCCGCCCGCCCGCGACAAGTGGGCGCCCGACGCGGCGAAGTAACCCTCGACGGAACCCGCACGCCATGACTGCACCGTCCAGCCGCAAGGCCGTCCTCATCACCGGCGCGAGCCGTGGCATCGGCCGCGCGAGCGCCGTGCTCGCGGCCGAACGCGGCTGGGACGTCGGCATCAACTACGCGCGTGATGCGGCAGCGGCCGAATTCACCGCGCAGGCCGTCCGCGATGCGGGCGGCCGTGCGTGCATCGTCGCGGGCGACGTCGCGAACGAGGCCGACGTCGTCGCGATGTTCGACACCGTCACTGCCGCATTCGGACGCCTCGACGCGCTCGTCAACAACGCAGGCATCGTCGCGCCGTCGATGCCGCTCGCCGACATGCCGGCCGACCGGCTGCGGCGGATGTTCGACACCAACGTGCTCGGCGCGTACCTGTGTGCGCGCGAAGCCGCGCGCCGGCTGTCCACCGACCGTGGCGGCCGCGGCGGCGCGATCGTCAACGTGTCGTCGATCGCGTCCCGGCTCGGCTCGCCGAACGAATACGTCGACTACGCGGGCTCGAAAGGCGCGGTCGACTCGCTGACGATCGGTCTTGCGAAGGAACTCGGCCCGCAGGGCGTGCGCGTCAACGCGGTGCGCCCCGGCCTGATCGAGACCGAAATCCACGCGAGCGGCGGCCAGCCGGGCCGTGCGGCCCGCCTCGGCGCACAGACGCCGCTCGGCCGCGCGGGGGAAGCGCGGGAGATCGCCGAGGCGATCGTCTGGCTGCTCGGCGACGCGGCGTCTTACACGACCGGCGCCCTGCTCGACGTCGGCGGCGGCCGGTAATCCCGCACTGCGGCGCATCAAAAAATCGCGCCAGAGACGAGCGTCGTCACGGCACCACAAATCTCCACAATTCCGTGGCAAAATTCGGTAAACGTCCGTAAGAATTCCGTGATCTACTAGCGGACATTCAGACAGGTGTCATAAACACCCGTCCTTTGCCCCCTGATGTGGCCCTTATCGGTCCTGCCCAAGTCGCCGGACCCGCTCGACTCGACCCGAGATCCTTTCCATGCCCGGAACCGCAGCGCCCAGCCGGCGACGCACGTCTGTGCCCGCGCCGGCCCAGCACACCCGCTCGACCGCCGACCTCACCGCGACGCCCGACGCCGCCGGCACGCCTGTCGCGGCCTCGACCGCTGCAACCCGCACCGCTCGCGAACGCTCGCTCCTGCTCGGCTGGCGCGCGTGGTTGTTCGTCGCCGCGCTGGTCTGCGCGTATACGCTGCCGGGCGTGCTCGGCCACGATCCGTGGAAGCAGGACGAAACCTACACGTTCGGCATCATCCAGCACATGCTCGAGACCGGCGACTTCGTCGTGCCGACCAATGCCGGCCTGCCGTTCATGGAAAAGCCGCCGCTTTACGCGTGGGTCGCGACCGGCCTCGCATGGCTGCTGCAGCGCGTGATGCCGCTGCATGACGCGGCACGGCTCGCAAGCGCGCTGTTCGCCGCGCTCGCGTTCGGCTTCATCGCGCGCGCGGCGCGCGTCGCCAGCCGCGCGGACACCTGGTTCGACCTGCGCGTGATCGGTCCCGTCGTGCTGAGCGCGGGCACGCTCGTCGTCATCAAGCACATGCACGACATGATGACGGACGTCGCGCTGTTCGCCGGCACGGCGATGGGCTTCTGCGGGCTGCTCGAACTCGTGATGCAGCACGTCACGCGCGCGCAGCAGATGCGGCACGGGCTGCCGGTCCGGTCGTCGGGCCGCTGGGCCGCGCCGATCTTCGGTGCGGGCGTCGGCATCGCGCTGATGACGAAGGGGCTGTTCGTGCCGCTCGTGTTCGCGGCCACGCTCGTCGGCACACTGGTGCTCTACCCGGCCTGCCGCACCCGCTCGTTCGCGCGCTCGCTCGGCGTCGCCGCGCTCGTGTTCGCGCCGTTCGCGTTGATCTGGCCGACCGCGCTGTTCCTGCGCTCCGAGACGCTGTTCATGACGTGGTTCTGGAATAACAACGTCGGCCGCTTCTTCGGTTTCTCCGTCCCCGAACTGGGTGCGGAAAACGACAAGCCCTTCTTCATCCTCCGCGCGTTCCTGCTCGTCGGCTTCCCGGTCGCGCCGCTTGCGATCGTCGCGCTCGCGCGCGGTGCATGGCGCGACTGGCGCACGCCGCGCATCGCGCTGCCCGTGCTGTTCGCCGGCGTCGGGCTCGTGGTGCTGCAAGTGTCCGCGACGTCGCGCCAGCTCTACATCCTGCCGTTCTTCGCGCCGCTCGCGCTGGTCGCCGCGCAGGCGATCGAACGCCTGCCGCGCCAACTGCATCTCGCGTGGGATTACCTGAGCCGTATCCTGTTCGGCACGGCCGCCGCGCTCGCATGGGCGATCTGGGCGGTGATGGCCAACCCGGCCACATCGCGCGCGGATCTCGCGCTACTCGGCCGCTGGCTGCCGCTCGACTGGACGATGCCGATCCGGCCCGCGCTCGTGATCGGTGCGCTCGCGCTGACGGCCGGCTGGCTGGCGCTGCTGCCGAAGCTGCGCACGACGGGCCTCTGGCGCGGCGCGCTGTCGTGGGGCGCAGGCGCACTCGTCGCCTGGGGGCTCATCTATACGCTGCTGCTGCCGTGGCTCGACATCGCGAAGAGCTACCGCTCGGTGTTCGACGACCTGAACGCGCATCTCGCGCTCGAATGGAACGACGGCGACTGCATGGCGAGCCTGCACGGGCTCGGCGAATCGGAAGCGCCGATGCTGTACTACTTCTCCGGCATCCAGCACACGCCGATCAACGACGCGAAGACGACGCGCTGCACGTGGATGATCGTCCAGGGCGTGCGGGCCGTCGATCCGGCGCCCGGCAGCGAATGGAAACTGTTCTGGACGGGCGCGCGCCCGGGCGACAACGAAGAACTGCTGCGCGTCTACGTGCGCACGCCCGAACAGCATCTGCAGTGATGCAGGACGGCGCGCCGCGCCGTCCTGCCTGTCTTCATGTCCGGCGAAGGTTGAGAACCGCCGCCTGAGCGGTGCGCAAGCTCCACGGGATGCGCGCCGCCGGCCGGTTTCCCCCGCCGCCGCGGCACCCGCGCGAATCCGCGGGCTCGCCCCCTCCCCCGCGTCACGCCACTGCCCGGATCGTCAGAACGATGAACCGGGCTCGCGAAGAAACCCGGCCTCCTCATCGGTCGATGCACGGCCGAGAATCGCGTTCCGGTGCGGGAAGCGGCCGAAGCGTTCGACAATGGCCGCGTGCAGCAGCGCAAAGCGGTGATAGCTCTCGCACCCTGCCTCGTCGTGAATGCCCGCGCACAGGCGCACGGCCTCGCGCTGGCTTTCGACCGACTCGTCGTGCTCGAACGGCAGATACGCGAACGCGCGGTGATGCCCGCTCGGCAACTGCGCGTCCCAGCCGGCCGCGACGACGCGGCGCGCGAGCACAAGCGCCTTCGGATCGGCGGCAAACGCGCGCGGCGTACCGCGATGGATGTTGCGCGAGAACTGGTCGAGCACGACGATCAACGCAAGCGCGCCCGACGGAGAACCGACCCAGTGATCGCATGCGCCGTCGCACGCGGCGTCGAGCAATGCGCCGTAACGCGTGCGCAGCACGTCGTCGAACGCCGCGCCGCCGTTGAACCAGATCTTGCGCGCCTGCCCGAACTCCGCCGAGCCCGGCTCGCCGAACCAGAAATCCAGAATCTCCCGCGCGTGCGGATCCAGTGCCGCCGCGCCTGGCACCCCGGTGTCGATCGTCATGCAAACTCCAGTACGAGGCGCCGTGTGCGCGCGCTCTTCTTTTCCAGTTTCGCCACCCGCAGCCCGCCGATTTCGGACGTGTTGCGCACATGCGTGCCGCCGCACGGCTGCAGGTCGACCTGTTCGATGCGCAGCAGCCGCACGCGGCCGAGGCCCATCGGCGGCTTCACGCTCATCGTGCGCACGAGTTCGGGCCGCTCGGCCATCTCGTCGTCGGTGATCCATTCGGTCGTGACCGGATGCGCGCCGACAACCAGGCCGGCGAGGCGCCGCTCGACGTCGTCGCGGTCGATCGCTTCGGACGTCGCGAAATCGAGCCGCACGTAGTCGGCCGTCACGCTGCAGCCGTCGACCGCATACGGCAGCACCGCGCACATCAGGTGCGCGGCCGTATGCAGGCGCATGTGCCGGTAGCGGCGCAGCCAGTCGATCTTCGCGACCACGCGCGTGCCGGGCGCGAGCGTCGCGACGCGCGCCTCCTGCCCCGGTGCGGGCACATGCACGGCGTCGTCGGGCGTCGCGCCGTCGAACTTGGCCTTGCGCGTATCGGCGATCGCGATCGTGCTGCCGTCGGGCAGCGTCAGCGTGCCGGTGTCGCCGGCCTGGCCGCCGCCGAGCGGATAGAACACGGTGCGGTCGAGCCGGATGCCGTCGTCGCCGACGGCCTGCACGACCGCATCGCATTGCGTGAGGTACGCGTCTTCGCGAAACAGCGCTTGTGTCGTCATCGGGCAAGCCTCGTAATCGATGGGGGAAACGGCCAGTGTCGCGCCGCGCGGCGCGCGCGCCCAGACGCAGATCGTCCCGTTCGCGGGCAGCGGCGTACCGGTCGGTCAACCGGGCCGGTTACGCATCCAGTCGGCCGTATCGTAGAACGAATGCATGAGCCGCTCGCGCAGCGGCTCGGGCAGCCCGATGTCGTCCATCGCCCACGCCATGCAGCGCAGCCACTGGTCGCGCTCGACCGACGCGATCGGGAACGGCAGGTGCCGCGCGCGCAGCCGCGGATGGCCGAACCGGTCGATGTAGTGGTCGGGGCCGCCGAGCCAGCCGCACAGGAACCAGAACAGCTTGTCGCGCGAACCGTCCAGCAACGCCGGGTGCAGCGCGCGAATCTGCGCGAACTCCGGCTCGAGGTCCATCAGGTCGTAGAAGCGGTCCACCATTTCGCGCACGCGGGCTTCGCCGCCCACGAGCTCGAACGCCGTCGGCTGCGACGGCGCATCGTCATTCACATCGGTCATACGGATAGTCGGAAAACAGGATCTTCGGGGCCGCCGGCGACGCTCATGCGTCGCGCAGCGACTGCAGCGCGGGGCGCCGCAACACATTATGCAGGCTCAGCCAGCCGGCCGCACCGGCGCACACGATGCCGGCCGCGATGCCGGCCGGCACGAGCCACGGATCGACGGCGAGCTGGAAATCGAACACGCGCGACGCGAGCACCCAGCCGACCGCGATCGCGCCCGCCGACGCCAGCGCGCCGGCCAGCGCGCCGACCACGACGAATTCCGCGCGCTGCACCGCGTTGACCTGCGCGCGCGACGCGCCGAGCGCGCGCAGCAGCGCGGCCTCGCGCACCCGCTCGTCGCGCGAGCCGGCGAGCGCCGTGTACAGCACGAGCACGCCGGCCGCGAGCGTGAACACGAACAGGAACTGCACCGCGCCGACCACCTGCAGCATCATCCGCTGCAACTGCGCGAGGATCGGCGCGACGTCGATCGCGGTCAGGTTCGGGTAGCGCGCGATCAGCGGATCGAGCAGTGCGGCGTCCGATGCCGGCAAATGGAAGCTCGTCAGGTAGACGGCCGGGAAATCCTTCAGCACCGGCGGCGGCATCAGCACGAAGAAGTTGACGCGGAACGAGCCCCAGTCGAGCTTGCGCACGCTCGTGATCGGCGCGTCGACCGTCAGCCCCGTCACGTCGAAGCGCAGCGTGTCGCCCGGCTTCACGTTCAGCGTCTTCGCGAGGCCGGCCTCGATCGAGATCTGCGGCGTGGCCGCGGTGCCGAACCAGTCGCCTTCGACGATCCGGTTGTCGGACGGCAGCTCGGTCGTATAAGACAGGTTGAACTCGCGGTCGACGAGCCGGCGCGCCTCGTCGGACGGGTAGGCATCCGGATTCACCGGCTTGCCGTTGATCGCGACGAGCCGGCCGCGCACCATCGGCTCGGGCGCCGCATCGCGCACGCCGTGCGCGGCCAGATAGGCCGCGACGTCGTCGCGCTGGTCGGGCTGGATGTCGATCAGGAACTGGTTCGGCGCATCGGGCGGCGTCGACTGCTGCCAGCCCGCGACGAGGTCGTTGCGCGTGATCGCGATCAGCAGCAGGCACATCAGGCCGAGCGCGAGCGCTGTAATCTGCAGCGCGCTCGCCGTGCCGCGCCGGTGCAGCGACGCGAGCGCGTAGCGCCAGCCGACGCCCGCGGCCACGCGTGCGTTGCGCACCGCGCGTGCCGCCGCAAACAACACGAGCCGCGCGATCAGCGCGAAACCGACCAGCGCACCGGCGAAGCCACCCGCGACGATCAGGCCGAGTTTCAGGTTGCCGGCGGCCACGATCAGCAGCCCCGCGAACAGCACGACGCCGACCGCATACGCGGCCCACGCGGTGCGCGACGCATCGCCCCACTCGCGCCGCAGCACCCGCACCGGCGGCACGCGCGTGAGCGGCACGAGCGGCGGCAGCGCGAAGCCGAGCAGCAACACGAGTGCGGCGCCCACGCCGATCAGCGCCGGCCATAGCGTGGGCGGCGGCAGCACGACGTCGATCAGGCCGCCGAGCGCGGCCAGCAACGCCCAGTGGCCGCCATAGCCGAGCACCGCGCCCACGGCGCCGGACACGATCCCGAGGCCGGCGAATTCGAGCGCGAACAGCGCGCCGAGCGTGCGGCGGCTCACGCCGAGGCAGCGCATCGTCGCGCAGCCGTCGAGATGGCGCCGCATGTAGCGCTGCGCGGCCATCGCGATCGCGACCGCCGCGAGCAGCGCGGTCAGCAGCGCGACGAGCGTCAGGAAATGGCGCGCGCGATCCAGCGTCTGCCGCACCTGCGGCTGGCCTTCCTGCAACGACTCGAGCCCGACGCCGCGCAGTTTGCCGCCGTCGACGCGCTCGTGCGCAAAGGCTTCGAAGCGCTCGACGGCCTGCTGGTCGCCGGCGACCAGCAGCCGGTACGTCACCCGGCTGCCGTAGCCCGTGAGCCCCGTCGCGGCGAGTTCGTCCGCGCGCATCATCAGCCGTGGCGAAAAATTGACGAACGAAAAACCGCGATCGAGTTCGCGGGAGATCGACGCGGCAACCGTGAACGTGCGCAGCCCGACACGCACCGTATCGCCCGCCTTCAGGTGCAGCGCGTCGAGCAGCGCGGGATCGGCCCACACGGTGCCGGGCGCGGGAATGGCGGCCGCCTTCTGCGCGGCGGCGGCGCCCGCCGGCAGGATCTCGACCGCGCCGCGCAGCGGATACCCGGGCGACACGGCCTTCACGGCCGCGAGGCGCGAAGGCGCCGCGTCGGCCGCCTGCCCGGACGCGGCGGACGCGATCATGCTCGGGAAAATGGCGGTCGTCGCGGTACGCAGGCCGAGCGCGCGGGCCTGCCGGTCGAACGACGGATCGACAGGGTGATCCGCGCGCACGACGAAATCGGCGCCGAGCATCTGGCGCGCGTCGCGCTCGAGCCCCTGGCGCAGCCGGTCGGCGAGAAAGCCGACACTCGTCAGCGCCGCGACCGCGAGCACCAGCGCGAGGACGAGCAGCGTCAACTCGCCCGCGCGCCAGTCGCGCGCGGTCATCCTTGCGGCCTGGCGGATCAGGTCGCGCAGGCCGAAGCGGCCGGCATGCGCGGGCATGTCATGGCCGGGTTGCCCGGCCGGCGGCTGCGCCGCGTGTTGCGGCCCCTTCAATCGTGCTTCCCCCCGATCGAGTTGAGCCGCGACACCATGTGGTTCGCCATCCCGCGAAACCCGCCCGACACGCCGCGCCACAGGCGCGGGAGCGCCCATGCCGAAGCCGCGATGAAGGCGGCGAGCAGCACGAGGAACGCAAGCGGAACGAAGAACGCGAGCACGAGCCCGCCGACCACGAGGCCATCCTCGGTCGACGACGCGACCCAGTTCGAAATCGGTTCGGGAGACAGGTTGATCAGCGCGCGCGTGCCGGCCTTTGCCACGTGCGCGGCGCCGGCAAGCGAGCCGCCGGCGAGCCCCGCGACCGCCAGCATGGTCGGATCGGCATGGCCGAGCGCGCCGGCGGCGAGCACGGCGCCGGCCGGGATGCGGATGAAGGTATGCACGGCATCCCACAGCGAGTCGAACGCGGGGATCTTGTCGGCAAGGAATTCGGTGACGGCGAGCACGGCGGCGGCGCCGATGACCCACGGCGACATCAGGACGGCAAGCGTGTCGGGCAGATGGAGCCAGCCGAACCGCGCCAGCACGCCGGCGATCAGTACCGTCAGGTACAGGCGCAGCCCGCTCGCCCACGCGAGCCCCGCGCCGAGCGAAATGGCTTCGATCATGGCCCTCTCCTTGCACTTTCCGTGCGCTTTGCCGATTGATCGGATCGGGTCGGACAGATCGGCCGCGCGGCGCGTGGCAACCGGCGCCGCGTGCCGCGAGAGGCACAACGGCATTCAGGCCCGAATGCGTTCCATTATAGACAGGCTATCCGGGCGGCCGGGCAATTCCGCAGTGCGGCCCCCCGCACGCGCCCGGGGGCCGGCGTCAGGCGGCCGACGACAGCTTGAGGCCGATCAGCCCCGCGACGATCAGCGCAGCGCTCGCGACGCGCGCGACGGTGAGCGCCTCGCCCATCATCACGATGCCGAACACGAACGCGCCGACCGCGCCGATGCCCGTCCACACCGCGTACGCGGTGCCGAGCGGCAACTGGCGCATCGCGACCGCGAGCAGCCCGAAGCTGGCGAGCGCCGTCACGATCGTAAACACCGACGGACCGAGTCTCGTGAAGCCGTCCGACGATTTCATGCCGGCCGCCCAGGCCACTTCCAGCAAACCGGCGATCAACAACAATACCCACGCCATCTCGACGTACTCCGTATCGGATGGGGCCGTCCCCGTTGAAGCGAATGACCCGGGGTCGTCCCCGGGCGGCGCCGAGTATAACAAGATGCTTACGGACGCGCGGCGCACGGCCGGGGCCGATCCGGGGCTCGATCGGCCGGGCCCGATCAGTTCGACACGCGCTTCGGCGCGACGCCGCCGACGCAGCGGTCGTCGCGGTACAGCGCCCATTCCTCGCACGTGCGGCCGTCCTTGAACACGCACATCCCGACCTGCCCGCTCGACAGGTTGCGGATCATATGGCGGCCGCCGAGCTTCTCGCAGTTGACCGACGCGGGATTGGCCAGCGCCACCTGGGCGGGCGGTTGTTGCCCCGGCGGCAGCGGTTGGGCGAACGCGCCGGGCGCAGCAAGCGCCAGCGCACAGATAACGACCGGACGGACAGACATTGCACGCTCCTCGTTTTCGTTCGCGGAACGGTCAGGATAACGGGGAATGTTCGGCCGGTGTGCAACGCCGGCACCGGCCGCGAGACTGTCGCGCCGGCGCAACCCTGCGGGCGCGGCGCCGTGCCCACACGTGCCGTCGCCGGGCGCTGCCCGTCACGCGGCGCCGACGAGCCGGTAGCCGACACCCGTCTCGGTGACGATGTACTCGGGCTGCGCCGGGTCGAACTCGAGCTTCTGGCGCAGGTGCGCCATGTAGATGCGCAGGTAGTGATGGCTCTCGACGTGCGACGGCCCCCACACGTCGCGCAGCAGCTGACGGTGCGTGAGCACGCGCCCCGCGTGCCGCACGAGCGTCGCGAGCAGCCGGTATTCGAGCGGCGTCAGGTGCACGATCTCGTTGTCGCGCCACACCTGGCGCAGTGCGAGATCGACGGTCACGGTGCCGAAGCTCACCTTCGGCGACTCGTTCGCGCCGCCCTGGTTGCGGCGGCGCAGCTGTGCGCGGATCCGCGCGCGCAGCTCGGACACGCCGAACGGCTTGGTCAGGTAATCGTCGGCGCCCGCGTCGAGCGCCGCGACCTTCTCTTCCTCCTGCGTGCGTGCGGACAGCACGATCACCGGCACCTCGGACCAGCCGCGCAGCTCGCGGATCACGTCGAGGCCGTCGGTGTCGGGCAGGCCGAGGTCGACGATCACGAGATCGGGCTTGCGCGTCGCCGCGTCGATCAGCCCCTGCTTGCCTGTCTCGGCCTCGTACACCGCGATGTCCTCCTCTTCGAGCGCGGCGCGCACGAAACGGCGAATCTGCTTTTCGTCCTCGATCAGGACGACGGTCAGGCTGGGTTCACTCATGGTCTGGCAATGACTCGGATGGGGACGATGCGCCCGGCACGTCGGATTCGTCGTCGGGCACGGCGGGCGGGGCCGGCGGCGTCTCGACCGGCAGCGTGAACCAGAAGCGCGCGCCCGTCACGCGGCCGTCGGGCGCGGTGCGGTTGAGCGCACCGATTTTACCGCCGTGCGCCTCGACGATCGCGCGGCAGATCGCGAGGCCGAGCCCGATGCCCGGCGTCGCCGATTCCTTCTCGCCGCGCGTGAACTTGTCGAAGATCCGCGTTTCCATGCCGGCCGGCAGGCCCGGGCCGAAATCGTCGACGTGCACGCGTACGAACGGCAGCCCGTCGTCGGTCACGCGCTCCGCGCCGATGTCGAGCGACGTGTCGGGCGGCGTGTACTTCGCCGCGTTCTCGAACAGGTTGGCAAACAGGCGCTCCATCAGCACCGCGTCCATCTGCAGCAGCGGCAGGTCGGCCGGCAGCGCGACACGTGCGTGATGGCGCGCGAGCACGCGCTTGCACGCGGCGAGCGCGGCGCCGACGGTCTCCTCGAGCAGCGACCACTGGCGCTTGAGCTGCAGGCTGCCGGCCTGCAGCCGCGCCATGTCGAGCAGGTTCGTGACGATGCCCGTCATCCGCAGCGCCTCGTCGTGGATCGCGTCGACGAGCTCGCCCTCGCGCTGCGCGACGCGTTCGGCCGCCGCGGCGTCGCCGCCCTGCGCGGCCGCGCGCCCGCTCGCGAGCATCGACGAGAAGCCGACGATCGTCGTGAGCGGCGTGCGCAGGTCGTGCGAGATCGCCGACAGCAGCGAGTTGCGCAGCCGCTCGGACTCCATGTTGACGAGCGCGTCGCGCGCGATCTCGACGTAGTGCACGCGCTCGAGCGCGAGCGCGATCTGCGCGGCGAACGCGTCGAGCATCCGCTGCTGCTCGGGCACCTCGAGTTCGTGCGGCTCGCGCGACGCGACCGCGAGCACGCCGCGCGTGCGCATCGGCGCCTTCAGCGGCAGGTACAGCGCAGCCGTCGCAGGCAACGTATCGGTGCCGCGACCGGCCGGCTTCTGCTGGTCGTACACCCACTGGCCGACGTCGCTGTCGAGATCGGCGCCCGTCAGCGTGACGGCCGCATCGGGCTCCTCGATCTTCTGCCGCACCTTGTCGGCGCTGTCGGGCAGCAGGAACGCGACGCGCGCGCGGAACACCTCGCCCACGTGACGGCTGCCGATCTCGACGATCTGCTCGGTCGTCAGCGCCGCGCCGAGCTCGCGCGCCATCGCGTAGATCGCGCCGGTGCGGCGCTCGCGGCGCTGCGCGATGCTCGCCTGGCGCGTCAGCGTCGACGTCAGGTGGCTGATCACGAGGGACGTCAGCAGCATCCCGAAGAAGGTCAGCAGGTATTGCGTGTCGCTGACCGAGAACGACATGCGTGGCGGCACGAAGAAGAAATCGAATGCGGCCACCGACAGGAACGACTGCAGCACGCCCGGGCCGCGCCCGAGCCGCACGGCCGAGAACACCACGCCGAGCAGGTACAGCATCACGAGGTTCGTGAGGTCGAGCCGCTCGGACACGAGGCTTGCGACGATCGTGATCGCCGCGCAGATCGCGGCCGCGTACGCGTAGTGCCGCGGCGGCGAACGGTGCGTGCCGAACCGCGCGAACGCATCGCGCCAGTCGCGGGCGCGCGGGTCGAGCGGCGCGGCGCGCGCCTCGTCGCTCGCGGATGCGCGGATCAGCATCAGGTCGACGTCGCCCGCGCGTTCGGCGAGCTTTTCGCCGAACGGCCGCGCGAAGCGGCGCACGAGCCCGGCCTTTTGCGAGCCGCCGGCGACGACCTTCGACACGTTGCGCACCGTCGCATAGCCGATCAGCGCGGCAACCGCATCGGCGCCGGCGAGCGTGGCCGTCTCCGCGCCGAGCTCGGCCGCGAGCTTCAGCGCGTCGAGCGTGCGCTGCCGCTGCGCGTCGGGCAGCCGCTGCAGGCGCGGCGTCTCCACATACACGGCGATCCAGTCGGCCTTCAGGCTCGCGGCGAGCCGCGCGGCCGCGCGCACGAGCGTCGGCGCTTCGGCGCCGGGCCCGACGCACACGAGCAGCCGCTCGCGCGCCTGCCAGATGCGCTGGATCGAACGATCGGCGCGGTATTCGCGCATCTGCGCGTCGACGCGATCGGCCGTGCGCCGCAGCGCCAGTTCGCGCAGCGCGATCAGGTTGCCCTTGCGGAAGAAGTTACGCACCGCGCGCTCGGCCTGTTGCGCGAGATAGACCTTGCCGTCGCGCATCCGCTCGAGCAGCTCCTCGGCCGGCAGGTCGACGAGCGTCACTTCGTCGGCCGCGTCGAACACGCGGTCGGGCACGGTCTCCCACACGCGGATGCCGGTGATCGCGCCGACCACGTCGTTCAGGCTTTCGAGGTGCTGGACGTTGACGGTCGTATATACGTCGATGCCCGCGTCGAGCAGTTCGTAGACGTCCTGCCAGCGCTTCAGGTGGCGCGCGCCCTGCACGTTCGAGTGCGCGAGTTCGTCGACGAGGATCAGTTGCGGCTGGCGGGCGAGCGCGCCGTCGAGATCGAATTCGGCGAGCGTGCGGCCGCGATAGTCGATGCGCGCGAGCGGCAGCACGTCGAGGCCGTCGAGCAGCGCGGCGGTTTCGCCGCGGCCGTGGGTCTCGACGATGCCGACGACGACGTCGACGCCTTCCTGCCGGCGCTGGCGCGCGGCCTGCAGCATCGCATAGGTCTTGCCGACGCCGGCCGATGCGCCGAAGAAGATCTTGAGCTGGCCGCGCCGCTGCTTTTCTTCGTCTCGCTGCAGCTTGTCGAGGAGTTGGTCTGGATCGGGACGGTTCATGCGTCGGGAAGGCGGAGCGCCCGGATGCGCGCGAGTACCAGCATTGTTGTTCCAAATCGCCGCAAAAGGCAAAGACGGCGCATGCGCCGTCGGGAAAAAACGCGCCCGGCACGGATCGGGCCGCGCCGGACGCCGGTTGCCGCGCGCGATGGATTAATGCGCGGCCTGCGCCGCGTCGAGCGCGAGGTTCAGCTTCAGCACGTTCACGCGCGGCTCGCCGAGCACGCCGAACTGGCGGCCCTTCGTGTTCGCGGCGACGAGTTGCGCGACCGCGTCGGGCGCCAGGTTGCGCACCTTCGCGACGCGCTCGACCTGGTACGCGGCGGCGGCCGGCGTGATCTCCGGATCGAGGCCGCTCGCCGACGCCGTCACGAGATCGACCGGCACGGGCTTCGACATGTCGGTGCCCGCGTCGCGCAGCGCGGCGATGCGCCCCTTCACCTGGTCGGCGAGCGACGGGTTCAGCGGGCCGAGGTTCGAGCCGCCGGAGCCGGTCGCGTTGTACGGCATCGGCGCCGTGGCCGACAGCCGGCCCCAGAAGTACTTCGGCGCATCGAACTGCTGGCCGATCAGCGCGGAGCCGACCGCCTTGCCGCCCTGCTCGATCAGGCTGCCGTTCGCCTGCGACGGGAACACGGCCTGGCCGAACACGGTCATCACGGCCGGGTAAGCGAGCCCCGTCACCACGGTAAGCACGACAAAGAGCACGACGAGCGGACGAATCAACGTTTTCATGATGTTTCCTTCAAAGGCGGCCGGCTCAGGCCCAGCCGAGTGCCGCGAGCGTCATGTCGATCAGCTTGATGAACGGGAACGGCAGCAGCACGCCGCCGAGGCCGTAGACCAGCAGGTTGCGGCGCAACAGCGATGCGGCGCCGAGCGGCCGGTACGTGACGCCCTTCAGCGCAAGCGGGATCAGCGCGACGATGATCAGCGCATTGAAGATCACCGCCGACAGGATCGCGGAGGCCGGCGACGTCAGATGCATGATGTCGAGCACGCGCAACTGCGGGTAGGTCGTCACGAACGCGGCCGGGATGATCGCGAAGTACTTCGCGATGTCGTTCGCGATCGAGAACGTCGTCAGCGAGCCGCGCGTCATCAGCATCTGCTTGCCGATCTCGACGATCTCGATCAGCTTCGTCGGGTTCGAGTCGAGGTCGACCATGTTGCCGGCTTCCTTCGCGGCCTGCGTACCCGTGTTCATCGCCACCGCCACGTCGGCCTGCGCGAGCGCCGGCGCGTCGTTCGTGCCGTCGCCCGTCATCGCGACGAGCCGCCCCGCCGCCTGGTGCTCGCGGATCGTCGCGAGCTTGGTTTCCGGCGTCGCTTCCGCGAGGAAATCGTCGACCCCCGCTTCCGCCGCGATCGCCGCGGCCGTCAGCCGGTTGTCGCCCGTCACCATCACGGTCTTGATGCCCATCTTGCGCAGTTCCGCGAAGCGCTCCTTGATGCCGCCCTTCACGATGTCCTTCAGCTCGATCACGCCGAGCACGCGCGCCGCACCTTCACGCAGGTCGGCCACGACGAGCGGCGTGCTGCCGCGGCGTGCAACCTCGTCGACCGCGCGACGCACTTCCTCCGGGAAGCGGCTGCCGTGCGTCTCGACATAGCGACGGATCGCGTCGGCCGCGCCCTTGCGGATCTCGCGGCCGGGGAGATCGACGCCGCTCATCCGCGTCTGCGCGGAAAAGCCGAGGAACGTCGCGTGCAGCTGTGCCATGTCGCGCTGGCGAATGTTGAAGCGCTCCTTCGCGAGCACGACGATGCTGCGCCCTTCCGGCGTTTCGTCGGCGAGCGACGACAGTTGCGCGGCATCGGCCAGCGCTTCCTCGGTCACGCCCGGCGCGGGCACGAACGTCGACGCCTGGCGGTTGCCGAGCGTGATCGTGCCGGTCTTGTCGAGCAGCAGCACGTCGACGTCGCCGGCCGCTTCCACCGCGCGGCCCGACGTCGCGATCACGTTCGCCTGCATCATCCGGCTCATCCCCGCCACGCCGATCGCGGACAGCAGGCCGCCGATCGTCGTCGGGATCAGGCACACGAGCAGCGCGACAAGCGCGGTGATCGTCACCACGTGGCCGGCCTTCATCGCTTCCACCGAGAACATCGAGAACGGCAGCAGCGTCGCGGTCGCGAGCAGCATCACGATGGTCAGCGCGACCAGCAGGATCGTCAGCGCGATCTCGTTCGGCGTCTTCTTGCGCTTCGCGCCTTCGACCATCGCGATCATCCGGTCGAGGAACGCTTCGCCCGGGTTCGCGGTGACCCTGACGACGATCCAGTCGGACAGCACGCGCGTGCCGCCCGTCACCGACGAGAAGTCGCCGCCCGATTCACGGATCACCGGTGCGGATTCGCCAGTGATTGCCGATTCATCGACCGACGCGACGCCGTCAACGACTTCGCCGTCGGCCGGGATCACGTCGCCGGTCTCGACCAGCACGACGTCACCCTTGCGCAGCTCGGTCGCGGTCGTGATGCGGATCGGCGACTTCGGATGCGGCTCGTTGAGCTTCTTCGCCATCACGTCTTTCTTCGCGCTGCGCAGCGACGCGGCCTGCGCCTTCGAACGCCCTTCGGCGAGCGCTTCGGCGAAGTTCGCGAACAGCACCGTGAACCACAGCCACAGCGCGATCGCGAGGATGAAGCCCGCGGGCGCCTCGGCCTGGCCGGCGAGCGCCGCGATCCACAGGATCGTGGTCAGGATGCTGCCGACGTACACGCAGAACATCACCGGGTTGCGGAACTGCGTGCGCGGCGTGAGTTTCTTGAACGAGTCCACGATCGCCGGGCGCAGCAGCGCCGGATCGAACATGGACCGTGTTGCGGAATGTTGAGTCATTGCGATCTCTTCAATCTCTTCAGTCTTTTCAATGTGTCGCCATGCGGGCGCGCATTACGCGCCCAGCCACATCATCAGGTGCTCGACGCCGGGGCCGAGCGCAAGCGCCGGCACGTAGGTCAGCGCACCCACCAGCAGCACGGTGCCGAGCAGCAGCACGACGAACAGCGGACCGTGCGTCGGCAGCGTGCCGCTCGTCACGGCGATGCGTTTCTTCGCGGCAAGCGAGCCGGCGATCGCCAGCACCGGCACGATCGTGCCGAAGCGGCCGAACCACATCGCGATCGCGGTCATCCAGTTGTAGAACGGCGTGCCGACCGTCAGGCCCGCGAACGCGCTGCCGTTGTTGTTCGCGGCCGAGCTGAACGCGTACAGGATTTCCGAGAAGCCGTGCGGGCCCGGGTTCGCGATGCCGGCCTTGCCCGCATCGGCGAGCACGGCGATCGACGTGCCGACCAGCACCAGCAGCGGCGTGAGCAGCACGACGATCGACACCATCTTCATCTCGTACGACTCGATCTTCTTGCCGACGTACTCCGGCGTGCGGCCGATCATCAGGCCGGCGACGAACACCGCGAGCAGCGCGAACACGAGCATCCCGTAGAGGCCCGAGCCGACCCCGCCGTAGACCACCTCGCCGAGCTGCATCAGCAGCATCGGCACGAGGCCGCCGAGCGGCGTCAGCGAATCGTGCATGGTGTCGACCGCGCCGCACGACGCGGCCGTCGTCGCAACCGTGAAGATGCCGGTCTGCGCGATGCCGAAGCGCGTTTCCTTGCCTTCCATGTTGCCGCCCGGCTGCAGCGCGCCCGTCGACTGGTCGACGTGCAGCGCGGCGAGCGTCGGGTTGCCGCCCTGCTCGGCGCTCACCTCGACGCCGACCGCGACCGCGAACGCAACCGTCATCGCCGCGAGCACCGCGATGCCCTGCCGGCGGTCGCCGATCACGCGGCCGAACACGAGACACAGTGCGGCCGGGATGATCAGGATCGCGAAGATCTGGATGAAGTTCGCGAACGGCGTCGGGTTCTCGTACGGGTGCGCGGAGTTCGCGTTGAAGAAGCCGCCGCCGTTGGTGCCGAGCATCTTGATCGCTTCCTGCGACGCGACCGGGCCCATCGCGAGCGTCTGCTTCGTGAGCGGGGTCGGCACCGTGACCGGGTTGCCCTTGTCGTCCTTCACCGGGTTGCCCTGCGCGTCGAGCTTCGGCGCGGCATAGGTGCTCGCTTGCAGCACCGGCACGTCCTCGTACGCCTTCATGTTCTGGATCACGCCCTGGCTCATCAGCAGCGCGGCGATGATCGCGGACATCGGCACGAGCACGTACATCGTCACGCGCGTGAGGTCGACCCAGAAGTTGCCGATCGTCTGCGCGGTATGACGTGCGAAGCCGCGGATCAGCGCGATCACGACGACGATGCCGGTTGCCGCCGACAGGAAGTTCTGCACGGTCAGGCCGAGCATCTGCGTCAGGTAGCTGACGGTCTGCTCGGGCGTGTAGTCCTGCCAGTTCGTGTTGGTGACGAAGCTGACGGCCGTGTTGAATGCGCCGTCGACCGTCATCGCGCCGAATTGCTGCGGGTTGCCGGGCAGGAAGCCCTGCAGGCGCAGCAGGCCATACAGGAACAGCGCGCCGAGCGCGTTGAACGCGATCGTCGCGATCGCGTACTGCTTCCAGTTCATCTCGCTGCCGACGTCGACGCCGGCGACGCGGTACAGCGCGCGCTCGAGCGGCCCGAACACGCGCACGACGCGCGAGCTGCCGTCCATCACCGCCGACAGGTAGCGCGCGACCGGAACGGCCACGGCCAGCAGCACGACGATGAACAGCAGCGATTGCAACAGGTTGTTCGCGTTCATTCGATGTCCTCCGCGCGCAGCAGCGCAAAGACGAGATACGCGAACAGCAGGGCCGTCGATGCGCCCGCCAACCAAAGCATCCAGGTCATGCTCGTCCCCCGCGACCGTATTGCACGAGCTTGTCGCAACCGGCAACCAAACCGAGGAGCAGCGCGGTGAAGAGCACCAGAGCGCCGATGAAAACCCCATCCATTTTTGTGTTCTCCGTCGTCGAAATCAGACGACTAGAACCTTATGGGAACGCACGTAAAGGACGGGTCAAAGGTATCGGGGCGGATATAAAAAACGTGTAAACGCAGGGGCGGGAGCAAACCGGGGGCGGGACGGGCGGCGTTGCGCCGCCGCCCGCAAGGGCGCGGGCCGGCATAGCGCCGGCACGAAGGGACGGGTCAGGGAACGAGGATCGTCGAGCCGGTGGTCTTGCGCGCTTCGAGATCTTCATGCGCGCGGCCGACTTCCGCGAGCGGATAGCGCTGGTTGATGCTCGTCTTCACCTTGCCCGACACGAGCACGGCGAACAGCTCGGCGGCCGCGGCTTCGAGATCGGCGCGCTTCGCGATGTACGAGAACAGCGTCGGCCGCGTGAAGAACAGCGAGCCGCGCGACGAGAACTCCTTCGAGTCGATCAGCGGCAGCGGGCCCGACGCATTGCCGAAGCTGACGAAATAGCCGAGCGGCGCGAGGCTGTCGAGCGAGCCGATGTAGGTATCCTTGCCGATCGAATCGTAGACGACCGGCACGCCCGCGCCGTTCGTGATTTCCTTCACGCGCTGCGTGAAGTTCTCGCGCGTGTAGACGATCGGGTGGTCGCAGCCGTGCGCCTTCGCGAGCACGGCTTTCTCGTCGGAGCCGACCGTCCCGATCACGGTCGCGCCGAGCGCCTTTGCCCACTGGCACACGAGCAGGCCGACGCCGCCGGCGGCCGCATGGATCAGGATCGTGTCGCCGGCCTTCACCGGGTACGTGCGGCGCAGCAGGTAGTGCGCGGTCAGGCCCTGCAGCATCGCCGACGCCGCGTCGTCGTAGCTGATGCCGTCCGGCAGCTTCACGAGACGCTCGGCGGGCATCACGCGCTCCTGCGCATAGGCGCCGGGCGGCTGCCCGACATACGCGACGCGATCGCCTGCCTTCAGCGCGGTCACGCCTTCGCCGACGGCCGTCACCTCGCCCGCCGCCTCCATCCCGAGACCGCCGGGCAGCGGCTGCGGATAAAGGCCCGTGCGGAAATACACGTCGATGTAGTTGAGCCCGACCGCGTGCTGCTTCACGCGCACCTCTCCGGCTTTCGGTTCGCCGACCTCGACATCGACCCACTTCATCACGTCCGGGCCGCCCGGCTGGTCGTATCGGATTGCTTTCGGCATCGTTTCGCTCCTCGTTTCTGATCGGTCAGGTGAAAATCCGGGTCGCCGATGCGCGAGCCGGCCGATTCATGCAGGAACCGGGCGGCCGGTGCGCGTCGCGACGCACGATTCTCGCGCGTCGCCGCCAACCGTGCATGGCCCTGCCGCGAACAGGGGCAATCGGGCCGCGCAATCGCCTAGCAAACGTCCTGCATGTTTCGCGCCAGATCGTCGAGCAGCATCCGCGCGGTCGCGACGTTGGTCGCGACCGGCACGTCATGCACGTCGCACGCGCGCACGAGCGCGGTGATGTCGGGGTCGTGCGGCTGCGCGGTCATCGGGTCGCGCAGGAACACGACGACGTCGACGCGGCCGTCGGCCAGTTCCGCGCCGATCTGCAAATCGCCGCCGAGCGGCCCCGACAGCTTGCGCTCGACCTCGAGCCCGTGCGCGGCCGCGATACGGCCGCCCGTCGTGCCGGTGGCGACCAGCCGGCATTGCGCGAGCGTCGCGCGGTATTGGCCCGCGAGCGCGACGATCTCGTCTTTCTTCGCGTCGTGCGCAATCAATGCGATGCGGGGTTGGCTCATCTCCAGTCTCCTTCGTTTTCGGTTGTTGTCGTGAAACGCGGCGTGCGCGTCAGAACGTGCCCGGATACGCACCGCCGTCGAGCAACCAGTTCTGCCCGGTGATGTAGCCGGCATGCACGCTGCACAGGAACGCGCACGCCGCGCCGAATTCTTCGCGCGTGCCGAGCCGGCCGGCCGGGATGTCCCTGGTGCGCCGCGCGCGCATCTCGTCGACCGTCACGCCCTGCGCCTTCGCCGACGCGGCGAGCGTCGTCGCGATCCGGTCGGTGTCGAACAGCCCCGGCAGCAGGTTGTTGATCGTCACGCCCTGGCCCGCGACCTTGCGCGACAGCCCGGCAACGAAGCCCGTCAGCCCCGAGCGTGCGCCGTTCGACAGCGCGAGTACGTCGATCGGCGCCTTCACGGCCGAGCTCGTGATGTTGACGATCCGGCCGAAGCCGCGCGCGATCATCCCGTCGACGGTCGCGCGGATCAGCTCGATCGGCGTCAGCATGTTCGACTCGAGCGCGCGGATCCAGTCGTCGTGCGAGAAGTCGCGGAAGTCGCCGGGCGGCGGGCCGCCGGCATTCGTCACGAGAATGTCCGGCTGCGGGCACGCGGCGAGCGCGGCCGCGCGACCGTCCGGCGTCGTGATGTCGCAGGCGACCGCCGTGACCGACACGTTCGCCCCGGCGCGGATCTCTTCCGCGGTTTCCTCCAGCGTGTCGCGCGTGCGCGCGACGATCACGAGGTTCACGCCCTCGGCGGCCAGCGCTTGCGCGCAGCCGCGCCCGAGGCCCTTGCTTGCCGCGCACACGAGCGCGGTCTTTCCTGCGATGCCGAGATCCATCGTCGACTCCTTGGTAGCGACGCGCGCCGGCACGGCCCCGTCGCGCCGGTGGGCGGGCGAACGGGCGTACGCGGCGCGCGGATTGTCGTGAGACGTCGATAATATCCGGATCATGCGGCGCGCCTTGGTAAAATTGCGGCCATAAGCGGCGGACGGCTTGTGCCCGCCGCCGCCCCGATCCCCTTTTGCCGCCAAGGCGCCTCCGCCATGAAACAGGACAGCCGTTTCCCGAATCTCTTCATCACCGATCACCCGCTGATCCAGCACAAGCTCACGCACATGCGCGACAAGGACACGTCGACGCGCACGTTCCGCGAACTGCTGCGCGAAATCACGCTGCTGATGGGCTATGAGATCACCCGCAACCTGCCGATCACGACCAAGCGGGTCGAAACCCCGCTGGTCGAGGTCGACGCGCCGGTGATCGCGGGCAAGAAACTGGCGATCGTGCCGGTGCTGCGCGCGGGCATCGGGATGTCGGACGGCCTGCTCGACCTGGTCCCGTCCGCGCGCGTCGGCCATATCGGCGTGTACCGCGCCGAGGACCACCGCCCGGTCGAATACCTGGTGCGCCTTCCGGATCTCGAGGATCGCATCTTCATCCTGTGCGACCCGATGGTCGCGACCGGCTACTCGGCCGTGCACGCGGTCGACGTGCTCAAGCGCCGCAACGTGCCGGCCGCGAACATCACGTTCGTCGCGCTGGTCGCCGCGCCCGAGGGCGTGCAGGTGTTCCAGGACGCGCACCCGGACGTGAGGCTGTTCGTCGCGTCGCTCGACTCGCACCTGAACGAGCACGCGTACATCGTGCCGGGCCTCGGCGACGCGGGCGACCGCCTGTTCGGCACCAAGAACTGACGCGCCTGCGCGGCCGCGCGGCGCGCGGCCCGGTCCGCGGCGGCCTGCCCGGCCGTTCGGCCATGCGCGGCGGCCCCGAACCGACGGTCGCCGCGTGATAAAATCCCGATCCACTCGACACGCGCGGCCCCGCGGCTTCATGCCCGCCGAAACGGCCGCCGATTCAACGACACATTGGCACAATCGCCCGCGCAGCGCGCCCGGGCACGGAGAAAGGTATGGCTGGTCATTCGAAATGGGCCAACATCAAGCATAAGAAGGCAGCGGCCGACGCGAAGCGCGGCAAGATCTGGACCCGCCTGATCAAGGAAATCCAGGTCGCGGCGCGCCTCGGCGGCGGCGACGTCAACTCGAACCCGCGCCTGCGTCTCGCGGTCGACAAGGCGGCCGACGCGAACATGCCGAAGGACAACGTCAAGCGCGCGATCGATCGCGGCGTCGGCGGCGCGGACGGCGCGAACTACGAGGAAATCCGTTACGAAGGCTACGGCATCAGCGGCGCGGCGATCATCGTCGACACGCTGACCGACAACCGCACCCGCACGGTCGCGGAAGTCCGCCACGCGTTCTCGAAGTTCGGCGGCAACATGGGCACCGACGGCTCGGTCGCGTTCATGTTCGATCACGTCGGCCAGTTCCTGTTCGCGCCCGGCACGTCGGAAGACGCGCTGATGGAAGCCGCGCTCGAAGCCGGCGCGAACGACGTGAACACGAACGACGACGGCTCGATCGAAGTGCTGTGCGACTGGCAGGCATTCTCGGCGGTGAAGGACGCGCTCGAAGCCGCCGGCTTCAAGGCCGAACTCGCCGAAGTGACGATGAAGCCGCAGAACGAAGTCGAATTCACCGGCGACGACGCGGCGAAGATGCAGAAGCTCCTGGACGCGCTCGAGAACCTCGACGACGTGCAGGACGTGTATACGAACGCCGTCATCGTCGAGGAATGAAATGCCGGCCGCCGTGCTCCTGTCGCGGCGGCGGCCCGACCGATTCCGCGGCCGGCGCGCCTGAGTGCGCCGGCCGCCCTGTTTTCTAGTCTGCGGGGAATCCCATGAAACTACTCGTCGTCGGTTCCGGCGGCCGCGAACATGCGCTGGCTTGGAAGCTCGCGCAGTCGCCGCGGGTCCAGATGGTCTACGTCGCGCCCGGCAATGGCGGCACGGCGCAGGACGAGCGCCTGAAGAACGTCGACATCACGTCGCTCGACGAACTCGCCGATTTCGCGGAACGCGAAGGCGTCGCGTTCACGCTCGTCGGGCCGGAAGCACCGCTCGCGGCCGGCATCGTCAACCTGTTCCGCGCGCGCGGCCTGAAGGTATTCGGCCCGACCCGCGAAGCCGCGCAGCTCGAAAGCTCGAAGGATTTCGCGAAGGCGTTCATGAAGCGCCACGGCATCCCGACCGCCGACTACGACACCTTCTCCGATGCCGCCGCCGCACACGCGTACATCGACGCGAAGGGCGCGCCGATCGTCGTGAAGGCCGACGGCCTCGCGGCCGGCAAGGGCGTCGTCGTCGCGATGACGCTCGAGGAAGCGCATGCGGCCGTCGACATGATGCTGTCGGGCAACAAGCTCGGCGATGCCGGCGCGCGCGTCGTGATCGAGGAATTCCTCGACGGCGAGGAAGCGAGCTTCATCGTGATGGTCGACGGCAAGCACGCGCTCGCGCTGGCTTCCAGCCAGGACCACAAGCGCCTGCTCGACGAAGACCGCGGCCCGAACACCGGCGGCATGGGCGCGTATTCGCCCGCGCCGATCGTCACGCCGCAGATGCACGCACGCGTGATGCGCGAAATCATCATGCCGACCGTGCGCGGGATGGAGAAGGACGGCATCCGCTTCACGGGCTTCCTGTACGCGGGCCTGATGATCGACAAGGAAGGCAATCCGCGCACGCTCGAGTTCAACTGCCGGATGGGCGACCCGGAAACGCAGCCGATCATGGCGCGCCTGAAGAGCGATTTCTCGAAGGTCGTCGAGCAGGCGATCGCAGGCACGCTCGACACGGTCGAGCTCGACTGGGACCGCCGCACCGCGCTTGGCGTCGTGCTGGCCGCGCACGGCTATCCGGACGCGCCGCGCAAGGGCGACCGCATCAACGGGATCCCGGCCGAGACCGAGCAGGCGGTCACGTTCCATGCGGGCACGACGCTCGCGGATGCCGACAAGCTCGTGACGTCCGGCGGCCGCGTGCTGTGCGTGGTCGGCCTCGCCGATTCGGTGCGCGAGGCGCAGCAGCATGCGTACGACACGATCAACCAGATCAATTTCGAAGGCATGCAGTACCGCCGCGACATCGGCTTTCGCGCGCTCAACCGCAAGAGCGCGTGACGTTGCAACCGCCGCCCCGCCGTCGCGCGGCAGCGGTTCCTCTGCCGGGGTTCGATAGAATGCCCGGCAGATGCTTTTT
Organism: Burkholderia catarinensis; assembly: GCF_001883705.2. GTDB lineage: Bacteria > Pseudomonadota > Gammaproteobacteria > Burkholderiales > Burkholderiaceae > Burkholderia > Burkholderia catarinensis. Next base: position 79,272 of record NZ_MDEQ02000010.1, read on the forward strand.
TTACGGCCCCCGCTTCGGGCGGGGGCACCCAGTCCAGACATGACCGATTCAACCTACGACGTGGCGCGCGTTCGCACGTACCTCCAGGGCCTCCAGGCACGCATCGCCGACGCGCTCGGCGCGCTCGACGGCACGCCGCTCGCGACCGATACGTGGCAGCGCGGGCCGGCCGAACGCCTGCGCGGCGGCGGCTGCACGCGGATTCTCGAAGGCGGCCGCGTGTTCGAACGCGCGGGAATCGGCTTTTCCGACGTCGCGGGCGACGCGCTGCCGCCGTCGGCAAGCGCGGCGCGCCCGCAGCTCGCGGGCCGCGGCTTCGAGGCGCTCGGCGTGTCGCTCGTGCTGCACCCGCGCAATCCGTACTGCCCGACCGTGCACATGAACGTGCGGATGCTGATCGCGACGAAACCGGGCGAGGAGCCCGTGTTCTGGTTCGGCGGCGGCATGGATCTGACACCGGTTTACGGTTTCGAGGACGACGCACGGCATTTCCATCAGACCTGCAAGGATGCGCTCGACCCGTTCGGCGCCGAGCTCTACCCGCGCTTCAAGGCGTGGTGCGACGAGTATTTCTTCCTGAAGCACCGCAACGAGATGCGCGGCATCGGCGGGATCTTCTTCGACGATTTCTCCGAGCCCGGTTTCGAACGCTCGTTTGACATGATGCAAAGCGTCGGCGACGCGTTCCTGCAGGCCTACCTGCCGATCGTCGAGCGCCGCGCCGATTTGCCGTACGGCGAGCGCGAACGCGACTTCCAGGCGTACCGCCGCGGCCGCTACGTCGAATTCAACCTCGTATTCGACCGTGGCACGCTGTTCGGCCTGCAAAGCGGCGGCCGGACCGAGTCGATCCTGATGTCGATGCCGCCGGTCGCGAACTGGCGTTATAACTGGCAACCCGAGCCGGGAACGCCTGAAGCGCGCCTGTACAGCGACTTCATCGTGCCGCGCGACTGGGTCTGAGCCCGCTCGCCCCGCTGCCCCAAGGAAAGGACGCGTTTCTGGACACCACCGCCCGCCCCGCCCCGCTGCCGCGTCGTATCGGCTTGCTGGGCGGCACTTTCGACCCGATCCACGACGGCCATCTCGCGCTCGCGCGCCGGTTCGCCGAGCTGCTCGGCCTGACCGAACTCGTACTGCTGCCCGCCGGGCAACCGTACCAGAAACGCGACGTGTCGGCCGCCGAGCATCGGCTCGCGATGACGCGCGCGGCCGCCGGCTCGCTGTCCGTGCCGGGCGTGACCGTGACCGTCGCCACCGACGAGATCGAGCACACCGGCCCGACCTACACGGTCGAGACGCTGGCGCGCTGGCGCGAGCGGATCGGCCCGGACGCGTCGTTGTCGCTGCTGATCGGCGCCGACCAGCTCGTGCGTCTCGACACGTGGCGCGACTGGCGCAAGCTGTTCGACTACGCGCACATCTGCGCGTCGACGCGCCCGGGCGTCGAGCTCGACGCGGCGCCGCCGGACGTCGCGCGGGAAATCGCCGCGCGGCAGGCCGGCGCCGACGTGCTGAAGGCCACGCCGGCCGGCCACCTGCTGGTCGATACGACCCTCGCATTCGACATCGCCGCGACCGACATCCGCGCGCACCTGCGCGAATGCATCGCGCGCCATGCGCAAATGCCCGATGCGTCGGCCGAACATGTGCCGGCCGCCGTATGGGCCTATATTCTTCAACATCGCCTCTACCACACCTGATTCCATGGATATTCGCAAACTGCAGCGCGTGATCGTCGACGCCCTCGAAGACGTCAAGGCGCAAGACATCAAGGTGTTCAACACCAGCCACCTGACCGAACTGTTCGACCGCGTGGTCGTCGCATCGGGCACCTCCAACCGCCAGACCAAGGCCCTCGCGTCGAACGTGCGCGACAAGGTCAAGGAAGCCGGCGGCGACATCGTCAGCTCCGAGGGCGAAGACACCGGCGAATGGGTGCTCGTCGACTGCGGCGACGCGGTCGTGCACATCCTGCAGCCGGCCCTGCGCCAGTACTACAACCTCGAGGAAATCTGGGGCGACAAGCCCGTTCGGATGAAGCTCGGCGGCGGCAAGGGGAACGGCTTCGCCACGGCCAGCGAAGACGACGAAGACGAGGAAGCAGCGCCCGCACGCCCGGCGCGCAAAACGGCCGCCCGCCGCCGCTAAGTCGTCACGCATCTCCCGATGAAGCTTTTCATCCTCGCGGTCGGCCACAAGATGCCGGGCTGGATCGCATCCGGCTTCGACGAATACACGAAGCGGATGCCGCCCGAGCTGCGCATCGAGTTGCGCGAGATCAAGCCCGAACTGCGTTCGGGCGGCCGCAGCGCCGAAAGCGTGATGGCGGCCGAGCGGCAGAAGATCGAGGCCGCGCTGCCGAAAGGCGCGCGCCTCGTCGTGCTCGATGAGCGCGGCCGCGACTGGACCACGATGCAGCTCGCGCAGGCGCTGCCCGGCTGGCAGCAGGACGGCCGCGACGTCGCGTTCGTGATCGGCGGCGCCGATGGGCTCGATCCGGAACTGAAAGCGCGCGCCGACGTGCTGCTGCGCATCTCGAGCATGACGCTGCCGCACGGGATGGTGCGCGTGCTGCTCGCCGAACAGCTTTACCGGGCGTGGAGCATCACGCAGAATCACCCCTATCATCGCGCATGACGCGTCGTCCTCGAGACGCGCGCCGCGCGCGCTCACCGAGATAACGACACCATGCCGTCCAGCACGTCCCCCGCGCTTTTCCCGACTCTTTACCTCGCTTCGCAAAGCCCGCGCCGCCAGGAGCTGCTGCAGCAGATCGGCGTACGCTTCGAGCTGCTGCTGCCGCGCCCCGACGAGGACGCCGAGGCGCTCGAGGCCGAACTGCCCGGCGAAGCCGCCGATGCGTACGTGCGGCGCGTGACCGTCGCGAAGGCCGAAGCCGCGCGTGCGCGCCTCGTCGCGAGCGGCAAGCCGGCCGCGCCGGTGCTGGTCGCCGATACGACCGTCACGATCGACGGCGCGATCCTCGGCAAGCCGGCCGACGCCGCCGACGCGCTCGCGATGCTGACGCGCCTCGCCGGCCGCGAACACGAGGTCATGACCGCCGTCGCCGTGATCGATGCCGGCGGCGAACTGCTGCCGCCCGCGCTGTCGCGCTCGTCGGTGCGCTTCGCGGCCGCGTCGCGCGACACGTACGCGCGCTACGTCGAAACGGGCGAGCCGTTCGGCAAGGCCGGCGCGTACGCGATCCAGGGGCGCGCGGCCGAATTCATCGAGCGAATCGACGGTTCCCATTCAGGTATCATGGGTCTGCCCCTTTTTGAGACTGCCGCGCTATTGCGCGCCGCGCGCCTCGCCTTCTGAATCCCACCATGAACGAAGAAATCCTGATCAACCTCACGCCGCAGGAAACGCGGGTCGCACTCGTCCAGCAAGGCGCGGTGCAGGAGCTTCACGTCGAGCGCACGCTGTCGCGCGGGCGGGTCGGCAACATCTATCTCGGCAAGGTCGTGCGCGTGCTGCCCGGCATGCAGTCGGCGTTCATCGACATCGGCCTCGAGCGCGCGGCGTTCCTGCATGTTGCCGACATCTGGCAGCCGCGCCTCGCGGGCGAGCCGCAGTCGAACGCGCCGCACCAGCCGATCGAGAAGACCGTCTTCGAAGGCCAGACGCTGATGGTCCAGGTGATCAAGGATCCGATCGGCACGAAGGGCGCGCGGCTGTCGACACAGGTCAGCATCGCGGGCCGCACGCTCGTCTACCTGCCGCAGGAGCCGCATATCGGCATCTCGCAGAAGATCGAGAGCGAGGCCGAGCGCGAGGCCGTGCGCGCGCGCCTGACGGCCGTGATCCCGCCGGACGAGAAAGGCGGCTACATCGTGCGCACGATCGCCGAGGATGCGACCTCCGACGAGCTGGCCGGCGACGTCACGTACCTGCGCAAGACCTGGGCGACGATCGTCGCGCAAGCGCAGCGGCTGCCGGCAACCAGCCTGCTGTACCAGGATCTCGATCTCGCGCAGCGCGTGCTGCGCGATTTCGCGAACGACGACACGACGCGCATCCAGGTCGATTCGCGCGAGACTTACCAGCGCCTCTCGGAATTCGCGTCCGAGTTCACGCCTGCCGTGAGCCCGAAGCTGCACCACTATACGGGCGAGCGGCCGCTGTTCGACCTGTACAACATCGAGACGGAGATCCAGCGCGCGCTGTCGCGCCGCGTCGACCTGAAGTCGGGCGGTTACCTGATGATCGACCAGACCGAGGCGATGACGACGATCGACGTGAACACGGGCGGCTACGTCGGTGCGCGCAACTTCGACGACACGATCTTCAAGACCAACCTCGAGGCCGCGCATACGATCGCGCGGCAGCTGCGGCTGCGCAACCTCGGCGGGATCATCATCATCGACTTCATCGACATGGAGAACGCCGAGCATCGCGACGCGGTGCTGTCGGAGTTGAAGAAGGCGCTGTCGCGCGATCGCACGCGCGTGACGGTCAACGGCTTCTCGCAGCTCGGGCTCGTCGAGATGACGCGCAAGCGCACGCGCGAATCGCTCGCGCACGTGCTGTGCGAGCCGTGCCCGACCTGCCAGGGCAAGGGCCAGGTGAAGACGTCGCGCACCGTGTGCTACGACGTCCTGCGCGAGATCCTGCGCGAATCGCGGCAGTTCAACCCGCGCGAATTCCGCGTGATCGCCGCGCAGCAGGTGATCGACCTGTTCCTCGACGAGGAATCGCAGCATCTCGCGATGCTGATCGACTTCATCGGCAAGCCGGTGTCGCTGCAGGTCGAGTCGAACCTGAGCCAGGAGCAGTACGATATCGTGCTGATGTAACGTTCCGCCCATCCGCCGCCGGCATCGCCGCGCGGCGCTTCGATGCGGCGCCCGGGCCGCCGGCGCATGCCGCGCCAGCGCCCGGCGCCGCCCTTTCACTTTCCCTTTTCGCATTCACCACACACCATGAGCCAAGGCCACAACCGCCGCCAGCGCAAGAAACTCCACATCGGCGAATTCCAGGAACTCGCGTTCAACGCGACCGCGCATTACCGCAACGAAATGACCGACCTCGAGCGCGGCGAGCTGATCGACGCATTCATCGACTTCGTCGAAGCGAACGGGCTGCTGACCGTCGCGTCCGCGGACGAAGGTATCGGCGCCTACGTGATCTCCGGCGCGCCGCGCGGCACGACGACCGATGCCGATCGCGAGATCGTGCGCGGCTGGCTGGCCGCACGGCCGGAACTGGCCGACGTCAAGGTCAGCGAATTCACCGACGCGTGGTACCCGGACGCCTGATTTTCCGGTTTCACCCCGCTTGGGGCAGCGCCCGTGCCTGCCCGCCATGACGGCGGGCCAGGCCGGCGCCGCCCGCGGCGCCTGCGCGCGCCCCTCTCCCTCCGCCCCCCCTTCCCCGTCGCCCGACACCTGCACCACCGGCACCGACCCACACGATTCGCGCCGCGTCGACCGTGATTACCCCGATTCCGCGAGTGAATCGGATGCTTACTTCAATTTAACGTTGATTAAAAGACGTCTCGCGCCGGCGGGCCTACTCTGATTGCCAGGAATCCGATGTTTCCGGCGCGATCGGCAAGCAGGACGAAAGAATGAAAACCGCTCGCCCGGCAGGTGTTCCGGATTCCAGCACGGGCTAAAACGCGACACGGCGACAGGTCAATCAGGGAGACACCAACGATGCGCCGCCCGCTTCCCCACCGCAGCGACGACACATCGGCGCACGCGAAGGCTGCCTGACCCAACGTTTCAAACGATACGAGGACGACATGAATACGCCTACTACCCATCAAGCAGGACTCCGAATGATCATGATCGCGGCGGGTGTCGCAGCGCTGATGTCGCTGTCCGCGTGCGGCGGCTCCGGCTCGCTGAGCCAGGGCACCGGCGGCACCGGATCGGGTTCGGGCGACACGACGGCCACGACCGGCGGCACGGGCAACGGCAGCGGCAGCGGGTCAGGCAGCGGCTCGACCGTCGGCGGCACGGGAAGCGGCACCGGCGGCACCTCGGGCACCGGCACGTCGGCCAATGCGCTCGGCCAGACGATCGGTTCGTCGAGCAACGTCGTGACGGCCGCGGGCGGCGCCGTGTCGGGCGTCGGCACGGTGATCGCGGGCCAGTCGCTGCCCGGCACGAACGCGGCGACCACGCAGGGGCTCGGCACCGTCGTGCAGGACGCCGGCGCGGCCGTCACGACGCTCGGCACCGGGCTCGGGTCGGGGCTCGGCCAGCTCGGCGCATCGTCGAATCCGGTCGGCACGACGGTCGCGAGCACGGGGGGCGTGGTCACGAACCTCGGCAACGCGGTCGCCGCGACGGGCGGCGTCGTGTCGAGTCTCGGCGCCGGCGGATCGGCGCTGGCGCCGCTCGCGCCCGTCACGTCGCCCGTCGGCGGCGCGATCACGACGCTCGGCAATACGATCGCGGGCGGCGGCGCAACGCTCGGCACGCAGTTGTCGACCGGACCCGTCGCGCAGGTCACGGGCGCCGCCAGCTCGGCGATCACGCCGATCACGACAACGGTCGGGTCGGTCACGCAGACCGTCGCGTCGAGCACGCCGCTCGGCGCGCCGCTGACGAACCTCGTGACGACGGTCGGCAACGGCATCGCGGGCGCAGGTGCGACGATCGCGAAAACCGGCGGCAATCCGGTGACGACCGGCGTCGGCAACGTCGTGACGGCGACCGGCAACACGGTGGCCACCGCCGGCACCGCACTGCTCGGCGGCGGTGGCGCCACGACGAGTCCGCTCGCGCCGGTCACGGGGCTCCTGTCGACGGGTGCACTCGGCAGCGCGACCGGCGGCAGCAACCCGGCAGGCGCGCTCACGTCGGCGGTCGGCACCGTGACGGGAGCCGTGTCGGGCGCGGCCGGCGGCTCGCCGGTCGCGGGGCTGACCGGCGGCAGCGGCACCGGCGCGCTCTCGAAGACGGGCGGCGTGCTCGCGCCCGTAACCACGACGCTCGGCGCGCTGGTCAAATAAGCGGCAGGCAGGCGCGGCGCCCGCATCGTCGCCGACGATCGGGCGCCACAGCCGCAGCCGCAGCCGCAGCCACAGCCACAGCCGCAGCCGCAGCCGCAGCCACAGCCACAGCCACAGCCACAACCTCAGCCTCAGCCTCAGCCGGAATCGAATCTCGCCCGCTCCGCCTTCGATCCCTTCTTTTCCCCCACGGTCTGCCTCCAACAGGCCAACGAAATCGGTCCTGAAAGCCAGACACGTTAAACTCTCACCTCGCGTGGTGCGCCGCCCGCACCCGCCATCCATCGCCAGCCGCGTGCCCTCGGGCCGCCCCCGACCCATGGAGTGAGTGTCAATGAGCGGCGGACACCCGTTTACCGCATCCCTCAAGTCGTTTCCGTCCTCGACGGTCTTCCTGATTCTCGCCGCCGCGCTGCTGTCCGGCTGCGGGTTGCTGCCGACCCAGAATCCGCCCGCGCCGATCAGCGAGGCGCTTGTCGAGCCTGTCGAGGAAACCGCCGGCGAGCCGCTGACGATGCCGCCCGTGCCCGCGCCGACTCACCCGGAGGAACCGGAAGCGCCGAAGAAGCCGCACCGTGAAGTCACGCGGCCGAAGCCCGTGCAGCGCCCCGAATCGCCGACACCGCCGCCGCCTCCGCCCGCGCCGCTCGTCGCGACGCGCCCGCTCGACCGTACCCAGATCCATGCGCTGCTCGACAGCGAAGTCGCGCGCCGCAACGGCAAGGTGATCGGCCGCGCGGTCGACATGGTGGCCGACGCGAGCGGCAAGCCGCGCGAGATGATCGTCAACCTTCAGGGCTTCATGGGCGTCGGCGACCGCAAGGTCATCTTCCCGTGGAACGTGTTCCGCTTCACGCCGGGCGGCAAACAGGAGCCGATCGTGCTCGACGTGCCGTCGGGCGACCTGCCGCCGGCCGCGCGGCCAAAGGCCGTGCCGCTGTCGGGCTCGGCCGCGGCGTCGCCCGCCACGCGGCTGCCGATGCTCGACAGCGATGTCGAGCGCCCGAACGGCACGAAGATCGGCCGCATCGTCGACGTGCTGATCGACCGCGCCGCGCAGCCGCAGGCTGTCGTGCTCGACCTCGGCGGCCTCGTCAATACCGACCGCCGTTCGATCGCCGCGAGCTGGGGCGCGCTGCGCTTCGTCACGCGCGACAAGGCGCTGCACCCGCAGCTCGACCTGAACGACGCACAGATCAAGGCGTCGCCGCCCTACGCGGCCGACAAGCCGATCGTCGCGGTTTACCCGCCCGCTGCCCCGGCACCGGCTTCGTCTGCGAGTGCGACCCGATGACGATCAAGCATTCCGTCAGCGTACGTAGTCTGCGGTCACTCGACTGGCTCAACTTCTTCGTTGCAAACGTTCAAACCGGGTTCGGTCCGTTCATCGCGTCCTACCTCGCATCGCACAAGTGGACGCAGGGCGAGATCGGCATGGTGCTGTCGATCGGCACGATCAGTGCGATGGTCAGCCAGGTGCCGGGCGGCGCGGCCGTCGATGCGCTGAAGAACAAGAAAGGCGCGGCCGCGTGGGCGATCGCGGCCATCATCCTGTCCGCGGTGCTGCTCGCGTCGAGCCCGACGATCGTGCCGGTGATCGCCGCCGAGGTGTTCCACGGTTTCGCCAGCTGCATGCTCGTGCCGGCGATGGCCGCGATCTCGTTCTCGCTCGTCGGCCGAGCCGACCTTGGCGACCGGCTCGGCCGCAACGCGCGCTGGGCGTCGATCGGCAGCGCGGTCGCGGCGGGCCTGATGGGGCTCACCGGCGAGTACTTCTCAGCGCGTGCGGTGTTCTGGCTGACCGCCGTGCTGGCGGTGCCCGCGCTGTTCGCGCTCGCGATGATCCAGCCGACACACGAGGTGATCCCGCAGTCGTCGAAGCCCGACGACCACGACGAAGCCGGCGAACGCGAAACGCTGCTTGAGCTGCTGCGCGACCGCCGGATGCTGATCTTCGCGGCATGCGTCGTGCTGTTCCACCTGTCGAACGCGGCGATGCTGAACCTCGCCGCCGGCGAAGTCACGGCCGGGATGGGCGAGAACGTGCAGCTCGTGATCGCCGCGTGCATCATCGTGCCGCAGGCGATCGTCGCGATGCTGTCGCCGTGGGTCGGCCGCTCCGCGCAACGCTGGGGGCGCCGGCCGCTCCTGCTGCTCGGCTTCTCCGCGCTGCCGGTGCGCGCGCTGTTGTTCGCCGGCGTGAGCAGCCCGTACCTGCTCGTGCCCGTGCAGATGCTCGACGGCATCAGCGCGGCCGTGTTCGGCGTGATGCTGCCGCTGATCGCGGCCGACGTCGCGGGCGGCAAGGGCCGCTACAACCTGTGCATCGGGCTGTTCGGGCTCGCGGCCGGGATCGGCGCGACGCTCAGCACGGCCGCGGCCGGCTACGTCGCCGATCACTTCGGCAACACCGTCAGCTTCTTCGGGCTCGCGGGCGCGGGCGCGCTCGCGGTGCTGCTGGTCTGGCTCCTGATGCCCGAAACGCGCGTCGAGAACGGCGATGCGGCGGCCGACGAGCCGGCAGCCGCATCGCCCGAACAGGCGCACTGAAGGCGGCGCGCCGCCGTTACCCGCTTCTTGGCCGATTCACGATGGATACGATCAGGACACTCAACGAAGCCCGCCAGCAGATCCAGCAGTCGATCTTCGATCTGTTCAAGGGGCTGTCATTCAGCGAACGGCTCGCGCAGGGCGCGCTGATGGCGCTCCAGGCCGTCTGCAGCGCCTGCCTCGCGTATGCGATCGGCCGCGCGATGCACACCGAGCAGGCCGTGTGGGCGGCGATCACAGCGATCGCCGTCACGCAGCACAACTATTCGGACACGATGTCGCTGTCGCGCGACCAGTTCATCGGCGCGATGGTCGGCGGCGTGCTCGGCTTCGCCGGCGCGGCGCTCGGCGGCGACCGCCTCGTCGCGTACGCGATTACCGTCGCGGTCGTGATCGTCTGTTGCTGGTGCCTGAATGTCGGCAGCGCGGCGCGGCTCGGCGGCGTAACCGCAACGATCGTGCTGCTGTTTCCGGGCAATGGCCCGCTGTGGGACGTTCCGCTGATGCGGCTCGGCGAGGTGACGCTCGGCACCGTGTGTGCGCTCGGCGTGTGCTGGGGGATGTCGCGGATCGAGCGGCTCTGGTTCCGCCGCGCGGCGGCAAAGTGACGCGGCGCCGGGCAACGCGCCCGGCAGCCGGATGAACGATCGGAAAGAACCGTTACGGACCGACCCGCAGCACGATGCCCGAACCGATCTGCACGAGCAGATAGTCGCCGCCGACGCCGACCCACTGATAGCCGCGCGGCGGCGCACTCAGACGATAGCCGCGCCAGTCCTCGACCACGTACTGGCGATCGCGGAATTCGCCGGGCAGCCGGTCGCCCTTGTGCCACTCGCGACGCGGCTGGTCGGCCCAGCGCGGCGGCACGTCGTCCTCGCGGCGCATCTGGCCGGGCGGCATGTGCTTCGGACCGTGGCCGCGCTGCATGCCGTGATTGCCGTGGTCACCGTGATTGTCATCGTTGCCGTGATCCTGCGCCATCGCGGCCGGCGCGGTGAAACCCGCCGCGATCAGCGCAGCCAGTATCATCCCGTGCATCTTCTTCATTGTCCTTCCCTCCGTGTTGTCACGTCGAACGAAACCACCCGGACTCGCTAAGGAAGACTAGCACACGGCATCGCGCAACCGCATGACCGCATGACCGCGCGTCACGCCGCCTGCTGCTGGTACTGGATCCGGTGCAGGTGCGCGTAGAGGCCGCCGTGGCGCAGCAATTCGTCGTGGCTGCCCTCTTCGACGATCTTGCCGGCCTCGAGCACGAGAATGCGGTCCGCGCGCTCGATCGTCGACAGCCGGTGCGCGATCACGAGCGTCGTGCGGCCTTCCATCAGCCTTTCGAGCGCGGCCTGCACGTGGCGCTCCGATTCCGAATCGAGGGCCGACGTTGCTTCGTCGAGGATCAGGATCGGCGCGTCCTTGTAGATCGCGCGCGCGATCGCAAGCCGCTGACGCTGTCCGCCGGACAGCCGCATCCCGTTGCCGCCGACGAGCGTATCGAGCCCGTCGGGCATCGCAGCAACGGCATCGGCGAGGTTCGCGGCCTCGAGCGCAGCCTGCACGCGCGCGCGGTCGGGCGTCTGCCCGTACGCGACGTTCGCGGCGATCGTGTCGTTGAACAGCACGACGTCCTGGCTGACCATCGCCATCTGGCCGCGCAGCGCGTGGAGGTCATAGTCGGCAACTCGCACGCCGTCGACCAGGATCGCGCCATCCGTCGGGTCGAAGAAGCGCGGCAGCAGGTTCACGAGCGTCGTCTTGCCGCTGCCGGACGGCCCCGCGAGCGCGATCATCTCGCCCGGCGCGACCTTGAACGAGATGCGGTCGAGCGTCGGCCGCTCGGCCGCGCCGTAGTCGAACGACACGTTGCGGAACTCGATCTCGCCACGCGCATGCGTCAGCGGCCGGTCGCCGCCCTGCGGCTCGGCCGGCTCGTCGATCAGCCCGAAGATCAGCTCGGCGGCCGTCATCCCGCGCTGCAGCGGCTGGTTGACGTCGATCAGGTGTTTGAGCGGCGAGATCACCAGCAGCATCGACGTGACGAACGCGACGAAGCCGCCGACCGTCGTCTGGTCGTTCGTCGACTGCACGACCGCGATCGTGATCACGACCGCGAGCGCGATCGACGCGAGGAACTGCGTGAGCGGCTGCGCGAGGCCACCCGAGATCGTCATGCGCATCGCATAGCCGCGCAGGCGCTTGCTCATCGCGGAGAAGCGGTCCATCTCGTACGCCTCGCCGTTGTGCACCTTGACGACCTTGTAGCCGCCGACCGTCTCCTCGACGATGTACGACAGCTCGTTGGTCAGCGTCTGGTGCTCGCGGTTCAGGCGGCGCAGGCGGCGGTTGATCTTGCTGACGAGCCAGCCGATGCCGGGCAGGATCACCGCAACGATCAGCGTGAGCCGCCAGTTCAGGTAGAACAGGTAGCCGAGCAGGAACATCACCGTCAGCGAATCGCGCACGAGCGTGACCATCACGCCCGTCAGCACCGACAGGATCTGGTTGACCTCGAATACGATCGCGTTGATCACCGTGCTCGCGGTTTCGCGCTGGAAGAACGACGCGCCCGTGTGGAGCATCCGCTGGAACATCTCGAGCCGCAGTTGCAGCAGGATGCGGTTCGATACGTAGTTGAGCAGGTAATTCGATGCGTACTGCGATACGCCGCGCACCAGCGCGAGACCGATCACCGCGATCGGCACGTACCATTTCGCGCGGTCGCTGCCGTGCACGCCGAAGCCGTGGTCGAGGAGCGGCTTGAGCAGCGCCGGAATACCGGCTTCGGTGGCCGCGACGACGCCCATCGTCATCACGGCGAGCACCACGATGCCGATAAGCGGCCGGATGTACGGCCACAGGCGCTTGAGGACCGTGACCGGCGAAGTGCCGGTGCCGTCCATCGGTTTGCGAAGAGTGTTCTGGGTTTCCAAGGCAATCCTTCTTGAGCCGCGATGCGGCGCCCGGCGCGTGGCCGCCCGGGATTTCGCCCCTGTCGGGCGGGTGCCGAAAAGGGCTCAACATTATAGCCGCACCGCCCCGGCCGGCACGGTCGTGGCCGATGCGGCCGGCGGCCGGGCCGCGGGTATACTGCCGCTCACCGATTTCTCCGCCTTTCCGACGATTTCATGGCTGAACCCTCCCTCGGCGTCGCCCTCATCGCCCTCAACGCGTCCGCTCGGCTCGCGCAGTGCCTCGATGCGCTGTCGTTCGCCGACGATGTTGTCGTCATCGACGGCGGCAGCACCGACGATACCGTCGCGATCGCGCAGGCGCACGGCGCGCGCGTGATCGTCGAGCGCGACTGGCCGGGCTTCGGCCCGCAGAAGAACCGCGCGCTCGACGCGCTCGGCACCGACTGGATCCTGTCGCTCGATACCGACGAGGTCGTCAGCCCGGAGCTCGCGCGGTCGATCCGCGAGGCGATCCGCGCGCCGGCCGCCCAGGTCTATGCGCTCGACCGGCTGTCGAGCTTCTGCGGCCAGTGGATCCATCACAGCGGCTGGTATCCGGACTGGGTGCCGCGCCTGTTCCGGCGCGGCACCGCGCGCTTCTCGGACGATCTCGTGCACGAGCGCCTCGTGTTCGATACCGCCGCGCAGCGCCTGCCCGGCAAGCTGATGCACTATTCGTACGAAGACTTCGAAACCGTCGTGCGCAAGCTCGACGCGTATTCGACGGCCGGCGCGCGCCAGCGCCGCGCAGCCGGTCAGCGCGGCGGCTTCGGCAAGGCGCTCGCGCGCGGCGCATGGGCGTTCGTGCGCACCTACGTGCTGCGGCGCGGGTTCCTCGACGGCCGCGCGGGCTTCATGATCGCCGTGTTCAACGCGGAAACCGTGTATTACCGCTTCCTGAAGCTCGGCCACGCACCGGCGCGCTGAGCGCCCGCCCCGCGCACCGCCGGCGCGCGACCGGCCCGGCGGTACAATGCCGAGTTGCCCGCGCCGTGCGTGCCTGCCCGAGAGGCGGTGCCGTGCGCCGCCCGCCACGACGACCACCGAATCCGACCGCCATGTTCTCCATCATCATTCCGACCTGGAACAACCTGCCGTACCTCAAGCTCGTCGTCGACAGCCTGCGCCGCCACTCCGCGTATGACCACCAGATCATCGTGCACGTGAACGACGGCTCGGACGGCACGCTCGACTGGGTACGCGGCGAAGGTATCGAACATACCGCGTCGCCGACCAACATCGGCATCTGCCATGCGGTGAACTGGGCCGCCGCGCGCGCGACGCGCGACTACGTCGTCTACATGAACGACGACATGTTCTGCTGCCCCGGCTGGGACGCGGCGCTCGTGCGCCGCATCGAACAGATGCCGACCGACCTCTTCATGCTGTCGGGCACGATGGTCGAGCCGGTCGACACGCGCAACCCGTGCGTCGTCGTCAGCAACTTCGGCCGCGACGCCGAGCATTTCGACGCGGCGGGCCTCGTCGACGCAACCCCGCGGCTCGCGCGCGCGGACTGGCTCGGCTCGACCTGGCCGCCGACGCTCGTGCACCGCGACTGGTGGAACCGGATCGGCGGCTACAGCAGCGAGCTGTCGCCCGGGATGAGCAGCGACAACGACTTCTCGATGAAATTGTGGGACGCCGGTTGCCGGATCTTCATCGGCGTCGGCGACAGCCTCGTCTATCACTTCCAGCAGAAAAGCACGGGCAAGATCGTCAAGAACGACGGCCGCCGCCAGTTCCTGAATAAATGGGGCATGACCCAGGCGACGTTCGACCGCTATTACCTGCACCGCGGCGAGCCGGTCGGCACGCGCATCGCGCTCGAGACGCCGGCCGTCGAAGGGCGCCTGAAGCGCGCGCTGCTGCGTTCGCGGATCAAGCGCGCATTCAGCTGATCGGGCCCCGAAAACGGCCCGGAAACACCACCTGCTTCGCGTATACTGCGCCGTTCGTCCCGGCTCTCCCGCCGGGCCGCGCGGTGCGCAGCACAACGCCAGCAAGCCGCATTCGTCCATTCGACAGGTTCCGATGCTTTCGTTTTCCGCTCCCGCCACGCGGCGCCTGACCGCCGCCCGCGCATTCGCCGTCGCCGCGCTCTGCATGGTGCCCGTCTCGACCGCACTGACCAACGTGTTCTGCGGGCTGTTCGCCGCCTCGCTCGTGATCTCGCCCGAATTCTGGCGCGACCTGCGCTCGTTCGTCACCGATCCGGCTTCGCTCGCGGCGCTGCTGATCCTGGCCGCACTGGCCGCCAGCGTCACGTATACGGTCGCGCCGCACAACAAGGCGTGGAACTGGGTCGCCAAGTACGACAAGCTGCTGCTGCTGCCGTTCGCGGTGCTTGCGTTCCGTCATTCGAACTGGGCGCCGATCGTGCGGCGCTGCTGGTTCGGCACGCTGTGCGTGATCCTGCTGCTGTCGACGACCAACTATCTCGGATTGACGTCGATCGGGCCCGCGCACGCGACCGAGCTGCCGCTGTCGCGCGCGTGGGTGTTCAAGAACCACATCGCCGCCGGCATGTTCGGCGCGCTGCTGTTCTACCAGGCGGCCGATCTCGCGCTGGCGGCCCGCACGGCGCTGTCGCGTGCCGCGTATGCGGGCGTCGCCGCATGGTCGCTCGTCAACGTGTTCGTGATGCTGCAGGGACGCACGGGGCAGGTCATCGCGCTGCTGCTGATCCTCGTGGTCGCCGTGCGTTTCATTCTGCTGCTGCGCCGGCAGTCGGCGCTGCGCGCGGGGCTTGCCGCCGGCATGCTCGTGCTGGCCGGCGTCGCGCTCGTGGTCGCCGCGTGCACGGTTCACAACGGCCGGCTCACGAAGGTCGTGACGGAAGTGCAGCAATACCGGCAGAGCGATGCCGCCACATCGACCGGACTGCGCCTCGAGTGGTACAAGAAGGGGCTCGAACTGTATCGCCAGCGCCCCGTGATCGGCTACGGCGCGGGCGGCCTCGAATCCGAATTCGAGAAGCTCGCGGCCGGCAAGACGGCGGCCGAAGGCCAGCTCACGTCGAACCCGCACAATGAATACCTGCTGATGGCCGTGCAGCTCGGCACGCTCGGCCTGCTGCTGTTCCTCAACCTGATCGTGCAGATCGCGCGCGGGAGCCGCATGCTCGATCCGCGCTCGCGGCAATTGCTGCTCGCGTGGCTCGCGATCTTCGCGATCGGCAGTCTCGCGAATTCGCTGCTGCTCGATTTCGCCGAAGGACACCTGATCGTGCTGCTGGCCGGCATCCTGCTCGGTTGCGGCGAGCGCAGCGAGTCGCTGCCGCGCGAGACGTCGGCGATCCGGCGCAGCGCGTAACGCACGACGGCATACGCTCCGCTGCCGGCCGGCGTCGGCCGCGGCGGAGGCACCGGGCGTCAAAGCAAGCGAGCCGCGGCTCGTCGCGAAACAAGCCCCGGCGAACGAAGTAACGCGCGCGCGACCCGCGCGTCAGTCGGATCCGGTGCGATGCAGTCGCGACGTATCGACGGCCACTTCGGCCGGGCCCGGCGGATTCAGCCCGAGCATCTCGGCCGCCGCGGCTTTCACGCGCTGCGCGCCGAGATTGACGAGGCAGTCGCTGCGGCTGTCGACGTGGCGCTCGCAGCCCTCGTGCCGGCACGGCACGCAATCGCCCTCCCCCTGCAGCAGCCACACGTTCCCGTGCCGCCCCGAGCCGCGCAGCGGCCACGGATTCTCGGTCGCGGGCCAGTGCTGCGGCCACGGCCCCCAGCGCACGGGGTCGGACGGGCCGAACAGCGCGATCGTGTCGGTGCCCGTCGCGGCCGCGACGTGCGTCGCGCCGGTATCGGGCCCGATAAAGAGCCGCGCGCGCCGCACGAGCTCGGCGCTCTCGCCGAACGTGAGGCGGCCGACCAGGTTCAGCACGTCGCCGCCCGCTTCGGCCGCGACCTGCTCCGCATACTCGCGCTCGTTGTCGGCCGGACCGCCCGACAGCGCGACCGCGAAGCCGTGCTCGCGCAGCCAGCCGATCATCTCGACCCAGCCGTCGAGCCGCCATTGCTTGTAACGGAACATCGGATACGGATGCAGGACGACCAGCGGCTTGCCGTCACGGAGCGCCGGCGACTCGGCGAGCCACGCGTCGAAGCGCGCGCGCCGCGCGGGATCGTCGCCGATGCCCGGCGCGACGACCTCGGACACCGGTTCGATGCCGATCACGGGTGCGAGCGCGAGCGTGCTGACGACCGTATGCGCGGATTCATGATGATTGATCGCGATCCCGTTCAGCATCCTCCGCGCGAGCCACGTGACACGCCCGGGATCGACGAGACCGACCCGCTTGCGGCCCGCGAACCAGCTATAGAAACGCGGCCGGTCGGAGCTCAGCGCCGCGCACGCAAGATCGTAGCGGCGCCACATCGACAGCGCGTCGCGCAGCCGCTCGCGGAATCCCGCACGCTGCGCGACGACGATCACGCGCCGCACGTCCGGATTGTGCTCGAGCACGCCCTCGGTGCCGCGAAACACCAGCATGTCGATCTGCGCATCCGGCCAGCGGGCTTTCAGCGAACGCACGAGCGGCGTCGTCAGCAACACGTCGCCGATACGGCGCGGTGCGGCAACGAGGATGGTTCTGGGCGGGCGGGCGGAAGAAAACAGGGCCACGGCGATTGATCTGGCTGGCTGAACAAGGCTGGCAATGTACAGGATTTTGCGGCAGCCGGCGCGGCATGGCGCACCGGCTGCCGCCGCGCTGATGCGGCCCCGCCAGCGGCCCCCGGTGCGGCAGGCGCCCGCGCGCCGGTGCTCGCACCGTACGCGGCGCCCCCGGTGCTACGACGCGATCGTCATGACCGAGGGCGTCGCAGCGGCCGCCGGCCGCGCACGTCCCGCGCCGGCCGCCGGCCCGTCGCGATGGCCGGCCTGCGGCAGCAGATGTCGCACCGCCCGCTCGACCTCGTCGACGCCGATCGTATCGACGGTTGCGCCGGCACGCAGGATCACGTGCGGTACGCCGAGCGGATGCCAGCGCAGGTATTTCTCGGGACGGTCCTCGAACAGCGCGGCGACGGGCACGCCGAGCGCCGACGCGAGATGCACCGGCGCGCTGTCGGCCGAGACGACCACGTCGAGCAGGCTCGCGGCGGCCACCAGTTCGGCGACCGACGACGGCGCGACAGACCGCGCGCTCACGTCGCGCCACGCATCGTCCTCGGCGGCATCGCGGACGGCCGGGTCGCGGAACACGATCACGTCGGCGAACGGTGCAAGCCGCTCGCCGAGGTCGCGCCAGCGGTCGGCAGGCCAGCGGCGCTCGACCGCCTTGTTCGACACGAACAACCCGACGCGCGGCTTCGTGCGCTCTCCGAGCAGGCGATACCACGCATCCTGCAGCGTGCGGTCGGGATGAACCGACAGCTCGAGGCGATCGAGATCGGCGCGGCCGAGTTCGGGCACGAGCCGGAAACCCGACAGCGCCTCGTGGCACATCGGCCGCTGCGCGACATGCTCGGGCTTGCGATCGTCGAATTCGGTCTCGGCATCATGCCAGCGGCAATCTTTCGCGCCGAGCTGGCGCGCGAACTGCATGCTGCTGCGATGCATGCCGCCGTTCGGCACGACCACGAGATCGAACCGCAGGCGACGCAGGCGGCGCACGAGCCGCAGCCGGTCGAACACCGCGCGCATCCGCCCGGGACGGTCGTTGCGTTCGCATTGGCGGCTGTACACGTACGTGTGGACCGCCTGCACGTCCGGGTTGCCGGCCAGCGCGGCCGCGTTGTAGCGGTTCGCGACCACATGCAGTTCCGCGCCAGGCCAGCGCTCCTTCAGCGCACGGAGAAACGCGGTCGTGCACAGCATGTCGCCCAGAAAATCAATCCGGATCACGAGGATCCGCTGCGTCGGGTTCCCATTGGCCATGGTCATGTGGTGACTGTCAGTTTTTCTCGTCGCGACGGGCCGTTCCACGGCACCCTGCTCCGGGACGGCCTGGTCGCGTGTTACCGCTCGCCATACGGATCCGCCCCCTTTATGCGCGCGATACCGGCGCCGCGCGCCGGATGAACCGCGGCCGGTGCCGCGTTCGTGCCGCTAGCGCCGGATTGTATAGCGTCCGGATGGCCGGCCCAAGCCCCGGTTACCCGGACACGTGAAAACGGCCCGCCGCACCGCACGCATGGCGATGCGACGGGCCGCGTATCGCGACAGCCGCCGGGCTGAACGCGGTCAGTACGTGATTTCGACGATGCTGCCGCCGAACGCCTCGCGCAATTCCGCGAGCAGCATGTCGCTCGGCTTCACGCGCCACGCGTCGCCGAGACGCATTTCGCCCTGGGCCCGCGCGTTGCTGTAGTGGATCTGGACCGCGAGCCCGTTCGGCAGCGGCGCCTGCGGGCGGCGGCCGCCATCGCGCCCGCCGCCGCGCGGCGCGGGTGCCTCGACCGCACGCGCGGCCGCCGGCTCGTCTTTCGACACGTGCGGCTCGAGCACGCGGCGCAGCGACGCCGCGTCGGCGTTGCCGTTCATCGTCAGCCGCACGGCCTGCGCATAGCGGCTGCGCGCGCGCTCGAGATCCATCACCGTATCGGCCGTGAAGCGGAGGCCGCCCGTGAAAGCGTCGTTGCGCGCCTGCCCCTGCACGATCAACAGCTCGTCTTCCTTGAACAGCGCCTTGTTCGCCTCGAACTGTTCGTTGAAGATCGTGATCTCGCACTGGCCCGAACCGTCGTCGAGCAGCGCGATCAGCATCTTGCCGCGCTGGGTCATCTGCGTGCGCAGCGACGCGATGATGCCCGCCACGAGCTTGTCGCGCCCCTCCTTCAGGTCGCCGACCTTTTGCCGCACGAAGCGGCGCACCTCGTCGCGATATGCGTCGAACAGGTGGCCGGACAGGTAGAAGCCGAGCGCGCCCTTTTCTTCCTGCAGGCGGCGCTTGTCGTCCCACGCGGGCTCATCGACGAGCGAATGCGCATGCGGCGACTCGGCGCCCATGTCGAACAGGCCGGCCTGCATCGCGTTCGCCTCGGCCTGATCGGCCGCTTCCATCGCGAGCGGCACCGACGCGAGCAGCTGCGCACGGTTCGCGTTCAGCGAATCGAACGCGCCGGCGCGGATCAGCGCCTCGACCGTGCGGCGGTTGACGACGCGCCGGTCGATCCGCTCGCAGAAGTCGAACAGGTCGGTGAACGCCTTTTCCTCGCGGGCGCGCAGGATTTCCTCGATCGCGTTCTGGCCGCTGCCCTTCACTGCGCCGAGGCCGTAGCGGATCGTGCGCGAGCGCTTGCCGTCGGCTTCGGCGACGGGCTCGAACCGGTAATGCGACTGGTTGATGTCGGGCGGCAGCACGGCGAGGTTGTTCACGACGCAGTCGTCGAACAGGATCTTCACCTTGTCGGTGTCGTCCATCGCGAGCGTCATGTTGGCCGCCATGAATTCGGCCGGATGGTGCGCCTTCAGCCACGCGGTGTAATACGCGAGCAGAGCATAGGCGGCCGCGTGCGACTTGTTGAAGCCGTAGCCCGCGAACTTCTCCATCAGGTCGAAGATCTCGTCGGATTTCTCGCGCGTGAGGCCGTTCTTCGCCGCACCCTCGGCGAAGATCTCGCGGTGCTGGGCCATCTCTTCGGGCTTCTTCTTGCCCATCGCGCGACGCAGCAAGTCCGCGCCGCCGAGCGAGTAGCCGCCGATGATCTGCGCCATCTGCATCACCTGCTCCTGATAGACCATGATGCCGTAGGTCTCTTTCAGGACGGGTTCGACGCGCGGATCCGGATAGTCGACCTTCTCGCGGCCGTGCTTGCGCGCGCAGAAGCTCGGGATCAGGTCCATCGGGCCCGGACGGTACAACGACACGAGCGCGATGATGTCCTCGAAGCGGTCGGGCTGCGCATCCTTCAGCATGCCCTGCATCCCGCGGCTTTCCAGCTGGAACACCGCGACCGTGTTGGCCTTCTTCAGGATCTGGAACGATGCCGGATCGTCGAGCGGCACCTGCGCGAGCGACCAGTCGGCCTTCGACGGATCGAGGCGACGGATGTAGCGCTCGGCCCAGTCGAGGATCGTCAGCGTCGTGAGGCCCAGAAAGTCGAACTTCACGAGGCCGACGGCTTCGACGTCGTCCTTGTCGTACTGGCTCACGACGCCGCCGTCTTCGCCCTGCGTGTACAGCGGGCAGAAATCGGTCAGCTTGCCGGGCGCGATCAGCACGCCGCCCGCGTGCATCCCGACGTTACGCGTGAGGCCCTCGACGCGCTGCGCGAGATCGAGCAGCTGGTGAACTTCATCCTCGTGGTCGTAGCGCTCCTGCAGCTGCGGCTCTTCCTTCATCGCGTCGGCGATCGTCACGTGCTTGCCCGGCTTGAACGGGATCAGCTTCGCGATGCCATCGGTGAACATGTAGCCGAGATCGAGCACGCGGCCGATGTCGCGCACGGCCGCCTTGGCGGCCATCGTGCCGAAGGTGGCGATCTGCGATACGGCGTCCGCGCCGTACTTCTCCTTCACGTACTGGATCACGCGGTCGCGGCCGTGCTGGCAGAAGTCGATGTCGAAGTCGGGCATCGACACGCGTTCCGGATTCAGGAAGCGCTCGAACAGCAGGTTGTAGCGCAGCGGGTCGAGGTCGGTAATGCCGAGCGCGTACGCGACCAGCGAACCGGCGCCCGAGCCGCGGCCCGGGCCGACCGGCACGCCGTTGTTCTTCGCCCAGTTGATGAAGTCCGCAACGATCAGGAAGTAGCCGGGAAAGCCCATCTTCGTGATGGTCCCGCACTCGAATTCGAGGCGCTTGTAGTACGTTTCGCGCTGCGCGTCGCGTTCGGCTTCGACCGGATACAACTGCACGAGCCGGGTCTCGAGCCCTTCCTTCGACAGCTGGACCAGGTAGTCGTCGAGCGACATGCCGTCCGGCGTCGGGAACAGCGGCAGTTTCGGCTTGCCGAGCTCGAGCTTCAGGTTGCAGCGCTTCGCGATCTCGACCGTGTTCGCGACCGCGGACGGCAGGTCGGCGAACAGCGCGGCCATGTCGTCCTGCGTGCGGAAATACTGGTCGGTCGTGAAGCGCTTCTGGCGCCGCGGGTTCGCGAGGATGTCGCCTTCCGAAATGCACACGCGCGCCTCGTGCGCGGTGAAATCGTCGTCGGTCATGAACTGCGTCGGGTGCGTCGCGACGACCGGCAGCTTCAGCGACGCGGCCAGCGTCGCGGCCTGCTGGATGTACGTCTCGGCGCCCGGCTGGCCGTAACGCTGCAGCTCGATGTAGAAACCGCCCGGAAACACCTTCGCCCAGCGCTCGGCGTGACGACGCGCGGCGTCCTCGTTGCCGGCCGCGAGCGCAAGCCCGATATCGCCCTGCTGCGCGCCCGACAGCGCGAGCAGCCCCTGCGAGAGCTCGCCGTCGAGCCAGCTCGCGTCGAGTTCCGCGCGGCCGCGATACTGGTTCGTGAGCCACGCCTTCGACAGCAGCTCGCAGAGATTCAGGTAGCCGACCTTGTCCTTCACGAGCAGCAGCAGCCGCGACGGCTTGTCGCGATCGTCCGGATTGGCAATCCAGACGTCGCAGCCGGCGATCGGCTTGATGCCCTTGCCGCGGGCTTCCTGGTAGAAACGGACGAGGCCGAATGCGTTGCCGAGATCGGTGAGCGCGAGCGCGCCCTGACCGTCCGCGGCCGCCGCCTTGACGATGTCGTCGAGACGCACGATGCCGTCGGCAATCGAGAATTCGGAGTGAACGCGAAGATGGACGAAGCGGGGATCTGACATGGGCGCTATTGTAGCCGCCCCGCCGCGCAGGCTGCCCAAAAAATCCCCGCGCCGGCCGTTTGGCCGATGCGCGCGACGACGCGTCGCGCCGCCGGCCAAACGGCCGGGTGCCGGTACGCGCGCGGTTTGCGGGATAATACGGTTTTTCGAATCAACGCCCCGGCTTCGCACCCTTTTTTGCGGGCCGCCGTGCGGCCGTTTCCCGTCGGACCATCATGACCATCGTCAACCTCGCCGCCTACCACTTCGTGTCGCTCGACGCGACCGAGCAATGGCGCCCGCTCGTCACCGCCCGCTGCAACGAACTCGGCCTGCGCGGCACGATCCTGCTCGCGCCGGAAGGCATCAACCTGTTCGTCGCCGGCACGCGCGAAGCTGCCGACGCGTTCATCGCGTACATCCGCCACGATCCGCTGTTCGAAGGCAAGTTCGCGACGCTGCAGTTCAAGGAAAGCCTGTCCGATTCGCAGCCGTTCCGCCGCATGCTCGTGCGCCTGAAGCGCGAGATCATCACGATGAAGAAGCCCGCGATCAAGCCGGAACTCGGCCGCGCGCCGTTCGTCGACGCACGTACGCTGAAGGCGTGGCTCGACCGCGGCCACGACGACACGGGCCGCCCGGTCGTGATGCTCGACACGCGCAACGCGTTCGAGGTCGACGTCGGCACGTTCGACGACGCGCTCGACTACCGGATCGACAAGTTCAGCGAATTCCCGGAAGTGATCGACGCGAACCGCGCCGACCTCGAAGGCAAGACGGTGGTTTCGTTCTGCACGGGCGGCATCCGCTGCGAGAAGGCCGCGATCCACATGAAGGAAATCGGCATCGATAACGTGTACCAGCTCGAAGGCGGGATCCTGAAGTACTTCGAGGAAGTCGGCGGCGCGCACTATCACGGCGATTGCTTCGTATTCGACTACCGCACCGCGCTGAACCCGCAACTCCAGCCCACCGAGAACGTCACGTGCTTCGCGTGCCGCGCGGTCGTCACGCCGGAAGCGCAACAGTCGCCGAGCTACGTGCCCGGCAAGTCGTGCCCGGCCTGCACGCAGGCAGCCAGCGCCGCGTAAGCGCGCGCCCCGCGCCCCGATGAACGGCTATCGCGGCCGCTTCGCGCCGTCGCCCACCGGGCCGCTGCACTTCGGCTCGCTGGTCGGCGCGCTCGCGAGCTGGCTCGACGCGCGCGCGCACGGCGGCACGTGGCTCGTGCGCATCGAGGATCTCGACGGTCCGCGCACGGTGCCCGGCGCGGCCGACGACATCCTCGCGACGCTCGCGCATTTCGGCATGACGCCCGACGAGCCGCCCGTCTGGCAAAGCACGCGCGATGCGGCCTACACGGCGGCGCTCGAGCGGCTCGTCGCGGCGGGGTTCGTCTATCCGTGCGGCTGCACGCGCAAGGAAATCGCCGACTCGCTGCGCGCCGAGCACGAGCGCCACACGACGCTCGCGTATCCGGGCACCTGCCGCACCGGCCTGCACGGCAAGCCCGCGCGAGCCTGGCGGCTGCGCGTGCCGGACGGCGACGACGCGATCGTCGCGTTCGACGACCGCTGGCAGCACACGCAATCGCAGAACCTCGCGACCGAAGTCGGCGATTTCGTGCTGAAGCGCGCGGACGGCCAATGGGCCTATCAGCTCGCGGTCGTCGTCGACGATGCCGATACGCACATCACGCACGTCGTGCGCGGTGCCGACCTGCTCGATTCGACCGCGCGCCAGATCCATCTGCAGCACTGCCTCGGCGTGCCGACGCCGCGATATCTGCACGTGCCCGTCGTCGTCGATGCAAACGGCGAAAAGCTCAGCAAGCAGACGGGCGCGATCGCGCTCGAACGCGACGATCCGCTGCCGGCACTGCAGGCTGCCGCAGCGCATCTGGGCCTCGCGCCCGACGGCGCGCCAGCGGGCACGACGCTGGATGCGTTCTACGCGGCCGCGACGGCTGCGTGGGCGCAGCGCTTCGGGCCGCTGGCCGGCTAACCAACGCGCGCAGCGAACCGACGTCGCGGCGATCGGCTGCCGGCGAGTGCCGGTTGCATCGCTCGCCGGCGCCCCGCGCCCCTCCCCGATCCCTCGCCCAATCGCGGCCCCAATGAAAAACGGGCACATGCTCATCGCATGCACCCGTTTCTCCGGCAGCGCTCGCGCGCCGCACCCGCCACCGTCCGCCGAGCTTACGCCAACGGCTTGCGCGGCATCCCGAACCCGCCGAGCAGCGCGGCGACCTGACGCTTCGGCCCTTTCTTCTCGGGCTGCTGCGCGGGCTGCGCGTCGTCCGACTGCTTCGCCTCTGCCGACGGCTCATACGGCTTCAGGAAGAAATCGTCGACCGGCGCTTCGTGGCGACGGTGATGACCGCCGCGCTCGGAACCGGCCGACCGGCGCCCCGACGCACCGCGATGTTCGTCGCGATCGCGCCGGCCGCCCCGCTCGCCACCGCGCTCGCTGGTGCGATCGCCGCTACGTTCGCCGCTACGGTCACCGCCGCGCTCGCCGCCACGCTCGTCGTGACGAGGGCGCGCCGGCTTGTCGATCGCGAGCGTCTGCACTTCGAGCGGGCTCTTGATCAGCTTCTCGATATCGGCGAGCTGCTTGCGCTCGTTCGGGCTGCACAGCGACAGCGCATCGCCGGTCGCGCCCGCGCGGCCCGTACGGCCGATCCGGTGCACGTAGTCTTCCGCGCTGAACGGCAGGTCGAAGTTGATCACGGCCGGCAGCTCGGCGATGTCGAGGCCGCGCGCGGCCACGTCGGTCGCGACGAGCGCCTCGATTTCGCCGCGCTTGAATGCGTCGAGCGCCTGCATCCGTTCGAGCTGCGTCTTGTCGCCGTGGATCGCCGACGCGACCACGCCGTCGCGCTCGAGGTTGCGCGCGAGCCGGCTCGCGCCGATCTTGCTGTTGCAGAACACGAGCACCTGCTTGAGCCCGCGACCGCGCAGCAACTGCACGACGGCCGCCTGCTTGTCGCCTTCGGCGACGTCGTAGACGATCTGCGTGACGTTCGCGTTCGTCGAGTTGCTGCGCGCGACCTCGATCGTCTGCGGGTTGCGCAGGTAGGTCGACGCGAGCTTCTTGATTTCCCCCGAGAAGGTGGCCGAGAACAGCAGCGTCTGGCGTTCCTTCGGCAGCAGGTTCAGGATGCGCTGCAGATCGGGCAGGAAGCCCATGTCGAGCATCCGGTCGGCTTCGTCGAGCACGAGGATCTGCACCTGGCCGAGATTCGCCGTCTTCTGCTGCACGTGGTCGAGCAGGCGGCCCGGCGTCGCGATCAGGATCTCGACGCCGCGGCGCAGCTCGGCCATCTGCGGGTTCATGTCGACGCCGCCGAACACCACCGCGCTGCGCAGCGGCGTGTGCTTCGCATACGCGTGCACGTTCGCGGCGACCTGGTCGGCGAGTTCGCGGGTCGGCGTGAGGATCAGCGCACGCACGGGGTGGCGCGCCGGTGACGCGCTCGTGTTGGCCTGCGCCAGCAGGCGCTGGATGATCGGCAGCGAGAAGCTCGCGGTCTTGCCGGTACCCGTTTGCGCGGCGCCCATGACGTCGCGGCCGGCGAGCACGACCGGAATGGCCTGCGCCTGGATCGGCGTCGGGGTCGTATAGCCCTGCTCCGCAATGGCTTTCAGGATATCGGCGGCAAGGCCGAATTGATCGAAGGTTGCGTCGACGGGCTTGGCGACAGAATCGGACATGGTGGCGTTTTCGCTCAAAAGGCGCGGCGGGGACATCGTGCGTCAGGCCAGCCGGGCCTGCGCTCATCACAATTCGGAAGTAGGCGGAGCCGCGGCGCGCCGCGCGGCGCCGCTCTGGCGCTTGGGACCGGTTCAATTCGAACACCGGGCGCGAGGCCGTGCGGACTCCGTTCGGCGCGAATGCCGGCGGAAAGGGGCGTATTGTAGCACTGCGCGGCCATCTGTCCGTGACAACGCCGCGAACGGCCGCAACGGCGATCCGCGCGGCGAGCCCGCACCGGCCCGCGCGGCCGACGGTTGGCCTGATCGGGCTATCCCGATCGGCCGGCGAGCAATATCAGGGGCCCGATCCCGGATCGTCTCGCCCGAACGCCCTCCATCGGCCCGCGCGCGGGCCGTCAGGCCCGGCAACCGGCCGCCGGCCGACACCGGCGCACGATCCGCGCTCGTGCCTGGCGCTCAGCCCTGCTTCTTTTTCTTCTCGACCTGTACGCAGTCGCCAAGCAGCGGCGGCGACTTCTGGTCGGCGATCTCATCGCGCAGCGTCGCTTCCTTGCCCTTCGTCCACCACGTATAACGGCCGGCCTGGTAGCGCGCGCCCGACGCCGACACGGTATCGACGAACAGCATCAGCCGCCCGTTGACCGGCACGAGCGCGAAGCTCTGGCCGTTGCCCGCGAGCCAGTACGACACGCGCACGGGCTGCTTCTGGTTCGCGCACTGGTAGACGGCCTGCTGGCGCGCATCGGCGTCGATCTCTTCGACGGTCAATTGCGCGGCATGCGCGACGGAAACGGCGGTGCCGGCGAGCGCGAGCGCGGCGAGGGTTCGGCGAATCATGCAGGTCCTCTCACGAGACGGGTGGTAACGCGCCCTCCCGGGGCGCGCACTTATTGTTGGTGCTCGGTGGTGATCGTGCTGGTTGTCGCGATCAGGGATCGATGACCTCGGCGCAGGCGTCGGTCGGCGCGGCCGCGACATGGCCGACGAGCGGCACGATCTTGAGCCCGGCGGAGGCCACCCGGCACGGCGCGGCGGCGAGGCCGCAACCCGCGAGGTTCACGGCAAGCGCCAGCGCGGCGCCCAGCTTTCCGATACGCAGCCACATCGGTGCCATCGTTCTCTCCTGGCGACGTCAGCGGGTCGACACGGGCCGGACGGCCGCGGCGGCGCGCTTCGCGCGTTCGCGGGCTTCGTCGACGGTCGCGCCGGTCGCCAGTGCGACGCCCATGCGCCGCTTCGCAAAACTTTCCGGTTTGCCGAACAGGCGCAGGTCGGCGCCCGGCACGGCAAGCGCGTCGCGCACGCCTTCGAACGCGATCGCGCGCTCGTCGAGCCCGCCGTAGATCACGGCCGACGCAGCCGGCGTGCCGAGCGCCGGATCGACCGGCAGCCCGAGAATCGCACGCGCGTGCAGCTCGAATTCCGACTGGCGCTGCGACGCGAGCGTGACGAGGCCCGTATCGTGCGGCCGCGGGCTCACCTCGGAGAACCACACGTCGTCGCCGCGCACGAACAGCTCGACGCCGAACATCCCGCGCCCGCCGAGCGCCTCGGTCACCTTGTGCGCGATCTCGCGCGACTTCTCGAGCGCCGCCGCGCTCATCGGCTGCGGCTGCCACGATTCGACGTAGTCGCCCGCGACCTGCACGTGGCCGACCGGCTCGCAGAAGTAGGTGCGCGTGCCGAGCGTCGCCGGGTCGATCGCGCGCACGGTCAGTTGCGTGATCTCGTATTCGAAATCGATGAAGCCCTCGACGATCACGCGGCCGTGGTTCACGCGCCCGCCCGCCATCGCGTAGTCCCACGCCGGCTTCACGTCGGCTTCGGTCTTCACGACCGACTGCCCCTTGCCCGACGACGACATCACGGGCTTCACGACGCACGGCATGCCGATCTTCTCGACGGCCGCGCTGAAGGCCTCGAACGAATCCGCGAACGCATACGGCGACGTCGGCAGGCCGAGCTCCTCGGCCGCGAGCCGGCGGATCCCCTCGCGGTTCATCGTGAGCTGCGTCGCGCGCGCGGTCGGGATCACCTCGGCGAGGCCGGCCGCCTCGATCGCCGCGAGCGCGTCGGTCGCGATCGCCTCGATCTCGGGCACGATCAGGTGCGGACGCTCGGTCTCGACGATCGTCCGCAGCGCGGCCGCGTCCGTCATGTCGATCACGTGCGCGCGATGTGCGACCTGGTGGCCCGGCGCGTCCGGATAGCGGTCGACCGCGACGACTTCGACGCCGAGCCGCTGCAACGCGATAATGACTTCCTTGCCGAGCTCGCCGGCGCCGAGCAGCATGACGCGCGTGGCCGAGGGTGAGAGCGGCGTACCGAGCCGCTGACCGATCTGCATGTGATTTCCCGCTTCTGGTGGAGGACGAAAACGGCTTCGATGTTAACACGCGTCACGGTGCCGGTCCGGCGCGTTTCGCCGCGTCGATCCCGGCCTCGCGCGGCTCGCCGGCGGGCCGCGAACGTTTTCACGCGCGAAGTGTCGGCTCGCCTGCCGCGGGGCGGGTGCGTTACTCTTACGCCTTGATCAGAATCCGATGAGGAACGAGGCTCATGTCCCACCTGTCCGCAGCCGCACGCGCACGCACCGGCCTGCTTCGCCCGTTGCGCGCGACGCTCTGCGCGTTGACGCTTGCCACGCTTCTCGCCGCCTGCGCGATGCCGACCCATCCCGATTCCGCCGCCCCCGCGCCCGACCCGTACAACCCGGCCGCCGTCCAGCTGCTCGACGACACGAGCTGGGAACTCACCAGCTGGCTGAACGCCGACGGCACGCAACGCGCGATCCCGCACGGCGACAACGGCGAGCCGATCAAGCTCGCGCTGTCGACCGAGTCGGGCATCCGGCGCGCCAGCGGGTTCTCGGGCTGCAACCGCTACATGGGCACCTACGCGATCAAGAACGGCCTGCTGAGCTTCGGCCCGCTGGCCGGCACGCGGATGGCCTGCCCGAATACGCTCGGCGGCCAGCTCGAACACGCGTACCTCGACGCGCTCGCCCACGTCGAAAAGACCGGCGTGCAGATGCGCGCGCCTCAGCAATTGCAGATCGTGACCAACGCCGGCGCAACGCTGACCTTCACGCACCGGAGCCCTTGATGCAACGGCGCGCGCGAAGGCCGACCGACCGCCTTCGCGTGGCGCGCCACGCGCGTGTGCACGGCACACGCGTCGCGCGGCGTGAATCGAAATCACGCCGCGTTAGAGTCTTGTTCGCCGGCCGGTTAAACTCGGCGGGTCGCGCCCCGCGCGCCCCTCCCCACTCCTGTTTCAAAGCATGCACACGGTAGTCTTCGGCTGGTTCGGCATCTCCGCCGTCTGGTTCCTCCTTCTCTTCTGGCGTCTCGTGCAGGCAATGCTGCCCGGCGGCGGCGGGCTCGCCGGCCGCGGTTCGATCCGCCTGTGGCTCGGTTTCGCCGCGGTATTCGTTGCAAGCTGCACGCTGACGAGCCCGCTGTCGGGCCCCGACACGAACGCGCTCGGCCATGCATTCTCGGCAGGCTTCGCCCACGTGCTCGGCCCGATCGGCACGCCGGTCGCGATGGTCGTGCTGTTTTTCGCCGGGCTGCCCTGGCTGACCGGCATCGGCTGGCGGCAGTTCGCCGCGTGGGTCGACACGTCGTTCGGCGTCAAGCTGTCGCGCGACGGCGACGACGACGACGCGCGCGGCATCGCCGACCTGCCGCGCAGCGCGCTGCATCGCGACGACGACATCGTCCAGCCGACCACCGCGCATACCGTCAACTCGATGGCGCCGCGCCAGAACGGCCGATATTCGCGCCCGACGCTGTGGAAACCCGACCCGCAGGCGCGGCCGAAGCCGCGCAGCAAGACGCCCCCGAAGACGCCCCCGCGTCCGCACACGGAACCCGTCGCGCCGTCGGGCTGGCTGAAGCCGACCGCGACCGTGCCCCAGCGCGTGCCGGCGCCGCCCGCGCCGATCCCGACCAGTGCGATGCCGCCCCCCACGACCGGCAGCACCGCCAGCCTCGCGCGCGCAGCGGCGAACGCGCAAGTGTCGCGCCCGGATCCGGCCCCGCTTCCTGTCGGATTCGAACCCGTCCGCCCGCGTCCGACTGCCGCGCGACCGGTCACCGCTGCGTTGAAGCAAACCGCTCCGCGCGCCACGGTCACGCCGCGGCCGGTCGGCACGCAGCCGCCCCACCCGCCCGGCCGACCGGTCGCAGGAGCAGGCGCGGCCGGCCTGACGCCTGACGCGGCGCAACGCCGCCCGTCGCAGCAAACGCCGGCGCGCGCACCGCTCTATGCATGGACGGAAAAGCCCGCCGCACCGATCACGCCGGCACCGAGCGTTCACGATACGCTGCGTTCGATCGAAGCCAGCACCGCGCAATGGGCGACGCTGGGCGGTTCGCAGCCGGCCGACGCAGCGCCCGCGGCGGCCGTGGCCGGTGTTGCGGTGGCAGCAGGCAGCATTGCAGCGCCGGCATCGGCGGCCGTGTCGAACGGGATCGTCTCCGCGCTCCACGGCATCGCGTCCCATGACGCCGGTGTTCCGGTCGAACACGATGCCGCACCCGCGTACGACAACAGCGCACCGATCGTGCTCGACGCATTCATGCCGGCAGAGCCCGGTATTCACACTCCCGTTGCCGATTGGGGGGGCCCGGCGTTCGACGACGCCCCGCCGCACGCACGGTCGAATTCCGGCATCGCCGACAGCGCGTTTTCGCGTCACGCCGACGACGAGATCCGGCACGTCGCCGATGCGCCCGCCGCGCCGGCATCCGGGATCACGTCCGCACAATCGTTCGACACGCCCATCGACCTCGCGCCGTGGGAAGACCTCGCCAGCCAGCCGGTTCCCGCGTTCGACGTATCGGCCGCGAACCCGATCGCCGAATCGCCGGCTGACGCGACGGAATCGGAGCCGGCCAACGCCGCCTCCGCGCAACCGGAAGCCGAAGCGGTTCATGACATCGCCGCAAGCCAACCCCTTGCGCGCATCGATACCGACGACAAGTACGGCGCACAACCGGCTCCTGCAATCGATCGTGCTGCATCGGCCAGCGTGCCGCAGGGCAGCGCCGATGCGCACGCCGACGTAAAACCCGCCGGAGGCATCGCTCCGTTCGCGGCCCTGCCCGCTTCGTCGATCGCCGGAACGTCGGCGCGCGCAATTTCCGAGGCCATGCCGCTTGCG
This sequence comes from Burkholderia catarinensis, assembly GCF_001883705.2. GTDB lineage: Bacteria > Pseudomonadota > Gammaproteobacteria > Burkholderiales > Burkholderiaceae > Burkholderia > Burkholderia catarinensis. The sequence continues at coordinate 110,337 of NZ_MDEQ02000010.1, forward strand.
ACAACGCCGGTACCGGCCGCATCGGGTACCGCCCCGGTAGCCGCCACGCCTGACGCAGCGGAGCGTGCAGCGCCGCTGCCGGCAATCGCTCAGGGCGCCACGCTCGCGACGGATTGGGCGCGGACGCCGTCGATTCCGTCGACGGTGCAACCTGCAACGACTCATACGGCCGCTTCCCCGGAATTGCCGGAATCGTCGGCCGCTCAACCGTTTGCCGCCGCGCCGACGGCTTCTGCCGCCACGACGTGGCCGCTCGCCGGCACCGCCCACGGTTCGACTGCACCGGTGCCGGCACCTGCATCCGCACCGAGCGTTGCGCCCGCCGCGGCGCCGGCAACAACCGGCGCTTCTAGCCCGGCCGCCGGTTCGGCTGCGCAAGCGCCCGCAACGCCCGTCACCGCGACGCCCGTGAATTTCACGTTCGTCCCGATCGCTGCACAGCCTTCCGCGCCCGCATCGACGCTTCCGGCCAACACGGCAACCGCGTCGGCCGGTACGACATTCGGCGCATCCGGCGCGGTCGCCCCGCAGCCGGCAGCAAGCCTGCCCGTGCCGCCAGCCGCTACCGTCGCGACGATAGCGTCCTCCGGCGCAGTCGCCCCGATGACCACGGCCCCGGCGGCCCCGGCTTACCCGGTCGCAGGCTCGCCTGCCGTCTCGATCGGATCGCCGGCGTCCATCGGCGCAGCAACCGCGATGCAGGCTCCGTCGATCGCTGCCGCGTCCGCCATCACCGCAACCACGACGTTCGAAACTTCACCCGCCCCCGCCGCATTGCTGGCGAGCTGGTCCGTGTCGAATGGGCCCGCGACGCCGGCGGCCGCATCGGCCGCGGCACCGCAGCCGGGAGCAATCGTCCCCGGCGCGAGTCTGCTCGCGCCGACGATTCCCGTTGCCCCGCAGGCCGACGCAACCGCCGCCGCGGCAATCGAGCCGGCCGTGCCGGCCGCAGCCGACTCACCGGCCCCCGACACCCCGGCGCGCGCGCCGCGCCCGAACGCGTTCGAATTCCACGCGCCCGCGTCGTTCAACGTCGAACTGCCGACGCTCGACCTGCTCGAGCCCGCGTCCGACGACGTCGAACCGATCACCGAGGAACACCTGGCGCAGACGGCGCAGGTGATCGAACAGCGGCTGCAGGAATTCAAGGTGCCGGTGACGGTCGTCGGCGCATCGGCCGGCCCCGTGATCACGCGCTTCGAGATCGAACCCGCGCTCGGCGTGCGCGGCAGCCAGATCGTCGGGCTGATGAAGGACCTGTCGCGCGGCCTCGGCCTCACGTCGGTCCGCGTCGTCGAGACGATTCCCGGCAAGACCTGCATGGGCCTCGAGCTGCCGAACGCGAAGCGCCAGATGATCCGCCTGTCGGAAATTCTCGCGTCGCGCGAGTACCAGCATTCGCCGTCGCAGTTGACGATCGCGATGGGCAAGGACATCACGGGCCACCCGGTCGTCACCGATCTCGCGAAGGCGCCGCACATGCTCGTCGCCGGCACGACGGGCTCGGGCAAGTCGGTCGCGATCAACGCGATGATCCTGTCGCTGCTGTACAAGGCGACGCCGGAAGACGTGCGGCTCATCATGATCGACCCGAAGATGCTGGAGCTGTCGGTCTACGAAGGCATCCCGCACCTGCTCGCACCGGTCGTCACCGACATGAAGCTCGCGGCGAACGCGCTGAACTGGTGCGTCGGCGAAATGGAGAAGCGCTACCGGCTGATGTCGGCCGTCGGCGTGCGCAACCTCGCGGGCTTCAACCAGAAGATCCGCGACGCGGAAGCGAAGGAAAAGAAGATCGGCAACCCGTTCTCGCTGACGCCCGAGGATCCCGAGCCGCTGTCGAAGCTGCCGCTGATCGTCGTCGTGATCGACGAGCTGGCCGATCTGATGATGGTCGCCGGCAAGAAGATCGAAGAGCTGATCGCGCGCCTCGCGCAGAAGGCGCGCGCGGCCGGCATCCACCTAATCCTGGCCACCCAGCGTCCGTCCGTCGACGTGATCACGGGTCTGATCAAGGCGAACATCCCGACGCGCGTCGCGTTCCAGGTGTCGTCGAAGATCGACTCGCGCACGATCCTCGACCAGATGGGCGCCGAATCGCTGCTCGGGATGGGCGACATGCTGTTCCTGCCGCCGGGCACGGGCTATCCCCAGCGCGTGCACGGCGCGTTCGTCGCCGACGAGGAAGTGCACCGGATCGTCGAGTACCTGAAGCAGTTCGGCGAGCCGCAGTACGAGGAAGGGATTCTCGACGGCCCGGCCGCCGACGGCGCGACGCAGGACCTGTTCGGCGAAGCGCCGGACGCGGAAGCCGATCCGCTGTACGACGAAGCCGTCGCGTTCGTCGTGCGCACGCGGCGCGCGTCGATCTCGTCGGTGCAGCGGCAGTTGCGCATCGGCTACAACCGTGCCGCGCGCCTCGTCGAGCAGATGGAGGCGGCCGGGCTCGTGTCTGCGATGGGCATCAACGGCAGCCGCGAGGTGCTCGTGCCGGCCGCGGCCGACTGAGCGCGGCGGCCGGTCGGCCGCCATCGACCGATACCGGCGCACCGGGAAACCGGCCGCCCCGGAAAACAAAGGGCGCTGCATCATCGGCAGCGCCCTTTGTCGTTTACTGCACCGGCACCAGCTTGAAGTCGACCGGCTTGCCGACCGCGACCTTCTGCGGATTCGGGCCGAGCTGCCCCGTTTCGACATCGCGGCTGAACACGTAGAACGTATCGCTGTCCTGGTTGCCGACGATCAGCCATTTGCCGGTCGGATCGATCAGGAACTCGCGCGGCGTCTTGCCGAGGCTCGACTGGCGGCCGACATGCTTCAGCCGGCCGTCGGCCTGGTTCACCGCATAGATCACGAGGTCGTTCACGTCGCCGCGGTTGCTCACGTACAGGAAGCGACCGTCCGGCGACAGGTGGATCGCGCCGCCGCCGACCTTGCCCTTGAAGCCCGGCGCCGTCATCGGCAGCGTCTCGACCGGCGTCAGCTTGCCGTCACGGTAGCCGAACACCTCGACCGACGCGTTGAGCTCGCTCGTCACGTACGCGAACCGGCCGTCGGCGCCGAACACCATGTGACGCGGGCCCGAGCCGGCCTTCACCGGCGTGTAGCGCGTGTCGGTCGGGCTGATCAGCCCGCGGCTGCCGTCCACCGTGTAGCGGTAGCCGTAGACCTTGTCCGCGCCGAGATCCTGCACGAACAGGTAATGGCCGTCCGGCGAAAACACCGTCGAGTGCACGTGCGCGCCGTCCTGGCGGCCCTTCACGGGCCCCTTGCCTTCGTGGTGCACGGTCAGCGCGGCCCGGCCAACTGCTCCGTCGTCGCGCAGCGGAAACACCGCGAAGCTGCCGCCCGGATCCGACGCGACCGAGTAGTTGGCCGTCACGAGGTACTTGCCGTCCGGCGACAGTGCGAGATAGCAAGGATCGTTCCCTTCCGACGACACGCGATCGATGAAGGTCAGCGCGCCCGTCTTCGCGTCGAAGCGGAATGCGCTGACGCCGCCGCGCTGTGTCGCCGGCCCGTTGTCGCCGGGCAGTTCGTTGACCGCGTAGACGGTGCGACCGTCGCGGCTCGGCAACAGGTACGACGGATTCTCGGTCTTCGCCGACGACACGGGCGCGACGCTGCCGGTTTTGGTATCGAAGCGGTAAACATAGATGCCGTCGCTGCCGCCGCCCGTATAGGTGCCGACGAGCAGGTTGTAGACGCCGTCGGCCGGTACGGGCGATTGCTGCGCAAATGCATGGGTCGCGGACAGTGAGAGCACGATCGCGAAACCTTTCATCCAGTGAGCGAGCCTAAGCGGGAACCCTCGTGTCGAAGCGCGTGCGTCATGCTCGCGTAAACGGATGGGCATTGAATCCTCCTTGCATCGATTCGCTTCAAGTGTTGAGATAGGACGAAACGCCGGCCGTTCACGCGCTCCGCCGCCCGGCCGAGTATACGGGGCACGGCGTCAGGGCGTGAAGCCCGGCCGCCGTCGTCCGCATTGTGAACTCGAAACCAAGGATCGCCTGCCCATGCCCGCCCTGATCGAAGACTACGCCCTCGTCGGCGACGGCCATACCGCCGCGCTGATCGCAAAAGACGGCTCCGTCGACTGGCTGTGCTGGCCCCGCTTCGATTCGGGCGCCTGCTTCGCGGCGCTCATCGGCACGCCCGAACACGGCCGCTGGCTGCTCGCGCCGGCCGCCGACGCCGCGATCACGCACACGACCCGCCGCTATCGCGGCGACACGCTGATTCTCGAAACCGATTACGAAAGCGCCGACGGCGCCGTCACCGTGGTCGACTTCATGCCGCCCGGCAACGGCTGGTCCGAACTGGTGCGGATCGTCGTCGGCCGCCACGGCACGATGAAGATGCGCATGGAGCTCGTGTTGCGCTTCGACTACGGTTTCTCGATCCCGTGGGTCACGCAACTGGCCCGCGAGGACGGCATGAAGGCGATCGCCGGCCCCGACACCGTCGTGCTGCGCACGCCAGTGCCGCTCACCGGCGAAAACCTCCATACGCTCGCGGAATTCACGGTGAGCGCGGACGAGCGCGTGCCGTTCTCGCTCAGCTATGCGGCATCGCACCTGCGGTTGCCGCCCGCACGCGACCCGCTGTCGATGCTCGCGCGCACCGAGAACTACTGGCTCGAATGGTCGGGCCGCTGCCAGGTGCAGGGCCGCTACGCGGCCGCCGTGCGCCGTTCGCTGATCACGCTGAAGGCGCTCGCGTACGAACCGACCGGCGGCATCGTCGCCGCGCCGACCACGTCGCTGCCCGAGAAGATCGGCGGCAACCGCAACTGGGACTATCGCTACTGCTGGCTGCGCGATGCGACGATCACGCTGCTCGCGCTGATGCGCGGCGGCTACTACGACGAGGCGCGCGCGTGGCGCTCGTGGCTCGGCCGCGTCATGGCCGGCTCGCCCGAGCAGATCCAGATCATGTACGGGATCGCCGGCGAGCGCCGGCTGCCGGAAATAGAACTCGACTGGCTGCCCGGCTATCAGGACTCGAAGCCGGTACGCGTCGGCAACGGCGCCGCGAACCAGCTCCAGCTCGACGTGTTCGGCGAGGTGATGGCCGCGCTGCACCTCGCGCGCGTGGGTGGCCTGCAGGCCGACGACACGGTCTGGTCCGTGCAGTGCACGCTGCTCGACCATCTCGAGAAGATCTGGCGGGAACCCGACGAGGGAATCTGGGAAACGCGCGGCGGCCGCCGCCATTTCACGTTCTCGAAGGTGATGGCGTGGGTCGCGTTCGACCGCGCGATCAAGTCGGCGGAAATGTTCCGGCTGCCCGGCTCGCTCGACCGCTGGCGCGCGCTGCGCGAGCAGATCCACGCCGACGTCTGCGACAACGCGTGGCACGAAGGCAAGCAGGCGTTCGCGCAGAGCTACGGCAGCGACGAGCTCGACGCGAGCGTGCTGCTGATGCCGCTGCTCGGCTTCCTGCCGCCGGAAGACCCGCGCGTCGTCGGCACGGTCGAAGCGATCGAGCGGGAATTGCTGCACGACGGGCTCGTGATGCGCTACCGCACGACCGAGTACGACGACGGCCTGCCGCCCGGCGAAGGCACGTTTCTCGCATGCAGCTTCTGGCTGGTCGACAACTACGCGCTGCTCGGCCGGATCGACGACGCGCACCGGCTGTTCAGCCGGCTGCTCGCGCTGTCCAACGACCTCGGGCTGCTCGCCGAGGAATATGACCCGGTCGAGGGCCGGCTCGTCGGCAACTTCCCGCAGGCGTTCTCGCACGTGGCGCTCGTGCATACCGCGATGAACCTGATGCACCACGAGGACGCCATGGCCCGCGCGGCAGGCCAGCCCGCGCCGGCCGTGGCCACCGGGCGCTGAGCGGGAGCGCGGGCGGGTTGTTCAGAGAACGTCAAATCGCAAAAGTTTGATGAAAAACCGGGGAAATGTTGCATTGCACCATTCGTCGTTGTCCGATATGATCGACACGATTGTCCGGCCGCAGTGCAACATGGCCGGCCGCTGACCCCCACGGCACGCCGCGACGCCCCACGCCGCCCTTGCGCACCGTCCCCCACGCGGGAGTAGTCTGCATGCTTTACCAACTGCACGAATTCCAGCGGGCCATGCTGAGCCCGCTCACGGCCTGGGCCCAGGCCGCCTCCAAGTCGTTCGCCAATCCGTCCAGCCCGTTCTCGCTGATGCCGGGTGCGACGCGGATGGCCGCCGCCTACGAACTGATGTACCGGCTCGGCAAGGATTACGAGAAGCCCGAATTCAACCTTCATCAGATCGTCAAGGATGGCCACAACATCCCGATCGTCGAGCAGACGATCGTCGAGAAGCCGTTCTGCAACCTGCTGCGTTTCAAGCGCTATTCGGACGACGCCGACGCCGTCACGCAACTGAAGGACGAGCCGGTCGTGCTGGTCTGCGCGCCGCTGTCGGGCCACCACTCGACTTTGCTGCGCGACACGGTGCGCACGCTGCTGCAGGATCACAAGGTCTACATCACCGACTGGATCGACGCGCGGATGGTGCCGGTCGAGACCGGCCCGTTCCACCTGCACGATTACATCGCGTATATCCAGGAATTCATCCGCCACATCGGCGCGCGCAACCTGCACGTGATCTCGGTGTGCCAGCCGACGGTGCCGGTGCTTGCGGCGATCTCGCTGATGGCGAGCCGCGGCGAGGAAACGCCGCTCACGATGACGATGATGGGCGGCCCGATCGACGCGCGCCGCAGCCCGACGTCGGTGAATTCGCTCGCCACGCAGCATTCGACCGCGTGGTTCGAGAACAACGTGATCCACACGGTGCCCGCGAATTATCCGGGCGAAGGCCGCCACGTGTATCCGGGCTTCCTGCAGCACACGGGCTTCGTCGCGATGAACCCGGAACGGCACGCGCAATCGCACTGGGATTTCTACCAGAGCCTGCTGCGCGGTGACGAGGACGACGCCGAAGCGCACCGCCGCTTCTACGACGAGTACAACGCGGTGCTCGACATGGCCGCCGAGTATTACCTCGAGACGATCCGCGTCGTGTTCCAGGAATTCCGGCTTGCCGAAGGGACGTGGGATGTCGAAGGCGAGCGCGTGCGTCCGCAGGACATCAAGCACACCGCGCTGATGACGATCGAGGGCGAACTCGACGACATCTCGGGCAGCGGCCAGACGCACGTCGCGCACGAGCTGTGCACGGGCATCCCGCAAGACCAGCGCCGCAGCCTGACCGCCGAGAAGTGCGGCCACTACGGGATTTTCTCGGGACGCCGCTGGCGCACGATCATCTACCCGCAACTGCGCGACTTCATCCGCGAGCATGCGCCGGAACCGAAGAACGGCGCGACGAAGGATCGTCCCGATGCGCCGGCGGCCGTGACGCTTACGGCCGTGCCGGCCGATAACGCGCAGGCCGAAACGACGCGGGCCACCGCGGCGAAGCGCACGCGCGCGGCGAAGGCTCCGGCCCCGGTCGCTGCCCCTGCGAAGGCCGCACCGGCCGCGAAACGTGCCAGCAACAGCCCGCGCGCCAAAACCGTGCGTGCGCGCAAGGCCGCCTGACGCATCGCGTTCCGACGAAAAAACGCCGCCGTTGCTTGCGCACGGCGGCGTTTTTGCATCCGGCGGCCGCTTGCCGGCGCGTCAGCGCCGCAGCAGATACGCGAGCAGCACCTCGGTGTTCATCCGGACCATCTCCGCACGCTCGTCGGTGTCGGTGAAGTCCCGGCCGAGCGTCGCGGCGAGCGTGAAGCGGTTCGACACGATGTAGTAGCCGAGCCCCGACAGCGTCACGTAGAAGCGCAGCGGATCGACGTCCGCGCGGAACAGCCCGGCCTTCTGGCCGCGCATCAGCACGTTGCCGAGCTTCGCGACGATCGGCGACATCATCTCGCGGATCCGCGTCGACTTGTGCAGGTAGCGTGCCTCGTGCAGGTTCTCGTTGTTGATGAGCCTGAGCAGTTCCGGATGGTCGCGGTAGTAGTCCCAAACGAAATGCGCGAGCCGTGTGACGGCTTCGACCGGCGCGACGCCGTCGAGATCGAGCACGCGCTCGGCCTCGGTCAGTGCGGAGAACGCGTGTTCGAGCACGGCCGTAAACAGCTGCTCCTTGCTGCCGAAGTAGTAATAGAGCATGCGCTCGTTGGTTTCGGCCCGGCGCGCGATCTGGTCGACGCGCGCGCCGAACAGCCCTCCACTCGCGAACTCTTCGGCTGCCGCCATCAGGATGCGGCGCCGCGTACCTTCAGGATCTCTTTTGATTTTTGGCTGATTCATGGTGGCGTTTTGCTATGTGAGCCGCGTGATCCGGACCGGCACCCCCACCGCCTCGGCGCCGGCCGCCCTGGAACGGGCGCGCCGCGTGCGGCCGCCCTCCTGCTGAGCCCCTGCAAAAAAGCGGTTCGATTATGCGCACAGACGGCGTCCAGCGCAATGCGGGAAATCGGCGATAATCAAGCTTTGGCAAACCTTTCCGGCCGCGCCCGACGCGGCCGAGAGCCATTCGGCGCCGCTGCGCCCGTTGTCACCGTGACCGACTCCAAAACACTCGCGGATCGCATCGAAGATCTGCTTCCCCAGACGCAATGCACAAAGTGCGGCTATAACGGCTGCCGTCCGTACGCCGAGGCGATCGCCGCCGGCGACGCGAACTACAACCAGTGCCCGCCCGGCGGCGCCGAAGGCATCGCGCGCCTCGCGGGCCTGCTCGGCAAGCCGGTGATTCCGCTGAACCCCGTCAACGGCAGCGAGCATCCGCGCGCCGTCGCATTCATCGACGAAAGCCTGTGCATCGGCTGCACGCTGTGCATGCAGGCGTGCCCGGTCGACGCAATCGTCGGCGCACCGAAGCAGATGCACACGATCGTCGAGTCGCTGTGCACGGGCTGCGACCTGTGCGTGCCGCCTTGCCCCGTCGACTGCATCGCGATGCTGCCCGTGACCGGCGATCGCACGGGCTGGGATGCGTGGTCGCAGGACCAGGCGGATGCCGCGCGCGAACGCCACGACCTCCGGCTCGCCCGCCAGCGCCGCGAACGCGAGGCCGCGGAAGCGCGCGCCGCCGCACGCCGCGCGGCCAGCGCCGCGAAGCCGGCCACGGTACAGCCCGATCCGCAGCCCGGCGCGCCAGCCGCCGCACCGGCCGCAGACGACGCCGACGCGAAGAAGCGCGCGATCATCGCCGCCGCGCTCGAGCGCGCGCGCAAGAAGAAGGAAGAACTGTCCGGGCAAGGCGCCGGGCCGCAGAACACCGAAGGCGTGAGCGCAGCCGTCCAGGCGCAGATCGACGCGGCCGAGGCCCGCCGCAAACGGCTGGCCGAACAGCAGGCGCAGCGCGACGCCGAAGCCGCGGCGCCGGGCGGCAATGGCAACGGCGACGACAACGACGCAGGCAACGACGACCAGGGCGGCCCGCCCGCGCCGCCCGACCAGAACGCTCCATGAACGCCAGCAAACGACACGCGATCTACGAAACGCTGCAGAGCCTCAACCCGCATCCGACCACCGAGCTCGAATACACGACGCCGTTCGAGCTGCTGATCGCCGTGATGCTGTCCGCGCAGGCGACCGACGTGTCGGTCAACAAGGCGATGCGGAAGATGTTTCCGGTCGCGAACACCCCGCGACAAATCGTCGCGCTTGGCGAGGAAGGCGTCACCGAGTACATCAAGACGATCGGTCTATACCGGACCAAGGCGAAGAACGTGGTCGCGACGTGCCGGATCCTGCTCGAGCGCTACGACGGCGAGGTGCCGGCCGATCGCGAAGCGCTCGAAAGCCTGCCGGGCGTCGGCCGCAAGACCGCCAACGTCGTGCTGAACACCGCGTTCGGCCAGCCGACGATCGCGGTCGACACGCATATCTTCCGCGTCGCGAATCGCACGGGGCTCGCCCCGGGCAAGGACGTGCGGGCCGTCGAGGCAGCGCTCGAGAAATTCACGCCGAAGGAATTCCTGCAGGACGCGCATCACTGGCTGATCCTGCACGGGCGCTATGTGTGCAAGGCCCGCAAGCCCGAATGCTGGCACTGCGCGATCGAGCCGCTGTGCGAATTCAGGCCGAAGACGCCGCCGCCCAACGAGTAAGCGTCAGGCACGACTGAGACGCACCGCGCGGGCCGATCGAACCGGGCCTGCGCAGCCGGCCCCGCAGGCACCATCGCGGCGCCCGCGGCTTTCCCCTCCCCGGCTACGCGTTGGATGTCGCGGTAGCATCGTCAGCGGCTGCGCCGCCCGCGCGCACGAGCGCCAGCACGGCCGCGAGGATCGCGACGCCGCCCGCCCACTGCAGCGGCGACAGCGCTTCACCGAACAGCAGCGCCGCGAGCGCGACCGTCACGACCGGCTCGAGCGTCGACAGCATCGACGTGCGCGCGGCCCCGAGCCGCTCGAGCCCGGCGAAGAACGCGAGCATCGCTGCGACCGTCGAGACGAGCGCGATCGCGAGCATCGACGCCCAGCCGCCGGCCGTCACGGGCCAGCGCGGCGGCGCGCCGAATGCCGCGGTCCGCACGACGGCAATCGCCACGAGCGTCGCGGTTGCCGACAGGCAGATGATCGCGGTGGTCGCGAGCGGATCGACGCCACGCGTCGCCTTCGTGCCGCCGACGATGTACAGCGAATAAATCACCGCGGCGGCCAGCGCGAGCGCGATCCCGAGCGGTTCGCCGTGTCCGCCGCCGACCATCAGCGCCGAACCCGCGACGCACAGCACGAGCGCGACGGCCTTCGCGCGCGTGAGGCGCTCGTCGAGCCACCACGCGGCCAGCAGCGTGACGAAGGCTGGATACAGGTACAGCAGCAGCGCGACGAGGCTCGCCTGCGCGTGCTGCAGCGCGCTGAAATAACAGAACGACTGCCCGACGTAGCCGAGCGCGCCCATCGCCACGAGCGGCGCAAGCGCACGCCCGCGCGGCCACGCGACGCGGCGGTGCCGCGCGATCGCGGCGAGCACCGCGCCGCCGATCGCGAAGCGCACGATCAGCAGCCCGAGCACGTCGACACCGGCCGCATACGCGTAGCGGCCGAAGATCGCCATCGCGCCGAACGCGGCGGCGGACAGCGCGACGTAAAGCGTGCCCTGCAGGGCGGTGGACGATGGGCGGGCGGTGGTGGCCATGGCTGAGCGGGTGGGAACGGCGCGGTAACGGGAATCGTCGGAGTGTAGCGGCGCGGCGTCCACGAGCCTAGCCCGCGCTTACCCGTTCCGCTGCCGCTGCACTTGAGCGATCTCGGCTGGCCGGCGCCGGCGCTACCTGCAGGCCAGCAGCCGCGTCACCGCCGCCGCTCAGCCCGCTCCAGGCCGCCGCCAGCGCCGTGCGCCGACCCGGCGTACAATGCGCGACGCGGCATGACGCCGCCCGAATTACGACGTTTCCCCACCATGTTCAATCCGAGCCGCGACGAAGTGCGTCGCTTTTTCACCGAGACCTGGCGCAAGCAGCGCGCCGGCGAGATCCTGACGCCGCTGGAAGCGATGGCAGCCGACTGGATCGTCGAGCATCCCGAATATCACGACGAACTCGCCGACACCGACGGCGCCGCCGCGCGCGAGTACACGCCCGAGGAAGGTCGCACGAACCCGTTCCTGCACCTGTCGATGCACCTCGCGATCAGCGAGCAGTTGTCGATCGACCAGCCGCCCGGCATCCGCGCCGCGCACGACAAGCTGGCGGCGAAGCTCGACTCGACCCACGACGCGCAGCACGCGATCATGGAATGCCTCGGCGAGACGATCTGGGAGGCGCAGCGCACGAATACGCCGCCCGATACGGACGCGTACCTGCAGCGCATCCTGCGCCGCGCGTCGCGCGACTGAGCGCCGCGGGCAAAAAAATACCCCGCCGAGGCGGGGTATTTTTGCTGCGCGGGCCTGTCGGGCCCGTCGCGCTTACTTCTTGAACACGAGATCGGTCTCTTTCAGCGATTCGATGTAGGACGCGATGTCCTTCATGTCGCTGACCGACAGGCTCTGCACTTGCGCCTGCATGATCGCGTTGTTGCGGCCGAGCAGCGGGTTCGTCAGCCCCATCTGGTACTGGCGCATCGCCCACACGAGGTAGTCGGCATGCTGGCCGGCGAGGCGCGGATATTCGGCGTTGATCGGCTTGTTCATCTGCGCGCCGTGGCAGGCCGCGCAGTTGTGCGATTCGACCAGCTCCTTGCCCTTCGTGGCGTCCGCCGCGTGCGCGGTACCGATCGCGAGGCCGGCCGCCAGTGCAACCGCCGCCGTCTTGAATGCGTTGTTCATGAATGCTCCTGTCCCGCCGGAGAGATCGGCGGCGCGCGCTTACTTGTAGGGATTGTCCTTCGAGTCGGCCTTCTGGACGGCGTAGTAGGCCGCCAGATCCGCGATGTCCTGGTCCGTCAGCGAACCGGCGACCGCGTTCATCGACGGGAAGTGACGATCCTTCTTGCGGTAGGCCTTCAGCGCGTTCTCGAGGTATTGCTGGTTCTGGCCGCCGAGGACAGGCACCCGGTAGACCTCCGGGTACGCCGCACGGTAGTCCTGGATGCCGTGGCAACCGATGCACATGGCGGCCTTGCCCGCCCCGTCCTTCGGGTTGCCGACCACACCGGCCGCCTGCGCGCTGCCCGCGAGCGCCACGAGCGCTGCGACAACGACGTGTTTGCCGACGAATTTGTTCATAGCTCTTGTAACCTAGCTTGAGGGGAAACTGGCGCCAAAGCGGCAACGGCCCGCGCCGTTGTGCTTATCGGATCGCCACGCAGGCCAAAAAAAACGGCCAGATTGTACCGCGTCGGCAGGGAACGCGTCCATAAGGCGCCCCGGTTCGCTCCGCCACAGCCCCGCAACGATACGCGGGCGCGGCCCAACCGCACAGCCCTTCTGACTTATACTGGGTTTTTTTCCCGATGAAGAAGAGCGCCGCCATGCGTTTCGAAGGGTCCTCGCACTACGTCGCCACCGACGATCTGAAGCTCGCGGTCAATGCCGCACTGACGCTGCAACGCCCGCTGCTGATCAAGGGCGAGCCCGGCACCGGCAAGACCATGCTCGCCGAGGAAGTGGCCGCCGCGCTCGACATGCCGCTCCTGCAGTGGCACATCAAGTCGACCACCAAAGCGCAGCAGGGCCTGTACGAATACGACGCCGTATCGCGGCTGCGCGATTCGCAGCTCGGCGACGAGCGCGTGAAGGACATCTCGAACTACATCGTCAAGGGCGTGCTGTGGCAGGCGTTCGATGCCGAGCACCCGAGCGTGCTGCTGATCGACGAGATCGACAAGGCCGACATCGAATTCCCGAACGACCTGCTGCGCGAGCTCGACCGGATGGAATTCCACGTGTACGAGACGCGCGAGACCGTGCGCGCGAAGCACCGCCCGCTCGTCATCATCACGTCGAACAACGAGAAGGAGCTGCCCGACGCGTTCCTGCGCCGCTGCTTCTTCCACTACATCCAGTTTCCCGATCCGTCGACGATGCAGAAGATCGTCGCGGTCCACTTCCCCGACATCCGCGAGGAGCTGCTGCGCGCGGCGCTCGCGAGTTTCTTCGACTTGCGCGGCGTGTCGGGCCTGAAAAAGAAGCCGTCGACATCCGAACTGCTCGACTGGCTGAAGCTGCTGCTCGCCGAGAACATCCCGGCCGACGCGCTGCGCGGCGCGGACGCGAAGCAGATCGTGCCGCCGCTCGCGGGCGCGCTGCTGAAGAACGAGCAGGACCTGAGCCTGCTCGAACGGCTCGTCTACATGAACCGGCACAACCGGTAATCCCCCCAAAACCCGCGAAGGCCCGGCCATGCTGCTCAATTTCTTCTACGCGCTGCGCGCAGCCAAGCTGCCCGTCTCGGTGAAGGAATACCTGACGCTGCTCGAATCGCTGAAGGCCGGGCTGATCTCGCCGTCGATCGACGCGTTCTACTTCCTTGCGCGGATGACGCTCGTCAAGGACGAGCAGTACTTCGACAAGTTCGACCAGGCATTCGGCGCGTATTTCCACGGCGTGTCCGCGCTGCCGTCCGAAGCGTTCGACATTCCGCTCGACTGGCTCGAGAAGCGCCTCGAGCGCGAGCTGTCGCCGGACGAAAAGGCGCAGATCGAAGCGATGGGCGGGCTCGACAAGCTGATGGAGCGCTTGAAGGCACTGCTCGACGAGCAGAAGGAACGCCACGAAGGCGGCAACAAGTGGATCGGCACCGGCGGCACGTCGCCGTTCGGGCACGGCGGCTACAACCCAGAAGGCGTGCGCATCGGCGGCCCGTCGAACGGCAACCGCACCGCGGTGAAGGTGTGGGAAGCGCGCGCGTACCGCGACTATGACGATTCCGTCGAGATCGGCACGCGCAACATCAAGGTCGCGCTGCGGCGGCTGCGCCGTTTCGCGCGCGAAGGCGCCGCCGAGGAGCTCGACCTGCCCGGCACGATCCACAGCACGGCCGCGAACGCGGGCTGGCTCGACCTGCGGATGGTGCCCGAGCGCCACAACAACGTGAAGGTGCTGATGCTGCTCGACGTCGGCGGCTCGATGGACGACCACATCAAGCGCACCGAGGAGCTGTTCTCGGCCGCGAAGGCCGAATTCAAGCACCTCGAATTTTTCTACTTCCACAACTGCGTGTACGACCACCTGTGGAAGAACAACCGCCGCCGCCACTCGGAACGCACCGCGACGTGGGACGTGCTGCACAAGTTCACGCCCGACTACAAGCTGATCTTCGTCGGCGACGCAACGATGAGCCCGTACGAAGTGCTGCAGCCCGGCGGCTCGGTCGAATACAACAACCCGGAAGCCGGCGCCGTGTGGCTGCGCCGCCTCGCCGACCAGTTCCCCCATCATGCGTGGCTGAACCCCGAGCCCGAGCGGCTATGGGAATACCGGCAGTCGGTCGCGGTCATCCGCGACCTGCTCGGCCATCGCATGTATCCGCTCACGCTCGCGGGCCTCGAAACCGCGATGCGCGCACTCAGCAAGTAACGACACCTACCCGCAGACACGAAGGCCGCGTCCGGGCGGCCTCCCCCGGAGATAGCATGAACCCCTCGCCCACCGCGAGCGCTGGCCGCGCCGGCGGCCGCCGCTTTTTCGCCGATACCTCCGTGTCGGCGCTCGTCGCCGGCTTCGTCGCGATGATGACCGGCTACACGAGTTCGCTCGTGCTGATGTTCCAGGCCGGCCGTGCCGCCCACCTCACCGATGCGCAGATCTCGTCGTGGATCTGGGCGCTGTCGATCGGCATGGCGCTGACGACGATCGGCCTGTCGCTGCGCTTTCGCGCGCCCGTCGTCGTCGCCTGGTCGACGCCCGGCGCCGCGCTGCTGATCGCGTCGCTGCCCGGCGTGCCCTACCCCGAGGCGATCGGCGCATTCGTCGTCGGTGCGCTGCTGCTGACGGCCGTCGGCGTGAGCGGGCTGTTCGACACGCTGATGCGCAAAATTCCGGCCGGCATCGCCGCCGCCTTGCTCGCGGGCATCCTGTTCGAGATCGGCATCGAGATCTTCCGCGCCGCGCAGTTCCAGACCGCGCTCGTGCTCGCGATGTTCTTCACGTACCTGATCGTCAAGCGGCTCGCGCCGCGCTACGCGATTCCGACGACGCTGATCGTCGGCACGGTGGTGGCCGGCGGCCTCGGCCTGCTCGACTTCAGCCGGTTCCACATCGCGCTCGCGCAGCCCGTGTTCACGATGCCCGCGTTCTCGATCGCGTCGATCGTCAGCATCGGCATTCCGCTGTTCGTCGTCGCGATGGCGTCGCAGAACGTGCCGGGCATCGCGGTGCTGCGCGCGGACGGCTACCCGACACCGTCGTCGCCGCTGATCGCGACGACCGGCCTCGCATCGCTGCTGCTCGCGCCGTTCGGCTCGCACGGCGTGAACCTCGCGGCGATCACGGCCGCGATCTGTACCGGCCCCGAAGCGCACGAGGATCACGCGAAGCGTTACACGGCCGCCGTATGGTGCGGCACGTTCTACCTGGTCGCCGGGATCTTCGGCGCGACGATCGCCGCGCTGTTCGCGGCGCTGCCGAAGGCGCTCGTGGTATCGGTCGCCGCGCTCGCGCTGTTCGGCTCGATCATGAGCGGGCTCGCGAACGCGATGCAGGACGTGAAGCAGCGCGAAGCCGCGCTCGTCACGTTCATGGTCACCGCGTCGGGCCTCACGCTGCTGTCGATCGGCTCGGCGTTCTGGGGGCTCGTCGCGGGGATCGTCACGCAAGTCATCCTGAACGCGCGGCGCCCCGCGTGACACGGCTCGCCGGCCGTCGGGCACGCCAAAACGTGCTCGACACGAATCGGGCCTAAAATGATGGCTTCGCCGCCGCGCTCGCGCGGCCCGTGAGAACCCGGCGCCCCGCGCCCTTCTTCCGAATCGCCATGACTACCGCACTCGACCAGCTGAAGCAGTACACGACCGTCGTCGCCGACACGGGCGACTTCCAGCAGCTTGCGCAATACAAGCCGCAGGACGCGACCACGAACCCGTCGCTGATCCTGAAGGCCGTCCAGAAGGATGCGTACAAGCCGATCCTCGAGAAAACCGTCCGCGATCATCGCAACGAAAGCACCGATTTCGTCATCGACCGCCTGCTGATCGCGTTCGGCACCGAGATCCTGAAGCTGATTCCGGGCCGCGTGTCGACCGAGGTCGACGCACGCCTGTCGTTCGACGCGCAGCGCTCGATCGACAAGGGCCGCGAGCTCATCAAGCTGTACGAAGCCGCCGGCGTCGGCCGCGAGCGCATCCTGATCAAGCTCGCATCGACGTGGGAAGGCATCCGCGCGGCCGAGGTCCTGCAGAAGGAAGGGATCAAGTGCAACATGACCCTGCTTTTCTCGCTCGTGCAGGCCGCCGCATGCGCGGAAGCCGGCGCGCAGCTGATCTCGCCGTTCGTCGGCCGCATCTACGACTGGTACAAGAAGCAGGCCGGCGCGGAGTGGAATGAAGCGACGGACGGCGGCGCGAACGATCCGGGCGTGCAGTCGGTGCGCCGCATCTACGCGTACTACAAGACGTTCGGCTACAAGACCGAAGTGATGGGCGCGAGCTTTCGCACGACCAGCCAGATCACCGAACTCGCCGGCTGCGATCTGCTGACGATCAGTCCCGATTTGCTGCAGAAACTGCAGGAGAGCAACGAGACGGTCACGCGCAAGCTGTCGCCGGAAGCACAGCAGGACAAGCCGTCCGAGCGCGTCGCGATCGACGAAGCGTCGTTCCGCTTCCAGTTGAACGACGAAGCGATGGCGACCGAGAAGCTTGCCGAAGGCATCCGCGTGTTCGCCGCCGATGCGGTGAAGCTCGAGAAGCTGATCGACGCGCTGCGCTGAGCCGCGACGCGCGTCAGCGGCTGTCAGCAACACTGACAACAGCCGTCAGCAAGCGCGCCGCAAACGGCCGCGAACGTGATGTTCGCGGCCGTTTTATTTTTCACTCCATCGTCAAGCACGCGCACTACAATCCACGTCACGGGTACGCCGGCCGCCTCTCGACGCGCCCTTTCCCCAGTCAATCTTGCACGATGCCGGACCCGCGCCGATGCGCGGGCACGGCCCATCACAGGAGACAGCGATGCAAGTTCAACCGTATCTGACGTTCTACGGTCGTGCCGACGAGGCCCTTCAGTTCTACGAAAAGGCCCTCGGCGCGAAGACCATGTTCAAGATGCACTTCAAGGATGCGCCGCCGAATCCCGATCGTCCGATGCCGCCGGAGATGAACGACAAGGTGATGCACGCGAGCTTCACGATCGGCGACTCGATGATCATGTGCTCCGACGGCGACTGCAGCCAGCCGGGCGGCACGCACGCCGGCTATTCGCTGTCGCTGAACCCGGCGACGGTCGAGGAAGGCCAGAAGCTGTTCAATGCGCTCGCCGACGGCGGCGAAGTGACGATGCCGTTCGGCAAGACGTTCTGGGCGCTCGGCTTCGGGATGGCGAAGGACCGTTTCGGCGTTCACTGGATGGTCAACGTCGAGGACCTGTCGCAACGCGAGGATCTCGCGAAACGCGCCCAGGGCTGACACAAAAGGAACGCCCGCCACCTTGCGGTGGCGGGCGTTTTCGTTGCTGCGCGACGCATGCGCGGCACACGGCCGCCCGCCGCCCGCGTCAGCCCTCGACGACGTCGAGATAGTCCTCCGGCCGCGTGCGATCCTCCGCATGCGCCATGCCCATCACGCGCACCAGCACGCTCACCGCCACCGACACCACCAGGTTCACGATCAGCGACCACACGGCCGCGTAGCCGGGAATCGCGAGGCCGAACAGGTGAATCGTGAAGATCGAGCTCGCGAGCTTCAGCGAGATCGCCATCCACGTGCCGCATACAATGCCGGCCGCCCAGCCGATCAGCAGGCCGCGATGGTCGAGCAGCCGCGTATAGAGGCCGAGTACGATCGCGGGCAGCGTCTGGATGATCCATATCCCGCCGAGCAGCTGCAGCTGGATCGCGTAGGTCAGCGGCAGCCCGAGGATGAACGCGACCGCGCCGACCTTCACGATCAGCGACACGAGCTTCGCGACGTGCGTCTCCTGCTCGTGCGACATGTTGCGGTTCACGAACTCGCGGTGGATGTTGCGCGTGTACAGGTTCGCGGCCGCGATCGACATGATGGCCGCCGGCACCAGCGCGCCGATGCCGATCGCCGCGAACGCGACGCCGACGAACCACGACGGGAAATACTCGAGGAACAGCGCGGGCACCGCGAAGTTCGGGCCGAACGCCTTGAAGTACGGCGCGTATTGCGGCATGTCCTTCACGCCCGATGCAAGCGCCATGTAGCCGAGCAGCGCGAGCAGGCCGAGCACGAACGAGTACGCGGGCAGCATCGCCATGTTGCGGCGGATCGAGTTGCCCGACGATGACGACAGGATCGCCGTGACCGAGTGCGGATACAGGAACAGCGCGAGCGCCGAGCCGATCGCGAGCGTCGCATACGCGCTGTAGCCGTTCAGGCTCATCGCGTCGGGCGCCTTCAGCAGCAGCTTCGCGGGCGGCACGCTCGCGAAGATGTGCCCGAAGCCGCCGAGCTTCGCGGGAATCACGATGATCGCCGCGGCGATCGTGATGTAGATCAGGATGTCCTTCACGATCGCGATCATCGCCGGGGCGCGCAGCCCCGACGTGTACGTGTACGCGGCGAGAATCGCGAACGCGATGATCAGCGGCAGGTCGCCGACGAAACCGGTCGTGTCGAAGCCGAGCGCGCCGATCACCACTTCGATGCCGACGAGCTGCAGCGCGATGTACGGCATCGTCGCGAGGATGCCCGTCACCGCGATCGCGAGCGCGAGCATCCGGCTGCCGTAGCGCGCGTTGACGAAGTCGGCGGCCGTCACGTAGCCGTGCCGCTTCGCGATGCTCCACAGCTTCGGAAACACGACGAACGCGAACGGATAGATCAGGATCGTATAAGGCAGCGCAAAGAAGCCCATCGCGCCGGCGCCGAACACGAGCGCGGGCACCGCGACGAACGTGTACGCCGTGTAGAGATCGCCACCGAGCAGGAACCACGTGACGATCGTGCCGAAGCGGCGTCCGCCGAGGCCCCATTCGTCGAGATGGGCGAGATCGCCGCGCCGCCAGTTCGCGGCCAGGAAACCGATGATCGTGACGCCGATGAACAGCAGGACGAAGACGAAGGTTGCGCCGAGATTCATCGCGCACCTCCCTGCGGGCCGCTCGCCTTCCACGCGTTCTTGGTCTTGAAATACACGAACGCGGTAATCACCGCGCTGATGAAGACCCAAAGCAGCTGGTACCAGTAGAAAAACGGAAAACCGAACCATTGCGGTTCGATCTTGTTGTACGACGGTACCCAGACCATCGCGATCAGCGGCAGTACCAGCAGCCAGAGCCAGCGCTTGGCGGCCCGGTTGGCGTCGGCATCGTGAGCCATGACGTCTCCTCTTCTTTCCCGGTTATCGATCTTGTTGAGCGGGTACGGCGCCGGGAGGAGCGGCGAAACGGGTAGGCTGCGGCTCCCCTGGCTTCGCGCCAGTATAGGAGCCGCTAGCACGCGGTCAAGCAGGGGCGAACCCGAGGTGATCCGCCCCTTGTCGTGCGGTTGCACCGGCATGTTGCCGGTGCTTGAAGCGTCAGATCGCGAACGAGGTATCGCGTGCGCCGGTCGTTTCTTTCAAAGCTTTCACCCACTTGCGCGCGGGCAGCTTCAGCGTTTCCTCGATCAGCTTCGCGCGTGCGTCGAGCTGCGCGAACGGCACGTCGAGCGCGGGGCCCGAGAACGCGATCGCGATCCGGTTGCCGTCGTGCACTTCGGGCAGCGCGATCACGCGGTGATCGAATGCCGCGTTCAGGTGCTTCATGTTGCGCACGAAGCTCGGATGATCGCCGAACAGGTTGATCGTCGCGATGCCCGCGTCGGCGAGGCAGCCGCGCACCGCGCGATAGAACGCGACGCTGTCGAGCACGGGGCCGCGCGCGGTCGCGTCGTACAGGTCGATCTGGATCGCACCCGTCATGCCGCGGTTGGCCGGGTCGTTGACGAAGTCCCATGCGTCGGCTTCGTGCACGGCGAGCCGCGCGTCGTCGGACGGCAGCGCGAACATCGTGCGCGCGGCGACGATCACGGCCGGGTTCAGCTCGACGGCCTCGACCTTCGCTTGCGGCAGGAAACGGTGCGAGAACTTGGTCAGCGCGCCGGTGCCGAGCCCGAGCTGGACGATCCGCTCGGGCGTTTCAAGGAACAGCAGCCACGCCATCATCTGCTGCGCGTATTCGAGCTCGATATGCAGCGGCTTCGAGATGCGCATCGCGCCCTGCACCCATTCGGTGCCGAAGTGCAGGAAGCGCACGCCGCCCTCTTCGGAGAACGTGACGGGCGCGAAGCGCGGCTTGCGCGGCGCTTCGAGCACGGGCACATCGTCGTGCTCGTCGATTTCCGGGCGGCGCTTCACGCGCGGCGGCTGGAGTTTTTCGGAGCCGTTGTAGGCGGACGGCTTGCTGCGTTTGGACGCACGCGCCTCGGCGGACGCGCGCTTGATCAGTCGGGTCATGATTGAATCTCGCTGGGTGATGCTGGTTTTAGCGGACGAGAGGATAGCATTGGTGTCGAGCGGGAGCCGCGAGGCGGGCGCAAGTCGCATCACTCCACCGATCGGCCGGCTTGCACGCGACAGGGACGTGCGCGACAATGCATCGCAATTGCGATGCATTGAGGGTCATGATGAAAACTGCCACTTTCCCGTCTGTGCGCGTCGAGCCGGAACTGCGCGACGCCGCCGAAAGCGTCCTGCAGGAAGGCGAAACGCTGTCGAGCTTCGTCGAGCAATCGATTCGCGAAGGCGTCGAACGTCGACGCCTCCAAAGCGAATTTATCGCGCGCGGCATTGCGTCACGCGATGAAGCCCGCCGTACCGGCGAATATGTGTCTTCGTCCGAGGTTCTGGAACGACTGGGGCGACGGCTCGATACGCTACGTGACAAGAAGCGCCAGGTTCGATGACGTATACGGTTCGCTTCACACTTGCCGCATCCGATGATCTGGACCGGCTCTATGCGTTCGTGGTCGATCGCGACGAGGCAGACGTCGAACTGGCCGAGCACGCATTGGCGGCCATCGCTTCCGGCGTGGCAACACTCGAAGCGTCGCCGTTCACTTGCCGCAAAGTTCATCCGTCGATGCCGTTTCTGCGGGAATTGATCATCCCGTTCGGTGCATCGGGCTATGTCGCACTGTTCGAGATCGACGACAGCCAAATGGTGACGATCCTTGCGGTACGCCACCAGCGGGAAAGCGACTACCACTGACGACGAGGGATCCCATGGAATCGACCGGCAAAAAGATCTGGTTTCCGGCCAAGCGCTATGGCTGGGGATGGGGTTTGCCGGTCGCATGGCAGGGCTGGGTCGTGCTGCTGCTGTTCGCGATCGGGATCGTCGTCGCCGCATGGCTTCTGCCGCCGCACCGATCGCCGCTTGCGTACGGCGCCTGCATCGTGATGCTGGTCGCGCTGCTGACCGCCGTTTGCTGGCTCAAGGGCGAGAAGCCTCGGTGGAGATGGGGCAAGGACGACTGATCACCACGCGCGATACGCATCCGGAACAACCGCCCTCCCTCCACCATCGATACGCAGCGACAGCGCTCTATCGAACGGCTGAATTGTCCCAAGTCTCCACGCGACGCAAGAATGTGAAGGAACGGCCGCGGGCCGGAATATCGCATGCGCGCTCGCCATCGACACAACGCATCCAAGCGCTGAACCGACATCGCCTGTCGGTGCTCACCACCCGACTGCCCCGCTCCTGATGCCGCATACGAACGGCTGCATCGTGTTCCCGCGCGCACCTTGAAAATATACCCAAATAGGGATAAATTCATCAATGGATCCGTACACCAAACCGCTCTACTGGCTCGGCTCGGCGCGCAAGGACCTGAAAGCAATGCCCGAAGCCGTGCAGGACACGTTCGGCTATGCACTGTATCTGACGCAGACGGGACGCAAGCACGATCAGGCCAAGCCATTGAGAGGATTCGGATCGGCCGGCGTGCTCGAGATCGTGGAATCGGAAGACAACGGCACGTACCGCGCCGTCTACACAGTGAAGCTCGGGAATAGCGTATACGTGCTGCACTGCTTCCAGAAGAAATCATCGAGCGGCATCGCGACACCGAAGCCGGACGGCGATCTGGTCCGCGAACGTCTGAAAGCGGCCGAAGTTCACGCAAAAGGAGAAAGGCGATGATCGAAATCGAACAGGGCAGCGGAAACGTCTATGCTGACCTGGGCATGCGCGATGCCGACGAAATGCGAGTGAAGGCCCAACTCGCCGCCAAGATCGCCGAGATCATCAAGGCGCGCAAATGGACGCAGCAGCACGCGGCCCGGTTGCTCGGCATGACGCAGCCGAAGCTGTCGAACATGCTGCGCGGGCAGTTTCGCGGCGTGAGCGAAACGAAGATGCTCGAATGTCTGGCGAAGCTCGGACGCGACGTGCGGATTGTCGTCGGGCCGGATCGTCAGTCGGACGTCGAAGGGCATATCGAAGTCGTAT
Organism: Burkholderia catarinensis; assembly: GCF_001883705.2. Classification (GTDB taxonomy): domain Bacteria; phylum Pseudomonadota; class Gammaproteobacteria; order Burkholderiales; family Burkholderiaceae; genus Burkholderia; species Burkholderia catarinensis. The sequence continues at coordinate 133,289 of NZ_MDEQ02000010.1, forward strand.
TCGCCGCCTGACGATAGCGTCCTGCGATGGCTTCGAAGCGCTAACCGTGAGTGAGGTCGGCAGCGCTTGGTCGGTCAAGGAATAATTTGACGCCAGCGTTCCAGCTTCTGCTCGAACGACAGCATCGCATTTGCCGGGCTCGACGAAGGCAGCACAAGCGTCTCGTACCCGGCCTGGCCGATCACGTCGGCAAAGCGCCCCGCCGTCTTCCCGTTGAAACACACCTTCTTCAGCAACGGCGCATGCTCGCGCAACGACGCGAAGTCGTTCGGCTTCGCATGCCGGATCGCAGAATCGAGACTGCCTTCGCGATGGCATGCATCGAGGACATCCCAGATGCCGATGCCGTGCTTCAACACGCGCTCGAGCCGCGCGTCGTACGCAAGCTCGTGCAGCGCGGGCTCGCCGAGCACCGTGCCGAGCAGCCGCCAGAACTGGTTGCGCGGATGCGCGTAGTACTGCGCGGCACCGAGCGATGCCTCGCCCGGAAAGCTGCCGAGGATCATCGTATGCGTATTCGGCCCGACCACCGGCCCGAAGCCCTGCAGCATCACGCGCCCCCGCCCGGGCCGCCCGAGCGCGGCCCGTCGCCGTGCGCGTCGAGATGCTGCCACAGCGCCGGCAGCATGCACTCGGTGACCATCAACGGCTTGCCGTGACGCTGGAACACCGAGCGCCGCGCGGCGAACGCATGCGGCGCACGCGCGCCGTCGAGCGCATGGCTTGCGAGCGCATACAGCGGATGACCGGCGATCACGCGCCGGCTGACGAGCGCCGAGCGCTCGACTTGCGGATCGCTGTACAGCAGCTCCGCGAGCGGCCGCGTGCGCAGCCGCCGCATTGCCTGCCACACACCCTTGCTGGCCGCGAGCGGCGCGATGCTGTGCGCGGCGACGTACGGCGTGCCGTCGACCGACAGGATCACCTCGCGCACCCACATCGGCGCACGCGGCGAACTGGCGAGCGCGTGCGGCTCGTCGAACCACGAACGGTCGACGGCCTCGCGCGTCACGCGCACGCTCACGCGGCCGAGCCGCGCGAGGTGCGCGGTCAGCGATCCGCCGCGCGTCAGCCAGTCGCGCTGGTCGAGCGTGCAGCCGGGCCGCGGCGCCTCGCGCCAGCCGGCCTGACCGCCGTCGAATCGCATGCGTACGTTCACGCGGCGCGCGACAGCAGCAGCGCGTTGGTCCGCTTCACGAAGCTCGCCGGATCGTCGAGCATGCCGCCTTCGGCCAGCAGCGCCTGATCGAACAGCAGATGGCACCAGTCGCCGAAATCGGCGCTGTCGGCGTTCAACTGCTTGACGAGCGCGTGCTCGGGGTTGATCTCGAGGATCGGCTGCATCGCCGGCGCGTTCTGGCCGGCCGCCTTCAGCATCCGCTGCAGGTAGCCGCTCATGTCGTTGTCGTCCGCGACGAGGCACGACGGCGAATCGGTCAGGCGGAACGTGACGCGCACTTCCTTCACCTTGTCGCCGAGCGCTTCCTTCATCTTCTCGACGACAGGCTTGACCGCCTCGCCCGCTTGTTCCTGCGCCTTCTTCTCCTCGTCGTTCAGCTCGCCGAGATCGAGATCGCCGCGCGCCACGCTCGCGAGCGGCTTGCCGTCGAATTCCTGCAGGAACGACAGCATCCATTCGTCGACGCGATCGGTCAGCAGCAGCACCTCGACACCCTTCTTGCGGAACACTTCGAGATGCGGGCTGTTCTTCGCGGCCTGCCACGCGTCGCCCGTCACATAGTAGATCTTGGTCTGCTCGGGCTTCATGCGCGACACGTAGTCGGCGAGCGACACGTCCTGTGCATCGGTGTCGCCGTGCGTCGACGCGAAGCGCAGCAGCTTCGCGATGCGCTCGCGGTTCGCGTGATCCTCGCCGAGGCCTTCCTTCAGCACCTGGCCGAACGCGCCCCAGAACGTCTTGTACTTCTCCTTGCCGGCATCCTCTTCCGCGTTCGCGAGCTCTTCGAGCATCGACAGCGCGCGCTTCGTCACGCCTTCGCGGATCGCCTTCACGTCGCGGCTTTCCTGCAGGATCTCGCGCGACACGTTCAGCGGCAGGTCGGCCGAATCGACGACGCCCTTCACGAAGCGCAGGTATTGCGGCAGCAGTTGCTCGGCGTCGTCCATGATGAACACGCGCTTCACGTACAGCTTCAGGCCGCCGCGATAGTCGCGGTTCCACAGGTCGAACGGTGCGTGCGACGGCACGAACAGCAGTTGCGTGTATTCGCTGCGACCCTCGACGCGGTTATGCGTCCACGTGAGCGGATCCTGATGGTCGTGCGCGATGTGCTGGTAGAACTGCGTGTACTGCTCGTCGGTGATGTCGCTCTTCGAGCGCGTCCACAGCGCGCTCGCCTGGTTGACGGTCTCGTCCTCGTCCTTCAGGACCATCTCGCCCTTTTCCTGATCCCATTCTTCCTTCTGCATCAGGATCGGCAGCGCGATGTGGTCGGAGTATTTCTGGATGATCGACTGCAGGCGGTGCGACGACAGCAGCTCGTCCTCGCCTTCGCGCAGGTGCAGCGTGATCGTCGTGCCGCGCTGCGCGCGCTCGATCGCGTCGATCGTGAAATCGCCCTCGCCCGCGCTTTCCCAGCGCACGGCTTCATTCGCCGGCAGGCCCGCGCGGCGCGTCTCGACGGTGATCTTGTCGGCAACGATGAAGCCCGAGTAGAAACCGACGCCGAACTGGCCGATCAGCGCCGCATCCTTCTGCTGGTCGCCGGACAGCTTCGTGAAGAATTCCTTGGTGCCCGAACGCGCGATCGTACCGAGGTTCGCGATCGCCTCGTCGCGGCTCATGCCGATGCCGTTGTCGTCGATCGTGATCGTGCGCGCGGCCTTGTCGTAGCCGATGCGGATGCGCAGGTTCGGATCGTTCTCGTACAGCGCGTTGTCCGCGAGCCCTTCGAAACGCAGCTTGTCGGCCGCGTCGGACGCGTTCGACACCAGTTCGCGCAGGAAGATTTCCTTGTTGCTGTAGAGCGAATGGATCATCAGGTGGAGGAGTTGCTTGACCTCTGCCTGAAAGCTCATCGTTTCGTGTGCCATGGATACTGTTTCCTCTTACTTGAACTGGAAAGGTGTGCCGCAGGCGCCCGGCGCGCGATGCCGGCATGCCCGTGAAGGACGACCGCCTGGCGCATGCGGTTTGCGCGCGTATCTGGGGACGGCGCATGCGATTTCAAGGGCCGGCGTGCCGCGCCGCGTCACGACGCGCGCCGCACGGCCGAGTCGATATAGCCGGCGAGCAGCCCCGGCAGCGCCGGATCGCCGCAGTTCGCGACGTTGAAGCGCATCCACGTCGACGGCGATTGCTGCGGCGAGAACAGGCTGCCCGGCGTCAGCAGAAAGCCGGCCTCGTGCGCGACCGCCGCGAGCGCGTCCGAATCGACGCCCGTGTCGGCCCACAGGAACATCCCGGCCGCCGGCATCGTGAAAAGCCCGAGCCCGGTGCGCTCGAGCATCCGCGCGGTCTTGTCGCGCACGCCATCGAGCCGCGCGCGCAGCCGCTCGACGTGGCGCCGGTAATGCCCTTCCGTCAGGATCTTGTACAGCACGCGCTCGTTGAGCTCGGGCGTCGCCATCCCGACCAGCATCTTCTGGTCGGTGATCGCCTTCGCGATCTCCGGCGCGCACGCGACATAGCCCACCCGCAGGTTCGCCGCGAGCGTCTTCGAATAGCTGCCGAGATAGATCACGCGCTTGAGCTGATCGAGGCTCGCGAGCCGCGTGGCCGGATAGCTCGGCGGGCACAGGTCGCCGTACACGTCGTCCTCGACGACGAGGAAGTCGTACGCCTCCGCGAGCTTCAGGATCCGGAACGCCTGCGCGGCCGACAGCGACGTGCCGGTCGGGTTCTGCAGTACCGAGTTGATCACGAGCATCTTCGGCCGCCACATCTGCACCAGCGTCTCGAGCGCGTCGAGATCGGGGCCCTCCGGCGTGTACGGCATCCCGACGAGCTGCGCGCCCTGCGACGCGAAGCGGCCGAACATCTGGAACCACGCGGGATCGCCGACGATCACCGCATCGCCGGGCCGCATGTAGATCCGCGAGATCAGGTCGATCGCCTGCGTGATCCCCGAGACCAGCACGATCTGTTCGGGCTTCGCACCGATCTCGACTTCGGCGAGGCGCGTCTGCAGTTGCTGGCGCAGCGGCAGGAAGCCCTGCGCGGTGCCGAAGCCGAGCATCTGCGCTCCGGACTGGCGCCCAAGCGCGCGCAGCGCGCCGGTGATCAGCTCGCCGTCGAGCCAGCGGCCCGGCAGGTAGCCGAGGCCGGGGCCTTTTTCCGGGCTGACGGTATGCAGCATGTTGCGCAGCAGCCAGACGACGTCGATCGTGTTGTGCACGGGCGCGGCCTCGGCCACGCGCGCCACGTTGTCGGCCGGCTGCGGGCCGGCGGCCGTGCGCTCGCGCACGTAGAAGCCCGAGCCGCGCCGCGAGTCGAGGTAGCCCTGCGCGACGAGGCGCTCGTACGCCTCGACGACGGTGAAGCGCGACACGCTCTTGTCGAGCGCGAGCTTGCGGATCGACGGCATCCGCATGCCGGGACGGAACACGCGTTCGTCAATACGCCGCCGTGCCCACTGGACGAGCTGGTCGACGAGCGTGAGCGTGGCCGTATCGTGCGGCGCGGGAATCTGGGCGAGTGAGACGGTGGACATGGGCGGCAGCTCCAACTGTACCGAAGGCTATCGCGCCGATTGTACCGTTACTGTGCCGGTAGCGACGATTACAGTTGACCGGAATGGCGACCGTGCGGCCGCCGTTCCGGCGCTGCCGCACCGGGCGCCGCGCCTGCCGGCCTGCGTCGCGGCCCGTGCACCGGCCGGTCCGGCCACCGCCCGGCGCGTCGCCCGCCCACCATGACACTTTCGCTTCCCGACCGACGTTCATGCCAGCCCGTTCCCTGACACTCGACCATCTCGTGATCGCCGCGCGCACACTCGACGACGGCGTGCGCCATGTCGCCGACGCGCTCGGCATCGAACCGGCCGGCGGCGGCCGGCACCCGCTGATGCGGACCCACAATGCGCTGTTCGGCGCATGGGGCGGGCTCTACCTCGAAGTGATCGCGATCGACCCCGACGCGCCCGCCCCGCACGACGGTGCGGAGCCGCCGCGCGCACGGCTGTTCGGGCTCGACGATCCGGCGATGCACGCACGGCTCGCGCAGGGCCCGTTTCTCGCGCACTGGGTCGCGCGCGTCGACCGCCCGCGCCAGCTCGCGCTGTGGCAAAGCCAGTACCCGGCCCGCATTCCGCCCGTCGTCGCGATGCGGCGCGGCGACCTGAGCTGGGGCCTCACGGTGCCCGACGACGGGAGCTTCCCCGCATGGCAGGGTTCGGGCGACGGCCTCGTGCCGTCGCTGATCCAGTGGGACAGCCCGAGCCACCCGGCCGAATCGCTGCCGAGCGACGGCGTCGCGCTGAAGTCGCTCAAGGGCGCCCACCCGCACGCGGATGCGATCCGCCAGCAGCTCGACTGGCTCGGCGCCGCCCACCTGCTCGACCTCGAATCCACCGACGGCCCGCCCGCGCTGGTCGCCGAATTCGACACGTCGCAGGGCACGCGCACGCTGCGCTGACCGCGCGGCCCCGTCGATTACAACAACCCTGCAATACGGAGACACCCAAGACATGAATTCGCGCGAAACCCGGGGCATGCTGCTCGGCTTGATCGGCGTGATGATCTTCAGCCTGACGCTGCCGATGACGCGCATCGTCGTGTCCGAACTCAATCCGCTGCTCAACGGGCTCGGCCGCGCGCTCGCCGCCGCCGTGCCGGCCGGCCTGCTGCTGTGGTGGCGCCGCGAGGCGCTGCCGACCCGCGCGCAACTGAAAAGCCTCGCGATCACGTCGGCCGGCGTGATCATCGCGTATCCGGTGTTCTCCGCCTGGGCGATGAAATCCGTGCCCGCGTCGCACGGCGCGGTCGTCAACGGGCTGCAGCCGCTGTTCGTCGCGCTGTACGCGGCCTGGCTGTCGCACGAGCGGCCGTCGAAGGCGTTCTGGGCCAGCGCGGTGGCGGGCAGCGCGCTCGTGATCGCGTTCGCGCTGCGCGACGGCGGCGGCACCGTGCAGGCCGGCGACGCGCTGATGCTCGTCGCGGTCGGCATCGGCGCGCTCGGCTATGCGGAGGGCGCGCGCCTCGCGCGCCAGATCGGCGGCTGGCAGGTGATCTGCTGGGCGCTCGTCGTGTCCGCGCCGTTCCTCGTGCTGCCGGTCGGCTGGCTCGCCTGGATGCAGCATGCAGCGCACCCGGGCCCGCTTGCGCTGCGCACGTGGCTCGCGTTCGGCTACGTGACCCTCTTTTCGCAATTCATCGGCTTTTTCGCATGGTATGCGGGGCTCGCAATGGGCGGCATCGCGCGCGTGGGCCAGGTGCAACTGCTGCAGATTTTCTTCACGATCGCATTTTCCGCGCTGCTGTTCGGCGAGACGGTCACGTCGTCGACGTGGCTGTTCGCGGCCGCCGTGATCGCCACCGTGATGCTCGGGCGCCGCTCGGCGGTCGCCACGACCGCGCAACCGGCTCGCGCCGGCTGAACAGGTGCGCCATAATGACCGTTTTGCCTGATCGGTTATGCCCACCCGGCCGCGAAGGCTCGATCGCGCTCGCGCACGCCCACCCGGCAGCGTCGAGGCAATCCGCCCGAACGACCTTTCTTGACTGACCACGATATCCGAACGAGGAGACTATGAATCCGAGCGACCTGCACCCGCCGCACTGGCAGCTTTCCGAACGCGCCCGCAAGCTGACGAGCTCTGCGATCCGCGAGATCCTGAAGGTCACGGAACGCCCCGAGGTCATCTCGTTCGCCGGCGGCCTGCCCGCCCCCGCGACGTTCCCGGCCGAGCGCATGCGCGCGGCCGCCGATCGCGTGCTGCGCGACGCGCCGGCCGCCGCGCTCCAGTACAGCGCGACCGAAGGCTACCTGCCGCTGCGCGAGTGGATCGCCGAGCGCTACAGCGTGCGCGTGTCGCAGGTGCTGATCACGACCGGCTCGCAGCAGGCGCTCGACCTGCTCGGCAAGGCGCTCATCGATCCGGGCAGCCCGATCCTCGTCGAAACCCCGACCTACCTCGGCGCGCTGCAATCGTTCTCGCTGTACGAGCCGCACTACGTGCAGGTGCCGACCGACGAGCAGGGCCTGCTGCCGGAAAGCCTCACGCCGGAGCTCACGCAAGGCGCGCGCCTCCTGTACGCGCAGCCGAACTTCCAGAACCCGACCGGCCGCCGCCTGCCCGTCGAGCGCCGCCGCGCGCTCGCCGCGTTCGCGCAGTCGAGCCCGTTCCCGGTGCTGGAAGACGATCCGTACGGCGCGCTGAACTACCGCGGCGAGCCGCTGCCGACGATGCTGTCGATGGCGCCCGACCACGTCGTGCATCTCGGCACGTTCTCGAAGGTGCTCGCGCCCGGCCTGCGGATCGGCTACATCATTGCGCCCGAGGAGCTCCACTTCAAGCTCGTGCAGGCCAAGCAGGCCACCGACCTGCACACGCCGACGCTCACGCAGCGCATCGCGCACGAAGTGATCAAGGACGGTTTCCTCGACGAGCACATCCCGACGATCCGCGAGCTGTACAGCGCGCAATGCGACGCGATGCTCGCGTCGCTCACGCGCCACATGCCGGAAGGCGTCACGTGGAACCGCCCGGAAGGCGGGATGTTCATCTGGGTGAACCTGCCCGCGCAGATCGACAGCATGAAGCTGCTCGCCGCGGCCGTCGACAACCACGTCGCCTTCGTGCCGGGCGCGCCGTTCTTCGCGGAGAACGCGCAGCAGAACACGCTGCGCCTGTCGTTCGTGACGGTGCCGCCCGAGAAGATCGAGGAAGGCGTCGCACGGCTCGGCAAGCTGCTGCGTGAACGCCTCTGATCCCCTTTTTCCTGTCACGACTCTCTACGAGGAATCGAACGCATGGCTAACGTCTACGACAAACTGAAGTCGCTCGGTATCGAGCTCCCGACCGCCGGCGCACCGGCCGCCGCCTACGTGATGAGCGCGCAAAGCGGCAACACGGTCTACCTGTCGGGCCACATCGCGAAGAAGGACGGCAAGGTCTGGGCCGGCAAGCTCGGCGCCGATCTTCAGACGGAAGACGGCAAGGCGGCCGCCCGCTCGATCGCGATCGACCTGCTCGCGACGCTGCACACGCACACCGGCGACCTGAACAAGGTCACGCGCATCGTCAAGCTGATGAGCCTCGTCAACTCGACGCTCGACTTCACCGAACAGCACCTCGTGACGAACGGCGCGTCGGAGCTGATCGCCGAAGTGTTCGGTGACGCGGGCAAGCACGCGCGTTCGGCATTCGGCGTCGCGCAGATCCCGCTCGGCGCGTGCGTCGAGATCGAGCTGATCGCCGAAGTCGCCTAACGGGCGCACCGCGATGTCCGGTCATCTCGTCCGCTTCAAGCAGGTCGACGTGTTCACGTCGGTGCCGTTCAAGGGCAATGCGCTCGCCGTGGTGTTCGACGCCGATTCGCTCGGCGACGACGAGATGCTCGAGATCGCCCGCTGGACGAACCTGTCGGAAACGACTTTCGTGTGCACGCCGACCGATCCGGAAGCCGACTACCGCGTCCGGATCTTCACGCCGGCCGGCGAACTGCCGTTCGCCGGCCACCCGACGCTCGGCACCGCGCACGCGTTCCTGGAAAGCGGCGCGCGGCCGCGCACGCCGGGCCGGCTGATCCAGCAGTGCGGGGTCGGCCGGGTCGCGCTGCGCGAGCAGGCCGACGGCTGGGCGTTCGCCGCGCCGCCGGCCCGCGTCACGCCGCTCGACCGTTCGGACTACGCGGTGCTGGCTGCCGCGTTGCGCAGCGACGCGATCGATCCGGATGCCGAACCGTGCGCGGTCGACAACGGCGCGCCGTGGCTCGTCGTGCGGCTGACGTCGGCCGACGCGTGCATCGGCCTGTCGCCCGACCCCGTCGCGCTGGAAGCGATCACGCACCGCTACGGCACGGACGGCGTCGCGGTCTACGCGCCGCACGCCGAAGGCGGCCCCGCGACGTTCGAAATCCGCTGCCTGATGACGGGCGGCAACTTCGGCGTCGGCGAGGACCCGGTCACGGGCAGCGCCAACGCGGCGCTCGCCGGGCTGCTGACGCGGCAGGAACGCCGCCCCGGCCAGTCGTATACGGCCCGCCAGGGCACGGCGATCGGCCGCGACGGCCGCATCTTCGTCAGCTACGACGAAGACGGCACGACGTGGATCGGCGGCCATGTCGTCACGGTCGTCGACGGCACCTTCCGGTCGCCTGCCTGACATTTCGCGATGTGCGATGGCGCCGGCCCGTCCGGCGCCCCTGCGATTCGCCCAACTATCGCAAAAACGTTCCAGCCAGTAATATCGGGCCTAATCCGCTGTTTCGGAGGTCTGTCCATGATTGCGCATCCCGCGGACGAACAGACGCCGGGGCGACATCAACCATAGCCGACCATCCTGACGGATGGCGCACGCGAGCAGGACGCCGCCCTCTTCGATGAGCTCCGCCCGGTCCAACCACACGCCGCCGACCCGGCCACTTCGCACGCCGCGCAAATCGCGCCGGCGCGCGCTGTTCGCGATCCCGCTGCTCGGGATGCTGGCGCTTGCACTGCTGTGGGCCGTGATCATCGCGCGTCTGTCGGTCGAAAGGGACAGTGCGTACAAGGAGGCGGCAGCGTCCGCGGCGATCCTGTCCTCCGCGCTCGAGCAGCATACCGTCAAGGCGATCCACCAGGTCGACCAGATCACCCGCTTCGTCAAGTTCGAGTTCGAGAAGTCGCCCGCGCGCTTCAACCTCGCGAGCGCCGTCGAGAAAGGCGTCGTGCCGAGCGACACGCTGATCCAGGTGTCGCTCGTCAACGCGAAGGGCATCCTGTTCGCCAACACGGCCGAGCTTCATCCGCAGCCGATCAACCTGTCCGATCGCGAGCACTTCAAGATCCACCTCTCGCACAACGACGACCGCCTCTTCATCAGCAAGCCCGTACTCGGCCGCGTGTCGAGCCACTGGACGCTGCAGATGACGCGGCGCCTGAACAACCCGGACGGCAGCTTCGCGGGCATCGTCGTCGTGTCGGAAGACCCGAGCTACTTCACGAACGACTTCTACAACAACGTGGCGATCGGCAAGGAAGGCGTGATCGCGGTCGTGTCCGACACGGGCACGGTGCTCGCACGGCGCACGGGCTCGCTCAGCAACGCGCCGGGCGCGTTTTCGGCATCGGGCGTGTACCCGATCGCCGAGCGCGTGACGGGCACGATCATCGACCCGATCGACGGCGTGACGCGCATCGTGTCGTACCGCCACCTCGACGGCTACCCGCTCGCGGTGATGGTCGGGCTCTCGCAGACGGAAGAGTTCGCGGACTACGCCCACACGCGCAACGTCTACCTGCTGATGACGAGCTTCATCACGCTCGCGATGCTCGCGTTCTTCGGCGTCGCGACGGGCCTGATCGGCAAGCTGCTCGGCCGCGAGCGCGAAATGACGCAACTCGCGGAATACGACCTGCTCACCGGTCTCGCGAACCGCTATGCGACGCTGCGCGGGCTGCGCAACGACGTGTCGATGCCGGCGAGCCTGTCGCGGCTCGGCCTGCTGTTCATCGATCTCGACAACTTCAAGACCGTCAACGACACGCTCGGCCACAACGCCGGCGACATCGTGCTGCAGATGACCGCGTCGCGCCTGTCCGAAGCGGTCGGCGACGAAGGCTCGCTCGCGCGCATCGGCGGCGACGAGTTCGTCGTCGTGATGAAGGGCGACGACGTCGAGCGGCGCGCGGTGCGGCTCGCGGAAGCGGTCATCCGGATGTTCGGCGAACCGTTCGACGTGCGCGGCAGCTCGTTCGTGCTGCATGCAAGCATCGGCATCGCGCTGCACAGCGTCGCGAACGAAAGCGAGATCGACCTGCTGAAGAAGGCCGACCTCGCGATGTACAGCGCGAAGGATGCCGGCAAGAACTGCTACCAGTTCTATGCGCCGCACCTGTCGCATCGTGCCGACCACCTGATGCGCTGGGAACAGCAATTGCGCGTCGCGCTCGCCGAGGGGCAACTGTTCCTCGCGTACCAGCCGAAGATCGACCTCACGCACCGCCATATCACCGGCTTCGAGGCACTTGCGCGCTGGGATCACCCCGAGCACGGGATCATCTCGGCGAACGAATTCATTTCGATCGCCGAATCAACGGGCCTGATCGTGCCGATCGGCGACTTCGTGATCCGCACCGCGTGCCAGCAGATCGCGCGCTGGCGCGACGAGGGCCACGACACGCTGACGCTCGCGGTCAACATCTCGCCCGTGCAGTTCTGGCGCGGCGACCTGATCGAGACGATCTCGCGCACGCTGCAGGAAACTGGCATCGACGCGAGCCGGCTCGAACTCGAGATCACTGAAACCGCGATGATGGAATATCCGGAACTCGTGTCCGAGAAGATCGTCGCGCTGAAGAAGCTCGGCATCCGGATCGCGCTCGACGATTTCGGCACCGGCTATTCGTCGCTGTCGTACCTGCACCGCTTCTCCGTCGACACGCTGAAGGTCGACCGCTCGTTCGTGCAGGCGATCCCGAACGATCGCAGCGTGTGCGTGATGGTGTCGTCGATCGTGCATCTCGCGCGCTCGCTCGGCCTGACCGTCGTCGTCGAAGGCACGGAAACCGAGGAGCAGATCACGTGGCTGTCCGCGCTCGGCGAGATCGAGGCGCAGGGCTTCCTGTTCTCGCGCCCGGTGCCGGCCGACGCGATTCCCGCGCTGATCGCGCGCTTCGGCGTGCGCGGCGACCATCCGAACGTCGTCGCGCACCGCGCGACGGGCAGCACCGGTGCCTGAGCGCACCGCGGCGGGCATGGCGCGCCGCCGCAATTATTGCGTCTTCCGAACCAATTGTTTAGTTCATTAACTAGCGTTTTCGCGCATGGCAGTGTCATGGTGCGCGGCGGACAATTGGGAGGGCCAACGCATCGGCGGGCAGCCGGTACGTCCATACGAGAGAAATCAGGCCCTGCGCCAACAGCACCATCATGACAACCATCGAAGTCGAAGCGACCACTCGTGTCGAACAGGCACAGGCGTCCCTGTGGGCGTTGTTCAAGGTCGTCGCCAGCATTTCGGCGGTCTCGTGGGGCGGGCTTTCGATGATGGCGCAACTCGAACGCCACTACGTGGAACGGCTGCAGCGCATCGAACCGCATGTATTCGGCGATCTCGTCGCGCTCGCATGGCTCGTGCCGGGCCCCGTCGGCTGCAATGTTGCGGTGCAGGTCGGCCAGACGCTGCACGGCCGCGCCGGCGCGTGGGTCGCCGGCATCGCGAGCGTGCTGCCGTTCTCCATCCTGATGACGCTGTTCGCGATCTTCTACCGCACGCCGCTCGTGCGCTCGCTTGCCGCGCCGATGCTGATCAATCACTTCGGGATGGTGCTCGCCGCGCTGATCGGCGTCACGTGGGTCAAGCAGGTGCGCTCGCTCGCTCGCACGCGGCTCGAACAGTCGATCGCCGCGCTGTCGACGATTCTGCTCGGTTTCGCGCACAATCCAGCCGCTTTCGTCGGCATTCTTTTCGCTGCGTTTGCGGCGGGCTGGCTCATGGGGCCGTCGCAACGCGACGCAGTCGATTTCACGCTGTCCAAACGCGACCGCAACCTGCTCGTGCTGCTCGGCGTGCTCGTCACGCTGTTCGCGATGCCGCTGCCCGGCGATTACCAGGCGACGCTGCTGTGGCCGCGCCTCGCAGGCGCCGGCATGACGCTGTTCGGCGGCGGCTTTTCCGCGCTGCCCGTGCTCAAGACGCTGTTCGTCACGCCGGCAACGGGTATCTCCGATCACGACTTCACGCTTGCGTTCGCACTGTCGCCCGTGGCGCCGGGGCCATTGCTGAATGTCGTGCCGTTTCTCGGCTACCTGACCGACGGCTGGGTCGGCGCGCTGCTCGCCACGGCCGCGCTGTTCATTCCGTCGGGGTGCCTCGTCGTGTTTGCGCAGAACCACCTGTTCCGGCTCAAGCGCCATTCGCGCTTCGAGTACGGGATGCGCCTGCTGCGCGCGGCGACGACGGGGTTTCTCGTCGTCGCCGTCGTGAAGATCCTGCATCGCGAGCCGGCCGACCTCGTTTACTGGCTGACGGGCGCCTTCGCGACGCTGTGCTTCGCGCGCTTCAAGGTGCCCGTCTATGCCGTCTACGGCGCGGTCGCGATTGCGTGCGGCATATGGCTGCTGGCCGCCTCACGCTGACGGGCCGCCGCTGCCCTGCCGGGCTCAACCGGCTCTAACCGTCCTCAACCTGCCTGCACCGCGACCCGGCGTGCCATCCAGCGGGCGCGCAGCGCGTCGTACGCGAGGTTGAAGCAGAACGTGTAAGGCAGGAAGAACAGCACGATGCCGAGGTCGAGCAGCAGCGCCTCGACGAGGCTTACGTTCAGCCACCACGCGGCAACCGGCACCACCATCGCGACGAGGCCGAGCTCGAACACGACCGCATGCGCGATCCGCATGCCGAGCGTGCGCGACAACCCCGCGCGGCGCTCGAAGCGGTCGAACAGCGTATTGAAGGTCATGTTCCACGCCATCGCGATCAGCGACACCATCAACGTCAGCACGCCGACGTGCGACACCGGCATGTCGAGCAACCACGCGCCGATCGGCGCGCACAGCGCGATCGCGACCAGCTCGAACGTCAGTGCATGCAGCAGCCGTTCCGTCACCGTTTTGTTCATCTGTTTCATGATTCCCTCCGATTCGTCTACTTCGTTCATGCCGGCCATTTTGATCGGCTTAACCGTATGAATCCAGTTTGATATCATCGGTTTTACCGATATAACACCGCTAGGAGCACCGCATGCGCCACGCCCCCGAAGCCCTGCTCGCGTTCGCCGAAGCCGCGCTGCTCGGTTCGTTCACGGCCGCCGCGCGCAAGCTCGGCAAGCGCCAGTCGACCGTGTCGGAGGCGATCGCGAACCTCGAGATCGATCTCGGCGTGCAGTTGTTCGACCGCTCGACGCGCGCGCCGACGCTGACCGATGCCGGACGTGCGCTGCTGCCACAGGTACAGCGCACGCTCGAGGCCGGCGCGGCAATCGACCGCACGGCCGCGCGGCTCGCGCGCGGCGAGGAAGCGCGGCTGACGCTCGTCGTGTCAGATACCTACCAGTCGAAGCGCTACGAGGAAACGCTGATGGCGCTCGAACGGCGCTTTCCGGCGCTCGAGCTCGAATGCCAGATCGCCGAGCACGAGGACGTGCTCGACCTGATCCAGCAGGGTCGCGCGCAGCTCGGGCTGATGGCCGCGCGCGCGGCCTACCCGGCCGATATCGGCGCGGCGACGGTGGCGGAGGAATCGGAGATCGGGCTGTTCGTCGGATGCACGCACGCGCTCGCCGAATACGGCGACGCCGAAGTGCCGCACGCGGCGCTGCGCGACGTGCGCGAGCTGCGCCTCAATACCTATGTGAAAACGGAAGGCCGCAGCGCCGACGACCGGATCGTCGTCGGCACGCAGCACTGGCTGGCGCCGAGCTACCTGATGCTGCTGGAGATGGCCGTGCTGGGGTTCGGCTGGGCAGAACTGCCGCGCTGGATGGTCGACCACTTCGCGCGCGATCGCCTGTGCGAACTGCGGGCGCGCGGCTGGCCGCGCCGCGTGCGGGTGGATGCCGTATGGTCGCGCAACCGGCCGCTCGGCCCCGCCGGCTCATGGCTGCTCGACGCGATGCTGGCCGCGTAGCGACGCGTGCCGACGCGCCGGCGGCCGGGTGCCGGCCGGCCGACGCAGGAAGGTCAGAAACCGCGCGACAACACGGCCGCGCCGATCGTGACGACACCGAGCACGAGATTCACGACGACGAGCAGGCGCACCGCGTTCACCGCGCGCGCGCCGTCCGGCCAGTTCTGCGCCTGCACCGCGCGGCGGATGCGCGGGAACAACGCGAACCGGATGTGCCCGAAGATCAGCATCATCACGACGCCGAGCCCGGCCATCGCGTGCAGCGACCACGTCGCGTGCGCGCCGCCGAATTCCACGAGCAGGAAGCCGCCGGACAGCAGGATCACGATCACGGAACCCGATACCCAGTTGAAGAAGCGGCCGAACACGCCTTCGATCAGCGGCAATCGAAGCTGCGGCGACAGGTCGGACAGCGCCGGTCGCAGGCAAAAGTGCGCGAAGACCATCCCGCCCACCCACACGGCGACGGCCAGCAGATGAAGAAACAGCGCGACGGCAACAGCGTGGGACATGACGGCAATCCTGTGATGGGTTGGGTGCAGCGAACGGCCGCGTCGCACGCGGCATCAAGCGACGTTCGACCGGCCTGTCGCCGCTCGGTTCAGGCCCCAGGCGCGATTTCACAATATTTTGCAAGTTCCGCGTGACAGCGCCACGCTTGCTTACCCCAATCACCGGCTCAAAAGAAAAGGCCGCACGCCCGCCGAAGCGGAGGTGCGGCCTTCGATCGCGGCCGAGCCGGACGATCGTGCGCGGCGTCAGCCGAGCAGCGGACGCAGCTCGTTGACGACCTTGAGCTTCGTATCCGGCGCGCGGCCCTTGCGTGCGCGCTTGCCGATGTGCGGCGCGAGCCCCGCATACGACAGCGTGTCGTCCTGCGCCTTGCCGCCGCGGCCCGTGCCGATCAGCACGACGCCCGCCGGATCGATCGCGAGCGCCTGCACGAGCGTTTCCTTGTCGTCGAGCGCCATCAGGATCACGCCGCGGCCGCCACCGGACAGCGTCTTCATCTCGTCCATCCCGAACACGAGCAGCCGGCCGCCGCTCGACAGGCACGCGACCTGTGTCGCGTTCGGCAGCACGGGCATCGGCGCGAGCGGCACCGCGCCCGCGTCGATCGTCATGAACGCCTTGCCGGCCTTCACGCGGCTCACCATGTCGCCGACCTTCGCGAGGAAGCCGAAGCCGTTGCTCGATGCGAGCAGCAGTTGCTGGTCGGCCGGCGCCGCGTAGTAGTGCATCAGGTGCGAGCCCGATTCGAGCTCGATCAGCGACGTGACCGGCACGCCGTCACCGCGCCCGCCCGGCAGCACCGACACGTCGACCGAGTACACGCGGCCGCTGCTGCCCCACGCGATCAATCGGTCGGGCGTGCGGCACAGGAACGCCGCGTACAGGCCGTCGCCGGCCTTGAACGAGAAGCCGGCCGGGTCGAGCCCGTGGCCCTTCAGCGCCCGCACCCAGCCCTTCTGCGACACGACGACCGTCACCGGCTCGTCAACCACCTTCGCCTCGAACGTCGCGCGCTTTTCCTGCTGGATCAGCGTGCGGCGTTCGTCGCCGTACTGCTTCGCGTCGGCCTCGATCTCCTTGATCATCAGCCGCTTCATCGCGCTTTCGTTCGCGAGCAGTTCCTCGAGCTTCGCCTTCTCGTCGCGCAGCGTTTCGAGTTCCTTCTCGATCTTGATCTTCTCGAGCCGCGCAAGCTGGCGCAGCCGGATTTCGAGGATGTCCTCGGCCTGCCGGTCGGAGAGGCCGAACGCGCTCATCAGCGCGGCCTTCGGCTCGTCCGACTCGCGGATGATGCGGATCACCTCGTCGATATTCAGGAAGACGATCATCCGCCCTTCGAGGATATGGATGCGGTCGTCGACCTTCGCGAGACGATGGCGGCAACGGCGCGTCATCGTCAGTTGGCGGAACTTCACCCATTCGTCGAGGATCGTCAGCAGGCCCTTCTGGCCCGGCCGGCCGTCTGCGCCGATCATCACGAGGTTCAGCGTCGCGTTCGATTCGAGGCTCGTGTACGCGAGCAGCGTGTTCACGAATTCCGTCTGGTCGATCGTGCGCGACTTCGGCTCGAACACCAGCCGCACCGCGGCTTCCTTGCCCGACTCGTCGCGCACCGCGTCGAGCAGGTCGAGCATCGCCTTCTTCGTGTTGAGCTGCTCGGGCGTCAGCGTCTTCTTGCCGAGCTTGAGCTTCGGGTTGGTCAGCTCCTCGATTTCCTCGAGCACCTTCTGGCCCGACGTGCTCGGCGGAAGCTCGGTGACGACGAGCTGCCACTGGCCGCGCGCGAGATCCTCGATCTTCCATTTCGCGCGTACCTTCAGGCTGCCGCGGCCGGTTTCGTACGCCGCCGCGATTTCCGTGTCGCTCGAGATGATCTGGCCGCCGCCCGGAAAATCCGGGCCGGGGATCAGGTTCATCAGCTCCGCGTGCGTGAGCTTCGGATTGCGGATCAGCGCGACCGCCGCGGCCGCGACCTCACGCAGGTTGTGCGACGGGATTTCGGTGGCGAGACCCACCGCGATGCCCGACGCGCCGTTCAGCAGCACGAACGGCATGCGGCCCGGCAGCGTCTTCGGTTCGTCGAACGAGCCGTCGTAGTTCGGCATGAAATCGACCGTGCCCTGGTCGATCTCGTCGAGCAGCAGCTTCGCGATCGGCGTGAGGCGCGCTTCGGTGTAACGCATCGCCGCCGCGCCGTCGCCGTCGCGCGAGCCGAAGTTGCCCTGCCCGTCGATCAGCGGATAGCGCAGCGAGAAATCCTGCGCGAGACGTACGAGCGCGTCGTACGCCGACTGGTCGCCGTGCGGATGGTATTTGCCGAGCACGTCGCCGACCACGCGCGCCGACTTCACCGGCTTCGCGTCCGGGCCGAGGCCCATTTCGTTCATCGCGAACAGAATCCGGCGCTGCACCGGCTTCTGGCCGTCGCACACGTCGGGCAGCGCGCGGCTCTTCACGACGCTGACCGCGTAGCTGAGATACGCCTGCTCCGCGTAGTTGCCGAGCGTCAGCGCTTCGGCATCCGGTGCGTCGGAGCCGGCGAAGAGATCGGAAGTGTTGTCGTCCATCTGAATTCCGTATTCGTAAGTGGCATGAGGCCGGGCCGGGCGTCAGGCCCGGCCGCGCGGGCGCTTGTTGAGTCCGCTTAGATATCCGCTTCGACGTCGTTGCCCTTTTCCTCGAGCCAGCCGCGCCGCGCGGCTGCCTCGCCCTTGCCCATCAGCATCGTCATCCGCGCGACGGTCGCCTCGTAGTCGAGTTCGCCGAGCTTCACCGGCATCAGGCGGCGCGTGTCGGGGTTCATCGTCGTGTCCCACAGCTGCTCGGCGCTCATTTCGCCGAGACCCTTGAAGCGGCTGATGCTCCACTGCGTCTCGCGCACGCCGTCCTTGCGCAGCTTGTCGAGGATCGCCTCGAGCTCGCCGTCGTCGAGCGCATAGAGCTTCTGCGCGGCCTTCTTGCCGCGCGCGGGCGCGTCGACGCGGAACAGTGGCGGCCGCGCGACGCACACATGGCCGCGCTCGATCAACTGCGGGAAATGCTTGAAGAACAGCGTGAGCAGCAGCACCTGGATGTGCGAGCCGTCGACGTCCGCGTCCGACAGGATGCAGATCTTGCCGTAGCGCAGGTTCGACAGGTCGACGCTTTCGTCCGGGTTGTGCGGATCGACGCCGATCGCGACCGAGATGTCGTGCACCTCGTTGTTCGCGAACAGGCGGTCACGCTCGGTTTCCCACGTGTTCAGCACCTTGCCGCGCAGCGGCAGGATCGCCTGGTATTCCTTGTCGCGGCCCATCTTCGCGGAGCCGCCCGCCGAGTCGCCCTCGACCAGGAACAGCTCGTTGCGTGCAATGTCTTCGGTCTCGCAATCGGTCAGCTTGCCGGGCAGCACCGCGACGCCCGAGCTCTTGCGCTTCTCGACCTTCTGGCCGGCGCGCGTGCGCGCCTGCGCCTGCTTGATCACGAGTTCGGCGAGCTTCTTGCCGTGCTCGACATGCTGGTTCAGCCACAATTCGAGCGCGGGACGCGAGAACGACGACACGAGCTTCACCGCGTCGCGGCTGTTCAGGCGTTCCTTGATCTGCCCCTGG
Source organism: Burkholderia catarinensis (assembly GCF_001883705.2). Classification (GTDB taxonomy): domain Bacteria; phylum Pseudomonadota; class Gammaproteobacteria; order Burkholderiales; family Burkholderiaceae; genus Burkholderia; species Burkholderia catarinensis. The sequence continues at coordinate 152,125 of NZ_MDEQ02000010.1, forward strand.
AACTGCGGATCGAGCACCTTCGCGGACAGCACGAACGACACGCGCGCGAATACGTCTTCCGCGAGCAGCTTCACGCCCTTCGGCTGCAGGTTGTGCAGTTCGACGAAGCTCTTCACTGCCTGGTACAGGCCGTCGCGCAGGCCCGACTCGTGCGTGCCGCCGGCCGGCGTCGGGATCAGGTTCACGTACGACTCGCGCACGAGCGAGCCTTCCTCGCTCCATGCGACGACCCACGACGCGCCCTCGCCCTCGGCGAAGGTATCGTCACCCGAGCGCGAATCGGCGAAACGCTCGCCTTCGAACAGCGGGATCAGCAGCTCGCTGCCGTTCATTTCGTCGAGCAGGTAGCCGCGCAGGCCGTCTTCATATTTCCACGTCTGGCGCTCGCCCGTCTTTTCGTTGACGAGCACGACCTCGACGCCCGGCAGCAGCACAGCCTTCGAGCGCAGCAGGCGCTGCAGCTCGCCGAGCGGCAGGTTCGGCGAATCGAAGTACTTCGGATTCGGCCACACCTGCACGCGCGTGCCGGATTTCTTCTCGCCGCGGCCCGCGCTCTGCGTCGCGAGCGGCTTGACCACGTCGCCTTCCGCGAAGCCGAGCTCGGCAATCTTGCCGTCGCGCCAGACCGTCACGTCGAGGCGCGTCGCGAGCGCGTTCGTCACCGACACGCCGACGCCGTGCAGGCCGCCCGAGAACGTATACGCGCCGCCCGCGGCCTTGTCGAACTTGCCGCCCGCATGCAGACGCGTGAACACGATCTCGACGACCGGCACGCGTTCTTCGGGATGCATGCCGAACGGAATGCCGCGGCCGTCGTCTTCGACCGAGACCGACTGATCGGCGTGCAGCGTGACCGTGATCTGCTTGCCGTAGCCGCCGAGCGCCTCGTCGGACGCGTTGTCGATGACTTCCTGGATGATGTGCAGCGGATTCTCGGTACGGGTGTACATGCCGGGCCGCTGCTTGACCGGCTCGAGACCCTTGAGCACCTTGATCGATGCTTCGCTATAGGCCGCGCTGGGTTTCTTCGTTGACATAGGCGCTGAATTTCGTCATTCATCGGGACGTTGTCCACACCTCGTGTGGATAACATCGTGGACAAAACGTTGAGTTCCGTAAAAAAGCGAATCGAAACAACGGTGTGCTTGGACTGCTCCGAAAGCGGGCGCGCGGCTTGCGCCGTGCGGCCCGGGACGCGCGGTATTCTACTGGTTCCGCGTGGCGCGCCAATTGCGGGATCGCGCGCGGCCGCCGCCGGCCGCGCAATGCATCACGCCGGCTTGCGCTTCGCCTCGAGCGTTTCCCACCGTTCGAGCGCGGCGAGCAGCTCGTCGTCGATCGCCGCGAACCGCTCGGTCAGGCGCGTGCCTTCCTGCGGATCCTTCGCGAAAATCGAACCGTCCTCGAGCTTTGCATTGATCGTCTTCTGCTCCTCTTCGAGCGCGGCGATCTTCTCCGGCAGCGAGTCGAGCTCGCGCTGCTCGTTGAACGACAGCTTCGCCGTGCGCTGCGTATTGCGGCCGGCCGCGCTCTTCGCCGGCTCGTCCTTGGCCGGCACGGCTTCCTTCACCGCACGCTTCGCGGCTTCCTGCTGCGCGAGCTGCTGCGAACGCGCGCTCTGGATCTGCCAGTCGGTGAAACCGCCGACGTATTCGCGCCACTTGCCGTCGCCTTCGGATGCGATCACCGAGGTCGCGACGTTGTCGAGGAACGCGCGATCGTGGCTCACGAGCAGCACCGTGCCGTCGTAATCGGCCAGCAGCTCCTCGAGCAGTTCGAGCGTCGGGATGTCGAGGTCGTTGGTCGGTTCGTCGAGCACCAGCACGTTGGCCGGGCGCGCGAACAGGCGCGCGAGCAGCAGCCGGTTGCGCTCGCCGCCCGACAGCGACTTCACCGGCGAACGCGCGCGTTCCGGCGCGAACAGGAAATCGCCGAGATAGCTCATCACGTGCTTGCGCACGCCGCCGATCTCGACCCATTCGCTGCCGGGGCTGATGGTATCCGCGAGGCTCTTTTCCTGGTCGAGCTGCGCACGCATCTGGTCGAAATACGCGACCTGCAGGTTCGTGCCGGTGCGCACCGTGCCTTCGTCGGGCTTCAGGTCGCCGAGGATCAGCTTGAGCAGCGTGGTCTTGCCCGCGCCGTTCGGGCCGACGAAGCCGATCTTGTCGCCGCGCATGACCGTCGTCGAGAAGCAGTCGATGACGGTTCGGCCGCCATAGCGCTTCGTCACGTCGGTCAGCTCCGCGACGATCTTGCCGGACTTCTCGCCTTGCGCGACGTCGAGCTTCACGTTGCCCTGCGCGTTGCGGCGATCCGCACGCTCGTGACGCATCTGCTCGAGCCGCGCGATACGGCCGACGCTGCGCGTGCGGCGCGCCTCGACCCCCTTGCGGATCCACACTTCTTCCTGCGCGAGCAGCTTGTCGAACTTGTCGTTTTCCACGCGCTCGACTTCGAGCTGCTGCGCCTTGCGCGTCTGGTACGCGGAGAAATTGCCCGGGTACGACAGCAGCCGGCCGCGATCGAGATCGACGATGCGCGTCGCGACGCGGTCGAGGAACGCGCGGTCGTGGGTAATGAACAGCAGGCCCGCGCGCTGCGACACGAGCAGTTCCTCCAGCCAGCGGATGCCGTCGAAATCGAGGTGGTTGGTCGGTTCGTCGAGCAGCAGCACATCGGGCTGCAGCACCAGCGCGCGCGCCAGCGCGACGCGCTTCTGCATCCCGCCCGACAGCGCGTCGACGCGCGCGTCGACATCCGGCAGGCCGATCTGCGCGAGCGTCATCGACACGCGCGTGCGCCAGTTCCACGCATCGTGCGTGTCGAGCGACGACTGCAGCGCGTTCATCCGCGCGAGCAGCGTGTCGTGCTCGGCGCCTTCCGGCGTCTCCGCGAGACGATGCGCGATCGACTCGTATTCTTCGAGCAGTTCGCGCGTATGCGTGAGCCCCGACGCGACCGCGTCGAACACGGTCGCGCCGCGCTCGAACTCGGGTTCCTGCGGCACATAGATGGTCACGAGCTCCTGCTGGCGCGTGACCAGCCCGTCGTCGGGCTTCGCGAGCCCGGCGACGATCTTCAGCAGCGACGACTTGCCCGCACCGTTGCGGCCGATCAGGCCGACGCGCTCGCCGGCTTCCAGCGAGAAATCCGCGTGATCGAGCAACGCGACGTGACCGAACGCGAGTTGCGCGTCGGTAATGGAATAGAGCGACATGGGGAGACGGCGAAGAGAGGAATCGGAAGCGCCCATTGTACCGGTCGCGGGCGTCGCCACCGGCATGGCCGGACGGATAATGCCGCAAGACCGGCCGCGCCGGCCGGTTGCCGGCCGATTGCCGGCCGCCGCGCGCGGACGGCGGGCAACCGGTGGCGGGCGGGCGCGCCGTCGAAACAACGGCCTGAGCCGCCCGCGCGGGTGTGTCCGTTTACTTGACGTTGACGGTGATGGTCCGGCTCAGTTCGGGGCCGTACGACCGATGCATGCCGTCGCCGAACTGCAGCGTCAGCGTATGCTGGCCCGGCGGCAGCCTGATGTCGGTTTCGGTCTGCGGCTTGCCGAAGTGCAGCGAACGTTCGCTTGCGGGAATCACCTCGCCCTTCGGGATCGGCCGGCCGTCGATCAGCAAATGGTGATGACCGGTGTTCGGCGTCATGTCGCCGGCCGGCCGAAGCTCCATGTCGCCTTGCAGACCGAACTTCACGTGCACCGGGTTCGACACCGTCGCACCGTCCGACGGCGCTTCGAAATACACGTGCGCCTCGGCCCGCGCGATCGTCGATACGGCCATCGCCGCCACGCACACCGCGCCTGCGATCCACTTTCTGTTCAGCATCGCATTCTCCTTATGATTGGACAGCCCGGGAAGCATACACCGCACGCACAGCGTGCGTGTTTCGGCTGCATTGTTCGCGATGCGTACGTTTAAAGCGACGTTACGGAGGCATTCGACGAAATTCCGGTACCATTGCGCCTTTCGTCCGCCGGCCAGGCCGCGGACGGCATCACCGAGTTTCCATTATCCCGAACGTCACATGAGCGAAGTAACCGAATACCAGAGCTGGGTCTGCCTGATTTGCGGGTGGGTCTACAACGAAGCGGAAGGGCTGCCCGACGAGGGCATCGCGGCCGGTACCCATTTCGCCGACATTCCCGCCGACTGGCGGTGCCCGCTGTGCGACGTGGGCAAGGAAGATTTCGTCGTCGTCGATTTCTGATTTTCGTTTTCGATCGCGGCCGATCGCGCGATACGCGCGGCAGTGTGCATTCCGCCCCGCCGACGCGCCGCGCGTTTGCTATACTCTGCGCGCTGTCCACACCGCCGTCCGGTTCGCGTTTTTTCGCGCGATTCCCGGACATGGCTCTCCCCGTAGTTCAATGGATAGAACAAGCGCCTCCTAAGCGCTAGATACAGGTTCGATTCCTGTCGGGGGGACCAGAAACTCTCCAAAGTTTCACCAGCTTCGCCACAAGAACCCCGTCACGCTTGGCTGTGCGGGGTTTTTTGTTGCAAACTTCCACCAGCGACCACCAGTGGAAACAACCCCCGATTTGGGGTTGTTTTGGGGGCTTCGCAAAACACCCCCTTCAGACAACCCCCGAGGCACCAGCACATGGCGCTCACCGACCTCAAGGTCCGCACAGGCCTGCGGAGAAACAGCAGAAGCTTTATGACAGCGGCGGACTGCTACTGTTGATCACACCGGCCGGCGGGAAACGATGGATTTTCAAATATCGCATCGACGGCAAAGAAAAGAGCCTGGCGTTTGGCACGTATCCGGACGTATCGCTCGCCGAGGCGCGCGGTCGGCGCGATAGCGCGCGCGAAAAGCTTACACACGGAAACCAGTGGCGCGCCACTGGCGAACTGTGACCCGCAACCCCAGCAATGACAAGGAATCACGATCCCAAATGGTCATCGCGAATATTCGGGCTGGCCGATCGAGCGAAGCCGGGAAAACGGCCGCCGTCGATGCGAGATTCGGCCCTTCGGATGACCGGGGTGCGGCCTGAAACGCTCAAGGTACTTCCTGGAGGGTTCATGAAGTGCGGAAGCGAAGACTCGCGGATTTCGACCAGCGCTGAGTTTTGAAATTTGGGTAACAGGTAACAGATCGTGCGATGAATCAGAGCGAGTTCGCGGCACTCCACGGCGTCAGTCGGAAGACGGTTACGAAGTGGAAGGAGCGCGGCTGGCTTGTGTTTGAGGGCGATGACGTCAACGTCGATGCCTCGAACAAACTGATTAAACGATACCGGCGCGACGGCGTTCCGGATGTTACCCAAAGTGTTACCCAAGCGTCGAAGGGTAACAAGCGCAAGTCTGTTACCCACGCGGCGAAAGAGGTAACACTCGAAGCTGGAGAAAGCGCGGGCGACGCTGCAAATCGAATTTTGTCGAGCGGCGTTGAGCTGCTGAATTTCGACGAAGCGCGCTGTCTTAAAGAGAACTATCTGGGGCTGATGGCTCAGCTCGAGTACGAACGCAAGTCCGGATCGCTCGTCGAACTGGATACCGCATCAGCAGTATTTTTCGAGGAGTCGCGTGCACAGCGAGATGCATGGCTCAACTGGCCGATGAGGGTCGGGCCGATTCTGGCAGCCGAACTCGGGGTCGAGGCCGATCGAGTAACAGAGGCCCTTACCGCGCATGTCCACAAGCAGATTGCCCAACTCGGCGAGCCGGAGGTGCAGTTCAGCAACGTCGATTAAACGAGTCTCCCCGTGCCCGTCCCGATCGGCAACCCACGCAAGCGTAGGACGGGCACATTGGCCACCACATCCTCTCAGTCCCACCGGAACCACCATGACATCAACGACTGAACCACATACTCCGATCTTTCCAGCAGAGAAGCCGGCCACCGACAGCTCTACTCTAACCAACCGGCGAACCCGCACCAGTCCCGAACATGCTGGGTATGTGGATACGTGAACACTGCGCCTTTTGACTGGGACTTCTGCTGCAAGAAATGTTACTCGCGGCTCCCGTAGCACGTCCCGGCAACCAACATCGAAGCTCGCTGCAACTGCAGGCGATCCTTTTGCTTCGGAGTGACTGCACGCCAAACTAAATACAAGTCTATGCTAGTGCGATACTGGCATATCGCGCCCTCAACGATTCAGCCAGAATGCTCCTACTTTGGACAGAAATTTAGCCATCGCTCGCGAAATGGGTCCACCAGAGGTATCGATCTGTATTGAAACTCGACTATCCCCATCAATCAATTATTTAAGATATTCGTAGTTATCTTGGCACTCAAATTTTGCCATCCTGGACGGAGATGGTGGATTTTCGTCAAGATCAAAATCTTTGATGGTTATTGAGTGCGTTTTCCCGCACACGCACCTATGCTGCATAGGTGCCCCCGTCTGTTCCATCAGCTGTATCTGACGGAGAACCCGTGCCTGGTTATTCATTTCTACCCCTGTTTTGAATATCTTCCTGAAACCCCATGGGCGTCTATCAAGTTACAACATCCACGATTGGAGCTCTCCGCCTCACAAGAGCGTAGCGCGATTATCTCAGTTCCGCGTCGACTGACTACCGTTGCGCCCATCGCCTCGCCTGCTGGCTAAACCCTTCGAAACGTCCGAGACAGAGCGAGCCTACAACGCCGAGTAAGCATCGTAAAGGGATTGCCCCATTCGTTTGACATGGGATGCCGCTCTTTGAACCTCAAATATTCCGAAATCTGATGTAGGTGCTGGAGGCCAAGCAGGACGCCGAGGACCGACGGCGGCGATGCCGAGCAGCTCAGAACGAGCTGACATCGGATCGCCGTGCCGTTGAATTACTATTCGAGATCCGCCTACGAACCAATCCGATTTCGTTACTTCCAGTGAGCCTTCACAACGAGGCGCCACTTGATCGGGCCCGCGTTCGCAGGATGCGGGTGATGCGCCTGAGGAGGTAGCGTATTTCCGACGGTGGAAACTGCACTGCCGCCGCATACCTCACATCGGTAGATCCCGGAATAAGGCGTCGAATCTCCTGGAGAGTGTAACAAATCGAACTCTGCCCCGAGCTCCTGAGAGAGATAGTTGCCATCTTTGTAATAAGCCATTTTGGTCTCCTTCCCCATGAGTGGGGATACCAATCGTCGCATAGCTACTTGTCTCATAAATTGCGGTAAACCCTCGCGCGCGTATTTCCTACTAGGTCATTTCCGATGGCCATAACCTGAGTCTTCTTGTTTGCTCTCGACACTCGAGAAATATCGGATCGATGGTATCCAGGCACATCAAGCAACTGCCACATCGATCATCCTGGAAAGCCTCATGCATCGTCGAGGGACCCCTCAAAGCGTGCCACTTCGATAGCATCATGTCTTCAGCAAGATAGAAATGCAGCATCTCGCGCACATGCTCGACGTCAAACGCTAGGATGGGGAATCGTTTATTCGAATGGACTAACGCGCAGAGGACTGCTCTTAGATCGGCAAGCTGAGGATGCTTTTCGGCGTCTTCGACGACTGTTGTAGGCCGTTCTTGATCAACTGAAGTTGTTGTGCCGTAAAGTCCGGTAAATATCCGACGTACAAGCTGTTGTTGATATTAGCTTGAAGGTCTCTGACGAAAATCTCTCGAGCCCGGGCATAGTAGACGTAACTGTCGTGTTGGATGAATGAATGCGATCCTGCGTGGAACACGCACGTCGTGTCGTATGGGATTCCGGTCGGCGGCGTCGAGAAATTCACGACACATACGCAGTCTTGGCTCCCCATGTTCGGGAAGGGCATCGGATCGTTCAGAATCACAAAAAGGTGGCTGTGATTTCCGGGGCCGCTCGGAGCCAAGAATGCTGCGCCGGCATGGATTGCCCAGCCGTTCGGCGTACTCACGCGTGTGTGAGTACGGCGTTTATTTGAGCGATTTCGCCAAGGCGAGACATGATTTCTGTAATCTCGGGATCCGAATAATTCAGCTCTCGGAGCAAGCGCTTATGTGATACCTCGGTTGGATTGCCCTGCTTGTCAGTCCATTCATGACAGGACATATGGAGATAGTCGGTCAACGCGAAATGGTTGCGCTCACCGAATTTTTCCCATATCGAATCGAGGATTGCGATTTCCGCGTTGCTGAGCTTCGTCGAGTGATCAAAATACTCTTCGGGGGTCTCGGACATTATCGGCCTGCGAACCTCGACCTCATGATTCGCAAGGTAGGAAATGCGATCTTCCCAGCCAGCAACGTCCCCAGCTAAACGCTGATATGTCGCGAATAAAACTGGGGATGTCTCGAAAACTTGCAGTTGGTCGCCGGTCAGCGGCTCCGCATGTTGAGCGAATGATTCCCGCTCTGCGAGATAGAGGAGACGATTCAACTTCACCACATTCATCGGGGCACGAGCGCGGACGAGCAGATACATCGCGGCATCTACGGCCTTCCTCTCATCGTACAAGTGCGAGAACATGGAACCTCCTAGCCGTCAATAGGCTTTGGTGTGAGCGTACCGAGGTCGCAACGCTCTGTCCATAGGGTTAACGGTCGCAGTCGCGCAAAATTGACATGCTGCGGTTAACAGTTTCGACCCTAAATAATGCCCCCAGAATGGACAACTGATGAACACCGTTTTCCTGCTGATGGCCCAGTACAACGCGACTGCGATCGTCCCGATAGAACTCGTCTGCAGGGACTATTTCAGCCCCATGACGGTGCAGACGCTCGTACGCAAGATCTCCGCGGGCGAGATTCCACTCCCCCTGATCCGGATGGAAAAGTCGCAAAAATGCGCGAAGGGCGTCCACATTCAGGATCTAGCGAACTACATCGACGAGCGACGTGCTGCCGCGCTGAAGGAGTGTCAGCAGTTGCGATGCTAGCTCGCCGATACCCGATAGAATATCGGATCGATGACAGCGAGCACATTTGCGACCGTCGAGTCGAGCAACTACTCGCGGCGCGCGCTTCGCTCCACACGCGCGCGAAGTCGTCGAATTTGGTCATCCAACGACCTTGTGTTCATTAGCGAAGTCCTCGTCCCGCGAGACTCTTACTTCATCGGCGGTTTACCTGCGGCGGCAAGTTTCGCGTCGAGCGCTGCACGCCGCTGGCGCGCCTTTTCTGGCTGGACGTAGAAGAAATCGAACAGTTCTTCCAGCACATCAAGATTCCATTCCGCTTCGTGCGGCTCGACAGGCAAGATCTGGTTGGTGCTCGAATCCTTCATAGGGTGGGCAGCAAAGTTCCCGATATTACGAATCGCGTCAACATTATCAGCCAACGCAGCAGGAAGGATTTTCGCGTCCAGCACTGCTTGGATAGCCGGCGCCAAATCCTTCTGCGCGAAGCCATTCTCACGGAGGACAAATTGCAGACAGCGTCGACTTAACGCAGCGGATGCTTTGGGACTGTCGCCCCGGACCGCGCACGCTTCGTGGTAATCCTCTGCAATATGTGCTGGCACCTCGGCCGGTGCCCGCAACCGCCCGGAAGACTTCGGATACGAAAGCAAAGGGCCAACCTCTGGCTTCGATGTGGCCGCCTGGCCATGCAGGTAGATGATTGCGTCGTCACAAGCGGGGCAAGTCATATATATGACCGACCATTGGCGAGATCCGACCGTGTTCCACCAATGCTGCCCCCCGTTTACCTTTTCTTCCTTAAACCCAGGATGAACTTCAACTGCGCAATTCGGACACTTCATGTTTAGTGATCCCGTAGCTTTAATTGTTCGTTTACCGTGCCCTAAACGGGGCAGCAAGACAAGAGCGGCCGAAGCAGCTGCCTTTTTAGTGGGTTCTTTGGCGGGTTGAGTAGAACAACAACGCGAAATCATTGTCAATAAACGGTGATTAGCGGCGCCACCGCTTCCGCCTCGATCTGCTCGTTCTGGGGTCGTTTTGGAGGTCTTTCCGGATCACCTTCCCTCCCATCCCTTATCTGTCATGTAGACGTGAATTCTGTCGGGGACCAGCCAAGGTCCAAACCATCCCCAAGATTCACAAGAAACTCCCCGCTTACGCCCGTCTGGCGACGCTCCAGCGCATGAAGATGCCAGACCCGCACATCGTGCCGCTGTCGCGACAGTCACTCGACGTGCTCGCCCCGCTCCGCGCACTCAACGGCCAGCATCGCTTCGAGTTCCACAGCGTACTGTCGCTGACCGCCTCTTCCCGCCTGCTCATCGGCACACTCAACCAACAACATCCGCCCGCGTTCGAACCGACATCCGATCGTCAAGAACCGGTTCTTTCGACGAACATCACTCGAGACCCGGCTTGATGCGAACGCCATAGACTGCCACTCAGCGCGAAGCACCGAACAATTGAATCACAAGGCCGCGCAGCCAGCGATTGCCCGCCTCGTGGTGATATCGCGCGTGCCAGTGCTGCCGTACCGCAAACCCCTCGACCGGGATCGGGCATGCATGAACGGCCAGATCATTGGTCTGAGCCAGCGTCTCGCCGATATGACGGGGCAGCGTCGTGATCAGGTCGGTGGTCTGAACGATCGCCCCCAAACCCAGAAATCCCGGTAATTCCAGCACCACGTCGCGCTCGATGCGCTCCCGCATCAGCGCCTGCTCGAGAAGCTGCGCGCCCGTTCCGGCCGTAATGGCGACATGGCTCTCGGCACGATACTGCTTCCCCCCGAGACGACCGCGAATTCTGGGGTGATGCCGATTGACCAGGCACACCCAGTCCTGGTCGTACAGCTTCTGCTGATAAATACCGCCGCCGAGCCACGGCACATAGCCTATCGCGAGATCGGCTTCGCCGGATTCGAGCGCGCGTTCCGTGTTGCCGTCGATCCGCGCGGCTTCCAGCCGGACGCCGGGCGCCTGCGCACGGACATGAGCCAGCAGCCGCGGAAGCAGCGTGACGTGGCTCGCGTCGGTCATGCAGATACGAAACCGCCGCCGGGCCGTCGCCGGATCGAACGCAATCTCCCACGCAGCGAAGCGCCGCAGAGACTCGAGGATTTCCCGGCACGGCCCGATGAGCGCGTCGGCCTGAGGCGTCGGCGCCATGCCACCCGGCGTTCGAATGAACAGTGGATCGTGAAGGTATTCCCGCAAGTGCCCGAGCCAGATACTGACCGTCGGCTGGCTCTGGCCGAGCTGCTCGGCCACGCGCGTGACGCTGCGCACGTCGTACAGAAGATCGAAAAGCTGGAGCAGCTTCAGGTCGGGCAGATCGGCGGGAATCATGGCGTTATTGTCTGTCGCAATAGCATCATTGTAGACATTGCATTGCCGGCATGAGCGGCGACTCCTATCGTACGGTGACACGTCAAGGAGAAGTCATTGAAAATTGCGATTCTGGGTGCCGGCGCACTGGGCTGCGCGATCGGAGCCACCCTCACCGAAGGCGGTCACGAGACCTGGCTGATCGACCGCTCGCCCGCGCACGTCGATGCGATGCGTCGCGACGGCCTGCGGGTCGACGACGCCGGCGGCTCCCGGCACGTGCGCGTCCATGCGACGACGCAAGCGGCCGAAGTCGGCGCAGCCGATCTGGTGATCGTGCTGGTCAAGTCGTTCCACACCGAGACGGCCATTCGCGGCGCGCAAGCGCTGGTGGGGCCGGATACGCTGGTGCTTTCGCTGCAGAACGGCCTCGGGCATGAGGACATCCTGGCCGACGTCGTCGGCCGCGAACGCGTGCTCGCGGGCAAAACCTACGTCGGAGGCGTGCTGCGCGGGGCGGGTCACATCGAGTCCGGCGTGGTCGGCAAGTACACCTATATCGGCGAGCTCGACGGCCGCATCACGCCGCGCATCCAGGCGATCGCCAACGCGCTCGATACTGCCGGCCTTGCCACGACGATCAGCGACAACATCGTAGGCACGATGTGGGACAAGCTGCTGGTGAACGTCGCGACGGGCGCGCTGACCGGCGTCACCGGTCTGACCTATGGGCAGCTCTATGACGAACCGCTGCTGAAGGCAACGGCGCTCGCCGCCGTATCCGAGGCGATCGCGGCCGCGCAGGCGGCCGGCGTGAAGCTGTCGATGACCGATCCCGAACAAGCCTGGACGCTCGCCGCCGAGGGTCTGCCCACCGCCTTCAAGACCTCGATGCTGCAAAGCCTGGAGAAAGGCTCGATCACCGAGATCGACTTCATCAACGGTTCGGTCGTGCGCTGGGGACAGCGGTACGGCGTGCCGACCCCGGTCAATGCGACGCTCGTCGCCTGCATCAAGGGGATCGAGCGCGCAATGACCGATCGTCAACGCGAGGAGGCTGCCGCGTGAATACCCCAAGAGCCTATCTGGAACACGTTGCCATCTGGGTGAAGGACATCCATTGGCACATCCGCTTCTTCAGGGAAGTCCTCGGCATGACTCTGCGCGAAGTGGACGGCACGCTCGACGCTCCCCGGCAGTACTGGACGCTCGGCGGCATGCAGTTCATCCACGCGCCGGAACATGACGGCCCGGAAGGCCGGCTCGCCCATCTGGGCGTGATGTGCGAAGACCTCGAGGCCGCGCTGGCCGCGGCACAACGATTCGGCGTGGCGGAAATGCCGCAGGGGCGCAACTGGCTTCGCCTGCCGGACGGTCTTGCCGTCGAACTGATTCAAGCCAAACCCGCCTCCTGCGTCGCGCATGCGCTGGCGATCAACCCACGCGCGGAGGCGTGACCATGACGATCGTCGAAAAATACTGGGACGACGCTCGCGAGGGCGACGAATGCACGAGTCCGACCTACACGGTGACCAAGGCGCGCATTCTCGCCTACGCCGACCTCACCGGCGACCATACGCCCGTCCACGTGGACGAGGACTACGCGAACGCCAGCCACTTCGGCTGCCTCGTCGCGCACGGGCTGTTCGGCCTGTCCATCGCCGATGGCTTGAAGACGCAGAGCGACTATCGCTTTCTGCCGGGCATGTCGCTCGGCTGGTCATGGGATTTCCTGTTGCCCATCAAGGTCGACGACGTGCTGCACGTACTGTTCCGCGTCGGCTCGATGCGAGCGAGCAAGAGCCGCCCGGGCTGGGGCATCGTCGTGCTGCCGTCGGAACTGATCAATCAGGACGGCCAGGTCGTCCAACGCGGCGAACATCGCCTGATGGTGCCGCGCCGTCCGGGAGCGTTCTGATGCAAGCCCGTCCCCTCGAAGGCATTCGCGTCGTCGACTACAGCCATTTCCTCGCCGGCCCCTATGTCGGGCGGTGCCTCGCGGCACTCGGCGCCGAAGTGATCAAGGTCGAGCGCCCCGGCACCGGCGACGCCGGACGCCAGCACGCGACCGTGCTCGACGATCAGCAAAGCGGTTATTTCCTGCAGCTCAACATGGGCAAGCGCGGCGTGAGCGTCAACATGAAGGACGCGCGCGGCAAGGCATTCATGCAGCGACTGTGCGACTCGGCGGACGTGTTCATCGAGAACTACCGACCAGGCGCGCTGGACAAACTCGGGCTGGGTCATGCCGAATTGTCGGCGCGTAATCCGGGCCTCGTCTACTGCTCGATTTCGGCGTACGGACACACCGGTCCCGACGCGCATCGCGCAGGCTTCGGGCTGATCGCCGAGGCCAAGAGCGGCATCATGCAGATGGTCGGCACGCCGGGCGAGCGGCCGCCGCTGCTGCGCATCTCGCTGGGCGACATGTACACCGGCATTCATGCGGTCGCGGCCATCAATGCCGCGTTGCTGGGGCGCGTGAAGAGCGGTCGCGGGCAGCACATCGACATGGCGCTGTACGACACGCTGGTATCGATGCACGAATACGCGGTGCAGTGCTACACGCTGCAAGGTGTGCTGCCGGAGCAGACCGGGCACGACATGCCGACCTCGACGCTCTATGGCGTGTTCCGCGCGGCGGACGGCGATCTCGTGATCGCCGCGCAAGTCGACGACGCGTGGAAACGCTTCGCCGCGCTGATCGAAGCGCATGGCGGCCCGGCAGGCTTCGGTGCCGACACGCGATTTCACGACAGCGTCGGACGCAACGCGCACCGCTCGGAGATCCTGTCGGTGGTCGAGCCGTGGGTGGCTGCCCGTTCCGTCGCGTCGGTACTCGAACTGCTGGATCACATCGACGTTCCATGCGCGAAGGTGCAACGCATCGACGAGGTGCTGGCCGATCCGCAGATCCAGGCAAGAGGCATGATCGTCGAGCATCAGCATCCGCGCTATGGAACGCTGCGCCTGCCTAACCTTCCGTTCCGGTTCTCCGATTGCGATACGACGATTCGCGACGTCGCACCCGATCTCGGGCAGCACAACGCCGAAGTCGCGCATTCACTCGGATTCGATCCCGCCGAAATCGACGCGATGCAGGCCGATGGCGTGCTCTATTCAAAAGCGAGCTAACGATGACTGACCAGTACGCAGTGATCGGCAATCCGATCGGACACACGAAATCTCCGCTGATTCACGGCCTCTTCGCGCAAGAAACGCGGCAGGACATGAGCTATGCGGCCATCGAGGGGCCGGTCGAGCCGGAGGGCGCCTTTGCCGGCGTGGTGCGGGCATTCGCCGCGAGCGGCGGCAAGGGCATCAACATCACCGCCCCGTTCAAGCTCGAAGCTTTCGCGATGTCGGACGAACGAAGCGAGCGCGCGGAACTGGCGGGAGCGGCCAACGCGCTCAAGTTCGACGGCGGCCGCATTCTGGCCGACAACTTCGACGGAATCGGGCTGGTCCGCGATATCGAAGTCAACCTCGGCCTCCCGATGGCCGGCAAGCGCGTGCTGCTGCTCGGTGCGGGCGGCGCAGCCCGCGGTGCGCTGCTGCCTTTCCTCGAAGCCGTACCGGCCGAGATGGTCATCGCGAATCGCGACGTCGACAAAGCACGTGCACTGGCCGCGCAGGTCGCCGGACACGGTTCGCTCGTAGCCAGCAGCTACGCCGACCTGGCTCGGATGGGACGTTTCGACCTGGTGGTCAATGCGACGTCGGCGAGCCTGACCGGTGACCTGCCGCCGGTCCCGCCGAGCGTGTTCAGCCCGGACGGCACTGCCTATGAACTCGCTTACGGCAAGCGTCTGACGCCTTTTCTCCGACTCGCAAAAAATGCGGGGGTGCACGGGATCGCGGATGGCGTCGGCATGTTGGTCGAACAGGCAGCCGAAGCGTTCGCCTGGTGGCGTGGCGTACGTCCCCAGACCAGCTCGGTGATTGATCGGCTTGCGGTACCCTTCGACTGAACCCGCGATGGAGATCCGGATGCTGCACGGCATCCCATCACTGCAAGTTCGGCAAGCGCTATGACGGTAGCGGCCTCTTGTTGCCGATTACGCCTGCAGCAGGCCTGCGCTGGATTCTCAAGTATCGCGTCGACAACAGGAAGAAGAGCCTGGCGTCGACGCAGATCGGGCAACGGCAGCACCCGGCTGCAGACATCCACAATCAAATCGTCAAGCTCGGTTCGGCGTGGACGAAGGATCGGTTGACTCTCCATCGCGATGCACGTACACTTCGCGTCGCGGGGTGGAGCAGTCTGGCAGCTCGTCGGGCTCATAACCCGAAGGTCATAGGTTCAAATCCTATCCCCGCAACCAAACACCGAAGCCCGCTCTGCGAAAGCAAGCGGGCTTTTTGCTGTTCGTCTGTTCAGGAATGTTGCTTGCGTGTGTTGCCACACGCGATTGGCAGTGCAATCAAGCCATCGCCATGACATGCGACACGCGATCGCACCCTGCCGGCTCACCGCGGACATGCACCGAACATTGCGTAGAATTCCGAACCTTCTTCAGCATACGGACTTCTCCGATGATTCGAACGATCGCGGCACTGGCCGCGCTTTCAGCGATGACCGGCACAGCAAATGCCGCCAATACCGGCACGGCCCCCGCTAAACAGCACTACGTCAGCCCGGGCATCGCCAACGTCACAGCCGCAGCAGCACCGCGCCAGGAAGCCGCATCCCCCGACGCCCGCTGCCGGGAACTGGCCGCAGGCATCGACGCAGTCACACATGCACCCGACCGCGGCCGGAAGGTCGTGCGCGGGATCGGCCCGGACGGCAAGCCGCGCTACGAACTGCGCGCTTACGACAAGCGGGCCGACCTCGAAACCGAGCATCAACGGCTCGGCTGCCGATAACGAACGCAACGCCGCCCGGCAAATCGCGCCGGGCATCGGCGCTTACGCGTTCGCGCCGCCATCGATCGTCAACCCGGTCCCGTTGATCGACCGCCCTTCCGGCCCGACGACGAATGCAACGAGCGCCGCCACGTCATCGGCCTTGCCGTACTGCGGAATCGCCATCCGCGAACGCTGCGCACTTGCATGTTCGCCGTCGGCCGGATTCATGTCGGTATCCGTCGAACCCGGATGCACGATATTGACCGTGATGCCGCGCGAACCGAGATCGCGCGCGAGCCCCTGCGTCCACCCGATCAACGCGGCCTTGCTCGCCGCATAGAGGCCCATCCCCGCATCCGGCACGCGCGTCGCGAGACAACTGCCGGTCGACACGATGCGCCCGCCCTCCCCGAGATGCCGCGCCGCCGCCTGCGACGCGACGATCACCGCGCGCACGTTCACGTTCAGCGTCGCGTCGATATCGTCGAGCGTGAGGTCGTCCAGCGCGCCGGCCCGGAAAATCCCCGCGTTGTTGACCAGGATGTCGAGGCCGCCGAACGCCTCCGCGGCACGATCGACCGCGTTGCGCACGGCAACCGGATCGGCACTGTCTGCCTGGATCGCAATGGCGCGGCGGCCCAGCGCCTCGATGCCCGCGACGACGGCCTGCGCCCGTTCGGCCGATTTTTCATAGGTGATCGCAACGTCCGCGCCATCGGCCGCCAGCCGTTTCGCAATCGCCGCACCGATGCCGCGGCTGCCGCCCGTGATGAGTGCACGCTTGCCCTGAAGTCGGTTCATGTCGGTTCCTTTCCTCATTTATGTAACGACCGACACAGAATGTGGCAAGTTGCGCGGCACAGTCAATTGATTTATTTTATCGATCGATACAGATATCGACGAAGGAACGGACGCAATGGCTGAACGGGGCCGACCGAGAAGCTTCGACAAGGAAGCGGCGCTGGATCGCGCAATGGAGGTGTTCTGGCGCCTCGGCTACGAGGGCGCGTCGATGGCGGACCTGACGGCCGCGATGGGCATCGCGTCGCCGAGCCTGTATGCGGCGTTCGGCAGCAAGGAAGCGTTGTTCCGGCAGGCGCTCGAGCACTACAGCGCAACGGAGGGACGGGAAATCTGGGATGGTGTCGAACAGGCCGGCAGCGCGCACGATGCCGTGCGGAACTACCTGATGGATACCGCACGCGTGTTCACGCGAAGGTCGAAGCCGGCCGGCTGCCTGATCGTGCTGTCCGCGCTGCATCCGGCCGAGCGTTCCGATACGGTCCGGCAAACGCTGATCGCGATGCGCGAGCGCACGGTCGAGGATCTGCGTGAGCGCCTCAGGCAAGGCGTCGCGACCGGCGAGATCTCCACGCAAGCGAACCTCGACGCGATCGCGCGGTACTACGTAACGGTTCAGCAGGGCATGTCGATCCAGGCGCGCGACGGCGCGAGCCGCCGCGATCTGGAGGCCGTCGCGCAGGCCGCGCTGGCTGCGTGGCCGGCGCTCGTCGGGGCAAGCGGCGCGGGCGGCGCGTAGCGGCAGGACGCCGCGGCCGCGCGCGGCCGCGCCTGCGCGTTGCTGCGTTACTGCTTCACCGCGTGCTGCACGTCCTTCGACGCATGCCACACGCGATAGCGCACCTCGAAGCCGTCCGGCACATAAACGACGAGCGGCAGGCGGCTGTTGTAGCGCAGCAGCTGGCCGTCGCCGCGCACCTGCACGAACCGTTGCTGCGGCGCCTGGCCCGGGCACGCCATCAGCGTCGACGCCGGCCCCTTCACATCAGTGAGCCGGTAGTACGTATAGCCCCAGCCCTTCACGTCCTCGGCGGTCAGCTCGCCGCCGAACCACTGCTGGTTGCAGTCGGTCTGCAGCGTCTTGCCGATCATCAGCTCGACACGCGCATCGCCCTCGTTCTCGAGCGCGGGCAGCGCAATCACGGCGCGCTGCTGGCCGGCCGCTGCCTGCGGAAACATCTTGATCGACTCGGCCGGCACGGCGGGCGCCGATGCGGGGCTCGCCACGCACGCGGCGGCAGTCGTTACGCAGAAAGCGGCCAGCGCGGCCCGGATCGCGAATTTCATCGATGTGCTCCTGAAAAACAAATGAGCCCCGGATGCTAACACTTTCGCCGGAGGACCTTACGACGCTGTAATTTGACGACACAATTCCGAACAACCGGCAATCCCCATGCGCGGTACTTATACGGGAATCAACGGAGAACATCATGCTGAAGCTCATTGCTGCCGCCGGCGTCGCGACCCTGCTGGCCGGCTGCGTCGTCGCCCCGGACGCCGGATACGGCTACGGGCAGCCCTACTATTCCGATCCCGGCTACGCGTACGCCCCGTCCCCCGTGTACGGCACGGTCAACATCTGGGGCGGTGGCGGCGGGCGCGACTGGGATCGCGGCCGGCGCGACTACCACCACTGGGACGGCGATCGCGGCAACCGCGGCAACGGCTGGGGACGCGGCGGCGAACGCCGCGGCGACTGGAACGATGGCGGCGGCGGGCGCGGCGACGGTGACGGCGGTCATCGCCACTGACGCACAATTGCAACCGTTTGTATCCACGCACGGCCCGCCGATGGCCGGCGGCGCATCACGCAGGCGAACGGACGACCGCACAAAAACGAAGGCCCTCGCACGAAGCGAGGGCCTTTTGTCGTCCGGCCCGGCGAAGCGAACGCCGGTCGATGCCGGCCGTCCGGCACCGAACCCGGTCACGCGTCGCGGCCGCCCGCTTACCAGCCGGCCGGTTGCGCGTAGCCGCGCGACACCGGCGCACCGCACACATACGCGCGCTGGTAGCGGTCGTAGCAATAGGTCGGGCCGTCGTCCTGGTACTGCGCCTGCTGGTAGGTCGGATAGGCAGGCGGCTGGTACGCAGGCGCCTGGTAGTACGTCGGCGGCTGATAGGCCGGAGCCTGGTACGCGGGCGCCTGATACACGACGGGCGGATTCATCGCGGACGTCACGATCGCGCCCAGCACCGCGCCGCCGATCAATGCGCCGATGATGGCACCACCGTCGCGGCCATGCGCGGACGCCGGGCCCGCCACGGCGAGCGAACCGGCGAGGACACACACTGCGGCAATCTTTTTCATGATGATCTCCCACGCGAAGTGGTACTGGATGCGATGCATTGTGGCGGCACGCGGCCGTAATAGATGCAGCAAGTGGTAACGCGCCATTACCGGTATCACGCACACCGAAACGCAGTGTCGCCGTGCTACGATTTTCGGCACACAGGAGACGCCTTCATGCAGCCCGAAACCGCCCGCCGTTTCGATACCGAATTCGCGCCGCGCATCGCGCAGGCGATCGCCGCCTTCTTCGCCGCTCACGTGCTGGCCGACGTCGTCCCGTACGGCGGGCACGGGCACCCGACGCGCGTGCAGATCCGCAGCGCGCCGCACGAGCACGTAAGCGGCTTCGTGCATCCGCTGAACCTCGAGCTGACCTGGGACACCGACGAAATCGAACGGCTGATGGAGCCGGACGGTCCGCAGCGCTTCGAGCACTATCTGGCCGCGCTGCCGAAAAAACTGGGCGCATGGCAGGGTGCGCGCGACATCGATCTCGCGTCGCGCACGCAGGCCGCCCCGCTCGTTCGGCTCGGCGGTCTCGACTTCGAAGGCTGAGTGCCCGCGCCGGCCGGCAGCCGGGCATGCCGGCGTCGCGCAATACGGCCCGGTGATACACTCGACCGGCCCCGTTCCGGTGCTGCCGCGCCGGCCGGGCCGTTCATCGCCGCCTCCACCCTTCCGCATGGTTGCGCACGCAACCGGCAACCGGGCGCGCGGACAACCACGCTTTCGCTCCCGCCATGAACGCCGATACCGGCTTGCCGCTTCCGCAACGCTACTGGGCGATCGTCTGCGTCGCACTGGGCATCACGCTCGCCGTGCTCGACGGCGCCATCGCGAACGTCGCGCTGCCGACGATCGCGCGCGACCTGCACGCGTCCGACGCATCATCGATCTGGATCGTCAACGCGTACCAGCTTGCGGTCACGATCACGCTGCTGCCGCTCGCGTCGCTCGGCGAGCGCATCGGTTATCGCCGGATCTACATCGGCGGGCTCGCGCTGTTCACCGCGGCATCGCTCGGCTGCGCGCTCGCCGGCTCGCTGCCGATGCTGGCCGTGATGCGCGTGATCCAGGGTTTCGGCGCGGCCGGCATCATGAGCGTCAACGCGGCGCTCGTGCGGATGATCTACCCGTCGTCGATGCTCGGGCGCGGGCTGTCGATCAACGCGATGGTGGTGGCGCTGTCGTCGGCGATCGGGCCGACGGTCGCGTCCGCGATCCTGTCGTTCGCGTCGTGGCCGTGGCTCTTCGCGGTCAATGTGCCGATCGGCATCGCCGCGGTATTCGGCAGCCTGCGCGCGCTGCCGGCCAACCCGCTGCACGACGCACCGTACGATTTCGCAAGCGCGTTGATGAACGCGTGCGTGTTCGGCCTGCTGATCACAGCCGTCGACGGGCTCGGCCACGGCGAAGGCCATGCGTATGTCGCGGCCGAGCTGGCCGTCGCGTTCGTCGTCGGCTACTTCTTCGTGAAGCGCCAGTTGTCGCAGCCGGCGCCGCTGCTGCCCGTCGACCTGATGCGCATCCCGATGTTCGCGCTGTCGATCTACACGTCGATGGCGTCGTTCACGTCGCAGATGCTCGCGTTCGTCGCACTGCCGTTCTGGCTGCAGAACTCGCTCGGCTTCTCGCAGGTCGAGACGGGCCTCTACATGACGCCGTGGCCGCTCGTGATCGTGTTCGCCGCGCCGCTCGCGGGCGTGCTGTCGGACCGCTATTCGGCCGGCATCCTCGGCGGGATCGGGCTCGCGCTGTTCGCGGCCGGGCTGCTGTCGCTCGCGACGATCGGCGCGCACCCGGGCACCATCGACATCGTGTGGCGGATGGCGCTGTGCGGCGCGGGCTTCGGGCTGTTCCAGTCGCCGAACAACCGCGCGATGCTCTCGTCGGCGCCGCGCGAGCGCAGCGGCGGCGCGGGCGGCATGCTGAGCACCGCGAGACTGAGCGGGCAGACGCTCGGCGCCGCGCTCGTCGCGCTGATTTTCGGGCTCTCGCCTGATCACGGGCCGACGATCGCGCTCTATGTCGCCACGGCATTCGCGGCGGTGGCCGCGGTCGTCAGCATGCTGCGCATCGCGTCGCCGCGGCCGGACGCGGCGACCTGACACCGCCGCGCGCCGCATGCGAGACATGCGTCATGCGGCGTCGAGCATGTCCGTCACGAAGCGCACGCGCGCCTTCACGCTCACGCGCGGCAACTCGATCAACCGGTAGCCGTACGACGTGTAGCAATCGACCATCGCGTCGTAGGTGCGCACGGCTTCCGCGAAATCCTGCCGGCGCTCGGTGTCCTGCGCATAGATGTCGGGCCACGGCGGCGCGATGAATACGCGCCGGTGATAGCGGAAACGGCGGACCGCGGCTTCCGCGTGCGCAGGCACCGCCAGGCCCGTCAGCCGCAGGTAGCCGACCACGTCCGGCACACCGCGATCGAAGAACACGGGCCCGCACGCGTGCCGCGCGAGATGGTACGAGCGCATCTCCCAGCTCAGCATCAGCTCGGCGAATGCGGCCGGGTCGCGCCACGGCAGCGCGTGACCGTCGACCGCCACCTGGTCGCGAATCACGCCTCGCCCTGCTTCCTGCGAGCGCGCGAAACCGGCGCGCTCGAGCGCGTCGAGCAACGTGCTCTTGCCCGAGCCCGGGCCGCCCGTCACGACGAAGAAGCGGCCGGTGGCGTCGTCGGTCGCGTCGTCCTCGGCACCCGTGCCCTGCGCGCACTCACGCATGCGCAACCCGCCGGCCCGCGCGCTGCGTGACCGACGCGGCCGCCGCGACACTGCGCAAGTCGGCGACGAACGTGTCGCGCCAGACCGACAGGTCGTTCTCGTGCAGTCGCGCGAGGTTCTCCTCGTGGCGCGCCTGCCGCTCCGCGAGCGGCATCGACAGCGCGCGCTCGAGCGCCTCGGCCATCTGCGACAGGTCGTACGGATTGACGAGCAGCGCGCCGGTCAGCTCGGCCGCCGCGCCCGCGAACTCCGACAGCACGAGCACGCCCGGATCCGCCGGATCCTGCGACGCGACGTATTCCTTCGCGACCAGGTTCATCCCGTCGCGCAGCGGCGTCACGTAGCCCACCTGCGACATCCGGAAGAACGCCATCAGCAGGTTGCGCTCGTACTTGCGGTTCAGGTACTGGATCGGCGTCCAGTCGAGTTGCGAAAAGCGCCCGTTGATGCGGCCGGCCTCGCCTTCGAGCGTTTCGCGAATGTCCTGGTAGGTCTGCACGTCGGAACGCGTCGGCGGCGCGATCTGCACGAGCGACACGCGCCCCTGCCAGCCCGGCGCGTTCGCGAGCATCCGCTCGAACGACTGGAAGCGCTCGACGAGCCCCTTCGAATAATCGAGACGGTCGACGCTCATCACGAGCTTGCGGCCGTCGAGCGCCTCGCGCAGCATCTTCACCGGCTTGCGGGCACCGCACTGGACGGCCGCCTGCGCGATCGCGTCGGGATGCACGCCGATCGGATAGGCGGCGACCTTCACGACGCGGCCGTGCGCGTGCAGCATCCCGTCGTCGCTCGCCGCGCCGATCCCGCGCCGCACGAGGTAGTCGGTGAATGCCTGCTTGTCGGCCTCGGTCTGGAAGCCCGCGACGTCGTACGCGCACATGAACTTCACGAGTTCCTCGTGCGGCGGCACAAGGCGCAGCATGTCGGGCGACGGAAACGGGATGTGCAGGAAGAAGCCGATCGGGTTCTTCACGCCGAACTCGCGCAGATAATGCGCGAACGGCAGTAGATGGTAGTCGTGTACCCAGATCAGGTCGTCGGGCCGCAGCAATGCGGCGAGCTGCTTCGCAAGCATCGCGTTCACGCGCAGATAGCCTGCGTACTCCTGACGGTCGAAGCGCGCGAGATCGCCGCGGTAATGGAACACCGGCCACAGCGTCGCGTTCGAAAAGCCGCGGTAGTACTGGTCGTAGTCGCGCCGGGTCAGACCGACCGTCGCGTACGTGACGTTGCCGTCCCGCTGGATCGCGGGTTCGGCGTCGGGCGCACCGACGATCTCGCCGTTCCAGCCGAACCAGACGCCGCCGGTTTCCTTCAGCGCGTCCATCACGCCGACGGCCAGGCCGCCCGCGCTCGGGCGCGTGTCTTCGCCGGCGGCGACACGATTCGATACCACGATCAATCTGCTCATGCGGCTTCCCCTCCTCGATTCGATTGGCTGGCGCGCGGCGCGCGCCAAGGCGGGCGCGGCTGCCCGAAGGCGGCCGCGCGGCGATTCAGTTCCGAGAGATGCGATGAAATGCGGCGGTGGAATGCGGCGACGACGAGATCAAGCGTCCTGCTCCTGACCGAGGTCGCGCTGATAGTCGAGCCCTTCCGGGCGGGCACCGCCCTGGTTGTGATCGCCGTCGGACGGCGTCTCGTCGGGCGCGCCGGCAGGCGGTACCGATGGCGCATCGGTTTGCGGACGTGGACGGTCGGCCCCCGCGTCGGGCGGCCGGTGCGAAACCCGTTTCGAACGGCGCATGGCTGGGTGTCTCATATGCGGCGCGGCTCGAGGCCGTCGTAGAAACATTCCATAACAAAACAGTCTAGGTCGGTTCCTTGCATGCCGGAGTAACAATTACCTTCAATTTGTAACGTTTCGACCCCTCGCCAGCCATCTGTCCGACAATAGCGCCGCGCGCGCGGCGTGCCGTCCTGCGATTTGTCAAAGCTTTGCAATTTTCCTATGACAATTGCGAAACAATGACGCGGCATCAGGGCGCGCATGCGTCGCCGCTCACCCAGACAGGACTTGCACTCAGGGATGAACATTCGTTTTGAATCGCCGCGCCGGGCCATGTCGGCGCGCGTCGTGCTGGCCGCAATCGCCACGGCCGCACTGCTGTCCGGCTGCAACTCGCTGTACAGCGAAGGCGCGACAGCCGGCGCCGGTATCGCGGGCGCCGCAATCGCTTCCAAGGTCACCAACAACGCCGCCGTCGCGACGGGCATCGGCCTCGGCGCCGTCGCCGGCGCGCGTGCCGGCGTCCAGTACACGCAGCGCGTCGCGCACCGCTACACGCAGGAACAGATCGCGAAGGCGGCCGGCCCGCTCGACGTGGGCGGCGTCGCGCCGTGGTCGACGCACCACTCGTTCCCGATCGAGGACGACGAGCAGGGCCGCGTGACGGTCAGCCGGATGATCAGCGTCGGTCCGCTCGACTGCAAGGAAATCGTGTTCGCGGTCGACACGGCCGCGAAGCCCGACAAGGCCGCGCAATCGGCGTTCTACGTCGCCACGATCTGCCGCGACGGCTCCACGTGGAAATGGGCGTCGGCCGAACCGGCGACCGAGCGCTGGGGCGCGCTGCAATGAGCGTCGCGATCCGTATCGCGGCAATCGGCGCGCTTTGCGCGGCGGCGGCCACGCTGTCGGGCTGCGGGTCGGTCGGCGCGGCGAGCGGCGCGCTTGCCGGCGCCGCGACGGGCCTCGTCACCGCCAATCCGGCGGTCGGCATCGGCGTCGGGATTGCCGTGCAGGCCGCGACCGACGAGGCCGTCAACCGCACGATGAAGCAGCTCCATCAGAATCAGCAGGACGCGATCGCGAAGACGGCCGGCAGCCTGGCCGTCGGCGAAGTCAAGCCGTGGAAGGTGAAGAACACGCTGCCGCTGGAAAACGGCGAAGGCGAAGTGCGCGTCACGCGTGCGTACTCGTCGGCGCTCGCGCTATGCAAGGAATTCGCGTTCTCGGTGAAGGACGGCGACAAGGCCGACTGGTATTTCGCGAATGCATGCCAGCAAGGCACGCACTGGAAGTGGGCGTCGGCCGAACCGGCCGTCGAGCGCTGGGGCGCCCTCCAATAACGGCGCGATGCGCCGCGCATCGCGCGCGGCGCATGCGAATGCCGGGCCGCACAGGGCCCGGCGCATCGATCAGGACTCGACGTCCTCGAGGCTGAAAAATTTAACGAAGTTCCATGCCCCTGCAATTTCAATTAATTGCGTATACGACCCACAAAGCTCCAGCCAAGCGTTCGATCCAATGTCGGCACTGTGTAGGCATTCTAGGTCCGTATCGATCAATGTCGACCACCTCCACCGTATTATCTTCGCGCCGCCGCAGCCCTATCCAACAGCACCTGATCCGGACGTGCCCCTGAGTAGTAGTGGCCCAGCATTACAGGACGGGTACGATGACTTAATTGCGGGTGTAGCTCAATGTAGAGCAGAAGCCTTCCAAGCGTACGACGAGGGCTCGCCTCAAATCCGGACGCCAGGGACGTTAGCAGCCACCTTCGAACGACAAATCTCGGCAAGGATATCGAGGCCTCTCGCCGGTTCTCGTACGAACGGATTCGACTCGTCCCACGCATAGCCGGCCAGAATCGAGCAGACCATCCGCTTCACGGCCGGCGCCTTGTCGTCATGAAACATGATGTCCTGCAGCGCCCCTGAATACCAGCGCTCGACGAAAGCGCGGAAGGTGTCGATGCCCTTGCGCAGCGCGATGTCGTAATCGCGCGCCCAATCGACAGTGTCGCCGCGCAACTGCCGTTCGAGCGCGGCGACCGCCAGATGCGCCGACCGCATCGCGATCGTCACGCCCGACGAGAAGATCGGATCGAGGAATTCGCCCGCGTTGCCGAGCA
The DNA here is from genome assembly GCF_001883705.2 of Burkholderia catarinensis. Taxonomy (GTDB): domain Bacteria; phylum Pseudomonadota; class Gammaproteobacteria; order Burkholderiales; family Burkholderiaceae; genus Burkholderia; species Burkholderia catarinensis. The sequence goes on from NZ_MDEQ02000010.1 coordinate 177,797, forward strand.
ACGCATAGCCGCGCCCGTGCAGGTGCTCGACATTCGACGCATAGCCCGTGATGCGACGTACCGGCATCACGAACGGCTTGCTGCCGACGAGTCGCGCCAAAGTCGGCTCGCTCTGCAGCAATTCTCGCAACAACGATTCCTGTTGCTCCTCCGGCACGTCGAAAAAACCGGCATCGGCCACGCAGCCGACCGACGAGCGCCCGTTCGTCAGCGGGATCATCCAGAACCACACGTCGCGTCGCTCCGGGTGGACGGCAATGCAGATCTTGTCGCGATCGGTCGACCCCGCCGGCAGGTTGTCTTCGATGTGCGAAAAGATGGCCGCACGCGTCGGCAGGCCGGTCGGCGCCTCGAGATCCAGCAGGCGCGGCAGCACGCGGCCGAATCCGCTCGCATCGAGTACGAACGACGCTTGAACGGAATATGCGTGACCGGCTTCGTCGACGACGTCGAGCCGCGGTGTATCTCCGGGCTGGAAAGCACGCACGGTATGGCCGAATCGCACGTCCGCGCCCTGCTCTGCCGCACAACGGATCAGCAGATCGTCGAATGCGGCGCGCTCGACCTGATAGGCTGTCCCCCAACCCTCGGAAAACTTCTCGCGGAAATCGAATGACGACATCCTGTCGCGATAAACGAAATATGCGCCGTTCTTGAACTGGAAGCCGGCCTCGACGACCGCCTGAAGCATACCCGCCTCTTCGAGATACTGCATGCTCTGAGGCAACAGACTCTCTCCGATCGAAAAGCGAGGAAAATGCTGGCGCTCGAGCACCAGCACGGAGCGGCCCGCCTTGCGCAACAGCGCGGCCGCAACCGCACCGGACGGCCCCGCACCGATGATCGCGACGTCGATGGAATTCGATTTCATTTCACTCATGCTTACCAGTCCATTTCGATTGATCGGGCATCTTACGTTTCTCACGCCACGATCCGGAGTTGCCCACTACAATAGGCGCTCAACAAATCCAAGGTTCCGACGAGAGGCCCATGACGTCCCACCGCACGCACGCCCCCGCCTATGTCCCCGAAACCCGATTCGGTATCTGGTTTCTTCGCACGCATACGTGGGAACATCACGTGCTCAGAGTGGCCATCGACGATCTGAAGCGGCTCATCGCGGCTCCGCTGCCGAAGGCCCCCGTCATCCTCGATGCGGGATGCGGTCAGGGCAAGTCGTTCCGCCTGCTGAGCGAAGCATTCTCGCCCGACAGGATCATCGGTATCGATTGCCACGACGACTCGCTCGAACATGCGTCGGAAGCGGCGCATCACTGCGCAACGCCTGTTGAACTGCATCATGCCGACTGCACGCAGATTCCGCTAGCCGATTCGAGCGTCGACATCGTGTTCTGCCATCAGACCTTTCATCATCTCGTCGACCAGGAGCATGCGTTGGCCGACTTCCGCCGCGTGCTGAAACCCGGCGGTCTGCTGCTGTTCGCCGAATCGACCGACGCGTACATCAAGTCGTGGGTGATCCGGCTGCTGTTCCGTCACCCGATGGAGGTTCAGAAAAGCGCCGACGGCTACCTTGCCATGCTCCGCGAAGCCGGGTTCGCGTTCGAATCCCGCAACGTTTCGTTGCCCTACCTGTGGTGGAGCCGCGCGAAAGACTTCGGACTCCTCGAGCGCATCGGCCTGTACGCACCGAAGCCAGGCAAGCGCCGCGAGACGCTCGTCAACGTCGCTGCGCGCAAACCTGCCTGAACGAGCGGGACCGCCGCTCGGCGGCCCCTTCCCGACGCGTGCCGGTTACGGCTTCAGCGTCACGACCTCGCCCGTCAGCGCCGCGCCGGCCACGACCGCGCCGGCTCCGCACGTGAACTCCGTCGTGCTGGAACGCAACACGTTGCGGTAGTTGCTCTTGATGCCGACGACGGCGTTACCGCCCTCCTTTCGCGCGCGTTCCTGAAGCTCGATCACGGCCGACAGGAACACATGCTGGCACGCCGCCTCGTCGCTCTTGCCGAACGCGTTGGTCTTCTTGTTGGTCGCGAACGTGCCGTACGACTTGATCACGCGCGGATGCGGCTGATCGCCGAAATAAAGCGCGACGCCGTCATCGAGCTTTCCTTCCTCGCTCTTCAACGCGGTTGCGATCGGATAGTCGTTGATCGTATCCCGTGCGTATGCGGCCGAGGCCGCGAACGTCGCGCCGAGCAGCGCCAGTGCAATGCGGTATTTCACGTGTGCTCCCGTCACTGCGCGTTCAGCTGCACGACGTCGCCCGACACGGCGATCGCGCCGGCACTGCCGCTCACGCCGCACGTATATTCGGTCGTCGAATCCGAACGCTTTTCATGAAAACGCGTCGTCACGTTGATGACCGCATTCCCGCCATGATTCTTCGCATAGATGCGAAGACGGTTCAGCGCCTCGGCCAGCGCCTGGTCGCACGTCGGCTGTTCGCCTTCCATGCGGCGCACACGCACCGACTCGGAGCGCGGACCGATGCTGGTCTTGACGTCCGGGTGCGGCTGCGCACCGAAATAGATCGCGACGCCGCTCGTGTCCGATGCCGTTGCGGCCGCCGGCAGCGGCAGCGAACGCACCACGGTGCCGCACCCCGTCAGCAACGATGCCGCGACCAACATGCCGGCCAGATGTCCTTTGTGCTTCATTGTTATCGTCCTCTCAGTCCAGTAAATTCACTTCAATCACCCTTCCAGGCGCCCAACAACACACTTGCACAGCTGCCGCCGAATCCGAACGAAACCGACAACGCACGTTCGATCGCGAATTCGTGCGCGATCCGCACGAGCGGCATGCCGGCGATTGCCGGATCGGGTTCGCGGCCGACGGCCGTGCCAGCGACAAAACCGTCGCGCATCATCAGGATCGTATAGATCGCTTCATGCGCACCGCTCGCGCCGAGCGGGTGTCCCGTCATTCCTTTCGTCGACGAGAATGGCGGCACGTCGCCTCCGAATACATCGCCGAGCGCCTTCAGTTCCTCGATATCGCCGAGCGGCGTCGACGGCGCGTGCGTATTGACGTAGTCCGGACGCCGTCCGCCGCCGGCGAGCGCGCCTCGCATCGCGCGCGCGATCCCCGACGCGTGAGGCGTCGCCATGCCGGCGTTGTCCGTGCATTGGCCGAATCCGGTCACCTCCGCGTAAATTCGCGCGCCGCGCGCGCGCGCATGCTCGAGCGATTCGAGTACGAGAATGCCCGCGCCGGACGCGATCACGAAGCCGTCGCGGCCGAGCGCATACGGACGCGACGCGCAGTCCGGCGTGTCGTTGAAACCACCGGACAACGCGCCCATCGCGTCGAACATCAGCGTCATGTTGTCGTGCAGCGCCTCGCTCCCGCCGGCCAGCACGATGTCCTGGCATCCGGAGCGGATCAGTTGCATCGCCTGCCCGATCGCCAGCGCTCCGCTCGTGCAGGCGGACGAGGGCGAGTACGACACACCCTCGATGCCGAACAATTGAGCAACGCATGCCGACGCGGTGCTGCTCATCGCCTTCGGCACGACATAGGGCGGCGTCTTGTCGATGCCGCGCCGCTGCGCGACCGTCATCGCGTCGTCGTAATCGGCCATCGATCCGATGCCCGACCCCACGATCGCGCCCGCGCGCGGCGAATGCAGCATCCCGGCATCGAGGCCCGCATCGTCGAGCGCCGACGCGGCCGCATGCGCGGCAAAGCGCGCCGTGTCGCCCATGAAACGTTCGTGCTTGCGCGCGAACCGCGGCGCCGACGCGACGGACGCCACCCCGGCGACCTGGCTGCGAAACCCGCGCTCGCGCCACGCGTCGACGCGGCTCACGCCCGAGCGACCGGTGCGCAGCGCGGTCGATACTTCGTTAAGCGAATTACCCAGGCACGATACGATGCCGAGCCCCGTGACCACGACGCGCGCCGCCGCGCTGCCGACCGCCGTCACGCGATAGCCCGCCGGAAGATCAACGACGTGTTGATCCCGCCGAACGCGAAGTTGTTGCTCATCACGAATTCCGCATCGATCCGGCGTGCGTCGCCGATGATGTAATCGAGCGGTGCGCAGGCCGGATCGACCGTTTCGAGATTGAGCGTCGGCGCAAACCAGTTGCGCTTCATCATCTCGATCGTCCACCACGCCTCGAGCGCACCGCATGCGCCCAGCGTGTGCCCCACATAGCTCTTCAGCGAGCTGATCGGCATGCGTTCGCCGAACACGGACGCCGTCGCATGACTTTCCGCCACGTCGCCCCGGTCGGTCGACGTGCCGTGCGCGTTCACGTAGGCGATCGCACCGGCCTCGAGCGTCGCATCGCCCAGCGCGAGACGCATGGCGACGGCCATCGTCTCAGCGGTCGGCTGGGTGATGTGCGCGCCGTCGGAATTGCAGCCGAAGCCGACGATCTCCGCATGGAGCGTCGCGCCGCGCGCGATCGCGTGCTCGTATTCCTCGAGCACCAGCGTCGCCGCGCCTTCGCCGACCACCAGGCCGTCGCGATCGATGTCGAACGGGCGCGGCGTCAGGTTCGCCGTATCGTTGCGCGTGCTGGTCGCATACAACGTATCGAACACCGCCACCGCCGGGCCCGACAACTCCTCCGCGCCGCCCGCGAGCATCAGCGCCTGCTTGCCAGTCGCGATCGCCTCATACGCATAGCCGATCGCCTGGCTGCCGGACGCGCAGGCGGACGACGTCGGCACGATCCGGCCTTTCAGATCCCAGAACAGGCTGACGTTGACTGCCGTCGTATGCGGCATCATCTGCACGTAACTGTTCGACGTGACGTCCCGCATCGAGCCCGTCTCGATCATCGTGCCGAATGCCCGGATCGGCTCGACCGACCCCGACGACGACCCGTACGCGACCCCCATCCGACCATCCCGGATCGACGGGTCGTCGGCGAGCCCCGCATCCGCCAGTGCCAGCTCGCTCGCGCGCACCGCGTACATCGACACCAGCCCCATCGAACGCGTCTTCTTGCGCGGATACGTCGCCGGCAGCGCGAACGACGGCAGCGGACACGCGAGTCGCGTATGCAGCGCCTCGTAGCAATCCCATTCCGGCATGCGCCGTACCGCGTTGCGCCCTTCGCGCAGCCGCGCGTCGATTTCCGGCCAGCTTTGACCGAACGCGGTCACGCCGCCCATCCCCGTCACGACCACTCGCTTCATCACACCATCCCGCCGTTGACGCCGATCACCTGCCGGGTGACGTAGCTCGCCGCATCCGACATCAGGAAGCCGACGACCGCCGCGACTTCGTCGGGCTGGCCGACGCGGGCCATCGGCACCGCCTGCAATGCGTGCTCCAGCGGCACGGCGTCGAGCATGCCGGTGTCAACCAGCCCGGGCGCGACACAATTGACCGTGATCTTTCGCGACGCCAGCTCGACCGCCAGCGCCTTGGTCGCGCCGATCAGGCCAGCCTTCGCGGCGCTGTAATTGACCTGGCCGCGGTTGCCCGTCACGCCCGACACGGACGCGATCGTCACGATGCGGCCGCCGCCGCGCAGGCGCACCATCGGCATGGTCAGCGGATGAACGACGTTGTAGAACCCGTCCAGCCCGGTTTCGATCACGATGTCCCAGTCCTCTTCGGACAGCGCCGGAAACGCGCCATCGCGCGTCACGCCCGCGTTGCAGACGATCCCGTAGTACGCGCCGTTCGCTTCGACGTCGGCCTCCAGTTCAAGCCGGCACGCCGCGCGATCGCGCACGTCGAACTGCAACACGCCGGCCGTGCCGCCCTGCGCGCGAATCGTCGCGGCGACCGCTTCCGCGTCGTCGCGGCCGGTGCGGCAATGCACCGTCACGGCGAAACCGTCGGACGCCATGCGCAGTGCCACGGCGCGGCCGATGCCGCGGCTCGCCCCTGTCACGAGAACTCGCCGAGTCATGAATTGAAGCTCCCTTCGATAAAAGATTGAAAATCGTTCGGTTGGTACACCTTGACGACGGCTTCCGCGCAACACTGGCCTTCGGCATGAATCGCGCATTCGTACGCGCCGTGCCCCTCGTCGCCGCGCAGCAGTTCCCGCGCGACAATGCGCAGCTCCGTGTCGGCGCCGAATGCCGTGCAATGGGCGACATAGCGGTTGGCCCCGAGCAACACGCCCGGCTTCGCGCGGCCGCCCGCATGCGCAGCAAGCAGGCCGACATGCGCGGCGATCGCCTGCGCCATCAGCTCGATGCCGATCCACGCCGGCATCGCGCCGCTGCCGTCGGCGTACCACGCATCACGGCGCGCGACCGCGCTCACCTCGATGCCGGTTTCCGAGCAGCGCTCGATCGCGTCGAGCAGCAGCATCGTGCCGCGATGCGGCAACACGTCCCGCACGTTGCCGACGGGAATATCCGCGCCGCCGTGCAGCGCGTCGATCAGTGGTCCGGCATGCATGTCAGGCCCCCAGAATCAGGCTGGCATTGCTGCCGCCGAAAGCGAACGAATTGCTCATCACATAGCGCCCTGTTGCATCACCATCCAGACGGCGCTCGCTGTCGACGAGGTCGAGTCGCGGCAGCGCCGGGTCGTGCTCGCCGTCCCAGGCGTGCGTCGGCAGCGCAATCCCGCGGGCCAGCGTCAGCCAGCAGAATCCGAGTTCGGTCGCGCCCGCCGCGCCGAGCATGTGCCCCGTCAGCGGCTTGGTCCCGCTCGCCGGCACGCCGTGCGGAAACACCCGTGCCGTCACGTTCGATTCCATCTCGTCGTTCAGCCGCGTCGCCGTCGCGTGCAGGTTCACGTAACCGATCTTGGATGACACCACGCCGGCGTCCGCGAGCGCGGCGCGCAGCGCATCCTCCGCGCCGTGGCCCGCCGGATCCGGTGCCGAGATGTGGTGCGCATCGCTCGACTCGCCGACGCCGGCCAGCCGGACCGCCGCTTCGTCGCGACTCATCACGAACAGCGCGGAGCCTTCGCCGATATTGATGCCGCTCCGGTTTCGGCTCATCGGATTGGTCCGGCCCGGGCTGACCGATTCGAGCGACGCGAAGCCCTGCAGCGTCAGCTCGCACAGTGAATCCGCGCCGCCGACGACAACCGCGTCGCACAGCTTCAGCTGCAGCAGGCGGCGCGCGGCCGCGAATGCCTTCGCACTCGACGTGCAGGCGGTCGACAGCGTGTAGGCCGGCCCGGCCACACCCAGCACCGCGCGCACGAACGGCGCCGCCGTGCCGATTTCCATCTGTCGATAATCGAATCCGGCGGGCATCGTGCCCGTCGCGACACGCTGCGAGAGCGCCTGCTCCGCCGCCTGGATGCCGGACGTACTCGTGCCGATCACGACGCCGATCCGGTGCGGACCATAACGCGCGATCGCCGCGTCGACGAAGGATCCGATCTGCGCCAGCGCTGCAAGCAACAGCCGATTGTTCCTGCAGTCGAAATGCGCGAGCGATGCCGGTGGCGCGATGTCGAGCGCCGACCGTACGTGCCCGACCCAGCCGCCGGCGGAAACATCGGCGCGCTGCTCCATGCCCGGTGCGATGCCGATGCGCAATGCGTCGACGATCTCGTCGGTCGTTGCGCCGAGCGCGTTGATCATGCCGGGCGCGGACAGGTACACCGGCGTCTGTTTCGAATTCATGCGCGACACTCCTTCGCGGATGGCGTGGCGAGCGGCGCGAACAGCACCGAAAATACGATGCCCATCGCGAGGGTCGTGCCGAAGCTGCGCAGCGCGGGCATCGCGCTCGCCCCGAGCATGCCGAACGACAGCAACGTCGTGGCCGCCGACAGCAGCACGCCCGTCCATACTGCACCGATACCGGTCATGTCCCGCACGCACCCTTCGCGGAGGAACACCGCATAGTTGGCGCCTACCCCGAGCACCAGCATCAGCGCGAGCCAGTTGAACAGCGTGAGCGGCACCCGTGCATAGCCGAAGGCTGCAAGCGTCAACGCAATGGCGAACACCACCGGCAGCGTCGTCGCGATGCCACCGCGCACGCCATATCGCCACATCAACAGCACGGCGACCACGATCAGTGCGCCGGCCAGCCACAGACCGCTGTCGACCCGATAGACGCCAAACAGGCGCGACACACTCGCGGCCTTGTCGACCCACGACACGCCCGGCAGCGTGCGCGCGAGCGCCGCGAAAGTCGCCGCGTTCGCCGCATCGACCCGTTCCGGAATCGCCAGTGCCGCATCGACGGGACCAGTACCACCGTCGACTCGCCCGAGCCACAGATGCCGGAACGGAGCCGACCAGCGTGCCACCAGCCACGTGTCGACGGAAAGCATGGCCGGGGCATTACGGGAAAACGCCTGAATCCATGCGTCGGCAACCTCGTCGCGAAAGCCCGCGTGCCCGAGGGTTTCGCGCAATGCCGCGGCATCGGTAAACACGTGTTTGTCCAGCACGGCCCGATTGCGGGCCTGCTGTTTCGCCGAAGGCACGAACGTCGCGATCGACTGGACGCGGCCGACCCGCTGCTGATCGAGCGCCCCGATCAACGCTTCCGAACGCTCGAGCACCTCCTCCGGCGACGCGCCCTGGATGACGAAGAACTGCGCGGTGTTCGCCAGCCCGACCGCCGCGCGGATATTGCTTTCCTGTCGAACCAGGCTAGCATCGCGCTGGACCAGCAAATGAACATCGTCATCGCTCTTCAATGCGGCCCAGCCCGGGATCGCAACCAGCGCGACCAGCACGGCGGCTGCCACCGCACGCCGCCCGGCCAACAGCGACTGCCATCCGCGCAGCAGGCGGGCGGCGCCGGAGAAAACGCGGGACGGCACGCGCCTGGGCCCCTGCGTCAGCATGAGAGGCAAAAAGCCGGTAACGGCTGCGAACGCACTGAGGAGCCCGACGATCGCAAAGCATGCGATCTGCTTGAGCGCCGGGAACGGCACCCACATCAGGATCGCGTAACCGAGCAGGCTGGTCGCCAGCGCCACCGCAAGCGCCGGCCGGACCGCCGCCGCGCCGCGCCGCGCGTCCCATTGCCGCCCCGCGGACAGATACGCGACGAAATACTGGATCGAATAATCGACGGCCTCGCCGATCAGGCTCACGCCGAACACCAGCGTCAGCAAGTGCAGCTTGCCGAACACGAGCAGCGTCGCCGCCAGCGCACAGACGATGCCGAACGCCGTCGACGCAAACGCGAGCACCAGCAGGCGCGGCGAATGGAATACGCTCATCAGCAGCAGCGCGATGCCGGCGAGCGACACCGCGCCGATCACGTGCACGTCGCGTTCGGCACTGGCGCGCGCCGCTTCCGCATAAAACACCGCACCGGCCCGGTCGACGCGAACGCCCCGGAAGTCCGCCGCAAGCGCGCGCTCCGCATCGGCCGTCGCGACACGTACCGCGTGCTGGACCTTCGATTCATAGGCCGACCCCGGCAGCGACGTCATCACGAGCACGCTCGTGGCACCGCCCGGATGCGACACCAGCATGCCGTCTTCGAGCGACAGATTCGATGCCGCGAGCGGCAGCTCGCCGAGCCAGTGCTGCAGCCAGCCGAACGGATCGTCCGCCACGCCAGTCTGCAGGCCGTCGACGGGCGGCGCATAGAGCCGCCGGACGAGCCGTTCGCCGAGCGTGGCGTCGCCTAGTTCGAGCGACCTGCGATCCACGTCCGTCAGCAGACCGAAACGGGCTGGCATATAGATGGCCGCGATCTGCGACAGGTCGAACGGCGGCACCTCGACCGTCACCGAACGAAATGCACCGCTGGCATCGAGCCGCGCGCCAAACTGCTTCGCGGCAGCCCTGGCGCGAGCAGCGTCCCGGTCGGTCACCAGATAGACAGTGCGATTGCCGAGCGCATCGCCGAGCATGTCGACGGCTCGCTCGGCAACCGGATTCGCTTCGGTGGCGGGCAGCAACGCAAGCAGGTTCGTCTGCAGCGGCGCGGGCCCGCTGAAGCGCCACAGGATGTACGCGATCGCAACCAGCGCGACGACCAGCCACGCGGCGCACAGCACGCGCCGCCGGGCGCGCTCGCCTGATGCGTCGATCACGTCGCGCGCCGTATTCATCACCGCACCTCCAGCCACCCGCGCTCGGCCGGCGCGAGAGCGTCGACCGGCGTCGGCCGAGCGAACTCGAGCACGGTCACATTGCCGTTCGCGAACGTCATGTCGAGCTTGCCGAGATAAGCACCACCGCTCATTTCGAGCACCCGGATCGCCTGCTCGAGCTGCGGCTGATTCGGCCGCAACACCATCCGCCACCGTTCCGGCGTGCCGCTCGCATCGACATCGAATTGCGCATACAGCGCCGACAGGTCGCCGCCGAGCATGTCTCGCATCATGCGCGACACTTGTGCGACGCCGCGGCCACCGCCGCCCGGCGCGACGAGACGTCCGTCCGCACCGACCTCACGCACGCCGCCGTCGGTAATCACATACGTGGCCTTGTAGGGTGTCTCGATTCGCCAGATGACGCCCGACCTGCGATCGAACAACATTGATCCGGTACTGACGAGCGGCTGCTTCATCGCCGACAGCGTCTGGGTCTGCCGAAAATCCGCGCGAATCGCGCCAACTCGCGCCAGCCGCGTCGCGATATCGGAAACGAGTGCGGCATTGGCCGGCCGCGACGCCGCGGCCGGCGCCGGAGCGGCCATCCCGTCGCCGCCGGCGAGCGTCATGCATGCGGCGAGCATCATCGTGGCAAGCCGTCTGTCGCGCAGCTTCAGGCCCATTGCGCACGCACCCTTTCGGTCAAGGCCGGCGGCGACACGAACTGCAGTTCGCGCGTCGTCGCATCGACCGCCAGCTGCACCGTATAACCCTTCGTCAAACGCTCTCCGGAGGCCGCGTCGACGATTTCGTAACCGATCTTCAACCGGTTCTCGAATTCGAGCAGCATCGCGCGCACGTCGAGCTGCTGGCTGTAATGGGCCGGGCGGACGTACTTCAGATGCGCCTCCACCACCGGCCACATGTAACCCGACGTCAGCATCGCCGGATAGTCGTAGTCGATCATGCGCAGCAGTGCAGCGCGGCTGCTTTCGAAGTACTTCAGGTAATGCCCGTGCCAGCAGACGTTCATGGCATCGACATCGTGAAACAGCACCTCGACGCGTGCGGTCGCGGTCAGCGGCTGACGAGTCTCGTTCATGCAGCCTCCCCGCGCCGGCATCCGTCGAACGATCCGCCGATCGGCTCGCATGCGGCAAGGCGCGCGGTCAGCGCGCGCAGCTCCGCTTCGAGCGGCCGGTCCTCGACCACGAGCGGCGATTGACTACCCACGTCGTCGATGAACGCGCGAAGCCCGGCCGAAAGATGCGTCTGCGGGTCGTCACGCAGCCGCAGACGGACGGCCTGCACGGTCGCGAGCACGTGCGCCGCGGCGACCTGCTCCGTCAGGGCCAGCACGCGCAGGCAATCGCGCGCGGCGATCGTTCCCATGCTGACCTTGTCCTGGTTGTGCGACTCCGTCGAGCGCGAGAACACGCTCGCCGGCATCGTGTGCTTCAGCGCCTCCGCCGTCCATGCGGAAGACGATATCTGCACGGCCTTGAACCCGTGGTTGATCGCGGCCCGCTCCGGGGCGGCACCCGTCAGGTTACGCGGCAGTCCGTTACTGAACTTGTCGTCGACCAGCAGCGCGATCTGGCGATCCATCAGGTCCGCGAGATTGGCCACCGCCGTCTTCAGCGCATCCATCGCGAACGCGATATGACCGCCGTAGAAATTGCCGCCGTGCAGTACGCACCCTTCGTCCGGATCGATCAACGGATTGTCGTTCGCACTGTTCAGCTCGTTCTCGATATCCCGGCGCATCCACGACAACGCATCGCGCGTCACGCCGATCACGTGCGGCGCGCACCGAACCGAATAGCGATCCTGCAGGCGACGCCCGGGCAATTCATCGCGCCCGGCCAGATCGGCGCGTATCCACGCGGCCGCCTCTGCCTGCCCCGCGTGCGGTTTCGCGTCGAACAGCCGCGCATCGAAGTGCCCCGCCCGCCCGTCGAGCGCGACAGTCGTCAATGCCGTCAGGCGGGCCGCCATCCGGGTCAAGTGATCGGCGCGCGCAAACGCGAGGCAGGCGAGCCCCGTCATGACCGCCGTGCCATTCATCAGCGCCAGCCCTTCCTTCGGCGCGAGCGTCAGCGGCGCGCGATCGATCGCGCGCCATACGTCCCGCGCGTCCCGTTCGTCGCCGGCGAACAGTACGGTGCGCTCGCCGACCAGCGCCGCGGCGACATAGGACAGCGGTGTCAGGTCGCCGCTTGCGCCGACCGAGCCCTCCGACGGAATGCGCGGCAGGATGCGGTGATTCACCAGATCCGCCAGCCGTTCCAGCAACGTGAACCGCACGCCCGAGTAGCCGAAGGCGAGCGAATTGAGCCGTGCGACGATGATGGACAACGTTTGCGTCGCGTCGAACCAGTCGCCCATCCCGCATCCGTGATAGCGGGTCAGCTGCAGCGGCAGCTCTTCGACGAGCGACGGAGGCACCTCGACCACGCAGGCGTCGCCATATCCGGTCGTTACCCCGTACAGGGTGCCGCCGTTCGCGAGATAGTCGCGCAGCCAGGTTGCGCCGCGCTCGATCCGCGCGCGCCACGCGGGCCCCGCATTCAGCGCGACCGGCGCACCGTCGCGGGCGATCGCGACGACGTCCTCGATCGTCAGATGCCGGTCGCCGATCACGACGGCCGGCCAGCTCGCGTCCGCAGCGGCGGTTGCCGCGACGTCCTTCATGTCATGCTCCGCCACGCGGACCTCCATCGGGCCGCGCCCAGAAATCGAAGAAGTTGAACCATTGATAGGGAGCCTTGCGGCAATAATGTTCGAGCCGCGCGGCATAGCGCTGTGCCCATTCGGCGACGTGGCCCGCGCGCTCGCGGCGCGGCAGTTCGATCCGGTCGGCGAACGGCTCGAAATAGAGCCGGTAGCCGCGCTCCTCCTTCAGGCAGAAGAACAGGTAGACCGGACAGCCAAGCGCGTGGGCGAGGATGTACGGCCCCTGCGCGAACCGGGCCGTCGCGTCGAGAAAGCGGGCGTCGACCGTTTTGCCCGAATCATGCGGCGGCACGCGGTCACCGACGATCACGAGCAGTTCGCCCGCATCGATCCGCGACTGCATCATCATCGCCGTATCCGGTCCGAAGTCCGACACCTCGACCAGTTGCTTGCCGAATTCCTGGTTCGCGCCGGCAAGCACGCCGGTAAAGCGTTTCGCATGCTCGGTATAGACGATCGCCGTCACCTTCGTGTGCGCGTCGCGCAGCGCAAGCGCCCGTGTCAACTCCAGGTTGCCCAGATGCGCGCCGATCACGAGCGCACCGCGTCCGCTTGCGGCGAGCGCATCGAATGCGGACGAATCGTCGAAGCGTACGTCGAGTTCGTCGAGACGGCCGGACCATGCGACGAACTTGTCGAATCCCGCCTGCGCAAAGGCAAGCATGTGCCGATAGGCACTGCGCCACCCCGGCTTCGGCACGGCCGCCGCTTGCGCGTCGCGCAGGCGCGCGATATACGCATGCGATGCGGTGCGCGCCGCGCGGTTCGTCAGCACGAAATAGCCGACGATCGGATGCAGCCAGAACGACGTGAAGCCCTTGCCGAACCAGCGGCAGCTCAGCGCCAGCAACGCCATGCCGATACGGCTGCCGCGTTCCGGCATGCGCCACCAAGCGCGCGTGCGCCCCGTCGACGACGCGCCGCGCCGTCCGGTGAGCCGGCGCGACAGCAGCATCGGCGCGCGCAGGAGCATCCCCGCGACGAGCCGCGTATGGCTCACGCTGATGCGCACGTTGTCGCGCCAGACGTCGAAATGCGACACGCCGTCGACCGGATAGACGACGCGCGTCGGGATCGTCCTGAACGCCAGCCCCCGCCAGTAAAGCCGGACCAGGATTTCACTGTCGAAAGCCATCCGCGTCGGCATCGATACCGCGTCGATCAGTTCGCAAACGGCGTCAACCGGATAAAGACGAAACCCGCACATCGCATCGGGAATGTCCAGCGACAGCGTTTCGATCCATACCCATGCGTGCGTGAGGTAGCGGCCGTACAGGCGCGCCTTCGGCACGCTGTCGTCGAAACGCGGCCGACCGAGAATCACGGCGTCCGGCTCGGCCTGCGCGGCCGCCACGAACTTCGGCACGTCGGCGGCGTCGTGCTGACCGTCGGCATCGATCTGGATTGCGTGCCGATAACCCCGTGCGCGCGCAGCACGCAATCCGGCCATGACCGCAGCGCCCTTTCCACCGTTGACGGGCAGCCGCAGCAGTGTCACGGAAGTGGCATATTGCGCGGCCAGCGCGGCCAGCACCCGCTGAGTCGGCTCGTCGCTGCCGTCGTCGACCACCAGGATCGGCAGGCCATGCACGGCCAGGCGCGCCAGCGTGCCGCCGATCGCGGCGCGATGGTTATAGATCGGAATGACGATGCAAGTGCCGTTCATCTCGCCGCCGCGCCGTATACCAGCACGCCCGACGTGCATTCCCGGCCGCCGCACCGGAACGCGAAGCGCGTGCATCCGCGTACCGGATCATGCGCGATACGCAGCGCCAGCACCGCGCCCGGCGGCACCGGCGCCTTGAACTTCAGGTGTTCGATCGAACGGATTTCCTGCACGGTCGGCATCTCGCGGCCGGCAAGACGCGCGGCCCAGTCGATCTGCACGACCCCGGGCAGGATCGGTAGCCCCGGAAAATGCCCTTCGAAATGCGCGAGCGTGGGCGGCACGCGCAGCTCGTAATGCAGCGCGTCGTCGCTGCGCCACGACGCGAGCAGTTCGAACCCCTCCGGCGTGGCCGTGAAGGCAGCCGCCAGCGCGGCGGCCGGCAACTTCCCACGCGTATCGAACGGCATCGCGTGCAGGAAGCGCCAGTAGCGCGGCAATGCGGCCGCGTCGAAATAGGCACCGAGCGCATGCCGCAAGGTCGTGGCAACGGCAATCCGCCCCTGCGCGGCCAGTGCGTCTCCCCCCGCCGCGCTCAACACCGCGACGACACCGACGTGTGCGCGCGTCGCGCCATCGACCACCACTGCGGCCGCCTGCTCGACGTACGCGTGCGCGAGTATCCGCGCCTCGAGCTCCGGCAGCGAAACGCGCTTGCCGTCGAGCTTCACGACGCGATCACGCCGTCCCGCGAGCGCGAAGCGCCCCTGCGCGTCGAATCTCGCGGTGTCGTCGGTGCGGTACCAGCGATCGTGACCGAGATGCGCGGAGCGAACGCACAGCACGCCGTCGTCGTCGCAGCGCACGTCGACGCCCGTCAGCGGCTGCCACGCATGCGAGGCGTCCTGACGCCGCCATGCAATGCCGCCGGTTTCGGTGCTGCCGAAGATCTCGAACGGTGCCGCGCCGAACGCGTTCGCATAGGCGGCTGCCGCATCGGCCGGCAACGGGCCGCCCGACGAGAAGAATGCGCGCGGCGCGGGTGCTTGCATCGGAAAACCGGACAACGCCGGCCAGCGCATCAGTTGCGACGGAGTCGAGACCACGACACCGTCGCCGTATTCGGCGAGCCGCTGCTGCAGTTGCAGCGGCTCGAGCACCGGCGTCCGGTCGAACGCGCGGCCCGCCGCCAGCGGCCACAGGATCCTGAACAGCAGTCCGTAGATGTGGTGATGCGGCACGCTCGACAGCGTCACTGCCCTACCAATCCGGTCGGCCCATTCGCGCTGCAGTGTGCGCACTTCGGCATCGAACTGTGCGAGCGACTTCCGCACCGGCTTCGCGGTACCGCTGCTGCCGGACGTGTAAAGCGTCACCGTGGCCGCCGCGTCGATCGGCCGGGCGGCGATGGCGGATTCACGTCCCGTGTCGTGCACGCACGCGGCCAATGCCGACGCATCCAGCACCAGGTCGTATGCGTGGGCCAGATCGCCGAGATAGCCGGGCGCGTTGCTGGCCGGAATCACGACTTCCCCATGCACCGCCGCCACCGCGAAGAATGCACACGCGAAATCGTACGGATCGTCCGTGCAGATCGCGACCCGTCGCGCGCCGCTCGCCTGCACCGTCCGGGCAATGGCGTCCGCGCGAGCACGCAGATCGCCCAGCGTCAGCACCTCGGCGCCGTTGCGACAGACCGCCGTTCCGCTATCCGCCGCGGCACACAGCATCTCGTGCAGCGCGATCATGCGGCACCCGCCCGCTTTCGTCTGGCGGCGATGACGAAGCTGCGCCACAACCACTCGCCCGCGAGCAACGCACCAATCAGCACGTACGCGACCAGCCCGTTGTAAAGCGCCCACGATGCACGGTTCCAGTACAGTGCCGTGTAGACCGAAAATCCGCCGTTCACGATGAAGAATAAGCACCACACCTGTGTGACGCGCCGCGTGTACCGGACGATTTCCGGGCTCGGCTCGGGATGGGTCAATCGTGCGAATTTTTCGATCATGGTCGGACCGCGCCGAAGCGTCGCGCCGAACGCGACCAGCAAACCGGCACTCATGCATGCTGGATAGAGATGAAGAAGCCGTTCGCTATCGGTCACGGCAATCGCGACGGACAACGCGGTCAATGCACCGGCCACGCACCAGTCGAGCGTCGTGAGCCGTTGGAGCGCCTTCGCCAGCGTACCCTTGCCGATCGTGCGCTGAAGCCACAGTAACGCGACCAGCAGGCAGCCGACGTAGCGCGGCGACATGCCTTGCCACGCAAACAGGATGACGAGCGGATAGGCCATGACCAGCGCCGCCCTGGCCGCGACGCCTGCCCAGCGCGGCAAGCCAGTGCCGGTAGTCGCCCGCATGCCCGTCACCACCATCGTCACGCGCGCGCGAGCAACGCGTGAACCGCGGCAATGACGTCACCGACGGTCCGCACGGACTTGAATTCTTCGGGTTTGATGCGCTTGCCCGTCATTTCCTGAAGCTTGATGGCCAGATCGACCGCGTCGATGCTGTCCAGGTCGAGCTCTTCGAACAGGTGCGTGTCGGGTGTCACGCGCTCCGGCTCGATCGCGAAATTCTCGTGAAAAATGGCGCGGATGCGCTCCAGGATTTCTGCGTCGGTCACGAGTGACTCCCTTTTTCCAGCACGGCTTCGTGCGATGCCTGATGCGACTGCTGGTCGGCAATGAAGGCCGCCAGCGTGTTGATCGAACGGAAATGCGCTTTCGTGCGCTCGTCGTTCGCGGCGATCGTCAGTTGAAACTTCTTGCGCAGCATGATGCCGACTTCGAGCGCATCGACGGAATCGAGGCCGATCCCGTCGGTCGAGAACAGCGGCGCATCGTCGTCGATATCGTCGACCGTCATGTCGCTGAGATCGAGCATCTCGATCAGAAGCTGCTTAATTTGCAGTTTTAAAGTATCCATGCTGAAACAGGCTTTGAGTAATGTGCACTTCCACCTCGCGGGCAATGCTGCGAGCGGCAATCGATGGTGACGTCACGCCCGACGCCAGCCGGTTCAGGTCCATTGGCTCGAGCACGTCGATGCGCATGCGGAACGCACGAGGCGGCACGTGATACCAGCGCAGCGTCTTGGTGAATACCGGCGGATCGCAATGGATCAGCACCGGCTGGATCCGGCTGCGCGACTGCAGCGCCATATGCGCGAAGCCGCGCGAGAACGCATGCAGACGATTGCCACCCGGGCTGCGCGTCCCCTCCGGGAAGATGATCATCGTGTAGCCCGCCGCCAGTTGTCGCGCCCCGGCCTCGACGAGATTGACAGCATCGACATTGCTCACGTAGTCGGCTGCGCGGACGATGCCCCAGAAACAGGGGTTGCCCCAGTGGCCGCGTTTGACGACGCAGCAGGCCTTTGGCGTCAGCGACAGCAGCACCATGACGTCGAGCCAGGTCGGATGATTGGCGACAATGATTGCGGGGCCGTCCTTTGCAAGACGCTCGACGCCGCTCAGCTCAAGCTTCATCACGCCGATGCACTGCAGCAGCGCGACCTGCACGCGGAAGAAATGATGGATGACGAGCGTCACGCCACGCTGGCGCGAGCGCCGATGCGGCCATAGCCCGC
This sequence comes from Burkholderia catarinensis, assembly GCF_001883705.2. Lineage (GTDB taxonomy): Bacteria > Pseudomonadota > Gammaproteobacteria > Burkholderiales > Burkholderiaceae > Burkholderia > Burkholderia catarinensis. The sequence goes on from NZ_MDEQ02000010.1 coordinate 195,660, forward strand.
CGACGACGATCGCCAGCACCGAGAACACCGATCCGCACAGCGCGAAAAACGCCAGGCTGGCGCCGGTCGCGAACAGGCGCCAGCCGTAGTCAAGCCGCGCGATCATGCCAGTTCCATCGCCAGAATGCGTGTTGACCACGCCACGACGCCGTTGTGCGCGCCGACAGGCAGCGCAGCACCGCCGCGCTTTGCGTACTGGTCGCATCGTCGGCAACGTGAGTGTCGCTCGCGCCGTCCACCGCCATTTCGCAGGTCAGATAGCCGGCCGGCTCATCGGCGCCAAGCAGTACGGCAAGTCCGACACTCTCCGGATCGTCATCGACATCGCCGTATACAGGATCGGCCGGCTCGTGCGCATAGACGAGCAACACCGGCGATGCCGGCGACGTTTCGTATTGGGAAAAAGCTTCGAGCAGCGCGTAGCCGAGGGTTTCATGCCCGGCCGCGATCGCGGTCGCGGCCGATCGGTCGCGCCTGGCGATCCCGAATATTCCCGTGACCGCATTGAGGACCGAGAGACTGAAGGCCGTCGGGGACACGGGTTCCGCAGCGCCGATGTCGGCGAGAATGCCGGTGGTACGCGCCAGTTCGCCATGACGCGACGCGAATACCATACGCACCGGATTTTCCGCTCCAGCACAGTCATAGGCAGCCTGAAGCGCGAGACGCGACAGCCGGCTCAAGCGGCGCCGCACCATCGGATCGAGGGCTTCGACGCCCGGCACCCCCGCAGTCGAAATCGACGTCCATCTGGCGATTGGCATGGTCCAATGCAAATCGGCCATTTTTGTTCTCGTTGAGGTTACTTCGCTGAGGATAATTTTTCTATTGTGCCGCTCACGGTGCGCAGTCACACCCCGCTCTCGCTGAGCATGCTCTCGTGCATGTCGGTCTCCACAGCTTGAGACATCGACTTACGGCCTCGCGAGCCATACACCCGATAAGGCGAGAAATCGCATCAGTAAGTACTGCGGAATCGAATAGCCGACCAACGCACCTTAGCGGTCATATTGCGTTTCGGCGAGACTGTAACAGGACAGTCGCACGAAATCAATGCTAAGACGCCGGAGCACGACGGCATTTAATACCATTTGTCAATTCCCACGAGACCATCGATCCGAGCCCCTCAAATAATCTGAAGTGCGGGGTGTTAGCAGTTGAAAAGGATCAGCCCATCTGCACATGGCAGTCACATGCTTGTTACCTCGAGATGTCAACCTAATCAGGCTGTAGTCCCGCTTGTTGGCGATCACCGAATCTCGACCCACGGCTTTTATCTCAATTTGCCCCCCGAGACAGCGTAGTACAGCTATTCCGATGTGGATAACTCGTCGCTGCCTGCTGCTTTCGCAGCTTTCTTTCTCGTCGTCCTTGCTTTTGCTGAACTGGTCTTGAAGCGCCAGGACGCGTTACCTGTTTCTACGATGTGGCAGTGATGGGTGACGCGATCCAGCAAGGCTGTCGTCATCTTTGCGTGCCCGAACACGTTCGCTCACTTGCCGAAGCTCAGGTTGGCGGTGATCGCCACGCTCGTATGTTCGTACAGCGTGGAGAGCAGGTGGAACAGCAATGCCCCGCCGGTCTGGCTGAACGGCAGTTAGCCCGGTTCGCCGAGGATCACCAGATCGACGGACATCAGCTTGTGCGCGATCTGCGCCTGCTTACCCGCCGCTTTTTCGAGCTTTAACACGTTGGTCAGCTCAACGGTCGAGAAGTACCGGACACGCTTGCCGTGACGCTGCACCGCTTCGATGCCGATCGCTGTCGCGAGAGGTGTCTTGCCGATCCCCGGCCCTCCGATGAACACAACGTTGTGCGCGCTTGCAAGGAACGACAGCTCATGGAGTTCACGAAGCAGCGCTTCGTGCACATGTGCCGGTGCAAAGTCGAAGCCTTTGAGATCGCGATGCGCCGGGAAGCGCGCAGCAGTCATCTGATGGGCGATCGAGCGAACCTGCCGCTCGACGGTCTCGGCGAGCAGCAACTGGTGCATGAATCGCTCTGGCTGGAATTCAGTGTGTCTCGATTGCGCAAGCAGTTCCGGCCAGCTGCTGGCCATGCCATGAAGTTGAGCCCTTCGAGTTCAGCGATGAGGTCGTTAGACACGGCGATCCTCCGGCAGGACAGGACGCGGGCTCTCGTAGGCGGCCAGCCAGCAGGCTCGGCTGGCGTTCAGCTTCACGTGAGCGACTTCGAGCCGTCGACGAAGGCCGCCGATGGAGGCGTACGCACAGCTCCAGTCGAACTGGAAGGCCTCGCCGGGCGCGAACGCGAGCGGCACGTACGCCTTGCGTCGGGGTGCTGCGGCCTGCCGCTCGTGCCAACGGCGAACGAAAGCGCTCACGCGGCCGTCGCTGCCGGCATAGCCCCGTGCCCGGATTGCCTCGAACATGAACTGCGCGGTGCGCCGTTCGCGCTTCGGGCGGTGGCTGTCGGCCTTGAGCCAGCCCGGGAGCTCATCGGCCCAGTCGTCGATGACGCTGGGGCTCGTGGGCTTCGGATACTTCGGCTCGGTCGCCCCGGTCTGGCGCAGCCACGTGCGCACCGTGTTTCGGGATAGGCCCGTGTGCCGCGCAATCTGGCGCAGCGGGACCTTCTCGCGGAAATACTCCGTCTGATCTTGGCCAGCATATCCACCGTGATCACGCCTGTATCCCCTGCTCAAGGGTTGAGCAAGGCATTCAATCACGCGGGTCAAAATTCGATGAAAACTACAGGCCCAGGTGGGTCAGTTCGGGGTGAACGTCAACAGGTATCCAAGTCAATATGGAAGTCCGCACGCAAACCAGCAACCCATTGTTTTATATGAATTTTCAGCAGAGAAGGAATACCGATTCATACAAATCCAACTCAAGACTTCAGGACTCGACGTCCTCGAGGCTGAAAATCTCGGTCTGGTCGTTGTACGAGAAGATCTCGCCGTAACGGCCCCAGTCGATCACCGCGTCGAGCGTTTCCTCGGCTGCGCCGTCCGACAGGAAATCCTCCAGCTCCTGCTCGAAGCGCACGCGCGGCGCGCGATGGCCCGGGCGCTCATTCAGCACCTTCTTGATCCGCGCGGCGAGCGGCACGTGCTTCAGCAGGTGATCCGCGAACATCAGCTTGCGCTCCTGCGTGCCGAATTCCGCGAACACGCGCCCCGGCGGCGTCAGGAACACGTCGCCTTCCCGCACGTCCGCGAAACCGAGGTACTGCAGCACTTCGGCGATCGGGAACAGGTCGTCGACCTCGAGGTGCAGCGTGCGCGCGATTTCCGGCATGTCGGCACGGCCGTGGTACGGCGCCATCGCGAGTGTTTCGATCAGGCCGGCCATCAGGTTGGTCGACACCTGCGGCAGCCAGCTGCCGGGCTCCAGCCCCTTCTTCGTCGCTTCGTTGATCTGGCGCGCGGTCATCTTCGCGTAGATGTCGTCGACGAGCTTGCGAAACGCCGGGTCGAGCCGGTTGCGCGGATGCTTGAACGGCACCTTGATCTCGGCGATCACGCGGCCCGGGTTCGACGACAGCACGAGGATCCGGTCGCACATGAACACGGCTTCCTCGATGTTGTGCGTGACGATCAGCACCGACTTGATCGGCATCCGGCCTTGCGTCCACAGGTCGAGCAGGTCGGTACGCAGCGTCTCGGCGGTCAGCACGTCGAGCGCCGAGAACGGCTCGTCCATCAACAGGATCGTCGGATCCACGACGAGCGCGCGCGCAAAGCCCACACGCTGGCGCATGCCGCCCGACAGCTCGCGCGGGTACGCGTTCTCGAAGCCGTCGAGGCCGATCAGGTCGATCGCGGCCAGCGCACGCTCGCGCCGCTCGCGCGCGCCGACGCCGAGCGCTTCGAGCCCGGCTTCCACGTTCTGCAGCACGGTGAGCCACGGGAACAGCGCGAAGGTCTGGAACACCATCGCGACGCCTTCGGCCGGGCCGCTCAGCGGCTTGCCGAGGTAGGTCACTTCACCGCCGGTCGGCTCGATCAGGCCGGCGATGATCCGCAGCAGCGTCGACTTGCCCGAGCCCGAGCGGCCGAGCAGCCCGACGATCTCGCCTTCGCGCAGCGACAGGTTCGCATCGTCGAGCACGAGCAGTTCGCCCTGCGTCTTGTTGAAGCCGCGGCAGACGTGATCGACGCGCAGGATTTCCTCACCGAGGCGCGGCGGCTGGGACGTCTGGACGGGGGCGTTTACAGCATTCGGATTGTGCATCGCGTTTCGCTCTCAATCGGTCTCAGTCGAGCCGCAGCTTCGCTTCGGCGAAGGCATACAGCGGGCGCCACAGCAGGCGGTTGAACAGGGTGACGAACAGGGACATCACGGCGATGCCCAGGATGATCTTCGGGAAGTCGCCCGCGGCGGTGGTCTGCGCGATATAGGCGCCGAGGCCGTGCGCCTCGATCTTGGTGTTGCCCCACTGCACGGCTTCCGACACGATGCTCGCGTTCCACGCGCCGCCCGACGCGGTGATCGCGCCGGTCACGTAGTACGGGAAGATGCCGGGCAGGATCGCCTGCCGCCACCACTGCCAGCCCCGGATGCGGAAGTTCGTCGCCGCTTCGCGATAGTCGTTCGGGTAGGACGTTGCACCGGCGATCACGTTGAACAGGATATACCACTGCGTGCCGAGCACGATCAGCGGCGACAGCCAGATGTCGGGGTTCAGGTGGAAGCGCGCGATCACGATCACGAACACCGGGAACAGCAGGTTGGCCGGGAACGCGGCGAGGAACTGCGCGAGCGGCTGCAGCTTCTCGGCCAGCCTCGGTCGCAGCCCGACCCACACGCCGATCGGCACCCAGATCACCGATGCGATCGCGATCAGCACGACCACGCGCAGCAGCGTGATGAGCCCGAGCACGAGCACGTGGCCGACCTCGGCCATCGTCACGCCGGTCGACACGAAGCTGACGACGCGCCAGACGATATAGGCCGTGCCGATCAGCACGAGACCCGCCCATGTGATGTCGACGGTGCGCGACGCCTTCTTCTCGACGCGCGGCAGCGTGAAGCGCATCGCGCCCGACAGCGGCAGGCGCAGCGGAATCCGCGCGGCCTTGGCGAAAAACCAGCCGGCCGGCACAAGCAACTGATGGATCAGGCGCGTGCGGCGCACGAGGTCGAGCAGCCACGATTGCGGCGCATCGCCCGACGCGGTGTTCTCCATCCGGAACTTGTCGGCCCACGCGATAAGCGGGCGGAACAGGAACTGGTCGTACGCGAGGATCACGACCGTCATCGTGACGATCACCCAGCCGATCGCGCCGAAGTTCTTGTCCGAGATCGCCTGCGCGAGATACGCGCCGATGCCCGGCAGCGTGATCGTCTGGTTGCCGACGGTGATCGCCTCCGACGCGACGACGAAGAACCAGCCGCCCGACATCGACATCATCATGTTCCAGATCAGGCCCGGCATCGAGAACGGCACCTCGAGCTTCCAGAAGCGCTGCCAGGACGTCAGGTGGAAACTCCGCGACACTTCGTCGAGATCGCGCGGCACCGTGCGCAGCGACTGGTAGAAGCTGAACGTCATGTTCCACGCCTGGCTCGTGAAGATCGCGAAGATCGCCGCGAGCTCGGCGCCGAGTACGCGGCTCGGGAACAGCGCGAGGAAGAACGTGACCGTGAACGAGATAAAGCCGAGCACCGGCACCGACTGCAGGATGTCGAGGATCGGGATCAGCACCATGCCCGCGCGGCGGCTCTTTGCCGCGAACGTGCCGTAGACGAGCGTAAACGCGAGCGACGCGACCATCGCGGCAAGCATCCGCAGCGTGGTGCGCAACGCGTATTCGGGCAGGTTCGACGGATCGAGCGAGATCTTCTGCGCCTGCAGGGTCCCGATCGGCGCCATCGTTTCATGGAAGCCGACGACCGCCATCGCGATCAGGCAGATGATCAGCGGAAATGCGATGAAATCCCACCGGTTCGGCAGAACGCGCCATGCGGACGCGTTGGCGGTCCGGTTCGGATTGAAGAATCCGACGTCCATCAGGCGCCCTCCCCGGTAAGGCCGAACGAAGCCGGCAGTCGATGTTGATTCATGGCAAAGCGCACGGGCGCGGTAATTCGATTGACTGACGATTTCGCGCAGGCGCGATGCGCCGTGCGTGCAAGCTGCTGCGGCCCAGGTCCAGTCGGCCCGCGACGGCACGACACTACACCAACCTGTATTTCAGGTACAACCGTACGGGGCCGGTGCGCCGGCGGTGCACGGATCGTGCCCGACGCGCGGGACGGTGGATGTGGGTCCGGAGCATGCCGGCCGCAGTCCTTCGGCCGGCATGCAGGCCCGAATTATGCCGTGATCCGGCCCGGCCGGGAACCCGCCGGCCGCACGCGAACGCAAACCGTGTCGGACGTCAGCAGACGGATACGATGAAGCGGGTATGATCGGGGCTTGCCCCAAGGGTCTGTTTCGGCCGTTCTCGTGGCAACGCGTGCACGTTCCATACTGTAAACAGAGCCTGGGATCGACCGACGACCGGGAGGAAGGGAATGGCAGGAAACTTGGTGATCGTCTGCCGCGATCAGGATGCCGACGCGTTTTACGAACTGATGCAGGAGTATGGATCGTTCCAGACGCGGCTGTCGTCGACGGCGTGGTACCTGAACATGAACGTCGTGCCGGAATCGCTGCAGGAGGAAATCCTGGAGCGCCTCGGCCGGTACACGACCGTCTATATCTTCGAGGCCACCACCGTGACCTACAACACGATCGACAGCAACGCGGCCGAGACGCTCGGCACGCTGTTCGGCGAATGATGCCGCGCGGCGCCTGACCGGGCAGGCGCCGCAGCCGCTCACGCGGCCTGTGCGTGGGGTTCGTCCTTCGGCACGACCTCGAACGGGAAGGTCATTGCGACACGCAGGCCGCCTTCGGGGCGGTTGCCGATGTCGCACGTCCCGCCCAGCCTGAGCACGAGCCGCTCGACGATCGCGAGCCCGAGCCCGCTGTGGCCGTTCCCGCCGCGCGCGGGGTCGAGCCGCACGAACGGCCGCGTGGCTGCCGCGAGGTCGCGCGGCGCGATCCCGCCGCCGCTGTCGCTGACCGACAGCACATAGCCGGTCGGCGTGCGCACCGTCTCGACGAGCACCGGCGGCGCGCCGTACGCATGCGCGTTGTCCAGCAGGTTCGACAGGATCCGGTCGAGCGTCGCCGTCGGCAGCCGGAAGCCCGGATCGGCATCAAGCCGGGTCTGGACCGGCGGCGCGTTCGGCGCGACCGCGCGATAGCTGCGTGCGATCCGCTCGCACGCCTGGTCGACCGGCACCGGCTCGCTGCGATCGGCCCCGCCGTGCGCAAACACCAGAAACTGGTCGACGATGTGCGACATCGAGTCGACATCGCGCACGACGCCGTCGCGCAAGCGCACGTCGTCCATCATTTCCGCGCGCAGGCGCATCCGCGCAAGCGGCGTGCGCAGGTCGTGCGCGACGCCTGCCAGCATCACCGCGCGATCGCTTTCGGTCTGCGACACCTGTTCCACCATCTGGTTGAAGCCGTGCGTGAGCTGGCGCAGCTCGCGCGGGCCGCGCTCGCGCAGCGGCGGCACCGGCTGCCCGCGGCCGAAACGCGCGACCGCGCGCGCAAGCGAACGCAGCGGCTGCTGCAGCTGCCAGGCCGCGAACAGCGCGGCGATCACGCCGGCCGAGAAGATCGTGCCGAGCCACAGCAGCATCCGGTCGAGCGAGCGCGGTGGCCGCAGCGGCTGCACGGGCACCACGATCCAGTTGCGGTCGGCCGGCTCCTTCACCCACAGCACGGGCGGATGGCCGGGCGCGCCGATCTCGACGCGCGTGCCGGGCGGCATCCGCTCGCTCACGTCGTCGCGGAACCGCTTGAGCGGCGCCGGCAGGCTCGACAGGTCGCCCTTCGGCACGTCGGCGCTGTCCGGTGTTACAAGCCGCACACGCGACGGCAAAGGCTGGTCGGGCGTACGCTCGACGTGCTGGCGCACCGCATCGACCAGGAACGCGGCCTCCTCGACCGCGTAGCGCGTCTGCATCTGGTTGCGCTCGAGCCGCATCGCGAAAAACCACGCGAAGTGCGACAGGAGCAGGACACCGACCACGAGCAGCGCAAGCCGCCCGAACAGTGAATCAATGGGTTTGCGCATGAGCCTCGCCGTCGGGCACGAACACGTAGCCGCGTCCGCGCACCGTCTGGATGAAGCGCGGCGTCGACGGATCCGTTTCGAGGATGCGGCGCAGGCGCCACACCTGGACGTCGATGCCGCGGTCGGTGCCGTCGTACTCGGGCCCGTGCAGCAGCTCGAGCAGCCGCTCGCGCGTGAGCGTGCGCAGCGCATGGTTCACGAAGATCTTCAGCAGCGCGAATTCGCTGCTCGACAGCGTGGCCGGCTTGCCGTCGACCGACAGCGTGCGCGCCTGGAAGTCGAGCACGAAGCGGCCGAACGCGAACGGCTCGCGCTGCTCGGGCGCCGCCGCCGACGGCGTCGCGCGGCGGCGGCGCAGCACGGCCTGCACGCGCGCGAGCAACTCGCGCGGGTTGAACGGCTTGCCGAGGTAGTCGTCCGCGCCGAGCTCGAGCCCGACGATGCGATCGACGTCGTCCGCACGCGCGGTCAGCATGATCACGGGGATGTCGTCGCCGGCCGCGCGCAACTGGCGCAGCGCGGTGAGACCGTCCACACCCGGCATCATCAGGTCCAGCACGATCAGGTCGGGACGCTCGCGCTCGAGCCGCTTCTCGAGCGTGGCCGCGTCGTGCAGCACGGATACTTCCATCCCCTGGCGCACGAGATAGTCGCGCAGCAGGTCTCGGAGTTCTTGGTCGTCGTCGACGATGAGGATCTGGGTAGTCATGGCTCGAAGTTTACCGCGCGAAGGCGGAGTCGAAGAACGAAACAAAGGGGCGAAAGGGTTACTGCGGGTTACCGCGCAAGGGAACTGTAATGCGCGGTAATCGGGCCGCCACCCCACGTAACACCGGCCGGGGCCTGCATCGCTAACCTGCGTCTTACCGGATGCGGTACACGGCATTCCCGAACTGCATCGCCGGACCCTTTGGATACAAGGAGTTTCTGAAATGTATAAGAAGACTACCCGTGTGGCCATTGCGGCTGCCACCGTGCTCGCTCTCGCCTTCGGCACCGCACAGGCCGCGCAGCCCAACGACATGCCGCCGCCGGGCGGCCCCGGCGCCCACCAGATGCACGGCGAGCACGACGGCGGCCCGTTCGGCGCGATCCTGAAGCTGCACGACCAGCTGAAGCTCAGTGCGGCGCAGGAACAGCAATGGCAGACGGCCATCAACACGATGAAGCAGAACCGTGATGCGATGCGCAAGAGCCACGAGCAGATGCGCGAGCAGTTCAAGGCGCAGCAGAACCAGCCGATCCTCGACCTGAGCGCGATGCACACCGCGCGCCAGCAGGCCGAGCAGCAGAACGCGCAACTGCGCGAGCAGACCTCCACCGCGTGGCTCGCGTTCTACAACGGGCTGAACGACCAGCAGAAGACCACGGTCAGCACGGCGCTCAAGCAGCAGTTCGCGAAGATGGAGCAGCGCCACGAGAAGATGAAGGAGCGCTGGGAGCAGCATCGCGCGGCCAAGGCCGCGTCGGCGCCGGCGCAGTAAGCCGGCGGGCCGCTCCCCGGAGCGGTATCGAAGGGGACGCGGGCACCGGCCCGCGTCCCCTTTTTCGTTTCAGGCGACGTCGAACAGCAGCACCTCGGCGGCACGGCCGCGCGCGAACGCCACCGCGTCCACGCCGCCGATCCGCGCGCCGTCGCCCGCGGCCAGCGCGCGGCCGTTGACCTCGACGTCGCCGCGCACCACGTGCACGTAGGTGCTGCGCCCGGCCGGCACGTCGAACGCCGCCGCCTCGTCGCCGTCGATCAGCCCCGCGAAAATGCGTGCATCCGCACGCATCGACAGCGCGCCGTCACCGCCGTCGGGCGACGCGACGAGCCGCAGCCGGCCGCGCTTCTCGTCGTCGGCAAAGCGCCGCTCGTCGTAGCCGGGCCGCCCGCCCCGCTCGACCGGCTGCAGCCAGATCTGCAGCAGATGCAGCGGCCGGTCGCGCGACGCGTTGGTTTCGCTGTGCACGAGCCCCGTGCCGGCGCTCATCCGCTGGATACCGCCGGCCCGGACGATCGCGCCGTTGCCGAGGCTGTCGCGGTGCGCGAGCGCGCCGTCCAGCACATAGGTGACGATCTCCACATCGCGGCGCGGCTGCATCCCGAAACCGCGCGTCGGCGCGATCAGGTCCTCGCTCAGCATGCGCAGCGCGCCGACCGGCGGATGCGCGTTCCCGGCGCGGCCGGCGAGCGGAAAGCTGTGACTCGATTCGAGCCAGCCGTGGCGCGTGTGGCAGCGGTCTTCGGCGCGGCGGATCTGGAACATGGGGCGGGAACTCCGGGAGGCGGATTCTCTTTTCGGGTTTACCTCCACTGTAGGGGGGCGCCGATCGCGCCACAATCCGCCGCCCGTGCACCGCATCGTTGCACCCGCATATCCAATTGTCGCAATACTCGTTTCGAATATCGCGATTGCCGCAACAGCCGAATCGAAGAATCCGTCGATCGAACCGCATTGCCGTTTTCCGGGTATCGCGTTCGGGTAAAATACCGCCCTTTTGGCGTTCGCCCTTCCGGCGGCCGCCATCGCCAGAGCGCCGATCGGCGAATTTTGGCCGTCTAGAATACGCCGCGGCGCCCGGTCCGACCGGCCGCGAGCGCCCCCGGAAAGTCAGCAACAGAAGGATCGAAATGAAGAAGGCCGCCCTGTGCGCCGCCCTCGCCCTCGTGGCGGGCAGCGCCTTCGCGAAGGAGTGGAAGACCGTGCGGATCGGCGTCGATGCCAGCTACCCGCCGTTCGAGTCGACCGCACCGAGCGGCGAGATCGTCGGTTTCGACGTCGATCTCACCAAGGAAATCTGCAAGCGGATCAACGTGAAATGCGTGTGGGTGGCGCAGGATCTCGACGGGATCATCCCGGCGCTGAAGGCGAAGAAGTACGACGTCATCGTGTCGTCGCTGACCGTCACGGACAAGCGCCGCGAGCAGATCGACTTCTCCGACAAGGTATACGACGCCCCCGCGCGGATGATCGCGAAGACCGGCTCGCCGCTGCTGCCGACGGTCGCGTCGCTGAAGGGCAAGCGCGTCGGCGTCGAGCAGGGCTCGACGCAGGAAACCTACGCAAAGGCGTACTGGGAACCGCAGGGCGTGACGATCATTCCTTACCAGAACCAGGACCAGGTCTATACCGATCTCGGCTCGGGCCGTCTCGACGCGACGCTGCAGGACGAGCTGCAGGCCGACTATGGCTTCCTGCGCACGCCGCGCGGCAAGGGCTTCGCGTTCGCAGGGCCGGAAGTGAAGGATCCGAAGACGATCGGCGACGGCACCGCGATCGGCCTGCGCAAGGACGATACGGACCTGAAGCTCAAGATCAACAACGCGCTGGCCGACATGCACAAGGACGGCACGTACGACCGGCTGTCGCACAAGTACTTCTCGTTCAGCGTCTATTCGGCTTCGGCCCGCTGAACGCCGACAGGAAGAAGCAGCGGATGCGGGGGCAGCCCCGCATCCGGGCAGTACAGGCAGTCAACCACACGCCGCCCGCCCCCTTGCCCGCCGCTCGCGCGACGGGCTGGCCCGGCACCGTTGCCGGGGCGGACGGTCATGATACGCACGGGGCGTTCCGCGCAGCTTGGCGGGCGCGTCTTTCGCGGCGCACCGCGTGCGCCCTCAGGGACCACACCAGGGACCACATATGTTTCTACAAGGTTACGGCCCGCTGATCCTCGCAGGCACCTGGCAAACCGTCAAACTGGCGGTGCTTTCGCTTGCGCTGTCGTTCCTGCTGGGGCTGCTCGGCGCGGGCGCGAAGCTGTCGCGCAACCGCGTGACGCACGGCGCCGGCACCGTCTACACGACGCTGATCCGCGGCGTGCCCGACCTCGTGCTGATGCTGCTGCTGTTCTACAGCCTGCAGATCTGGCTGAACATGGCGACCGACGCGCTCGGCTGGGACCAGATCGACATCGACCCGTTCCTCGCCGGCGTGCTCGTGCTCGGCTTCATCTACGGCGCGTACTTCACCGAGACGTTCCGCGGCGCGTTCCTGTCGGTGCCGCGCGGCCAGCTCGAGGCCGGCAGCGCGTACGGGATGACGAACTGGCAGGTGTTCACGCGGATCATGTTCCCGCAGATGATGCGCTTCGCGCTGCCGGGCATCGGCAACAACTGGCAGGTGCTCGTGAAGTCGACCGCGCTCGTGTCGATCATCGGCCTGGCCGACGTCGTGAAGGCATCGCAGGACGCCGGCAAGGGCACGCTGCGGTTCTTCTTCTTCACGCTGATCGCGGGAGCGGTCTATCTCGCGATCACGACGATCTCGAACTTCGTGCTGATGTGGCTCGAGAAGCGCTACTCGACCGGTGTCCGCAAGGCTGACCTATGATCGAACTCATCCAAGAATACTGGCGCAACTATCTCTACACCGACGGCTACCGCATCACCGGTGTCGCGATCACGCTGTGGCTGCTCGTCGTGTCGATCGGCCTCGGCTTCTGCCTGTCGGTGCCGCTCGCCGTGGCACGCGTGTCGAAGAAGAAGTGGCTGTCGAGCGCCGTGTGGCTCTATACGTATGTGTTCCGCGGCACGCCGCTCTATGTGCAGCTGCTGCTCTGCTACACGGGCCTCTACAGCCTGCAGGCCGTGCGCGGCACGCCGATGCTCGACGCGTTCTTCCGCGACGGGATGCACTGCACGCTGCTCGCGTTCACGCTGAACACCTGCGCATACACCACCGAAATCTTCGCGGGCGCGATCAAGGCGACGTCGTACGGCGAGATCGAAGCCGCGCGCGCGTACGGGATGTCCAGGTTCACGATGTATCGCCGCGTGATCCTGCCGTCGGCGCTGCGCCGCGCGCTGCCGCTGTACAGCAACGAAGTGATCCTGATGCTGCACGCGACGACGGTGGCGTTCACCGCGACCGTGCCGGACATCCTGAAGATCGCCCGCGACGTGAACTCGGCGACCTACATGTCGTTCCATGCGTTCGGCATCGCCGCCCTGCTCTACCTCGTGATCTCGTTCACGCTCGTGTGGCTGTTCCGCCAGGCCGAGCGCCGCTGGCTCGCGTATCTGCGCCCGCAAGGCAAGTAAGTTTTCGCAGGACTATTGATGAATTCCCAGACTCAAAAGCTTTTCGTCGACGATCTGCACAAGCGGTACGGCGACAACGAGGTGCTCAAGGGCGTGTCGCTGAAGGCGAACTCGGGCGACGTGATCAGCGTGATCGGCTCGTCCGGCTCCGGCAAGAGCACGATGCTGCGTTGTATCAACTTCCTCGAGCAGCCGAATGCAGGCCGCATCGTCGTCGACGGCGAGGAAGTCCGCACGACGCCCGACAAGGCGGGCGCGCTGCGCGCGGCCGATGCGAAACAGCTTCAGCGCGTGCGCACCAAGCTTTCGATGGTGTTCCAGCACTTCAACCTCTGGTCGCACATGAACGTGATCGAGAACGTGATGGAAGCGCCCGTGAACGTGCTCGGCATCCCGAAGAAGGAAGCCGAGGATCGCGCGCGCGCGTATCTCGAGAAAGTCGGCCTCGCACCGCGCGTGGAAAAGCAGTATCCGTCGCACCTGTCCGGCGGCCAGCAGCAGCGCGTGGCGATTGCGCGCGCGCTCGCGATGCATCCGGACGTGATGCTGTTCGACGAGCCGACGTCGGCGCTCGACCCGGAACTGGTCGGCGAGGTGCTGAAGGTGATGCAGAAGCTCGCCGAGGAAGGCCGCACGATGATCGTCGTCACGCACGAGATGGGCTTCGCGCGCAACGTGTCGAACCACGTGATGTTCCTGCACCAGGGGCGCGTCGAGGAAGAAGGCGTGCCGGCCGAGGTGTTTGCCAACCCGAAGAGCGAGCGCCTGCGCGGGTTCCTGTCGGGCAGCCTCAAGTAACGCACGACGCACGAACGGGCGCCCCGCGGTTCGCCGCGCGGCGCCCGTTTTGCGTTTACGCGGCGCTCACCGGCGCACTGTCGGCGAACGCGCGCAGTGCGTCGCCGGCGAGCCGGTAACGCACCCATTCGCTCTGCGGCGCGGCGCCGACGCTCTCGTAGAAGCGGATCGCCGGCTCGTTCCAGTCGAGCACGCTCCATTCGAAACGCCCGCAGCCCGACTCGACCGCGATCCGCGCGAGCGCCTTCAGCAGCCGCAGCCCGGCCCCGGCGCCGCGAAAGCGCGGCGACACGTACAGATCCTCGAGATACAGCCCCTGCCGGGCGAGCCACGTCGAATACGAGAAGAAATACACGGCGAAGCCGGCCGGCTCGCCGTCGACCTCGCACATCAGCGCGCGCGCCGGCGATCCCTCGCCGAACAGGCTGCGCTCGAGCGACGCGGGCGTCGCGACCACCTCGTGCTCCGCTTTCTCGTAGACGGCCAGCTCGGTAATGAAACGCAGGATCAGCGGCACGTCGGCGACGGTGGCGGAACGGATGTCGATTTGCACGGGTTGAGCCCTCCTCCGGCCCGGACTTGAAACGGAACGCAGCGCCGCGCAACCATGCCGGCGCCAATCAGACCGTCATGCTACGTTCACGCCATGCCTGCAGGAAGTGCAGTTTCTTCATCCGGACCTGAACATGATGCATCCTGACTTGCGCCGCCTCGACCTCAACCTGCTGCTCGTATTCGATGCGCTGTACCGCCACCGGTCGGTTGCGGCCGCCGCGCACGAACTCGCATTGAGCCCGTCCGCACTGAGCCACGCGCTCGCGCGGCTGCGCGACGCGATCGGCGACGCACTGTTCGTGCGCCTCGGCAACGAGATGCAGCCGACCGTGCGCGCCGACGACATCGCCACCTGGGCCGGCGACGCGCTCGACGCAATGTCGAAGGGGCTCGCCCGCGCGCGCCGCTTCGATCCCGCGCAAAGCGATCGCACGTTCGTGTTCGCCGCGACCGACTACACGGCCTTCGCAGTGCTGCCGGCGTTCCTTGCGCGCATCCAGCACGTCGCGCCGCGGCTGCGGATCCGCGTCGTCCATTCCGACCGGAAGATTTCCGTCGACGAACTCGCGGCCGGCCGCATCGATTTCGCGCTCGGCTACCACGAGGAATCGGCGGCCGACGCATCGGGCATCGAGGATTTCGACTGGCTCTCCGACGACTACGTCGTGATCGCGAGCGCCTCGCATCCGGACATCCGCCGGCGGCTGACGCTCGACCAGTACCTGGCGGCCCGGCATGTGGTCGTCACGCCGTGGAACGAATCGCGCGGCGTCGTCGACTACGTGCTCGACCGGCTCGGCCTCGCGCGGCAAGTCGCCGTGCAGTTGCCGACCGTGCTGGCCGCGCCGTTCGTGATCGCGGAATCGGCCTTGCTGATGACCGTGCCGAACCGCGCCGCGCAGGCGTTGCGGCACGCGGCGCCGATCCGCATCTTCCCGGCGCCGTTCGAGATTCCGCGCTACACCGTGAAGGTCTACTCGCACGCGAAGCATGCGCGCACCGATGCGCACCGCTGGCTTCGCGCGCAGTTGCTCGACGCACGGCCGGGCCCGGGCTGAACTCAACGCGCCGTGGCCGCACGCCATGCGCGACGGGCGCGACGGGCGCGACGGGCGCGACGGGCGCGACGGGCGTTTCCGGCATCGGCCGGCAGCCGCCAATTCATTACGAAATACTTACCAATTTCTCGTCTTTCACGCCTACGCCCGCGCCCCGACAACGTCAATAGTGGCAATCCTTGACCCATGTTCGCGGAATGCGTGTCTCCCTTGCGGGACAAGGGTTTTCCGTTAATTGCAAACCCTTGGCGCACCTGTTGCGCACTGTGTTGCATGGCAAATTGGCGACAGGTGTTAGTCAAACAACGATTTCCATCGCCACAAAATTGTATTTTTGCTAAATTAGTAACCAAAGTAGCAAAACGAAGTTCGTGAAATGTAGTTTAGCTTCACGACACAACAAGGAGACCCCGCAGGCCGACCCGGCTGCGCGGGACCGCTCAACGGTTTTTCCGTCCGCTTGCCCGCGTGCTGCGCTTACCGGCCCTGCACGAGGTCTCCCTGGTTATCCCGCTTTTGCCCGGCGCTCGCGCTCCGGGCATCTCGTGCAGTCTGGGTTGACTTTTTGACAGGGTATGGAGGAGATGATGAAGAAAGCTTTGGTCGCGGCCGCGCTGATGGCTGCTGGGGTGGTGACGGCGCACGCGCAGAGCAGCGTCACGCTGTATGGCCGCCTGGATGCAGGCCTTGAGTACCTGAACGGCCTGCAAAACGGCCACCAAGTGCGCGCGGAAAGCGGCGACTGGGGCACGAGCCTGTGGGGCTTGAAGGGCAGCGAGGACATCGGCGGCGGCAACAAGGTCCTGTTCCACCTCGAAGGCGCGTTCAACACGATGACGGGCGGGCTCGGCACGAGCGGCTCGATCTGGGATCGTTTCGCGACGGTCGGCATCTCGAACGACAACTACGGTACGCTGCTGTTGGGTCGCGAGCTCGCGATCGCCAACGGCGTGTGGGACTTCGACCCGTTCGGCCAGTCGGCCTGGTCGACCGCATCGCTGGTGCGCGGCCGCAACTGGAACAAGACCAGCAACAACGTTTCGTACCAGTCGCCGCAGTTCTACGGCCTCGACTTCTACGGCCAGTTCTCGTTCTCGAACTCGACCAGCTTCAACGGCAACACGACGGCCGGCCAACCGGGTCGCGCAATGGGCGGTCAGGTCACCTATACGAACTCGCTGTTCCAGTTGCGCGGCATCTACGACGAAACGCGCGACAGCAGCGGCCGCTTCTCGGACGTGTTCAACTACTCGCGTGAATACTTCGCGGGCGTGAACGTGTTCCTGGGCCAGTTCAAGGTGCAGGCGGCCTACCAGGCATCGCGCGCGGACGGCAGCGGCGGCCCGGCAGTGAACGCCGGCATCACCGGCACCCAGCAGGTCTGGGGCGGCGTGACGTGGCAAGCGACGCCGGCAGCGGCGCTGATCGCGGCCGCTTATCACGTGAACGCGAACCACGGCGGCGGCAACGCGAACATCTACACGGTCGGCGGCTCGTACAACATCTCGAAGCGCACGCTGTTCGATCTGCAGGTCGCAACGGTGCGCAACAGCAAGAACGCGAACTTCGGCCTGAACGCGAACGGCGCAGGTACGGCCGTGTCGACGGGCAACCCGAACCCGGGCGGCAGCCAGACCGGCGTCTACGCCGGCATCCAGCACCTGTTCTGATCAGGCGCCGTCCAAAGAACGATTCGACAACACTTTCCACGCTGCTGCGAGAGGCGCGTATCGGTGCGGTACCCAACCGGGTATCGCACCGTTTTTTATTGGCGGGCCGGCTTCGCGCGGCCTTCAGCCGAATGCGGTGCTCAGACGGCCGCTTCGTTCTCTTCGCCGGTGCGGATGCGAATCACGCGCTCGACGTCCGACACGAAGATCTTGCCGTCGCCGATCTTGCCGGTGCGCGCCGCGCCGATCACCGCGTCGATCACCTGGTCGACCTGCGTTTCCGCGACGACCACCTCGATCTTCATCTTCGGCAGGAAGTCGACGACATATTCGGCGCCGCGATACAGCTCGGTATGGCCCTTCTGGCGGCCGAAACCCTTCACTTCCGTCACGGTCAGGCCCGTGAGACCCACCTCGGCGAGCGCTTCGCGGACTTCGTCCAGCTTGAACGGCTTGATGATGGCGGTGATGCGTTTCATGGTGGTTGTCCCCCAATGCTCGTTTGGATGAAAAATCGCGATCCCGATTGTAAGCCTGCGAGCCGCATACGGCCCAGCGCGGCTCAATCGAGAGGCTCGGTAAAACGCGACGTGATCGGGTAGCGCCAGTCGCGCCCGAATGCGCGATGCGTGACGCGGATGCCGATCGGCGCCTGACGGCGCTTGTATTCATTGATCTTGATGAGCCGCGTCACGCGTTCGACGTCGGCCTGCGCATGGCCGGCCGCGACGATTTCGGCGAGCGGCCGGTCTTCTTCCATGTACATCCTCATGATCGCGTCGAGTACGTCGTACGGCGGCAGGCTGTCCTGGTCGGTCTGGTTCTCGCGCAGCTCGGCCGACGGCGCGCGCGTCAGAATCCGTTCGGGAATCACCTCGCGCAGCGCGTAGTCGGCCGTCTCGTTGCGATAGCGGCAGAGCCGGTAGACCAGCGTTTTCGCGATGTCCTTGATCACCGCGAAGCCGCCCGCCATGTCGCCATACAGCGTGCAGTAGCCGACCGCCATCTCGCTCTTGTTGCCGGTCGTCAGCACGATCGAGCCGAACTTGTTCGACAGCGCCATCAGCAGCGTGCCGCGGATGCGCGCCTGGATATTCTCTTCCGTTGCGTCTTCCGCACGGCCCGCGAACTCGCCCGCGAGCGATGCGCGGAATGCATCGAACATCGGCGCGATCGCGATCTCGTCGTAGCGCACGCCGACGCGCCGCGCCATCTCCGCCGCGTCGGAGGTCGAGATGTCGGCCGTGAAGCGCGACGGCATCATCACCGCGCGCACGCGCCCGGGCCCGAGCGCATCGCACGCGACTGCCAGCACCAGCGCCGAATCGACGCCGCCCGACAACCCGACGAGCACGCCGGGAAAACCGTTCTTGCCGATGTAGTCGCGCACGCCGGTCACGAGCGCGCGATACACCTGCGCGTCCGTCGACAGCTCGGGCGCGATCGCGCCGGGCAGCGGCCGCGCGCCGTCGAATTCGACGATCGCGTGCCCTTCGTCGAACTGCGGCATCTTCGCGACGAGCGCGCCCTGCGCGTCGAGCACGAACGAGCCGCCGTCGAACACGAGCTCGTCCTGGCCGCCGACGAGGTTCACGTACACCATCGGCAGCCCGGTCTCGCGGATCCGCGCGCGCAGGATGTCGATGCGCACCGCTTCCTTGTTCAGGTGGTACGGCGAGCCGTTCGGGATCAGCAGCACCTGCGCGCCGGCCGCCTTCGCGATCTGCGCAGCCGATGCATGCCACGCGTCCTCGCAGATGATCACACCGTATTTCACGCCGTTCAGCTCGAACACGAGCGGCTCGGCGTCCGTCGCGAAATAGCGCTTCTCGTCGAACACCTCGGCGTTGGGCAGGTCCTGCTTGCGGTAGGTGCCGACGATCTCGCCGCCGACGATCAGCGACACCGCGTTGAAGGTGTCGGTGGGCGGCACGCCGCGCTCGATCGGGCGGTTTGCATTACCATCGACGGCTGGCGCGCGCGGATCTTCGCTCACGCTGCGCAACGGATGGCCGACCAGCACCGCGAGCCCGTCGAACGCCTTCAGCGCATCGGCCAGCGCGCGGAGTGCCGCGGCGGCGGCCGCGTAGAACGCGGGCCGCAGCAGCAGGTCTTCCGGCGGATAGCCGGACAGCGCGAGTTCGGGTGCGATCATCAGTTGCGCACCATCGTTGTGCGCGGCATGCGCGGCCGCGACGATCCGCGCGACATTGCCGGCGAAATCGCCAACGGTGACGTTGATCTGGGCGAGAGCGAGTCGGGTCTTCATGGCGGGATTGGCGCAGCCCGGCGGCGCGCCCTGAACGGCTGACGAAATCGTCCCCGGTGCGGGCCACGGCGGCACGCATCCGGCGACATCCAACGGTACGGATTCACGCTTGAAACACGAACGCATCGATTATCGCACGGGCATCCTGTCGTCCCCCGCCGAGGTGCCGGCCGACGAATGGAACGCGCTGCTCGCGCGCGACGCGCAGCCGACGCCGTTCCTGCGCCACGAATTCCTCGACGCGCTGCACGTCGCGCGCTGCGCGGTCGACGATACCGGCTGGTCGCCGCACTTCGTCACGCTGACCGACCCGCGCACGGGCCGTCTCGCGGCTGCCGCACCCGTCTACGCGAAGCAGCATTCGTACGGCGAATACGTGTTCGACTGGGCGTGGGCCGACGCGTACCAGCGCAACGACCTGCCCTACTATCCGAAGCTGCTGTGCGCGGTGCCGTTCACGCCCGTGCAGGGCACGCGCCTGCTCGCGGCCGACGACGACGCGCGCCGCCGGCTCGCGGCCACGCTGCTCGCATTCGCCGAGCAGAGCGACGTGTCGTCGCTGCACGTGCTGTTCCCGACCGGCGACGAAGCGGGGCTCCTCGAGTCGATGGGAATGATGCTGCGCGAAGGCGTGCAGTTCCACTGGATCAACGACGGCTTCCGCCACTTCGACGATTTCCTCGCCACGCTCGAGCAGAAGAAGCGCAAGAACATCCGCGCGGAGCGACGCAAGGTGCACGACGCGGGCGTGACATTCCGGCGGCTCACCGGCGACCGGATCACCGACGCCGACTGGCGCTTCTTCTCGCGCTGCTACCGGCAGACCTACCGCGAGCACTATTCGAGCCCGTACCTGAACCTCGACTTCTTCCGCACGATCGGCGCGACGATGCCCGAGAACCTGCTGCTCGTGATCGCGGAAGCCGACGGCCGGCCGATCGCGAGCGCGCTCGCCGTGTACCGGCGCGGCGAGCACGGCGGCGGCACGCTGTACGGCCGCTACTGGGGTGCGATCGAGCACGTGCCCTGCCTGCATTTCGAAACGGCGTACTACCAGTTGCTCGAATTCTGCATCGAGGCCGGGCTCGATACGTTCGAAGGCGGCGCGCAGGGCGAACACAAGCTCGCGCGCGGCTTCCTGCCGACCGTCACGCACTCCGCGCACTGGCTCGCGCACCCGGCGTTTTCCGATGCGGTCGCGCGCTTTCTCGAACGCGAGACCGAGCATATCCACGCGTACGTCGACGAGCTGCGCGAACACGATCCGTTCCGGCGCGGCACCGAGTAGCGTCGGCACGCATGCCGGCACGCGGCGGGACCCGGCCCGGCCCCGCCGCATGCCGCACTGCCGTCCGGCTCAGTGCGCGGCGAGCGTCACCGCCCGCGACAACGCCTGCGGATCGCGCGACGACGCCGCGGCCGACAGCACGTAGCTGCCCGCGCCGATCCGCCACGCATGCGCAGTCGCATCCCAGACCGCGAAGCGCTGCGCGGGCACCGCGACGCTGACGGTGCGCGCCTCGCCCGGCTGCAGCGCGACCTTGGTCCAGCCGACGAGCCGCTTCGGCGGCTCGCCGAGCGAGGCGGGCAGCGCCGCGTAGATCTGCACCGTTTGCACGCCGGCTCGCGCGCCCGTGTTCGTCACCGTCACGCCGACCGTCACGTTGCCCGATGCATCGGCCTGCGCGGTCATCCCGGAAAGCGCATACGTCGTGTACGACAGCCCATGGCCGAACGGGAACAGCGGCTCGATCGCCTTCGCGTCGAACCAGCGATAGCCGTATGCGAGGCCCTCCGCATAGACGGTCTGCGCGTTCGCCGGATCGATCGCCTGCTGCGGCAGGTCGGCCTCCTGCCTCGGGAACGTCAGCGGCAGCCGGCCCGACGGGTTCGCGTCGCCGAACAGCAGGTCGGCGATCGCCTGGCCGCCCTGCGCACCCGGATACCACGCGTCGAGCACGCCATGCACGTTCGCGAGCCACGGCATCAGCACGGGGCTGCCGTTCTCGAGCACGACGATCACGCGCTTCGCCTTCGCCGCGACCGCGGCAATCAGCGCGTTCTGGTCGTATTGCTGGTTGTACGGGTCGGCCTTCGCATCGGGCAACGACAGGCTCGCAAGGTCGAGCCCTTCCGTCTGCCACTGCGTCGCGAACACGATCGCGACATCGGCCTGCGCGGCCGCGGTCGCGGCGGCACTCGCGTCGGTCCCGTCGAGATAGCTGACCGACGCGTTCGGCGCCTTCGCGCGGATCGCCGCGAGCGGCGCGGACTTGTACCAGGTCGCGCAGCCGCCGAACAGCGTGTCGGGCGGTTGCTGGCAGGTCGTCACCGCATTGCCGTCGATCGCCGGCACCGCGCCCGAGCCGCCGCCCGACAGCACACCCGCGTCCGCATGCCCGCCGATCACGACGACCGACTTGAGCGCGCCGGCCGCCAGCGGCAGCACGGGCTGCGCATCGCCCGGCGCGGCCGCGTTCTTCAGCAGCACCGCGGATTGCCGCGCGATCGCGAGCGCATCGGCATTGCCGGCCGCTTCGTCGATCGCGCCGCCCGGCTTCGGCGGCGCGTCCATCACGCCGATGCGGATCAACGTGCGCAGCTTGCGCTGCACCATGTCGTTCAGCCGCGCGGCCGACACGCTGCCGGCCTGCAGCGCCGCGCGCAGCTTCGTGTTGAAGTACGACCCGAGCGGCGAGTTGCCGTCGTCGGCCGCGCCCGGCTGTTCCTCGTCGAGCCCCGCCTGCACGGCCGCGACCGTCGAATGCGTCGCGCCCCAGTCCGACTGCACGACGCCCTTGAAACCCCACTCGTTCTTCAGCACCGTCGTCAGCAGATACGGGTTCTCGCACGCATACACGCCGTTCAGCTTGTTGTACGAGCACATCACGTTGCCCGGCTGGCCGTCCTTCACGCCGATCTCGAACGCGAGCAGTTCGGCCTCGCGCATGGTCCGCTCGTCGACGACCGAATCGATCGTCATCCGGTTGGTTTCCTGGTCGTTGAACGCGAGATGCTTGATCGTCGCGATCACCTTCTGCGCCTGCGTCCCCTGCGTGCGTGCGGCGCTCAGCGTGCCCGCGAGCACCGGATCCTCGCCCATGTATTCGAACGTGCGGCCGTTGCGCGGCTCGCGCGCGAGGTTCACGCCGCCGCCGAGCCCTTCCGCGAAACCGAGCGCGCGCAATTCAAGCGCGATGCGCGTGCCGTAGGTGCCCGCGAGCGCCGTGTCCCACGTCGCCGCGAGCGCGACCGGCGCGGGCAGCGCGGTCACGCGCGCATTCTTCACGTTCACGCCGCCCGCCGAATCGGCGCTGCTGACGGCCGGAATGCCGAGCCGCGGCACGCCGGGGATGTAGCTCGCGCCGTTCAGCGCATCGGCCGGAAACGGGCCGCCCAGGTCTAGCGCCGGCAGGCCCGTGCCGTGCACGAGCTGCAGTTTCTCGTCGGTCGTCAGTTGCGCGACGAGCGCGGCCGCGCGCTGGTCGGCCGCCGCATCGGGGTCGGCCGGCGCGGTCGGGCCCGCGTGGATGTCGTCGCCGCCGCACGACGCGAGCAGCACCGTGAGCATGCATGCGCACGCAATCGTCGAACACCGGAACAGCGAAGTTTTCATTGATCCTCCAGAATCGTTCTGTTGTACTTGTCGCCACACTCCAGCGTCCGAGTCTAAGAATCGACCGGTCACCACGCTTGACCGGCAGGAGCATGCGTTGACCTCTCGCAGCGGGGACAAACCCGAACGGCATGACGACAGGGAGACAGACATGGAGTTGCAACAGAAATCGGTATCCGTCCGGATCTACCGCTGGCTGTGCGAAGACGCGCGCGCGAACGGCATCGATCTCGCGCCGCTTTACGAGACGCTCGGCCTCGGGCCCGCCGAACTCGCCGACGACACGCGCCGCATCGCGGGCGACCGGCACGTCGCCGCGATGCGGCTGACGAGCGGCTGGCCGTTGTCGTGGCATCGGCCGCCGCCGCAGGTCATGCCGTGGCTCGTGCCGTTTCCTGAACTCGCGGGCGTCACGTGCAACGCGGCGACGCTGCGCGACGCGCTGCACGGCTATCTGCGCTATCGCGAACTGATCGGCAATGTCGACTGGGTCTTCGCGCACGAGAACGGCGACGCGATCGCGCTCGAGTATGTGAACGAAGGAGACGGGCTGCACGCGGGCAGTGCATTCGCGAACCTCACGATCCTCGCGGCGCTCGCGCGCCTGTACGATCCGCACGTGCGCATCGACGCCGCCGAGTTCGCCGGCCGCGCGTTCGCCCCCGCTGCCGCACTGGGCGACATGCTCGGCGCACCGGTGTCGTTCGATGCCGCGCACAACCGCCTCGTGCTGCGCTCCGTGCGCTTCGACACGCCGTTCGAGCGCTACAACGCGCCGCTCGCCGGCATCCAGCGTCATGCGGCCGACGCCGCGCGCGAGCGCGTGCGGGCACGCTCGACGTTCGGCTCGTCGGTCGAGCAATGCGTGCGCGACTGGCTGCGTACCTCCGACGACGCCGACGTGCCGGCCGACACGCTGATGCAGCACGTGTGCACGCACTTCGCGATGTCGCGCTGGACGCTGCGCCGGCGGCTGCATCGCGAAGCCGTCGGTTTTCACGCGCTCGTCGCGCAGGCGCGGCTCGGCGAAGCGCGCGACCTGCTGCTGAATACGCAATTGCCGATCGGCGAGATCGGCGTGCGCGTCGGCTTCCGTTCGACGAGCGCGTTCACGCGCTTCTTCACGCGCGAACTCGGCGCGGCGCCGAGCCGCTTTCGCGACGGGCACGGCGATCGGTGGCGTTGACGCGCGTTTTTTCTGAGACACTGGCGGCTTCGCCTCCCGCCGCCCTGCCATGTCCTGGTTTCTGTATCTGATCGAATGCGCCGACGACAGCGTCTACACGGGCATCACGACCGATGTTGCCGCGCGCTTCGACGAACACGCGGCCGGCAAGGGCGCGCGCTACACGCGCTCGCGCAAGCCGCGCACGGTGCTCGCGTCGTTTCCGCTGCCCGACCGGTCGAGCGCGTCGCGCGCCGAATACTGGGTGAAGCGCCTCACGGCCGCGCAAAAGCGCGAACTGGCGGCCGGGTCGCGGACGCTGGAATCGGTGCTGCCGGCCGTGACGATGCTCGACGGGAGCGGCGATATGGCCGATTCGCCGGCGCGCACGCGCGGGCGGAAGAAGGCGAAGGCAAAGGCGGAGAACATCGACAACGCGAAGAAGACGGCTGGAACGGAAGAGGTTGTCGCAAAGGTCGCGAAGGTCGCGAAGGTCGAAAAGGCCGGGAAAGTCAGGAAAGCCGGCAAACCCGCGAAGACCGCAAAGACCCGGCAAGCCGCCCGGACTCCAAACGCGGCAAAGGCCGCACCGGTCGCGAAACGCGCGGAGGCCGACGGCGCCGCGGTCGCGAAAAAGGTCTCGGCGCGCGCCACGCCGGCCCAAAAAAACACGCCGTCTGCAGCCCCCGCTTCGAAAAGGAAAGCACCGGTATCAAGCGGCAAGCCCGTCGCGAACGAACGCGAGGCCGCCGCTTCCGCACCGGGCCGCCGCCGTCCGCCTGCCACGAAAGCCGCCGAAGCCGCCGCTGTCTCCGTTGCCCCTCGTCGCGCAAAACGCGCGAAGGACGCGCCGGACACCACCGCGCCGCCCGCTTCCGCCTCCGCACGCAAGAAAAACGCGCGCGCAAAACAAAACCGCGCGGCCTCCTGAGGAGACACGCGCGGTTTGCGTTGCGCACGAACCGGCCGCCGGCCGGTGCGCCGCTTACTTCTTGTAGTTCGCGGCGCCGTCGGTGATTTCCTTGTGCGCGGCTTCGATGCCGGCCCAGCCTTCGACCTTCACCCACTTGCCCTTCTCGAGCGCCTTGTATTGCTCGAAGAAGTGCTTGATCTGGTCCTTCAGGTACTCGGGCACGTCGTCGATCGACTTCAGGTTCGCCGTCATCGGGCAGACCTTGTCGTGCGGCACGGCGACCAGCTTCGCGTCGACACCCGACTCGTCGGTCATCTGCAGCATGCCGAGCACGCGCGAACGCACGATCGAGCCGGCCAGCAGCGGGAACGGCGTGATCACCAGCACGTCGACCGGATCGCCGTCGCCCGACAGCGTCTGCGGGATGTAGCCGTAGTTCACCGGATAGCGCATGCCCGTGCCGATGAAACGGTCGACGACGAGAAGGCCCAGTTCCTTGTCCGCCTCGTACTTCACCGGATCGCTTTGCGCGGGAATCTCGATGATCACGTTGAAATCTTGCGGCAGGTCCTTGCCGGCCGGAACATGATTGAAGCTCATGAGCACTCTCTGTAGGTCGATGGGAATTCGGGACAGGGCGCCGCGGCCGATGCACCGCCGCGGGCGTCCCCCAAGGGAATGCGCCATTATAGCCAATCGATCGGTGGCGTCCGGATGACGATCGGCGCGATAATCGTTCCGGATGTCCGGCCATCGAACCGTCGGCCGCGTTATATGGAATCGGCGTCGGCGCTGAAGCGCCGTCGCCGGTCGACCGCGAAGCATGGGATCAGAGCAAGCGCTGGTAGACCGCAAAGCATGGGACCCGAGTAAGCGCTAAAGCGCTAACTCGGGATCGACCGCCGTGGGGATGGAGTAAGCGCTGAAGCGCTAACTCCGTCCAACCACGCCATGGGACCCGAGTAAGCGCTAAAGCGCTAACTCGGGATCGACAGGAGCAGGCATGGAAGAGGCGAAGCACTTCATCGCGGGCGAATGGACGTTGCCCGCGCAACTGGAAACGATCGCGGTCGTCGATCCGTCCGACGGCCAGCCGTTCGCGACGATCGCGCGCGGCACCGCGCCCGACATCGAGCGCGCGGTCGCCGCGGCCCGCGACGCATTCGCGGGCGCCTGGGGCGCGGCAAGCGCCGCCGAGCGCGGCCGCGTGCTGATGCGGCTGTCGGCGCGCGTGGCCGATTCCGTCGAGGAACTCGCCGCGATCGAGGCGCGCGACACCGGCAAGCCGCTGAAGCAGGCACGCGCCGACGCGGCCGCACTCGCACGCTACTTCGAGTTCTACGCGGGCGCCGCCGACAAGCTGCATGGCGAAACCCTCCCCTATCAGGCCGGCTACACGGTGCTGACGGTGCGCGAGCCGCACGGCGTCACGGGCCACATCGTGCCGTGGAACTACCCGATGCAGATCTTCGGGCGCAGCGTCGGCGCGGCGCTCGCGGCCGGCAACGCATGCGTCGTCAAGCCGGCCGAGGATGCATGCCTGTCCGTGCTGCGCGTCGCCGAGCTGGCCGCCGAGGTGGGGCTGCCAGCCGGCGCGCTCAACATCGTCACCGGCTACGGCCATGAAGCCGGCGCCGCGCTCGCACGCCATCCGGGCATCGACCACATCTCGTTTACGGGTTCGCCGGCAACCGGCAAGCTCGTCACGCAGATGGCGGCCGAGAACCACGTGCCCGTCACGCTCGAACTCGGCGGCAAGTCGCCGCAGATCGTATTCGCCGACGCCGATCTCGAAGCGGCGCTGCCCGTGCTCGTGTCGGCGATCGTGCAGAACGGCGGGCAAACCTGCTCCGCCGGCAGCCGCGTGCTGATCGAGCGCGCGGTATACGAGCCGCTCGTCGAGCGCCTCGCCACCGCGTTCAACGGGCTGCGCGTCGGCCCGAGCCGCGCCGACCTCGACTGCGGCCCGCTGATCAATGCGAAGCAGCAGCAGCGCGTGTGGGATTTCCTGTCCGATGCGCAGCACGACGGCATTCCGATGGCCGCGCACGGGCAGGTCGTCGCCGACGCGCCCGAAAGCGGCTTCTACCAGGCGCCCGCGCTGTTGCGCGACGTGCCGCCGTCGCACCGGCTCGCGCAGGAGGAAGTATTCGGCCCCGTGCTCGCCGCGATGCGTTTCGTCGACGAAGACGAAGCGGTCGCGCTTGCGAACGGCACGCCGTACGGCCTCGTCGCGGGCATCTGGACGCGCGACGGCTCACGTCAGATGCGTCTCGCGCGGCGCCTGCGCGCGGGCCAGGTGTTCATCAACAACTACGGCGCGGGCGGCGGCGTCGAACTGCCGTTCGGCGGCGTCGGCCACTCGGGCCATGGCCGCGAGAAAGGCTTCGAGGCACTGTACGGCTTCACCGCGCTGAAGACGATCGCGATCCGGCACGGCTGAGCGCGCGGCACGCGAAACACGGCCGGCAGCGCCCGGCCGCGTGTCGAAGCACGACGACTCTCATATCCAGCACAGGAGACACACCATGCGGTTGAGCGGCAAGACGGCAATCGTCACGGGCGGCGGCTCGGGGTTCGGCGAAGGTATCGCGAAGACGTATGCGCGCGAAGGCGCGAACGTCGTCGTCAACGACCTGAACGGCGCGGCGGCCGAGCGCGTCGCCAGCGAGATCGCGCTCGCGGGCGGCAAGGCGATCGCGGTGGCCGGCGACGTGTCGAAGCAGGACGACTGGCGCGCGCTGCTGCAGGCCGCGCTCGACGATTTCCATTCGGTGCAGATCGTCGTGAACAACGCGGGCACCACGCACCGCAACAAGCCCGTGCTCGACGTGACGGAAGCCGAGTTCGACCGCGTGTACGCCGTCAACATGAAGAGCCTGTTCTGGTGCGTGCAGACCTTCGTTCCGTACTTCCGCGAACAGGGCGGCGGCGTGTTCGTGAACGTCGCGTCTACCGCCGGCGTGCGGCCGCGCCCGGGCCTCGTCTGGTACAACAGCACGAAGGGCGCGATGATCACCGCGAGCAAGTCGCTCGCGGCCGAGCTTGGCGCGGCCCGCATCCGCGTGAACTGCATCAACCCGGTGCTCGGCGAAACGGCGTTGATGACGGAGTTCATGGGCTGCGAGGACACGCCCGAGAACCGCCGCCGCTTCCTCGCGACGATCCCGCTCGGCCGCTTCTCGACGCCGCAGGACATCGCGAACGCAGCGCTTTACCTTGCGTCCGACGAGGCCGAATTCATCACGGGCGTCTGCCTCGAGGTCGACGGCGGGCGCTGCATCTAGCCGCACCCTGCTGTTCGCGCGCCGCGTCGGGGCTCGCCGGCCGGCTCGCCATCCACGTTATGCTTCGCACGAAACCGGATCAGGCACCGATACGCCGGCTCCGGCCAACTACAAGAACTGGAGACAACATGGCAACATCGACGCAGTCGCTGCCGGGCTCGTCCGGCGCATTCGAGGAAGCAACCTATCGCAAGGTGTCGTGGCGGCTCACGCCGCTTCTGCTGCTGTGCTACGTGGTCGCGTATCTCGACCGCGTGAACGTCGGGTTCGCAAAGCTGCAGATGGCGAGCGACCTGAACCTGAGCGACACCGTGTACGGGCTCGGTGCCGGGATCTTCTTCTTCGGCTATTTCCTGTTCGAGGTGCCGAGCAACATCATCCTTCACAAGGTCGGCGCGCGCGTGTGGATCGCGCGCATCATGGCGACGTGGGGCGTGATCTCGATCCTGACGATGTTCGTCACGACGCCCACGATGTTCTACGTGATGCGCTTCCTGCTCGGCGTCGCCGAAGCGGGCTTCTTCCCCGGCGTGATCCTCTACCTCACCTACTGGTATCCCGCGCACCGGCGCGGCCGGATGACGACGTTCTTCATGACGGCCGTCGCGCTGTCCGGCGTGATCGGCGGTCCGCTCTCGGGCTTCATCCTGAAAGCGTTCGACGGCGTGAGCGGCTGGCACGGCTGGCAATGGCTGTTCCTGCTCGAAGGCATTCCGTCGGTGCTCGCCGGCGTGCTCGTGTTCTTCAAGCTCGACGAGCGGATCTCGAAGGCGGCGTGGCTGACCGACGAGGAAAAGGCGCTGCTCACCCGCAACGTCGACGCGGAGGAAGCAACCAAGGAAGACCCGCCGCTCGGCACGGTCATGTCGAGCCCGCGCGTGTGGCTGATGGCGCTGATCTATTTCTCGTTCGTGATGGGGCTCTACGGCGTCGGCTTCTGGCTGCCGACGATCATCAAGGCGACGGGCGTGACCGACACGTTCATGATCGGCCTGCTGTCGGCGATCCCGTATGCAGCCGCGGTGGTCGCGATGATCCTGATCGCGCGCAGCGCGGACAAACGCCGCGAACGCCGCTGGCACCTCGCGATTCCGGCCGCGCTCGGCGCGCTCGGGCTCGTGCTGTCGGTGATCTGGGCGCACCAGACCGCACTCGCGATGCTCGGCCTCACGCTCGCGACGATGGGCATCCTGACGACGCTGCCGCTGTTCTGGAGCCTGCCGACCGCGTTCCTCGGCGGCACGGCAGCCGCGGCCGGCATCGCGATGATCAACTCGATCGGCAACCTGGCCGGCTTCCTGAGCCCGTACCTGATGGGCTGGCTCAAGCAGGCGACGGGCGCCAACGATGCGGGCATGGTCATGCTCGCGGGATTCCTCGTGCTCGGCGGGCTGCTCGCGCTGTCGGTGCCGAAGCGGCTGGTCGACCGATGATCAACGAACAAAAAAATGCCCCGAAGGCCGATTGGCGTTCGGGGCAGCTTGTGCGGCGCGGCGGGCCGCCCGTAACAGGCGGCGTCGGCCCGCGTCAGACCACGGTGATCGCGAGCGCGCTTTCGCGGTAGTGCTTCGCGGCCTTGTCGGTTTCACCGAGATGCTCGAACAGGCGTGCGAGCGCGCGATGCGTACGCACCTTCAGCGCCTCGTTGTCGGCCAGCTTCAGTGCCGACTCGAGGAACGACTGCGCCTTGCCCCACAGTTGCTGCTGCTGGCAAAGGCGGCCGAGCGCGAACAGCAGGTCGGCATCCTCCGGGTGATCCTTCTTCCACCCTTCCGCCTTCTGGATCAGCGGCAGCGCATCGGCGCCGGCCGTGTCCGGATAACGGCGCAGCAGGCGTGCATCCCAGTTGTGCGCGAGCGCTTCCTCGACGATGCGGCGCGCTTCGTTGCGGCGCTCGAGCGGCACGAGCAGGTCGGCCGCAAGATCGGCAAGCCGTGGCGACTGGCGCTCGACCGGCGACAGCGACTGCCACACCTCGAGCAGCGCATCCGGGTCGTGACGGCGTTCGCGCAGCAGGTTTTCCGCGGCCTGCTGGCGCAGCCGCACGGCCGCGGCAGGATGCAGCGCCTCGCGCTTCTCGAGCGCCTTCGCAAGCTTCAGCACCTCGGCCCAGTTCTTCAGTTGCTGCTGCGCGCGCAGCGCGACCTGCTGCGCATGAATGCGCTTGCCGCCCGCTTGCAGGTCGGCCAGCGCGGCGAGCGCGCCGTCGGCATCGCGCGCGTCCGCGCGCATGTCGGCCGCGGCGAGCAGCCGTGCATCCTGCCATTCGGGCGCGTCGACCTTCGACAGCCAGTCGTCGCGGCGCGTGTATTCGTGCATCCGGTGCGCGGCGGTGGCCGCGACGAGACTCGCCGCGCCCTGGTTCGCATCGACCGACAGCGCTTCACGCGCGGCCTTTTCCGCGCGCGAGAAGCGGCCCGCGTACAGGTTCGCGATCGCATCGCGCAACGACGCCTGCGCCTTCTCGTTGCGTGAGCGCGCACGATACGCGGCGACCCGCCGCGGCATGCGCCAGATGTTGCGCACGATGCGCAGCAGCGCGTACATGACGATGAACAGCACGACGACGGCGATCACGAACAGGTTCAGCGACACGTCGATACGGTACGGCGGATAGACAAGCAGCACCTGCCCCGCGTCGAAACGGCCGACGGTGGCGAGCGCCGCGGCGATCGCGAACAGGACCGCGAGCCAGACGATTCCTCGAAGCGTCATCGTTACCCCCGGCTCTTGAACTGCTGAACGGCGTTCAGGCTTGTGTTCAGGTTCGGCACCGCGACCGTCAGCGATGCGCCGTCAACCTGCTTGAGCAGATCCTCGACGGTCTGCGTGTCCTTCGACGCCTGATCGAAATATTTCCCGAGCGACGCCTGCGCGGCGTGCAGGTCGGCCTTCATCGCGCTGTCGTTGCGCGCAAGCAGCGACAGCCGCGCGGTGAGCAGGCGCAGCTTCACGTTCTCGCGCACGAAGTAGCCCTGGTCGGGCGACGCGAGCATCGCGTCCGCGTTGTCGATCCGGCGCACCTGCACGAGGCTCTTCAACTGCTGGCCGAGACCGGCCGAGAAGTCGTGCCACCACACCTTCCAGCGCGGCTCGCCGGCCACGGCCGACGACGCGGCGTCAACCGGTGCGGCCGCCTGCGGCGCCGCGTGCGGCACGATCGCCTCGCCGGACAGCGGCAGCGCGTCGATCTTGCCGATCGCGTCGTCGAGCTTGATCGCGAGGCCCGTGAGATCCGCCGCCGGTGCAGCCTTCAGCTTCTCGATGTCCAGCGCGAGCGCCTTGCGCACCGTGACGGCCTGCGCGCTCTGCGACGTCGCGAGACGCGCGTCGGCGTTCTGCAGCGCGATCAGTGCGAGCTGCGTGTTGCCCGTCAGCTGAAGCTGCTGGCTCGCGCTCGACAGCATCTGGTCGACTTCCTCGAGCATCCACGCATCGCGGTTGCGCGACAGGTCCTGGTATTGCTGCTGCAGCGCCTGCTGCGCGCTCTGCGCGTCGGCGAGCTTGCCGTCGAGTTGCGCGAGCTGCGTGTCGACCTGGTGCGTGCTCGCGAGCGCCTGCTCGGTCTTCATGCGCGTCTCGGCCGTCTGCGCGTCGAGCGCCTTCTGGCGCGCGACGAACGTGCCGTCGAGCCGGTCGATCTTGCGGTTCAGCGCATAGCCGCCGACACCGGCCGCGCAGCCGAGCACGACGACGACGAACCACAGCACCGCGCTGCCGCCGCGGCGCACATGCGGCTCGGGCGCGATATAAGGGGGACTGGACGGCGGCGCGGATGCGGCGGCCGGCTTGGAAGCGACGCTTTTGGAATCGTTGGTATCTGTCATGCGTTTAGTCACCGGTGCGGCTGTCGCCGGTTGGACGGCCTCGTCGGCCATCGTTCGAAACGCGCGGACGATGCGCTCATCGCCCGCGCCGGTCAGCGTAATCCTATCAAAACCCAATGCACGCGCGGTCTGCTCGATCCGCGGGTGCGGCGTCACGAGCGACGCATGCTTCAGCGCGTCGATCTCGGCCTCGTTCAGGTGCGCCCGCGCGAGTTCGTGCAGGTTGCGCACGCCCTCCGAGCTCGTGACGAGCCACGCATGCGGCGCGCCGTCGAGCAGCGCATGCACGCGCTCCCACGCGCCGACGCGCGGCTCGGGCACGACGCGCCGGTACGCGGCGGCGAGCGTGACGTCCGCGCCGGCCTCGCGCAGCCGGTCGGCGAGCCATTCGCGCCCGCCGTCGCCGCGCACGATCAGCACGCGCTTGGCCGCCAGCGCCTGCGCGCCGCCGAACGCGGCCTCGATGCACGCGAACAGGCTTTCCGAATCGTAATGGGGCACCCCGCCGTCGGCCGGGGCCTGCGGTGCGATCACCCGATGCGCGGGCGCCGCGATGCCGTGACGCTCGAGCGCCGCGACGCTGCCGGGCCCGACCACGCCGACCGGCAGCGCGTTCGGCCAGATCGCGCCGTACTGCGCGAGCGCGCGGTCGATCGCGTTCGGCGACACGAAAATCACCAGCGCGTAGTCGGCGAGCGCCGCGAACGCGGCGTCGAGCGGCGCCGGATCGTCGACCGGCGCAATGTCGATCAGCGGGAATTCGAGCACGTCGCAGCCGGCCGCGGCCAGTTGCGACGCGAGCGTGTCCGACTGGCCGTCCGGGCGCGTCAGGACCGCGGTGAACGCGCGCGCGCCGCCCGCCATCAGGCGTCGCCCTTGCCGGACTGCGAGCCCGCGAGCAGCGCCTGGACGATGCCGAGCGCGCCTTGCGCCTCGAGCTCGTCGGACACGGCGCGGCCGAGCGCAAGCGCATCGGCGACGGTCACGACGGCCGCGCACTCCTCGACCGTCAGCACGCGCTTGCCGTCGGTCGTCGACACGCGGCCCGTCAGGTACAGTTCGCCCGCGCGCCACACCGCATGCGCGGCGAGCGGCACCTCGCAGCTGCCGCCGAGCGCGCGCGACACCATCCGTTCGGCCTCGACCGCGAGCGCGGTCTGCGGGTCGTGCAGCGGCGCAAGCCACGCGGCGACGTCGTCGCGGTGCGCGGCAATCTCGATGCCGAGCGCGCCCTGGCCGGCCGCCGGCGGGCTGGCTTCGACGTCGAGCAGCGCGCGGATCCGCGCTTCGAGGCCGAGGCGCTTCAGGCCGGCGGCCGCGAGGATGATCGCCGCGTAGTCGCCGCGGTCGAGCTTCGCGAGGCGCGTGTCGAGGTTGCCGCGCAGCGGCAGCACGTCGAGGTGCGGATAGCGCGAACGCAGCATCGCCTCGCGGCGCAGGCTCGACGTGCCGACCACGGCGCCGGCCGGCAGCGCGTCGAGCGACGCGTAGTCGTTCGACACGAACGCGTCGCGCGGGTCCTCGCGCTCCATGATCACGGCAAGCGAGAAGCCGTCGGGCAGCGCCATCGGCACGTCCTTCAGCGAATGCACGGCGAGATCGGCGCGGCCGTCGGCCAGCGCGTTCTCCAGTTCCTTCACGAACAGGCCCTTGCCGCCGACCTTCGACAGCGTGCGATCGAGAATCTGGTCGCCGCGGGTCGTCATCCCGAGGATTTTCACGTCACAAGCTGGATATAATTTGCGCAGCGCATCACGCACATGTTCGGCTTGCCACATCGCCAGGCGGCTTTCGCGCGAAGCAATCGTCAACGTCGCGGGCGGCTGTGCCTGCTGCGGCCCGGCCGCAAGGGTCTCGGAATTCATTGCTGGAACATCGAAGGACGGGATTGAAGATCGAACAATGGTAGCACGCACGCCCCGGGCCGCCCGGGCCTGGAGCCTGCGCCCGACCGGCCCCTGCGCGGGTCGCGGCGCCGATGTGCGGATGTGCCGCACGTAGCTGGTTGCTTGACCGCAGTTCCCGCAGTTTTCGCAGTTCCTTTTGACTCGAGCTTTCCCAAGGAAACCCATCGTGAAGTCTTCCGGATCGGCGCGTACGGCGCGCCGCAATGCTGCCCTGTCCTCCTCCGACGCCCCGACGGGCACCGTCGCCACCGCCGCGAACGGCCGTGCGAAAACGGCAACGAAACCGAAAGACCCGATACCTCAGACAAAACGCGCGGCGAAAGCCGCCGGCCCGGCTGCCCGCCCCGCCGCCCGCACGGCCGGCGCACCGAAGTCCGGCACGCGCACGCGCGAGGACAAGGACGGCCCGCTGTTCGAGGACATCCGCTTCCTCGGCCGCCTGCTCGGCGACGTCGTGCGCGAGCAGGAAGGCGACACCGTGTTCGACGTCGTCGAGACGATCCGCCAGACCGCGGTCAAGTTCCGCCGCGAGGACGACAGCGAAGCCGCGCAGACGCTCGAGAAGAAGCTGCGCAAGCTGACGCCGGAGCAGACGGTGAGCGTCGTGCGCGCGTTCAGCTATTTTTCGCATCTCGCGAACATCGCGGAAGACCGCCACCACAACCGCCGCCGCCGCATCCATGCGCTGGCCGGCTCCGCGTCGCAGCCCGGCACGGTCGCGTACGCGCTCGACCAGCTGAAGACGACCGGCAACGCGTCGAAGCGCCTGCTGCAGCGCTTCTTCGACGATGCGCTGATCGTGCCCGTGCTGACCGCACACCCGACCGAAGTGCAGCGCAAGAGCATTCTCGACGCGCAGCACGACATCGCGCGCCTGCTCGCCGAGCGCGACCAGGAGCTGACCGCGCGCGAGCGCCAGCACAACGAAGCGATGCTGCGTGCGCGCGTGACCGCGCTGTGGCAGACGCGGATGCTGCGCGACGCGCGCCTGACGGTCGGCGACGAGATCGAGAACGCGCTGTCGTACTACCGCGCGACGTTCCTCGACGAGCTGCCCGCGCTGTACGGCGATATCGAGGCCGCGCTCGCCGAGCACGGCCTGTCCGCGCGCGTGCCCGCGTTCTTCCAGATGGGCAGCTGGATCGGCGGCGATCGCGACGGCAATCCGAACGTGACGGCGCCGACGCTCGACGAGGCGATCAACCGCCAGGCCGCGGTGATCCTCGAACACTATCTGGAACAGGTGCACAAGCTCGGCGCCGAACTGTCGGTGTCGAACCTGCTCGTCGGCGCGAACGACGCCGTGAAGGCGCTCGCGGCCGCATCGCCCGACCAGTCGCCGCACCGCGTCGACGAACCGTATCGCCGCGCGCTGATCGGCATCTACACGCGGCTCGCCGCGAGCGCGCGCGTGCGCCTGGGCGAAGGCACGGTGCCCGTGCGCAGCGCGGGCCGCGGCGCGGCGCCCGTGCGCGCGATCCCGTATGCGGATTCCGAAGCGTTCGTCGCCGACCTGAAGGTGCTGACCGCGTCGCTCGACGAACACCACGGCACGTCGCTCGCCTCGCCGCGCCTCGCGCCGCTCGTGCGCGCGGCCGAAGTGTTCGGCTTCCATCTCGCGAGCATCGACCTGCGCCAGAGCTCCGACATCCATGAAGCCGTGGTCGCCGAGCTGTTCGCGCGCGCGGGCGTCGAGGCCGACTACGCGGCGCTCGCCGAGGAAGACAAGCTGCGCGTGCTGCTCGCCGCGCTCGCCGATCCGCGCCCGCTGCGCTCGCCGTACCTCGAATACTCGGCGCTCGCGCAGAGCGAGCTCGGCGTGTTCGAGAAGGCGCGCGAAGTCCGCGCGCAATTCGGCGCGCGCGCGGTGCGCAACTACATCATTTCGCATACGGAAACCGTGAGCGACCTCGTCGAGGTGCTGCTGCTGCAGAAGGAGACGGGCCTGCTCGAAGGCGCGCTCGGCGTGCCCGGCGGCGATGCGAGGAACAGCCTGATGGTGATCCCGCTGTTCGAGACGATCCCCGACCTGCGCGACGCGTCGCGCATCATGCGCGAATACTTCGCGCTGCCGGGCGTCGATGCGCTGATCGCGCACCAGGGCGCCGAGCAGGAAGTGATGCTCGGCTACTCGGACAGCAACAAGGACGGCGGCTTCCTCACGTCGAACTGGGAGCTGTATCGCGCGGAACTCGCGCTCGTCGACCTGTTCCGCGACTGCAAGATCACGCTGCGGCTGTTCCACGGCCGCGGCGGCACGGTCGGCCGCGGCGGCGGCCCGACCTACCAGGCGATCCTGGCGCAGCCGCCGGGCACCGTGAACGGCCAGATCCGCCTGACCGAACAGGGCGAGGTGATCGCGAGCAAGTTCGCGAACCCCGAGATCGGCCGGCGCAACCTCGAGACGGTCGTCGCCGCGACGCTCGAGGCATCGCTGCTGCCGCAGTCGAACGCGCCCGCGCAACTGCCCGCGTTCGAAGCCGCGATGCAGACGCTGTCCGACTCGGCGATGGCCGCGTACCGTGCGCTCGTCTACGAAACGCCGGGCTTCACCGACTACTTCTTCTCGTCGACGCCGATCACCGAGATCGCCGAGCTGAACATCGGCAGCCGCCCGGCTTCGCGCAAGCTGCAGGATCCGAAGCAGCGCAAGATCGAGGATCTGCGCGCGATTCCGTGGGGCTTCTCGTGGGGCCAGTGCCGGCTGCTGCTGACGGGCTGGTACGGCTTCGGCAGCGCGGTGAGCGCGTATCTCGACGCCGCGCAGGACGACGCCGAACGCACGAAGCGCGTCGCGCTGCTGAAGAAGATGAACAAGACCTGGCCGTTCTTCGCGAACCTGCTGTCGAACATGGACATGGTGCTCGCGAAGACCGATCTCGCGGTCGCGTCGCGCTATGCGCAGCTCGTCGCCGATCGCAAGCTGCGCAAGCACGTGTTCGAGCGGATCGTCGCGGAATGGGAGCGCACGTCGCATGCGCTGGCGGAAATCACCGGGCAGGAAGGCCGCCTCGCGACCAACCCGCTGCTCGCGCGGTCGATCAAGAACCGCTTCCCGTATCTCGATCCGCTGAACCACCTGCAGGTCGAGCTGATCAAGCGTCACCGCGCGGGCGACACGAACGCGCGGCTGCGCCGCGGGATTCACCTGACGATCAACGGGATCGCGGCCGGCCTGCGCAACACGGGCTGATCCGCATGCGGCGCGGGCTCGTTCCGCGCCGGCCGGCATCGTGAAAGCCGCGATACGCCACGGTGCGTATCGCGGCTTTTTTCATGCGAACGCGCAACAGCGCCGGCGTGCCGCTCGTTCAGTGCGCGTCGATCAGCAGCGCATCGTGCTCGAACGAACCGTCCGGCCGCACCGCGTAATACCCGCGCACCTCGTCGGGCGCATGCGCCCACAGCGCGCGAATGCCCGCGACGCTGTCCGCCGGCGTGCGGATGCGGGTAACCCACGTGTCGAAATCGATCGGCAGCCGCCAGCGGCTGTGCACGTGCGCATCGAAACCGGCAGCGCGGAACATCGCGAGCCACTCGTCCGCACGGTAGTCGCGCACGTGCGACGCGTCGCGCAGCACTTCCGCGGCCTGCAGGTACGTGTCGAGAAGCGGATGGTCGTTGCCCGCGATGTCGATCATCAGCACGCGGCCGCCCGGTTTCAGCACGCGGCGCGCCTCGGCGAGCGCCGCGCGCATGTCATGCCAATGGTGCGCGCTCATCCGGCTCACCACCCAGTCGAACGCCGCTGTATCGAACGGCAGCCGTTCGGCCGGGCCCTGCTGCGTGCGGATGTTCGCGAGCCCGCGCTCGCGCGCGGCCGCGTCGACGGTCGCGAGCATCGGCGCGGCGAGATCGTACGCGACCACGTCGCGCACGTGCGGCGCGACGGCGAAGCTCGCGTGGCCGGCGCCGCAGCCGAGATCGAGCACCGCGGCATCGGGCGTCGCGCGCACCGCGTCGGCGAGCGTCTGCAGATCGGCGCCCGTCGCGTGGACCGTGCTCGTCAGATAGGCGGCGGCCGTCGTGCCGAATGCGTCGGCGACCTGGTCGTGGTGTTTCATCCTTCGCTCCTTTGTGCGGTCGACCGGAGCCGACACGAGTTGGCGCTTCAGTGCCTGTTCCAGCCCCATGCAACGCGTTTTGTGGGACGTTCGCTGCCCTGCCGGTGCGCGAGCCGCTACAATAGGCCTGCACTTGTACCAGTACAAGTTAAGCAGTTATTCTGGTATTCGATACACCTGTCTGATCGTTGCCGCGTTCTCGCCTTCACTTCGCCGTTTCCGCATGAACCATCCGTCCTCCGCCCCCGTCCCGCCGCTCGACGCCACGCCCGCCCGTGCGCTCGGCGAATTCATCCGCGCCCACCGCGAGCGGCTGTCGCCGCAGGCCGTCGGCCTGCCGCCCGGCCCGCGCCGCCGCACGCCGGGGCTGCGGCGCGAGGAAGTCGCGCAACTGTGCGGCGTCAGCCCGACCTGGTACACGTGGATCGAACAGGGCCGCCCCGTGTCGGCATCGGCCGACGCGCTCGCGCGGATCGCCGTCGCGCTGCAATTGTCGAAGGCCGAGCGCGCGTACCTGTTCGAGCTGGCCGCGCAGCGCGACCCGGCCGAGCCCGACGTCGCGGGCGGCGACCTGCCGCCGACGCTCGCCGCGACCGTCGCGGCGATCGCAACGCCCGCGTACGTGCTCGACCGGCAATGGAACGCGCTCGCCTGGAACGCGCCGGCCGCCACGCTCTTTTCCGGCTGGCTCGACGGCGAGCACGACCGCAACCTGCTGCGCTTCACGTTCATGTCGCCGGCCGCGCGCACGCTGATCGTCGACTGGGAAACCCGCGCGCGGCGGCTCGCGGCCGAATTCCGCGCCGATTCGATCCGCCACCTGGCCGACGCGCCGACGCGCGCGCTGATCGACGCGCTGACCGCCGGCAGCGATGCGTTCGCGCAGTACTGGGCATCGCAGGACGTGTTCGAGCGCGAAGGCGGCCTGCGCGAATTCGACCATCCGGCCGACGGCCGTCTCGTGTATCAGCAGATCACGCTGAAGCCCGCGCACCGCGAGGACCTGAAGCTGGTCGTGCTCGTGCGCGGCTGAGCGCAACGGCCCGCACCGGCAACGCCCGGCGGCCCGCCGCGAACGGCTGCGGGCCGCGGCGGGCCGGCCCGCGAATGTTAGAATCGCGGGATTCCCTCGGCGGCGCACGCCGCCCAACTCCCCTTCGAAGAATCGCCATGACGTCCCAACTGCACAAAAAGGGCGAGGCCTGGTCGGCCCGCTTCTCGGAACCGATGTCGGAACTGGTCAAGCGCTACACGTCGTCGGTGTTTTTCGACAAGCGCCTCGCGCTCGTCGACATCGCCGGCTCGCTCGCGCACGCGAACATGCTCGCCGCGCAGAAGATCATCAGCGCCGACGACCTGGCCGCGATCGAACGCGGGATGGCGCAGATCAAGGGCGAGATCGAGCGCGGCGAATTCGAATGGCAGCTCGACCTGGAGGACGTCCACCTGAACATCGAGGCGCGCCTGACCGCGCTGATCGGCGATGCGGGCAAGCGCCTGCACACGGGCCGCTCGCGCAACGACCAGGTCGCGACCGACATCCGCCTGTGGCTGCGCGGCGAGATCGACCGGATCGGCGGCCTGCTGAGCGACCTGCGCGGCGCGCTGCTCGACCTCGCGGAGCAAAACGCCGGCACGATCATGCCGGGCTTCACGCACCTGCAGGTCGCGCAACCCGTCACGTTCGGCCACCACCTGCTCGCCTACGTCGAGATGTTCTCGCGCGACGCTGAGCGCATGCGCGACTGCCGCACCCGCGTGAACCGCCTGCCGCTCGGCGCGGCCGCGCT
Organism: Burkholderia catarinensis; assembly: GCF_001883705.2. GTDB lineage: Bacteria > Pseudomonadota > Gammaproteobacteria > Burkholderiales > Burkholderiaceae > Burkholderia > Burkholderia catarinensis. The sequence continues at coordinate 235,712 of NZ_MDEQ02000010.1, forward strand.
CGCGGGCACGAGCTACCCGATCGACCGTCACGCGGTCGCGAAGACGCTCGGCTTCGACGGCATCTGCGCGAACTCGCTCGACGCGGTATCCGATCGCGATTTCGCGATCGAATTCACGGCCGCCTCCGCGCTCGTGATGACGCACGTATCGCGTTTCTCCGAAGAACTCGTGCTGTGGATGAGCCCGCGCGTCGGCTTCATCGACATCGCCGACCGCTTCTGCACCGGCAGCTCGATCATGCCGCAGAAGAAGAACCCGGACGTGCCCGAGCTCGCACGCGGCAAGACGGGCCGCGTGAACGGCCACCTGATGGCGCTCCTGACGCTGATGAAGGGCCAGCCGCTCGCGTACAACAAGGACAACCAGGAAGACAAGGAACCGCTGTTCGACACGGTCGATACCGTCGCCGACACGCTGCGGATCTTCGCCGAAATGGTCGCCGGCATCACCGTGAAGCCGGACGCGATGCGCGCGGCCGCGCTGCAGGGTTTCTCGACCGCCACCGACCTCGCCGACTACCTCGTGAAGCGCGGGCTGCCGTTCCGCGATGCGCACGAAGCCGTCGCGCACGCGGTGCGGATCTGCGACGATCGCGGCATCGATCTGGCCGACCTGACGCTCGACGAGATGAAGCAGGAACTGCCGAACGTCGCGCACCTGATCGGCGACGACGTGTTCGGCTACCTGACGCTCGAGGGTTCGGTCGCGAGCCGCAACCACCCGGGCGGCACCGCGCCCGACCAGGTGCGCGCCGCCGTCAAGGCTGCCCGCGCCGCGCTCGGCCAGTAAGCCCGCTGTTCCGGACGGACGCCTTCGGCGTCCGTTTTTCATTCGGGCGGCCATCGCGCCGCCCATCGCCTTCCCCGCTTCCTGGATACCGCCGATGACCTTCTCCGCCGCGCTCTTCGACATGGACGGCCTGCTCGTCGATTCCGAGCGGACCATCATGAACACGTGGATCGACGTGTCGAATGCGCACGGGGTCGCGCTGACCGTCACCGACTACCTGCAGATCGTCGGCCGCTCGTTCGCCGAAGGCCAGGTCATCCTGGCTCGGCTGATCGGCAACACCGAGACGTTCGACGCCGTACGCCTGCGCGTGCGCGAACAGCTCGCCGCGCCCGAACCGCATCCGAAGTTTCCGCTGAAGCCCGGCGCGCTCGCGCTGCTCGACGCGCTCGCGCAGGCCGGCATTCCGTGCGCGGTCGCGTCGTCGTCCACGGGCGACGTGATCCGCGCGCGGCTCGACGCGGTCGGCGTGCTGCCGTTCTTCCGCGCGATCGCGGGCGGCGACGAAGTCGCGCGCGGCAAGCCCGACCCGGCCGTCTACCGGCTCGCGGCCGAACGCCTCGGCGTGCCGGCACACGCGTGCGTCGCGTTCGAGGACAGCGACTTCGGCGCCCAGTCGGCCGCCGGCGCAGGCGCATCGGTCGTTACCGTGCCCGACCTGAAGGCGCCGACGCCCGAAATCGTCGCGCTGAGCCTGCACGTGCTCGCATCGCTCGACGAGGCGGTCGCGCTCGTGCCGTCGTGGTTCGGCCGGCACGACACGCAACAGCCCGCGTAGGCGGCACGCTGCCCAATGCAAAACGGGCACCCGATGGGTGCCCGTTTCGCTTTATCGCCGAACAACCGGCATCGCGGTTGCGTTCATTTGTTGCCGGCCGTCTCCGACAGCCGTTTCATCGTCGCGATGCGCGCGCCGATCAGGTCGACACGGCCGTCCTCGCCGACGAGCGGCGCCGTCGAATCGCGGAACCCGACCCACGCGCGCTGCGCGCGCACGAGCGTCGCGGCCGAATGCGCCGGCATCTTGCGGCGCAGCTTCTGGTAATAGCGGTTCAGGTCGAACAGCGCGTGTTCGCACGCGGCATCCTGTTCGCACGGCCGCACGCGACGCACGGCCGGATCGCGCGGCGCGTTCGCCGGCTTGCCGTTCAGCGTGGCCGCACCCTGTGCCGCGCCGGCGCCGCCCTGCGTGCCGCTCGTGGCCGCTACCGGGACGGCAGCGGGCGGCGGCGCATAGCGATCGGCCGCGCCGCGCAGCGCCAGCGCGCGATCGCGCACGGGTTGCAGCTGCATGTCGGCGCTCGACATCGTGTATGCCGTGCCGCGCGTCGTGTCGTACACGGCCGTCAGCAAATGCATTTCGTCCTTGCGCCACGTCAGCCAATGGCGTTGGCTGTCCTGCCAGCCGCGCTTCGCGTCGGCCGGCGCATCCTTCAACAGGCGCTGGTACGCGCCGTCCATCACTGCCTGCCACTGCTGCTGCGCTTCGCCCATGCACTGGATCTGGCCGGCCGTCGACGACCGGTCGCGCCGCGCGAGGCATTGCCGCATCGCGACGTCGATCGGGTCGGCCGCCGCGACTTCCGCATGGGCGACGCCCATCCCTGCCAGCCCCGCCGACCCTGCCGCCCAGACGACGAGCGCGGCCACCGCCGCGCGCATCGCCTGGATTCGTCCGTGCGCCGCCATCAGTCGCGCACGCAGTCGACGAAGTACTCGACGCGGCCGTTCACCTCTTCCGCGACGAGGCCGTGGATGTCGGTGTGGAAGCCCGGGAAACGCTCGTTGAAGTCGCGCGCGAACCGCAGGTAGTTCACGATCGTCTTGTTGAAGCGCTCGCCCGGGATCAGCAGCGGAATGCCCGGCGGGTACGGCGTGAGCAGGATGCTCGTCACGCGGCCTTCGAGCTCGTCGAGCGGCACGCGGTCGATCTTGCGGTGCGCGAGCTTCGCGAACGCGTCCGACGGCTTCATCGCCGGCTCCATGTCCGACAGGTACATCTCCGTCGTCAGGCGGGCGATGTCGTTCGCGCGGTACACGTCGTGGATCTGCGCGCACAGGTCGCGCAGGCCGACGCGCTCGTAGCGCGGATGCTGCGCGACGAATTCCGGCAGCACGCGCCACAGCGGCTGGTTGTTGTCGTAGTCGTCCTTGAACTGCTGCAGCTCGGTCACCATCGAGTTCCAGCGGCCCTTCGTGATGCCGATCGTGAACATGATGAAGAACGAGTACAGGCCGGTCTTCTCGACGATGATCCCGTGCTCGGCCAGGTACTTCGTGACGATCGCGGCCGGAATGCCCGTCTCGCCGAACTCGCCGTCGACGTCGAGCCCCGGCGTGATGATCGTCGCCTTGATCGGGTCGAGCATGTTGAAGCCTTCCGCGAGCGGGCCGAAGCCGTGCCAGTGGTCGTTCGGCTTCAGCATCCAGTCTTCGCGCGAACCGATCCCTTCTTCCGACAGGTTGTCCGGGCCCCACACGCTGAAGAACCAGTCGTCGCCGTATTCGGCGTCGACCTTGCGCATCGCGCGGCGGAAATCGATCGCCTCGGCGATCGATTCCTCAACGAGCGCGGTGCCACCCGGCGGCTCCATCATCGCGGCCGCGACGTCGCACGACGCGATGATCGCGTACTGCGGGCTCGTCGACGTATGCATCAGGTACGCCTCGTTGAAGCGGTGCTTGTCGAACGTGCGGTTCTCCGAATCCTGCACGACGATCTGCGACGCCTGCGAGATGCCCGCGAGCAGCTTGTGCGTCGAGTGCGTCGCGAACACGAGCGCGCCCGTGCGCGGGCGGCCGTCGCCGATCGCGTGCATGTCGCGGTAGAAATCGTGGAACGTCGCGTGCGGCAGCCACGCTTCGTCGAAGTGCAGCGTGTCGAGCAGGTCGCCGAGCAGGTCCTTGATCATCTCGACGTTGTAGACGACGCCGTCGTACGTGCTCTGCGTGATCGTCAGGATGCGCGGCTTCATGTCCGGGTTCTCGCGCATCGCTTCGCGCGCGAACGGGTTCGCCTCGATCTTCTTGCGGATGTTCTCCGGCTTGAATTCGTCGCGCGGGATCGGCCCGATGATGCCGAAATGGTTGCGCGTCGGCGTGAGGAACACGGGGATCGCGCCCGTCATCGTGATCGCGTGCAGGATCGACTTGTGGCAGTTGCGGTCGACCAGCACGATGTCGCCCGGCGCAACCGTCGCATGCCAGACGATCTTGTTCGACGTCGACGTGCCGTTGGTCACGAAGAACAGGTGATCGGCGCTGAAGATGCGCGCCGCGTTGCGCTCGGACGCCGCGACCGGGCCCGTGTGATCGAGCAGCTGGCCGAGTTCGTCCACCGCGTTGCAGACGTCCGCGCGCAGCATGTTCTCGCCGAAGAACTGGTGGAACATCTGGCCGAGCGGGTTCTTCAGGAACGCGACGCCGCCCGAGTGGCCCGGGCAGTGCCACGAGTACGAGCCTTCATCCGCGTACTTGACCAGTTCCTTGAAGAACGGCGGCGCGAGCGAGTCGAGATAGACCTTCGCCTCGCGGATGATGTGGCGCGCGACGAACTCCGGCGTGTCCTCGAACATGTGGATGAAGCCGTGCAGTTCGCGCAGGATGTCGTTCGGCAGATGGCGCGACGTGCGCGTCTCGCCGTACAGGAAGATCGGGATGTCCGCGTTGCGGCGGCGCACTTCGGTGACGAACGCGCGCAACTCGATGATCGCGGTCGCGAGCTCGGGCAGTTCGCCGTCCGCGCCGGTTTCGCCGAGCATGAGTTCGTCGTCGTCGAGCGACAGGATGAAGCACGACGCGCGGCTCGACTGCTGCGCGAACGACGTCAGATCGCCGTAGCTCGTGAGGCCGAGGACTTCGACACCCTCCTTCTCGATCGCTTCGGCCAACGCCCGGATGCCGGAGCCCGAAATGTTCTCGGAGCGGAAATCTTCGTCGATGATGACGACGGGGAAACGGAACTTCATGGGCGATTCTCCAAAAAGAACGACCGCGGCGCGTCACGCGCAGCGGTCACCCGGAAACCGGTGAGACGATATGCAACCAGATCAGGTTTTCGGCAGCGTGACACCGCGCTGGCCCTGATACTTGCCGCCGCGATCGGCATACGACACGTCGCACACTTCGTCGCTCTCGAAGAAGAGCACCTGCGCAACGCCTTCGTTCGCATAGATCTTCGCCGGCAGCGGCGTGGTGTTCGAGAATTCCAGCGTGACGTAGCCTTCCCACTCGGGCTCGAACGGCGTCACGTTGACGATGATCCCGCAGCGCGCATAGGTCGACTTGCCGAGGCAGACCGTCAGCACGGTGCGCGGGATGCGGAAATATTCGACGGTGCGGGCCAGCGCGAACGAGTTCGGCGGAATGATGCACACGTCGCCCTTGAAATCGACAAACGAACCCTCGTCGAAGTTCTTCGGATCGACGATCGTCGAGTTGATGTTCGTGAAGATCTTGAATTCGTCCGCGCAGCGGATGTCGTAGCCGTAGCTCGACGTGCCGTAGCTGACGATCCGGCGGCCGTCCTCGGACGCGCGAACCTGATCGGGCACGAACGGCTCGATCATCTTGTGCTCTTCGGCCATGCGCCGAATCCATTTGTCGGCCTTGATGCTCATGCAAGCCTCCGCCGGGCCGTCCCAGGAAGGCTGGCCGTCCCGGCGGGGGACAGCGAACAAAGTGAGCGTTGGGGTCGTTTCATATCGGGGCGCCAGGAAACGCTGCGTGACAGTCGGGAAGGGCCGCTCGCGCGAGGCAGCGGCCGGGAAAGGCGCACATTTTACGCGATCATCGGCCCGCGCACGCGGCGGCCGTCAACGGATCACGCCGCAGGCGAGCGCGGGGCCCGCGCCATGCTGCGGAAACGCGGGATCGCTCGCTTCGCGGTGCACCAGCGCCGCACGGCTCAGCGCCGAGCGCACGCCGTCGAGGGCCAGATCGGGGGCGACGATGAAGCCGGCCGCGACGCCGTTCGCATCCGCATGGATGTTGCCGAGATCGCCGGCGACGCGGGCGCCCGCGCGCAGCCGGTCGGCGGCCGGCGCGAACACCTGGCCGGCGCTCGAGCCGTCGCCCGCGTTGCAGTCGCCGCGCTCGTGCACCTGCAGCGCGTGATCGCTGTTCGGCGGCAGGCCGACCAGGTTGTAGGTGACCTGAACGCCGTCCGGACGCTCGACGAACGTCACCGCGCCGCGCGCCAGCGAGCCGACCGTCGGCTGTAGTTGTGCGTCGGCCCGTTTTTCGTGCGACGAGGAAAAGGAGGTGCAGCCGGCCAGCAGGCCCAGCGCGGCGGCGGCCAGCAGCGCGCGCCGCGCGCGGCCGGCGCGCACGCCGTGATGTCGTTGTTTCATTCGATCCTCATGCCGGCTGACGGCCGTTTGACGCGACGGCCGCGCCGGGCGGGTAAAGGAACCCGGGAAAAGTCGCCATGATACCGCGCCTCGCGGCGCCGTAAACAGCGTGAGGCCCCGCCCCGCAAGGGTTTTACGTATTTTGAACAACGATCGACGGAAACTTCGACGTCATGTCGCGCGCGCGCTCGGCAATCGCCAGCGCCACCCCGCGCGCGATGTCGCGGTAGCGGCGCGCCAGCGCGCCGTCCGGATCGGCCGCGACCGTCGGCGTGCCGCTGTCGGCCCGCTCGCGGATCGCGATGTCGAGCGGCAGGTTGCCGAGCACGTTCACGTCGTAGTCCTTCGCCATCCGCTCGGCCCCGCCGGCGCCGAAGATGTGCTCCTCGTGGCCGCAATTCGAGCAGACGTGGATGCTCATGTTCTCGACGATGCCGAGGATCGGAATCCCGACCTTCTCGAACATCTTCAGGCCCTTCTTCGCGTCGAGCAGCGCGATGTCCTGCGGCGTCGTGACGATCACCGCGCCCGTGACGGGCACGCGCTGCGCGAGCGTGAGCTGGATGTCGCCCGTGCCGGGCGGCATGTCGACGATCAGGTAGTCGAGCTCGCGCCAGTTGGTCTGGCGCAGCAGCTGCTCGAGCGCGGAAGTCGCCATCGGGCCGCGCCACACCATCGGGTTGTCTTCCTCGATCAGGAAGCCGATCGAGTTCGCCTGCAGCCCGTGGCCGACGAGCGGGTTCATCGACTGGTTGTCGGGCGACTCGGGGCGCTGGCCGTGGATGCCGAGCATCGTCGGCAGCGACGGGCCGTAGATGTCCGCATCGAGGATGCCGACCGACGCGCCTTCCGCGGCCAGCGCGAGCGCGAGGTTGACGGCCGTCGTGCTCTTGCCGACGCCGCCCTTGCCCGACGCGACCGCGACGATGTTCTTCACGTTCGGCAGCAGCTTCACGCCGCGCTGCACCGTGTGCGCGACGATCTCCTGCGACACGGCGACGCGCGCGTCGCGCACGCCGGGCACGGCCTGGAGCGCCGCGGCGACGCGCGCGCGCACGTCGTCGTGCTGGCTGCGCGCCGGATAACCGAGCACCACGTCAAGCGCCACGACATCACCGTCGATCGCGACGTTGCGCACGCCCTTGTGCGCCGCATACGGCCGGCCGGTATTGGGGTCGACGACTGCCGCCAAAGCGGCGTCGACTTGTGCCCGGTCAATGCTCATCGAAACTCCATGAAAACGTTTTTCTCGCGCGCAAACGTCAAAAAATATCAAATTACGCTGCGAAAATCGGGAAAAGTGAAAGAATCTGTTGCATGCCATTGCGCGAACGCGCGACCCGGCGCACTCTTCGCCTGCGGCAAGCTATGGGGCCAAATCGGCCACTAACCGCCTATATTGTAGAGGCTCACGCATCGCATTGTCCGAACAGCCACGCTGACGGACAGGGCATGCGGCCGCCTCGGCGGCTGCCGCGAGCGCAGGCCTGCCCACCTTTTTCGTGGCGGCCCGCGCTGGGAGCCGTAACTGTTGTCGTCGTTGTCGACTCGTTCAACCAAGAGAGGAATCCAAGATGAACATGAAAATCGCGACTCGCCTGTCCGTCTTCGCACTGGCCGGCGCACTGCTGGCAGGTTGCGCCACGCAGCAAGGCTCGAACACGGCCGTCGGTACCGGCACGGGTGCGGCGCTGGGCGCAGGCATCGGCGCGCTGGCGGGCGGTGGCAAGGGCGCGGCGATCGGCGCGGGCGTTGGCGCCCTGGTCGGCGGTGTGACGGGTTACAACTGGCAAGCGATCAAGAACAAGCTCGCACCGTCGGCAGCGCAGACGGGCACGCAGGTGACCGAGCAGCCGGACGGCTCGCTGAAGCTGAACGTGCCGAGCTCGGTGACGTTCGCGACGAACCAGTACGCAATCACGCCGGCCTTCACGCCGCTGCTGAACGACCTGGCGACGACGCTGAACCAGAACCCGCAAGTGACGGCTTCGATCGTCGGCTACACGGACAGCACGGGCTCGGCACAGCTGAACCAGACGCTGTCGCAGAACCGCGCGCAAAGCGTCGTGAACGCGCTCGCGCAGCGCGGCGTCAACGGCGGCCGCCTGTCGGCGCAAGGCATGGGCGCATCGAACCCGATCGCGGACAACGCGTCCGAAGCCGGCCGCGCACAGAACCGCCGCGTCGAAATCTACCTGCGCGCATCGCAGGCGCAGTAAGCGCGCGACGAGGGGAATGCGCGGGCACGCCGCCCGCGCAGCCCCGCCGGACAAGGCTTCCGTCGGGGCTGGTAACAAACCGAAAAAAATTTCGAACTTCTGTCGCAGGCCGCGGTCAGTATTTACGGTACGCGGCTGGTGTTGCCGGCGCGTCACCATTCTCCTCTTGTCGTTGTTGCTCCGGGGCCGTATCCGCCCCGGTTTTTTTTGCCCGCAGAATTCGTGCTGCACCGCACATCACGTCGAGCACGCCGCTCGAGCAGCCCCGCCCCTTCCGGCGCCCGGTCCGCGGCGCCCGCCCGCGTCGCCGAAGCGCGCCCCTGCTAGAATCGCAGTTTCCCGTCGTATTTCCGCCGTTCCTCTACAGACCCTATGTCCGCATCCGACCTCACTTCCGTGCAGGCTGCGGCGCCGCAAGGCGGCCGCCAGATCCTCGTTACGTCCGCACTGCCCTATGCCAACGGGCAGATCCACATCGGCCACATGGTCGAGTACATCCAGACCGACATCTGGGTGCGGGCGCTGCGAATGCACGGCCATGAGGTCTACTACATCGGCGCCGACGACACGCACGGCACGCCGATCATGCTGCGCGCGGAGAAGGAAGGCCTGAGCCCGAAGCAGCTGATCGACCGCGTCTGGACCGAGCACAAGCGCGACTTCGACAGCTTCGGCGTGTCGTTCGACAACTTCTATTCGACCGATTCGGACGAGAACCGTGTACTGAGCGAGAAGATCTACCTCGCGCTGCGGGAAGCCGACCTGATCGCCGAGCGCGAGATCGAGCAGGCGTACGACCCCGTCAAGGAAATGTTCCTGCCCGACCGCTTCATCAAGGGCGAGTGCCCGAAGTGCCACGCGAAGGACCAGTACGGCGACAACTGCGAGGTGTGCGGCTCGACCTACCTGCCGACCGAACTGCTGAACCCGTATTCGGTCGTGTCGGGCGCGACGCCGGTGCGCAAGACGTCGAAGCACTACTTCTTCCGCCTGTCCGACCCGCGCTGCGAGTCGTTCCTGCGCGAATGGGTGAGCGGCCTCGCGCAGCCGGAGGCGACCAACAAGATGCGCGAATGGCTCGGCGACGCCGGCGAGGCCAAGCTCGCCGACTGGGACATCTCGCGTGACGCGCCGTACTTCGGCTTCGAGATCCCGGGCGCGCCCGGCAAGTACTTCTACGTGTGGCTCGACGCGCCGGTCGGCTACTACGCGAGCTTCAAGAACCTGTGCGACCGCAACGGCATCGACTTCGACGCGTGGATCCGCCCGGGCTCGACGACCGAGCAGTACCACTTCATCGGCAAGGACATCCTCTACTTCCACACGCTGTTCTGGCCCGCGATGCTCGAGTTCTCGGGCCACCGCACGCCGACCAACGTGTTCGCGCACGGCTTCCTGACGGTCGACGGCGCGAAGATGTCGAAGTCGCGCGGCACGTTCATCACCGCGCAGAGCTACATCGACACGGGCCTGAACCCCGAATGGCTGCGCTACTACTTCGCCGCGAAGCTGAACGCGACGATGGAAGACATCGACCTGAACCTCGACGACTTCCAGGCGCGCGTGAACAGCGACCTCGTCGGCAAGTACGTGAACATCGCGAGCCGCGCGGCCGGCTTCCTGATCAAGCGCTTCGACGGCCGCGTGCAGGACAGCGCGATGAACCATCCGCTCGTCGCGAAGCTGCGCGACGCGATTCCGCAGATCGCCGCGAACTATGAAGCGCGCGAATACAGCCGCGCGCTGCGTCACACGATGGAGCTCGCGGATGAAGTGAACGCGTACGTCGACGGTGCGAAGCCGTGGGATCTCGCGAAGGATCCGGCCAACGCGGTCGCGCTGCACGAAACCTGCAGCGTGAGCCTCGAGGCCTTCCGCCTGCTGTCGCTCGCGCTGAAGCCGGTGATGCCGCGCGTGGCCGTTGCCGTCGAGGCGTTCTTCGGGATCGCACCGCTCGCGTGGGCCGATGCCGCGAAGCCGCTGTCGTCGGAACAACCGATCAAGGCTTACCAGCACCTGATGACGCGCGTCGACGCGAAGCAGATCGAAGCGCTGCTCGCCGCGAACCGCGATTCGCTGCAGGCCGAAGCAACCGGCGCGGCCGCCGCGGGCGCGAGCGCCGCGAAGGATGCGAAGAACGCCAAGGCGAACGCGAAGCCGGCCGTCGTGAACGGCGCCGACGACGCCCCCATCTCGATCGACGATTTCGCGAAGATCGACCTGCGCATCGCGAAGATCGTCGCGTGCCAGGCCGTCGAAGGCTCGGACAAGCTGCTGCAGCTCACGCTCGACATCGGCGAGGAAAAGACCCGCAACGTATTCTCGGGCATCAAGTCCGCGTACCAGCCCGAGCAGCTCGTCGGCAAGCTGACGGTGATGGTCGCGAACCTCGCACCGCGCAAGATGAAGTTCGGCCTGTCCGAAGGGATGGTGCTCGCCGCATCGGCCACCGACGAGAAGGCGGAGCCGGGCCTCTACATCCTCGAGCCGCACAGCGGCGCGAAGCCCGGCATGCGCGTGAAGTAAACAACACACGCCGCCGCTTGAGCAAGAAGGCCCCGCACGATACGTGCGGGGCTTTTTTTATAGCGTGGCGCGCGCAGCACCACCCGGCGTGCAGCGCGGGCGAGTTCCGCTACCATAGCGACAACATCGGGCCCGCCGGATTCCGAAGACAGCATCGAGCGGTCGCCCCCAGGCAGTGGCGGCGGGCTTCGCCTCACAACAACGACATGACACGCACCTCCGACGCCCCGCCAGCCGAACGGACGCGTGCTTCGCCGCGCCCGAGCCGAGTTCGCGCAGCGATCACGATTCCGCTCGTGCCGATTGCGGACGCCAACGCCGTCGCGCCGCTCGTCGCGCGCAGCCGCGCGTTCGACGCGCTCGCCCGGCGCTTCGCATGGCTCGCGTTGCGCGAGCCGCCCGCTGACGACAGCCGCCGCTGGCATGTCCATACCGTTGCCGGCCGAACGATCCGCTTCGCACAGCCGCTCACGTTCACGCCCTACGCCGCGGCACAGCCCTGCTCCGCACGCTGCCGGTTCTGCTCGGAAACGCTGGTCGACGAAACCGCATCGGGCCCGGTAGCGGCCGGCTTGCGTCCTCCGGACGACTATTTCGACACGCTGCGGCGTGCGCTGCGGGCCCTGCGCGGCGTGCCGCTGTCGTACTCGCTGTCCGGGCTCGAGAACACGGACGATTCGCGCTGGCTGCTATCGCTCGTCGCGACGCTCGGCGCGGCCGGCGACGACGGTCCGGACGCGACCGGCAGCGTGCTGTACACGAATGGCGCCGGGCTCGTCGAACACGGCGACGCCCTGCTGCCGGCGCTCGCGGACTTCGGGCTGTCATGGCTCGAATGGTCGCGTCATCACGACCGCGACGACACGAACCAGTCGATCATGCGCTTTCGGCCCGGCCAGCACGTGATGCACCAGCACGCATTCGAAATGGCGTTTGCCGCCGCGTGCGAGCACTTTCCGGTCAAGCTCGTCTGCATCGTGCAGCGCGGCGGCATCGAGACGCCGGCGGACGTGCTCCGTTATCTGGCCCATGCACGCGCGCTCGGCGCCGGCGCGGTGATCTTCCGTGAATTCTCCGCGCTGCCCGACACCTACCGGCACAACGCGACGCGGCGCTACATCGACCGCACGCGCGTTCCGATCGACGCGTTGCTGCTGGCCTGCGCAACGGACGCCGCGTTTTCCGCGCAGTGCGAACCAATCGCGCTGACAGGCGGCTACTACTTCTGGAATGCGCGCTGGGCCCATCGCGACGGCTTCGAAGTCGTGTTCGAGACCTCCGACTACGGCGCGATGCGCGAGCACGAGCTGCGCGACGCCGTGTACAAGCTCGTGTTCCACCCGAACGGCAACCTGTGCGCCGGCTGGCAACCGACGCGCGACATCCTGTGGAGCAACGATGACCGTCGTGACTAGCTGGCTGCGTCTGACCGACGAGGCCGCCGACACCACCCTGCCCGCCGACCTGCGCGCGCGGGATTTGTTTGCCGCGCGCGATTGCGGCTGGGTCGAGCAGATGGTGCCGTTCATCGGCAGCCACGCGACGCCGGGCGGCTGGATCGTCGATCCGTTCGGCGGCTTCGGCACGACGCTCGTCGCCGCCGCGCGATGCGACGTGCCGGCGCTCGGCGTCGAGATCGACCCGGAGCGCGTCGCATTCGCACGCGAGCGACTCGCGCGCACGGACGCGCTCCCCGCCCGCTATCCGGTGCTGGCCGGCGACCTGTCGAGCGACGCGACGCAGGCCGCGGCACGCCACGCGGGCGGCCCGTTCACGCTTTGCCTGACGAGCGTGCCGTACTTCGGCTGCCCCGGGCTGCTCGACAGCCCGCGCGACGGGCAACTGTACGGCATCGACTGCTACGCGCCGTATCTCGAACGAATGCGCAACGTGTTCGCGGGCGTGCATGCGCTGCTCGAACCGGGCGGCTGGTGCATCGCGATGGCGCAGAACCTGCGGGTCGGCGGTCGGTTCGTACCGCTCGCGTGGGATGTCGCGCGGCTGCTCGGCGAGCGCTTCGTGTTGCACGAGGAACGCGTGCTGATCTACGAACGCGCCGGCGGCCCCGCGCCGCACGGCGCCGGTGCCACCGACCGCACGCATGAATACGCGCTCGTGTGCCGCAAGGCGCCGCTCGCGAGCGATACCGACGCGGCCCGCGCGCTGGTTGCCGCGATGACGCGCGACGGTTTCGCCTTCGCAGTGATCGGCGGCTTCGCGCGACGGCTCGCGGCGGCTGCGGACGATGCCGTTACCGATGCGCCGCTGAACGACGTCGACCTCGTCGTCCCGCCCGACGATGCAGACCTGTCGCGGCTGCTGCAATGGCTCGACACCGACGGCTTCTCGATCGAATCGTGGAACGCGCGCGTGACGCCGCCGGTGGCGGCTGCGGCGCTGCAATACCGCCACTACTTCCGCGCACGACGGATCGATGCACGCGGTCGCTGGTTGCAGGTCGACGTGACGGTCGCCGCTACGCGGGAAGGATTCGACGCATGCATCCGCGCCAACCCGAGGCCGGGCGCGATGAGCTGAGCGGGGCCGGACAGCGCCCCTTCATCACCGCTGGCTGAACCAGCGATCGAAGCGCCGCGTGTAGTTCAGGTCGACGCCCTGGAACGTGCCGCCGTACGCGGACACCGACCAGAAGCGCGTCAGGTTGATCGTCGCCTTGAACGCGTTGCTCGCCGATTGCAGGCCCTGCTCGAAGCCGAGCACGAAACGCTCGTTGATCGCCTTCGACACCTGCACGACCTGCGGATCGGTCAGGCCGACATCGCTGCGGCCGATCGAGAACTCGTCGAGGCCGATGCTCTGCGCGACGCGCTTGCCGGTCACGCTGCCGAGCAACCCGAGCGCCGCCGTCATCGCGCCCTGCTGGCCGACGTTGTTGCCCTGGTCGGTGCCATGCCCGAACAACAGCCACGACAGCTTTTCGTTGTCGGTGACGTTCGGTTCCGACACGAGCTTGACCGTCAGCGACTGGATCGTGCCCGTCACCTGCACGCCGGCCTCGACCTCCTGGTTGCGCCGCATCGCGAGGATGTTGACGCCCGGGTTCGACACGGGACCGTTGAACGTGAAGAAGCCGTTCTCGACCGCGAGCTTGCGGCCGAACGACGTGTACGTCGATCCTTCGGTCACGCGCACGTTGCCGACCGCGCGCAGCGGCACGCCCGGCGCGCTCATCACGGTGATCGTGCCGCGCAGCCCGAGATCCGCGCCGTGGCCCTTGAAGCGGAAGTTGTTGCCGAGGCCGATGTCGATGTTCGCGCGCGGCGCGAGCGACGGCGCCGGCTTGTCCGCGACCGGCTGCGGCTTCGCGGCCGCGGTGCCGGTCGGCGTCTCGCCGCGCACCGTGCCGTCCGGCTGCACGATCACGACATCGTCGGACAGGTGCGGCGCCGATTCCTCGGGCAGGTCGAACAGCGCGCGGTCGACGACGAACTTGCCGTCGATCGACAGCGCGCCGCGCGGCCCGTCGTTCGCGACGGTCGCCTTGCCCGACAGCGACAGCTTGCGGTCCGGCGCCGCGAACAGCTCGAGCTTGTCCGCGACGATGCTCGCGGTCAGGTCGGGCGCCTCGCCGTCGAGGCGCACGCGGCCGAGCGCGCGCAGCGTGCCGTCGCCGCCGCGGAATTCGACCTGCTGGAATTCGACGAGGTTTTCCGACAGCTTGATGCGCACGATGCCGTCCTTCAACTGCACGCCCTGGTCGACGAGCGTCGCGGACAAATCGTCGCCCGTCAGCATCCCCGACAGGTTCGGCTTCACCGGCGTGCCGGCGACCGTCAGCTTCAGCGCCGCGCGCCCGCCGAGCAGGTAGCTCGGCCCGAACAGGTTGCCGGTCGTCTTCAGCGCCGGGATGTCGGCGTCGATGCGGCCCGACAGCGGGCCATCGTCGACGACGCCGAACATGCCGTCGCGCAGCGCGAACGGCACCATGACGTTCGCGTCGAGCGTGCCGATCCGGTTCGCCTTCGCGAGCGCCGTCACGTTGAGCCGGTTGCCGGGCACGAAGCTCGCGCGCGCGGACAGGTCGGTCAGCCCGAGCGACGCGATGCCGCGCCCGCTCTCGATCGTCACGTCGCCGCCGCGGCGCTTCACCTGCACATGGCCCGTCGCATTCGCGCCGAGCGAGAAATCCCAGTCGGCGTCGAGCACGACGTCGGTCCGCAGCGGCGGCCGCTGGCCGGTCAGCTCCTGGCGGACCTCGAGGAAGCGCGCGACCGACGCGCCGCTCACGGAGCCCGCCGAGCGCATCTGGCCGTGATCGAACACGAACGACTTCAGGTCGATCGCCGCGCCTTCGAGCGTAAGGCGCGTCGCGCCGAGCGTCACGCGGCCGGCGCCGGCCGACACGGCCAGCGGCGCCTGCAGCGCGACAGCCGGCGTGCCGCGGTTCGCGAGACGCGTGACGGTGCCGTCCCAGCGCATCCCGTCGCGGTTCTCGACCACGCCGCCGTTCGCCGCGAACGTCATGTCGATCACCCGGCCGCCGGTCGTCCCGAGCGCCGATGCGTCGAGCGTGTGCTTCGCGCGCGTGCCGTCGAGGTTCGCGCGCAGCGATTTCAGCTTCAGCGAGCCGAGCGCGATGTCGGTGGCGTCGGCCGTGAACACGAGTGCGCCGTGCGCGCCGTCGCGGATGTCCGCGCGGCCCTGCGCGGCGCCGATCCGGTTCGATCCGACGACGACGTGCTCGGCCTTGTAGGTGGCCGTCACGTTCGGGTGCGCAAAGCTGCCGGTCAGGTCGCCCTGCGCCTGCACGAGCCCCTCGACACCGAAGCCGAGCCGGTCGAGCTGCGGCGCATCGACAACGAAGCGCAGCCGGTCGCCGGGCGCGCCGAAGCTGCCGCGCAGATCGACGTGGTTGCCCGCGATCGACAGGTTCGCGTTGCTCGGCAGGATCCGCGAGCCGGCGAGCTGCACGACGCCGGCGCCGGTCAACGGCACGCCGTCGTACAGGCTGTCGCCGAGCTTGAAGGTCGCCTTCGTCGACACCTGCGGCGCGAACGCGCCCGACGCCGTCAGCGTGCCCGACACGCGCGTCTCGCCGCGCTTGGCCGGTGCCTTTGCCGCCTTGCCGCCGCCCGCCTTCGGCGCGCTCATCGCGGCGAGCAGCAGCGGATCGAACGCCGTCAGCGTCGCCTTCGCGTCGTAGCTCGAATGGGCATCGTGGCGGAACACGCCCGTCAGGTCGATACGGCCCTTGCCAGCCGTCACGCGCGTGTCGGTGAGCACGGTCTGCTGCGGCGTCAGCGCGACCTTCGCGCGCGCGCCGAGCGCAAGCTTCGGATCGTTCAGGTTGAAATCGACGGTCGTCACGTCGCCCGCGAGCGTCACGCCGAGCGGGCCGCCGAGGCGCATCGGCCGCAGCTCGGCGACGAAGGCGTTCAGGTCGAGGTTCGCGACCTTCAGGTCGAAGCGGCCCTTGCCGCCCGTCAGCGTGCCGTTGCCCGTCACGCTGCCGTCGCGGATCAGCTTCAGCGCGAGATCGTCGATCCGCTGCGCGTGCGCGTCGAGATGCACGTTCGCGTGCGCGTCGATCACCGGCAGCAGGTGATCGACGAGCGTGCCGGGCTTCGCGTTGACGATCGACACCGGGCCCGTCACCGCGAAACCCTGCGCGGGCGCCGCGCCTGCCGGCACGGTCACGGGCGCGAGCTCCGCGCGCACCGCGAGATCGGCGGCCGGCGCGCCGGGCGCGAGCGCCTGCGGGTTCACGTGATCGAACGCGAGCGACGCGCGCGTGAGCGGCACCGTGCCGAACGGCGCGGCCTCGACGTGCGCGCGCCCGTTCAGCTTCATCCCGCTTGCATTGACATCGGCGACGAGCGCCTCGAGCGAGCCCGACACGCGCGCGCGCGCATCGACCGGCTCGTTGGACAGCTTGCCCGCATAGGTGGCTTCGCCCGTCAGCGCGAACGGCTTCACGCCGTCGAGCTTCGCGCGCGCGGTCAGCGCGCCGTACGGCGTATCGACGCCGTCGAGCACGAGTTCGTGGTGACGGCCGTCGCTGCGGCCGTTCAGCGCGAGGTGGTCGAGCTGCGTCGTCGAACCGCCGTCATGGATCGCGAGGCGATCGACGCGCAGGTCGTCGATCCGCAACTGCAGCGGCAGGCTCAGGTCCTGCGGCGCCGCACTCGGCGTCGACGGCCCCGGCGCGATCCGCACGTCGATCGTGCCGGCGCGAAGATAGGCGATGGACAGCCGCCACGGCGCGCGGGTCAGTGCCCAGCGGCCGTCGAGCCGGTCGATGCGGATCTCGGTGCCGGTGCCGTCGGGACTCGTCCATGCGAACCCGCGCAACCGCACGCCGGTCGCGAGCGAGCCGCCTTCGAGCGTGCCCGCGAGCCGTGCGCCGAGCACGCGCCCGGCCACCTGCCATGCGAGCCGCGTGCCGCGCTCGGTCGTCGCCGCAGCCAGCACGAGCCCGGCCGCCAGCACGACGAGCAGCACGACCGTCGCGAGCGTCCACGCGACGACGCGCACCGCGCGCCCGCGGCGCGGCGCGCGCGGCGGGGTGTCGGGCGCGCCGTCGGGCGAGTCCGGGTCGTGAGGCGGCGGCGTGTCGTTCGGGTCCTTCGTCATGCGGTTCGTCGTCGATGAAGCGGTACGTTCAGAAAGCGATGCCGAGCGTCAGGTACGGGCGCACGCTATGGTTGCGCAACCCGTACGCGACGTCGACGTTGATCGGGCCGACGGGGCTGCGCCAGCGCGCGCCGATGCCGACGCCCGGGTAGAACACGCGCTCGCCCCACGCATCGGTGGCGGTGCCGATGTCGAAGAACGTCGCGGCACCCCAGTCGCGGTTGAACCAGTGCTGGTATTCGGCGGTGCCCGTCATCAGGTACTTGGTCGGCAGCACGGAGCCGTCGACGCTGTTGCCGATGCTCTGGTAGCCATAGCCGCGCACCGAATTCGAGCCGCCCGCGCGGAACAGCAGCGACGCGGGCACGCCGGTCGAGCTGCCGCTCGTGAACACGCCGCCGAGTTCCGCGCGGAACACGAACAGGTCGCGCTTGCCGACCGGCACGTATTGCTGGCCGCGCGCGTAGCCGCGGATGAAGGTCTGGTCGGTCAGCACGCCCTTGACCGCGAAGCCGGCCTCCGCGTGAATCAGGTTGCCCGAGCGCGGGAACAGCGGATCGTCGACGTTGCGGCGCGTCCAGGCCCACTGCGGCACGAGCGCGCGGCTCGTGGTCGGCCCCGCGCCGTTCTGGTCGAGCCGGTCCTGGTAGTACATCAGCGAATACGCGTAGTCGATAAACTGGCCCGTGCGCGTGCGCTGCGCGCCGATCCGCGCGCTGTAGATGCGCGTGTCCGACACGTTGGTGTTCGTATAGGACGCCAGCACGCTGTTGGTCCACCCCTTCTCGCCCGGCGGCATCGACAGCTGGACCTGGCCGTACTGCTGGATCTGGTCGACCCGGCCCGATACGGTCAGCGGCCACGCGGCGCCGAACGTGTCGAGATACGTATAGGAGCCCTGCACGTGCGGCCCGGTATCGGTTGCAAAGCCGACGCCGCCGCGGATGTTGTTGTACGGGAACTCGCTGACCTTCACGTGCACGGGCGTGCGCTCGGGCTTCGACGTATCGTCGCCGACGTCGATCGCGACGCTCGCGTAGTACGGCGTGTTCTGCAACTGCCGCTGCAATTCGGTGATCCGCCGCACGTCGTAGATCTCGCCTTCGGACAGCGGATTGACGTTCGTGACGATCTTCTCCGGATAGCGGCGCACGCCGTCGACATCGACCTTGCCGATCGTAAACGTCGGGCCGCTGTCGAACGTGACCGCGAGCGTCGCGCGCTGCGTGCGCGGGTCGATGCGCGCCTCGGACGACGCGATCTTCGCGCCGAGATAGCGACGCGACTGCAGTTGCGTGAGCGCCGCGCCCTTCGCGCTGTCCCAGTCGGACTGCGTGAACGGGTCGCCCGGCTTCAGCGAGAACGCGAAACGCGTCGCGGCCTCCTGCTTCGGATCCTCGGTGTCGACGGGCCCCTTGAACGTCAGGTCGACCGTCGACACGACCGTCTGCTTGCCCGGATCGACCGCGATGCGCACGTCGCGCTTGCCGTCGCGCATGCGCACGTCGGTGCGCACGACCGGCGAGAAATAGCCGGCCGTCGCGGTCAAGTCGCGCACCTGCTGCGGCGTGGCGGTCACGAGGAAGTCGAACTGGTCGTCGCTGATGTCGTCGCGCTTCGCGAAGCGCGCGATATCGAGATGCGACTTGAGGAGCTTGCGGATCGAGCGCGGCGCGTCGATGTCGACGTCGTACTTCGCGTAGGCCGGCAGCGCGAAGAGCGCGGCGAGACAACCCGCGAGGGTCGCCCGCGCGGCGTGAGCCGCGGCGCCGGTGCCGCGCCGCGCGCGATTGCGTTCCACGCGCGGACCCGCGTCATGCGCCGTAAGTGCTTGCTGGTTCGCCTGCCCCGCCAAATAAACCTCGCCCTCGGTTGTCACGGTTTTGTGGAAAACCCTGTATTTGACCACAGGGTGCCGGCGTCAAATCTTAATGTTTGTAAACCTCGCCGCGGGCGAGCGCGACTGCGGCGTCATGCTCGCCGGCACTCGCCCGGGCACCGGCTGCGCTCCGGCTCGCCGTTTCGACGCGCGATTGACGCCGGCCGTTCCCTCGATGCGGTAAAATCCCGCCATCGAGAATCCGGCGCGTCGTGCGCCGCCCGAAACGGAAAACCCAGCCATGCCGTACCAGTCCGACGTCACGCAGTTCCTGAACCAGCTCAAGCAGCAGAAGCCGACGCTCGAAGAAGAGCAGCGCACGGGCCGTTCCCTGCTGTGGGACAAGCAGCCGATCGACCTCGAAGAGCGCGCCGATCAGCAGGAATCGCGCGTGAAGCAAACGTCGTACGTCTACTACCAGAACTTCTGACGACGTGAGCGCCGCCGACGAGGCCAGCGCCGCCCGGCAGGACGACGCGATCGCCGCGCCCGCGGGCGCCGATTCGACGCCCGACACGGTCGATGGTGTCGCGGCGTTCGCTCGCCTGTACGGCGAGCCGCTCTTCAAGCTGCCGCATGATCTCTACATCCCGCCCGATGCGCTCGAGATCTTCCTCGAGACGTTCGAAGGCCCGCTCGACCTGCTGCTTTACCTGATCCGCAAGCAGAACTTCAACGTGCTCGACATCCCGATGGCGCAGGTCACCGCGCAATATCTGGGCTACGTCGACCAGATCCGCACGTCGAACCTCGAGCTGGCGGCCGAGTACCTGCTGATGGCCGCGATGCTGATCGAAATCAAGTCGCGGATGCTGCTGCCGGTCAAGAAGGCCGACACCGGCGAGGAAGCCGAGGATCCGCGCGCCGAACTCGTGCGCCGCCTGCTCGAATACGAGCAGATGAAGCTCGCGTCGCAGCGGCTCGACCAGTTGCCGCAGCTCGGCCGCGACTTCCTGCGTGCCGACGTCTACATCGAGCAAAGCGTCACGCCGCGCTTCCCCGACGTGAATTCGGACGACCTGCGCGCCGCGTGGGCCGACGTGCTCAAGCGCGCGAAGCTCGTCCAGCACCACAAGATCTCCCGCGAGGAGCTGTCGGTGCGCGAACACATGAGCCTGATCCTGCGCCGGCTGCAGAACGCGCGCTTCATGGAGTTCGCCGACCTGTTCGACACGTCGCGCGGCGTGCCGGTCGTCGTCGTGAACTTCATCGCGATGCTCGAACTCGCGCGCGAATCGCTCCTCGAGATCACGCAGGCCGAGCCGTTCGCGCCGATCTACGTGCGCCTCGCGTACCTGCCCGCGTAAGGCCCGCGCCCGCCCTTCGCTTTCTCCCGCTTCAATCCGGCACTCGCCGCTTCGCCGCGGCGGCTGGCCGCGCACCGTATCCGCGCGACCCGTTACCGGCACGCCCGGATAAAAAGTGAACGATCGTACTTTTTTCGATGCGTTTGGCGGCCAAATCCTCTACAATCCGCCGACGTCCGATGCGCCGCCCGCGCGCCGGCGTTCTCCGCTTCGACCCCGACGCCGCTGCCGCGGCGCCAACGCGCGCCTGCGCGAGGAACCCGCTACCCGATCATGAAAGTCATCAGCTCGATCCATGAACTGCGCGACCAACTGCGCGGACAGAACCGCACGGCGTTCGTGCCGACGATGGGCAACCTGCACGAAGGGCACCTGTCGCTGATGCGCCTCGCGCGCCAGCACGGCGACCCGGTCGTGGCGAGCATCTTCGTCAACCGGCTGCAATTCGGCCCGAACGAGGATTTCGACAAGTATCCGCGCACGCTGCAGGACGATATCGAGAAGCTGCAGAAGGAAAACGTCTATGTGCTGTTCGCGCCGACCGAGCGCGACATGTACCCGGAACCGCAGGAATACCGCGTGCTGCCGCCGGACGATCTCGGCGGGATACTCGAGGGTGAATTCCGGCCCGGCTTCTTCACCGGCGTGTGCACGGTCGTGTCGAAGCTGATGGCCTGCGTGCAGCCGCGCGTCGCCGTGTTCGGCAAGAAGGACTACCAGCAGTTGATGATCGTGCGCCGCATGTGCCAGCAGCTCGCGCTGCCGGTCGACATCATCGCCGCCGAAACCGTGCGCGACGAGGACGGCCTCGCGCTGTCGTCGCGCAACCGCTACCTGTCGGCCGACGAGCGCCGGGAGGCGCCCGAACTCGCGAAGACGCTGCAGCGCATGCGCGAAAGCCTTCTGGGCGGCGAGCGCGACCTCGGCAAGCTCGAGCAACAGGCGCGCACGCACCTGGCCGATCGCGGCTGGGCCCCCGACTACCTGTCGATCCGCCGCCGCGCGAACCTGATCGCGCCGAGCGCAGCCGAACTCGAAGCCGGCGAGCCGCTCGTCGTGCTCGCGGCCGCGAAGCTCGGCGCGACGCGCCTCATCGACAACCTGGAAATCTGACGGGCCGCCCGCCCGCGCCTCTCACGACGCATCACGGAGACACCATGCAGCGCCACATGCTCAAATCGAAGATCCACCGCGCGGCCGTCACGCACTGCGAGCTGCACTACGAAGGTTCGTGCGCGATCGACGAGGACCTGCTCGAAGCATCGAACATCGTCGAAAACGAACGCATCGACATCTGGAACATCAACAACGGCGAGCGCTTCTCGACGTATGCGATCAAGGGCGAGCGCGGCAGCGGGATGATCTCGCTGAACGGCTCGGCCGCGCGCCGCGCGCAGCTTGGCGACCTCGTGATCATCGCGGCGTTCGCGATGGTCGACGAAGCCGAGCTGCAGGCCGGCTGGAAGCCCAAGCTCGTGTTCATCGACGAGGGCAACAAGATCAAGGGCCACCGCGATCACGTGCCGACGCAGAACTGGACGTAACCTGACCGGCCGCCCGCGTGCCGTGGCGCGCGGTGCGGCTGTGCCGCTTGCGGTCGAAGGGCCGGATCCCGTGCCGCACGAGATCCGGCCCTCTTTCATTCCACGGGATGCCGGCCGGTCGGCCGCGCGATCAGGACGCCCTGGCAGCCCTCTCCGCCTTCGGCACGCTGTGCTCGGCCCATTCGACGATCGGCCGCCACTGTTCGAGATCCTTGTCGACACGGCTCTTCGCGACGTCCCACAGCGTCAGGCCGTGCGCGGCGATCTGCACGTAGTTCTGCGTGTCGCGCACATAACCGAGCACCGGCAGGCCAAGCCCTTCGACGAACCGGTGCAGCTGGTCGGACGAGCGCGTGCGCGCATCGACCCGCATCCCGACGATCCCGACCTCGACGTTGCCCTTGCGCACGGCCTTCTCGCCGGCGAGGCGCTCCAGAAACTGCTGGGTCGCGAGAATATCGAACATCGACGGCTGCAGCGGCACGATCACCTTGTCGGCCAGTTGCAGCGCGACGTTGAGCCGGTTGCCGTGCAGGCCGGCCGGCGTATCGATCACCGCATATTCGAGGCCGCGCGGCGGCTTCGACGGCGCGTCCGGATCGAGATCCCACGCCTCGATCGCCGGCAACCCGGCCGGGCGCAGGTCGAGCCACGCATGCGCGGACTGCTGCCGGTCCAGGTCGGCGAGCGCGACCCATGCGCCCTGCGCCGCGAAATAGCCGGCAAGATTGGTGGACAGCGTGCTCTTTCCCACGCCGCCCTTCGGATTCGCCACCACGATCACCGTCATGAATTCCCCCGAAAAAGCCACGCGGCGCCGGCCGCATGGCAGGCGCCGCTCGATTGCGGATACAGGGAGCGATGATATCGGCAAACGGGGTATCCCCGGAACGGGTTGCTGCGCGCCGCGCGCCCGTTACACCCCCTTACGCGCGCTGAACCGCGGCCTCCCGTGCGCCGATCGCGAACGCGCCGCCGCCCAGCAGCGCCTGTACGGCCAGCGTGACGGCCCAGAACGCCGGATATTCCCAGCCGCCGTGCGGCGACGAGAAGCTCCAGCCATTCGGCAGATGCGCGGCGGTCGCGCCGAGCATGAACGGCAGCAGCACGAGCGCGGCGACGCGCACGCGGAAACCCGCGAGCAACGCCAGGCCGCCCGCCAGTTCGACGAAGGTCGTCAGGTACGCGAGCCAGCCCGGCAGGCCGATCGATGCGAAGAACTGCGCGGTGCCGGGCAGCGTGAAGACAAACACCTTCTGCGCGACGTGCGCGAGGTACAGCACGCCGAGCGCGACGCGCAGCAGCGTCGCGGCAAAATCGTTCAGGCGATTGGGGTTCATGGCGAATTCCTTCATGAGTGGATGAGAATGGATCGCACTCTATTCGAATCGATTCGACCGATAAACACGCCAATTCGCTTTAATTGATTCCCACCAGGAACGAATTGAATCAAAAAAAGGGGCACGACCGATCATGCCCCGCTACCTGCGTCAGTAACCGCTTTTGCCTTGTGTGGCGTCGCCGGAACCGGGCTGGCTGCCGCCCGGTCCGTACGAATCGCAGGCGTGCGCAACCGCCGACGCACCCAGCAGCGCCGCGAGCAGCACGCTCCACCACCATCGAGCCTTCATCGTCGCACTCCTCCAGGCGGACCTCCACCCTCCTGTGTTGTACGCGATCCGGCGGAAAAAGCGAGGGCGGCCCGGCGTCGCGTCAACGAAATTCGGCGTACAGCGCGCCGAGGTCGAGATGTTCGGCAAACGTGTCGGCCAGCCGCTCCAGCGATGCCTCGCGCAGCGCCGGATAGTCGATGAGTTCCGCGCCGTCGAGCCCGGCCCACGCGAGCAGCGCCGCGCACGCATCGGGCGAGTCGAACAGCCCGTGCATGTAGGTCGCGAGGATCTGGCCATCGGCGGAAACCGCGCCGTCCGGGCGCGCGCCGTCCCGAGCGCCGTCGGCCGCCAGCGTCAGCGCGGGCGCCGCGAGCGCGGGCCCGCGCGTGTCGCCCATGTGGATCTCGTAGCCGCGCACGGCGGCCTCGCCCGGCAGCGCGAGATGCCCGGTCACGTTCTTCAGCGTCTTGTCGGGCCGCAGCACCGTGTCGAAATCGAGCAGCGCGAGCCCCGGCACGCTGCCGGGCGCGCCTTCGAGGCCGAGCGGATCGTCAAGCGTGCGGCCGAGCATCTGCATCCCGCCGCAGATGCCGATCACCTTGCCGCCGTAGCGCAGGTGGCGACGGATCAGCGCGTCCCAGCCCGCGTCGCGCAACCATGCGAGGTCGCGCTGCACGCTCTTCGAACCCGGCAGGATCAGCAGGTCGGCGTCCGGCACGGGGCCGCTCTTCCAGTACGTGAATTCGACCTGCGGATGCGCGCGCAGCGGATCGAAATCGGTGTGGTTGCTGATGCGCGGCAGCGCGGGCACGACGACGCGCAGCATGCCGGCGTCGCCGCGTGAGGCGGCGCTGCGCGCCTGCGCGGGCAGCATGTCCTCGGCGTCGAGCAGCAGGCCGTGCAGGTACGGCAGCACGCCGAACACCGGCTTGCCCGTCTGCGCGCGCAGCCAGTCGAGCCCCGGTTCGAGCAGCTTGATGTCGCCGCGGAAGCGGTTGATCACGAAGCCGCGCACGCGCGCGCGCTCGCTGTCCGACAGGCACGCGAGCGTGCCGACCAGGTGCGCGAACACGCCGCCGCGGTCGATGTCGGCGACGAGCACGACCGGGCAGTCGACGCGTTCGGCAAAACCCATGTTCGCGATGTCGCCGTCGCGCAGGTTGATCTCGGCCGGGCTGCCGGCGCCCTCGACGATCACCGTGTCGTAACCGGCGCGCAGGCGCGCGTACGACTCGAGCACCGCATCGAACGCGACCGGCTTGTAGTCGTGATACGCACGCGCGTCGAGGTTCATGCGCGCGTTGCCGTGAATGATCACCTGCGCGCCGCGGTCGCTCGTCGGCTTCAGCAGCACGGGGTTGAAATCCGTATGCGGCGCGACGCCCGCGGCCAAGGCCTGCAGCGCCTGTGCGCGGCCGATCTCGCCGCCGTCGGCCGTCACCGCGCTGTTGAGCGCCATGTTCTGCGGCTTGAACGGCGCAACGCGCGCACCGGCGCGGCGCGCCAGCCGGCACAGGCCCGCGACGAGCGTGCTCTTGCCCGCATCGGACGTCGTGCCCTGGATCATCAGCGTGCCGTGCGGCCGCGGCTCGGGTGCATTCATCGTGTCAAGGTCGTCGCGAAGCAAAGGCCGCATTATCTCCCGCGCCGTTACAATCACGCGATGATTCCGCACGACCTCACCTTCGTCCTCGGCGGCGCACGCTCGGGCAAGAGCGCGCATGCCGAGCGGCTCGCCGCCGACAGCGGCCGCCCCGTCACCTACATCGCGACCGCGACCGCCGCCGATGCCGAATTCGCGCAGCGCATCGCGCACCATCGCGCGCGCCGGCCGGCCGACTGGGGTTTCGCCGACGCGCCCGTCGACCTCGCCGGCACGCTCGCGCGGCTCGACGATCCGCGCGCGTGCCTGCTCGTCGACTGCCTGACGCTGTGGCTCACGAACCTCCTGTGCCCGGCCGACGGCGAACCGCTCGACGATGCGCAGTACGCGGCGCAGGTCGAGCGGCTCGAGCACGCGTTGCGCGGCGCGCGCGCGAAGGTGATCGTCGTCAGCAACGAGATCGGGCTTGGCGTCGTGCCGCTCGGGTCGGTCACGCGCCGCTACGTCGACGAGCTCGGGCGCCTGAACCAGCGCGTCGCTGCACTCGCGACGCGCGTGACGCTGCTCGTCGCCGGGCTGCCGCTCGACCTCAAGACGGGAGCGCCGTCATGCTGATGCTGTCACTGCCCGTCGTCGCGATGCTCGCGGTCGCGGCCGCGATCGTCGACCGCGCGATCGGCGAGCCCGCCGGCTGGCATCCGCTCGTCGCGTTCGGCCGGCTGGCCGCGCGCATCGAAGGCGCAATGAACACGGGCCGGCGCGGCCGCGTGATCGGCGTCGCCGCGTGGATCGCGGCGGTCGTGCCGCCGGTGGCCGTCGCGGCATGGCTCGTATCCGTGCTGCCGTGGCCGCTCGCGGCCGCGCTGCACGTCGCGCTGCTGTGGTTCGCGCTCGGCGCGAAGAGCCTCGCCGACCATGTCGCGCCGATCGCCGCGGCGCTGCTGCGGAGCGATCTCGACGCGGCCCGCACGCTGACCGCGCGCATCGTGTCGCGCGACACGAGCGACGCGGACGAAGGCGCGTTGTCGCGCGCGGCCGTCGAATCGGCGCTCGAGAACGGCAACGACGCGATCTTCGGCGCACTCTTCTGGTTCGTCGTCGCCGGCGGCCCCGGCGCGCTGCTGTTCCGGCTCGCCAACACGCTCGACGCGATGTGGGGCTACCGCACGCCGCGCTTCCTGACCTTCGGCTGGGCCGCCGCGCGCCTCGACGACGCGCTGAACTGGATTCCCGCCCGCCTCACCGCCGCGAGCTACGCGCTGCTCGGCGACACGGCCGCCGCATGGCGCTGCTGGCGCACGCAGGCACGCCACTGGGATAGCCCGAACGCGGGCCCCGTGATGGCCGCGGGCGCCGGCAGCCTGAACGTGCAGCTCGGCGGCCCGGCCGTCTATCACGGCGAGATCGAGGATCGCCCGGCGCTCGGCACCGGTGCGACGGCGAGCGCCGTCCACGTCGTCGCCGCGCTGTCGCTCGTCACGCGCACGCTTGCACTGTGGCTCGCGCTGCTGGTCGCGAGCGGCGCACTCGTCATGGCCACCCATCATGTCTGATACACGCATCGCGCACGGCGGCAACCTGCATGAAGCCGCCCGCCGCCACGGCATTCCGTACGACGCGTGGCTCGACCTGTCGACCGGCATCAATCCGGTCGGCTATCCGGTGCCGCCCGTCCCGGCCGATGCGTGGCGCCGGCTGCCCGACGACGGCGACGGCCTCGCGGCCTGCGCCGCGCGGTACTACCACGCACCCGATCCCGCGCACGTGTTGCCGGTCGCCGGCAGCCAGGCCGCGATCCGCGCATTGCCCGCGCTGTTGCCGGCCGGCGACGCCGGCGTCGCGGCGCTCGCCTACGGCGAATACGCGCCCGCCTTCGCGCGTCACGGCCATCGCGTCGTCCCGCTCGACATCGGCTCGGACGTGCTGCCCGCGACGCTGCGTCACGTCATCGTCGGGAATCCGAACAACCCGACCGCCGAGTTCGTGACGGCCGAGCGCCTGCTCGGCTGGCATGCGCAACTGGCGGCGCGCGGCGGCACGCTGATCGTCGACGAGGCGTTCGCCGATACGGGCGCGACGCAGTCGCTCGCAGCGCAGGTCGATCGCCCGGGGCTCGTCGTGCTGCGCTCCGTCGGCAAGTTCTTCGGTCTCGCCGGCATTCGCGCAGGCTTCGTGCTCGCGTGCCCCGACCGCATCGTCGTGCTGCGCGACATGCTCGGCGCCTGGACAGTCGGCGGCCCCGCGCGCCACGCGGTCGCCGCGGCATTTGCCGATCGCGCATGGCAGGCCGCCGCACGCGAACGGCTCGCGGCCGACGGCGAGCGGCTGGCCGCGCTGCTGCGCGCGCACGGCTTCGCGGTTCGCGCGACGCCGCTCTTCTGCTGGACCGACGACCCGCGCGCCGCGGCGCTACATGCGGCACTCGCGGCACGCGGGATCTGGACGCGGCATTTCGCAACGCCGTCGAGCGTGCGTGTCGGCCTGCCGGGCAGCGAAGCCGAATGGCAGCGCCTCGGCGAGGCGCTCGCGCACTGCGTGCCGCTGCTGCAACAGGAATCCGCATGACCCCGCCCATGTTCCGCCGGCTGGCGCCGGTCGTGGCGATGCTGGCTGCGCTCGCTCACGCGCCGCTCGTCCACGCCGATGTCACCCATGTCACAACGCGCGACGACGCCGGAAATACCGTCACGCTGCCCGCACCCGCGCAGCGCGTGATCAGCCTCGCGCCGCACGCGACCGAACTGATCTACGCAGCCGGGGGCGGCGCGAAGCTCGTCGGTACCGTCACGTACAGCGACTATCCGCCCGCCGCGCAAGCGGTGCCGCGCGTCGGCGACAACAAGGCGCTCGACCTCGAGCGGATCGCCGCGCTGAAGCCCGACCTGATCGTCGTCTGGCGGCACGGCAACGCCGAGCGGCAGACCGACGCGCTGCGCGCGTTGCATATCCCGCTGTTCTTCAGCGAACCGAAGCATCTCGACGACGTGTCGTCGTCGCTGCGCCGGCTCGGCACGCTGCTCGGCACGCAACCCGCTGCCGACGCGGCCGCGGCCGCCTATACGCGCGACATCGCGGCGCTGCGCACACGCTACGCGGCGCGAGCGCCCGTCACGATGTTCTTCCAGGTCTGGGACCGGCCGCTGATGACGCTCAACGGCGCGCACCTGATCAACGACGTGATCGAACTGTGCGGCGGCCGCAACGTGTTCGCATCGCTCAGGCCGCTCGTGCCGACCGTCACCGACGAGGCCGTGCTCGCGGCGAATCCGGAAGCAATCGTGACGACCAGCGCCGGCGCGACTCGTTCGGACGAGCCGCTGCCGAGCCTTGCGCGCTGGCGCGCGTGGCCCGCACTGACGGCCGCTGCGCGCAACAACCTGTTCGCGATCGACGGCGATCTGCTGACGCGGCCGTCGCCGCGGATCGCGCAAGGCGCGGCCGCGCTGTGCGAGGATCTCGATGCCGCGCGTGCGCGGCGGCCGGCACGCTGATTCCTCGCAGCGCGCGTATCGCGCGAGCCTATTCGTCCCAGTGCACGACTTCCCAGGCTCGCGCGTCGTCGTCCGCGCGCAGCCAGACGACCCCGCCCGTCGGCACCGGCCGCGACAGCAGCGTATCGAGCGGCACACCCAACACATGCGATGCGAACGCGCGGATCACGCCCGCATGCGTGACCGCCCATTGCGGCCCGTCGAGCTGCGCGACCGCGTCGACGCGCCGTGCAACCCGCGCGGCAAACCGCGCGACGCTTTCGCCGCCATGCGCGCACGCATGCATCAGGTCGGCCGCCCACGCATCGAGTGCCGCCCGGTCGATATCGTCCCAGCGCCGCATTTCCCATGCGCCGAAATCCATTTCCTGCCAGCCCGCATCACGCCGCAGCGGCACATCGAACGCCTGCGCGAGCCGTTCGGCGACCGATGCACAGCGCATCAGCGGGCTCGTCCAGACCTGTTCGGGCGGCGGTGCGCCGATAGCCGACAGATGCGCCTGCACTGCCTGCGCGCAGGCGTCGGCCGGCACGGCGAGCGGCACGTCGCTGCGGCCGTAGCAGATGCCCGGCTCGACGCCGACGGCAGAATGACGGATCAGGACGACGTCCATCCGAGCACCACCAGATAGATCGCCAGTTCGCCCAGTTGCTGCGCGAAGCCGAGACAGTCGCCCGTATAGCCGCCGATCCGCTTCACAAAATAGCGTGCTACCCAAGCACGCACGAGCACGAGCGCAACGCATGCGGCGACGCCCATGCGCCAGTCCGGCCAGAACAGCCAAGGCAATCCGAATACCGCCGCGGCGCACGCCGAGCGCGCACCCATCCGTTGCGCGACCGGCTTCGCCTTCCCTTCGGGCCGCACATAGTCGAGCGACGTCAGCAGGCTCACGGCCGCCGCACGGCTCGCCGCATGCGCGGCGATCATCGTCCATGCGGCACGCAGCGGCGGCATGGCCGCGAGCGCCTGCCATTTCAGGCCGAGCGCGATCACGAGCGCGACCGCACCGAACGTGCCGATCCGCGAGTCGTGCATGATGCGCAGCACGTCGTCGCGTGTGTAACCGCCACCGAACGCATCGCAACTGTCCGCGAGGCCGTCTTCGTGGAATGCGCCGGTCGCGAGCAGCGTCGCGGCCATCGACAGCCCGACCGCGATCGACGCGGGCAGCATGCGCAGCGCGGCGAGATAGACGAGCGCGCCCCACGCGCCGACACATACGCCGACGAGCGGGAAATAGCGCGCGGCCTGGTCGAGATCGCCGGCCGCGTAGCCGATCGCGCGCGGCACGGGCACGCGCGTGAAATAGCCGAGCGCGACGAAGAAGTAGCGCAGTTCGGCACGCACGCCGCCCGCGCGATCAGGCGTCACGATTGTCGACGCCGGCGGACTCGAAGCTCGCCATCTCGCTGAGGAACGCGGCTGCCGCACGCACGAGCGGCAGCGCGAGCGCCGCGCCCGTGCCTTCGCCGAGCCGCAGGTCGAGCGCCAGCAGCGGTTTGGCGCCGAAATGCTCGAGCATGCGCCGGTGCCCGGCCTCGTGCGACGTATGCGAGAACACGCAGTAGTCGCGCACGCCGGGCGCGATGCGTTCGGCGACGAGCAGCGCGGCCGTCGCGATGAAGCCGTCGACGAGGATCGTCATCCGCTCGCTCGCGGCCGCCAGATACGCGCCCGTCATCATCGCGATCTCGAAGCCGCCGAACGTCGCGAGCACGTCGAGCGGCGCGATCGCGTGCGAGTGTCTGACGAGCGCGTGGCCGAGCACCGCGCGCTTGTGCGCGAGACCCTGGTCGTCAAGGCCCGTACCGCGCCCGACGCATGCGTCGATCGGCACGTCAAGCAGGCGACTCATCAGGCACGCGGCCGACGACGTGTTCGCGATCCCCATCTCGCCGAAGCCGATCACGTTCGTGCCGAGCGACGCATGCAAGCGCACGCGCGCCGCGCCGGCCGCGAGCGCCGTCATCGCCTCGTCGGGTGTCATCGCCGGCTCCGCCGCGAAGTTGCGGGTACCGCGCGCGACCGGCAGCGACACCAGCCGGTCCGACAGCGGCAGCGGCGACGCGACGCCCGCATCGACGATCTCGAGCGTGCTCTGCGCGACACCCGAGAACGCGTTGATCGCCGCGCCGCCGGCCAGGAAGTTCGCAACCATCTGCGCGGTCACCGCTTGCGGATAAGGACTGACACCCTCGGCCGCGATCCCGTGATCGCCGGCGAACACGATCGTCACGGGGCGCTGCACGACCGGCCGCTCGGTGCGCTGGATCAGGCCGATCTGCAGCGCGACCGCCTCGAGCTGGCCGAGGCTGCCGGGCGGCTTGGTCTTGTGGTCGATCACATGCTGAAGGCGTTTGCGCAGCGCTTCGTCGAGCGGCGCGATCGCGGGCGGGAAATGGGTCGGAGTCGTCATCGAAGAGCCGTGTCGTTGGCGCGGTATGCGCCGCGTATCGGGAAAGGAAACCTCATTGTCGCTCGGGCCACGCCGGCAGCAGCGCGTCGCGACCGTTCTCGCGGATCAGCACGAGCGGATAGCCGAACGCGTCGCTCGCGCGTTCGGGCGTCAGCACGTCGTGCACGGGGCCGGCCCACACGTGGCCGCGGCCGTCGAGCAACAGCGCGTGCGTCGCGAAACGCCGCGCGAGATTCAGATCATGGCACGAGAACAGCACCGTGCGCGGGCCCGCATCGAGCCACGCAGCCAGCGCGGTCAGGCAGTCGATCTGATGATGCAGGTCGAGATGCGCGAGCGGCTCGTCGAGCAGCATCAGCGGCGCATCCTGGCACAGCGTCGCGGCCAGCGCGACCCGCTGCCGCTCGCCGCCCGACAGCGACAGCACGTCGCGCGATGCGAGCGCGGCCAGATCGAAAGTCGCGAGCGCGTCGCGCGCGGCCGCACGATCGCCGTCGCGCTCCCAGCCCCAGCCGCCGAGATACGGAAAGCGATTGAGCAGCACCGTGTCGAACACGCTCGCGCTGAACGCATCGTGCAGTTGCTGCGGCATCAGCGCGCGGCGCTGCGCGAGCTGCTCGGGCCGCCACGCGGCAAGCGGGCGGCCGTCGATCTCGACAAGTCCGCCGGCTGGCAGCAGCAGCCCCGCGAGCGTCGCGAGCAGCGTCGTCTTGCCCGCGCCGTTCGGCCCTGCGACGCACCAGATCTCGCCGGGGCGGAAGGCCTGCGTGAAGCCGTCGAGCAGCGTGCGCGCGCCGGCCTTCAACGTCAGGCCGACGGCCGCGTAAGTCATGTCGCCGGCGGCGGCGTGCAGTGCGGCACCCGTCATCGCATCGGTCTCCTCAGCAACATCCACAGGAACACCGGCACGCCGATCAACGCGGTCATCACGCCCACCGGCAATTGCGCGGGCGCAATCGCGGTGCGCGCGAGCAGGTCGGCCGCCATCACGCCGCCACCACCCGCGAGCATCGCGGCCGGCAGCAGCATCCGCTGGTCGTTGCCGAACGCGAGCCGCAGCGCGTGCGGCACGACGAGGCCGACGAAGCCGATCGTGCCGGCCGTCGTCACCGCGGCCGCGGCGGCCAGCGACGCCACGAGATAGATCCTCACGCGCAGGCGCGCGACGGGCACGCCGAGCGCGAGCGCGGTCGCGTCGCCGCGCAGCAGCGCGTTCAGTTGCGGCGCGGCCGGCAGCGCGACGCACGCGGCCAGCAGCAGCGCGCCCCCCGCGAACCATGGCGCCGTCACGCCGTTCAGGTCGCCCGTCAGCCAGAAGATGATGCCGCGCAGCCGCGCATCGGGCGCGAGCGACAACAGCAGCGTGACGAGCGCGCCCCACCCCGCCGCGATCACGACGCCCGTGAGCAGCAATCGCGGCGACGCGTCGCGCGACTCGCCACGCCACAGCTCGCGGCGCGCGAGACCGAGCACGAGCGCGACCGACACGAGCGAGCCGGCGAACGCCGACGCGTCGACGAGCCACCACGCGCCGCCCGCGATCATCGCGACGAGCGCGAAGCCGGCCGCGCCGCCGGACACGCCGAGCACGTACGGCTCCGCGAGCGGGTTGCGCAGCAGCACCTGCAGCAGCGCACCGGCCAGCGCGAGCAGCGCGCCGCATGCGAAGCCCGCGAGCGCGCGCGGCAGGCGCAGCGTGCGGACGATGTCGGCGAACAGCGCGTCGCCGCCATGCGGCACGAGCGACGCAAGCGCCTGCCACGGCGACATCGGCACGCTGCCGATCGACAGCGACGCGACGAACAGCAGCGCGACGACCGCGGCCAGCGCGGCCCAGATCGCGGCGGCGCGCGCGGCGCTCATGCCGCGCGCAGCCCCGCGCATGGCGCGCGCTGCATCCGCTTACTGCTGCCGGCCAGGCGTGACATGGACGCCGCGCGGACGATTGGGGTCAGCATCGAAGAAAATTCCGTGAAGCGTTGCGCGCCCCGCCTCCCCGCAGGCCGCGCGTCTCGAAGCCCGTTCGGGCTCCCC
The DNA here is from genome assembly GCF_001883705.2 of Burkholderia catarinensis. Taxonomy (GTDB): domain Bacteria; phylum Pseudomonadota; class Gammaproteobacteria; order Burkholderiales; family Burkholderiaceae; genus Burkholderia; species Burkholderia catarinensis. The sequence goes on from NZ_MDEQ02000010.1 coordinate 269,082, forward strand.
GTCTCGGCCGGTATCCGGGCTGGCGGCGTACCGGCTCGCCTTCCCGCGCGATGACGCGCAGTGGCCCGCGCTCCGTGTGCGATACCTGCACGCGGAACGCGCCCGAGCCGGCCTGCGTCACGCGACGCGGCCGCTTACCGTTGCGGGGGCAGCGCAGGTTGGCGAGCGGGAGCCCGCGCCCTGCTTCCCGTTTAACCGCGCGTTCCACGCGCGAGCACCGAGGCGGCGCCAGTTTAGGAGCGGGTCGCACGAGCGTCAAGGAAGCGTCCGGACACGCACGGGACGCGCCTATTCGCGCCAAGAAGCCGGGGTGTTACGACTGGAAACGTTACAGATGTCGGATTGCGCGTTATTCCGCGCTAAAATGCTGGGTCTTTAGAGGACGCAGCAAATGCTCAACGAACTCGAAACTTTATCTCAAAATATTGGCCGTCTGATTTCGCTGAACAAGCGCTATCACTCGGAACGGCTCGCGCTCGAGGAGCAGGTCGCGCAATTGCGCGCGGAAGCGGACACGGTCCGTGCGGAACTCGCGCAACTGCGCGACGAACGCAATGCGCTCGCGGTCGAGCGCGACACGCTGTCGGCAAAGATCGACGACGCCCAGGTGAAACTGAACGCGATTCTCGAAAAGCTGCCGCGCTCGAAAAGCGCGGAGCAAGCCGACAACCAGCTCGACCTGCTGGATGCGCAGGCGCGTACGGATGGCGATGACGCGGCCAGCCACGGAGAACATGCATGAGCACGAAGCAGATCGAAGTCTCGATTCTCGGTCAGGCCTACCGGCTCGCCTGTTCGGCCGAGACCGAAGCGGCGCTGCTCGAAGCGGTCGCGCGCGTCGACGCCGAAATGTCGAAAATCCGCTCGAACAGCTCGGTACGCGGCACCGATCGCATCGCCGTCATGGCGGCGCTGTCGCTCGCGTCCGAATTGCTGCGGCTGCAAACGAGCGTGCGGCACGGTGAAGCATTTCCGGCGGAGGAAATCCGTCGTACAATGCACCAGATGAACGAACAACTCGGCGCGGTGCTCGCACAGCACGAGACGCAGTAACGTTTTAATCGATGCGTCGATTCCGCTTGATCTCGACGATCAACGGTGGTCAAATTGGCGCATCGAAGCACAGTTCAGTCAGCTTCCCTGCCTGGTTCGCCAAGGTCATATATTCCTTGAACCAATGCCATGTGCACGGTTGCGGAAATTTGTAGCACGGGCGCGCGCGTCACTCTGTCTGATGTACCCGAAGTGCTGCTAACTGCGACCAATTCTGAACCTCAGGTTCAGGATGCCGGCCTAGCGGCCAAGGCGGGGACCTATCCAACGGCATCGGGCACGTCCCGGTGCCGTTTTCTTTTGTAGCAGCCTCTTTCTGCGTCGATCACGATCCATGCAATACTGGCTGATGAAGTCCGAACCGGACGAAGCAAGCATCGACGATCTCGCCAACGCACCACAGCGCTCGCTGCCGTGGACGGGCGTGCGCAACTATCAGGCGCGCAATTTCATGCGCGACACGATGAAGATCGGCGACGGCGTGCTGTTCTATCACTCGAGCTGCCCCGAGCCGGGCATCGCGGGCCTCGCCGAAGTGTCGTCGACGCCCTACCCCGATCCCACTCAGTTCGATCCGAAAAGCCCCTATTACGACCCGAAATCGGCACAGGAAGCACCGCGCTGGCTGCTCGTCGACGTTCGCTATGTGAAAAAGTCGCCGCTCGTGCCGCTCGCCGCACTGCGCGAACACGACGAGCTCGCCGACATGCGCGTGCTCGCACGCGGCAACCGGCTGTCGATCACACCCGTCACGCGCGCCGAATGGCGGTTCATCACCGAAAAGTTGATGAAGTAGGCGCACGCCAAAGGTCAAATCTGGTCAGCACGCGCTGCCTCCCCGGAACTCGCGGCCCTTTCGCGCGGCCTAAGCAACCGCTGTCGGCCGGTCGGGCCGGCTGTTTTTTTGTCGCGCGGTACGCCCGCGTCGCGCACGCATGATCCGCGTGCGCGCCCTCGCACAAGGAGTCCAACAATGACCAAGAAATCCGCACTCGCGCTGTCGCTTGCCCTCGCCGCCGCCGTTCCCGTCGCACTGACGCTCGCGTCGCCCGCCGCGCGCGCACAGACCGCGAACCCGCACTTTCCGGAGCCGGCGGGCGTGCTGTCGCTTTCGTCGCAGGCCAGCGCCGACGTGCCGCAGGACATCATCCACATCACGCTGTTCTACGAGCAGCAGGCAAAGGATCCGGGCAGCCTGACGTCCGCGCTGAACCAGCGCGCCGACGCGGCACTGTCGCAGGCGAAGGGCGTATCGGGCGTCACCGCGCACACGGGCGCATTCTCGGTGTATCCGAGCACCGATCGCGACGGGAAAATCTCCGCATGGCGCGGCCGCACCGAGGTCGCGCTCGAATCGCGCGATTTCGCCGCGGCGTCGAAGCTCGCGGGCCAGCTGTCGAACCTGATGCAGGTCGCGAACGTCGAGTTCTCGCTGTCGCCCGAAGCGCAGCGCACGGCCGAGCAGAAGCTCACGACCGAGGCGATCAAGTCGTTCCGCGCCCGCGCCGACGAAGCCGCGAAGGCGTTCGGCTATGGCAGCTACACGATCCGCGACGTGAATGTCGGCAGCGGCCGCAATGTACAGCCGTACACGCGCATGATGGCGATGGCCGCGGCGCCGATGGACAGCGCGAAGATGAGCGCGCCGATCGCGGTCGAAGGCGGCAAGGCCACCGTGTCGGTCACCGTCAACGGCTCCGTGCAGATGAAGTAACGCACGGCGCGCGGCACTCTGAAAAAAAACGCCGGCCCGAGGGCCGGCGTTTTTTTTTTCAGACTGCGCGTTGCCACTGCACGCGCCGATCGCACGTGCAGCGATATCGCATCACGCAGCGGCATGCGCCGCGCGACGGCGGTACGCCCAGACCATCAGCGCGATACCCGCGAGGATCATCGGCAGCGACAGCCACTGCCCCATCGACAGACCGAGCGCGAGCAGGCCGAGGAAGTCGTCGGGCTCGCGCGCGAACTCGACCGTGAAGCGTGCAAGGCCGTAGCCGATCAGGAACAGCGCGGACACGGCACCCATCGGCCGCGACTTCCGCGCGAACAAGAACAGCGCGAAGAACAGCACGATACCTTCGAGCGCGATTTCATAGAGCTGCGAAGGATGGCGCGGCAGCATCTGGTATTGCATGAACACGTCGGCGAGATGCCACTTCTCGACGAGCGCCGGATGCTTCGGCAGCCATGCCGCATCGTCGCGCATCGCGCCCGGGAACAGCATCGCCCACGGCGCGCTCGGATCGGTCACGCGCCCCCACAGCTCGCCGTTGATGAAGTTGCCGAGCCGCCCGGCCGCGAGCCCCGCCGGCACCATCGGCGCGACGAAATCGGTGACCTGCAGCCAGTCGCGCTTGCGCTGCCACGCGAACAGCATCATCGCGAGCGTCACGCCAAGGAAGCCGCCGTGAAACGACATGCCGCCTTCCCACACCTTGAACACGTCGAGCGGATGCGAGAAATAGAAATCGGCCTTGTAGAACAGCACATAGCCGAGCCGGCCGCCGAGCACGGTGCCGAGCACGCCGTAGAACATCATGTCGTCGATGTCCTTCACGGTCCAGCCCTGCGCCGCGACGTGCGGCAGCTTCAGGCGGATCCGGCCGACGACGATCGCCGCGATGAAGCCGACGAGATACATGAGGCCGTACCAGCGCACGGCCAGCGGCCCGAGATGGATCGCAACGGGGTCGAAATTCGGGTGAATGATCATGGGTTAGCGAAGAAGTTTTCGAATACGGTACGGCCGTCGCACACGCGCGCAGCACCGCACTTTGGACGGCAGCGGCCCGCCATCGTTCACGTCACGCGGCAACGCCCTGCGCGCGTACGACGTCGATGAAGCCGGCGAGCACGGGGCTCACGTCGCCCGTACGCCACACGAGGCCCGTCTCGACGACCGGTGCCTGACCGGCGAGCGGCCGGTAGACCACGCCGGTGCGCCGCAGGTTACGCAGCGATTGCGGCACCAGTGCGACGCCCATGCCGGCCGACACGAGGCTGACGATCGTCTGCATCTGGATCGCCTCCTGGCCGATGCGCGGAGTTTCCCCCGCCGCGCCGTAGCAGCCCGTAATGATGTCATAAAAGCCGGGCGCCAAACGACGCGGAAAGATCACGAGCGGCAACGCGGCGACATCGGCGAGATGCACGGGCTCGTCTTCAGGCGAGTTGGACATTGTGGCCGGCACTCCGGTGGCCGGCATGGCGACCACCAGCGGTTCGCGCACGACGGGCAGGTACGACAGCCCGGCCGCGTGACGCGGCGGCACGGGCGGAATGACGAGCCCCGCGTCGATGCGGCCGGCGACGAGTTCGTCGATCTGCACGTCGCTCGTCGCCTCAGCAAGTTGCAGGCGCACCTGCGGATAGCGCGCGCCGAACGCGCGCAGCAGCGACGGCAGCAGCCCGTAATCGGCGGTCGACACGAACGCGAGCGACAGCGAGCCGGCCTCGCCGCGCGCAAGCCTCCGCGCGAGCGGTGGCAGCGCATCGGCCGACGCAAGCAGCCGGCGCACGTCGGGCAACAGCGCCGCGCCGACCGCCGTCAGCGCCACCGAGCGCTTGGTGCGCACGAACAGCGCGACGCCGAGCCTGTCTTCGAGCGCGCGAATCGCCTGCGACAGCGGCGGCTGCGTCATCGACAGGCGTTCGGCCGCGCGGCCGAAATGGCGCTCGTCGGCAACGGTCGCGAAATAGCGCCACTGGCGCAGGTCGGGTGTCGGGTCGGCCATGCCTCACTCATTCGAAAAACGACTTAATAGGCGACAAATAATATATTGGACATCCCAATCCGGAAACTCCATTCTTGTTTGATCCGAACCGGCGCGCCGCTCGCGCGGCGTCGCCCAGACAACGATGGAGTCCCCCATGTCGTACAACCGTCGCTCGAAGCACATCACGCAAGGCGTGGCCCGTTCGCCGAACCGCTCGATGTATTACGCACTCGGCTACCAGAAGGACGATTTCGACAAGCCGATGGTCGGCATCGCGAACGGCCACTCGACGATCACGCCATGCAATTCCGGCCTGCAGCGCCTGTCGGACGCGGCCGTCGTGGCCGTGAAGGCGTCCGGCGCGAACCCGCAGATCTTCGGCACGCCGACGATTTCGGACGGCATGTCGATGGGCACCGAAGGCATGAAGTACTCGCTCGTGTCTCGCGAGGTGATCGCCGACTGCATCGAGACCTGCGTGCAGGGCCAGTGGATGGACGGCGTGGTCGTCGTCGGCGGCTGCGACAAGAACATGCCGGGCGGGATGATCGCGCTTGCGCGCCTGAACGTGCCGGGCATCTACGTGTACGGCGGCACGATCCGCCCCGGCCACTGGAAAGGCAAGGATCTGACGATCGTGTCGTCGTTCGAGGCCGTCGGCGAATTCACCGCGGGCCGGATGTCGCAGGAAGATTTCGAAGGCGTCGAGCAGAACGCGTGCCCGACGTCGGGTTCGTGCGGCGGCATGTACACCGCGAACACGATGAGTTCGTCGTTCGAGGCGCTCGGGATGTCGCTGCTGTACTCGTCGACGATGGCGAACCCCGACCAGGAGAAAGTCGATTCGGCGGCCGAATCGGCGCGCGTGCTCGTCGAGGCCGTGAAGCGCGACCTGAAGCCGCGCGACATCATCACGAAGGCGTCGATCGAGAACGCGGTGTCGGTGATCATGGCGACGGGCGGCTCGACCAATGCGGTACTGCACTATCTCGCGATCGCGCACGCGGCCGAAGTCGACTGGACGATCGACGACTTCGAGCGCATCCGCAAGCGCGTGCCCGTGATCTGCGACCTGAAGCCGTCGGGGAAGTATGTCGCGACCGACCTGCACCAGGCCGGCGGGATTCCGCAGGTGCTGAAGATCCTGCTCGACGCGGGGCTGCTGCACGGCGACTGCCTGACGATCACCGGCCGCACGATCGCGGACGAACTGAAGGACGTGCCGAGCGTGCCGCGCGCGGACCAGGACGTGATCGTCCCGATCGACCGCGCGCTGTACAAGGAAGGCCATCTTGCAATCCTGAAAGGCAACCTCGCGGAAGACGGCGCGGTCGCGAAGATCAGCGGCCTGAAAAACCCGGTGATCACGGGCCCCGCACGCGTGTTCGACGACGAGCAGAGCGCGATGGATGCGATCCTCGGCGACCGGATCCGCGCGGGCGACATCCTCGTGCTGCGCTACCTCGGCCCGCAGGGCGGCCCCGGCATGCCGGAAATGCTCGCGCCGACGTCCGCGATCATCGGCAAGGGGCTCGGCGAATCGGTCGGCTTCATCACGGACGGCCGCTTCTCGGGCGGCACCTGGGGCATGGTGGTCGGCCACGTCGCGCCCGAGGCGTTCGTCGGCGGCACGATCGCGCTCGTGCAGGAGGGCGACTCGATCACGATCGACGCGCACCGGCTGCTGCTGCAACTGAACGTCGACGATGCGGAACTCGCGCGCCGCCGCGCCGCGTGGCAACAGCCGGCGCCACGCTACACGCGCGGCGTGCTCGCGAAATTCGCGGCCCTCGCGCGGCCGGCGAACAAAGGCGCCGTCACGGGTTGACGCGGGTTCGTCACGACATGCGACCCCAATAAACATGGCCGCCGGGGGAACGCGCAAAACGTGCTTTCCCTTTGCTTTTATAATCTGCGGACCATGAAGCCGGCCGTCCCCGCCGGCGGAGAACTGCATGAAACAGACGATATTGCGCGTCCTGCTCGCCACGCTGCTGACCGGCAGCGCAGCGGCGGCGCGCGCCGACCAGGCCGACGGGCTCGCGCTCGCGCAGCGCAAGAACTGCATGGCCTGCCACGCGATCGGCAAACCGCTGATGGGCCCGTCGCTCCGCGACATCGCCGGCAAGTATGCAGCGCGCGGCGACGCCGGCGATTACCTTGCCCAATCGATCGTGAAAGGCAGCGTCGGCGTATGGGGCAGCGTGCCGATGCCTGCCAATACGCAACTGACGAACACCGAAGCCCACGCGCTCGCGCAATGGGTGCTGTCGCTACGCTGAACCCGATACCCCGAACGGGGATAACCGTTGTGCCGGGCTTCGCCGACAGGCGGGCCTGCGCCGGCTGACCGGTTCCTCACCGGCCGCTTCGCCGGCGCCTGCCGGAACCGCACCCTGTTTTTTGTCGCCGGAACGGCCGCACGCTCAGCCGGAATGACCGGCGCGGCGGCGTGCGATCTCTTCGTCGACCGCGTCGCGGACCCAGTCCATGACCTCGGTTTCCAGCGCCAGCGCCACCTCGCGCGTGATCTGGCCGACCAGCCAGGCCGAATGCTCATGCAGCGCGTCGCGACAGCGAGCCTCGATGGCCTCGCGCCCAGCCCCGGTCAGATAGTTCGTCACGCGATTGCGCAGGCGCTCGGCGATGCGCTGCGCATCTTCCGGCGTCAGCCCGGCTGCCGCCCCGCCGTCCGGCTGCGGCGCCTCGGACGGTACGACCGCCTCGGGCATCGCCGTCTCGGGCGCCTGTCCGACCGCTTCGCGCGCAACCGCGGCGAACGCGTGCTGCGGCACGTCGTCAGTCAGCGACGACCGCAGCGGCGCATTCATCGCCGCCGCGTCTTCGGCCACCACACGCTCCGATGCGCCGGGTTCGGCCGGCGCATCGGTCTCGCCCACCGCCGCAGCGGCAGCCGTCGCCACGTCGCCGGGCAGTTCGACCGCCGGCACGTGCGGAGTCGGCACGGGTTCGACCACGACGGATTCGGGGTCGGCCACGCTTTTCATGGAATCGACCGGCGCCGAACCCGCGGCGCCCGGCGCGATCACGTCGGTGAGCACCGGAATCGCCGCGCTGTCGTGCGGCTGCTGCGATACGTCGGGCGCGGGTGAACGCGCCGGCGCCGGCTTGCCCGGCACCAGCACGTCGGTCAGCGTCGGGATCGAGGATGAATCGGCTTCTGTCACGGCAACACTCCGTCGACGGTTGCGGCTAGCTGCCTTGCTTGTAATTGTTCAGCGCGTATCCGCGATCGCGGTAGAACCGGTAGCGGTCGCGGCCCGCGGCCAGTTCGTCCGGCGCGTTGCCGACCACTTCGAGCAGGCGCTCGAAGCGGGCGAACTGCGCCGGCACGGCCGCGCCGAGGTTCAGCAGCACGTGATGATGCGGCGTGCGGTCGAGATCGGCGGCCAGCACGATCGGCGTGCCGGCTGCGTGCTCGCTGTCGACGCCGCAATGCGGGATGAAATCGAGCGGCGAGAACGTCCAGAGCCGCTCGTCGAGCGCGCGCAGGCGCGCGGGCTCGGCGAGCACGACGACCGGCTGCCCGGCCTGGTAGGCCTTGCGCAGCAGCCGGCACGCGTACGCGAGCGAATCGCCGACGTTCGAGTGGAAATCGATCCGCGTCATTGCCCGCGTACCCGCATCGTCGTCAGCACCGCCATCACTGGCCGGCGCGGTCGATCAGGAACTGCGCGAGCAGCGGCACCGGACGGCCCGTCGCCCCCTTCGCGGCGCCGCTCTTCCATGCGGTGCCGGCGATGTCGAGGTGCGCCCACGGGTAGCTGTCGGTGAAGCGCGACAGGAAGCACGCCGCCGTCACGCTACCCGCCGGACGCCCGCCGATGTTCGCGAGATCTGCGAAGTTCGACTTCAGCTGATCCTGGTACTCGTCGTCGAGCGGCAGGCGCCATGCCGGGTCGTTCGCCTCGCGCGACGCGTCGAGCAGCTCGCCCGCGAGCGCGTCGTCCTTCGAGAACAGGCCGCTGTTGTGGTGGCCGAGCGCAATGATGCATGCGCCCGTCAGCGTCGCGACGTCGATCACGGCGGCCGGCTTGAAGCGCTCGGCATACGTGAGCGCGTCGCACAGGATCAGGCGGCCTTCGGCGTCGGTGTTCAGCACCTCGATCGTCAGGCCCTTCATGCTGGTGACGATGTCGCCCGGCTTCGTCGCGTTGCCGCCCGGCATGTTCTCGCAAGTCGGCACGATCGCGACGACGTTGATCTTCAGGCCCATCTCGGCGACCGCGCGCATCGTGCCGAGCACGGAACCGGCGCCGCACATGTCGTACTTCATCTCGTCCATGCCCTCGCCCGGCTTCAGCGAGATGCCACCCGTGTCGAACGTGATGCCCTTGCCGACCAGCACGACCGGCGCGGCCTTCGCGGCGGCACCCTGGTAGTGCAGCACGATGAACTGCGGCGGCTCGACCGACGCGCGCGCGACCGACAGGAACGAGCCCATCTTCAGCGCCTGGATCTGCTTAAGCCCGAGGACTTCGGCCTTCAGGCCCCAATCCTTCGCGATCGTCTTCGCGGTGTTGCCGAGATAGGTCGGCGTGCAGACGTTGCCGGGCAGATTGCCGAGGTCACGGGTGAGATCCATCCCGTTCGCGAGCGCGACGGCCTGCTTGACCGCGACCTTCGCGGCCTTTTCGTCGGACGGATCGACGCTGAACACGACGCGCTTGAGCGTGTGCGACGCCGGTTCCGGCTTGCTCTTCATCTGCGTGAAGCGGTAGGTCTCGTTGCGCAGCGCGAGAATCGCCGCGCGCACGCCCCAGTCGGAGCTGCGCTCGTCGACCGGCAGTTGCGCGAGCGTGAACGTGACCTGGACGATCTTGGTCGCCAGCAGCGCGCGCCACGCGGCCGTGACCGCGTCGTTATAGGCTTTCTGATTGAAAGCATCCTGCTTGCCGAGGCCGACGAGCAGCACGCGCGACGCGCCGATCCCCGACACTTCGTGCAGGAACAGCGTCTTGCCGCGCTTGCCGTCCATGTCGCCGGCCTTCACCACGCGCGCGATCAGCCCCTTGGTGGCCGTGTCGATGTCGAGCGCCGCGCCGGAAAGCGTCTGCGCCTCGAAGATGCCGAGCACGATGCAGTCGGACTTCCCGGTCAGGAACCCCTTGGCCTCGCCTTTGCTCCAATCACAGCCTTTTATGCTAAAGTCCATCGCGCTTGTCCTCGGATAAAATCTGGGCTAAGGATGAAAGCCGCAATTATCCGCTATTTTTCCCGTGGCGGCGCGAGCGCTCCACCACGCGTGCGCAGCCTCCCGCCCTCTTCTCATCAAGAATGATCTTCGAACGCTCCCTCCAGCGCGAGCTTGCGTATACGGCTGGCGCCGTGTTCATGGTGCTACTCACGATCATGCTCACGACGATGATGATCCGCATCGTCGGCTACGCCGCGTCCGGTGAAATCGATCCGCGGGACGTGCTCGTGCTGATCGGCCTGACCGTAATCGGCTACCTCGCCGTGATGCTCGTCGTCACGCTGTTCGTGTCGATCCTGTTCGTGCTGACCCGGTGGTACCGGGACTCCGAAATGGTGGTGTGGCTCGCGTCGGGCGTGAGCCTCACGCGCCTCATCAAGCCGATCGGCGTGTTCGCCACGCCGATCATCCTGCTGATCGCCTTCTTCGCATTCGTCGGCTGGCCGTGGTCGAACCAGCAGAGCAAGTTGATCAAGGCTCGCTTCCAGCAGCGCGACGAAATCTCGCTGCTCGCGCCGGGCCAGTTCCGCGAGTCGGCCACGAACCACCGCGTGTTCTTCATCGAGAAGATGACGCCCGACCAGAGCAAGGTACAGAACGTGTTCGTCACGTCGACCGAGAACGGCAAGGTCAACGTCGTCGTGTCGCAGACGGGTCATACGGAAACGCGGGACGGCAGCCGTTTCGTCGTCCTGGAGGACGGCCGCCGCTACGACGGCACGCCCGGCCAGCCGAACTTCAAGATCATGGAGTTCGAGCGCTACGGCGTGAAGATCACGAGCACGCCCGTCGTCAACGTGCCGACCACCAACAGCACGCCGACGCCCGACCTGCTGCGCAACCCGACGCGCGACAACCTCGCGGAATTCGCGTGGCGCGCCGGGCTGCCGCTGATCGCGATCAACCTGATGGTGCTCGGCATCCCGCTCGCGTACCAGAACCCGCGCCGCAGCCGCACGATCAACCTCGTGATGGCCGTGCTGATCTACCTCACGTACTCGAACCTGCTGAACGTCGTGCAGGCGCAGATCGAACAGGGCAAGATGTCGTTCGGCGTCGGCCTCGTCGGCCTGCACGTGCTCGTTGCGGTGATCGTCGCCGTCATCTTCTGGTTGCGCGTGCGCAATCGTCCGCTGTTTACACGCGCGCTGTTCGGCCGCTCGGGAGCATGATCGATGCGGCTCTATGAAAAGTACTTCGCGCGACAGATCTACGTCACGTTCGTCTTCATCCTGTTCGCGTTCTCGGGCCTGTTCTTCTTCTTCGACCTGATCAGTGAACTGAACTCGATCGGGCACGGCAACTACAAGTTCGGCTATGCGGTGCTGCGCGTTGCGCTGCAGACCCCGTCGCGCTTCTACGAAATCATCCCGGTCGCCGCGCTGATCGCCGCGATCTACGTGTTCGCGCAGATGGCCGCGAACTCGGAATTCACGATCTTCCGCGTGTCGGGCCTCGCGACCAACCAGGCGTTGCGCTCGCTGCTGAAGATCGGCGTGCCGCTCGTGATCGTCACCTACCTGATCGGCGAATTCGTCGGCCCGTACGCCGACCAGTTGTCCGAGCGCGTGCGGCTGCAGGCGCTCGGCGCGTCGGTGTCGTCGAACTTCCAGTCCGGCGTATGGGTGAAGGACACGCTCGCGGCCCGCGAAAACGGCGAGCAGGTCACGCGCTTCGTCAACGTCGGCAGCCTGTCGCCCGACTCGACGATCAGCAACGTGCGCATCTACGAGTTCGACTCGAAATTCCAGCTGCAGAATGTGCGGATCGCGCAGACGGGCCGCTACGAGCCGCCCGGCCACTGGCTGCTGAAGGGCGTCACCGAAACGGAACTGACGCCGATCAAGCCGATCAGCGGCCAGGCCCCCGACGCGCTGAACCCCGTCTACCGGTCGCAGCAGGTATCGCTGCCCGAATACCGGCTGCGCTCGGACCTGACGCCGCAGATCCTGTCGGTGCTGCTCGTGTCGCCGGAGCGCATGTCGATCATCAACCTGTTCCGCTACATCCAGCACTTGCGTGAAAACCAGCAGGACACGCAGCGCTACGACATCGCGCTGTGGCGCAAGCTGCTGTATCCGTTCGCGGTATTCGTGATGCTCGTGCTGTCGCTGCCGTTCGCCTATCTGCACACGCGGGCGGGCGTGGTCGGCGTGAAGGTGTTCGGCGGCATCATGCTCGGCATGAGTTTCCAGCTCCTCAATACGCTGTTCTCGCATATCGGCACGCTGAACACGTGGCCCGCGCCGCTGACGGCGGCGACGCCGGGCCTCATCTATCTCGCGCTCGGCCTGTTCGCGCTCAAGTGGGTCGACCGGCACTGAGCGCCGCGCCACGACGGAGGCTTCGACATGAGTTCGCACGGTATCGTCCTGTTCGGCCACGGCGCCCGCGACCCGCGCTGGGCCGAGCCGTTCGAGCGGCTCGCCGCGCGGCTGCGCGGGGCCGGCTCCCCCGCGGCGCACGTGTCGCTCGCGTTCCTCGAACTGATGACGCCGTCGCTCGGTGACGCCGTTGCCGCGCAGGTCGCGGCCGGCTGTGCGCACATCACCGTGGTGCCCGTGTTCTTCGGCCAGGGCGGCCATGTCCGCCGCGACCTGCCGCAGCTCGTCGACGCATGCCGCGCCGCGCATCCCGGCGTCGAGATTCGCTGCGCGACGGCCGTCGGCGAAGACGACGGCGTGCTCGACGCGATCGCACGCTACTGCATCGACCAGATCGGCGGCGACGCGTAAGCCACGCGGTCGGCGCACTGTCAAGTCCTGGAATAGGTTGACAGTATCCAGACCCTAGAGCGCCCGATGCACCGCATCGGGCGTTTTGTATTTCAGAGCGGCATGTGGCCGCTCGTGGTTATAGATGCGAACCGACTGTTCGACCATCTTGGCGGCCTGCTCAAGGTCAGCGGGACGTTGCAACAGGAACTCGCCCTTGAGGATGCCGTTGACCCGCTCGGCCAGAGCATTCTGATAGCAGTCGTAGCCGTCCGTCATCGAACAGCG